>CAVTPX010000015.1:0-12194 GCA_963736735.1 uncultured Bacteroidales bacterium | reverse complement strand
CTAACGAGCTCGACAAACTTATCATTTCATTACCAAAGGAAAACCCACGCATCGATACCGCACTCATAGAAAAGAGCATCGGTATCAGCAAGGATTACACACCCAATGCTGGAAGGCAATAGTCTACCGTGATCCGCTGAAAGCAGCGCGCGTGGTGAACTATTATGCAGCGCATTCTAAAAAAGAGATTATACCTATAATCTTTCCCAGTCTCTTCTCGAACTTTACGAGGGTGCTCATCTACCATAACCTCAAGGACAGAAGTGAGGGCAACGTGATTGCGGCGCTCAAGACATACCCGGGTTACGTCAAGGATTACAAGGCAGCGTCAGGTGTTTACCCTATGGGCAGTGTGATGAACGCCATCAGCCTCATACGCTCTTATGATCTAAAGGCGAAGGGATTCGGAGATGCCGGCAGTGAAACAGGAGATCTCCTGAAGGAGCTTGTCTTCAGGATAATGCACTGACAAAAACCTTCGATTCAATTGATATTTTCGATGGATGCCGTTGGTTACGCCGGCGGAACCTCACACTATTAAGTGCGCAAAATCAGTTCATCTCCGGTGACTCCGGAAATTCAGCCCATATCTTGTATTTGTTGTTCAGCGAACGCAGGACCTCCTTCCAGACATCGCCGCGGCTCTTCATTATAACTTCGGGAGGCACCCTGGCTATCACCCACGAGTTATCGTTCAGTTCCTTTTTCAGCTGGCCCTTCTCCCATCCTGAATATCCAGGAAAAACCTCACCTGGTCACGCCCTACGGTACCGGTGGATATGAGATTACGCAAGGCGTCGATTTCCCCTCCCCACCATATCCCCGGCACTACGGGCACACTTCCCGGAACCTTTGTACCGAGAGTATGCAGGTAATTCAGTGTATCAGGTGCCACAGGCCCTCCAACAGAGAGGTGCTCATCCCACTTATCGAAGCCATCGACAGCGCTGCTTACCATCAGGTCTATGACCCTGTTAAGGATAAACCCTACCGTTCCATCTCGGTGTATGCTCAGTAAGAAACACGATGGTACGGTTGAAGAAACGGTCGGTAAGGAAGGGCTCGGAAATCAGTATCCTCCCTTTTCCGGGTATCTTATCCTCGGGATTTATCTTGAATATGTCAGGAAAGTGCCCCATTTTACCGTTAACAGAAGGACAATATAATAAATCCCTGTGGCAAAATCAAGTAAAACAGAAAAAAATGCAAAATCGCCTGATATGTTGCGGAGTATAAAAACAGGTATTAAAAAAATGGTAAATTGCACATCAACACGGTAAAAATCACCCATGACTGAGAAGACCAGGACCCCCTCAATGCTGCAGTCGTTGCTGCCGCTCATAGTACTTATCATTCTGCTTGGGCTCAATGTCAAATTCTTCCGTGATGATACCCTCTCGGGAGCCAACCAGATAGCACTAATAATGGGTGCAGCAGTGGCAGGTATAATTGCTGTTTACCAGGGCTTTAAGTGGGATCACCTCCTTGACAGGGTAGTGCATTCCATTGGCACCGCGCTCCCCGCAATACTGATTCTTTTCCTTATCGGAGCACTCGCCGGAACCTGGATGATAAGCGGCGTAATACCCATGCTTATTTATTACGGCCTGGAGATCCTTAATCCTAAAATATTCCTTTTCGCTACAGTCATCATCTGCTCATTGGTATCAGTCTCAACAGGCAGTTCCTGGTCAACAGTGGCCACGATGGGTGTCGCACTGCTGGGTATCGGCAAAACACTGGGGTTCAGTGAGGCAATTGTAGCAGGTGCAATTATTTCAGGAGCATATTTTGGAGATAAGATGTCACCCCTTTCCGATACTACCAACCTGGCACCGGCGGTTGCGGGGACAGACCTCTTTACACATATCAGGTACATGGTAATAACAACTGGACCCACGTGGATTATTACCCTCATAATCTTCCTTGTCATAGGATTCACCCGTGACCACACTGACACACAGACAAGTGCAGCCATTGTACAGGCTGCCATAAAAACGAAATTCAATATTACCCCGGTACTCCTGATTGTACCTGCAATGCTAATTTTCATAATTGTAAAAAAGGTACCGCCGCTGCCCGCACTTCTTGGAGGGACTCTGCTCGGCGCGCTCTGCGCTGTTATCTTTCAACCTCAGATACTCAGGGATATAGCCGCTGTTGACGGTTCTTTTGTAAAACAGTCTTATATAGCAATTACAAAGACAATGTTCGGTTCAGTGTCAGTTACGACCGGAGACACAACGGTTGACGATCTTTTGACAACCAGGGGTATGGCCGGGATGCTCAACACTATATGGCTCATAATCTGCGCGATGACCTTCGGCGGTATAATGGAAGCCGCCGGAATGTTAAAAAAGATCACGAAGAGCCTTATGCGTCGTGTTCACAGTGCAGGGTCCCTTGTAGGGTCGACGCTGGCCACCTGTTTCTTCTTTAATGTGACAGCCTCCGATCAGTACCTGGCCATTGTAATTCCGGGAAGGATGTTTGCTAAAAAATACCGCGATCTGGGTTTCAAACCTGAACTGTTGAGCAGGTCCCTGGAAGACTCAGGAACTGTAACATCGGTTCTTGTTCCCTGGAATACATGCGGAGCGACACAGGCAAGTATACTGGGTGTACCGACACTGGCATATGCTCCCTACTGCTTTTTCAATATCATAGGGCCTTTCATGAGTTTCTTCATTGCCTCAATCAACTTCAAGATCCACAGATACACAACTGAGGAGATGGAGGAGATGAAGAAGAAGGATGAAGATCCGGAGTAAGTAGTAGCATGGAGCATGGAGCAAGGGGCATGGAACCCCGAAGGGGTGACATTATGATAGCTAAAGAAAGTTAAATACCTCAAAAACCCGAAGGGGGGGGGCGAGCGTAAAGAAAATGCCCGGTGGGCATTTTTGAGGGCAGACAGGCAGTGGGTTGGCTATTACAATGGAAATAAAATTCAATTAAACCCCGAAGGGGTGACATTTTGATAGCTATTGAAGATTGAATACCTCTGAACCCCGAAGGGGACCGACCGTTAAGAAATTGTCCGCCAGCTGGCGGACAATTTTAGCGAGCAGACAGACAGCGGGGAGGCTATATTTGATTGGGAACAAAATAAACCGGCCATTGTTATAGTATTAACGGGAGCAGGTGATTAAATTTGCAGCCTGTAAATTGGAATAATGTTTATAAAATTACTAATCATATCCGCTGTTCTGATAGCCCTGGCAATGCTTGGTCTGGGAATCAGCATGCTTATCAAGCGCGGTGGCCGGTTCCCAGATACTCATATCAGCCATAATAAGGAGATGCGCAAAAGGGGAATCACCTGTGCACAGCATTCTGACACAGGTTGCAGGCCGATTGACGGAGTCAGCGGGTGCGCGGGCTGCGGTCTTCCGGAATAACTATTGTTCCTCTATGATCTGTTCAGACCGGCTGACATCCATGTTTTCATGTTACCCTCATCATCTGAGTATATCAGGTAACCTTCAAGAAAGTCATATTTTTCAATGAATGCAGCGGCGGAATCCTTTCCCACCACCATGCATACAGTTGCCCATGCGTCTGCAGTCGAGCAGGAGGTGCTTATTATCGTTGCACTTAACAGTGTATGCCGTACCGGGTATCCGGTGTGCGGATCGATTGTATGTGAGTATTTTACACCGTTTTCAATGTAGAATTTCCGGTAATTGCCAGAGGTGGCAAGTGAACGGCCGTCAAGCCTGATGATGGCTTCCAGATCAGCTCCGGGAGTGTTGTTGCCGTCAACAGGTCTGTCAACCCCCACACTCCATCCAGATCCGTCTTTATCACCTGCGGTCCGCACCTCACCACCCACTTCCACAAGACAGTTCCTGATCCCCCTGCTGCCGAGAAATTCAACAAGCAGATCCACTGTGTATCCCTGTGCAATAGCATTAACATCCATATACATATCAGGATCATCCTTAATAATCCTGTCACCATCAAGCGCCACCTTTTCCATTCCTACAAGCGCCATCAGTGAATCGAGTTTTGAAGCATCAAAGCGTTGCAAAGCATCTGGTCCGAATCCCCACGATTTCACAAGAGGACCAATCGTTATGTCAAATGCTCCCGAACTCTTTACCCATACCTCCCTCGACTGACGGTACATCTCGCGGAAGAGTGTATCGGTCTTATCGCTTAGATTACTGTTGATTAAGGAGATAACAGATGAATCATTATATATTGACAGGGAGTTGTCAACTTTAGAAAGGATCTTTTCAATTTCTGTGCGGATCTCTGAAATATCAATCTCAGGGGAGGTTTCAAATGTAATGTGATATATGGTACCCTGGGTGAAGCCGCTGATTTCGGCAAACTCCATTTGCGGGTTACAACCCTGCAGGGTGAGGGCTACCAGGAAAAATATTAGTGTTTTTTTCATATTGTCAAACCACCCCGTCCGCCAGCTGGCGGACACCCCTCCCGCCAGTCCCCTGTCAAGGAGGGGAAATATGATTTATTTGCAATTCTCCTATAATAATGTCACCCCTTCGGGGTTCTGTGGTATGTGATTAACGAGCTATCATAATGTCATCCCTTCGGGATTTGACTACTGCCCATTGCCTACTGCCTGATGCCTGCTCCCTTCTATCATATTCCGAAGTCATCAAACGCAATATTCCCATTCGGAACTCCCAGGTCGTCAAGCATCTTCAGCACAGCAGCGTTCATCACAGGCGGACCGCAGAGGTAGTATTCTATCTCCTCAGGTTCCTCGTGCTTGCCCAGGTAATTATCGAGCAAAACCTGATGAATGAATCCAACATAGCCGGTCCACTTATCCTCAGGCAGCGGCTCCGAAAGGGCAATGTTAAACTTAAAGTTGGGGAATTTCTTTTCAAGCTCCATGAACTCATCCTCATAAAACATCTCGCGCTTCGATCTTGCACCGTACCAGTATGATACCTTTCTGCCCGTCTTCAGGGTCCTGAGCAGGTGGAAAATGTGAGATCTCAGCGGCGCCATTCCGGCACCGCCACCTACATATACCATCTCATTCTGCGTCTCCTTGATGTGAAAATCACCGTAGGGACCTGAGATGGAGACCTTGTCACCCGGCTTCCGCGAGAAGATGAATGAAGAACAGATTCCCGGAGGCACGTTCATGAACTGCTTCTTCGCATTGTCCCATGGCGGGGTGGCGATACGTATGTTCAGGATTATGAGATTCTTCTCCGCCGGGTAGTTGGCCATCGAATATGCCCTGTAAGTAGCCTCCTTATTTTTCATCTTCAGGTTCCATATTCCAAACTTGTCCCAGTCGGGCCTGTACTCTTCCTCAACATCAATATCCTTGCTGAAGTCGACCTCGCAGACCGGAACATCTATCTGGACGTATTCGCCCGATTTGAAGACAAGATCTTCGCCTTCGGGCAGCTTAACCACGAATTCCTTTATAAATGTTGCAACGTTCCTGTTCGATACAACTGTGCACTCCCACTTCCTGATGCCCAGAACGGCTTCGGGAACGTGTATTGTCATGCTCTCCCGCACCTTCACCTGGCACCCGAGACGCCAGTTGTCATGCTGTTCACGGCGGGTGAAGAAGCCTGTTTCGGTGGGAAGTATTGCTCCCCCACCCTCTGTCACCTGGCATTTGCACATCCCGCAGGTACCTCCTCCTCCGCATGCCGAAGGCAGGAAGATATCATTACCAGACAGGGTTGCTAGCAGGTTTGATCCGGGTGAGACTATCAGTTCACGGTCATTGATCTTCAGGGTCACGTCTCCCTGGGGAGTCAGTTTCTGTCTTGCATATAACAGCACCACCACGAGAAGTATCATTACAAGCATGAAAACAACCATGCTGATCAATACTGTGCCTGCAAGAGAAATTCCTAATATCATATTGTATCCGGTTTCTTTAAAGTTTTATACCCAGGAAGCTCATAAAGGCTATCCCCATCAGACCTGTGAGAATAAAAGTGATTCCCAGGCCACGCAGTGGTGCCGGGACATTTGAATAGCGCATCTTCTCCCTGATGGCTGCCAGGGCAACTATAGCCAGAAGCCAGCCTATCCCGGATCCCAGGCCGAAGACAGTTGCTTCGGCAATATTATCGTACTCTCTCTCCTGCATAAACAGGGCTGCGCCAAGGATTGCGCAGTTCACAGCAATAAGAGGAAGAAAGATACCAAGAGAGTTGTACAAAGCAGGACTGAACTTCTCAATGACCATCTCCACCAGCTGAACAATTGATGCTATGACTGCTATAAACATTATGAAGGAGAGGAAGCTGAGGTCAAGCGTCGCGAAACTGTCACTCAGCCAAACCAGTGCACCTTTCTTCAGTACAAACTTTTCAAGCAGGAAGTTTACGGGTACCGTAATCAGCAGCACGAAGATCACGGCCACACCAAGTCCCATTGATGTCTTCACTGTCTTCGAAACGGCAAGATATGAGCACATTCCCAGGAAGAAAGCGAAGATCATGTTGTCGATAAAAATCGACCTTATAAATATATTGAGCAGATTTTCCATCTTCAATCAGGTTATTTTGTTTCGAGAAGAGACTTGTTGCGGCTACGCTGCACCCATATAATCAGGCCCACTGTTATAAGCGCCATGGGCGGTAAGATCATGAATCCGTTGTCTTCATACCCGGATCTTGTAAATGCCCAGCTTTTCCATTACAGGGTATCCCATGACACTGCCGCTGCCCAGAAGCTCACGGAAGAATGATACAATTATAAGAATAAGTCCGTAACCGCCTGCATTGCCCAGACCATCAAGGAACGACGGCCACGGTTTGTTTCCCATAGCAAAGGCCTCGAGGCGGCCCATCAGAATACAGTTTGTAATAATCAGCCCCACAAATACCGAGAGCTGCTTGCTGACGTCAAAGGCAAAAGCCTTTAAAAACTGGTCTACAAGTATAACCATGGTTGCAATTACAACCAGCTGGACAATTATCCTTATCCTGCCGGGTATTGATTTGCGCATGGCCGAGATAACCACATTCGATACTGCCAGAACCGCCATTACAGAAATAGCCATGACTATTGCAGGTTTCATCTTGACAGTGACAGCCAGAGCCGAGCAGATGCCCAGTACCTGTACGGTGATAGGATTCTCCAGACTGAGAGGGTTGGTCATCAGTTTTATATTCTTCGCCGACAACAGCGGCTCCTTTTCTACATTTTCCATGACTACTTCCTGTTTTCAGTGAAATATTTTTCATATTTGAAAAGACCGTCGCGGACCATCTCTTCCAATCCCTTGCTTGTTATCGTGCCTCCGGAGATACCGTCAACCTCATGTGGATCTGAAAGGTCGGCTCCGCCCTTCACAACCCTTACCGAGACAAACTTACCGTTATCGAAAATGCTCTTCTTCAGGAACTGGGTTTCAAAAGGAGTGGTGTTGATCTCCGCCCCCAGTCCCGGTGTCTCACCCTTGTGATCAAATGTTGCCCCGGCAATAGTGTTCATGTCAGGCATTAGGGCAACATAACCCCAGATAGGTCCCCAGAGACCCTTTCCCTCAAGGGGGAATATGTGCAGTGTGTCGCCGTTGTCCATGACCGCAATGAAAACCGGAAGATACTGCTCGGCGAGAGGCTTCTTCTGTTCTGCACGAAGACCAACTGTAAATGCATTCGCACCATCGATATGTTTACCCTCAGTGTTTATCACGTAACTGTCCCTGATATACTTGTCGTAGAGCTGAACCGCATCGGTTTTTTCCGCAACAATATTTATCGAGGAGAGTATGTTCATCTTCTTTTCAACTTCCACATTCATTTCCTGTTTTGGCTGCAGCAGCAATGCCGTAAGCGACAGTAAAATGGCGACGGAGACAACCATCACCAGGGAGAATATGAAAATATATCTGTTACTGAAATCTTTCATCTTCTGTTCCGTTTATGTTGTCTTGATTCTCTTTAATCTTCTCCTGATATTTGCATTCACCACATAATGGTCAATGAGCGGTGCAAATACGTTCATCAGCAGTATTGCAAGCATCGTTCCCTCCGGGTAGGCAGGGTTAAAGACCCTGATTATGACCACCATAATGCCCGTCAGTGCTCCGTAGATCCACTTGCCGGTGTTTGTCTGGGCTGCGCTGACCGGGTCGGTGGCCATAAATACTGTTCCAAAGGCGAAACCGCCCATTAAAAGGTGGTAATATGCCGGAATCTGTGTGTACTCATTGCTTCCCGTAAGATTTAACAGGAGGCCCATACCGAGGGCGCCCAGCGTCATTGATAACATAATGCGGAAGCTGCCAACACCTGTGATTATCAGAAAGAGTGCTCCTATGAGAATTGCAACTACTGAGGTCTCTCCGACGGATCCAGGAATCGTACCCAGGAACATGTCCATAGCCGAAGGCATCCTGTCAAATACATCAAGTTTTGCCAGTGCCAGCGGCGTGGCCCCCGAAAAACCGTCAAGACCGCCGCCCTTTGTCAGTCCTTCTATCCAAACCTTGTCGCCTGTCATCCATCCCGGGTAACTGAAAAAGAGAAAAGCACGGGCAGTAAGGGCGGGATTAAGAATATTCATCCCTGTTCCTCCGAACACCTCCTTGCCTATAATAACCGCAAAGGCTGTTGATAAAGCCAGCATCCACAGCGGTACGTCAACCGGCATTATAAGCGGGATGAGCATCCCTGTCACAAGGAATCCCTCATTGATCTGGTGACCCCGCATCTGCGCTGCAATGAACTCTATGCCGAGTCCTACACCGTAACTGACAATTATGAGTGGCAGTATCTTCAGGAAGCCGAACCAGAACATCTGGAAGGTGCCCCAGCCCTCAAGACCGAATGCCCTCGTATGCTGCAGCCCTACATTCCATGCCCCGAAAATCAGCGCCGGCAGAAGTGCTATTATCACAACCGTCATAGTGCGCTTCATATCCATATGGTCCCTGACATGTGACCCTTTCCTTGTCACAGTCTCAGGAACGAAGATGAAGGTCTCGAAACCGTCAAAGACGGAATGGAACTTCTCGAAGCGTCCGCCCTTTTCGAACAAGGGCCTCATCTTCATTATTTTTTTAAGTAAGAAATTCATTATAGCGATGTTTCCTTTATTAATTCATCTCTTTGATCATCAGGTTTATACCCTTGCGGATAATCTCCTGTATCTCACTCTTCGAAGGGTCTATATATTCACACAGGGCGAAGTCCTCCTCAGCCACCTCGTAAATACCCAGGTTCTCCATAAGCTCGATATCTTCGGCAAGAATTGCTTTCACAAGCTGTATCGGGTAAATATCCATAGGCAACACATTCTCATAATGACCTGTCATCACGAATGCCCTCTGTCCGCCATGAACGTTTGTATCTAGTGTGTATTCCTTCCGCGGCAGCAGCTTCGACATAAACGTCTTCCAGTAACTGAACTTGTCAAATCCCGGCAGCGCCCATCCGAAAAACTCACTGTAATCTCCTTCAGGAATGACACTTACAGTGTTGTCATAGAACCCTAGTGAACCTTCCGGCCCGATTGTTTTTCCGGTAAGAATGTTGCCGCTGATTACACGAAATTTGCCTTCAGCGAGGTTGGCCTTAAGGATGCTGGTCACAGAGGCTCCGGGTTTTATCCTGTGATATTTCGGATGAAGTACCCCCTCGCCGGCAAGGGCAATGATGCGCTCCCGGTCATAAACACCTGTTGCAAAGAGCCTACCCAGTGCCACAACATCTTGAATATCAATATACCAGACAACGTCTCCCTTTGAAACAGGGTCTATATGATGTATCTGAACTCCTACATTGCCTGCCGGATGCGGACCTGTGAAATTATGCACCTCAACATTATTAAGGTTTTTAACCTCTGCAACCCTTGATCCTGTGGAATCAAATGAAAGATGCACCCTGCCGTCAGTCAGACGTGTAAGTGCATTGATTCCCGTTTGCAGGTAATTGCCGTGAGTGTTGGCCATTATAAAAGTCGATGTCCGGTGCCAGCGGAGCAGTATCGAAGGCTGATATAAAGATTGCCTTGGGCGTACCCGAAGGCCTTGCAACAATATGATATGGCCTCTGTCTCATGACAGGCCACAGACCTGATTCAAGCATCCTCTCCTTTACCTGCTCACGGGTCAGGCTTAAAGGATCAGCTGCCGGACCGAAAATCTCCTTTTCATTCCCCTCCTGGTCTATTACTACCTCAAGTAAGAGCCTTTTTTCGCCCCTGACTACTTCCTTCACAACACCGCTGACAGGTGAGGCATACTTTATCTCAGGGAAGCTCTTGTCATAAAACAGGGTGGTACCGGCTTTGACAGTATCCCCCTCCTTTACCACAGGTTTCGCTGTCAGACCTTCAAAATCGGCAAACCTGACCCCGAAACGGGTCACTGCAACCTCCGGAAGAAGTATCTTCTCGGCTTTGCCTTTTAGCTTGATATCCAAGCCTTTACGTAATCTGATTGGTGATGACATATATGATTCTGCTTAAAACGGAATTTGATCCTGCAATATTAATACATTGTTATTCTTTTCACATCCCTAAATGACATAAATCACGAAATTTAGTTTCTTTGACTGCATTCCCGGAAGAACGGCAGGATATTTGTATTTTTAAGGTGAAAATAATTTAGGCGCAGCAGAATAACAATGATCAAAACATTAAGTTTATCAGTTTCATTTCTTTTGTTCCCGCTTCTTTACCTGGCAGGACAGGACTTACAAATGCGCGACATATCGGCTGAAAACGTGAAGAGCGTGTGGTTCGAAAAGGAAGAAGTGCGGATTGCATACCCTGTTTTGATGCTGGGCAGCGACGAACAGCTGACTCTTCATTTCGACATAATTGCAGGTGATTACGGTGCACTCTCTTACATGATAGTTCATTGCAACCGCGAATGGAACAGCTCTGACCTTTTCAGCAGTGACTACCTTGAAGGTTTCGAGGAAAACCGGATTACTTCCTATGAGGCCTCGTTCAATACCACAGTCAGCTATACCCATTACTACCTCGCCCTGCCCAATGAGGATATTCAGTTCAAGATATCAGGCAACTACATAATTAATATTTATCCCGAAGGCGAACCGGATAAACTCTTGCTTACAAGGAGATTTTATGTTCACGAAGGTGTGACCACTGCCGGCGTAACCTTCCGCAGGCCTATGACTCCGGGGACCACTGAAAGCCACCAGCAGCCTGAAATAACTATATCCACCGGATCATTGCGAATAAATGACCCATACCGCGACATAACTCTTTCAGTATTGCAGAACGGCCGTCCTGACATGGCGAAGATGAACCTGAAACCCGACTTTGTTGGCAACGGCAGACTCGAATATAACTCCCTTTCAGACAAAACACTTTTTCCGGGAGGCAATGAATTCCGATTCTTCGACATTAAAACGATAAGGCAGAAGAGACAGAATGTGAGGGCAATCGAGTTCTTTACAGGCAATTATCACGTCTTTTTACTTCCCTCCGAGGACCGCGAATTCAGACAGTATTTTTCCTCTGATGACTTTAACGGAAAATACTGGATAGCACTTGAAGAGAGCAATACGCCCGACAGGGATGCAGACTACGTTTATGTATATTTCACCCTGCCTGTTTCTGCAGAAATTCGTGGCGGATCGCTTTATGTTGCCGGGGCATTCACAGACTGGACCTACGGACCTCATAACCGGATGACATACAGCCTTTCGAAAGGGAGTTATGAGGCTGTTATGCTCCTTAAACAGGGATGGTATAACTATGAATATGTTTTCGTGGCCGGGGGAAGCACTCAGCCTTCAGGTCTTCATTTTGAAGGAAGCCATTACGAGACTGAGAATGACTACCTGATCCTGACTTATTTTCGTGACCCGGCACAGCGTTATGACCGCCTGACAGGCGCCGCCGTTGTCAATACAAGAGGCAAAAAGCAGTAATAATCAACTTATTTGTGTTTGTCAACGCCATGGAGCATGAAAAAAGTATGTTCCATAGTCTTGACTATCTCTGTCATATACTCGTGTACCGCCTTTTCTGATCCCGGCAGGGTATAAATCAGGGTTTTGCCCATCACGCCGGCTACAGCCCTGCTGAGGAGGGCCCCCGGCTTCTTCATCCCGTATTTGACCCTGATCTGCTCCATGATCCCCGGGAGCTCTTTTGTGAGGAGGGGTTTTACAACATCTACCGTAATGTCGGACCTACTCCGGTGCCTCCGGTTGTAATAATAAGATCGTACGGTTCACCACCCACAAGTA
>CAVTPX010000014.1:0-30324 GCA_963736735.1 uncultured Bacteroidales bacterium | reverse complement strand
AGTGGAGGTTAACACCGCCAGTCCTCACCTGCTTGCCTATGTCTCAGGACTGGGCCCGCAGCTGGCGCAGAATATTGTCGAATACAGAACACAGAACGGACCTTTCGGCTCGAGGAAACAGCTGCTGAAAGTGAAGAGGATGGGCGACAAGGCCTTCGAGCAGAGTGCAGGCTTCATGAGGATAAGGAATGCGGTAAATCCGCTTGACGCTTCGGCAGTCCACCCCGAGAGCTATCATATAGTTGAGAAAATGGCCTCTGACCTGCGATGTTCTGTTGCTGAGCTGATTCAGGACGGGGAGAAACGCAAGGCAATAAAACCTGAAAACTATGTCACTCCTGTCATAGGTCTTCCAACTCTTAAGGACATAATGCAGGAGCTTGCAAAACCCGGGCGCGATCCGAGGTCAGTCATCCAGGAATTCAGTTTTGCAGACATCCGTACCCTGGAAGATGTTAAGGAAGGTATGATTGTTCCGGGGATAGTGACCAACATTACTAAATTCGGTGCATTCGTTGATATTGGTGTGAAGCAGGACGGTCTTGTGCACGTGTCGCAGATGGCTGACAAATATGTTGATGACCCGTCGAAGGTGGTGAAGCTTCACCAGCAGGTGACTGTGAAAGTTGTCAGCGTAGACCTTGCCCGGAAGCGGATTCAGCTCTCGATGAAGGGGAGCGAGCGTTAAGAAAATGTCCGCCAGCTGGCGGACAATTTTAGCGAGCAGACAGCAGTGGGTGCATGATAGATTGACAGAAGAAGAGCATCGAAACCCTGAAGGGGTGACATTTTGATAGATTGACAGAAATAAATACCTCTAAACCCCGAAGGGGTGACATTTTGATAGATTGGCAGAAAGAAAATCCTCTAAACCCCGAAGGGGTGACATTTTGATAGATTGACAGAAAAAAAATCATCTAAACCCCGAAGGGGTGACATTTTGATAGATTGACAGAACAAAAATCCTCTAAACCCCGAAGGGGGGACCGAACGTAAAGAAAATGCCCGGTGGGCATTTTTAGTGAGGAGACAGCCAGTGTGGTCGCATGATAGATTGACAGAAACAAAATCCTCTAAACCCCGAAGGGGTGACATTTTGATAGATTGGCAGAAAAAAAATCATCTAAACCCCGAAGGGGTGACATTTTGATAGATTTGATTCACCGAATGATCCGATTTTGTATATTTATACCTCAGACTCTCAGACCCCAGACTGCAGGACCGCAGGACACCAGACCTTCAGACAACATAAAATAACCAAATCAAATGCTTATGAAAAGAATGAATTTTTTGTTTTTGGCAGCAATGGCTCTCGTTTTTGCCTCATGTGGTAAAACTGGCCCTCAGCCGCCCGTGGCTCTCAAAAAACCTTATGTAATTGAAAGCAACGGCAATACTCGTACTGATGATTATTTCTGGATGCGCCTCAGCGACGAACAGAAAAATGCTGAAGTTCCGGATTCACAGACCGTTGAAGTACTTAGTTACCTCAACGCCGAGAATGATTACGCAAAGGCTATGATGAAGCATACCGAAGCGTTCCAGCAAACCCTGTTCGACGAAATGAAAGGACGTATTAAGGAAAATGACGAAACAGTCCCTTACCTTGACAATGGCTACTACTATTTTACAAGATACTTTGAAGGCAAAGAGTATCCGGTGTATTACAGGAGAATGGAGAGCACCGATCAGCCTGAGGTGATGCTCGATGTCAACACCCTGGCTGAAGGATTCAAATATACAGGTGTCGGCGGTGCAAGCGTCAGCCCGTCCAATGCCATTCTTGCTTACGGTGTTGACCACGTCAGCCGCCGGCAATACACTATCTTTTTTAAAGAGCTTTCTTCAGGTGAGCTGCTTCCTGATTCTATCGTAAATGCAACGGGTCAGACTGAATGGGCGGATGACAATAAGACTGTATTCTATGTGCAGAAAGATCCCGAGACTCTCAGGGCTGCAAAAGTGATGAAACATGTGCTCGGCACTCCTGTCTCCGATGACGTACTGGTCTTCGATGAGACAGATGAAACATTCGCTGTATACCTCGCTAAAACAAAGAGCAAAAAATACATTTCAATTGTTTCCGGCCAGACCCTTACAACAGAGGTAAGATTGATCGACGCCTCGAAACCGGATGCTCCGGTGACAGTTTTCGAACCCCGGAAAGTAGATCATTTGTACTCTGTTGATCACCTTAACGGTGAGTTCTATATCCTCACAAATGCTGACAGCAGCCTCAATTTCAAGCTGATGAAATGCAGCGACAAAAAGACTGGTTTTGCAAACTGGACAGAAGTGATACCGCACCGCAGCGATATCCTGCTAGAGAATTTTGAACTTTTCGATAACTACCTGGTTGTCGATGAGCGCATTAAGGGTCTTAACAACCTCCGGATCATAAGCAAGGCTGACGGAACAGAGCATTTCCTCGATTTCGGTGAGGAAACTTACACTGCAGGAATCAGCGTAAATCCAAATCCAAACACATCTGTACTGAGATACAGCTATTCGTCACTTACCACCCCGAATTCTGTCTTTGATTATGACATGGCTTCAAAGAGTAAAACATCTGTTGAAGCAGGATAGCGTCCTGGGCGGATTTGATAAGAACAATTATGAATCAAAACGACTGTGGGCAAAAGCTGCTGACGGCACGATGGTTCCTGTCTCACTTGTCTACAGGAAAGGATTTGAACAGAACGGCACAGCCCCGTTGCTGCTATATGCTTACGGATCCTACGGTTCTTCAACTGACCCGTCATTCCGTACTACAATAATAAGTCTCCTTGACCGCGGCTTTGTCTATGCAATTGCCCATATCAGGGGCGGCAGCGAGATGGGTCGGCAGTGGTACGAAGACGGCAAGCTTCTGAAGAAGATAAATACGTTTACAGACTACAACGACTGTGCACGGTTCCTGATAAATGAAAAGTATACTTCGGCTGACAACCTGTTTGCAATGGGCGGCAGTGCCGGCGGACTCCTTATGGGTGCTGTCGTAAATATGGAGCCGGAACTGTACAAGGGTGTAATTGCAGCCGTTCCGTTTGTGGATGTTGTAAGCACGATGCTCGATGCCTCCATCCCTCTCACAACGTTCGAATGGGATGAGTGGGGCGATCCCCGTAAACAGGAGTACTATGATTATATGCTCTCATATTCTCCCTATGATCAGGTAAAAGCGCAGAGTTACCCCAACATGCTTGTCACCACTGGTTTATGGGATTCACAGGTACAGTACTGGGAGCCTGCAAAATGGGTTGCCAGGCTCAGGGAAATGAAGACAGATGACAACATCCTGATAATGGATGTGAACATGAGTGCAGGCCACGGTGGCGCCTCAGGCCGGTTCGAAAGGCTAAAGACTACTGCCCTGGAATATGCTTTCATTCTTGATCTTGCAGGAATAAAACAGTAGCAGGAATTTCCCTGCCGGCCTGATCTTCCGGGACGAATAGCCGGAGAGGGGCTGTTAAATATGAGAGGCTGATGCACAACGCATCAGCCTCTTATTTTTATAACAGATCTTTTGCAGAAAATAATCAGAAGCCCCTTGGCTGCTGTTTTAAAGTCATTTCGGGTTCACGGGGAAACCTGTCGTTCATCATGGCAGCATTATAGGCAAACCATGCAGTTATAATGGCATTCTGCCTCAGATCGGGCAGCAGAAGCCTCTCCCAGGTGTCTACATTGGTATGATAGCCACGACCGTATTCTATCTCATCCTGGATGAACTGGAATCCGGGAAGTCCGATGCCATCGAAACTCTGATGGTCAGTTCCGCCGGTGTTACGGTTTGTGATGGTTTCAAACTCCATATCTGCATAGGGTTTCATCCATGATTCAAAAAGCGGGCGGGCCAGCTCATTCTCCTGCAGGTAAATACCGCGGTAACGTCCGGTTCCGTTATCCATGTTGAAATAAACAGAGTATTTATCAAATCCGGGCTTGCGTTCCTTGGTTGCAGCGTCATAGAGATATTTCTCGACATATCCCCTTGAACCGTTCAGGCCCTGCTCTTCACCACCCCAGAGGGCAATGCGGATAGTGCGTTTCGGTTTTACATCAAGGGCTTTAAGTATGCGGATAGCTTCCATCATCACGATGCATCCCGATGCATTGTCAGCAGCCCCGGTTCCGCCGTGCCATGAATCAATGTGGGCACCAAGCAGTACAACTTCATCCTTAAGCTTTGGGATCTGTTCCGGGTATCTCAGCTATAACATTGTATACCTCTTTCCGGGAATGAATGTGCTGTTGATCTCGACTTCCATCTCAACCTTCTCGCCATTCTTTAAGCAGGCGCTCCATGCGTCCGTAAGCCTCCTGTGGAATGCTGATCGTAGTCGCCGGCAGGCTTCGATTTGCCGTCATAATTTGCTCCGGAGGACGAAGGAATATTGAAAGGCCTTCCGTTGCTTATCATTACGCCAACACCCTCTTCGGCCATGAATGCCGTTATCTTAGCGCTAAGTTCACGCATTGCCTGATAGTCGCCCATATTCCTTCCTGATGAAGGAGCCCCTGCAACAGGAACCTTTTCAAGTTCCGCCAACTGCTGTTCGGTATATCTCTCGGCCAGCGGTTCATAACTTACCTGGTAAGGAGTTGTCGTAGGCGCGATGACAAAGTTTCCTTTAAGTTTGCCCCTGTACTGTTCTATATCTTCGGCTTTCTTTATATCGACAAGAATCACTTCGCCCTTAATTGCACCGTTGGTCCCTGCTGTCCAGGCTGTCGGGGTCACCGCAAAATTGTTGTAATAGGGCTTTGTCATTGCTGCATAGGCCTTGGAATAATCCCAGCCGCCACGTGCAAAGTCACGCGCTTTTTCAATCCTGACGTTTGAAAGACCGAATCCGGCCAGCTTCGCCCTGGCGATCTCATTTGCGCGGTCGATGCCCGGTGAACCAGTAAGCCTGGGACCCGCCAGATCGGTCATTATATAAGAAATGTTCTCAATTTCTGAGTTTTTAAGCCCTTCCTGCCTGATCTTGTAAGCCATGGAAAGATCTGTAGACGTACCCTGGGCCAGCATTAAAATGCTGAAAGAGAGCAGAATGCATGTGAGTGCTGCGTTTTTAATAATTTTCATTTGCTGAACGGTTAGTTGATTTGGTAAAATTGAATTTTAAATATAGCGGCATAATTACCAAAGAGATTAAGCATTAACATTAATTAACTTTACTTTTGTGCTGACAACTGCTTACAATGGTATATCCCGACACATTTGAGACAAAGGTAGGATTTGACCGTATCAGGGATAATCTGGTAGCGTTATGCCTGAGCCCGCTGGGCATCAGGAAAGTTGAGACGATGGCAGTTTCATATTCGGCTGAAGAGATAAGCTGAATCTTGAACTGACCCATGAGTTTCAGCAGATTCTTCAGTACAGCGAACAGTTTCCGTCGGATAACTACCACGATCCTGTTTCCATGCTTGAAAAGCTGCGCGTTGAAGGGACCTTTCCTGAACTGG
Organism: uncultured Bacteroidales bacterium; assembly: GCA_963736735.1. Classification (GTDB taxonomy): domain Bacteria; phylum Bacteroidota; class Bacteroidia; order Bacteroidales; family VadinHA17; genus SR-FBR-E99. The sequence goes on along the minus strand of CAVTPX010000014.1, from coordinate 24,846 downwards.
AGGAGGTTGTTGCGTTGAGGGGATCACTCGAAACCATAAGGAAAATAATCTTTTTCTTCAAAAACCGCAAGGACGACCGTTACCCTGAATTACGCCGCCTCTGCTCTGCGGTCAGCTTCTACCCGTTTGTTGGAGAGGCAATAGAACGCATCATAGACAAGGATGGGAAAGTACGTGACGGTGCTTCTCCTGGCACTCAAGGATATAAGAGCCAACCTCTCATCAAAGACACTTGCTGCAGTAAGAAAACTGCATTCGGTGATGCGCCAGGCACAGGCCGACGGTATCGTAGACCGTGAGGCGACAGTAGCCATCCGGAACGGTCGCGGCGTGATACCCGTCAGCGCATCAAACAAACGCGGGATTAAAGGATTTGTCCATGATGAGTCAGCAACCGGAAAAACTGTCTTCATTGAGCCTTCTGAAGTTGTTGAACTCAATAACGAAATAACCGAACTGGAACATCAGGAGAGGAGGGAGATAATACGCATACTTACCGCCCTGGCTGATAACATAAGACCATATATCGATGATCTGATAGCCAATTTTGCATTCCTGGGAGAAATAGATTTCATAAGGGCGAAGGCTCTCTTCGGACGAAAACTCGATTGTATCAGGCCTGTTGTCGTTGGTACTCCCCACATCAGGTGGGTGAATGCACGGCACCCACTGCTTACACTCGCCTTTGCAAAGACAGCCGGGAGGCAGGTGGTACCGCTGAACATCAGCCTCGACCATCACGACCGTATCCTGGTTATCTCCGGACCGAATGCAGGGGGGAAGTCGGTATGTCTTAAAACCGTAGCTCTCATTCAGTATATGCTTCAATGCGGAATGACAATACCCGTTGCTGAAGGTACCGAGGCAGGCATCTTCGGAAAGTTCTTCATCGATATCGGCGATGAGCAGAGCCTCGAGAACGATCTCAGCACCTACTCTTCGCACCTGATAAACATGAAACAGATGCTCAGGAATGCCGGCAACACTTCGCTTGTGATGATCGATGAGTTCGGGACAGGAACAGAGCCCGTCATTGGAGGAGCCATCGCTGAGGCGATCCTTTCGGAACTGAATTCACGCGGCGTTTACGGTGTCCTGACAACCCACTATACCAACCTTAAACATTTCGCCACCTCGCAGGAGGGTATAGTTAACGGAGCCATGGCATTCGACAATCAGCTCATGCTTCCGCTCTTCCGTCTCGATCAGGGCAAACCCGGCAGCTCCTTCGCCTTTGAGATCGCAAAAAAGATAGGACTGCCACAGGAGATACTCAATGATGCCGCGACAAGGGCGGGTGTGGGGAATGTCGATTTTGACCGCAACCTGCGGGAGATAGCCCGTGATAAACGGTACTGGGAGAAGAAGCGCGAGACCGTCAGACGCCATGAGAAGAAGCTTGAAGAACTGATTGCGGCGTATGAGTCGCAGATGGGCGAAATAAAGACGAAACAGAAGGAGATAATCACGCAGGCAAAGGATAAGGCTGAGGAGCTGCTGCGTAACTCCAACAAGGTTATTGAGAACACAATCCGGACGATACGTGAGGCACAGGCTGAGAAGGAGAGGACGAAGGAGGTGCGTGAGGAACTGGAGTCGTTCAGGGAGAATGTCGCCAGGGTTGAAAAGCATCAGCAGAGTGAAGTAGTGCATTCACCGGTGCCATTGACCGGCAGCACGGCCGGGATTGTGAAGCGCATTACACGGAAACCGGAAGAACCGGCGAAAAAGAAAAAGACCGAAGCCCTGAAACCCGGCGACCATGTGAGGATCACCGGCAGTGATACGATCGGGGAGATAAGTGTGATCCGCGGAAAAAAGGTGCAGGTTGAATCAAACAGTCTGACAATGACTGTTGACATTTCAAATGTTGAGGTTGTTAGTGCGGAGGAATACCGGCGGCTCGCACCGGGATTGAAGCCGCAGCGGAAGATCGACTGGTCGTTCACAACAAAAAGGACTCAGTTCAATCCCGAGATAGACGTACGCGGTATGCGCACCGAGGAGGCGTTGCAGAAGGTACAGGAGTTCATAGACATGGCGGTTATGATCCAGTATCGCAGTCTGCGTATCCTGCACGGAAAGGGTAATGGCATCCTGAGGCAGATGATCCGTCAGTATCTTGATACCACAGGTGCAGTGAAGAGCGCTGTCGACGAGCACGTTGAGCGCGGCGGCGCCGGAATCACCGTAATAGAACTTGACCTCTAGTATAATGTCACCCCTTCGGGGTTTAATGGAATTTGAATACATGGGCTAACCACCCCACAGTCTGTCTCCTCACTAAAAATGCCCACCAGCTGGCGGACACTTTCTTTACGTTCGGCCCCCTTCGGGATTTAATAGATTGTAAATTCATAGACCTTCAGACCTCAGACTTTAGACTTTCAGACCCTCCCACGCGTGACATTAATCATGATGTATATTTCCCGAAATGCATAGCTTTGCATAACGAAAACATTAAACCATGAAAAGACTAGCCACATCACTTTCGGTATATGCTCCTGGGAGCCATAATGTCTCTTAACGCTCAGACCAACGACTTTTACGACGATGCCCCAACCAATCAGCTCAAGGGCAACTCTTCAATTCTGATTACCGGCGAAGTGGAGAAGGATATTAAAATAGATTTTTCAGGACTTCCGGTTCACAGCATAATAGTCAAGGAGACGTCTATCAAAGGTGACGGGGTAGGCTTTACCGGGGCATACCGTTATGACGGGTATTCACTTTATGATATTCTCGACAAGATAATATTGAAGAAGAAGAATGAAGCCGAGTTTCCTCCTATAATAGACCTTTATGTGGAGGTATCCAATGAGGCAGGCGAAACTGTGGTCCTCTCATGGGGTGAACTCTATTACCCCTCTAACCGGCATCAGGTTCTGATAGCCACTTCCGTGGCACGCATAGTACCTTCCAAGTCAAAAGATCTCTGGCCGCTTCCGGAACAGACAAAACTCATTGTCGGCCCTGACCTCATAACTGCACGCAACATCTCGAATCCTTCAAGGATAACGATCAGATCGCTTGACAGTAAATACGCAATTACAAAGGGTATGAGCCCCATGTTCAGTGATAAAATGCGTTTGTGTGTCAACGGTGTTTTAAAGGGCGAAATTGCCAGGTATTCCGAAGGAAACTGTTACATATACCTATCATACAGTATTTTACGGAAGGGGAATGGGCATTCATGGCACCACACCCTTTACCGGGACTCTTCTTTCAGAGAGGCTTAAAGGCCACGTATGTCCTGTCAACTGAATCACTGCAGAAAGGCCTGGTTGTCATCGCAGGCATAGATGGTTACAGGGCTGCATTTACCCTTAGTGAGATTGTTAACCGCAACGACCAGAACGAGATTCTTATTATTGACCGCGGAAACGAAGACGGAGCAGGAAGATTCTCTCTTTTCCCGGGCTGTGACTTTTTCTCCGACCGTGCCATAAAATCAATAATGGAGATCAATATTCTGCTTCCCTGAATAAGTTGATTGACGGAAACTGTATCTTGCATCATAAAGTTAAAACCTGACCTTATGAAAAAGATGCCGTTTATCTGCCTTATGGCAGCCATAGTCCTTTTCTCGTGCAAACCTGCCAGGAAGCAACAGGCTGCAGTACCTGTTGCAGAGGAGCCTCACTGGGCAATAGTGATTCACGGCGGCGCCGGTGTCATCACCCGCGACCGGCTTACTCCCGAGGCAGAGGCGGAATACCGCGGAAAACTTCAGACAGCCCTTGACACCGGCGCCGCCGTGCTTGCGGGCGGCGGAACCGCACTTGATGCCATCGAACGCACTATCCACGTCATGGAAGAATGCCCGCTCTTCAACGCCGGCAAGGGCGCCGTCTTTACCCACGAAGGCCGCAATGAGATGGATGCCTCGATTATGGACGGCTCGAACCTCGCCGCCGGCGCCGTTGCCGGCGTCACTGACATCAAAAGCCCCATCTCCGCCGCCCGCAAGGTGATGGAGGCCTCACCGCATGTGCTCCTAGCAGGGAAAGGCGCTTCGGAATTTGCAGCTGAACAGGGCCTCGAGATAGTCGACCCCTCATATTTCTATACCGAGGAGAGATACCAGCAGCTGCGCAAGGCGCTGGATAAGGAAAAATTCGGGACCGTAGGGTGCGTGGTACTCGATCTGCACGGTAACATTGCAGCCGGAACCTCCACCGGAGGAATGACTAACAAGCGCTATAACCGAATAGGTGACACTCCTGTAATAGGGGCAGGCAACTATGCAAATAACAGTACCTGCGCCGTCTCAGCAACCGGACACGGGGAGTTCTTTATCCGGTATACTGTGGCACATGATATTTCAGCACTGATGGAATACAAGGGCCTGACACTCGACTCGGCTGCCAGATTTGTGGTGAACGAAAAGCTGCTAAAAGCAGGCGGATCAGGAGGCGTGATAGCAATTGACCGGAAGGGAAATATCTCGATGCCCTTTAACTCTGAGGGCATGTACAGGGGTTACCGGACCTCGGAAGGGGCAAGCGGCGTCTTTATTTTCGCCGATGAACCCGACAGGTTAACCAGGTAACAGAATCGGGCCGGATTCGCCGGAATCACAGGAATCACAGGACGCCGGATTCCACCGGAATCCTGGTTACAGTAAATGATGAAGGCTGCCTCCCCGCAGGAAGCAGCCTTCTGAGCATAGTGTTTACCTAAACCTGATCCTAAACCTAAGATGCTCAATACAGTTTTGCAGATCCGTAAGAGATTGCAACATTTACTGTTGCTTTCGGATTCGCACAGCCGCCGACTTTTCCGGCAAGCTCCGATGAAGTGTTGTTAATGATCCTCCTGTCGGGTGAGAAACTGGCATCATCAACCTTCACACCCCCGTAGGAACTCGTTGCGTTCAGCAAATAGCAGGCTCCGGGTTCCATTCCGAGTCGTACGGAGCAGTATGCTGCCTTTACTTTAATATTTTCAAATCCTGCCGGCACCCTGTCAACTGAGAGATTGCCGTACTTTGTCTCAACGTCAAGCTTCTTGCTCACATTCCCGAAAGTGAGGTTCGTATAGCCGCTGATTGCTATAATATTCACCGCTTTTTCAACATTGTAACCGTCATATTTGCTTTCGGTTACAAGTGAGCTGACTTCACCGATGCTGATTTTCGAATACCTTGTGTCTGCAAGCAGGGCGGTGGCTTTCACAACAGTGAACTGTCCGCAGTAACGGGCATTGATCTCAGCCCATGACACCTCATCAACAGTAGCCTTGCCATAAGCTACCACGAGGCTGTTGAGCGGTTTTACATTGCCCCTGGTAAGCTTGTGAACCGTAAGGTTGCCGTACCTGACCTCCAGCTTTGCAAGACCGGAAACCTCGTCTATGTCGCTGTTTCCATACTTGTTGGTGACTGAAAGGTTAATTTTCGCAGGCATTTTGATGCTATAGTCGATGCTGAACCTGTTATTGTCATTGCCCCAGCTTTTGGATGAGAATTCTTCCTCGAAGACAGTTTCGGCTGTAAGGTTGCCGTCAGCTTCGGTGAATACGACATTTATCATGTCAAGCATCTTCCTTGCTTTTTCCGGGGAAGTGTTTTCAACAGTGACAATCACATCCACCACGATGTTGTTCTGATCCCAGGTCTGTGTGACCACATCACCGAATTTGTTTATTACGGTGAGAGTGGTATTGGCTCCGGGAACCATCTCCCTGTGAAAATCCTTTTTTACCTCCTCCGCGCTGACACTGAGTGCTGATGCGCTGAGAAATACTGCGAGAGTGACAAGACCCTGCTTAAATTGTAACTTTTTCATGGCTGCCTGTGTTTTCGGTTTCGGTATTAATCTGTTTGAGCTGGTCAAGAATATAGCTCATCACTTCTATTTTGGTCTGGTAGTGCTTGATCATTGCATTTACAATGCGCTGATCGTTTGGATTGGTCCTGAGTTCTTTCTGAAGCTCAACATAGACTGAGTCCATACTTTGGAGCTCGCTCAGCATGATATCCTTCTGCTCCGGGTTATTTTCAAAATCAAGATTCGTGAACTCGTTCTCCATGAAGGAAACCTGCTGAACATAGTAGTTCTCCACTTCCTTGTATTCCGGAGAAACCTCGCTGAGGGTCATTGTCTTTTTAAGATCCGGCCTGATTATGTGGTCATATGTCCACAGTGATGAAAGTGTGACAAGGAGGGTCACCACGGCTGCCCTGAGCAGGTAAGGCACGATGCTTCGTTTGATTCCGCCGGCGTGCAAACGTGTTGCAAGCTTGAAGCTGAACCGCTCGAAATGTCCTTCTGACGGTTCGCGGTCGTCAAAGGCACCTCTTTCCTTTTTGAATATTTCGTCAATCTTATTCATGACTCATAATTTTTTTGTTCCTGATTTCGCTTACCAGCTTCTGTTTAGCCCTCGAGAGTTGTGATCTCGAGGTGCTGCTTGAGATGTTCAGCATCTCGGCTATCTCATCGTGGTCATAGCCTTCGATGAGGTAGAGAGAGAGTATCACGCGGTAACCTTCGGGCAGCCTTTCTATTGCTGCTTTCACCTCTTCGACCCTGGACTCAAGATCCTCTTTATAGGATGTTTCGTCAGGACTGTCATCGCGGAGGCCCGTGTGAGTTTCAATATCTTCAAAGACCGCTTTTCTTTTCCCCAGGGCATCGAGTGACCTGTTTACGACTATTCTCTTGAGCCATGCGCCAAAACTGACAGTGCCCGAGTAAGTCCCGATCTTTTCGAAGGCTGAGAGAAATGCTTCCTGCATTACATCTTCAGCCTCCATTCCGTCGTTCACAATACGCAGGCTAGTGTTAAACATAGCCTTGTAGTACAGTTTGTACACCTGAAACTGAGCCTTCTGGTCTCCGGCTCTGCAGCCGTCAATCAGGTCCTGGTGTATATTCCTGAATGCTGCTTCAACATTTTCCATCTTTATTGAAAGATCTGTTTGCTGTATGTATGACGCTGCACCCACGTAATTGAACTATTCATAGCAATGACGTGGGCAGTTTGCCAATGCTGCATCCAAGATAAAAAAAAGCTGGTATTGGGCGAAAAAAAGTTTTCAGCCCTGCGTTACGGTACCGGTTACATAGTCAAGTTCCGATCCGAAGAGGCTGTGTGGAATGGAATAAATGAGCAGCAGGATAACTGCTGCGGCTATTGTATAGGCAGGACGATCCTTTTTGCGATTCATTACAACGGCAAGGATCCACGCGAAAACAGCAATCAGTGTTTTATTGTCTGTCAGGTCCCACCCGAATGGAATACCTGTCCACAGATCGCCAAAGGCATATTTCTGGACCAGCGGTCCGAGGATCAGACCACCGGCGATGAGCATCCAGAGAGCCCACTGTCCGTAAATTTTCTGTTTGGGACTTCTGAATGCTGCAGTAATGCCTGCAAGATTTGAAAGGAGCATTGCAAAAAACATGATTAGAATGTGAGGTATCATGATACCTGCCGGCACATTGCCCTTGAATCTTATCACAATGGGCTTATCATCTGCAATGGCAACCTCCTGACCTGAAGGATGTGCCAAGTTTAATATAATATTCGAGTTTTCCGGCTGCAGGCTGGGAAGGGAGTTCTCCCACGAGATTACCCTCTTCACGTACCATATCCGAGACTGTCCAGTCCTCATCAACACGGAATTTCTTGAAGTAGATTTTCCCTGTAATCCCTTCGGCCACATCGAGTTTGATCTTGCAGGTGTGAGTGTTTGTCTGGCTCCTTTTAAGCTGAAACCTGTATTCTGTGCCGTCGACTGTGGAGGTTATTTTCTGAGGGTATGTGGGCCCCGTCATTCTCTGATACATAGCTGCCGAAACGGTAATCACAACCGCTATCAGCCAGAACAGGAGGTTTTTCATATCGATTTTTTAAAATTTCTTATAACTGGATCAGCAATACTTCACGTTTGTCATTGCGTATCACATCAACTGTGATCATCTGTCCCGCCTTTAGCTGACTTAACCTGAACATGTAATCCTGTATATTGTTGACAGGCTTGTTGTCTATGGCAATAATAATATCACCCTTCATCATGCCACCCTGGGCTGCCGGCTTGCCGGGAGTGACGAAGTCGGCCCTTAGGCCCTCTTTCACATTGCCTGCAAAATCAGGCATTATTCCCAGCGTTATACCACGTCGGCGGTTCATACCCTGAACGGGGCCATAGGGCCTGCCTCACGGAATGAGAGCCTTGTGCTGTCATTTGCTGCAGCCGATATGACTTCGGTAAACAGGTCGCCGATCCTTACCATTCCGGCATAATTGAGTTTGTCAGATGTGTCATCTGGGGTATGATAATCAAGGTGTGCACCTGTTGTAATAAACAGAACCGGTATTTCCTTTCCGTAGAATGAAGAATGGTCTGAAGGACCGTAACCTTCCTCGGTAAAGCTCAGGCTGAGAAGAGTTGTATCAGCCAGGGCAAAAACTGAATCACGGAGTCCGGCGGCTGTACCCACGCCTCCCACCTGAACGCCGTTACCATCTTTCATTCGGCCCACCATGTCAAGGTTTACCATCAGGTTGACTGTTTTCGGGTCTATGCCCATGTTTTCAACGAAGTATTTTGAACCGAGCAAACCCATTTCCTCGCCTGTGAATGCTACAAAAATTATGCTCCTCTGATGTTCCTGTTTTTCGGCTGCCAGTTTCCCGGCAATCTCTATCATCAGGGCTACACCCGAAGCATTGTCGTCCGCACCATGATGAATTCCGACGGTGTCAAGCGCCCGGCTTGAACTTCCCGGACCACCCATGCCAAGGTGATCGAAATGCGCGCCCACAATGACGTATTCATTTATTATTCCGGTTCCGGGAAGCACCATTGCGACGTTGGCCGTCGATACATTTCTGGCGATGACTTCAGCTTCCGCATCAACCGTTGTACCGGTGGCGAAACTCAATGATACAAGGTCAGTGTTGATCAGCGACTCGAGCTCCTTTATTGTCTTTCCTGATGAATGAAGGATGGAGTCGGCTACTGCTCTTTTTATATGAAGCACCGGGATGCCCGATGTGCTCTCACCCTTCGCAGGTTTGTCGAGGTTGTCAGTGTTGTCCCATGATTCACCTGCGACAATCAGTACACCAGAGGCGCCCATATCTTTTGCAGTCAGTACCTTCATCCTGTCAGAACTGAAAGACTGGTAATCCGAGGCCTTTGGATTAGATTCAGGATAGCCCCTCAATACAAGTGCCCATTTACCCGTCAGGTCAAGACCGGAATAATCATCCCACTTCATGGAGTCATTATCGATCCTGAATCCGTATCCGGCAAATGCCACTTCAGACTTCAGTGAATCGTTGGACGAAAGCGCCAGCGGAGTAAAATCTGCGACAGCTTCAAATTCTCTGCCGTTTACCTTCAGGCTGTTAGCCGGTCCGGCCTCAGCAGAAAACGGCACCTCGAAACGCTGGAGGCCGTCTCCCGTAAAAGGTTCAAGTCCTGCTTTCAGGAGCTCTTTCCTGATATAACTCTCAGCAAGGGAATCACCTTCAGACCCCGTTTCCCTTCCCGCCAGCCTGTCGGAAGCAAGATAGGAGGTAAGAACTACAAGTTCATCGTGGGTGATTTCGGAATGTTTGCGTGCCCCGGCGCATGAGGTCAGCACAAAAAGAACGGCAGAAACAATTATTATAGAGTATCTCATTTTATCATTTTTACTGAGGTCACAAAAATAGAAATCTTTTGTTTACCCTTCATCATCATATATATAACAAAAAGCTGCCGGGGGCAGCTTTTGAATTTGCGATTTGCGATTTGCGATTTGCGATTTCGACGATTTGCGATTTGCGAATCGGATGACAAATATGGCAATTGCGGTGTGCGATGTGCGATTTCCGAATAGTTGAATTAACCGGGGTTCGCTATTCAAACTTATGAATAGCCTTTACTATCCTTGAAATGGCATCCCGAAGCTGCTCCTCGTTTATCACAAGGGGAGGGGCGAACCTGATTATATGACCATGGGTAGGTTTGGCGAGGACCCCCTGTTCCATCATTTCAAGGCAGACATCCCAGGCTTCTTTGCCATTTTTCGGTCTGATTACAATTGCGTTCAGCAGGCCCTTACCACGAACCAGCTCTATCATATCAGATTTAACAGCTCTCATCTCATCACGGAAAATTCTGCCCAGTGTCTCGGCTCTCTCTGCAAGCTTTTCTTCCCTTACAACCTCCAGGGCTGCCATTGCTACTTTACCGGCAAGAGGATTGCCCCCGAAAGTGGAACCATGTTCTCCGGGTTTTATTGTCATCATTATGTCATCATCGGCCAGCACGGCGGAAATAGGCATTGCTCCTCCTGAAAGGGCTTTACCGAGTATAAGAATGTCAGGACGCACACCTTCATGGTCGCATGCCAGAAGCTTCCCTGTACGGGCTATTCCTGTCTGTACCTCATCAGCAATGAACAGCACGTTGTGCTTCTTGCAGAGAGCGTAAGATTTACTTAGGTACCCCTCATCCGGGACGAATACACCGGCTTCACCCTGTATTGGCTCAACCAGGAATCCTGCAACATCCGGATCCTGCAGAGCTTTTTCAAGGGCAGGGATATCATTGTAGGGTATTGTGATGAATCCTGGTGTAAACGGACCGTAATCCTTACGCGCATCAGGATCGGTAGACATTGATACTATAGTAATTGTACGACCGTGAAAGTTACCCTCACAGACTATTATTTTAGCCTGATTTTCCTTTATGCCTTTCCTCAGATATGCCCATTTCCGGCACAGTTTGAGAGCAGTCTCGTCGCCCTCGGCCCCGGTATTCATGGGGAGAACCTTGTCATAACCGAAAAACTTCGTGACGTATTCCTCATATTCACCCAGTACTGAGCTGAAAAATGCCCTAGACGTCAGTGTAAGCACCTGGGCCTGATCAACCATGGCTTTTGTTATTTTAGGATGACAATGTCCCTGATTTACTGCTGAATAGGCCGACAGAAAATCATAGTACCTCTTGCCTTCCACATCCCACACGAACGGACCCTGGCCACGCTCAAGCACCACAGGCAGCGGATGGTAATTGTGGGCTCCGTATTTCTCTTCTCTCTCTATGTAATCATGAGGTTTCATAAAACAGTTATTTAGGTTTAAATTGTATCACGCAATTAAAAAAAGTTTTTCCACAAAGAAAAGGGTGGATGTCATTATTCACCGTCGTAAAGGTCAGGTCTCTTCTCTCTTGTCCGCTCGAGCGATTTTTCGAATCGCCACTTTTCAATCTCGGGAGTGTTGCCACCGGTAAGAATCTCCGGTACTTTCCAACCGTTGAACTCCGCAGGCCTCGTATAAACAGGAGGTGCAAGCAGATTGTCCTGGAATGAATCCGAGAGTGCTGACTCCGCGTCTGAAATAGCACCGGGAAGAAGCCTCACAATTGCATCGGTTATGACTGCTGCGGGCAATTCACCTCCGGTAAGCACATAATCACCAACAGAGATCTCCCTTGTAATAAGATGATCCCTTATGCGCTGATCAATGCCCTTGTAATGACCTGCCAGGATAATAATATTCCCTTTCATTGAGAGTTCATTTGCAATCTGCTGATTAAACTGCTGACCGTCAGGGGAGGTATATATAACTTCGTCATAATCTCTCTCTGACCGGAGGTGTGTTATACAGTTGTAGACCGGCTCTATCATCATCACCATTCCGGCACCTCCACCGAAGGCATAGTCATCAACATTACGGTGCTTGTCAGCAGAGAAATCGCGGAGGTTAATTATGTTAACCTCTACAATGCCCCTGGCCCTGGCTCTCTTAATGATCGATTCATTTAACGGGCTCTGCAGCAGTTCAGGCAGTACTGTGATGATGTCTATCCGCATAAAACTTTGATTTTGTAAAACTACATTAGTTTTTTTGTATCTTTGGGATAATTCAGCGAAATTAACCAACTAAAAAGTTTAGTAATCATGGGAAAATTTGTTATTTCAAAGAGAAAAAATGGCGAGTTCCAGTTCAATCTTCTTGCAGGCAATGGTCAGGTTATCCTCGCCAGCGAGGGCTATGCATCAAAACCTTCATGTATGAACGGGGTTAAGTCAGTAATGAAAAATGCTGCCGTTGAGAAAAGGTTTGACGCCAAGGTTGCAAAGAACGGCAAATTCCATTTTAACCTGAAAGCATCAAACGGCCAGATAATTGGCGTCAGCGAGATGTATGAGTCTCAGACAAGCTGCACCAACGGGATCGAATCAGTTAAGAAGAATGCTCCCGGAGCAACAATTGAAGACAAGACGAAGTAATCCGTTACCGGAATTTAGATGAAGCCCTGCCCGTAAGAGCGGGGCTTCTATCATAAGTAATCACCTGTATGAATTGCAGACCAGAATGCGGTGCGTGCTGCATTGCACCCTCGATATCATCTCCGATTCCCGGTATGCCGGATGGCAAACCGGCAGGGGTGAGGTGCATTCACCTGCTCACCGACTACAGGTGCGCTCTCTGGGGCAAACCCGAACGCCCGGAAGTCTGCGACGCATTCAGGGCAGAAGTAGAGTTTTGCGGCAGAGACCGTGATGAGGCATTACAAATACTCACCTCCCTGATGTGATTATTTTTCCCTTTCAAATACCACTTTACCGTCTACAATCGTACAGTCAGCTTTTACAGTCATGATCCTGTTTTCCGGCACCGTAAGCAGGTCGTCTGACACTATTACAAGATCGGCAAGATAACCGGGACTGATCATTCCTTTTCGCTCTTCCATAAATTGAGAATAGGCTGCCCCGAGTGTATAGTACTCGATGGCTTTCTCCATAGTCAGCTTCTCTTCCGGAAACCACCCTTCACCTTCTTCTCCCTTGCGGTCCTTTCGCGTAACCGCAGCGTACAGCCCTTCCATCGGATTGAGCGGCTCAACCGAATAGTCTGTGCCGAAGGCGAGCTGTGCTCCGCTGTCAGCCAGGCTTTTCCAGGCATATGCCCAGCGGCTGCGTGCTGTCCCGATACGTTTCTCGGCAAACCGCTTGTCAGTTATGCAATGAGTGGGCTGCATCGAAGCAATCACACCCAGTTCACTGAAGCGCGGAATATCTGATTCGATAAGGATCTGTGCATGTTCCGACCTGTGCCGGCTGTCGCGCACACCGTTCACCTCGCGGGCTTTCCCGTATGCATTTAGGATCCAGTTGTTTGCTTTCGAACCGATTGCATGTATGCCGATCTGGAATCCCAGTGCATCAGCTGCGAGCACACGCTTCTCAAGCTCCTCATATGTCATCTGTGCAAGACCGCTTTTGTCAGGCTCATCATCGAAGGGCTCGAACATCATCGCGGTTGCAGAACCAAGTGTGCCATCCATAAAATCCTTGAGGTAACCGAACCTGATCCAGTTGCCCTCCGAAGGATACTTATCCCTGAGCACCTTATATTCTGCCAGCCTGGTGGCATCAGCAGTCAGCACGCCGCCGATGTCAAGACGGCAGGTGAGCATGCTGTCAGCCATGATCCTGTCATACATCGCGAAGTTTGCAGGCCCGGGGATCTGGATGCTGGTTATCCCATATTCTGCGGCTTGCCTGATTGCAAGAAGGTATCCCCTAATTTCGCGTTCCCTTTCTTCAGCGGGACTTCTCTTTACTTTAAAATCTCCGGTTTTTATCAGGCTCATTGCACTTTCCTTTAAAATACCGGTCGGTTCACCCGTCACAGGATCCTTCATAATCTCACCGCCGAAGGGATCAGGGGTGTCACGTGTTATGCCAGAAAGTCTGAGGACGTAACTGTTTACCAGTACGCTGTGTCCGTCAGTGCGGTTCAGAACAACGGGATTGTCAGGCGAAACGGCATCAATAAGCTCCTTTGACGGCCATTCCCCGGTAGAAAACATCTCATGCTCCCAATGACCTCCGTATACCGGCTGTCCTGTTGCTGAAAGGGCAACCTGAGCCCTGACTTTTTCAGTAATCACAGAGGGATCGGTGGTGTACCTGAGCTCGATATAGTCAGGGTCAACAGGACCGAAATGCGCATGGGCATCATTGAATCCCGGAATGACAAGCTTCCCTCCGGCATCAATTACCTTTGTGGTTTCAGGGTCAACATACTTTTCAATCTCCTTGCTGCTTCCCACAGCAATAATTTTATTGCCATCCACGGCAACAGCTTCGGCAAAAGGCGCATTTGCATCAACCGTGTAAATTTTTGCATTGGTAATTACAAGGTCCGCTTTTTCATTTTGCGCGCAACCCCCTGTTACCAGCATCGTGATTGTCATCAGGCTCAGAATTTTTCTTTTCATGTTAATGATTTCATAAAACAGGCGCAATTTAAAAAAAATGACATTACTTTAGTTCCCGGTAAACCTGTGAAATTAACTCCAACACGTGACATTATGAAAAACAAAGTCATCCGACCGGGTTATCTCTTTACAAAGAGCTACTCGAATTATGTGTTCATTCTGCTCTTCCTGCTCTATCTTTTTGATTATGCTGACAGAATGGTCGTCAACTCTATGTTCTCATACATCCAGAACGACCTCGGCATAAACAACTTTCAGTCGGGATGGCTTGTTTCGATAATATATCTTACAATCGGACTGCTGACATTCCCTGTATCGATTGTAATTGACCGGTGGAGCCGGACAAAAACAGTCGGTATTATGGCGATTGTATGGAGTCTGGCCACACTGTTGTGTGCCTTTACAGGCAACTATATCCAGCTTTTCATGGCCCGTATTCTGATCGGATTTGGTGAAGCCGGTTATGCACCCGGAGGCAGTGCCCTTATTTCCGGCATGTATCCCATGGAGAAACGGTCGAAAATGATGGGTCTCTGGAATGCTTCGATACCTCTTGGCTCAGCCATTGGTGTCACAATGGGAGGCATCATCGCCAGCACATGGGGCTGGAAGCATGCTTTCGGGATTGTTGCCATTCCCGGGCTAATAATTGCAATACTGTTCCTGTTCGTCAAGGATTACAAGACTGTTGATCTTTCCAAAGTTGACAAGGCAAACAATAAAATTAAGATGGAGAGGAAGGACATAGTCAGGGAATTCCTTAAGAAGCCGTCTGTGATTTTCACTTATTTTGGAATGACCGCCATAGTCTTTGTCACAACGGCAATGATTGTCTGGCTGCCGAAATTCTTTGAATCCACTTCGGGCATGGATCCCAAGAAAGCGGGTACACTTGCGGGCGCTGTTATGATGCTTGCATTAATTGGCGCGCCAATGGGAGGATATATAACTGACAGGTGGAGAAAGAAAGAACCGAGGGCAAGAATGCTTTTCCCGGCTATCACAACATTTATTTCAGCTGTGCTGCTTTTCCTGGCCTTTTTCCTTTTCAGCGGTACATTGCAGATCATAACGCTGTTTGTTTTCGGGATATTTATAATGCTGTTCATCTCTGGTGCAGCGGCAGTGACTCAGGATGTCATTCACCCGGGACTCAGGGCGACTTCATATGCAATTGCCGTAATGGTGCAGAATCTCCTGGGCTCATTTACTGCTCCGATTGTTCTGGGAAGGATATCAGACCTGACAAACATAAAAACTGCAATGAGTATACTTCCGTTCTCATTGCTTCTGGGGGCTTTACTGTTCCTGATCGGGTCAAGGTATTACAACAATGATATCGGAAAGGTTTCAGCAATTAAACTCGAGGTTGAATAGGTGAGGATAGCATTACTCGGATATGGCACGGATGGGTCAGGAGGTGGAACTGAATGCTCCTGTACGGGGACATACAGTAGTCCTGAAGATTGACATGGAAAACAGCGACACCCTCACCGCAGATGCGGTGAAGGATGTCGATGTGGCCGTGGAGTTCACAGGTCCTGATGCAGCTGCCGATACTATTATTAAAGCACTATCACTGGGATTGCCTGTTGTTTCCGGATCGACCGGCTGGCTTGACAGGTATGATGAGGTGAGTGATTATTGCCTGCGGAACAACGGGACTTTTCTCCATTCCTCAAATTTCAGCATAGGGGTCAACATACTCTTCAGACTCAACTCTGAACTTGCCCGTATAATGAACTCCCTGGGAGATTATAAGGTGACAATCGAAGAGATACACCATATCCGTAAACTGGATTCTCCAAGCGGCACCGCCGTGGCTCTTGCTGAGGAGATAGCCAGGCAGCACGCTGATTATGACGGATGGAAAAAAGCTGAGCAGATAACTGGCTCAAAGCATATCCCGGTGACATCGCTGAGAGAAGGAGGGACCCCCGGTACACATTCCGTGATCTGGGAATCGGATATAGACATGATCACGCTGCGCCATGAGGCACTGAACAGGAGAGGATTTGCCATTGGCGCACTCCTTGCTGCAGAGTTTATTGCCCGGAGGAAAGGGGTTTTTAGCATGTCCGACGTTCTGAGTCTTTAATAATAGCTAGATTTGCACGAAAAAAAATTTCAGATGAACAATTTACTTGGAAACAAATTTGTCAGATTCGGAATAGCCGGAGTAATCTATCTTCTGGTAGTTATATGGATCGGCAACTTCTGGCTCCTTTTTGGGCTGGCTATCCTTTATGATGTTTATGTGACCAAAAAGGTAAACTGGTCGTTCTGGAAAAAGCGCACCGGCAAGAACAGTGCTGTAATAGAATGGCTCGATGCACTCATATTTGCAGTTGTTGCGGTTACACTTATCAATATCTTTCTGTTTCAGAACTACCGCATCCCGACACCTTCAATGGAAAAGTCGCTTCTGGTGGGCGATCATCTCTTCGTAAGTAAGGTGGCTTTCGGGCCCCGGATGCCCAACACACCCCTCGCATTCCCTTTCACACAGCATACACTTCCGCTCTCAAACGGCAAAAGGAAGTCGTGGTCAGACCTTGTTCACTGGAAGTACAACAGGCTTGCAGGGTTCAGACATATAAGGAACAATGATGTTGTGGTTTTTAATTTTCCCGCGGGTGACACCGTGGTCCTTGAAAATCAGGCAACAAGCTATTATGAGATACTGAGGCAGGGTGCTGAAACATTGGCGATGGATGACCTGCGGACAGGTCGGCCTCTGGGCAGTCAGGAGAAATACAACGCTCTGGCCCGCAAAGAGATATGGGACCGTTATACAGTAATTTACCGTCCTGTTGACAGACGTGATAACTATGTAAAAAGGTGTGTCGGCATACCGGGAGATGTTATAACAATTAAGGCTGGCATCCTTTACGTGAATGATAAGCTGGTTCCCGACAATGGAACACAACAGACATCATATTATGTACGTACAAACGGTACACGCATTAACCCCAAGGCCTTTGAGCGCATGAATGTGTCACCATCCGACCAGTCAATGGTTTCAGGCACAGTCTATCTGCTTCCGCTGACATCTGAGAATGCGAAACTGATCACAGGGTTTGCAAATGTTACGGGGGTCGATATGGAGCTGAAAAGGGAAGGTGAATATGCTGCATACATATTTCCCCACAACCAGGACATAAGATGGAATGAAGATAATTTCGGGCCTCTTACAATTCCTTCTAAAGGAACTACTGTCAAAATTGATATAAGCAATATCGGCTTATACTCACAGATCATTGATATATATGAGGAAAATGAACTGGAAGTAAAGGACAGCGTAATTTACATAAACGGTAAACCTGCTGACAGCTATACATTTAAAATGGATTATTACTGGATGATGGGAGACAACCGGCACGACTCCGCTGACTCACGTTTCTGGGGATTCGTTCCGGAGGATCATGTTGTAGGCAAACCGGTATTCGTATGGCTGTCGATCGACAAAGAATCATCAGGTCTGAGGAAGATAAGGTTCAACAGGTTCCTGAAAATCGTCAGGTAATTCGCAAATCGCAAATCGCAAATAAAAAAAGCTGCCATCGAGGCAGCTTTTTTTATATTATATTGACTGTGTCTAGTCTTTTACTTTATCCACTATCGCCTTGAAGGCTTCGGGGTGATTCATCGCGAGGTCAGCAAGTGTCTTGCGGTTCAGGGTGATGCCCTTCTTGTCAAGTTTGCCGATGAACTCTGAATAGCTCATTCCGTAAAGGCGTACACCTGCATTGATCCTCTGGATCCAGAGTGCCCTGAACTGTCCTTTTTTGTCTTTGCGGTCACGGTAGGCATAACCGAGGCCTTTTTCAAGAGTGTTCTTGGCAACAGTGTAAACATTGTTACGGCTGCCGAAGTAACCCTTGGTCTGGTCAAGGATCTTTTTTCTCCTTGCCCTTGATGCTACTGCGTTTGTTGATCTTGGCATTGTTTTTCTTTTTTTGGATGTAAGCGCCGTTACGGTCTTTTCTGCTTCACATCCCGGTTAATAATTGATTAATTATCACACTGTCAGGTGATGAAAATTACTTCATCCCAAGAAGAAGCTTGATATTCTTCTGGTCAGCCTTGGATACCAGTCCGTCATAGGTAAGATTCCTCTTACGCTTTGTTGATTTCTTGGTAAGAATGTGACTCTTGAAGGCATGCTTCCGCTTGATTTTACCTGTACCGGTCAAAGAAAACCTCTTCTTTGCACCCGGATTTGTCTTCATTTTTGGCATTTCTGATATAGATATATATGTATATAAAAGTGTTTATTTCTTTTTCTTGGGAGAGAGGATGATGATCATCCTTTTTCCTTCGAGCCTGGGCATCTGGTCAACTTTCCCGTATTCATCGAGGTCGCCTACAAACCTTGCAAGCAGCTTCTCTCCCTGGTCCTTGAAGAGTATTGATCTTCCCTTGAAGAAAACATATGCCCTTACTTTTGCTCCTTCCTCAAGGAAACTGATTGCATGCTTCAACTTGAAATTGTAATCGTGATCATCAGTGTTCGGACCGAAACGGATCTCTTTTACAACTGTTTTAGCGGCATTGGCCTTTACCTCCTTCTGTTTCTTTTTCTGCTGGTACAGAAACTTCTGGTAATCAACTATCTTACAAACAGGTGGCTCAGCATTTGGAGATATCTCAACAAGATCAAGTTCCATTTCGTCAGCGAGCCTGAGTGCATCCTGAATACTCAGTACCTGAGGCTCCATGCTTTCACCCACTACCCTTACAGTTCTGGCGGTGATCCTGTTGTTAATCTTGTGTTCCGGTTCCGGTTTTCTTCCTGGCCTAGGCCTGGAAAAGATTGGTCCTGCTATGGTATTGTCCTCCAGTTAAGTTAATAATATGTTAATTATCAGTTTGTTAAACCTTTGTTTCAGCAGCAACTTCACCCTTTACAAGAGCAATAAAGTCTTCTGGTTTCATTGCCCCTTTATCTCCTTCACCCTGCCTGCGGACTGCAATTGTACCGCTCTCGACCTCTTTTTCACCTATCACAAGAAGGTAGGGTATCCTCTTTAACTCATTATCCCTTATCTTCTTACCTATCTTTTCGTTCCTGTCGTCAATCAGGGTGCGAATATCGGAATTATTAAGGAATTTCAAAACAGTTTTTGCATAATCATTGAATTTTTCACTGATAGGCAGAATCACCGCCTGATCAGGCGTGAGCCAGATCGGGAATTTTCCCGAGGTATTCTCAATGAGTACTGCCACAAAACGTTCCATAGAACCGAAGATGGCACGATGTATCATTACCGGCTGATGCTTCTGGTTATCATTGCCCATGTAGGTGAGTTCGAACCTCTCCGGAAGGTTGTAATCGACCTGTATGGTTCCCAGCTGCCATTTACGGCCTATTGCATCCCTTACCATGAAATCCAGCTTGGGCCCGTAGAATGCGGCTTCTCCCATGGCTATTGTAGTCACCAGATTCTTCTCTCCGGCGGCTTCAATTATAGCTTTTTCGGCCTTTTCCCAGTTTTCATCGGAGCCGATGTACTTCTGCTTGTTTTCCGGGTCGCGAAGAGATATTTGCGCGGTAAACTCACTGAAATCCGCCAACCTTGAAGATGTACTGGACAAGGTCGATAATACTTTTGAACTCCTCCTTAAGCTGATCCGGACGGCAGAAATGGTGTGCATCATCCTGGGTGAAGCTGCGCACCCTTGTCAGGCCGTGGAGTTCACCGCTCTGCTCATACCTGTATACGGTTCCGAATTCCGCCATGCGCAGCGGCAGATCCTTGTAAGAATGGGGTGTGGCATTGTATATCTCGCAGTGATGCGGGCAGTTCATGGGCTTAAGCATGAAGACCTCGCCCTCCTGCGGTGTTGTGATGGGTCTGAACGAGTCAGCCCCGTACTTTTCATAATGGCCTGAGGTCTTGTAAAGGTCGACATTGCCGATATGAGGTGTCGAAACCATGACATACCCTCTCTCTTTCAGCACTTTGGTCATGAAATCGATGAGCCTCTGCTTCAGATCGGCACCCTTTGGCAGCCAGAGAGGCAGTCCCATTCCCACCTTTGGCGAAAATGCAAACAACTCAAGTTCTTTCCCGATGCGCCTGTGGTCACGTTTGCGGGCCTCCTCGAGAAGAGTAATATATTCGTCGAGTTGCTTTTGTTTCGGGAATGTAATACCGTAAATACGGGTAAGCATCCTTCTCTTTTCATCGCCTCTCCAGTATGCTCCGGCAAGACTCAGCACCCTTATGGCTTTTATAGATGATGTATCCGGCAGATGCGGGCCGCGGCAAAGATCAGTGAAATTGCCCTGCCTGTAAAGAGTTATGGTCCCGTCTTCCAGCTCTGAAATAAGTTCGGTCTTGTACTCGTCTCCCTTCGATCCGAAGATTTCAAGTGCCTCTTTCTTGGAGACATCTGACCGTATTATTTTATTGTTCTGTGCTGCCAGCTCCTTCATCTTAGCCTCGATAAGGGGCAGATCCGAATCGGTGATGGCCTTACCCTCACCAGGATCGACGTCATAGTAGAAGCCGTTCTCAATTGCAGGTCCTATGCCGAATTTCATGCCGGGGAAGAGCGCTTCGAGAGCTTCTGCCATCAGATGTGCCGATGAATGCCAGAAGGCATGCTTTGCCTCAGCATCATCCCACTTGTGAAGCTTCAGGGTAGCATCGGTCTCCACAGGGCGCGACAGATCACGCACCTCACCATTGACGGTGGCTGCGTAAACCTCAGCGGCCAGCCTGGGACTTATAGACATCGCTATATCATAGCTGCTGACACCTTTTTCATACTCTCTTACCGACCCGTCCGGAAAAGTTATCCTGATCATTGCTGGAAAATAAATTAGTTCGCAAAGATAACGATTTTTTCGATTGGTAAGTTCATGATTCCGCGCAGCTTTTACCTTCTGAAACCTGCCCCGAAAAATGTGGCACAGATTTTGGATTTACTCCTGCGTCACTAATACTTAAAGTCATGAAAAGACTAATCTTCTTAACCGCAATCGCAGCACTGATATTCACTTCCTGTGAAATGCAGCCTGACGCAAACTTTTATACCGACAAGGTAGTAGCCGAAGTAGGTGAAGACATCTACTTCACAAACGCTTCCAGCAATGCTGCTGATTTTGAATGGGACTTTGGCGACGGAACTGTTTCCGATGCCTTTAATGTAGTACACTCTTATTCAGCAACAGGGATATTTACAGTAGTGCTCAAGGTATGGTCAAATACCGGGAATCTCGATGAATCATACCAGGAAATAGAAGTCCTTTCCCCCACGATGCTTGAGGTGGAAGTACTTGAGTACTGGGATCAGTATCCTGTCCAGAATGCAAGCGTGATTCTTTACCGCACGCTTGACGACTGGGATAACGAAACCAACCCCCTTATCGAGGGCTTCACGAATGCTTCGGGCAAGGTCATATTCACCAACCTGGCACCAAGGGTCTATTACGTGGATGTATGGCATGCAGACCATAACAACTATACCCTGCGCGATGAAGATGTGGGCTTCATAATGACCGACAGACTTAACGCCCGCGAACTGAACCAGTTCACAGCCTGGGTTGACTATACCGGTGCAAAGGGAGCCTCTGCAACCCGCGACAGAAAGATGCTGGTGGTCTCGAAAGGCAGAACTGTAAATGCGACGGTGAAGAAATAGTAAATTACCTCCAAAAACATCTCAGCCGGTGTCAGGGTGAAATAAATTTCGTTAAGTTTGTGTGTTAACAAACCTAATCGAAAGAATCACATGGACACAAGATTCGCGCTGGAAGGAATAGACTACCTGATAATGGTAGTCTATTTTATTTTTGTGCTGGGCATAGGATGGGCCCTGAAGAAATACATGAAGAATGCAAGCGCATTCCTCGAAGCCGGGCGCTCGATACCCGCCTGGGTAGCAGGGCTGGCATTCATCTCTACAAACCTGGGGGCACTCGAGGTCATGGGGATGACAGGCTCTGGCCTGAAATACGGTATGCTCACCACACACTTTTACTGGATAGGAGCAATCCCTGCGATGCTTTTCCTGGCCCTGTTCATGATGCGTTTCTATTACGGATCAAAGGCCAGATCAGTTCCTGAATACCTGAAACTCCGCTTTGACGAAAAGACACGGGGACTGAATGCAATTCTGTTTGCGGTGATGACAATACTTGCCTCCGGTATATCGATGTACGCCCTGGCGCTGCTCCTTGAAAACGTGCTGGGATGGAACTTCAACGTATCGATCCTGGCTTCTGCTGCCATTGTCCTTGCATACACCTATCTGGGAGGCCTCTCCTCGGCGATATACAATGAAGTACTCCAGTTCTTCATCATTGTAATCGGCCTGCTGCCTATGACTCTCCTTGTGATGAAGGATGTCGGAGGCTGGGGCGGACTGCAGAGCGGACTGGCCCCGATTGTTGAGGCCAAGGGCTTTGCCGCCGATACCTGGACCACAACCTGGAAGTATACCGGTTCGGGAGGAACCAATCCCCTTGGAGTTGCCTGGTACGGCATCGCAGCCGGTCTTGGATTTGTTCTCTCATTCGGTTACTGGTGCACGAACTTCCTGATTGTACAGAGAGCCATGGCTGCCGAATCGAATATTGCAGCACGCAAGACGCCACTTATCGGCGCAATCCCCAAGATGTTTATCCCGTTCCTTATTATCGTTCCGGGTATTGCTGCACTTGTACTTCTGAATGACCCGACAAAAGGTTTTGTCCTGCCGGTGAATGCTACCGGTCAGCCGGTCTATGACTACACAATAATAATGCTGCTCAAGCAGTACCTGCCTGCCGGTGTGCTGGGCCTGGGCATTACTGCCCTGCTGGCCTCTTTCATGTCAGGAATGGCGGGTAACGTTTCAGCATTCAATACAGTCTGGACATATGACATCTACCAGAGCTACATCAGGCCCCTGACGGGAAATCATGAGCTTGACGACAAACATTACCTGAAAGTTGGGAAGATAGCAACTGTATTCGGGGTGGTTGTAAGCATCGGAGCGGCATACATCGCAAGTAAGTTCGGCAACATCATGGACTTCCTGCAGACAATCTTTTCAATGATCAATGCGCCACTCTTCGCGGTTATATTCCTGGGAATGTTCTGGAAGAGATCCACGGGTCACGCGGCATTCACAGGCCTGCTGGCCGGGTTTGCGGTAGCCCTTATTCATCATGGCCTGACTCAGCCTATGGGTTCCGATACCCTTGTAAAGGGAGGCTGGCTGGGAGTCATACATGAATACCCGGTGGAGATGGCCCAGAACTTCTGGACCGCCATCTTTGCCTTCACTACAGCAACCCTGCTTACAGTGATAATTTCACTTCTGACCAAAAGCATCAAGAGCGATGCTGAACTGGATGGCCTTGTCTATTCAATGACTGCTCCGTTAAATGACAGCGATGTGGTATGGTATCAGAGGCCCTGGTTCCTGGCACTAATAGTGGCGGTGATCTGTATAATTCTGACAATTTTGTTCTGGTAACCTAAAAGCGTACTATCATGATAGATATAAGATTTCCGATCGGGCTGATGTTTTCGGTATTCGGGATAATAATAACAGTTTACGGACTGGCCACATTGGGCAATGATGCAATGTACCTCAGGTCACTGAACATTAATGTCAACCTGATTTCAGGCATTTGCATGCTGATCTTCGGCCTGATAATGCTGTTCTTTTCCACACCTTTCAAAAACTGGATAAAGAAGAGAAAGGCTTAACGCATATGATTGAAAAAAGGAAGGCTGCCTGCGGGCAGCCTTCCTTTTTTATATTTTATCGGAAAAAACTGATCCGGGAAGCGCCCTCAGGTTATATCTCGAAGCCATCGATTCGCCGTAAGCCCCTGCTGATCTGATTGCAATAAGGTCGCCGCGTGATGTCTCCGGCAACTCCACAAACTTACCGAAAGTGTCTGTGGTCTCGCAAATCGGCCCGGCGACCGTATACTTCTTCACGGGCAATCCGGAGGTGAGATTTTCTATCCTGTGATATGCATGGTAAAGAGCCGGCCTCATCAGGTCTGTCATGCCGGCATCAAGGATGACAAATGTTTCCGCGGCTCCCTCCTTAACGTACAGGACCCTTGATATAAGTGATCCGCAAGGTGCCGTAAGTGACCTTCCGAGCTCGAAAGAAAGTGTGCTCCGGATCTTTTTATCAAGGTGCTCTTTGAATATGCCGAAATATTCCCTGAAAGGAGGGAGGCGGTCAGGGTCATCATAGCTGATGCCGAGTCCGCCGCCGAGATTAATGTTGGAGGGTTCAAGACCCCTGTCACAGAACCATTCATAGATCTGATTTACCCTTGTGCAAAGGTTACGGAATGGTTCCATGTCGGTCACCTGGGAGCCGATATGGAAGTGAATTCCCCTGAAATCAATATTCTTCAGTTGCTCAAGAAGCGATGCCACCGCATCCAGCTCCTGTATCCTGATACCGAACTTATTTTCATCGGTGCCGGTTGTAATGTTGCGGATAGTATGAGCTTCGACATTTGGGTTAATACGCAGGGCTACGGGAGCCCTCAGACCAATCCTTCCTGCAATCTCATCGATTACCCTGAGTTCGGGAATTGATTCGCAGTTAAAGCATTTAATACCCGCCCTGAGTGC
>CAVTPX010000013.1:0-93962 GCA_963736735.1 uncultured Bacteroidales bacterium | reverse complement strand
CTCCGTTTCGTCAGTCACACTTTTCCGACTAACTGATCGGGACTTCAGATAACTGTCCCCGGCCCTGGATAGTGCTGCGCATAATAATTCCTATTTCGAAGGTATTTATTCCCCACCGTTACAAAACAGTGAAGAAATTTGAATAATACTATGCTCAGCCTAACAAAAATTAAGACCACTAAATTAGATAATTTGCCTCAATAACCGTTCTACTATTTGACCAAAGGGGACTAATCATACATTAAACAGCATGATTTCAAGACAAAGAAAAAACGTCAATATGCAAAAACGATAAGAAACGGAATTTACTCCACCAACAATGAACATTATAAAACCTTTATTGTTTATTAACAAGCTTATAAATCTCTAATCCTTAGCACTATGGACAAGGCGGAACAGACCATGACAGACAACCTGCAAAAGAACACAGGTAAATCACTTGATGAATGGATTGCAACAGTCAGAGAAAGCAAAATTGAGAAACACGGAGAAATAATTTCATTCCTCAAAGAGAAACACTCCTTTACCTATGGTTTTGCAAACCTTGTTGCACTAAAAACTAAAGGGTCTGATGCCGGTTCTGCTGAGGATACGGGTCAGCTGATTATCAGGCAATACAAGGGCAAGGAACACTTCAAACCGCTTTATGACATGCTTCTTTCAGAAATCATGAAGTTCGGAAAAGATATAGAAATCTCTCCCAAAAATGCATATGTCAGCCTGCGACGTAAAAAACAGTTTGCAATACTTCAACCTGCAACTAAAACCAGGTTCGAGATCGGACTTAACCTTAAGGGAGAAACTCAGACAGGCATCCTGGAGACAATTACCCTCCCAAACTCGATGTGCTCACACAGAATCAATCTGACTTCAGAAAAGGATATTTCCGAAGAAGTATTGCAATGGATAAACAAATCTTATCAAAATGCCGGATAAGAATATCTTTTTATTAAGATGTTGATAAAAAGGGGTTGCATTTCTCCCGCAATGAGTCTATTTTTATGCAATAATCAGGACGGAATCTGGCCCGTCAGAACAAGTAATTACTAATCAAAAAAACAAAGCCATGACAAAAGGACTAGTAACAAAGAAGACCGCAAAGAAAGAGCCTACAAAAAGCCTGAAAGAGAAGCGCAAGGAGAAAAAGGAAAAGAAAAGCGCCAAATAGTCTTTCTATTGAAACGAACAGCAATTGTTTTCGGGGCAACAGGCCTCACAGGCAGCAATCTGGCAGAGGAGCTGGCCAGGACCGAAGTCTATGACAAAATCCTGATATTCACGAGAAGGAAGTCGCAGGTCTCTCACCCTAAATTCCGTGAAATTGAATTCGATATAACCAACATCGAAGCATTAAAGGAAGAAATCAAAGGCGATGACCTGTACTGCTGCCTGGGCACCACGATTAAAAAAGCCGGTTCTCAGGAGGCTTTCCGGAAAGTGGATCTTGAAGCTCCCGCAAAAATTGCATCCATAGCTGCTGCAAACGGAGTAAAACAGTTCATCGTGATCTCTTCCATCGGGGCTGATAGCGGAAGCCGTAATTTCTATCTCAGAACCAAAGGCCAGATGGAACAAGCGGTCCAAAAAGAGCATTTTCAAGCGGTGGCAATCCTCAGGCCATCAATGATCACCGGCAAACGCAGTGAGTACAGACTGGCTGAGGAGGCAGGTAAGATGATCTTCAGGCCGCTTGAAAAACTGCTATTCGGTAAGCTCAGGAAATACCGCTCCATTAAGTCCGGAACAATTGCCAGGGCCATGGTAAATATTGCTCTCACTCCCCAGGATAAAATCGTTTTTGAGTCACACGAAATACAAATACTGGCAGGAGTACCCGGAAATTAATCTTTCGGGAAGCAATAGTGTTGTCAACTATTCGTTATCTTCAGCCCTCGAACTCCATTCCGGATCATTCACGGGAGAAGATGAAAAAAAGAGAACAGAAACCCCCATTTCCCTGGACATCTCTTGGTGTGCTTATATTTGTAGCACTCCTTCTTCTGGCTATTGTAACTGTTTACACCAGAGGCGAAAAGAAACGGCTGATTGAAAACGCCTCGAAAGAGATTGAGGCAGTAGCCAATCTCAAGTGTGACCAGATTGAACGTTGGCGTATCGAAAAAATCAATGACGCCAGGCTGATATATGAAAACCGGACGCTTGTTGAACAAATTGAATCCTTCTTCATCAGTGATGACAACAGCAGAGAGAAATTTCTGCTCACACAGTATCTTACCTCGATAATCCAGATATACGATTTCGGCAGTGCGCTTCTCCTCGATGCAGGTGGTGGGCCGGGACTGGCTGTACCACCTGAATCATCGGCAATGGGCGTTAGCCTTCGTAACCGGATTACATCAGTCATTGCAAAACCGGAAATAGAACTGTCAGGCATTCATCAGGCAATTGCGGTTGGTTACCCGCATCTTGACCTTGTCATTCCCATGAGAATGCCACACCAGGGAGATACTGTTCTTACAGGGGTGATAATCCTTCGAATCAACCCTGACCAAGAGCTCTTCCCTCTGTTTAACACCTGGCCCACGCCCAGTAACACTTCCGAATGCCTGCTGCTCAGTCGCGAAGGAGACTCAGTGACCTTTATCAACAAGCTGCGACATACCGATAACGTCCCTCTTGAAATGAGATTCTCGGTGAATGACGCTTTACTGCCTGCTGCCGAAGCTGCAAAAGGTTTTCAGGGAATTATGACCGGCATTGATTACAGGGGAGAAAGAGTCGTTGCTGCCACCAGGACCATTCCGGGATCTGAATGGTTCCTCGTGGCCAAGACCGATATGAGCGAAGTCCTCAGCCAGTACAATCGCGAGGTATCAATGCTATGGTTCACGATGATGCTGTCACTGCTGGCCCTGGTATTTATAGGTTTCCTGGTTGTCAGATCGTCAAGGCAACAATTCATCAGGTCAAAATACAAGGAACAGATTGACAGGCAGGCCATAATGAAGCATGTCGATTTTGTAATGAAACATGGCAACGATATAATTCTGCTTTTCGATACTGACCTTTTCGTGGTTGAAGCCAATGACCGTGCCGTCGAAGCGTACGGTTATCCGCACGCTAACCTTCTGGGAATGAATATTTCCGAACTCCGCACACCCGAGGCTGCTTCATTCATTCCCGCACACCTGGCCGAACTTAAGGAAAGGGGTGCGTCATATATTGAAACACTCCATAGGCGAAGCGACGGAACTGAATTTCCCGTTGAGCTCAGCGCACGCACAGTCGAGGTGGAGGGTAAAGTCTATTACCAGACCATCGGGCGCGACATTACCGAGCGCAAACGGGCCGAAGAGGAGATGAGAGAAAGCAACAAGAAACTAAATACAATCATTAATAACCTCCGCGGCGTTGTCTTCCGTTGTCTCAACGACAAGGACTGGACAATGAAATATATCAGTGACGGTATTTACGAACTCACCGGGTATCTTCCCAATGAATTCATAGATAACAAGATAAGGTCTTATAACTCCATCGTCGATCCGGAGGACAAGGAAAGGGTTGAGGTCGAAATCCAGAAAGCATTAAGTACCGGGTACCTTTATACAATTGAATACCGCGTCATAACCTCAACCGGAAACAAGCGCTGGGCATGGGAAAGGGGAAGAGGCTACTATGAAGGTGATAAGCTCGTTGCACTCGAAGGGTTCATTTCTGACATTACAGACAGAAAACGCATTGAGGAGGAACTCATCAGAGCGAGGGACAAAGCCGAACAGAGCGACAGGCTCAAGACCGCTTTCCTTCACAACATCTCACACGAGATACGCACACCGATGAATGCTATCGTCGGATTCACAACTCTTCTGGACTCACCTGACAACACAGATGAAAGCAGGAGACAGTACATCGATATAATTTACCAGAGCAGCAACCAGCTTCTTTCAATCATTACCGATATTGTAGATATTTCGAACGTTGAAACCGGGCTTGTAAAAGTTACCCTGACGGAGGTCAACCTGAATACCCTCATCCGGAGTCTGTACGACCAGTACCGTCTGCGTGCCGACAGCCGGAAGCTGGAATTCAAATGTACAGTTCATCTCAGTGATGAGGATGCCATCGTCCTTACCGACGAAACCAAAGTCATTCAGATCTTTGCCAACCTGCTGAATAATGCGCTGAAGTTTACAAAGGAAGGACGAATAGAATTCGGATACGTGCTGAGGGGTGAGACTGTGGAATTCTTCGTAAGTGACACCGGAATAGGCATTGCCGCTGAAAATCATGAAAAGGTGTTCGAAAGGTTCTTCCAGGTTGAGAGCCCTAACTCGAAGCAGTACAGCGGAACCGGGCTCGGACTTTCGATCTCGAAAGCTTATGTTGAACTGCTGGGCGGTTCTATGTGGCTCATATCTGCACCCGGAGAGGGAGCTCTCTTCTGTTTCTCCATTCCCTTTTCCAGGACTTCAGCCTCAAAATCGCTGGCAAAAGGGAAGCGGAAAATAAAAGGAGCTTAAAAGACGAAAAAAAAGTGCATCACTGCACTTTTTTAATTTCTATTCCCAACTCATCGAGCTGTTCCTTTTTTATCACTGAGGGGGTATCAATCATCACATCCCTTGCCTGGTTGTTTTTAGGGAAGGCGATGAAGTCGCGGATTGAGTCGGAACCGCCGAAAATGGCTGCCCACCTGTCAAACCCGAAGGCGATGCCGCCGTGAGGAGGTGCCCCAAATTTGAATGCGCTGAGCAGAAAACCGAACTGGTGCTGTGCCTCCTCCTCCGTAAATCCGAGGGTTTTGAACATCAGTCGCTGCGTGCCATTGTCATGTATTCTTATTGACCCTCCTCCAATTTCAGTACCGTTTATGACGAGGTCATAGGCATTGGCATGGACCCTTCCCGGGTCACTCTCCATAAACTGCAGGTCCTCCGTTTTCGGGGAGGTAAAAGGATGGTGCATCGCATAGTATCTTTTCGACTCCTCATCCCACTCGAACAGCGGGAAGTCCACAACCCACAGCGGGGCATAAGTGCCGGGGGTGCGCAGCCCGAGGCGGCGACCCATCTCCAGCCTGAGTTCGCCGAGGGCTGTCAGTGTCTGTTTCCTGGTACCGGCAAGCATCAGTATAAGGTCGCCGGGATTTGCACCAAGCGCTTTCCCGAGAGACAGGAGGTCTTCCTGAGAATAAAACTTGTCAGCACTGGACCTGACACTACCGTCAGCCTCCACACGGGCATAAACCAGTCCTTTCGCACCAATCTGCGGACGCCTGACAAAATCGGTCAGCTCGTCAAGCTGCTTTCTTGTATAGACTGCGCAGCCCCGGGCGCAAATGGCTCCCACATATTCTGCACTGTCAAAAACAGGGAAGTTCCGTCCCTGAACCAGGGGAGTGATCTCATTAAGTCTCATTCCGAACCTTATATCAGGCTTGTCACTTCCGTATGATGCCATTGCCTCATTATAGGGAAGACGAGGGAATTTTTCCGGGAACTCAATGTCCTTAATTTCTTTAAACAGGTGACGTGCCAGCCCTTCGAACATATTCAGGATATCTTCCTGGTGTATGAATGACATCTCACAGTCAATCTGAGTGAATTCCGGCTGTCTGTCTGCCCGCAGGTCCTCATCGCGGAAACACTTGACAATCTGAAAATACCTGTCAAACCCGGCTACCATAAGCAGCTGCTTGAATGTCTGAGGGCTCTGCGGCAGGGCATAAAACTCTCCGTTATGTAACCTTGAGGGAACCACAAAGTCGCGTGCGCCCTCGGGTGTCGACTTGATGAGGACCGGCGTCTCCACCTCGATGAAATTTTGTCCGTCAAGGTAACGTCTCACCTCCTGGGCCATGCGGTGGCGAAGTATCATATTGGACCTGACATTCGCCCTGCGAAGATCAAGGTAACGGTATTTCATCCGCAGCTCGTCGCCGCCGTCTGTATTCTCCTCTATTGTGAAGGGCGGCACTTCGGAGGTGTTCAGAATCGTTAACACATCAACGATGATCTCGATGTCACCTGTTGCCATTTTTGGGTTTTTATTGCTTCTTTCAGCAACGGTACCCTGAGCCTGGATTACAAACTCGCGGCCCAGTTTGCGGGCCTGTTGGCACAGGTCAGAATTGACTTCCATATTGAAGACCAGCTGAGTAATGCCGTATCTGTCACGCAGGTCAATGAATGTCATCCCTCCGAGGTCACGTGAGCGCTGCACCCAGCCAGAAAGTGTGATTTTCTCTCCTTTATTAGTAATCTGCAGCTCTCCGCAGGTGTGTGTTCTGTACATATTATTCTATTGTGGAGACAAAAGTAAGAAATAATAAGATAAGGCAGTAGCCATTAGAGGAGCGAGCGTTAAGAAATGGTCCGGTGACATCAATTTTAGCGAGCAGACAGATAGTGCGGTAGGGAGCATGGAGCAAGGAGCATGGAGCGAGAAGCCAGGGAGCAAGGACGCAGGAGCATGGGCATGACTCTCTCAGACCCTCATCCGCCAGCTGGCGGATCAGACCTCAGACCTTCAGAATCCCAATCACATCCAGGCCATCATTCAGACATGGGACCACAACCAGGTCTTCACCGCCACCTGAAATGAAAAGTTTTCGGTACTCCTCTCCTATCTCCACAGTTGTTTCCAGACAGTCAGCCGTAAATGAAGGGGCAACAATTACAACACGTTTCGCACCTGATCGGGCAAGAGACAGAAGCGTATCATCAGTAAACGGTCCGAGCCAGTTTTTCGAAAACCGGCTCTGGAAGGCGGTTAAATATTTCTCCCTGCCCAATCCAAGTTCCTCTGCCAGTAGTTGTGATGTCTCGTAACAGGCTGCCCGGTAACACATCCTGCCATGTTCAGTCATATGTTCATCGCAACTGCAGGTGTCAGGATTGCACAAAGGATGCACCTTTCGCACCTGGCTTACCGGTAAACCGTGATATGAAAACACGAGCCGGTCAAATCCTGTACTACATGATTCGCGGATACTGTCAGCCATCGGCTTGATGAATGCCGGTGAGCTGTAAAATTGCTTCACAATGTCTATCTCAGGTTTCTGATCCCATCTTCCTGTCAACCTGTTTACTTCTTCAATCACTGACCCTGTTGTAGAGCTGGCATACTGAGGATACAATGGAAGTACGGTTATACTGCCATATCCCTCCTGCCTGACCTGTTTCAGCACTGACGCTAGTGAAGGATTACCATAACGCATAGCCCCGAAAAAGGCGGGTTTGTCTGATCCGGAATCCTTAATAAAATCATCATACATCCCTGCCTGGATTGACCGCCCGACTCTTTGAACCAGCTCCGTAAGGTGAACGAGAAGCGGCGAGCCTTTCGCTGTCCAGAGTCTCCTGTAAAGTGATGCTGAGCGCGGAGCTCTGAAAGGTACTATGACAAGGTTCACCAATATCTTGCGTAACAGCCAGGGCATGTCGATGACCTTTGGGTCATTAAGGAATTCCGAAAGGTACTTCCTTACATCCTTTACCGAAGGTGAATCGGGGGTTCCAACATTTACAAGTATTACAGCCCTGTTTCGCATATCATAATCTCAATGTCTGATTCTGGTCTTCAGCTCCTCATAGATCCTTACTGCCTGTTTGACCCTGTCAGCCATACCGATACCATCTCTCATATTGCCGGCAAGAATGAGACCGGGATACAGGGCTTCAAGTTCGGAAATTCTCTTCAGTCTGTCACCGGTACTGATTTCGTACTGCGGAATGGCATGCGGATATCTGAAGATGCGCAGGAGGTCCGGGTCTTCCTTAACGGGATTCAATGTCTTTTTCACAATTGAAAGAGCAATAGCCCCAAGCTCATGATCACTCATTTCAGTAAGAGCCGGGTTTCTCATGCCGCCCATGAATACAGAGAGCAAAGCACCTCCCTCAGGTGCCCTGCCGTCAAAAATTGAAGAGGGGAAAAGAATTCCGAGAACATCTTTATCTTCCTTAGAAGGTACCAGTCCTCCGAAAGCATTTACATCATTCCCGGTCCATTTTTTATATCCCGCAACTACCTGTACAACCTTTGCATATACCAAAGCAGTTAGGGGCGAGAGCAGGTCGGGACTGATGAAGGGCAGTATCTCAGGCACCGTATGTGCGCCGGAAGTAATTACCACGTATTCAGAACGGATGCCTCTTTTGATGCCTGCAGCACAGGTGAGGAGAGTCATAAAGCCTTTCTGATCAGGTCTGACAACAGCAGGAGTGCATCCTGTAAACAGTCTGTCAGGGTTAAGCTCTGATGCAAGGGCATCAGTAAGTCGCTGCAGACCCCCCTGTACAGAGAATACTTCTTTGGTTGCCTTTCGTTCACGTTCACTCTTAGGTTCCCTGGCCTTTGCAAATGATCCCCCGATAAAGCTGCCGTGCTCCTGTTCCAGTTTCCAGAGTTTCGGAAGCGCATAACGTGTGATCAGTTTGCGGGGGTCTCCGGCATAAATTCCCGAGATGAAAGGGTCGATTGCATAATCCAGAAAAGACTTACCCATTCTTCTCAGGACGAGGTCAGCCACACTCTCGTCAGGGTCAGTGCCGCGAGCACGAAAAGGCTCGGCGAGTATGCGAAATTTATCTCCCAGGGTAAACAGCGGCGTTGTCACTGCCGAGACAGGCCCTGACGGCAATGCCCTCCACCTGCCTCCTTTGAGAATGAGCCTCCGGTTTGCCTCCTTCCTGCCCGTCACTGGCATACACTTGTCACCAAGCGATTCAAACAGCTCGACAAGGTCAGGATTCGAAAGAGTTCCTGTATTCGGACCTGCTTCGAATGTGAATCCGTTTTCACTGATTGTCCTTATTACTCCACCAGTATGTTGGTCTTTATCGACAAGGACAACCGCTATTCCTGCCTTGTGCAGCTTATAAGCAAGTGTCAGGCCTGTCAGACCAGCTCCAATGACAAGTACATCAGTATTAATTTCGTTCATCTAAACTGATCTTGAATATCTGTTATTTTCTGAGTTAAAAGCAGGATCCAGTGACGCTGCTATGTTGCGGATAAAAAGAGAACCTGCCTCTGTTACTTTTAATTCATCATCTGAAAAGACCAGCAATCCTTCATCTGAAAACTCCAGCAGCCGTGACCTTTCAGGAATAAACTGTTCTGTGAGTCTCTTCTGAGGTATGCCCAGACGTGTTGAGAGTTCTGGCCAGCTGATGTATTTATTGCACATTATCTCGTTTATCACCTCGCGTATTTCCTTCTGTGACTGAGTTATACGCAAACCGCGATCAACCGGCAGTGCGTTATTTGCAAGGATCTGAATATATTCTTTAACATCCTTGGTATTCTGTACATAACCACCGTCGAGCTGACTGATGGCTGATACGCCAAAGGCATATACCTGCCCTGTTGTACGTCGTGTGCAGTAACCCTGGAAATTTCTGTGGAGGGATTTCCCTGCCAGCGCAGTAGCAAGTTCATCATCCGGAAGGACATAGTGATCGAGTCCGATGAAGACATAACCTGCCGCCATCAGAAGGTCATGCGCTGCATTGAACATCGCGGTTTTAGCCGTGGGGTCCGGAAGACCTTTGCTCTCCAGAATTGCCTGATGCTTCTTCACCCACGGGACATGGGCGTAGGAAAAAGTCACCAGCCTGTCAGGCTTTAGGTGCTATCGCTTTCTTTATCGTCGCAGAAAATGATGCAACATCCTGTCCCGGGAAGACCGTAAATAAAATCAAGATTAACAGAGGCTCCGGAAGAACGCAGCATGGTCACAATCTGATCCAGTGGCAGGGCTGACGGGGTGCGGTTTACAGTTTTTAGAACTTCATTGTCGAAATCCTGAACACCGACGCTGAACCGATTGAACCCTGCATCGCGCAGGGAGGTGATATATGACTCATCAAGGTACCCCGGGTGACATTCTATTGCTATCTCAGGATTATCGATAAATGTGAATTTAGAACGGATAAGAGCTATTATCCCGGCCAGATAATCTGCATCGATTGAATTGGGGGTGCCGCCACCGAAGTGTATCTGTGACACTTTGCGGTTCTTGTGAATGTGTGACGTAACGATCTCTATTTCGCGCAGCAGTGCTTCGACATAGGGTTGTACATCAGCACCCCTTCCGATGTGCGTGGCATTGCATCCGCAGTAGTAGCAGATCTTCCGGCAAAACGGGATATGTATATAAAGTGCAATATGCTGAGGGTTTCGATGGTTTGATTCCGCAAGCATCGACCTGTACTCTCTTTCTGTCAGCTTCTCAGTGAATTCCGTTGCCGGAGGGTAACTGGTGTATCTGGGAACAGGTACATTGTATTTCCTTATAAGGTGTTCAGACTGATTCATCATTTCTTTTGTTATGACTGTAATAAAGTAGTACGGCCATTGTTGTTAAACCGAGGAAAACTTCAATTGCAAAAAGATTTCTGTAGCCCATTTTACCTGCAATCTGGCCGCTAAGGATTGCCATCACGAGTCCTGAAAGGTGTGTAATAACGATCTGGAGTGTAAAATCTGTTCCTTCACGTCCCTGACGTAC
The DNA here is from genome assembly GCA_963736735.1 of uncultured Bacteroidales bacterium. Lineage (GTDB taxonomy): Bacteria > Bacteroidota > Bacteroidia > Bacteroidales > VadinHA17 > SR-FBR-E99. The sequence goes on along the minus strand of CAVTPX010000013.1, from coordinate 83,485 downwards.
AATGTCCATCGATGTTGTATAAATGGCAACAGTCGAGAGCCCATATCCTCCCCAGAGGAAACATATTCCTGTCCATATCATTGCCTTTGAGGGTTCTCCGGCGGCAATGATCCAGAAATAAATGCTTACCGATATTGTTAATGCAAGAAAAGCAAAAAGCGAAGTCCTGCGGCCTGTCTTGTTTATGATCCATCCTGCCGCCAGGGCACTCAGTGTCGCAACCGATGTTCCGGTGATGCCTGACATAAATCCAATCTCCTTCACGCTGTAACCAAGGTCGACCATCCAGGGCTTCAGCATTGAAAGTGTACCGATGATCCCTGAATAGTAAAAGACCAGAACCAGTACCCTCTTATGAATCCCGGGGGTCCGGAAGAAACGTATAATGTCAATCCATGCAACCCGTGTTTTGGCATTTTGAGGCTTGTCGACCTTTCTCCTGTAAAGTATCAAGGGTAGCAGGGCAAAAACTACAAAGCAGGCCAGAATTGACAGGAGGGCCTGCCATCCGAAGTAATGGTAAGCGATGAGAAGGACGCCGGTTCCGAAGAGTGTACCAATGAAGCTTCCGGCACTCTGGATGCTGTTTCCGAAGCATCGTTCAGATGGCTTCAGGAGCCTTATTGCATAACTGTCAGTTGCAATATCCTGCGTTGCTGAGGCAATGAAGGCAATGAGCATCAGTACTACTATCAGCTTAAAATCTGTCTGCAGGCTCAGCATACCCGTCATTACGATCACCAGGGCATAGAAGATCTCCGACAGGAATATCCATCTTTTAAGGCTTCGTGTGCTTTCAGATGTACGGTCGACAAGAGGTGCCCATAGAAACTTGAATATCCAGGGCAATTTTACCAGCTGCATTAGACCTATCGATTCGAGAGAATAGTTTTCCTGACGCATGATTACAGGCACCACTGTCGAAAAAAAGCTCATGGGTATGCTCTGCGCAATGTAGAGACTGAACAGTGTAGGGTACTTCGGCCAGTTTTTTTCGCTGCTCATCAGAATTTTATTGAGAGGTTCACCCCAAGCCTTGCCGGTTTATTCATCTGTACATACTTGCGGTTCAGAGCGGTGAAATAGAACGACTCATATTTTGAGCCGGTGATATTCTTTCCCCATATATCAAACTGAATTGCCCCCTTACCGAAAGATACTTTAGCATCTGTAGTAGCGTAGAACTCCTGAAAATGATCATTTGCCTCGTTCCAGAAGATTTTCCCTGTACCCCGGCCCGTGATGCTGATTCTGATTAAATCAAGCATTTTTGAGTCCCGGACATTTATTGTCTGAGTCGCCTGAAGTGCAACGGTATGGCGCGGGACATACGGAATGATGTTGCCACTGTAGTCTGTCAGATCGTTGACCTTATTAGTAATGAAAGTTGCATGAGTAAATCCGTATGCAAGTGATGCTTCCAGTCCTTTAAGTGGTGCAGCCCTGAGAGTCAGCTCCGCCCCCTTGCTGACCGAATGACCTGCATTCTTGAGCATGGAGCCACGCCCGCTGGGCACCGTCTGGTATATCTGCTGATTTCGCCAGTCGATGTAAAAAACCGCTGCATCGGCAAAGATGTTACCCGGAAGTTTTGTTTTGAGGCCCACCTCATAGTTCCAGCTGTGTTCAGGTTCGAAGGTAAGGTCTTCAGGGCGTTCAAAAGTTGAATTATAACCACCAGTCTTATACCCGCGGGCTATGACCCCGTAAAAGTTACTGCGTCCGGTGGCATAGCTCAGAGCAAGCCTGGGAAGTATTTCGAGTGAACTGAGGCCTGGATATATGGTGTCTGCAAGTGTGCTGAGGAGAGAGTTACTCAACATATCAAATCTGTAATTGAGCACATCCTTTTCAAAATCTATCCTGATCCCGCCAGTCACTGTCAGCCCCGGCACCAAAAGATCAGTAAGGGTTGACTGATGAAACAAGGCCGCACCGGTGATTACATGATCATAGTTTTTATATGATGTTGTGCCGTTGGCATAGGTATCAACATCGACACTTTTTTCAAACTTCTGCATGAACCCGTAGGCACCGGCCAGCCACCTGTATTTGTTTTGCAATACCGATTTGGCAATAACTTCCTGAGAAACCATGTTCTGATTCTGGCGCTGTTTGACAAAATACAGCGATGCAGGTGTAAAATCCTGGTCAATCTGTTGATTATCCCTGAGATACTGGTATGAAGTTGTGGATGTAACCTCCATATGCAACCCCTTATACTTCGCAACAAGGGCATCGGAGATCAGCTGTCTGAAATAAGAACTGTACTGGTTGTAGTTTATGGGTTCGGGAGCCTGAGTAGTGTCATTGTAGACGGCATACGGATAACCACCCTGATCACTCCACTCCCAGAATGCAATATTTTCAACTGGTAACCCTTTTTGCCGGAGTCCAGGCAAGGCGGTTCCGGACCCCTGCTGAGTTGATTTTGTCAACAGGTTCGCCTGTATAATCATTAGTAAAAAATCCGTTGTTGTGAAGTAGATTGACTGAAAGGGAGTATCCGAATTTTTCGCTTCGCTTTGCATAGTGACCAGCGTTTAGGCTGTAGGTTCCGTAGGTTCCGGCTGACAAATTCAGCGTAGTGCCCTGGAAATCCAGGGGAGAAAGAGTGACAATATTGATGATTCCGGCCATTGTGTTCCTGCCATAAAGGGTTCCCTGCGGGCCCCTCAGCACCTCAATATGCTGAATATCAAAGAAATCAGTGTTGAATGATGCCTTTTCAAAATAAGGTACATTATCTACATACAACCCTGTCGAGGGGGCATCGATACGAGAGCCTATTCCGCGGATATAAACCGGCGCTGTAAGCTTCGACCCGTAATCAGGCATGAAGAAATTAGGTGCTGACGCGGTGATATCAGACAGGGAGCGGATCTCGCCGTTGCTGATGAGGGCCGACGAGATTACGGATACCGAAGCCGGCATCTCCCTGAGCTTGAGACGCTCCCTGGAAGCTGAGACATAGACTTCGGCGACTGCCACTTCAGGAATGGAAGTTGTGTCAAAAGCAACTATGAAATCCTGCGAATGAAGACAGGTTGAAATCATAAAGACTGCTACGATAATCAAAGCACGTTTTGGTGACATTTTCAGAATGAGTTAAAGAAGTAAATAATCTGAATGGGCTTAAAACACTGTTTAAGCAGTCACCGGAGGCGGGCGTGAAAAGAGGTTAAAGGAGATGTTGCGGGATTGGAATATACGGGTGAGCGTTTCGCATTTGGCGATCCGCTGACTGTACTGACAAAAAGTAAACTCAGGCAGGGTTGTTTCGAAATCTGATGTCTTCCGAAAAATGGCACGGATAGCTGACACTCTGACTGCTGATGTTTATGACCGGCAGGTCAGAACCGAAGGACCTCTCCACAAATTCTATTTTACCAGCGAGTTCGTCCTGTGTCACAAAATCCCTGGCTTCAGATAGTTCCGGCTTGTTTAAAAATGCCATTCCTATATAAAGGAGATACATCACCCCGAGGATGACATAAGGAATCTGCGTTGTAAAAAGTCCGAACGGTAACAACTGTGCACTTTTTTCAGAGTACAAAAGAATATCATAGGATACTTGAAGAATTAAAAGATGATATATATGATGTTAATAATTTAACAGCAGACATGAAAGAATAAAGAATTAAGGAACACCGTCTTCATCCCATGACTCTCAGACCCTCAGACCTTCAGACTTCAGACCTTCAGACCTCAGACCCTCAGACCGCAAGACATCAGACCTTCATCCGCCAGCTGCGGATCAGACCTTCAGACTTTATTGACTTCATCTCCGTAAATTGAATTTTTATGCACTTATTCCCGCCATTTTTTCTAAAATTGCAGATTATTACCAGTCAACCTGATGAAGAATACTCCCCATGATGACGAATACTACATGCGTCTGGCGCTCGCAGAAGCGCAGAAGGCAGCAGCGCGTGACGAGGTCCCGGTAGGTGCAGTAATCGTAGCCGGTGGAACAGTGATTGCACGTGCACACAATCTCACTGAAACACTCGGTGACCCTACAGCGCATGCTGAGATGCAGGCTATCACTGCAGCAGCAGCATGGCTTGGAGGCAAGTATCTGACTGATTGTACTTTATATGTCACTATTGAGCCTTGCATAATGTGCGCCGGGGCTCTCGCCTGGAGTCAGATAGCAACTGTAGTATACGGAGCCACGGATGAGAAGAAAGGCTTCACAACTGTTAAAGAGAGTATCCTGCATCCCAAAACAACAGTCAGGTCAGGTGTGCTGGCAAAAGAGTGCTCGGCATTGATGAGGAGCTTTTTCAGCAAAAAGCGAAACTGACCTTCGGTGCATCAGCGCAGGCAATAGAAAAAATTGCTTAAGTTTGTATAAAATAGAGGGTTATGACGATAGAAAACGGCGAAAGAATAGTAGCATTCAGGCTATTGGGATTTGTCTCAACCATAGTATATGTACTATATATTTTCATGGCTTACTTCCCGAAACTCCTGAGTAAGATTCTCTCTGATGCGAATATAAATATTCTGACCCTGGCACTGACTGTTGTGTATCTGACTGTCCTGATATGGCCCATGATAATGAAATACCGATATATTTACTTTTCATCTGACATAAAGGGAATCATACTTCGGTGGTACTCAACCGGTCTTATGCAGGGAGAGAGCATGAGCATAGAGATCCCTGCAGAACGGTATGCAGGCTTCGCGATTACGAAGAAATTTTTCGGTTTGCACACCTTTCTGACCCTGTACCAGAAGGTACAGAATCAAAAGGCAGCCTACAACGCAGTAAGCATTTCAGCTCTTTCCGGAGCACAGAAGAAAAAGCTCACTGAAGCTCTTACTAATTATAAATCAGCCGTTTAAGCTCTGTTCTCCTAAAACATGAGCAAAATCATTTTTCTTCACTGAAGGTTACATCACCTTTGAGGATGCATAATTTTCTAATAAAAAACCATTAATATAAACTGTAATGAAAGTAAAAACGATTCTGGCAGAGCTCGAAAAGAAACATCCGGGCGAAGCTGAGTATCTGCAGGCTGTCAGAGAGGTTCTCGAGTCTATCGAAGATGTCTACAATGAAAATCCGAAATTTGCCAAAGCCGGTATCCTTCAGAGGATAATTGAACCTGACCGTATTCTTACCTTTAAGGTACCCTGGGTTGATGATCAGGGCAACGTACAGGTGAACCTCGGCTACCGGGTTCAGTACAACAACGCCATCGGGCCATACAAAGGAGGTCTTCGCTTCCACCCTTCGGTTAACATTTCAATCCTCAAATTCCTCGGTTTCGAGCAGATCTTCAAGAACTCACTTACCACACTGCCCATGGGCGGAGGTAAAGGCGGCTCTGATTTTGACCCCAAAGGCAAATCAGACAATGAAGTAATGCGTTTCTGCCAGGCCTTCATGCTTGAATTGTGGAGAATTATCGGTCCCGAGACTGACGTTCCCGCAGGTGACATAGGTGTTGGCGGCCGCGAAATCGGTTTCCTTTTCGGAATGTACAAGAAACTTGCCCAGGAGCATACTGGTGTTCTGACAGGCAAAGGTCTCAACTGGGGCGGTTCGCTCGTTCGTCCTGAGGCAACAGGCTTCGGCTGCGTCTATTTCGCAAATGAAATGCTTAAGACGAAGAACGAATCATTCAAAGGCAAGAAGGTTGCTGTATCCGGCTTCGGAAACGTTGCATGGGGTGCTGTCATGAAAGCTACCGAACTGGGTGCAACGGTTGTTACAATCTCAGGACCTGACGGTTATATTTATGATCCGAAAGGCATCAAGGGCGAAAAGATTGAATATATGCTTAAACTTCGTGCCACGAATCAGGACGTTGTTGAGCCTTATGCAAAAGAGTTTGCCGGATCGACATTTGTCAAGGGCAAGAGGCCCTGGGAAGTCAAGGTTGATATTGCTCTTCCCTGTGCTACACAGAACGAACTGGGTAAAGATGACGCCAAAAACCTGGTTCAGAACGGTTGTATCTGCGTTTGTGAAGGAGCCAATATGCCAAGCACTCCTGAAGCCATTGAGATCATTCAGAAGGCCAGACTGCTGTTTGCACCTGGTAAGGCAGCCAATGCCGGCGGTGTTGCCACTTCAGGCATTGAGATGTCACAGAACTCCATGAAGATGAGCTGGAGCGCTGCAGAGGTAGACCAGAAGCTTCATACTATCATGGTCAATATCCACGAAGCCTGTGTCAAACACGGCAAGGGCAACGACGGCTATGTAGATTATGTAAAAGGTGCCAACATTGCAGGCTTCCTCAAGGTTGCCAATGCAATGATCGATCAGGGAGTGATTTAATTCTGACCTGCCTATAACAAAACTCTGCCGCCCCGCCTTTTTGCGGGGCGGCTTTTTTAACTGCGAATCCTGTATATGCTTCCCGGGCAAGGGGTGATAAGTCCTGCCAGCTCCATCTGGAGAAGGGTGGTTGACAGCCGGTAGACAGGGATTTCAAGTGCGACAGCAAGCTGATCGAGAGTCATATCTCCATTCTCTCTCAGCGAATCATAGGCCTTCTTCTCATTTTCTGTCATTTCAGCAAATATGACCTTCTGCACAGGTGCAGCCATAGCTGCAGGTTTCCATCCGAGCAGGTATTCGATATCTTCACATCCTTCCACAAGTGAAGCCTTATTGCATTTTATAAGTGCATTACAGCCGGCAGACCACTGATCGTCAGTGCGACCCGGCACAGCCATTACATCACGGTTATAGGATGCTGCAATATCGGCTGTTATAAGTGCGCCGCCCTTTATCCCGCTTTCGATTATCAGTGTGGCGTCAGAGATGCCGGCGATGATGCGGTTTCGCCTTATAAAATTATTCCGTTCCGGAAGTGTATCTGAGAAGAAGTCAGTCACAAGACCGCCGTTTGCTACCATGCTCCTGGCTGTTGAGATATGCAGTGAAGGATAAATTGTCTTCAGTCCGTGGCCCAGCACTGCAACTGTTGGCAGACCATTTTCAATTGCTGCCTTGTGCGCGGTAATGTCTATTCCGTAGGCAAGCCCGCTAATGATTACCAGGCCCGGGAAGTGAGGTGCCAGTCCCGCAATAATCTTCCGGCATAACTCCTTTCCGCGTTGAGTGGCATTTCTTGTGCCCACCACGCTCAGGATGCGGGGAGAATTCAGGTCGGCATTGCCCTTATAATAGAAGGTGACCGGGGAGTCTTCACACTGCCGCAGGCGGTATGGATAGTCGTCATCAAGGTAGAAATAGACTTTGATCTGGTGTTTCTCAACGAATTCAGCTTCTTTCTCTGCAGCCCCGAGGTATATGCGGCCGGAGATTGCCTTTGCAAGGCTCTCCCCCACCCCGGGAATCCTGGTGAGGCTGCGGTGCGACTCACTGAAAACAGCCTCCGGGCTGCCGGCATATGCTACAAGTTTCCGCGCCGTTATGTCACCTACGCCCGGTATCATGCCAAGGGCGATCCTGTGCACAAGAGAAGTTCCTGACATATGTAAAAGTGTTAGCGAGACCTATAAAGATATAAAAAAAAGTAGGCAGTAGGCAATAAGGACCGAACGTTAAGAAAATGCCTTGTAGGCATTTTTAGAGAGGTGCCAGACTGTGGGTAAGCAGTAGTGACTTTTAGCCCTGCAATAAGACTTTTACTGCCCACTGTCTGTCTGCTCGCTAAAATGATCCACCGGATCATTTCTTCACGCCTCACTTCCCTACTGCCTATTGCCTGAAAAAAATTACTTTTGTACAATGAACCTTATCGATACCCATAACCACCTTTACCTTCAGGAGTTTGATCAGGACCGTGATGAGGTAGTAAAAAGGTCTGTTGCCGACGGGGTGACAAAAATTTTAATGCCGAATATCGATTCTTCATCGGTACAGCCAATGCTTGCCACGGAGACAAGATACCCGGGTATATGTCTGCCTATGATGGGTTTGCATCCCACATCCGTTAAAGACGACTATCTCACGGAACTCCACAATGTAGAGAAACGCTTGCTGGAGCATAGATATTTCGGTATCGGTGAGACAGGCATTGACCTTTACTGGGACAAAACATGGTACAGCGAGCAGCTTATTTCTTTCCGCCGTCATCTGGAATTGGCGGAGATGTACACACTGCCGGTGATAATCCACTCCCGCGATTCAATAGATATAGTGTTCAAAGAACTTAGTGCCTTTGGCCCGGAAAGGATCACCGGTGTTTTCCACGCCTTTCCCGGGGGTGCTGAAGAAGCACTGACAGCCGTTGAGATGGGTTTCATGATAGGTGTGGGCGGTGTTGTTACATTCCGTAACAGCAGGCTGGGCGAAGCCGCCATTTCGGCAGGAATTAACAACATAGTCCTTGAAACTGATGCACCTTATCTTGCCCCTGCCCCTCACCGCGGAAAGAGAAATGAGAGCTCATACCTTGCACTTGTAACCGCTAAACTTTCGGAGGTTCTCGGCATCTCACCGGCGGAGGTGGCATCGCGGACCACGGCGAACGCCTGTAAATTGTTCGCATTATGAATCATGGATAAAAGCACTTCGATACTTATTATTTATACCGGAGGTACCATCGGAATGGTACATGAGCCTGTGACAGGGACACTTGTTCCCATCGACTTCGGCCATATCTCAGACCAGGTGCCGGAGCTACAGCGGTTCGGTTTCAGGCTTGAGACAATCACCTTCGACCCGGTAATCGATTCATCAGATGTCAGTCCTGATGTATGGAAAAAACTTGCCCAAACCATTTCTGACAGGTATGATGAGTTTGACGGGTTCGTGGTGTTGCACGGAACGGATACTATGGCCTACTCGGCATCGGCATTGAGTTTCATGCTCAGCAACCTGGAGAAGCCTGTGATTTTCACCGGTGCACAGCTGCCGATAGGGATGCTCCGGACCGACGGCAAGGAGAACCTCATCACTGCAATCGAGATTGCCGCCGCCAAAGAGAACGGTATCTCCCTTGTCCCGGAGGTCTGCATTTATTTTGAGAACAGGCTGTTGCGAGGTAACCGCACAACCAAACAGAGTGCCGAACACTTTAATGCCTTCGCATCACCCAACCTTCAGCCTCTTGCTGAGGCGGGACTTCAGATAAAATATAACCGTAATGTTATCAGGTACCCGACAGTCAGAAGACCGCTTGCTGTGACCTCACAGTTTGATACCGGCGTAGCCATTCTGAAGCTCTTCCCCGGCCTGGGACACAATGTTGTGCATTCCCTGCTCAAAAGCAAGGATCTTCACGGGTTGGTGCTTGAAACATACGGTACAGGGAACGGTCCCACGCAGGACTGGTTCTTTATGGAGCTTCAGGATTTCATCGGCGGTGGAGGCATTGTACTTAATGTCACCCAGTGTCAGACGGGCCAGGTTGAGATGGGGTTGTACGAGACTTCGGAGGGGCTTCGGATTTCAGGGGTCATCAGCGGTAAGGACATTACCTCAGAGGCAGCGATTACAAAGATGATGATCGTGCTTGGCGGCGGGTATGGCAGGGAAAAGAGTGAGAAGATGCTCACGCGTTCTTTATGCGGTGAAATTAGCTGAGACCCGGCGGGATCATAATTTTTTTAGTAAATTGCGCCGTTTTTTGAGCAGCTCATCAGGCTCGGAAGATAATTCTGGAGAGATGCAGGAGTGGTTTAACTGGCACGCCTGGAAAGCGTGTGTACCTCAAAAGGGTACCGGGGGTTCGAATCCCTTTCTCTCCGCAGCAGTTGTATGAATGCCAGGCCGTTTTGACGGCCTGGTTTCTTTTTTTTATGGGAGGCGAAGAGGGAGCTTGCTCACGCTGAACCTGCCATAAAAAAAGGAAACATGCACTTGTGCATGCATTCATACAATGCTGCAGGCCACCCCCTGTGGATCATCGATGATAATCCCTTCTCCATGCCCCATGCCACCAAATTGATTTAAAGATCACAAAAACAAAATCCCCATCTCCATTGCGTGCTTTTCATTTTTTTATATTTTTGTCGTAATTTCCAACAACAAAAGAAAAAGATGAAAAGAGTTTTTGTTTTTATGGCATTTGCAGCGCTTCTTCTCTTAGGATCAGCACAGACCCTCCAGGCTCAGACAGAACCAGCTGCAGCAACAACCCAGCAACTTACCGAACAGGCTCAGGCAACCACACCGGCAGGTGAAACAGTTCTCCACCAGGAGATTAAGCGACTGTTCATCGAAGGCGGTGCAGGATTCATGGGTACAATTCTACTCTGCCTTATCCTGGGCCTCGCAATTGCTATTGAAAGAATCATTTATCTCAATCTCGCTACCACCAACACTGAAAGACTTCTGGCAAAGGTTGATGCCGCCCTGAAACAGGATGGTGTAGACGCTGCCAAAGAAATCTGCCGCAACACCCGCGGACCGGTTGCCAGTATTTTCTACCAGGGACTCGACAGAGCTCATGAAGGAGTGGATATGGCCGAGAAATCAGTAGTCGCTTACGGCGGTGTACAAATGGGCCTCCTCGAGAAAAACCTCTCCTGGATATCCCTTTTCATTGCAATAGCCCCGATGTTGGGTTTCCTCGGAACGGTTATCGGTATGATCGCAGCCTTTGACGCCATCGAGCAGGCAGGAACAGTTTCGGCAACAATCGTTGCAAGTGGTATCAAGGTAGCTCTTATCACAACGGTATTTGGTCTTGTTGTTGCAATCATCCTCCAGGTTTTCTACAACTACATCCTCTCAAAAATCGATGGCATAACAAATGCAATGGAAGATTCATCCATAGCTCTTATTGATATGCTGGTTAAACACAACGCAAAATAACCTGTCATGTCCGTCAATTCAAAAAAACTCACAGTATACCTCTCGTGGGCCCTGATGGGGCTCACGGTGATCTTTGCCATCCTCTTTTACTTCGGAGGTGTGGTCAAAGGCACTGAGGGTACCAGGTACGAGCAACCCACGGTTACCAACTCTTTCATCGTTTATGCATATTTTTTGCTTGCATTAACCGCCCTGCTTACCCTGTACTTCAGTATCAGAAACATGATTCTGAATCCCAAGAGCCTCAAAATGGCACTTATTGCCCTCGGTGCAACTGTAGTCCTGGTACTCATCGCATCACTACTGGCTGATAATACCGTGCTTGACCTGCCCCATTACAAAGGAAAGGACAATGTTCCCAGGACTCTTTTCTGGACCGGCACGGGTCTTATTGTTGCCTATTTCCTTGTTGCAATTGCGATCATCGCCATTGTCTATTCGGAAATATCCAAGATTTTCAAAAAATAACTGAACAGTCTGCACTCTGGCGGACAAAAAAATATCCAAATGGCAAGAAGGCAAGTACCGGAAATAAATGCAGGCTCAATGGCTGACATTGCGTTCCTCCTTCTTATTTTCTTCCTGGCTGCCACCACAATGGACTCTGATACCGGACTGATGCGTCAGTTACCGACTATCCCTGACCCCAATGTGCCGCAGGATGTAAATCAGATCAATGACAGAAATATTCTCGAGGTGAAGGTAAATAAGGACAATCTCCTCCTTGTTGAAGGCGAACTTGCAGACTTTAACCAGTTGAGGGAGCTTACCCTTAACTTTATTGTGAATGCAGAAGACCGTCCCAACATGCCTGAAAAGGAAATTGTAAACATTCCCTATCTTGGTGATGTGGCTGTTTCAAAGGCAGTAATCTCATTGCAGAATGACATCGGGACCAAATACGGGGTTTATATTGCCGTGCAGAATGAGCTTATTGCTGCGAGGGGAAAGCTGCGCAATGACCTGGCAATACAGGAGTTTGGCGTGCCTTATGAGAAACTTGATGAGGATAAGAAAGGTGCGGTGGATGACTTCTATAAAGTACCTATCTCAGAGGCTGAACCAAAAAGAATAGGAGGAAACTAGCATGTCGAGGTTCGTAAAAACAGGTAAAAAATCAGTTGGTGCCATCAGTACGGCATCTCTCCCTGACATTGTGTTCATGCTTCTCTTTTTCTTTATGGCAGTGACAACAATGCGCGAGGTTGATGTAATGGTCACAGTCAGGATCCCTGAAGCCACCGAAGGCAAAGTGCTGGAGAAAAAATCACTGGCCAGCTATATCTATATCGGGGAACCCTATGAGAATCTTCAGGCTATGTACGGAACTGAACCAAAAATTCAGCTCAATGATTCCTTCAAGGAGATAGCTGATATCCAGGACTTCATCGCACAGGAACGTGAGCAGCTCAACGAGGCTGACAAAACGAAAATGCTTGTCGTTCTGAAGATTGACAAGGACACAAGAATGGGTGTGGTTACAGATGTGAAACAGGCACTCAGACGTGCAAGTGCACTCAAGATAATGTACGCCAACACAAACGTTGAAAGGCTGACACTGCAGCAGTGAGCAAAAGTCATTCGCTGTTAACAAAATATAACCCGGCAGTGAAAAAGGAGTATCTCCTTCTTCCTGCCGGTTTTATGTGGATGGGTGTCGGGATAATGCTCTGTGTAATGGCCTTCAAATGGCTTGTGTCATCACTTCAGCCTTTGCCCTTCGGAATGGCCGGTATCGCAGCTGGCATTTTAATCTACCGCTTCGGATTCGTTAAGATTGCCCATAAAAACATTGGCCGCATTGAAGCGCTGCCCGGTAAGAGATGTTTCTTTTCCTTTATGACATTCAGGAGCTACCTCCTTGTCATTGTTATGATGACACTTGGCATCACCCTCCGGCATTCTTCAATACCCAGAGAATGGCTGTCGGTTATTTATAACGGAATTGGTATCGGCCTGGCACTTTCAAGCATCCGGTATTTCAAATCGTTTCTGAACCTCCGGTCCGTTAAATCCTGACCAATAAATTTGAAATACAAATGGCGAATAAATTATTCGCCATTTAAAATCGCAACATGCAAATTTTGTGATCCCGGGGCGACTCGAACGCCCAACCAACAGAACCGGAATCTGTCATTCTATCCATTGAACTACGGGACCAGTGAGAGTGCAAAAGTAACCCCGCAAATCCACTTTTCAAAACATCGGCCTAAAATATGATGGCCTCGCAACCACCGACTGCCCTTTTTTACAGAAGTTTTTCTAATTTCGCAAACCATAAGCCAAATAAAAAGTCCCATAATGAAGGATTATATTTTCAGCGAGATAGAACGGAAATGGCAGGAATATTGGGAACAAAACCGGACTTTCCGCACTCCTGACGATCTCAGCAATCCGAAGAAGTATTACGCCCTTGACATGTTTCCCTATCCCTCGGGCGCCGGACTCCACGTGGGGCACCCGGAGGGGTATACCGCTACGGATATTATATCAAGGTACAAACGAATGAACGGGTTTAACGTCCTCCATCCAATGGGATGGGATGCATTCGGACTCCCCGCAGAACAGTACGCCATCCAGACCGGAACTCATCCTTCTGTTACCACAAACAAAAACTGCGACAACTTCCGCCGGCAGATAAAAGAACTTGGCCTTAGCTATGATTGGGAACGTGAAATCAACACGACTGACCCGGGCTATTTCAAATGGACACAATGGATATTTATCAGGCTCTACAATACCTGGTATGATTCAGAAGCCGGCAGAGGCCGTGACATTAAGGAACTGCCCATACCCCTTGACATCATAAAGGCCGGTGACGAAGCAAGAAAGAAGTATATTGATTCTAAACGTCTGGCATATTATGACAATGCGCAGATATGGTACTGCCCCTCATGCCGCATTGTGTGCGCCAATGAAGAGGTACTGAACGACGGATCGCATGAGAAGTGCGGTAACCAGGTGGTTCGCCGCAACCTCAAACAGTGGATGCTTCGCATACCACGATATGCAGAACGTCTCCTTGATGGTCTCAAGGACCTTGATTGGCCAGAAGGCATAAAGGAGATGCAACGAAACTGGATAGGCCGCTCGACAGGTGCAGAGGTGGATTTCAAAATTGACGGTAACGATCTTAAAATCTGCGTCTATACGACCCGCCCCGACACTCTGTTCGGTGCAACTTACATGGTCCTCTCGCCTGAACACGAACTTGTGGCTGAGATCACAACAACAGAGAAAAAGGCAGAGGTGGATGCCTATCTCAGGGCCGCGGCAAAGAAATCAGATCTCGACCGCACTGACCTCGCCAAGGAAAAGACAGGCGTCTTCACCGGCAGCTATGCAATTAATCCTGTAACCGGCAAAAAGATCCCGGTATGGGTGGCTGACTATGTGCTGACAGGTTACGGTACCGGAGCCATAATGGCGGTACCGGCACATGATGACCGCGACTTTGAATTTGCAAAGAAATTCAGTCTTGAAATTACCTGTATTCTCTCGCCCGATGTCACTGACGCCGAGCAGAAACAACGAATCCTCACCGGTAACGAATGCTGGACTGAGGACGGCGAATATATTAACTCTTCAAATCCTGCCCTCGGAATCACCCTTGACGGACTGAATAAGGAGAAGGGTATTGCAACAATGACTGCCTGGCTTGAAAGCCGGAACATTGGTGCCGCTACTGTCAACTATAAGCTCCGCGACTGGCTTTTCAGCCGTCAGCGTTACTGGGGTGAGCCTTTCCCGGTGATACACTGGGACGATGGCGAGATAACCCTCCTTGACGAAAAGGATCTTCCGTTGAGTCTTCCTGACCTTGAAGTATATCAGCCCGGCGAAAACGGAGAGTCTCCGCTTGCAAATGCGACCGAATGGCTCTATGTGACTGACAGCAATGGACGCAGGGGCAGGCGTGAGACCAATACGATGCCCCAGTGGGCGGGCTCCTGCTGGTACTACCTGCGGTTCATTGATCCCAAAAATGAAAACGCCATCTTCGATAAGGAAAAAGAGAAATACTGGATGCCGGTCGACCTTTATATCGGAGGCGCCGAGCATGCCGTACTGCACCTGCTCTACAGCCGTTTCTGGCACAAGGTCCTGTTTGATACCGGAGTTGTCTCCACTGATGAGCCGTTCCAGAAGCTCTTCAACCAGGGAATGATCCTCGCCTTTGCCTACGAAACTGCCACAGGAGCAAAAGTCTCTTCCGACCAGGTTACAGAACGCGACGGGAAATATTACCATACCGATACTGGCGAGGTACTGAAACAGATTGTTGCCAAAATGTCGAAGAGCCTCAAAAATGTAATCAATCCCGATGATGTTATTTCACGTTACGGGGCTGACTCACTCCGTCTTTACGAAATGTTTCTCGGACCCCTGGATGCAACCAAACCATGGGACGAAAAAGGAGTCAAGGGAGTGCTTAACTTCCTCTCACGTACCTACCGTCTGATAGCCAACAATGAGAATCTGACCGAAGGGAATGAAGATCCTGATGTTCTGAGAGCCTTGCATCAGGCAATCAGAAAGGTTACCGATGACATCGAAAACCTTCACCTGAACACTGCAATCTCGGCCATGATGATCTTCCTCAATACAGCGGTCAAGAAAGGAAAGATCACCCGGGAGACGGCCCGGACCTTCACGAAAATACTCTCTCCCTTTGCACCTCACCTCAGTGAAGAACTGTGGCAATCGCTTGGAAATGACGCCTCCCTGGCTTATGAACCATGGCCAGAGGCAAAGTCAGAATATCTGAAAGTTGACACTTTCGAGTGTCCGGTTTCAGTTAACGGAAAGATGAGATTCAAGATAGAACTTGCCGTTGACCTTCCCTCTGAGGAGGTAAAGTCAATTGTACTGGCTGATGAGAGAGTTGTAAAATGGATTGCGGGTGCAACACCCAAGGTTATCATTGTACCAAACAGAATTGTAAATATAGTAGTCTGACCATGCTGAGGATATTTTTTAAAATTTCACTGCTGTCAGTGGCCCTTCTGCTGCCATCATCATGCGGGCCTAAAGAAGCATCTGCACCTCCGGTAGCTGAAGAAAAGGCTGATTCACTTAAATTCTCAGCCAGGACCGGGGATCCGGGAAGCCTGTTGCATGGAATCCCAGTTGACACGTACAATGTTATCACAGGACGGGTACGGAAAAACCAGTTCATAGCCACCCTGCTTGCCGATTACGGTGTGCCCTGGAATAATATCGAACAGCTGCTGAGGGAGAACCGCGAGCTCTTCGATGCACGTAAAGTCCGAACAGGAAATGAGTATTCAGTTTTTATCACAAAGGACACACTGAGCCGGGCCGATTTCTTTATCTATAATCACGATCCTTCTGTCAGTTATATCTTTTCGCTGAATGATTCGCTGACAATTCACAAGTATACCGCGGAAATAAAAAAAGTACTCAGGTACTCATCCGGTACCATCAAAACATCACTCTGGGAAGCGGCTGTCGAAAACAATCTTCATCCCAACCTCTCTGCCGAACTGTCGGAAATCTATGCCTGGACGATTGACTTTTTCGGGTTGCAGGTCGGCGACAGGTTCAAGGTGATTTATGAGGAAGAATACATAGGCGATAAATCTATTGGTACAGGCACCGTCCACGCAGCGCTCTTTGAACACGGCGGGGCCTCTATATATGCCATTCCCTTCATTCAGGACTCTGTTCAGAGTTATTTTGACACCACAGGTGCGAGCCTGAGGAAGGCGTTTCTCAAGGCCCCTCTCAGGTTCTCGAGGATAAGCTCACGGTTCTCCGGGGGGAGGATGCACCCTATACTGAAGATAGTGCGTCCTCACCATGGCGTTGACTATGCTGCTGCCCTCGGTACACCTGTCCTTTCAATCGGTGACGGCAGGGTCACTGAAGCAGCCTATCAGAGCGGGTCAGGGCGTATTGTCAAAATAAGGCATAACAGCGTATATTCTACTGCCTACATGCATCTGTCGAGGTTCGGTGAAGGAATACGCGCGGGCGTTTATGTAAAACAGGGCCAGATAATAGGATATGTTGGCAGTTCCGGGCTATCAACCGGCCCGCATCTCGATTTCCGGTTTTACCGCAATGGTTCTCCGGTGGACCCGCTTAAGGTAGAGTCGCCCCCGGTTGAGCCGGTAGCCCCGGAAGGGAGGGAGCTTTTCGGCAAAGTGGCGGAAGCATATATCCAGCTTCTGGGAACGATCAGCTATTAGAGTCTGAGGTCTGATCTGCCAGCTGGCGGATGATGTCTTGCGGTCTTGCGTTCTTGCGGTCTGAGGTCATGAGATTCGCGACATAACCTATAAACCCATAAACCTATAAACCTATAAACCTATAAACTCCTCCCTTCACAGTCCGTCAATCAGCCTGGAGATTACCCTGGGATAATGCTCATATTCAAGTGTGTGGATCCTTTCAGCCAGTGATCTGATGTCATCCCCCGGCAAAACCGGACATTCTGCCTGGAACACAATATCACCTGAGTCATAAACCTCATTTACCAGGTGAACCGTTATGCCACTCTTTGTTTTCCCGGCTTCCAGTACTGCTCCGTGTACCCTGTCGCCGTACATACCGCGACCGCCGAACTCAGGCAACAGTGCAGGATGTATATTTACTATCCTGCCCTTAAAAGCTTCGATAATATCCGACGGAACAAGCCAGAGAAATCCCGCAAGTACAATCAGGTCAGTTCCTCTTCTCCGAAGCATTGAAAGCACCTCCCCCGTTTCATAAAATTGACTGCGGTCGAAAAAAAATGCATCTACATTAAGATTTGCAGCACGCTTCATTACCATGGCCTGAGGCTTGTTCGACAAAACCAGGTCGACTTTCGCTTTTTTCCCGTTCGAAAAGTATCTGATTATGTTTTCGGCATTGCTCCCGGCTCCTGAGGCAAAGATGACTATCTTCTTCATTGTCTGATTTTTAATGTATATTTGCCTGTAAGCAGACGATTCCCGGGAATTAATGCTAAGAGCCTGTTCTGGTTGACGTTACATGTAGTGTACAATAAATTTCCGGTAAATTGTTTGAAATATATGGTACAAATATATTTCTTTGCAGTGTTTTAAAAACAAGTATTAACGTAAAATTGATTAGTATGTCTGACATTTCAACCAGAGTAAAGCAGATCATAGTTGAGAAACTCGGTGTAGACGAATCAGAAGTTACTCCGGAAGCTCATTTCACAAATGACCTTGGAGCTGACTCCCTTGACACCGTGGAACTGATTATGGAATTCGAAAAGGAATTCAATATTGGTATTCCTGATGATCAGGCTGAGAGTATCAGCACGGTTGGTGAAGCAATTAAATACATTGAGGAAAACGCAAAGTAGTTTCCTTCTAATTCCAAATAATGAGAAGAGTCGTAGTTACCGGAATGGGGGCCTTAACCCCTGTCGGCAACACGCTGCAGGATTATTGGAAAGGTCTTGTTGATGGTGTAAGCGGAGCCGGGCTGATAACCCATTTTGATGCCTCAAAGTTCAAAACCCGATTTGCCTGTGAGGTAAAGGGATTTGATCCGGCAAATCATTTTGATCGCAAAGAGGGCCGTAAGATGGACCGCTATGCACAATATGCATTTGTTGCAGCCGATGAAGCCATAAAAGATTCCGGACTTGATCCTGAAGCTTCCGATAAAGACCGGATAGGTGTCATATGGGCCTCCGGGATAGGCGGAATTGAGACGATTCTTGAAGAGATGAAAGGGTTTCTGGCGGGTGACGGTACTCCCCGCTTTAACCCTTTTTTCATTCCCAAGATGATCTCTGATATCGCTGCCGGTCTGATTTCGATTAAATACGGATTCCGCGGCCCTAATTTTGCCACTGTATCTGCCTGCGCCTCTTCGACAAATGCCTTGATCGATGCTTTCCACTATATCCGGCTGGGTAAAGCCGATGTATTTGTTACCGGCGGATCCGAGGCGGCAATAAATGCTGCCGGGGTGGGCGGTTTTAACGCCCTGCAGGCACTCTCTACCAATAATGAAGAGTTTGCCACCGCCTCCAGGCCTTTTGATGCCACCAGGGACGGGTTTGTCATCGGCGAGGGTGCCGGTGCTCTCATACTTGAGGCATACGATCATGCAGTAGCACGGGGAGCAAAAATTTATGCCGAAGTGATCGGCACCGGCCTGACCGCCGACGCATACCACCTGACAGCCCCGCATCCTGACGGTCTGGGAGCTGTCAACGTCATGAAGCAGTGTGTGGAAGAAGCAGGCCTGGGACTTGGCGATATCGATTACATCAATGTTCACGGCACCTCCACTCCTCTCGGTGATATAGCCGAGACAAAGGCCATTATCACCCTGTTTGGCGAACACGCTTATAAAATGAATATAAGCTCAACCAAATCGATGACCGGTCATTTGCTGGGTGCCGCTGGTGCCATCGAGGCCATTGCCACAGTCATGAGCCTTATAAATGACATCGTACCGCCAACAATTAACTTCAAAACCCCTGACCCGGCGATAGACCAGAAACTCAACCTGACACTCAATAAGGCGCAGAAGAGAAATGTGCGGGTGGCAATGAGCAATACCTTCGGTTTCGGTGGTCATAACGCTTCGGTATTGTTAAAGAAATTTGAGATGTAGTGTTCCCGCTACGTGATAAAAAAAATGATACTCTTATTCATGACAGGCGCGATTTTGGCTCCCGCCTGAAGTCTCTGTTGGGATTCCGTCCGAGTAACCTGAGACTATATGAAATGGCGTTTATACACCGTTCAGCCTCCCTCTCTCTTCCCGACGGCTCCAGGATCAACAACGAAAGGCTTGAATACCTGGGCGATTCAATAATTGACTCAATTCTTTCGGAATATCTCTTTAACCTGTACCCCGGCGCCGGAGAAGGATTGATGACAAAGACAAGAGCGCGGATTGTGAACAGGGAGATGCTCAATCAGATTGCCGTCTCGATGCAGCTCGGAACTCTTATTGTCTCGAATGCATCATCGACCGCAGCCTCGAGAAACCTTTACGGGAATGCTCTTGAAGCACTTGTCGGTGCACTCTTCATCGATGCCGGCTATGAAAAGACCAGCAGGTTTTTTATCGAAAAAGTTCTTAAGAAGCATATTGACCTGGAGAAAGTTCTTGAATCTGAAAAAGACTACAAAAGCCTGATCCTTGAATACGGACAGAAGTCAAGGTACACGGTTAACTTCATCTCTTCAGAACAAACTGACCCAATGACTTTCAAGCCATATTTCACAGTCACCCTGGAGATAAACAATGAAATCGCCTCGACAGGTCATGGTGATTCAAAGAAAGAAGCCGAGCAGGATGCCTCGATGAGAGCCTGGGAACAGATAAAGGTAACGGCGTGAAAGAGAGGGAGAAGGTAACCAGGCACACAATATTTTCCGCTGAACCTGCTGAATTTCTGTTTCTCGGGCTGGTAACTTCTGAGCCGGATTACCGTCTTACAGTAATGCTGAACAGGCAATTGTCAATATCGCTGCAGCACAGTGATATTGACATAGTAGCCGGATCCGGAGATGATGCCCCCCATTTTTCAGTTTTCACCACCTCGCCCTTAATGCTATCACTGGTTACCAACCGGATTCCCGGCAACTTTCTGATACGCAAGCTTAAGACAATTGATTATTTCCTTGTTATTCACGGCGTCCCTGACAAGGTCAAAGCCGAGAACCTTGCTGCGCAGATCAGAAAGAATCCTGATATTACAGCTGTGTTCCTCTTTAACAGCACCCTGATAGCTGACAGGAACATAAAACTCCTTGTGCAGTAAAAAGGAAAAGGAGACAATTTCTTGCCTCCTTTTCTGCGTTAACCCTAAAACTAACCTAACCTATGAAAAAAACTCCAATGTCTATGATACAACTTTCGTGCCATAAACAGTACAAAGATAGATTCCTTTTCTCATTCAAGTCTTAATGAATCCTTAATTTATTGATATTTAACACATTTTTAACTTTAAGTCCGATAAAATATTTTTTTTGCGGGTTGTTAAATTTCGTTAAACCATGGCATGCACCAGATTAACGGATTACATTTGTTAAACTATGAAGCGCAACTACATAGTTTTACTGGCAGTCTTCTTCTTCTTAGCCATTTCAGGCCTGGTGGTTATCCAGGTCAGATGGATTAACAGTGTTGTAAGCACTGAGGATCAGGAGTTTCGTTTTGGAGTAAACGAAGCCCTGAAAGAGGTTGTCACCGAACTTGAAAAGACGGAGACCTATAACCGCATTATAAGTGAAATGAATCCCGAAGTGACTGATACCGTTGCCAGGGACCCTGAATCACCATCTGAAAACCAGTCGGCCGACATTCGTCTGCTTGAAAAATACGGCTTCAATCCGGGTGTCAGGTCCGTCATCGTTAACAGGGCAGGCCGCACTTATCTGCTTACTCCGGATGACGGACAGTCGGCATCGTTTCCTGAGACAGCTGAACCGACAGGCCAGAGCCTCACCGTTGGAGCCACTGAAAGAATGACAAGCAAAGTCATCTCAATTGAGAACATCGTTAGCCGGATACTGCATGAGACTCCCCCGCTTAGTGAGCGCTTCGCTTCAGAAAACCTGAATAACCTTATCAAAAGCTCTCTGGTTGCCGTCGGGATTTACCTCGACTATGAATTTGCAGTCAGGGGCGACTTCGGCGGATTAATATATCATACACCGGATTACAGCGAGAGCACTGGAGCAAACAAATATCTCCGGCAGCTTTTTCCGAATGATCCTGTTCCCGGAAACAATATCCTGTCAATATATTTTCCCGGGGAGGAGAATTATAAATTCAGCCAGATAGCATTCATGGCCTTCTCATCCATGATAATGCTGCTTTTCCTGATTATTCTTTCGACAAGCACATTCATAGTCATATTCCGTCAGAAAAGGCTTTCCGAAGTCAGAAGTGACTTCATTAACAATATGACCCATGAGCTCAAGACTCCCATTGCAACCATTTCACTTGCCTCACAGATGCTTGCAGACAAGAATATCCCTGAAAAATCGAGGAATGTAAGCGGCCTTGCGAACATAATAAATGAAGAGAGCACAAGGTTGAAATTCCATGTTGAGAAAGTGCTTCAGACTGCTATTTTTGAAAAGGTGAAGCTGGAACTGAACAGGCATGAGACTGACATAAACAAGGTAATTCAGAAGGCTGTAGACAACTTCACCCTCCAGGTGACAGGCCTGGGAGGAACTATTTCAACCCATTTCGATGCAAACAATCCTCACATCAGAATCGATGAGGCACATTTTCTGAACGTTTTCCTTAACCTCATTGACAATGCACTCAAGTATTCAGCCGGGACGCCAGAAATAACAGTAACCACCGAAGAAAACCATAAAAGCATAACCGTAACCGTTTCAGACAACGGCATCGGAATCTCGAGGGATCATCTGAAACATATATTCGAGAAATTCTATCGTGTTCCTGCAGGAAACACTCATAACATCAAAGGATTCGGACTTGGTCTCAGTTATGTGAAAACAATAATTGACGAACATCACGGAACTATCAGGGCTGAAAGCCAGTTAAACAGAGGGACCAGAATAATTATTCAGCTACCTAAAGACCAGCAGAAATGAAGAAAGTCAGGATATTGCTCGCCGAGGACGACCCCAACCTGGGGCTGTTACTAAGTAACTACCTTACAATTAAGGATTACGAGACAACATTGGTGACAGACGGAGCCCAGGCACTGGGACAGTTCAAAAAAGAAAAATTTACTCTCTGTCTGCTCGATGTAATGATGCCTGAAATGGACGGATTTACGCTGGCACGGGAGATCAGGGCCATTGACCAGAATATCCCGGTTATCTTCCTGACTGCCAAAAACCTCAAGGATGACATCATCGAGGGGTTCCGCTCTGGCGCTGACGACTATCTCACTAAACCGTTTTCCATGGAAGAGCTTGTTTACCGGATCGAGGCCATCCTTCGCCGGTCTTCCAAGCGTGAATCCGAAGCTCCGCAGGAGAACTATTCAATTGGCCAGTTTACTTTTGAAGTGACAAAACAGCTGCTGACATTCAGAAGCCAGTCGCAAAAGCTTACCACCAAGGAGTCCGAGCTGCTTGAACTGCTCTGCCGGCACCGTAATGAGGTTCTTGAACGCAACTTTGCACTAAAATCCATATGGATCGACGACAATTACTTCAATGCACGAAGTATGGACGTATACATCACAAAACTCCGCAAGTACCTCAGGAGTGATCCGGCGGTTGCCATACTCAACATCCACGGGAAAGGCTACAAGCTGATTTGCTGAAAAAAATTACCCCGCCGGTTTGATTTCCAGGCGGGGCAAGAGTCTAGGTCAGTTTTAGGGTCGTGACAATGTGGATTTATTCTCCCCATTCAATCCCAACGAAACGCTAAGTTAACATTTTATAATTATCTGCAACTTTTTTGCAGCTTTTTTCCGGGGTCAGTCAAGTTTAAGCACAGCCAGGAACGCCTGCTGTGGTACCTCCACGTTTCCTATCTGTCGCATTCTCTTCTTTCCCTTTTTCTGTTTCTCAAGCAGTTTGCGCTTACGGGTTATGTCTCCCCCATAGCACTTGGCTGTAACATCCTTACGCACAGCCTTTACAGTCTCACGGGCAATTATCTTGGCCCCGATAGCTGCCTGAATGGCAATATCGAACTGCTGCCTCGGTATCAGTTCACGCAGCTTTTCACACATTCTTCTTCCAAAGTCATATGCATGGCCGCGGTGGATGAGAGTTGAAAGCGCATCCACCATCTCTCCGTTCAGCAGGGTATCGAGTCTTACAAGGTCAGCCTTCTTGTACCCGGTGATATGGTAGTCAAATGATGCATACCCTTTCGAGATGCTCTTCAGCTTGTCATAAAAACCGAAAACTATTTCTGAAAGGGGCATATCGAACGAAACCTCTACCCTGTCGCTGGTGAGGTAAACCTGGTTCTTCAGGATGCCTCTCTTGTCAATGCAAAGTTTAAGTATCGAGCCGAGGTACTCCGACTTCGAAATGATCTGTGCGTGAATGTATGGTTCCTCAATCTCATCAATTGTAGTCACGGCTGGCATCCCGGAAGGGTTATGAACATCCACAATCTCACCCCTGGTGGTAAGCACTCTGAATGAAACGTTCGGGACAGTAGTGATCACATCCATGTCAAACTCCCTGTCAAGGCGCTCCTGGACTATTTCCATATGAAGCAGGCCGAGGAACCCGCAGCGGAATCCAAACCCGAGTGCGGCAGAAGACTCCGGAACGAATGTAAGTGAAGCATCATTAAGCTGTAACTTTTCTATTGAAGCCCTGAGATCCTCATAGTCATCGGCATCGACGGGGTAGATACCCGCAAATACCATAGGTTTAACCTCTGCAAAACCTGAGATAGCCATGTCGCACGGCCGGGCCACATGTGTGATTGTATCACCTACTTTTACCTCGGCAGAATTTTTAATGCCGGAGATAATATAGCCCACGTCACCTGCGCTCAGAACATTCCGGGGCTCACGTTTGATCTTCAGGACCCCTATCTCATCCGCGTCATATTCGCTGCCGGTGTTGACAAACTTCACCATCTCATGCGGGTGGATGGTCCCGTTGGAAATCTTGAAATATGCTATTATGCCCCGGAAAGAGTTAAAAACAGAATCGAAAATCAGGGCCTGCAACGGTGCATCAGGATCTCCCTTCGGGGGAGGGATCCTGAGGACAATATCGCTCAGAATCCTGTCAATACCCATTCCCGTTCTTGCACTGGCCTCTATTATCTCATCGCGACCGCAGCCGGTGAGATCCACTATCTGGTCCTTCACCTCCTCGGGCATCGCACTGGCGGAGTCCATTTTATTCAGCACGGGAATTATTTCAAGTCCGTGTTCGATTGCCATGTAGAGGTTCGAAATGGTCTGTGCCTGGATTCCCTGGGTGGCGTCAACGACAAGCAATGCCCCTTCGCAGGCGGCAATTGACCTAGAAACCTCATATGAGAAATCGACGTGCCCTGGAGTATCTATGAGGTTCAGAACATACTTTTTACCTTCCTGCTCATGGATCATCTGAATCGCATGGCTCTTAATCGTAATGCCGCGCTCTCTCTCAAGATCCATATCGTCAAGGATCTGGTCCTGAAACTCACGGGCAGTTATTGTCCCCGTAGTCTCGAGCAGCCTGTCAGCCAGGGTACTCTTGCCGTGATCAATATGAGCTATAATGCAGAAATTCCGTATATTATCCATCTACCGCGGTCAGTTCAATTCAGCTGCAAATATAGATAATTTGACTCTTTCTTTTCTGCCGCCGCTGGTCATTGATACTGTGTCGTCTTTTTTTTACTTTTAGGAGTTGTTAATATCTGCAAAATGATCACCCTGGTTGGTTCTGTAGCTGTTTTGATCCTTGGTTATCTCATTTACGGTCGTATCTCTGAAAGAATGTTCGGGATGGATCCTTCACGGGTCACTCCGGCATTTTCAAAGAGTGACGGGGTTGATTTTGTGCCGATGAAGGCCTGGAGGGTTTTTATGATCCAGTTTCTGAACATCGCAGGTCTTGGGCCCATTTTCGGGGCCATACTCGGCGCAATGTACGGCCCGGTGGCCTATATTTGGATTGTGCTTGGGTGCATCTTCATGGGGGCAACACATGACTACTTCTCCGGGATGCTCTCATTGAGGCACGGAGGTGCAAGCCTGCCGGAACTGGTTGGCACATACCTCGGCAGGAATATGAGGATGTTTCTCCGGATCTTTACACTCTTTCTTCTGCTCTTCGTGGGCGTGGCATTTGTAAGCGGGCCTGCGAAACTGCTCTATACAATGACAGGATTCAGTCTCCCATTCTGGCTCGGGCTTATCTTCCTGTATTATATACTTGCAACAATGTTGCCAATAGATAAGATAATAGGTAAACTCTATCCTTTTTTTGGTGCTGCCCTTATCTTCATGGCAGTGGGAGTCTTTTCCGCCCTGGTAATCAAATGGTTTGGAGGGTCACTCACGCTTATGGAGATCAGTCCTGACACACTCAGGAATTTTCACCCCGATGCTGCAGGCAACCCTGTCTTTCCCTTTCTCTTTATAATTGTCTCCTGCGGTGCCATCTCAGGCTTTCATGCCACACAGTCGCCCCTGATGGCACGTTGCATGAGGTCAGAGAATCAGGGGCGACAAATTTTTTACGGAGCAATGGTTGCCGAGGGTATCGTTGCAATTATATGGGCCACTGCAGCCATGAACTACATGGGTGATGTGCATGGTCTCAATTATGCTTTCACCCACCCGCTGGCAGATAACCCTGCCATCAGGCCTGACCCTGCATGGCTGGTGAACGAGATATGCCGGTCATGGCTCGGAAAGGCAGGTGCAGTAATAGCAATAATAGGGGTTGTAGCCTGCCCGGTGACATCAGGCGATACCGCTTTCAGAAGCGCCCGCCTGACAATTGCAGACATGCTGAACTATCCTCAGAAGAAGATCTCATCGAGACTGTTGATTACAGTGCCGGTCTTTGCGGTGGCATTCGTTCTCACTTTTGTGATGAAGGATGAGTTTGCCAGAGTCTGGAAGTTCGTGGGTATCTCCAACCAGGTTCTGGCGTCAATTACCTGCTGGACTATTGCGTATGTATCTTGCCCTGAACGGGAAGAACCACTGGGTGATGACAATCCCGGCCACCTTCCTTACGGCCGTATGTGTCACATACCTTCTGTCTGCACCTCATTCCGGTGGCGGTCTGGCTTTACCGGAAAAATTCGCCTACGGTGTTGCCGCAGTGGCAGCAATAGGAGTCCCTGTACTTTTTCTCGGTGCTGTAAGGAAAAAACGATCCGGAGATCAGTAGGTTGCAGCAGGCACAGAAACCTGTTCAGTGTGTTCTGCCGGAACGTTACATACAAGCTTTTTAAACTCACGCCTGAAAATAATGAAGGAAATAACGGCTGCAACCACATCTGAGACAGGGTTGGCAATCCAGACGCCCTCGATACCCCAGAATTTCGGAAGTATAAGTACAAGAGGCAGCAACACTAAAATCTGGCGCAGGAGTGAGAGTAACGTTGCAATCTTTGCCATACCTATGGCCTGGAAATAACTCGAAGCGATTATCTGGAAGCCGATCACAGGCAGTACGGCGCAGTAAATCCTCAGCCCCATAATACCAGCTGCCCGCAGTTCCATATTGTCAGAATTGAAAACACTGATTATGGAACCCAGGTAAAAGCATGCAGATAAGCCACCCTCCGACAGCCACAAGAGTTGCATATTTCATTGCAAGAAGGACAGCAGTACGGACACGGCAGTACAGTCCCGCACCGTAATTGAATCCGACAATAGGCTGTGTAGCCATATTTATTGAGATAATGGCCAGCACCATCAGGATTGTGGCGCTGTTCACAATTCCCATCGCCCCTACTGCAATGTCTCCGCCGAATTTGATCAGCTGGGTGTTCATGATTCCTGTCACCACACTGGATGCAATATTCATAGCAAAAGGTGCAAATCCTATTGTGATTATAAGTTTTATGATTACCGGATCAGGTCTGATGTTTATCTTCTGAAGCTTGAGAACACTTCTTTTGCCCCGGAAGTGTACAAGTACCCAGACAAAAAGGATAAACTGCGAAAAAATTGTGGCATATGCGGCTCCCTTCACACCCATGTCAAAACCAAAGATCAGGATCGGGTCAAGTATTATATTCACCCCTGCACTTATGAAGATCGAGATCATTGATGAGCGCGGATTGCCTTCAGCCCTGATCAGGTTATTGAGTGCATATCCGGTCAGTCCGAAGGGTACACCGGCGATGATTATGCCGTAGTATTCCGATGCATATCTGATGGTTTCCGGCCCGGCACCGAAGAGCCTCAATGCAGGTTCCTTAAGAAAATATGCAGTAACCGACAGAGCAATGCCGAGGGTGACAGTCATAAAAAGTGCATTACCGAGGATCTTGTTCGCCCTGGCGTAGTTTTTCTCCCCAAGGCTCAGTGATATCCGTACCGCTGCGCCCATCCCTACAAGCATTCCGAAGGCCATGAAAATAATCATCAGGGGGAACACAACACTCAGTCCTGAAAGTGCCAGTGCGTCAACTCCCTGACCGATATAGATTCTGTCGACGATATTGTACAGTGAGTTGGCGAGCATCCCGGCAAATGAAGGCAGAAAATACTTCCACATCAGCTTGCCTATCTTCTCGTGCTCAAGGTCTCTTACCTGTCCAGGGTCTGCCATTTGAAAAATTAATTCCGCAAAGATGCGAAAAAAAAAGCTGCTCCGTCAGGGGAACAGCTTTTCTTGTTTGTAATATGGAATTTTACATCATGCCTGGCATTCCGCCGCCCATTCCCTGAGGAGGTGCAGGATTCTCATCCTTCTCTTCAACCACCACAGCTTCGGTGGTAAGGAACATTCCGGCTATCGATGCAGCATTCTCAAGAGCTATCCTTGCAACCTTGGCAGGATCAATAACGCCTGTCTTGAAGAGATGCTCAAATTTGTCTGTCTGGGCATTGTAACCGAAGTCGCCTTTGCCTTCGCGAACCTTCTGAACAATTACGGCTCCCTCTTTGCCTGCGTTAACAACTATCTGACGTAATGGTTCTTCGATGGCTCTCTTCACGATTTCAATACCGGTTGTCTGGTCTTCGTTTTCGCCCTTGAGTCCTTCAAGTTTGGCGATAGCGCGGATATATCCGACACCGCCGCCAGGGATTATGCCTTCTTCAATGGCTGCGCGTGTTGCATGGAGTGCATCATCAACGCGGTCTTTCTTTTCCTTCATCTCAACTTCGGAGGCAGCTCCAATATAGAGGACTGCCACACCGCCTGCCAGTTTGGCAAGTCTTTCCTGGAGCTTCTCCCTGTCATAGTCTGATGTGGTGGTTGTAATCTGCTGCTTGATCTGGTTGACGCGTGCCTGGATCATTGATTTTTCACCTGCACCGTTGACAATTGTTGTGTTCTCCTTGTTCACTGTCACCTTGTCAGCAACACCAAGATCAGCAATTGTAGTATTTTCAAGCTTCATGCCCCTCTCCTCCGAGATGACTGTACCACCTGTGAGTATGGCTATGTCTTCAAGCATCTCTTTCCTCCTGTCGCCAAATCCCGGAGCCTTAACTGCACATACCTTCAGTGAACCGCGGAGACGGTTTACAACAAGGGTTGCGAGAGCTTCTCCTTCGATGTCTTCTGCAATGATCATTAGCGGACGGCCTGAACGGGCTGTCTCTTCAAGAACAGGAAGCATATCCTTCATTGTGGATATCTTCTTGTCGTGAATAAGGATGTAAGGGTTTTCAAGCTCGGCTTCCATTTTGTCAGGATTGGTGACAAAATATGCGGAGATGTAGCCGCGGTCAAACTGCATACCTTCTACAACTTCAACCTTGGTTTCGGTGCCTTTTGCTTCTTCAACTGTGATGACGCCTTCCTTCTTCACCTTATCCATTGCGGTGGCGATCAGTTTACCGATTTCCTCATCGTTGTTTGCTGAGATGCGTGCAACCTGCTCTATTTTCTTCAGGTCATCACCCACAACCTGTGACTGGGATTTCAGGCTGGCAACAACCACTGCAACTGCTTTGTCGATTCCCTTTTTAAGATCCATCGGGTTTGCACCTGCGGTGACGTTTTTCAGCCCCACAGTGATGATGCTTTGTGCCAGAACAGTTGCGGTTGTTGTACCGTCACCTGCATTGTCCGAAGTTTTTGAGGCAACCTCTTTTACCATCTGGGCGCCCATATTTTTGTAAGGATCAGAGAGTTCGATCTCCTTTGCTACAGTTACACCGTCTTTTGTAATCTGCGGTGCACCGAATTTTTTCTCAAGCACAACGTTGCGTCCTTTCGGGCCCAGGGTTACCTTTACTGCATCAGCAAGCTGGTCAACGCCTTCTTTGAGAAGACGGCGGGCCTCAATATCGAATTTTATTTCCTTTGCCATTTTATTCTGTTTTTCAGTTATTACGAAATATAAAGAACGTCAGACTGTGCAAGAAGAAGATAATCTTCACCTGCGATGTTCAACTCCTGACCTGAGTATTTTCCGAACAGTACAACATCACCCTTCTTGAGTTCCATCTCTTCGTCTTTTTTCGGTGCGCCAACAAGGACAACTGTTCCGGTACGGGGTTTTTCTTTTGCTGAATCGGGGATGATAATGCCGCTGGCTGTTTTCTCTTCAGCCTCCTTCGGCTTGATCAGAACCTTGCCTGCAAGGATTTTTCCTTTTAATTGTGCCATGTTATTAGTTTTATAAGTTAAACAATATTTTTTCCTGCATCAGGATTTCCACAATCTGTGCCAAAGGGCTTTTTATAAAAAGAAGGTGTCAGTTCATGACAAACTGACACCTTATTATATGTAAATGTCATATTTTAGTTGTTGCCGCCGTCAGTCTGAGGTTCCTGTTGTGGGACCGGTGTCGGCAGTGTAGGAATGGCGTTCGGATCCTGAGCTCTTTCGATTGAAGCCTTGATCACTGATTCCTGTTCGCCCTGACCTCTGGGTATTGATGCTGTTGCAACCAGGCAAAGGATCAGGATGGCTCCAGCGAGAGTCCATGTTGATTTCTCAAGGAAATCAGCAGTTTTTCTGACTCCCATTGACTGCCCTGCAGATGTAAAATTAGCTGCAAGACCGCCGCCCTTTGAGTTCTGTACCAGGACTATCATTATCTGAAGTATACAAGCCAGAATAACCAGGGCCGAAATAAAAATATAAATTCCCATTGTATGTTTATTTTATTAACTCTTTTATCTTTTCAATACGGCTCGCAAAGTAAGCACTTTTTTCCGGAAATTGCAAAGTCAGTTTTTCGTAAATATTTATTGCCCTTGTATAATATCCCTGATTGACATAAATTCTTGCCAGTGTTTCTGTTATAAAGGGGGTGTGTTCTTCGGTTCGCCGTTCAGTAAGATCCATCAGCAGAGGTACCTCGCCCGGGACCATTCGCTCAATCCGGGGACTGGTCTGGATGAACCGGTCTATAAGGTCATTCGGGGAGAGCTGCTTCAGAGGAATTTCAGGGCCGGGGGCCTCCTCAGTTGCAGTATTGCCGGCCTCGTTGATTTCACCTGCAACTGAATCAATGCTTATCTTTTCCGGTTCTGGCGGTTCAGGTGAGTCTTCACCAGTAACTGAATCAACTGTGAT
Organism: uncultured Bacteroidales bacterium; assembly: GCA_963736735.1. GTDB lineage: Bacteria > Bacteroidota > Bacteroidia > Bacteroidales > VadinHA17 > SR-FBR-E99. The sequence continues at coordinate 52,597 of CAVTPX010000013.1, read as the reverse complement.
CTCGTCTCCCTCTGCCAGCTCAAGAAGATCTTCCTTCTTCAGCTCCACCAGCCTGGCTTCAATCTCGGCAATGAGTTCATCCCTTGTTTTCAGGGAAGTATCTTCAGTATTTTGTTCTTCCGCCCGGGGTTCCTCCTGAATTGGTTCTTGCTGAGCTCCTCCGGTTCCTCCGGACTCAGTTCTTCTTTTGGCAGTTCATCCTTAACCTGTTCCTCAGAATTGAATTCTTCCTGAACTGTTACTTCCGCTGTGACAGCTTCCGGTGTTTCCAATTCCTGTACCGGTACCGCGGGCTCAATATTCTCCTCCTGAGCTGCGTCTGTGACCTCTTTAAACTGATCAGATTCTTCAGGCAAAGTGACTGAAATTTCCTCCGGCACCTCAGCAATTATTTCCGGCTCCGGAGTTTCAATCTCCGGTTCTTTCGCCTGGATATCAACTACCATTAGCGGCTCCGGAGTTTCAATCTCCGGCTCCTGGTCAGGCTCTGAAATCTCCACAACCTGACTTGATCCCGGCGCCCCAACCGGGATAGACTCCGCTCTCTCCTGAACATTCAAAAAGAGATAGTGGTACAGCATGCTCCTGTCTGCCACATAAAGTGCCGAGCCCTTTAGCTGCGATTCGAACTTGATGTCAGAGCTCTCCCTGAGTCCGCGGAGCAAAACCAGATGTGCAGAATGAAACCAGGGGAAAAGGCCTGTCAGCTCCCTTGCTCCTTCAAGATCAGCACCTCCCGGAACGAGACCTGCGCCAATAAACCTGTTGAAATCATTCTTGTTCATCTGCCGATTCTACCAGTTAACAAACGCCCTGTTAAAGATATCTTCAACCAGCATCTTGGTGATCACCTCTGTGAGGCTTGCCTCTACCGCACTCAGGTCAAGAGCGCTGTTATAATCCTGGTACCTCGTAAACGATTGTTCATAGCTCAGGTCAGGGTCTGTATTATTTACAAACTTCACCTTCACAGTTATCGAAAAGCGGTTCATCGCAGCCTGTTCGTTACCGCTGACAGTCATTGGCTGTGTCTTGTAATCAGTGATATCACCCTCAAAACTTACATCCCCGCCTGTAGCAACTATGGAAAGGTTTGTCTGGGCCTTGCACATGTCAAGCAAAGCGTCGGTGAGGGTCTGGCTGAGTCCGGGCTGAACAAGGCTGGCCCTGTTTTGAAATGACAGTACACTGAGCGTTTTTACATCATCCGAAATCGAAGCACCTGAAAAAGAGTAACTGACCTTCACCCCGCATCCGGTAAATGTCAGCACAATGGCCAGCAATGCCACACGATATAATAAGTCTACGCATCGAGTCCATATTCCTTAATCTTACGGTAAAGTGTCCTTTCTGAGATACCAAGTTCCGAGGCTGCCAGTTTGCGTTTCCCGTTATTCTTGCCGAGTGCCTTTTGAATCAGATCCTTTTCCCGGTCGCTGAGTGAAAGTGACTCCTCCAGCACCTCCTCAGTGTCCTGTATCAGGCTCTTCTCCCTCTGGCCCGGGAAGTTAAGCGTAACCGAATGTGCAGGATGAGATTCCGACTTCTCCAGCGGGGAACTGGTGTACAGATTGTTTACAGCTTTTAATCCTGTCTCAGTCAGGCTGGAGATCTCTCCCCCGTTGCTAATCATTTCGAATACCAGATTTTTCAGGTCATGCATGTCACTCTTCATCTCGAAGAGGATTTTATAGAGGATCTCGCGCTCTGATCCGAACCCCTTTTCATCCCTGTCCTTAACAAGCACCGGAAGGCGGTCTTTCTTAAGATCAGGAAGGTATGACAGGAGTATGGGTGCCGTTATATCACGTTCCCGCTCAATCACAGAAATCTGTTCGGTTATATTCTTAAGCTGCCGTACATTTCCCGGCCAGTAGTAACTCAGCAGCATCTCCCTCGCCTGGTTGTCAAGCCTGATAGCCGGCATCCGGTAACGTTCCGCAAAGTCAACGGAGAACTTGCGGAAGAGAAGGAATATATCTTCCCCACTTTCGCGCAGGGGTGGTACACGCACCGGCACTGTGTTGAGCCTGTAGAAAAGATCTTCACGAAATTTTCCGGCTGCAACCGCCTGTATTATATCGATATTGGTGGCCGTTATAACCCTTACATCTGTCTTCTGCACCTTTGACGAACCGACCCTGATAAATTCGCCCGACTCCAGCACCCTCAGCAGGCGTACCTGTGTGGAAAGGGGGAGTTCAGCCACTTCGTCAAGGAATATTGTACCTCCGTCCGCCACCTCGAAATATCCTTTACGGCTGTCGGTAGCACCTGTAAAAGCGCCTTTCTCGTGTCCGAAAAGCTCTGAATCGATTGTACCTTCCGGTATTGCACCACAGTTGACAGCAATATAGGAACCATGCTTGCGGAGGCTGAAGGAGTGAATTACCTGCGGAAACGACTCCTTGCCCGTGCCACTCTCTCCCGTAATAAGCACAGAGAGGTCCGTCGGAGCAACCTGGACAGCAATATCGAGGGCCCTGTTAAGGCCTTCATAATTACCAATGATCCCAAATCTTTGCTTTACACTCTGTAACTCCTTCATCAGCTTATTCTGAACCCTGCGAATTTACTACTTTTTTGGATTATGTTAAAGCCCGTTTTTTAGTAAATTGGAGCCGTGAAAAGTAAAGTAAAGACACGGTTTACAGGCATTATCCCTGCCCGCTACGGTTCCTCAAGGTTTCCCGGGAAGCCATTGGCAGTCATCGGTGGCCTGAGCATGATTCAAAGAGTGTATGAGCAGGCCTCCAAAGCCCTCGACGAGGTTTGGGTAGCCACTGATGATGAGCGCATTATGAGGGCTGTCACTGCCTTCGGAGGGCGGGCTGTGATGACCTCACCCACCCATCGCAGTGGTACAGACCGGTGCGCTGAGGCTGTGGCAATAATCTCCGGGGACGAATGTGATGCTGACAAGGTTATCATAAATATTCAGGGCGACGAGCCTTTCATAATGCCCGAACAGATTCAGACGGTCATGGAGTGCTTCAGTGCACCTGAAGTGCAGATAGCTACTCTTGTAAGAAAGTATTGATGCCGGGGAAGATCTCGCCAACATCAACCAGCCCAAGGTCGTCCTTTCAAAAAACATGGATGCACTGTATTTCAGCAGGTCTGTTATTCCGTTTTTTCGAGACACCAACTCTGAAGTATGGACCTCTAAACATGAATACTACAGGCATATCGGGCTTTACGGATACCGCACAGGGACACTGATGCAGATCACAAAACTGCCGCAGTCGCCCCTTGAACTTGCGGAGAGCCTCGAACAACTGAGGTGGCTGGAGAACGGATTCAGAATACGGTGTTCTGTTACAGAATGGGAGAGCCACGGCATAGACACCCCCGGCGATATCGCAAAAGCTGAAGCCTTACTCAGGGCTCAGAATGGCTGAATGATCACTACCTTAAACTTTTACCTGCCTCTCATTGTTATTATGCTGAAGAATAACTATGATAGAGATGAATGCAGGGACCAGGTCATATTCGATAAAAGATCTTGAGGGCTTTTGTGGAATAAAAGCCCACACCATCAGAATGTGGGAGAAGAGATACGCTATTCTTCAGCCTGACAGAAGCGAGTCCAACATAAGATCTTATTCTGAAGAAGAGCTAAAAAAGCTGATTACAGTTGCCATACTGAACAGAAACGGTTTGAAGATATCGCGTATAGCACGCCTCAGTGATACTGAACTGCTGCGTGAAGTCATGCAGTACGGCTCAGGTGATGAAGGAAAAAACGGGGGGTTCAAACCGGGGGAATTGATAATGTCAGCCCTGCGCTTCAGCGAGGAAGAATTCAGGCAGGCATTGCAGCCTTTCATTGCTGAATCAGGCCCTGAGAATGCATATGTAAGGGTTTTTCATCCGCTGATGCAGAAAGCCAGAACGCTGTGGCTGACTGACTGTCTCTCGAAACCGCAGGAACAGTTCATCAGGCATGTCATAAAATCATTGATTATAGCTGAGGACATTGACCTCAAAGTGACAGTGACAAGAGAGACCCTTGCCATTATAAACCTTGGCGACAGTGAGGCTGAGAACAACCTCATTTTCCTCAAGTACCTTCTCCGCAAAAGGGGCTTTGATGTTGTTTATACCGAAGGGACCCTTTCATCATCAGAAATAGAGGGAATCCATTCGATAAAGCCATTTACAGTGCTTGCTCTCAATATCCAGGCATCGGAACCTGATGAGGAGGTGAAAAACTACTGCGCCAGACTTATCCGGGAACTGAAACTTAAAAGGGTTCTTGTGACAGGCCGGTATGAAAACAGCGGCTCATGGTCAGAGGGAAAAACAGAAGTTGCCTGCTCTCCGGCTGCACTGGCAGCGTGGGCAGACAAGCTCTGATCCGGTTATTATCTTTTTACCTTTTTACACTCACCACAATAGAATCTGCTATCTGAAGGGCTGTTGTCAGCGTACTCAGATCAGGAAACAGTTCGCCGGTTGAACCCGAGGGGTGGCTGTGCCCTATGGCCTTCATCATGTACCTTCCGGCAGCTTTGCTCATGTCAATATGGCTCTCATAAACCAACGCCGGCTGGGCAGAATACAGATAGTTGCTATCACCCGGGAATTTGTCATTTGTCCAATAGTCATTCCAGTCCCAGTTCTGGTTTATCTCGAACATTACCCTGAATTTCTCCGGAAGAGCACCGTCAGCTCTGGCTTTCAGCGAGAAGCTGGTTGTCGGGGTCGCCCCGGTGTATGCATCTGCCACAGGATTTTCAGGATCGGGCATGTATAATCCGTCGGGGGCCTTTACGCCTCTCTGGTGCGACCAGTAGGGAAGTATCTGCGGGGCCCTTTTGGCTGCTGCAGACCATTTTCCTCCGCTGTTTGATCCGTATTTGAAAACACCCGTTGCAACAGTCCGGGGCACAAAAAGGGTCTGAAGGTACCTGCCATCTTCATCCTGAAGCCACACGGCCATCAGCGGATAATAAAGGGAAGGTCCTCCGTAAAACGCGACTTCAAATTCAGGGCCTGTTCCGGTATTGTTTGTTTCAAGGTAAGTAAACTTCTGCTGCCCGCCTTTCCTGGTGGCGGATGGGGTGCCGGTACATGCGGTGAGAAGCACCGCTGCTAATATTATAATGTATCTCATGACAGTGTTTTTATAATTCTATTATGATGCCTATTGTAGGGAGCACAGTACCTGATTCCGCATCTATGAGTTTCAGCAGGTAGCGTGAAGGGTCATTCGGGTCAATAACCGGAGTCCCTGAATTGTCTGTCTGCAATATCAGCAGGTCAGGCTGATCAGCCTTGAAATTAAGCACATTCTGAACATCGGCATACAGCATGAGCGACCACTTGCTGAAATAGAACTGTTTGTCGATCCTCAGGTCAAGCTGGTTGAAGGCTTTCAGCCTCGCGGAGTTGTAATCGGCATAGTCAAGGTATCCCTGACCGGTTACATCCCAGGCTTCCCTGAGTGACGACTTTTCAAGATCGTATGGTGTGTAGGGAGCTCCTCCCACAAGCCTCCACTTGAATCCGAGGTCCCAGGTTTTCCCCAGGCTCTTTGTTGCTGTAGCGCTTAAAAGGTGCCTGTTATCCCACGCTGTGGGTATGAATCCCCCTGACGGGCCCTTGAATTCACTTCTTACATATGTGTATGCAAAGACCATGTTGAGACCCCCGAGATCACGTACTCTACCCATGATCTCAAGGCCGTAGGCCCTTCCGGTTGATGTTGAAACAAGAGGCTCGTTCCCGAAAATACCGTAACCTGCGCTCTTCGTGGATAAGGGAACGCCGTCAGCAATCGAATAGGGATACCGCGAGTAGTTCTTGTAGAAACCCTCGGCTGTAATCTGTAGCTTTTCATTGGGCAGTACTTCCAGTCCTCCAACAATATGATCGGCAGCGATATACTTCAGGCCGTTCTGCTTATTTATGTAATTGCCGTCACTGTCGCGAAGCCCCAGTGCAGTGTAAGGAGGAAGCTGATAATATCGTCCGGTGCTGAAATTCAGGTTAACAATGTCTGTCAGGGAGTAAGAAGCCGAAAACCTGGGCGAAAGCTGTGTGAGCGGATTCAGCATCTCAGCCGAGAAAGTGTTGGCATCGGTACGCAGACCGAAGGATAACCGAAGCTTCTCATCAAGATACGTCTTGCTCACCTGCCCGAAGAGGGCGACCTTATAAAATACCAGGTTTGTGTTATACAATTCGGTCTCAACAAGATCATTTACAAAGTATTTGCGATATGTATCGTTACGGTAGCGTGACATTTCAGTGCCGGCACCGTAGCTTATCCGGAGTGTGCCGGGAAGTGTAATGAGACCTTCATAGCGCAGGCGGATATCCCCTTCACCGCTTTTATAGTCAAGTATTCTGTTAACATCGGTCTCAACATTATTCAGGTATTTGAACTGATTGTTGTTAAGATAATTCCGGCTTAAAACCAACATATCCGAACCGTTTGCCCTGAAATGCCTGTAAACGGCCCCAACAGTGTAGCTGTACTGCTCCTGAGTTGGAATATAACCAAGTATGTAACGCTGATACTCAGTCTCGTTTGCATCAAGGTTAAGTTTGAAGTCGTCTTTTGCGCCCAGACCCAGTACAGTAAGTTCATTCTTCTGGTCAAAACTGACTTTATACTTGAACTGAAAGTCAGTATAGGTAGGCAGGAAAGGCAATCCCAGCGCTCCGAAAAGGAACTGCAGATAAGAGCGTCGGGCAGAGACAATAAGGGAACCCTTTTCTCCCAGTGGCCCGTTATATGTAAGTCCCAGGTCAGATGCCCCAAGGGTTGCCCTGAGACTCTTCTTCTCCCTGTTCCCATCGATAAGGCTGAAGTTCATCACTGAGCTGATTGCGTTTCCGCGTGAAGCCGGAAAAGCTCCCGAAAGAAAATCTACCGATCTTACAAAATCGACATTTATTATCCCCACCGGCCCTCCGGAGGCACCCTGTGTGGAAAAATGATTCAGGTAAGGTATTTCGACATTGTCGATGAAGAACCGGTTCTCATTGGGCCCGCCGCCACGGACGATGACATCATTCCTGAAGGCAGGTGTCGAGGCGACTCCCGGGAACGACTGTATCACCTTTGAGATGTCTCGGTTACCGCCCGGGTTCAACTCAATCTCCTCAATACCGATTATGCGGGCTGAAACGGGACTCTCAATCTTCTTCCTGAACGGTGAAGCCTTCACAACCACATCATTAATTGCAACAACGGTTGCTTCGAGAGGTATTGTAAAGTTGACCTCATTGCTGTTGGTGACCATGACCGACTCAGAAACATAAGGTTTGTACCCTACTGAAGAAGCCCTGATCTCAACGTATCCGGGGCTGACACCTGTAAACAGGAAGTTACCATCGAAATCAGTCATTGCCCCGACGGTGGTGTTCCATATAACCACACTTGCAAAGGGTATAGGCTCGTTGCTCGAGGCATCTATCACCTTACCCCTGATCACTCCGCTGTTCTCCTGTGCGAAGGAAGAGTGCAGGGAGATTATAACTGCAAAAAATAGTGTATAAAATCTGTTCATTGTTTACCTTTTATGTAACAAAAACACCATAAAAGAGTTTTTGTTCACATATTTTTCAATAAAATCTATACAATATTTCTAAACCAGTCGATTTCAGCCGAAAAATCGATGAAGGGAGCTTTTTTCCGGAACTCTTCAATTTTTCCCAGCATTGCTGATGCGAAGGCTGCGACCTCGGGTTTTTCACCGGTCGGACGATGAGCGAGTGCCCTTGTGATTTTTGATGCCTCGCTCCACAGGCGTAAGGCCGGTGGGTCAATGAACAAAGCAGAAAATTTTTCCCATATATAGTCTATGGCAGTCTCGGAAGGATGAACCATATCTGAGCCGTAAAACCGGTAATCGCGCAGGTCGTCCATAAATATCTCATATGCAGGAAAGTACCCGCCGGTCAGCGGGTGTTTCAACAGTTCCTCCACTGCCAGGAGCAGGTGTGCCTTACTCAACTGGTTTGCATGTGCCCCTTCGTTGAGGTGTCTGACCGGACTGACAGTGAACCAGACCTTCAGGTCAGGGTTTACAGTGGCCAGCCTGTCGAGGGTCAGCATCCACCTTTCAGCAATCTCAGTGTGGTCTGCCGGTCTGCGGGTAAAGAGTCCTGAGGGTAGTTTATGGCAGTTTGCGACTATTTCGCCGGTTTCATTAAGTGTGAAAACCCAGGAGGTGCCGAAGGTGACAAAGAGGATTGAAGCCTTCCGGATGAATTCTGAGGCTGCTCTTTCCGTTTCATTAAGTCTAATTATGAGAGGATCGATTTCATACGATGAAAATGCCGTATGATGATCAAGGCTCAGGTAGCGGTTCTGATGCCTGTAAATGTCTTTTTCGGTATAACAGTAGTTCTCAGTAAACCGGTCCAGGGCTTTGGCCACAGAAAACGGATTAAACAGAGTTCCGTGAGGATTCGTCATCACGGGTAGTTTTCCTGCCGACAGTCTGAACCCGATCTCATTGGCAAAGCATGAGCCAACGAACATAACAGGTGTAGAATGTGTTATTTTCTCAGCTGAGGAGGGCAACTGTACCGTTGTACGGAGATCCATACTATATTATAATAAGGTATCAATCCATTCGCAGATGAATTCGAAGTGTTCATCCTTCATTCTGTCATTATGCACTTCATGATAAGCTCCGTCCCAAAGCTTCAGGGTAGCTGAGGGGGCTGCCCCTGCCACCTCGACGGTACCCGAGGGTGATGTTATCATGTCATCCCGCCCGTGAGTAAGCAACAGCGGTATCCTTATCTCTGAGGCACGACGTAAAGTCTCCTCCGCCGCTTCAGTCATTGAGGCAAAGAGTCCGGCTGATATGAAACCGTGCACCAGCGGATCATTTTTGTAGGCTGCGACCACATCAGGATCATGTGACAGGTATACAGTCTTAAGCCCGGACTGTTGAGTCATTCCCGGTACAATTTTCCTGGATATTCCAGCAAGCCATACTTTAAACGGCGGCGGAGTCTCCGTCAGCCTTACCCAGGGAGAGGTTACGATTGCCCCTGTCACGTCGGGCGTGCTGTTTATGAGCATGTTAAGCAGCAGACCTCCACCCAGACTGTGACCGTACAGAAACATTGGCAGTCCGGGAAAATCATTCTTAAGTCCTTCAAGAAGGCTCCCGATTATTGAAAATACCCTGCTGAATTCAGGCATCACCCCACGTTTCCCACCTGACAATCCGTGACCGGGAAGGTCGAAAGCCCTGAAGACGATTCCTGCCTCGTTGAACCGGTCAGCCCAGGCGTTATATCTGCCGGCATGTTCGCCAAGACCGTGAATCATAAGTATTGCAGCACGTGGTGATTCAACATTATCATGGCTGTAAACAGCTATTCTTTCATTACATATCTCTCTGATATCCATAGTGTATTTTCAGCAAATATACTGAAAAGAGAACGGAACTCTGCTTCGGCTCCTTTGCACTGTTTTAATAATTTTAATGTTTACCTCAATTTAGACGAATCAGTCGTAATGCATTGATATATTGCAAGATATTATTTAGAATCATTCCAAATAATTGCAGTTTTCAAATATTTAAAGATATTCGGATTTGGATATCTTTTTTTATTCGTTTAACTTTGTGTACACAAACAATCAAAAGTGTTCAGTTATGACAGTACACGAATTCACATCAAGCATCATTGGCCTCAGGAGCAATCTTCAGAAGTATGCCCTCAGCCTGACACTCGATCGCGACAATGCACTGGACCTTGTTCAGGATACTTTTCTGAAAGCCATTCAGAATCAGGATAAGTTTGTGGATGCCACGAATCTTAAAGCCTGGGTCTTTACAATAATGAAGAACACATTCATCAATAATTACCGCCGCAGGATCAGGGAGAACACGATGATGGACGGTACTCAGGAGCTGTACTACATTAATCTCCCCTCAGACAAGGGAAGCATCTCTCCTGAGTCGTCATATTCTGCAGACGAGATAAACAGGGCTATAGATAACCTGCACAGCGATTACAAGATCCCTTTCCGCATGCATGTGGAAGGCTTTAAGTACGAAGAGATAGCTGAAAACCTTAACCTGAAGCTTGGTACAGTGAAGAGCAGGATATTTTTTGCACGTCAGAAGCTTATGAGCGTTCTGGATGATTATAATGGATAGATTGGAGTTTTAAGTATACACGTTCAGGGAGGTGCTTTTACGGCACTTCCCTTTTTTTTCGAAGGCTGGCAGACTTTTTGCCGGTCTTTCCGGGTAATCCTCTTTTTTGAATAACTTTAAAAAGTAAAATACTGTAAATATGAAGAAGGCAATTCTAACACTTGTTTTTGCTGCAACCCTGTCGCTAATAATTGTTGAAGCCCAGGAGAAGCAGATTTCGGCTGGTATAAGCCAGGTAACCGTATTCAGGCAGGGTGCACAGATTTCCGGAGAGGCTCCGCTGACCCTTCAGCCGGGGACTCTTGACCTTGTCGCCGGAGGGCTTTCACCCTATATTGATGTCAACAGCATCCAGGTAAAGGGCGAAGGCGATTTCATGATCCTCGGTGTAAATCACCGCAATAACTACCTTGAAAACCCGGGTGAGTCAGCGATTATTGCAGAGCTCCGTACAAAGATCGAAGCACTGAATACTAAAATTGAAGATGAAAAAACGGCTGTTGAAGTGCTCCATGAAAAAGAGCTGTTCCTGAAGGCGAACTATGATGTCGTAACCAATAAAACGACAATAACATCTGAGCAGCTTAAGTCGTTTCTCGATCTTTATTCCGTCAATACGGAATCGGTTAAATTTGCGATTCTCAAAAAGAGCAGGCTGATAAAGGATTACGAAAAGGAAAAGCAGGCTCTTGAGAATCAGCTGGCAGGCTCTGTAGACAAGTCAAGGCTTCCGACGGGCGAGATAGTTGTGACTGTTACGAACACAAAATCAGTAACCGGAAAGCTGAAGCTCTCCTATGTTGTAATGAATGCCGGTTGGGTTCCCTCCTATGATATTCGGGTTGACGATATTTCGGCGCCTGCTTCGATAATATACAAGGCAAATATCTGGCAGAGCAGCGGTGTGGACTGGAAAGATGTTAAAATAAGTCTTTCGAATGCTTCACCCATGACAGCCGGGGCCCTTCCCGCACTCAATCCATGGTTCATCGACTTTTACCAGCCAGCCCGTTATGATCTGAATGAAGTAGTGGTAGTGGCGCGTGGCATTAAGTCAATGCCTTCGCGCCAGGCCAAAGCTGAAGAATTAATGGCGATGGATGCAGAAAGTGCCCCACTGCCGGTTTCAGTAAATGAATCGACGACAAGCTTCAGTTTTGATATCAACATTCCGAAGACTGTTGCATCGGGAGGCAAGCCGGAGATTGTGGAGCTGCAGCGACTGACAGTCCCTGCCTCATACATTTACGGGAGCGTTCCCAAACTGAACAGTACGGCTTATCTGGTAGGCAACATAACCGGTTGGGAGAAATACAACCTGCTGCCCGGTGAAAGCAACATCTATTTCAACAACACTTTTACCGGAAAAGGTTACATAAACACAGCCGAGCTTACTGACACGCTTCCTGTATCGCTCGGGTCTGACAACAATATTACTGTAAAGCGCGACAGGCGTGTCGATTTCACGTCGCAGAAGCTTATCGGAGCCAACAGGGTTGAGACAAAATCGTTTCTGATCTCCGTCCGCAACAACAAAAAGCAGCCTGTGGATATCAGACTGGATGATCAGATACCTCTTTCGCAGAACAGCAGTATTGAAGTTTCTGCCGTTGAGCTCAGTGGAGGCAATCTGGACCCGGCTACGGGGAAGATCAGGTGGGACCTGAAGATCAGTCCGCAGGAGACCAGGGAGATCATACTCACCTATACTGTGAAATATCCCAAAAACCAGAAGGTGATACTTGAATAACAGTCACTTAGCCGATACTAACAGCGGGGGTTATCAACAGGTGTTGATAACCCCCGCTTATTTAATGTAATTTATTGATTTGCTACAAAATACATATGTTAATAACCATGTGGGTTATTTGTTACTGCATTTATTGAATATTTAGCCCGAAATACTTGACAAGTGCCCTTTTCGATGCTATATTTGTAAGACCATGTGAGCGATAAAAGGTCGCTCTGAGGTAAGAAGGTTCTTTCAAATGGTTTAATTATCACTCTGAAACTACATCAGACTTCAGGGTCTCACGCGAAAAGATCAAGGTTTTGACGCGTCCGTCAAAGATGCAGGCCGAGAGGCTTCCCCATCCTGGCGGTCTGAGAGAAGCGATCAAATGCAGGTGTAACAATCAGCAGGCGAGAGCAGCACTGCAGCAACGCTGAAAGCTAATAAGGCAGCTATAGTGTTCTCACAGAGAGAGGGTCATCATGCCATCATAACCGGCGAGGATTTGATGAAGATGATCCGGGTCAGGCAGAGGCTATCCTTTCGGGGATTGTCTGACCTCAAGGGCTCATGACTCCGTGTTTCATAATGTACACCGTAAAACCGCAAGGCGATGAAAGAGTACAGGAGAAGCACCGGAAAGCAGCTGGCAAGTCCCTCCGGGGATATCGACAGGCGGCCGAAAGGCAGGAGTAAATAGAGGTGAGCCGGCTTCAATAACAGTAACATGGCGACCGTGACGGTCATGGCTGTCACAACGTCGGAATGGGAACTAATACGAACAGTATGGTTCCCATTTGTGTTTTATACCCCTCCCGTTCCTCATCATTCTGCAACAAAAAAAAAGGGACCTAACGTCCCTTGATAACTCCTCTTGCCGAGCTCTTTATAAATGTCAGAATGTTGTCGCGCTCTGGAGTGGGCGGAAATGTCTCCGCAATAAACTCCAGCGCCTGTGTCGTATTCTTGCCCATATTGTAAAAAGCACGGTAAATCTCGTGTATCTCGTGGACCTTCTCCTTGCTGAATCCCCGCCTCTCAAGTCCTACGGTGTTTATACCCATAAATGAAAGAGGCTCCCTGTCTGCCTTTATATAAGGCGGAACGTCAATGCGGACCTTCGATCCGCCTCCGAGGATTGAATGGGCGCCAATATGAACAAACTGGTGGACAACCGTGGTGCCCCCAAGTATCGCCCAGTCACCAATCTCAACCTCCCCTGCTATACCTGAGTAACCTACCATGATCACGTTATCGCCTATCTTACAGTCGTGCGCCACATGCACATAAGCCATCAACAGACAGTTATTCCCGATTACTGTCTTTCCTTTAGCGCTTGTCCCCCGGTTCAGTGTTGCAAACTCCCTGACCGTGGTGTTATCTCCTATTTCTACGGTGGTTTTCTCACCCATAAACTTCAGGTCCTGTGGTATTGCCGATACCGAGGCGCCGTTAAAGATGCGGCAGTTCTTCCCGATCCTCGCGCCGTCATATATTACTGCATGAGGCCCGATCCAGGAGCCGTCGCCAATAACAACATCGCCCTGAATATAGGCGAAAGGTTCAACTGTCACACCGGCCCCTATCTGTGCCGCCGGATCAATATGCGCTAAAGCTGAAATCATAACTTGCTATTTGTTTTTTATTACCTGTGCGGTCATCTCGCCCTCGGCCACCAGTATCTCGCCCACGAAGGCCTGGCAATACATCATCACTATACTCCGGCGTATAGGCTCAGTAAGTTCGCATCTCACAATGATTGTATCACCGGGTGTCACCTTGTGCTTGAACTTCATGCTGGCGATCTTCAGGAAGTAGGTCGAGTATTTCTCAGGTTCATCAACGTTCTTAAGAACAAGTATGCCTCCCACCTGGGCCATCGTCTCAACAAGGAGAACTCCCGGCATTATGTGTTCGTCGGGAAAATGACCCTGGAAGTAAGCTTCGTTGTATGTTGTGTTCTTCATCCCGATAATGTGGGTCTCAGTCAGTTCGAGGATACGGTCAACCATGAGGAAGGGGAACCTGTGCGGAAGAAGTTTCTTAATCTCCTCGATGTTCAGCAGAGAAGGCTTGGTTGTGTCGAGCAGGGGGATCTCCTTTTTTACAGTTTCCCTCTTGATCTGCTGACGGATAAGTCGTGCCAGCCTCGTGTTTGCAAAGTGGCCCGGACGGGTTGCAACAACTTTCCCCTTTATGGGCTGGCCAACCAGGGCCAGGTCACCCATTATATCGAGAAGCTTATGCCTTGCCGGCTCATTGGGGTATCTGAGCTTAGTGTTGTTCAGAATGCCGGCGTGATGCTCGGTGATGCCCGGTTTGTTGAACATCGCAGCAATCCGGTCAATCTCTTCCTGCTCCACCTCACGCTCGAGTATCACCACGGCGTTGTCAAGATCTCCCCCCTTTATCAGACCCAGGCGAAACAGCGGCTCCAGTTCATGAAAGAATACGAATGTGCGGCTGTAGCTTATATCTTTCTCGAAATCCTCAACATTGTCTAGAATAGCGTACTGATTGCCAAGTATTTTGGAGTTGTAGTCTATCAGCACATGAGCACTGAAATGATCGTCGGGGTAGACTATCAGATCCACTCCGTGCTCCTCATCGGAGAATGTGATCTTCTCTCTTATCTTATAGTAATTCCTGTCTTCCTTCAGTTCTACAATTCCGGCCTCCTTAATGGCCTCGACGAACATATGAGAGCTGCCGCCCATTATAGGCGCTTCAGGAGCGTTTATGTCAATTATTGCATTGTCGATCCTCATGCCGGCGAATGCAGCCAGGACATGTTCTATTGTAGCAACCGAGGCGTTGCCCTGAACGAGTGTCGTGCCACGGGATGTCTCGGTCACATTGTCGGCAATGGCGTCTATCATCGGTTTTCCCGGAAGATCTGAGCGGCAGAATTTATACCCGTGATTTGCCGGCGCCGGCTTGAATGTAACCGTAACGTCAATGCCAGTATGCAGACCTTTGCCCTTCAGGCTTACCTCTTTTGCCAGCGTCTTTTGCTTATCACTCATCAGGTTCCTCTTAAAAATCGCTACAAATAAAGTGAAAATTTTCCGAACGCTCCAAAATAAAACACCACATCTGTGTGATGTTCAACTGATTTCCTTTGGACTGACACAATGGAACTAGCTGTTTTTAAGTGAGTCAACAAGTTTTGTCAGCTCGTCAACTTTCTTATTCAGTTCCCCGAGCTTCGTGAAGTGTGCAAAGCTCCTCAAAAACACTTTGCTGTCCACGGCGGGGAAGCCAAGCAAAGTGGCGTTCTCCTCTTTTATATTACCGATGATGCCTGTCTGTGCGCCGACCTTGCACCCGTCGGCCACTGTAATATGTCCAACTATTCCAACCTGTCCTCCTATCATGCAGTTCTTACCCACCTTTGCGGATCCTGCAACCCCTGACAGGGCGGCAATAACTGTATTTTCACCGATATCGGCATTATGACCTATCTGGACAAGGTTATCGAGTTTCACACCGCAACGCAGACGGGTTGAGCCCATAGTTGCACGGTCGACACAGGTGTTGGCCCCTATCTCCACGTTATCCTCCAGCACCACGTTGCCTACCTGCGGAATCTTCATGTAGTTGCTGTCAATTACGGGGGCGAAGCCGAAGCCGTCTGCGCCAATAACCGCTCCTGCGTGCAGAATGCAGTTATTGCCCACGACACACTCCTTGTATATTTTGACCCCGGCGTAAACGGTACAGTTTTTCCCCAGCCTGGCATCTTCGCCAATGAAAACATAAGGATAAACAGAGCATCCGTCGCCGACAACCGCATTTGCCTCAATACATGCGTAAGCTCCGACATAGACATCCTTGCCAACGGCTGCGGTTGGATCAATTACAGCTGTCGGGTGTATCCCCTTTTTGGCGGGCTTCGCCTGTTCGTACATTGAAAGCAGTATCGCAATCGACTGGTAAGGATCTGCAACCCTAATAAGTGTAGCCTTCACCTCCCTGGCAGGTTTGAAGTCGTTTCTGACAAGGACAGCAGATGAGCCGGTAGTATAAATATAAGGCTCATACTTGGGGTTTGCAAGGAATGAAAGTGCTCCCTCGCGGCCCTCCTCGATCTTTGCGATTGTGTTAAGTACTGTCTCCGGATTTCCTTCCACAGTCCCTTTAAGTATTCCGGCAATCATTGCGGCTGTAAATTCCATAATCTCGTTTTTTATTTTTTTCTTACCTCTTTCGGATAACAGAGGTAGTATTTTGTGACTTTTTCTGTAAGGGCCTGATGGTCGAAGATGTCAGAGACAGCTGTTATGTCACGGATTTCCCCGTTTTTCAGTAGTATACGCACTTCAGGCACTCCTGTTGCATATGTCTGGTTGTAAACATCGCCAGTGTTGACATAATATTCTGTCTCAGAATCAGTCAGATTCATCAGGTCGCCGGCGGTTTTTTTAAGTTCAGCAATCCGCCCTTCCCCGAAGGGTTCATTCTGCAGTTCTATCGCCAGGAGATCACGGTTGACCAGGCGGCGGCAAAGATCTGCAAGAATCCTGTCACTGTGATTCATCCATACTTTTGTTGCAGACATAATATCGCTCTCATCCAGTGATGTGAAATTGCGGATCATCTCATCTCCCGCCTCAATGCCGGGGCTTATGTTGCGCGGATGCAGAAAATAAGAGAGTGCCGGTGCTGCAAAGAGGGTCTCTCCGTGCACAGTGACTTCCCTGGCTCTGACAAGAAGGCTTGTCAGTAGTTTCTCGGCAGAGACAACAGTCCGGTGGTTATATACCTGCCAGTACATCAGGCGGCGTGCTATCAGGAACTTTTCAACCGAATAGATACCCTTCTCATCAATTACAAGCCTGTCGTCAGACACGTTGAGCATCCTTATGATCCTGTCTGATCCTACTGATCCCTCTATTACCCCTGTGTAAAAACTATCGCGTCGCAAATAATCCATCCTGTCCATATCCATCTGGCCTGCAATGAGTTCATGGAAGAATCGTCTGGGATAGCTCCCTTCAAATATCTCTATTGCAAGTGAAAGGCGACCGTCAAACAACTTGTTAAGTTCCTTCATTATAAGCAGTGACACGGTCTCGTGAGGCATCTCCTCAACCAGGGAGTGTTCGAGTGCATGGGAGAACGGGCCGTGGCCTGTGTCATGCAGGAGAATGGCAGCAAGCACAGCCTCCTCCTCTTCAGCTGAAACTGCAACATCTTTTGAGCGGAGTGTCTGAATAGCCATAGCCGTCAGATACATAGCCCCGAGGCTGTGCTGAAAACGGGTATGGACCGCTCCCGGGAATACATAGCTTGTGAGGCCTAACTGCCTGATATTGCGGAGTCTCTGAAACCAGGGATGACATACAAGGTCAAAGATAAAATCGCCCGGCACAGTGATAAAACCGTATACGGGGTCATTAATGATCTTTCGCTTGTTTGTCAATGATGGTGTTTTAATGAACGCAAATTTATTAATTGTTTCTTTATGTTATGCAGAATCTCCTCACTTTCAACGTTCTTAATAATAATTCGACCTGCAGATTTTTTGATATTTGAAAAATAGATATTATCTTTGCACCCGAATAGAAGGGTGGGTTTGCCTAGGGGACAAAAGTCCCCTATTTTGTTATCAAAAATGAGACAATGATTACGAAGGAACACATAAGGAAGCTTGCAGAGGGCCACATAAAGGGCACCGGCATCTTTCTGGTTGATGCGAGGCTCAGCAGCACCGGACGCATCACTGTGCTCATTGACAGGCCTGAAGGATTGAAAATAGAAGATTGTGTATCAATGAGCAGGTTCCTCAGCAATGAGCTGGGGGAAGAAGGTGAGGACCATGATCTTAACGTCTCGTCACCGGGACTGGACATGCCCTTTCTCGTAAAGGAGCAGTATCTCAAGAACGAGGGTCATGAAGTAGAGGTTGTAACAAATGCGGGAGACAAACTGGAAGGAATGCTGCGCAACGTCACAGCCGGAGGTTTTGACCTCGAAATTGTAAAAAAACAAAAAGGAAAAGAGCCGGTAACAACAATGGCTCCTTTCAATTATGAGGACGTAAAGTCAGTCACAGTAAAAATATCATTCAAATAACAGAACTGTTTACCACAATGGAAAACGTTAACTTAATCGATACCTTTTCAGAATTCAAGGAGCTGAAGAACATTGACAGGCCAACTATGATGAGCGTCCTCGAGGATGTCTTCAGGGGACTTCTTGCAAAGAAATTCGGATCGGCAGACAACTTTGACATAATCGTCAACATTGACAAGGGCGACTTCGAGATATGGCGCAACCGTGTCGTTGTTGAAGATGCGGAGCTTACTGATGCCAATACCCAGATACCGCTCTCGGAAGCTCACAAGATAGATGAGGATTATGAGGCAGGCGAAGAAGTGTCGGATGAGGTCAAATTCCTTGATTTCGGACGCAGGGCCATACTCGCACTGAGGCAGAACCTCGTGGCCCGTATCCTCGACCTCGAGAAAAATAATATTTACCTGAAGTACAAGGATCGTATCGGGGATATAGTCACCGGTGAAGTTTACCAGGTGTGGAAGCGTGAGACTCTGGTGCTTGACGATGACGGCAATGAACTCATCCTGCCCAAGGGCGAACAGATACCTTCAGATCACTTCCGCAAGGGTGATACAATCCGTGCCGTAGTGATCAGGGTGGAAATGAAAAACAACACCCCCAACATCATTCTCAGCCGGACTTCTCCGGTATTCCTTGAGAGACTCTTTGAACTTGAAGTTCCCGAGATCTTTGACGGATTGATAACAATCAGGAAGATAGTAAGGATACCCGGCGAAAGAGCCAAAGTGGCCGTCGAATCTTATGACGAACGCATTGACCCTGTCGGCGCCTGCGTGGGGATGAAAGGATCAAGGATCCACGGCATCGTTCGGGAGCTCCGCAATGAGAATATCGATGTAATAAACTTTACCTCAAACATAAACCTGTTCATCACAAGGGCGCTTAACCCCGCCAAGATATCGTCAATCAGGCTTATCGAAGCTGACAAGAAGGCTGAGATCTACCTCAAGCCCAGCGAGGTGTCACTTGCCATCGGCAAGGGCGGCCTCAACATCAAGCTTGCAGGTCAGCTCACCGGATATGACATCGAAGTATACCGCGAACCGGACAATGAGGACGAAGAGGATGTATCACTCGACGAATTCTCAGATGAAATTGAAGGCTGGATAATTGACCAGTTCAAATCTATCGGATGTGATACCGCACGCAGCGTGCTGAGACTTACAATACATGACCTGGTGAAGAGGACCGACCTTGAAGAGGAGACAGTCAGGGATGTTGTGAATATTCTCAAATCAGAATTTGAAAAAGAATAACAGTTCGTCTGGCAGCAGCACAAGATATTAACAGAGGTTAACTCAAGAGGTTGTTATAAAGGAAATATGACTGAAGACAAGAAGGCAACACGTTTAAGCAAAGCCGCCCGTGAATTTAACGTCGGGATTCAGACTATTGTTGATTTTCTTCACAGGAAAGGAATTGACATTGGTACGGATCCTAACGGCAAGATTCCGCCCGAGGCTTACCTCCTTATCCTTA
This sequence comes from uncultured Bacteroidales bacterium, assembly GCA_963736735.1. Classification (GTDB taxonomy): domain Bacteria; phylum Bacteroidota; class Bacteroidia; order Bacteroidales; family VadinHA17; genus SR-FBR-E99. The sequence goes on along the minus strand of CAVTPX010000013.1, from coordinate 33,163 downwards.
AAGAGTACAGCAGCGACCTTAACGTCAAGAAGGATGCTGACAAGCTTGCTCTCAAGGAGAGGATTACGCCCAAAAAGACCCTCTCCATTGATGATATTGAAGCAGGTCCGGAAGGCGAATCAGTTGAACCCGATGAAGATTTCCTTATAACAGATGTCTCCGGAGTAAAGAAACATATTGATCTGCGCACTGAAGTCAGGAAACCGGAAATCAAACCGGTTGGCAAGATAGATCTCACACCTGCCGCGAAACCGGTCAGGAAGGAGCCTGAAGCACCGGTGAAAGTAGCAGTACCGGAGCCTGTTGCCGAGGTGAAACCAAAACCTGAAGAGCCTGCAGCAGTAGAAAAGACAGAACCTGTAACCGGGAAGGCCGGGCCCAAAGTATTAAGGACGATCGATCTTAGTAAGATACAGGGCAAACAGGAAAAGGGAACTAAAAAAAGTGCTCCCGTAAAAGTGGCTGAAAAGCCTGCAGAGCCTGTGAAGGAAGTTGCTCCTGTGGCTGAGGTTAAGCCTGAACAGCCGGTGGCTCCTCCGCCTGTGGTTGAAGTGGCGCCTGTGCAGACAGAATCGAAAGAGCCGGAGATCTACCGGCCGGATGTAAGTAAGCTGTCAGGATTGACAATTGTCGGATCGATCAACCTGCCTGAACCTGTGGTTCGCAAACCAAGGGAATCAGCTGCAGATGAACGCCAGAAGCGTGATGACCACAAAAAGCGCGAGCGCATAAAAGCCAAACCACGTGAGAAGGTCGCTCTTGACCAGCCTGTGGCTGCTCCCGTTGATCCCAGAAAGGATAAGAAGCCGGGTACAGTACCGCAGAAGGATCACCGTGACAAAAAGAAATCATTCAGGACACTTCGTCCTGAGGTTGACAAGGAAGATGTGTCAAAAAACATCAGGGATGTAAACCTCCTGATGAGCAAGGGCAAGTCGAAAGTTGCAAAGTACAGGCGTGACAAACGAGATGCCGTAAGCCAGAGGATGAGGGATGAGGACGACAAGAAGGAACTTGAAAAGAGCGTTCTCAAGGTCACCGAATTCGTTTCTGTAAACGAGCTGGCGACAATGATGGAAGTCCCGGTAATAGATATTATTTCCACCTGCATGAGCCTCGGACTTATAGTCTCCATAAACCAGAGGCTTGACGCCGAGACCATGGCTATGCTTGCCGAAGAGTTCGGATTCTCTGTTGAATTCGTCAGTGCCGAGCTCCAGGAAGCTGTCAGGGAAGATGAAGACACAGCTGAGGACCTTGTTCACAGGCCGCCGATTGTTACTGTAATGGGACACGTCGACCACGGTAAGACCAAACTCCTCGACTATATCCGCAACACAAACGTCATTGCCGGAGAGGCAGGGGGAATAACCCAGCACATAGGCGCTTACAGCGTACTGCTTGACAACGGAAAGATAATCACCTTCCTGGATACCCCGGGTCACGAGGCATTTACAGCGATGCGTGCAAGAGGTGCCCAGATTACAGATATTGTTATAATTGTGGTTGCCGCAGATGACGGTGTGATGCCGCAGACACGCGAGGCAATCAACCACGCGCATGCAGCAGGGGTTCCGATCATTTTCGCAATAAACAAGATAGACAAGCCGCAGGCCAATGCTGACAAAATACGCGAGGAACTTGCAACTATGAACTTCCTCGTCGAAGAATGGGGAGGCAAATATCAGTCGCAGGAGATATCTGCCAAAAGCGGACTTAATATTGATTTTCTCCTTGAGAAGATACTGTTGCAGGCAGAGATGCTTGATCTGAAGGCAAATCCTGACAAGCCGGCACTCGGTACTGTGATTGAATCATCACTTGACAAGGGAAGGGGCTTTGTATCCACCATTCTTGTTAAAGCAGGAACTCTGAAACTGGGTGATGTTGTACTGGCAGGAAGCTGCTTCGGTCACGTCAAGGCGATGTACAATGAAAGGAATCAAAAGATAACTGAAGCCACACCCGCTACTCCTGTGCTGATTCTGGGACTTAACGGGGCTCCGCAGGCAGGTGATAAGTTCAATGTGATGCAGTCAGACAAGGAGGCCAAGGAGATTGCCACCAAGAGGGCTCAGCTGCAGAGAGAGCAGGGTCTGCGCACACAGAAACACATTACTCTTGATGAGATCGGACGACGCATTGCAATCGGCAACTTCCAGGAACTCAATATTATTGTCAAGGGCGACGTTGACGGATCAGTGGAAGCACTCAGTGACTCACTAATCAAGCTCTCTACGGAAGAGATCCAGGTCAATATAATCCATAAGGCCGTTGGCCAGATATCCGAATCTGATATCCTGCTTGCTGCAGCATCAAATGCCGTTGTTGTGGGATTCCAGGTGAGACCTTCGCTCAGCGCGCGTAAAATAGCTGAAAAGGAAGGAATTGACATCCGCCTCTACTCTATTATCTATGACGCCATTGAGGAGATCAGGGCTGCTATGGAGGGTATGCTTTCTCCGGAGATCAAGGAGGAGATTGTTGCGACAATCGAGGTCCGCGAGGTCTTCAATATAGGCAAGGTTGGCACTATAGCCGGTTGCTTTGTCCGCGAGGGAAAGATAAACCGCAACACGAAAGTAAGGGTCATCCGCGACGGCATTGTTGTCTTCACCGGCAACCTCGGATCACTGAAACGATTCAAGGATGACGTGAAAGAGGTTACATCCGGCTATGAATGCGGACTTAACATTGATAATTCCAATGACATTCAGGTTGGAGACGTTATCGAAGGATACCAGACAGTGTCAGTAAAGAAGACTCTTTAAGACCTATAGCAAAAAAGGAACGGGGCTGATTGAGCCCCGTTCCTTTTTTTATTTTATAGCTGTCTGCCCTCAGGCTCCGATGAGCTTTTTGTATGCCTCAGCATCAAGCAGTGAATCAAGTTCGGTATGATCTTCAATCTCGACCTTTATCATCCAGCCTTTACCGTAAGGATCCTTGTTCACCTCTTCGGCGGCAGAGTCAAGGTCCTCATTTTTAACTGTGATTGTTCCGCTGACAGGCATGAACATGTCTGACACGGTCTTGACGGCTTCTATAGTACCGAATACTTCACCGTGGGCAAGCTTCTCCCCTACGGTTTCAATCTCGACAAAGACAATATCGCCGAGCTCATGCTGAGCAAAATCTGTAATACCTATTGTTGCTTCGTGGCCGTTGACAAGGACCCACTCATGGTCTTTCGTGTACTTAAGATTTCCGGGAACATTCATTACTTTATGTTTTATTAAGTTTAACTCTCTGTAGCACTTTCAGAATTTCAAAAATACATCTTTTTTAATATTCAACCCCTGAGTTTTCTCATTTTTTGACCTTGAAGCCTCAGCATCACTGCACAAGTGTGAACCGCAGGCTGAAACCGAAATTGGTATTCGAGGTCAGGAAGGTGTTTGCCACAAACGGATCATTCAGAGTGTGGTCAGCATATATCTGAAGGTTGAACCTGTCACTGAGCACATAGTCAGCAGTGGCTCCGAGGGTGAATACTTTCTGCCCTGCCACCGGCTGATTTACCTGTTCAATAAGTTTCCGTGCCATAGTCTTGTTGTCTCTCATCGAGAGATCCAGTCTCAGTGTAAGGTCGCTTTTAAGTGACCGCATCCCGGCTCCCGAGTTGAGCACAATCGAAACGTCATCAAACCGGTACCCCGCTCCTATTGTTATCTCGTTATTACGAATGTCAGCCACCTGGTTGCTTGTCATGTTTAGAGTGACGGTGCGCGACTTGCGGTACTCAAAGCGGGTGGTCAGCGAGTTCTTCCAGCCAAGGTCAATATTTATCAGCGGGCTGAACTGTTCGTTGATTGTGACCGAATTTATTTCGAACTGCGGGATGAAATTCGACTTCAGATCCCTGATATAGCTTAAGCCTGATTCATCCGGATCATAATAGAGGTTCGTGTTGAATGACCCTATCGTGTAAGTCGATCTGTACTGATGAGAGAGACTCACCGAGTTGAATATTTTACGTACAGCCTCGTATTTCGTCAGTCCCTCGAAGTTTATTCTCCAGTTGGGCATCATGTGTAACATGGATGGAAATGCCGCCAGCGAGATCTTGTTTGGGTCCCTCTTTGTGTAGGCGGCAAGGAATGCCGGCACCATAACTTCGCTCGATGTGATGCTATAACCGCTGGCGTACGGACCGCTGATTATTTCTCCGGTCACGGGGTCAAATGTCCGGTCATAACCCGGGTCAGCGGCACTGCGTGCATCAGCCCGGCGCTGTGAAATAATGGCCGTGTATTCCCTGAACTTTTCGAAAGTAGGCGAGAGATAATCACCTGACTTAGGTACCTTTTCAAAGGCTGTACCCCAGGAGAGCACTGAAATTGTGAAGTTGCCCGTAATGCGGGTATTGCGTGTGCTGTCAGGGAAGTTTCCGTTTCTGTCTGCACGGTAATATGACGATACTGTCTCAGAGTAGCGACGGTCTCCCGTTATGTCTATCCTCAGTCCCGGGAATGGTTCAACATTGATCCTTGCATTTATCTGCTCGCGCTTGCTGAATGAAGCCGGCATGTTGATAAGCGTATCAGGGGTCAGCCAGCCGTTGATTGCAGCATCATCGAAGAACCGCTCATCGGTAAGGCCCATCAGGAAACGCCAGCCCGGAGAAAGCATACCACCGTAATTCTGCTGTCCCATAAAGGATGTTGCAGGAAGATACCCGGGAAGTATCTGACCCTGGTCGATAGTGTAGGTGGCAGAAACGTTGCGGACGGCCATCAGGGCACGGATTGCATAACGACCTGCAATGCCGATCGGGTTTGGCTTTTTCTCGACCCTGCCCTTGACTGTAATTGTGGCTTTCGCAACATCTGTATCGGGAATGTAGTCGATCCTCATGTTGGAGACAATGTTAAACTTACCGCTCACCGTGGCACCATCAGCATCTGTCACTGTGACTGTAAGATCCTTCGACTTAAGGTTGTGATTCACAACCCTGACCTTCCCGGCGTGCAGCGGAATATTACTCCTGGTATGTGTAAGCTCCTCATAACCAAGGCTCATCCGTTTCTTACCTCCAGGCTGGGTCATCGCCTCAACATCTTTAAGAAATTTAATCTTGGAATAGAGGTTTGTAAGGTTTGCCTGTACAGTGAACTGGCCGTTGTTTGAGTTCTTAATAGTATTGCCCAGGTTGATATTCATCGAGTCAGGAAAAACAGTACCCGCAAGCCAGTCATAGCGCGCTCCGTAACGTGCATTGGAGGTGATCCATGACATCAGTGGCAGTTTGTTGACAGGAAGGTTATAATTGAGATTGAAGAAATGGTAGTAGTTGGTGGTTCTGCCCATGTCAGACAGGTTGATGCGGACCGAGTCGCGCCATTTACTGTACAGATCAGGATAACGGTCGCGGTCAACACCTCCCATGGGCTCGTCTATGCGGGCGATGCTGCTGGCAGTGAAGTCTACTTTCAGCTGCTTCGTAATATCATACTTGACGTCGTAAAACCTGGTCCACTGGAAATCCTTGGTGAATGTCGGTTCTATTTTGAGATCCCTGTTGCTGATGTTCCTGGTTTTGATTTCGTTATAATACCTGTATAGATCAGTGCGGAAGGTGAGGTGTTTAGGAAAGAGATAAATGTTGAAATCCTTAATAAGACGGAGTGCAGGTGACGAAAGAAATCTTGCCTTCTGGAAAGGGGTGAAATTCTTCGGCCTTGCCTCAAAGTCATACGCTATGCCTCCCCTGTAGGTCTTCTCAACGTCGATTTCAGTCTTTGTGTTCGAGTTTAGCACCTCATTGAAGGAATATGAGACTGAAATATTTGCAGGGTCCCAGGCTCTTGGCTTCTCTCCGCGTTTCGTGATGCCGGCGTTACTGACGGTGAATGTTCTTCGTCTCGAATAATCCTCTGCCAGGTTAAGTATCGAATCGCGGGTAGCTTTGTCAGGCGCATTGCCAAGTGACTCCTTCAGGAGTATATCAGGATCGAGGGGATCATACTGCGGTCTCACCCTGCTTTCTGAATATCCCATATATACCGGAATCCGGACCCCTATTTTTTCAGGAAAGAATTTGCCGAGCTCGAGGTTGGTAGACATGTCATACTGCATTACCTCCTCCTTACTCCGCTCGTTGACCTTTTTGTCAATACTGCCCCATCCCGGGGTGCTAGTCTGCCCCACCAGGTTGAGTGTGCCCAGGTCAGCCAGCCGTGCCTGCAGGTGCGCATTGGCAGCCCATCCTCCCTCTTCCCTGAAGTCGCTCAGGCGGAGTTCATTGACCCATACTTCAACTGCTTTCGGGGCACCGTCGTCATTTAGCGGATTACGTGTCTTTATCGGATTGCGGACTCCAAGCATTATGACCCTTATGTTACTCAGGTTCGGGTTACCGCTGACTGAAATGCGTGCTGCCCCTGACATAACAGAGTAGATATCACCCACACTTACCGTTGAGCCTGTTGCGAGCATCGCGGCATCACGTTCCTGTTTGGCGTCAAGAAGAAGTGCAAAGTCAATGTCAATCTTGTTTGCTTCAGGCCATACAACCGTTCTCTGCTCTTCGCTGTCATTACTGTAACGTCCGTAAGGCGTCAGTTTAAGGGGTATCTCGTATTCGTAGAAGTTATTCCTGTAATCAGAACCTACCCTCACAAAAACGGTGACCTCGTCATTGAGCAGCGGCTCCCCGATCAGTGACTCGGCGTGCACCTCCATCTTAAGTTTTTTGTACTGGCGCATGTCGAGTGTGACATTCTTGTATGTCGCCCTCGCGTCGCCGTCGGTGAGGTCCCTGACACGAAGCACCATCGACTGTTCGTTAAGCTGCCTCAGCTGGGGATTCTGCGGATCAATGACACGGGTGAAGCCCGGAGGCAGCACGTAGTTCACAGGTTCCTTGCCTGCATTTTCCTCTATGCTGACAGAGCTGATCTCAAATGTGCCGTCATCCTCTTCAGGAACAGTAATTCGCTCGCCACCTTCGAAGAATGTAAGGTTGTACTTTCTCCATTCTGACCGCACAAGTTCGAGGCGGGCAAAGCGCAGTACCACCTCCTCGTCAAAGTTGCGCATGAAGAGCCTCAGGAACCTGATCGACTTGAAATCGCGTATCGGGCCGACGACTCTTTCATATTCTGCAACGGGTATCTTGAACTGGTACCATTTTACCGGCGACTTTTCACCGTTGGCAAATGTGGCTGTGTATTCAAGCTGATCGACAATATAATTCTTCCCCACAACCATGTCTTCCGGCCTGAGGCTTACCCTGTACTGATAGTAGCTCTCCGTCTCGCTGAGTGTGTTGTCACGGTTAATATCTTCCATGTCAGGAAGCGTGGAGCCGCTTGTCGGAAATGATTCCAGAGACATTTCTGATGTCGGCGAGTTTCCGTCGGTGCCATTAAACTTCTTATACCTTTCAAGGATGCCAAGCTGCAGGAGGTCATAGTCACTGCCCCTGAAATAGTGAAAATCATCATTGGAGGGGTCTTCGAAGATAAGGTCAAGGATCTCAGGGCTGACCACGGCTCCCACAGCAAGGAGATAACTGTCAAAAAATGCAGTCTCGTCATCATTCCCGAGGCCATCAAGTCCTACATCCTGGTAGCGGCGTGAATCCGGATCATTGTCAAATGCGTGCACCACGGCCTGTACTGTCGGAATCCTTCCCCACACTGTCGTATCCACATTTGTAAGCACGGGAGATACCGGTAGTCCGTTTTCATACTGCTTGCGCGAGTCACGGAGGATATCTTCCGAAACGTTGCCGAGATTGAAGAAGAGGTCACCGCCCTGATGGTCAGTATTCTCGGCAAAGGGGTCCATGACCCAAAACTTCAGGTATTGAATGTTTGCCGACTCGAAGTCATTTGTTAAAAGTTCCCTCATCATGCCTCCCCAGCGTGTGTTTGGAGAATTGAGTAGGCCGGTGGGACTAAGACCTGCTGAATAGATGCCAGGCAGTACATCGAAGTTGTAGGGTCCCCGTTCACCCGGATAGAATGCCACATTCAAGTACGGCAATATTTGTAGGGATACCGCTTACTGACTCCTTGAAAGGGAAGATTTCTGTCTCATATATTTCCCTGACATAGTGGCTCGACTGCAGGTCTTTGTTGGCCCTGATATGGTCAGGTGTTGTTGATCCGTTCCTGAGAAACAGGGGATCTATAACATACCATGCAAGTCTGGCCCTGTTGAATCCTGTACGTAGATCCTTGCTCAGCTTGGCTTCGGGGAAAAGGGCATCCTGCCCCTGCGGGACACTTGCCATCGACCATGCATTGAAAGCCCTCAGGTCAAGTGGTATCTCACTGGCTTCGAAATCATCGATATAAACAGCCCCGGTGGATGTGATGGCTTTGCTGTGCCCTGGCACCAGGTGGGCAAACTCACCGAAGAAATTGACCGATGATGGCGTGTTTGTTTCGAGAAACGGAAGCAGGTCAATCATCTTGGTGAGGAGCCGTGAATCAGTACGGTATGAAGCGTCAAAGCCGTAGATTGTATTTGAAATGGGATCGTCACCGTAAGTAACTTTCTGCGTGTAAGGCCTCTCAGTCAGGCGCAGCACCGTACCGCCCAGGTTGAATTTCTCGGAAAACCTGTAATTAAGGTGAGTGCCGATGAGGGTCTTGGTCTGCAGTCCGAAAAACTGGTTGCTCTCCAGGGAGACCTGCACCGGCGTACCTGATTCACTTATGGCAGGATTGATGATCTTGACGGACCCGAGGTTGTAGTCAACTGTATAATCCACGTTCTCAGTCAGGGTCACACCACCTGCCGTTACCTTTACCGAGCCCTGCGGTATATTGGCGACATTAAGCCTTATCTCTGAACCGGAGGCCGAGGAGAACTGTCCGCTCAGGATGTACTTGTTCTTCTCCGCTATTTGCCTGGCGACTGTCTGGGTGGAATCATAGAGTTCGGTGAAGACATATTTTCTGACCTGCTCAGGGTCAGTGATAAAATTCAGCAGATATCTTCCAAAAGGTTCCCTGACCGGGAAAATTATCCTGCCGCGTTCTGCCGTGATTGTGACACCCTCCACGAAGTCGAATACACCATCAGGCTGCCTGTCGAGCTGAGAGTTAAGCTGATCGAGGCCCATTACCTGCAGGAGTATCTTACCGTCGAGGGGTGTTCCGGGCAGGTAGTTGATGGCGTTGCCGGTCTTGTCATCCTGATAGAGGACATCCACCCTGAAGTTTTGGCTCTCTATACGCCCTGACCCGACATTGTAGATATTTTTCATCATCAGCTGCCAGGTAGGCAGGCGGGGACTCAGGCTGGTTCCCTTTATAAGCTTCAGGATGAGTGCATCAGGTGCGGTGATACCGTCAGTTGAGAATTCTCCGACCTTGAATACAACCCCGTTTAATGTATACTCATAGGCTACTGCCAGAACCTCATCATTGTTCAGGGCTACGTTGAGTGATATGTAGCCGAGCTGCTTATTGACTGTATATTCCCGCTCGGTGAGCCTGCGTGCATTCTCTATCTTCTCATAGTCACGGCCTATCTGGAAGGCGGGGTAGAGAGCCGAAAATGCATCTGCTACCTCGTCAATATTTCGAACACCTCCGTATGTAGTCAGCATCTCACCGTAAAGTCCGTTACTGCTGTTGGCGGGATTGGGAGGGCTACCCGGCACACCCTGAAACGTCGGCACAGTATTGTATATATTGCCCTGGTTCTCAGCCAGATCCATAAAAGCCACAATATTACGGTTGCTGACATCCTCAAACCGGCTGGTCTTATTTGTGACCCACACTTCTATCTTTTCGATGTTCACACCGGTGCTGACAACTGGCAGACTCTTAAGTGCTTCGTCAAAGCTGTCCTTGAAATGCTGAGCCAGAAAGAAGTGCCTGTTGGCTTCATAGTCATCAGCAGTAATCTCATAGTCAGTTAGCTGGGCACCACCTTTAACCTCCACTGTTGACGACTCGCCCTTCTGCTGTGAAAAGACCGTTGTCATCGTCAGTTTGCCGAACTGCAGTTCGGTCTTCAGTCCGAAGAGACTGTAGCTTCCGGAGATGAGTGTTCCATTCAGCGGAAGAGTGACATCCCCGGCTTCAATCTTTTTGATTATCTCGTCTTCCTTTCCTGAATATTCAAGCTTGGTGCGGTTTTCAAACTCGAACATCGCATCGGTGTTGTAATTGATACCCAGTTGCATCTTATCACCGATTGTGCCGGTCACATTCATCTGGATCTTCTCCTGGAAGTCAAATGTAGGAATGGTCCTGAGCCGCTCGGAGAGGGTTGGATTCTCAGTGTGCGAGATGTTTATCCCGAAGATCAGCTCCGCAGAGCCCTGCGGCACAATATTGATAACATTGCTGCCGAAGATCTTGTCAAAAGTTTCTCCGCCGACCTCAATCTGTGGTATCAGTGAAGATCTGAATCCCTGCACGTCGCCCCGAAGGCGGGCATCCCAGTATTCATGCATTGCCTGTTCAAATTCATACTTCCTGTATTCGTCTGGGTTCATATAAACAGGCTTGCGGAAATCAAGGGTCCCGACTCTCTGATATATTATGTACTGGTTGTTTTTTCCGTCATATTCAACTGTTGTTTTGATATTTGACGGGTTATTCAGATAAAGCGGGGAAGATCTGCGTGCTTCCCAGGGTCTTGCAGGGTCAGACTGCAGCTTCAGGGGTGCTTCTCCGGGGCCGGTCTGCCCATAGAACACAGCTGATACAGAAGACAGTACTGTTAATAGTACTGCCTTGATTATCAGAGCTCTATATTTAACATTGAACTGCAATCCGGCACCTATAGTTTATAAAAGCTTCAGTGCCTTTCGTACAATCTCTTCTACCGCAAGTGATTTATTCTCTTTCAGCAGGCTGTCAACGACCTTTGAGGCACTGTTCCTCGCAAACCCAAGCATTACTAATGCTGATAACGCTTCTTCACGTGCAGTATTGTCGGAAAAAGTAATTATTTCACCGGAAGATGACGGTTTTCCGATCTTGTCTTTAAGGTCCACGATGATCCTCTGGGCAGTCTTCAGACCTATGCCCTTAATTGCCTTGAGGGCATTCACATCAGCACCGGTTATTGCCTCGCTGAGTTCCGAGGGTTTCAGTGATGACAGCATCATGCGGGCAGTATTGGCACCCACTCCTGAAACGGTTATGAGCTGTCTGAACAGTCCGCGTTCCTCCCTGCCTGAAAAGCCGTAGAGAACCCATGCGTCCTCACGGATGGCTTCGTGAATATATACGGTGCATTTTTCGGATTTCTCAAGGTCAGTATAGGTGGTCAGTGAGATATTGATGCTGTAACCGATATTATTGCATTCAATAACGACAAAGGCCGGATTCAGCTCAGTGACTGAGCCGGTAATATAATCGATCATAAGGCGTGGTCATTATTTTCTATTTCAGGAGGAAGCTCATCGACGTGGTCAGAGTGTATGTCAATTTTCTGCTGTTGCAGGGGGTTTCGCGACAGCTCAGCATACATCTTCCGGTTCCGGAAGATGTCGCATGCCACATATATAGCCTGCCTGAATGAGTTTTCCGAGGCTTCATTCTTCCCGGTAATGTCAAATGCGGTTCCATGCACGGGAGAAGTGCGCACCACAGGCAACCCGGCTGTAAAATTTACCCCGGTGTCGAATGCAATCGCTTTGAACGGAGCCAGTCCCTGATCATGGTACATTGCAAGGATAGCATCGAACTTCCGGAATTGACCCGCTCCGAAGAAACCGTCAGCAGGATATGGTCCGAAAGCATAGATCCCCTCGTCATTGGCTTTTGTGACAGCCGGAAGGATGATCTCTTTTTCCTCGCTGCCAATCAGACCGTCATCGCCGGCGTGCGGATTGAGTCCCAGAACCGCTATACGCGGCCGCCGTATGCCGAAATCCTGAAGCAGCGACTGGTTCATTATCTTAAGCTTCCGTAAAATCAGCTGTGCAGTAACAGTCTGGGCTACATCTTTCAGCGGGATGTGGTCAGTAACGAACCCTATCTTCATGCTCTCGCACACCATCATCATAATTACATCCGACACTTTCAGCTTATCTTTCAGGTAATCTGTATGTCCCTTGAATCTGAATTTATCGGACTGCATATTGTGCTTGTCTACAGGGGCAGTGACAAGCACCTCAATGCTCCCTTTTATAAGATCACTGACAGCGCATTCCAGTGCCGCAAGTGATGCTTCTCCTCCTTCAGGAGTGGATTTGCCAAGTTCAACACGCACCTCATCACCGAGGCAGTTGATCATGTTTGCCTTTTTCGGGTTTGCCTCCTCGGCCGTCCTGACGGTGTTAAAAGTGAAGTTGACAATGTTAAGCACTTTCCTGTGATAGGCAGCCACCTTTGGTGAGCCATAGACAACCGGCACACAGATATCATTTATCTGCGGGTCATCAAGAGTCTTCATTATTACTTCGTATCCAATGCCGTTGATGTCTCCCTGCGTAATGCCAGTTATAATAGGTTTTCTTTCCATTGGTTCATTAATAATTTGGTAAATGCGGCAGACTGCCGTCAGGGCTGTAAAGTTAATCAAATTATTTAACGAATTCGCTATAAATCATTACCTTTGCCTCCGCGTTACATCATACGCATAATTGCATATAATGGCTGTCAGCGACGATACATACAACAGAGCCTCGGAGGGAAAAAGACTCCCGGCGGCAGAGGCTCTCAGGCTCTACGAAGAAGCACCTCTGAGCACCCTCATGTTGCTTGCCGACGGGGTACGCAGGAAGTTGCATACTGAAAACACTGTCGGCTGGATGATAGACCGTAATGTGAACATCACAAATATCTGCTTCTCGCAGTGCCGTTTCTGCAACTTTTGCCGTACTGAAAAGAGTGAGGATGCCTATGTCACAACTGACTCCGAATATGACGAAAAGATACGTGAACTGATAGAATGGGGAGGTGACCAGTTGCTGCTCCAGGGAGGCATGAACCCCTCCCTCGGCCTGGCTTTTTATGTCACTCTCTTCTCCGGCCTGAAAAAGCGCTGGCCTGAAATAAAAATCCATGCCCTTGGACCGCCAGAGGTGGCTTACCTTGCCCGGAAGGAAAAGATGAGCTACCGCGATGTGCTTGTGGCACTGCATGCGGCGGGGCTCGACTCGCTGCCAGGGGCAGGCGCCGAGATACTCTCCGACAGGGTACGCAGGGAGGTTTCTCCTGCCAAAGCGACGGCAGAAGAGTGGCTGGGGGTCATGCGGGAAGCACACAGGCTCAATCTGCCTACCTCTGCAACGATGATGTTCGGACACGCGGAAACAGGGGAGGAACGCATCTCTCACCTGATACGCCTGCGGGAGCTCCAGGATGAAAAGCCAGAGGGTCATGACGGCTTTATCACATTCATACCCTGGCCCTTCATGGACCGGGGCACTGTACTGGCAGAAAAATACGGCATCAGGAGTAACGTCACCTCATCAGATTACCTCAGGATAATTGCAATCAGCAGGCTGGTGCTCGATAACATACTGAACATCCAGTCATCGATACTCACTGTGGGAAAGGAAACAGCCATGCTTACTCTTCACGGTGGCGCCAATGACCTTGGTTCAGTGATGATAGAGGAGAATGTTGTGAGCGCCGCCGGTGATGCCTTCCGGTGCAGGCCCGAAGAGATGCAGCAGATAATCAGGGAAGCAGGCTTCATCCCGGTCAGAAGAGACCAGCGTTACCAGCCTTTCAAACAGATCTGACCGTTCAGTCAGACGGTCTCTTTACCGAATACATAAGTGCTTCAACCTGCCTGAGCAGTTCCCGCTTGTCCGATTTTGGAGCATAAACGAACCCTGTCACCACCACCGTCCTGAGAGCCGCAGTGTCAATCCAGGCATATGATATGAACGGTCCTCCCATGAAGCCCCCCTCCAGTGTCCACAGGCCCCGCATCTCTATATATTGGGTGTTGTTACGGGTAAACGACCGGCACACCACGGGAACCTTTTTTTCTATTGCCATGAATGAGCCCCCGTCAGGTCCCTTTACCTCCGCCGAAGTGATCTTCTCAGTCAGGTCGGCAAGTTCGATGCATCCTATCCTGGCAAGGGCCGGATTTCCGTATGAGACTATAACCGACTGTGTCGTCTGGGGTGTCTCCGCTGATATCATCACTATACTGTCACGTCCGAAGTCCTTTTTATAGCCGGCAGGCAACAGTATCTCAAGCCTGTTGGTGCCACTGCCCACGACCTCGCGTTCAGGTCCTGCCGATTCCATGAGCCACGATGTAAGTCTCGTCCGCTCAACCTCGTTTATGCGTTCGCGTATTTCCGGTCCGAAACTGCGTAGAGCAGATGACAACTCTGCCGTATCCCGGGCAGTAAGGCGCAATACTATCTGAGTTTCAGCCCACTCATTCCTGGTGACTGTAAGGCCCGCCCTGGCTACGTCCGGGTCAGTGCCAATAAATACGACGTTCCTGTGTACCAAAAATAAATTGGTGAACCCTGCAGGTGTCACCTGCAACAGGCTGAATGCAGGTTCAGGCTGAGGCATCCCCCGCAGGTCTGCGGCCAGTTCAGTACGAATAATTTCTCCTGTCCTGCCCTCCCACAGAGCCCTGTCAGTTACCACCAGAACCTCGCCGGACGAACCGGTTACATTTGGCAGTGTACGTGTAAGTGACGAGTCTCCGCACGATGCAAATATCAGCACCGCTGCAGCAATAAAGAGGTATTAATGTTTTCATCAGGGTAAGGTTATAACTGAAACAAAAAGCCTGCACTCGCATGCAGGCTTGTTCTGTAGAAAACTACAGTCTATTTTTCAGTGATATCTTCACTCGTTTTCTTATTCTCAGCCCCCTCGGTGTCCTTGGCTTTTTTGAATTCCTTAAGACCCTGTCCTATACCCTTCATCAGCTCAGGTATTTTCCTGCCGCCAAAGAGAAGTACCACGATAACCAGTATCAGAATTATTTCGAAAGCACCAATTTTTCCCATCTCTCTAAGTATTTAAGTTCCTGCAAATTTATAAAAACTTATATAATGGCAGCTATAATATTTAAAATCTTCACTTGCGGATAAGTTTGAGTATGTCATTACCGTTTGCAAAGATCAGCAGGGCAAAGAGGATTACCATTCCTGCTATCTGGGCGTATTCCAGGAATTTGTCGCTTGGCTTCCGTCCCGTTACAACCTCATAGATGAGGAACATTACATGTCCCCCGTCGAGTGCCGGGATCGGCAGAATATTCATTACCGCCAGGATCAGTGAGAGAAAAGCAGTGAGGTTCCAGAACGACTGCCAGTTCCAGATGCCCGGGAAGATGCTGCCTATCGTGATAAAGCCTCCGAGGGATTCATAAGCCTTTGTATCTTTTGAGAATATCAGTTTAAACTGTTTCAGATAGTCCCCCGTGGTCTTGAACCCCTTTTTTATCCCTGCAGGCAGAGCCTGGAAAAGGTTATAATGCTTTGTACTGAATTCGAAGATGTTTGCCACATCGCGGGTGATACCAAGCGTCCCTGCCACAGTGGGCGTAATATCCAGATCCACCAGTGCATTTTCGCGTTCTATTGTAAGCGTCATCGGCTTTCCCTTGTTTGCGGCCATGTATGACTGAAACTCGTCATACCAGTCGAAGCGGTTGCTGTCAAGAGCTACAATGCGGTCGCCCGGGATCACTCCTGCCGCCTGTGCCGGAGAATTTTCAGCAAGACCTGTAACAATGAACGGTCCGAAGGGTATCCGGGCATCGATGACATCAGGATTTTTCAGAAGGTACTGGATGATCTCCTTCTTTACAGGAATATCGACAGTGCTCCCACCCCGCTCAACGGTTATAATCTTGCGGTCATTGAGGATTATGTCAGGTATTATTGCATAGAAATTATCAGTCTCCACACCGTCAACCTCCATAATCTTATCCCCGTTGCGTAACCCCATCGAATAACCGGTAGAATCGGTTACTATCCCGTAAGTGACATTTTTTGAAGGTAGGTAGGTCTCTCCCCAGAAGCTTAATACCCCAACATAAATAATCAGGGCGAAGATGAAGTTGAAGAGTACTCCTCCAGTCATTATAAGCAGGCGCTGCAGGCTTGTCTTGGACCTGAATTCGTATGGCTGTGGAGGAAGCTTCATCTGTTCGCGGTCCATAGATTCGTCAATCATACCTGAGATCTTGACATATCCGCCCAGGGGCAGCATACCCACACCGTATTCGGTATCACCTATTTTCTTTTTGAAAAGTGCAATGGGCCAGTCGAAGAAGAGGTAAAATTTCTCCACTCTGACCTTGAAGAGGCGCGCGAACAGAAAATGACCGCACTCGTGCACGATGACGAGAATTGAAAGTGAAAGTAATAGCTGGATTATCTTGATAAGTACTGTCATTATTTTTCTGATTTACTGATGAATTTTTTCGCGAGGCTTCTGCTCCTGTTGTCAGTCTCGGCGTAAACGCCGGGAGAGGCCTCTTTGTTGAATTCGGTATTCTCAATCACATACTCCACAGTGGCCGCAATATCTGTAAACCTGATTTTGTTTTTCAGGAATGAAGCCACGGCGACCTCGTTGGCAGCGTTGAGTGCGCACGGGATGTTGCCGCCCCGGGCAATAGCTTCCCTGGCGAGTGCCAGGTTCCGGAAGCGTTTGGTATCTGGTTTCTCAAATGTCAGCGAAGCAATGTCTGCCAGTTCAGGGCGCGGAATATCCGTAATAACTCTGTCTGGAAATGTCAGGGCATAAATTATAGGGAGCCTCATATCCGGAATACCCAGCTGGGCCTTGACAGATCCGTCTTTAAACTGAACCAGTGAGTGAATTACCGACTGGGGGTGTATGAGAACTTCAATTTTCTCTGCCGGAATGCCGAAGAGCCAGTGTGCCTCTATTACTTCCAGGCCCTTGTTCATAAGGGTGGCTGAGTCGATAGTTATTTTGGCACCCATTGTCCATTTGGGGTGACGCAATGCCATCTCCGGGGTAACTGCCGGCAATTCTTCGGCCGGTGTGGTGCGGAAGGGTCCTCCCGATCCGGTCAGAATTATTTTTTCCACAGACCCCGCGGGTTCACCTGTGAGGCACTGCATAATGGCAGAGTGTTCCGAATCAATTGGGATGAGGCGGCTGCCGGAGCGGGCAGCATAACCCGTTATCAGCTCACCGGCAACGACAAGCGTTTCCTTATTCGCAAGAGCCACCTCCTTGCCTGCGGCAACGGCAGCCGCTGTAGGCCCCAGGCCGGCAAAACCCACCATGGCGGCAACCACAGTGTCAACGGTACTGCCTGTGACTACCGCTTCAGAAGCTTCTGTACCTGAAAGGACCTCTACAGGAAGTCCGGCCAGCTCCTTCTTTAGCCTCAGGTAATGGGAATCATTCGCAATGACCACCTGCTTTGGCTTGAAAAACTTCGCCTGCATAATGAGCAGGTCAATGTTGTTGCCTGCCGTCAGCACCTCCACGGTGAAAAGTTCAGGGTAACGCGAGACAATATCAAGAGTCTGCGTTCCTATCGAACCCGTTGAACCGAGAATTGCTAACCGCTTATGCATCTGACACTACGATGTTAAAAGAAGATATACCTGGTCGGATCAAGCGGTTCACCGTTGTACCAGAGTTCAAAATGCAGGTGCGGTCCTGAAGTGTACAGTTCGCCGGAGTCTCCGACAATCGAGATGGCCTCACCGGCCCAGACCCTTTCACCCATCTCCTTGAGCAGGGTGGCATTATGCTTATAAACTGAAATAAGGTTATAGCTGTGCTGAATTATCATCACAAAACCTGTCTCCATTGTCCACCCTGTCATTATCACCGTTCCGTCAAGCACCGAAGAGACAACCGCTTTGGGCTGGGTCACTATGTCAGTTGCAAAATGCCTGGTACGGGTATCAAAGTCGCTTGACACAATCCCTTTTACAGGCGGGAAAAAATGAACGCTGGCAAGGCTGGTTCCCCGTTCAGACCCGGTAGTGCCGGTACCAAGTGTGTACTGCTCCTCACTCTCTACCCTGGAACGAAGCAGGGAGTCTTCAGGTGACCGCTGAAAAGTTATGCTGCTGTAGTCGCGGGTACTGTCTCGCACGGTCATCCTTTCAATTGGCTGCCTGCCCGAAATGACACCGTTAAGATCCAGAAAATATTTGTCCCTGATTTCTATCTCATGTTCAAGGGAGTCAAGCATAAGAGCATTCATTATAATAGTGCGGCGAAGAGTCACGTCGGGGTATCCGGGAATGAACTCGCGCAGGTTAGTGAAGGCGATCAGCGAACTCGTTATCCCTATAATCAGGAATACGAGGAATGCCAGGGCTAACAGTGCATTGTATTTGGAGAGTCGTATGCGCCATACCTCCTCATAGGTGGTATCATTAAATACAGCAAATCTGAATCTGTCTTTCCAGTTGCTCTGTCTCTTTTTTTCGTTACCGGCCATTCTTAAGCACTTGAGAAGGCACAAAGATAGTAATCAAGTTGATTGGTTGATAGGTTTATAGGTTTATGAGTTTATAGGTTTATGGAGTTACCCGGAAACTCTTAAATTTTTACCATCCTATTCCGTAATCTTCTCCGTGGTTGCTCGATCCTCCCCAGAAGGTGCCGTGGATCTGGTCAAATCCGATTGCATTTATCGGGCCGGATGTCCGCTCCTGGTAGGTGATGCTGTATCCCATGCCGGTGAGTTCCTTTCTTATCCACTCAGGCATACGGCTGTTCAATATCATTCCACCAGCCTCCTTCTCATGGTTTCCGAAGCTGGAGTACATCTGCAGCGTTTTGAAACTCGGTGCTTCGCATGCTTCCTGTACAGTCATCCCAAACTCGACAATATTCAGGAAGAACTGCAGCAGGAGCTGATCCTGCTCATCACCTGCCTGTTTTGCAAATGAGAGGAACGGTTTACCGTCCTTCAGTGCCAGCGTGGGTGTCAGAGTCACCCTTGGTCTTTTCCCCGGCTCCACTACATTGAACGGGTTTTCTTTTGCATCGAGCACAAAGCTCTGCATTCTCTGGCTCATGCCAACACCTGTATTACCTGCTATGCATGCAGGGACCCATCCACCGCTGGGGGTAACTGATACTACCCAACCTTCAGCATCTGCTGCCTCTATTGATGTGGTCCCCGACTGAAAGCTCTCAAGGAAAGCTTCATACTTCTGAGGGTCGGAGGAGGGATATATTTCATTTGTTGAGGCTGTCCAGCTGTTAAGAAGAGAGGTGAAAGGATTTGTTCCGCCCTCGAAAGGGTAAGGATCACCGGGCCTGGCAGCAGGGTCGTTTCTCTGCGGATTTATAAGTTTACTCCTCTCCTTCGCATATTCCCTGGAAAGAAGACCTTTCATCGGTTCTTCAGGTGGAAAGGCCGGGTCGCCGTAATAAAAGTCGCGGTCGGCAAAGGCCAGGTTCATTGCCTGATACAGTGTGTGAATGTATTTTGTGGAGTTATAGCCCATCGCCTTCAGATCGAAGTTTTCAAGGATGTTAAGTGCCTGGAGCATAACGGGTCCCTGGGTCCACTGCTGCAGTTTGTATACCTCGATACCCCTGTATGTTGTCATAAGAGGCTCTTCGATCTTCACCTTCCACCGGGCAAGGTCAGCGGCAGTGATGAGCCCGCCCTGTTCCTGACAACCCCTTGCAAACTCCTGTGCTATATCGCCTTTGTAGAACCGTCGTAAGCGGCATAAATAGCTTCCTTTCTTGATTTCTTCTTTTTAAGTGCCAGCTGTTCCGTTTCGACGAGTTTTGTCAGTGTTGCCAGCAGGTCTGCCTGCACGAATATCTCGCCGGCTGACGGAGCTTCACGTTTCTCTCCCGTATGTGGAAGGAATACTTTGGCCGAGTAGGGCCATTCTTTGATACGCTCCTTCTGCCTCTCAATAGAATTGGCCGTCTGCGCCTCAATTGGATAGCCTGCCGCCATCTGCATGGCTGGAGCAAGAACCTCTTTCAGGCTCATGGTTCCGTATTCGGCCAGCATTGTCATCAGGCCGCCGGGATTACCGGGTGTCACTGCCGCAAGCGGACCATATTCAGGAGGATACTTCATCCCCTTGTTTTTAAAGAAGTCGGCCGTGGCGCCGGTGGGGGCTACTCCCAGCGCGTTAATAGCAATGACTTTTTTGGTATTTGGATTATATATCAGGGCCTGTGTTTCGCCACCCCAGCTGAGCACGTCCCACATCGTACAAGTTGCTGCCAGCATAGCACAAGCTGCATCGACGGCGTTGCCGCCCCGGTCGAAGATCATGGCCCCGGCAGTAGCTGCCAGCGGCTTGCCGGTAATGGCCATCCAATGTACACCATGCAACGGAGGCTTCTGGGTAGTTACAGGGAAATTATTGAAAGACTGTGCATTGGAAATTACACAGAACAGAAGCAGGCTGAATAACAGAGTGATTTTTTTCATGACAGGATAGGTTAACCATGACAGTTTTTACAGCTGTCGTCTTGCGCAATTTCGTAAATAATTACCAATCGTGCATGTCAAAACACATCAAAGCTGCTGTATAACAAGAAGCCTTTCCGTTTCGGGGACCTTCGCGGCCGCTTATTTCGTCGGCTTATAGTATTTAAGTGCTTCCGGCATGAACTGTGTCAGCTTCCTTATCCGTGTTTCATCAGATGGGTGTGTGCTGAGAAATTCCGGAGGGCTGCCACCGCCGGCAGCGGCCATTCTCTGCCAGAAGGGAATTGCCTCCCTCGGGTCATAACCTGCCATTGCGGCAAATATCAAACCATACTGGTCAGCTTCGGTTTCCTGTTGCCTCGACCATGGCAACATGGCTCCCACCTGGCTTCCAATACCGTATGAGGTCATGAACAGGTCACGCGTCTCCTGCGGCTTCTGGGCAACGGCAATCTCAAGTGCGATTCCTCCCAGTTGTTGCATCATAGCCTGACTCATCCGTTCATTTCCGTGTTTGGCAATGGAATGGGCAATCTCGTGTCCCATTACTATCGCGAGACCCGTTTCTGTGCGGGTCACCGGCAATAAACCGGTGTAAACTACAACTTTCCCACCCGGCATGCACCATGCGTTAATTACATCCTTAGCATCTACTGTATTGAATTCCCATACATATCCTTCAAGAACTGAAGGTTTTCCCTCTTTACTGTAGTAACTGGCAATTGCACTGGAAATTCTGGCTCCCACACGGTCAACCAGGGCTGCGTCCCTGCTCGAACCCGAATTCAGTATCTTGTTCTCAGTCAGAAACTTCGAGTACTCAGATGTGGCCATCAGCCTTAATTCGGATTCCTTTACAAGACTCAGCTGTTTGCGTCCGGTCACCAGGTTTAAGGCACATCCTGCCATCACGATGGCAAGGAATGCCACGATGAATAACTTTTTCATAACACCCCCACTCTGTTAAAAATTATTTCCAGAAACTATTTGTAGTCAGAACCATCATTTCACCAGGGTATTGTGCATTTTCGTTATCCTCAGCGGTAATAAAAATCTTGGTAGGCCTGAAACTTGACACTGTCTCAAAAGATACATTCATTTTATTTGTGACAACTATCCTTCCGATATTTTTGGCTGCCCCGCGGTCTGTTTCCATCCAGACCACATAAGTGTTTTTAGGCGGTGTCAGCCTGTCAACTGCTGCAAGATTCGATATATCCAGCTTTATTGAGACGTTATTATTCTTGTCATCCTTGACAGTTACAACACCTTCTGCAGCCGGAACTATACTTGATGTCAGGAAAGTAATTTTTGGTGAGCACGAGGTGAATGATAATATCACAATTGTCAGAAGTGCCGCTGACAGTATAGCTTTTGAACGGGCATAAAGCTTACTTTTCTTGTTATTTGTTTTCATATCTTGAGTGTTTAATAATTTATCTTCGGCAGGGTGTAAAGGTTAACCATTAATCCAGTTGAAGTGTTACATAAAACTTCAAAAGAGTTACATAATTGACACATCAATAGGATCACCCAGGCTTTCGACCTGAACAATTGTGTTGACAAGTACTTCGAACGGATCAACGGGCTCAGCAGCAATAATGTAAATTACATTTAAACCGGGAGCAGGTGCGCTTATTACCGACATCGACAGTAAGAGTATTAGTAAGCATTTCACCTGCCGGAATTTAACTATATGTTTTTTATTTTAAAGCCTGATTAAATAGTAACGATGATCTTAATCAGTTCCTGCTTTGACTTGCCAAGTTTATAGCCAAGCAGTTCAATCATTTCCATCTCCTTGCCCTCCCGAAAACTCAAATCCTTTTCAGTCAGCACCGGAAAGTTCTTTTTCAGTTTGTCTTTCTTTTCGTTCCAGAATCCCTTCATTACTTTATCCATAGATTTTAGGCATTAAGGTAAGGCACTATTTGCCGGTAGTAAAAGTAGGCTGAACATTTATGATATAATTACAGAATTATTTTTGTGAGTTATATAATTCACACATTTACAGCTACAAAGCATCTTCAAGCTCATGTTTGAGGTTAGCCGATTTTAAATATGTGAAAGATGTAACTATTTCCATTGGTTATGTAACGCATGCCGCGAAGAAGTGACCTAACTTTCCGGAAATACATTTCAGTAATAACCGGTGCGTGATTTTATATCCGGCCAAACATAAAAACTATGAAGAAAATGAAACTAAGTTTAATTGTGATTTTGAGTGCACTGATGATCTTATCAGGCTGTGCCTCATGGAACAAAACACAGAAAGGTGCAGTTGTTGGAACAGCAGCCGGTGGAGCAATGGGCGCTGTGATAGGCAGGGCAGCCGGTAACACTGCGCTCGGTGCCATCATAGGTGCGGCAGTAGGTGGCGGTGCAGGTGCTGTGATCGGAAATCAGATGGACAAACAGGCTGAAGAGATCAGGAACAAGGTTCCTGATGCAACAGTTGAACGTGTCGGTGAAGGAATCGTGGTGGAATTCAACAGTAATGTTCTGTTTGGATTTGACCAGTCTAACCTTTCTGAGGATGCTAAAGTTAACCTTGATAAGCTTGTCGGAGTACTGGAAAGTTACAAGGATACGAATATTGAAATTCAGGGACATACTGACAGCAAGGGCAGCAAGTCATACAACCAGGCACTGTCAGAAAGAAGAGCCGGTTCAGTATCAGCTTATCTTGCCGGCAAAGGCCTGTCAGCCAACCGTGTCACGATCCTTGGATTTGGCGAAACCGCTCCGAAGTACGACAATGCGACTGTTGATGGACAAACCCAAAACCGAAGGGTGGAATTCCTTATCACTGCAAATGAAAAAATGAAAGCTGAAGCTGCTAAAGAGGCGGGCCGGTAGTAAATAATTAAGGGGGGATGGATTAATATTAAGGTCCTCTCCCCTCCTTTTTAAGCCATCTCCTTTTTAAGGAGGGTCGTCAACCAACCGGCTGACACAGGTGCGGGGTAAAGGGTCTCTTTAATACATACTCCTAAGTCTGATTAACTAACTCCGACTGATGAAAGAAACTGGCTATCAATCCGAGTAGCAATGTAATGACTCCTGCACCAATGAAACCTCCTGCACAAACAATAAGTGAGATTATCAGGAAGACAAAACTCAGCCAAAAAAATATACCCGAATGGTTTTTCATGAATCTGCTATTTACATATGTCAAAGTTAGAGTGGCTTTAAGACATCCCTGTTATATAATTCCCTGACATATTTACATAATTCTCACCTTCACGGTGAAATGCAGAGACTGATATTTCTTTGCCTCCATTCAATTCAGAATATTAAACATTTTATTGAATTCGTTAAACAAAACATACCTTGTATTGTTATTATTGATGAATCTGTTGTTAAGTGAATAACAGCTAAGCAATTCAATACCTGATATTTATGATATACTGTATTTTGTATTGAAAAAACCTTTTTCTTGTAACCTGATTCCGAAAAAAACAACCGGTCAAATCAATTAAGAATATGAGGCACGATGTAATAATTATCGGCGGCGGAGTAAGCGGGACGTCGCTGCTGTATACGCTGAGCAAGTATTCAAATATTAAAAACATCGGGTTGATTGAAAAGTATAATGACTTCGGCCTGGTCAATACATCGCCGAGGATGAACAGCCAGACACTTCATTTCGGCGACATTGAAACCAATTATACAATTGAAAAGGCAAGGAAGGTAAAAAAGTACGCCGATATGGTTATGCATTACCTTGAACACGAAAAGGCCGTGAAGGGCGACGAAGGCCTTTTTATTAAAGTCCCGAAGATGGTACTTGCAGTCGGCACAGACCAGGTAAAGACTTTGCGTGAAAGGTTTCCTGCTTTTGGTCAGTTGTTTCCGGGTTTGAAAATGATAGGAAGAGATGAGATCGGAAGAATTGAACCGAGGATTGTCGAAGGCCGTGATCCTGACCAGGAACTGCTTGCGCTGATGACCGAAGACGGTTATACAGTAGACTTCAGAAAATTAAGCCACTCATTTGCGCAAAATGCAAAAGCTCTTAACCCTGACATAGCTGTCTATATGTCAACAAGGGTTGAGGTAATAACACCTGCCGGAGGTGGCTATATTATTAAGACAGATAAGGGCGAGTATGAAGCTGGTGCTGTTGTGGTCACCGCCGGAAGTCACAGCCTGAAATTTGCCAAGTCCCTCGGTTACGGCAAAACCTTTTCAATTCTGTCGATGGCCGGCAGCTTCTACACTGGTCCCCGGGTACTTAACGGCAAGGTTTACACTATGCAGATACCGAAGCTCCCTTTCGCTGCAGTGCACGGTGATCCCGAAGTAAATAACGAAAACATTACAAGGTTCGGTCCGACAGCCAAACCGATTTTCTTCCTTGAGCGCTATAATTACTCTACATTCTGGGAATACTGGAAGACATTCGGCATTGGAATAGGACCTATAAAGAGCATTATCAGGATCTCATCCGACAAGGTCATTTTCAAATACCTCCTCAAAAATGTCTTTTACGACTTCCCCTGGATTGGCAAGAGGTCATTCCTTAAAGAGATAAAGAAGATAGTACCGAATATCAAGCTTGAGGAGATAAAATTTGCCAGGAAAGTCGGGGGAACCCGGCCACAGATAATCAACAACGAAACGAAAAAACTCGAACTGGGTGAGGCGAAAATCCTGGGTGATAAAATTATTTTCAACATCACCCCTTCACCGGGTGCCTCAACCTGTCTTGGCAACGCCTATGAAGACACCTCCAGGGTGACTGAATTCCTTGGTGACGGTTTCACCTTCGACAGGGTCCGGTTTGAAAAGGATCTTGTTCCCGATGCTACAAACTGAAAAATCCCTGAAATGATCTTTAACATCGAACTCATACAATCTTATTACCGGAGGCTTCCGCACCTGGTTGAGGAGACGCGGAAAACGCTCGGAAAGCCTCTTACACTCAGTGAGAAATTACTCTATGCGCATCTTTTTGATAAGACCAGCACCAGGTCTTTTGAGCGCGGAGTTGACTACGTCGATTTTGCACCAGACAGGGTGGCAATGCAGGATGCCACTGCACAGATGGCTCTGCTGCAATTCATTATGGCCGGAAAGGATGCCTCGGCAGTTCCGGCATCTGTTCACTGTGATCATCTTATTACTGCCAAAACCGGCTCTGCAGACGACCTCCGCACAGCCAATGTTACAAACAGGGAGGTTTATGAATTTCTGAGTTCCATCTGTGACAAATATGATATCGACTTCTGGAAACCCGGTGCAGGCATTATTCATCAGATAGTGCTTGAGAACTACGCATTCCCCGGGGGCATGATGATCGGGACCGATTCACACACCCCGAATGCAGGAGGACTGGGCATGATAGCAATCGGCGTCGGGGGAGCCGATGCAGTTGACGTAATGTCAGGCGACGGATGGGAACTGAAATTCCCGAAACTGATAGGAGTAAGACTCACGGGCAAACTTAACGGATGGACCTCCGCAAAGGACATCATCCTGAAGGTTTCAGGCCTTCTTACTGTAAAAGGAGGCACCGGCTGCATCATAGAATACTTCGGTGAGGGAGCCGAATCTCTGTCGTGTACAGGCAAAGCCACGATCTGCAACATGGGTGCAGAGGTCGGAGCCACCTGCTCCCTTTTCGGGTATGACAGGGCAATGTCTGACTATCTCGATGCAACAGGCCGTAATGAGATTTCAGTTCTTGCAAGAGGAGTAAAGGAGCATCTGATCGCCGATGCGGAAGTATATGCAAATCCCGGAAAATACTTCGACCAGATTATTGATATAAATCTTTCAGAGCTTGAGCCTTATATCAACGGACCATTCACCCCCGACCTCGCCACCCCGATTTCGGAGATGAAAAAGGTTGCCGCACTGCACGGCTGGCCTGTTAAAATTGATGTGGGACTGATAGGGTCGTGCACAAACTCCTCTTATGAGGATATCTCACGTGCCGCTTCGGTAGCTGCCGACGCCCTGAAGAAGAACCTCACTGCACGGTCGCAGTTCACAATTACCCCCGGCTCAGAACAGATCCGCCTGATTGTTGAGAGAGACGGATACCTCGAAACTTTCGAAAAGCTTGGTGGCCGCATATTTGCAAACGCCTGCGGACCATGCATAGGGCAATGGGACCGTCAGGGGGCAGACCGTAAAGAGGTCAATACTGTCGTGCATTCATTCAACAGGAACTTCGCAAAGAGGACCGACGGAAACCCCAACACTCATGCATTTGTTGCCTCTCCTGAAATAACTACCGCACTGATACTGGCGGGTGACCTGACATTCAACCCTGTAACCGACTTCCTTACAAACAAGCTGGGTGAACAGGTAAAACTTGCCGAACCGGCAGGATTTGAACTGCCTCCGGGCGGGTTTGGCAATGCTGAAAGTGGATTTCAGAAGCGCCCGAAGGACAAAAACACCGTTGCCGTTAAAATAGACCCTGCCTCTGACAGGCTTCAGATTCTTGAACCTTTTCCTGCATGGGACGGCAAGGATTATAAAGATCTGCCCCTGCTGATAAAGGCAAAGGGCAAGTGCACCACCGACCATATATCCATGGCAGGATTCTGGCTGCAATACCGCGGACATCTTGATAATATTTCAAACAACTACATGATAGGGGCTGTCAACTCATTCA
This sequence comes from uncultured Bacteroidales bacterium, assembly GCA_963736735.1. GTDB lineage: Bacteria > Bacteroidota > Bacteroidia > Bacteroidales > VadinHA17 > SR-FBR-E99. The sequence continues at coordinate 6,201 of CAVTPX010000013.1, read as the reverse complement.
ACAACCAGACAAACAGCATCCTGAATCAGAATACAGGGATATATGAACCGGTACCGCAGGTTGCAAGATCCTATAAGGCTGAAGGCCGTGGCTCCGTGGTCGTGGGCGAGGAAAACTTCGGCGAAGGTTCTTCGCGTGAACATGCAGCAATGGAACCACGTTTCCTGAACGTTAAGGCAGTCCTCGTAAAATCTTTTGCACGCATCCACGAGACAAATCTGAAAAAGCAGGGACTACTCGCACTTACTTTTTCAGATAAGAGCGACTATGACAGGATACAGGAAAAAGACAGTATAGATATTACGGGGCTCGGTGAACTTGCTCCCGGCAGGCAGGTTAAAATAATACTGAATCACGCCGACGGGGCAAAGGATACAATATTTGCCAACCATTCATACAACCAGGCGCAGATTGAATGGTTCAGAGCCGGCAGTGCACTTAACCTCATCAGAAATAAAAATAGACATTAGTATATGGCTGAAAAGATCAAGATTGAAAACGGTAAACTTATAGTTCCTGATGTTCCTGTAATTCCGTTTATTGAGGGAGACGGTACGGGAAGAGACATCTGGCGGGCATCTGTAAGAATATTTGATGCCGCAGTTGAGAAGGCTTATAAAGGCAAGAGAAAGGTAGCCTGGAAGGAGGTCCTTGCAGGCGAAAAGGCATTCAGGGAGACCGGGAACTGGCTGCCTGATGAGACCCTTGCCGCGTTCAGAGATTATCTTGTAGGTATCAAGGGTCCCCTGACCACCCCGGTCGGAGGTGGAATGAGATCAATAAATGTTGCCCTGCGGCAGTTGCTCGATCTCTACACCTGTTACAGGCCTGTGAAATATTTCAGCGGCGTGCCGAGCCCTGTAAAAAAACCGGAGGATGTTAATATGCACATCTTCAGGGAAAATACCGAGGACATTTATGCCGGCATCGAATTCATGAACGGCACTGCTGATGCAGACAAGATTAAGAAGTTCCTCATTGAGGAAATGGGTGTTACATCGATAAGGTTTCCTGCAACCTCCTCCATCGGCATTAAGCCTGTATCACTCGAAGGGTCTGAACGGCTGATAAGACAGGCTCTCCTCTTCGCCATAAAGAGAAACCTGCCGTCTGTGACACTTGTACACAAGGGCAACATAATGAAATACACAGAAGGGTCATTCATGAAATGGGGTTATGCTCTTGCCGAAAGAGAATTTTCCGGGAAGGTATTCACCTGGAACCAACACAAAAAGATAGCGGAGGAAAAAGGCGAAGAGGCTGCTAATGCAGCACTGAAAAGCGCTGAACAGTCAGGAAAGATTATTGTCAAGGATGTTATAGCTGATGCTTTTCTGCAGCAGATACTGACCCGGCCTGCAGAATACTCTGTAATTGCCACGCTGAATCTCAACGGCGACTATATCTCCGATGCGCTTGCTGCAATAGTGGGAGGAATAGGAATTGCACCGGGTGCAAACATCAACTATGAGACCGGCCATGCAATCTTTGAAGCCACCCATGGCACTGCACCGAAGTATGCTGATCTGGATAAGGTCAACCCTGGCTCAGTGGTTCTTTCGGGTGCGCTGATGTTCGAATATATGGGATGGGATGAGGCGGCAGCAGAAATATACGCGGGACTGGAAAAAGCCATACAGAACAGGACCGTGACTTATGACTTCCACAGGCTGATGGAGAATGCAACCCTTTTAAAAACATCGGAGTTCGCAGATGCAATAATCTCAAATATCGTAAATTCAAAGAATTAATTCATTTCACATATGGAAATCAACAGATTAGTTTCCCAGCTTGAGCCCTCGGTCAGGAAATCGTGCCAGATAGACAGCGCCCTGTTTGACCAATTCGATGTAAAACGCGGACTTCGCAACTCAGACGGTTCAGGGGTTCTCGTCGGCATGACAAATATCTCCCAGGTAATCGGCTATGACAAGAAGGACGGAAAAGTTGTTGCAATTCCCGGAAGACTTACTTACAGGGGCATCGAAATTGAAGATATTGTTGCTGGATTTCTGAATGAAGGCCGGCACGGTTTTGACGAGACCGTTTTCCTTCTTGCTGACGGGAAACCTCCCGACAAAGGAGGAATTGATTGGTTTTCTCCGAACACCTGGCCTACACTGCGCGCCCTTCCCGATGACTTTACAAAAGACATGATACTTTCGATGAAAGGCAGGGATGTGCTGAATATCCTTGCAAGATCAGTACTTGGATTATATACTCTTGATGACAAGCCTGACAGCATCGCCCTCGAGAATATGATAAGGCAGTCGCTCAACTTAATTGCCAAATTTCCGACAATAGTTGCCTATTCATACCAGGCGCTGAGGCACCTCTACAAAGGAAAGACCCTGTCAATACGCCATCCGCAGCCTGAGATGACCACCGCAGAGAACTTCCTCTACCTGATCAAGGGCGACTGCAACGGCTTTTCGAAGCTTGAAGCTGACCTGCTTGACCTTATGCTGGTCCTTCACGCTGACCACGGGGGCGGCAACAACTCTACCTTCACCCTGAGAGTGACAAGCTCATCGGAAACCGACATCTATTCCTCAATTACATCTGCCATCGGGTCTCTGAAAGGACCGTTGCACGGCGGTGCCAATGTCAGGGTTCTGGAAATGATGGATGACATGAAGACCCACGTGAAGGACTGGACTGACGAGGAAGAGGTGAAACAGCATCTGCTGAAGATCCTGAATAAAAAGGCCAATGATATGTCAGGAAAGATATACGGCATAGGTCATGCGGTATATACGATTTCAGACCCCAGGGCCGGAATTTTAAAGGCCAAGGCGAAGGAACTGGCAGTTGAAAAAGGCCGGCTTGCCGAATTTGAACTCTATTCGCTCGTGGAAAGGCTCACTCCCGAAGTGTTCCGTGTCTTTAAAGGCGACAAGTCAGCCAAGGTGGTCTGTATCAATGTCGATTTTTATTCCGGATTCGTCTATTCGTGTCTGGATATTTCGAAGGAACTTTATACACCTTTGTTCGCTATAGGCAGAGTATCGGGATGGTGTACCCACAGGATAGAAGAACTGACGTTTTCGGGAAAAAGGATCGTTCGTCCTGCCTATAAGAATGTTTACGGAGATCATGAATATATTCCCATGGCGAACCGTCAGGGCAGTAACCAATAATTTAAAACGACTAACACAATGTCAGAACTGATACACAATTGCATTGACAACGGCTTTAACCAGCTGCTTGACGGAAATCTGAAAGAAGCTGCAGCATGCTTTGAAAAGAGTCATCTGGAGCACCCTGACAATCTTCACATAATGCTTGAACTCGCCAATATTTATTATATGCTTGGAGAGATTTCGAAGTCGATTGGCTATTACGAAAAAATCCTGAAATTCAAGCCCGACAGTCCTTATATCAACTACAGGATGGGATTTGCACTGTACCGTGCCACCCAGTTCTCTGATGCGGTAAAGGTCTTCAATAAGATCGTCGAATCAGGAAAATACCTTCCCATGTCATACCTCTGGCTGGGTCTGTGCTATTACCACCTTGGAAAAATGGACCTCAGCATTGCATCATACCGAAAACTCATCGAATACTGCCCTGAGACCGTGATGGCTAACTACTACATGGGGATGGCCCTTAAATCAACGGGAAAATACGATGAGGCAATGGTCTACTTCGAGAAGCTCCTTACAAAGTCGAATCAGCACGTTTCAGCGCTCTATCATCTGGGCAGGTCCCACATGAAGAATTTCAACTATGAGAAGGCAAAGGTTTACTTCAAGCAGGTGCTTGAAATTGACCCTGAGAACAAGAACGCGCAGGAGATGTACAATTTCCTGCTCGATCGCTGAAATTTTCCGCCACACTAAAACATAACAGCAGTCTCATTTTTAATCTTCGCTGCCCTGGAGGGAGATTTTCTTTCAAGTTCCTTTATAAATTCTTCGCGGAACATCAGTTTCCTGAGATGGGTTACGGGGTCTGATGGCGTGTTGTAGACGTACCTGATTTCAGGCACAGTCCAGTCAATTCTGCCGGTCACAGGATTTACAAACAGGTTAACTGAATTAATGGCGCCCAGCCTGCAAAGGGAAGTATACATCGCCGTTGAAAAGTTACCGGGGGAATAGATAATCAACGACTTGCGCGGGATTCCCGCGGAATCCGAAAGTATGCAGTATCCGGTTGTATCTTCCAATGCGGGACTCAGCAGTTCATGATATCCGTTTATAAGGCATATTTCATTGGGCTGAATAACATGAGGATGGCTTCCGATAATGATATCCGCCCCTTTTGAAGCCAGCATTCTGGCCATCTTAATTATCGCCGGGTCAGGATATAATTCGTACTCATAACCCCAATGAAGGCTAAGTATCTTTATGTCAATACTGTCACGTGACATTTTTCTCCAAAACCTCCTGTCAGACCACTTAAGTCAATTCTTTCCGGATCAAGCGGGGCAATTCCGGGGATTACATTGGTTTTTAAATCGCCGTTCTGGTCTTCAGGATTATTGAGCCCCCAGGAGGCCGCGTAAAAGCCAATTTTTATCCCGTTTCCGGTGAGCCTCAGGTACTCTCCGGGTATTTCCGTTTCGCGTCTGACACCTGAGAACCCTATTCCCCTGCTTTTAAGAAACTCCGTTGTCCTGTACAGACCTTCGGGGCCTCTGTCGAAGGCGTGATTATTTGAAACTGAGACTGCTGTAAGTATGTTACCTCTGCCCTCTTCCCTGTCGAATGAATTTATGAGGTCAGGTGAAGAATTATACGAAAAATAGTCCGGGAAAAAAGAAGGAACAGGCATACAGGTATCAACCGGGGTTTCAAGATTCCCGAAAACCATGTCCATTTCCTCCAGGTATGATTTGACAGCGGGACTGAGAAATCCGCTCCAGTTGTTTCTTATCCACATTATATCTCCCAGGAAAGCAAGCGACATCACTTTCGGCTGATTATTGAATTGCATAAGCGATGCATTCAGCAGAGCCTGCCTTTTAAAATAATCAACTGTGCTGTCAGGCGCAAGGACCCTTTTGTTGTAGTATTTTCTAATGTATTTTGCCCCTGACCAGGCACTTTTTGAAACAGGCATCCCTTCGGCCCTGAACTTAAGGTACTCTTTTTCGGTTACTGTATCCGGGGAATGGGTATCCCGCAGGCAGGAGACGGTAACAATTACCGAAATGACCGCCAATCCGACTGCGAACCTGATTCCTTTGCTTGACCCGGGCATAATCTGCAAATAAAATAATAACTTGCTGTTTATAATCAATTAATTCCAAAAACAATGAAAAATGCAGTACTCTTCCTTACAATTGTGATTCTGGCGCTTGCCGTACCGGCTCAGTCCCAGTCGCTTGACGATATCCTGAAAGATCACTTTGCAGCTATTGGCCAGGACAACATGCTGAAAGTAAATGCGCAAAGAATAACCGGGAAAATGATTCAGGGCGGAATAGAAATACCCTTCATACAAATGTCAAAACGTCCTGAAAAAGTCCGCGTCGAAGGCACTTTCCAGGGTTTAACCTTTATTCAGACCTATGACGGCACGGAGGGATGGAGCCTGAACCCCTTCGCAGGAGTTGCAGAACCTCAACCCATGTCTGAAGATGATCTTAAAGGAATGCATTACCAGGCCGATATGGACGGAATGCTCTGGAAATGGAATGAGAAGGGCTATACAGTGACCTTTGAAGGGAAGGAAGATATGGAGGGCACATCATGCTTCAAAGTAAACCTGGTAACAAAAGAGGAAGATACCTTCACCTTTTGGATTGATTCCGATTCCTATATGATGCTGCGCTCAAATTCAAAGCTTAAAAGGATGGGGAATGAGACGGAATCAGATACCTATTACAGCAATTACATGATGAATGAAGGCATAGCCGTCCCGGGAAAGATCGAAACAAAGATGAACGGTCAGACAATGGGGTCATTGGTTGTGGAGAAGGTGGAACTGAATCCGGAACTCAGTGACACACTCTTCGGGAAACCGGGAGTATAGTTGTTTCGATTAATTGTAATTATCAAACAGTCTCATATCATGAACCTCAGGTACCTTTTCATAAGCATATTGTGCGTCGCTTTCATACCTGGCCTCAGGGGGCAGGTCAGCGACGCTACTTTCGGAGATATTTCGGGAAGGCATATAGGACCTGCCAGAATGAGTGGCCGGATATCCAGCATCGATGCAGAAAATAAAAATCCGAACACGGTTTGGGTA
>CAVTPX010000012.1:0-178364 GCA_963736735.1 uncultured Bacteroidales bacterium | reverse complement strand
TCTGGTTCAGGCAAGCATCGGTTACGGAGTAAGTTCTGGTAATAATCTGGGGGCATGTAGCGCCGTTTGAAACATCTCCGACAAATGCCACCACAGGTACTCCGCAGTTGTCAGCTTCATCGGTTACGACTGCTATATCAGATGCGGGCACATCTCCGATGCAAGCGACGGTCACCGGAGCCGGGTTGGAAGCAGTTGGGTTAATGTTATCGTCAACCGTAATAGTCTGAGTAACCAGTATCTGGTTCAGGCAAGCATCGGTTACGGAGTAAGTTCTGGTAATAATCTGGGGGCATGTAGCGCCGTTTGAAACATCTCCGACAAATGCCACCACAGGTACTCCGCAGTTGTCAGCTTCATCGGTTACGACTGCTATATCAGATGCGGGCACATCTCCGATGCAAGCGACGGTCACCGGAGCCGGGTTGGAAGCAGTTGGGTTAATGTTATCGTCAACCGTAATAGTCTGAGTAACCAGTATCTGGTTCAGGCAAGCATCGGTTACGGAGTAAGTTCTGGTAATAATCTGGGGGCATGTAGCGCCGTTTGAAACATCTCCGACAAATGCCACCACAGGTACTCCGCAGTTGTCAGCTTCATCGGTTACGACTGCTATATCAGATGCGGGCACATCTCCGATGCAAGCGACGGTCACCGGAGCCGGGTTGGAAGCAGTTGGGTTAATGTTATCGTCAACCGTAATAGTCTGAGTAACCAGTATCTGGTTCAGGCAAGCATCGGTTACGGAGTAAGTTCTGGTAATAATCTGGGGGCATGTAGCGCCGTTTGAAACATCTCCGACAAATGCCACCACAGGTACTCCGCAGTTGTCAGCTTCATCGGTTACGACTGCTATATCAGATGCGGGCACATCTCCGATGCAAGCGACGGTCACCGGAGCCGGGTTGGAAGCAGTTGGGTTAATGTTATCGTCAACCGTAATAGTCTGAGTAACCAGTATCTGGTTCAGGCAAGCATCGGTTACGGAGTAAGTTCTGGTAATAATCTGGGGGCATGTAGCGCCGTTTGAAACATCTCCGACAAATGCCACCACAGGTACTCCGCAGTTGTCAGCTTCATCGGTTACGACTGCTATATCAGATGCGGGCACATCTCCGATGCAAGCGACGGTCACCGGAGCCGGGTTGGAAGCAGTTGGGTTAATGTTATCGTCAACCGTAATAGTCTGAGTAACCAGTATCTGGTTCAGGCAAGCATCGGTTACGGAGTAAGTTCTGGTAATAATCTGGGGGCATGTAGCGCCGTTTGAAACATCTCCGACAAATGCCACCACAGGTACTCCGCAGTTGTCAGCTTCATCGGTTACGACTGCTATATCAGATGCGGGCACATCTCCGATGCAAGCGACGGTCACCGGAGCCGGGTTGGAAGCAGTTGGGTTAATGTTATCGTCAACCGTAATAGTCTGAGTAACCAGTATCTGGTTCAGGCAAGCATCGGTTACGGAGTAAGTTCTGGTAATAATCTGGGGGCATGTAGCGCCGTTTGAAACATCTCCGACAAATGCCACCACAGGTACTCCGCAGTTGTCAGCTTCATCGGTTACGACTGCTATATCAGATGCGGGCACATCTCCGATGCAAGCGACGGTCACCGGAGCCGGGTTGGAAGCAGTTGGGTTAATGTTATCGTCAACCGTAATAGTCTGAGTAACCAGTATCTGGTTCAGGCAAGCATCGGTTACGGAGTAAGTTCTGGTAATAATCTGGGGGCATGTAGCGCCGTTTGAAACATCTCCGACAAATGCCACCACAGGTACTCCGCAGTTGTCAGCTTCATCGGTTACGACTGCTATATCAGATGCGGGCACATCTCCGATGCAAGCGACGGTCACCGGAGCCGGGTTGGAAGCAGTTGGGTTAATGTTATCGTCAACCGTAATAGTCTGAGTAACCAGTATCTGGTTCAGGCAAGCATCGGTTACGGAGTAAGTTCTGGTAATAATCTGGGGGCATGTAGCGCCGTTTGAAACATCTCCGACAAATGCCACCACAGGTACTCCGCAGTTGTCAGCTTCATCGGTTACGACTGCTATATCAGATGCGGGCACATCTCCGATGCAAGCGACGGTCACCGGAGCCGGGTTGGAAGCAGTTGGGTTAATGTTATCGTCAACCGTAATAGTCTGAGTAACCAGTATCTGGTTCAGGCAAGCATCGGTTACGGAGTAAGTTCTGGTAATAATCTGGGGGCATGTAGCGCCGTTTGAAACATCTCCGACAAATGCCACCACAGGTACTCCGCAGTTGTCAGCTTCATCGGTTACGACTGCTATATCAGATGCGGGCACATCTCCGATGCAAGCGACGGTCACCGGAGCCGGGTTGGAAGCAGTTGGGTTAATGTTATCGTCAACCGTAATAGTCTGAGTAACCAGTATCTGGTTCAGGCAAGCATCGGTTACGGAGTAAGTTCTGGTAATAATCTGGGGGCATGTAGCGCCGTTTGAAACATCTCCGACAAATGCCACCACAGGTACTCCGCAGTTGTCAGCTTCATCGGTTACGACTGCTATATCAGATGCGGGCACATCTCCGATGCAAGCGACGGTCACCGGAGCCGGGTTGGAAGCAGTTGGGTTAATGTTATCGTCAACCGTAATAGTCTGAGTAACCAGTATCTGGTTCAGGCAAGCATCGGTTACGGAGTAAGTTCTGGTAATAATCTGGGGGCATGTAGCGCCGTTTGAAACATCTCCGACAAATGCCACCACAGGTACTCCGCAGTTGTCAGCTTCATCGGTTACGACTGCTATATCAGATGCGGGCACATCTCCGATGCAAGCGACGGTCACCGGAGCCGGGTTGGAAGCAGTTGGGTTAATGTTATCGTCAACCGTAATAGTCTGAGTAACCAGTATCTGGTTCAGGCAAGCATCGGTTACGGAGTAAGTTCTGGTAATAATCTGGGGGCATGTAGCGCCGTTTGAAACATCTCCGACAAATGCCACCACAGGTACTCCGCAGTTGTCAGCTTCATCGGTTACGACTGCTATATCAGATGCGGGCACATCTCCGATGCAAGCGACGGTCACCGGAGCCGGGTTGGAAGCAGTTGGGTTAATGTTATCGTCAACCGTAATAGTCTGAGTAACCAGTATCTGGTTCAGGCAAGCATCGGTTACGGAGTAAGTTCTGGTTACTGTAATCGGGCAAGTACCAGCCACCGCATCAGCGCTTGTAACCACCAGGGCTCCATCAGCCGTACATGCATCAGCAATAGCTAATCCGAGAGCTTCGAGAGCGGCGACGTTAGCCACAGGGGCCGTTGCAGCTGAAGCAGCACACCCTTCTATCGTAGAGACCGGAATTGCCCCGGTAATAGAAGGAGCTGTATTGTCTACTCTGGTAGTGTAAATAATTGAAGATTGGTTGCCGCATGCATCTGTGGCAAATACGGTCACCACTGCGCTGCATGTCCCTGACGTAGAAGCGGCAAAAGTAACCGCTGCAGAGCAGTTGTCAGTAGCAGTGGTTGCAGCTAATGCGGCAGCTTCAGCCTCTACCCTTGTCGGATAACATGCACTAATCGTACCTGCAGTGATAACAGGAGGCGTATTGTCAATGACAGTTGTGTAGGAAGTTGTGACCGATAATCCGCAAAAGTCGGTGGCAGTAATTGTAATTGTTGCCGGACATGTGCCTACGGTGCTTGCAGATAAGATAATCTGTGCACCAGCAGAACAGTTGTCGTTTACCGTAGTAGCAGCAAGAGCAGCTGCCTGCGCAGCGACGACTGTCGGATAACAGGGTGCAATAGTACCGGTGGTGATCGTCGGTGGCGCATTGTCTATCCTGGTATTGTAAGTAATCTGAGACCTGTTACCACATGCATCTGTAGCTGATACAGTTACCACTGCACCGCATGTCCGGAGGAAGAAACGCCAAAAGTAACTGCTGCCGAGCAGTTATCAGCAGGCAGAGGATGCAGCCAGAGCAGCGGCTTCAGCCTCAGCCCTGGACGGATAACAGGCGTTAATTGTACCTGCAGTGATGACTGGAGGCGTATTATCAATGACAGTATTGTATGTAGTTGTGGACCGACAATCCGCAACAGTCAACAGCAGTAATTGTAATTGTTGCCGGACATGTGCCTACAGTGCTTGCAGATAAGATAATCTGTGCACCAGCAGAACAGTTGTCGTTTACCGTAGTAGCAGCAAGAGCAGCTGCCTGCGCAGCGACGACTGTCGGATAACATGGTGCAATAGTACCGGTGGTGATCGTCGGTGGCGCATTGTCTATCCTGGTATTGTAAGTAATCTGAGACCTGTTACCACATGCATCTGTAGCTGATACAGTTACCACAGCGCCGCATGATCCGGAGGAAGAAACGCCAAAAGTAACCGCTGCAGAGCAGTTGTCAGCAGCCGTTGTTGCGGCTAATGCGGCGGCTTCAGCCTCAGCCCTAGTCGGATAACAGGCACTAATCGTACCTGCAGTGATAACAGGAGGCGTATTGTCAATGACAGTTGTGTAGGAAGTTGTGGCCGACAATCCGCAAAAGTCAGTGGCAGTAATTGTAATTGTTGCCGGACATGTGCCTACGGTGCTTGCAGATAAGATAATCTGTGCACCAGCAGAACAGTTGTCGTTTACCGTAGTAGCAGCAAGAGCAGCTGCCTGCGCAGCGACGACTGTCGGATAACAGGGTGCAATAGTACCGGTGGTGATCGTCGGTGGCGCATTGTCTATCCTGGTATTGTAAGTAATCTGAGACCTGTTACCACATGCATCTGTAGCTGATACGGTTACCACAGCGCCGCATGATCCGGAGGAAGAAACGCCAAAAGTAACCGCTGCAGAGCAGTTGTCAGCAGCCGTTGTTGCGGCTAATGCGGCGGCTTCAGCCTCAGCCCTAGTCGGATAACAGGCACTAATCGTACCTGCAGTGATGACCGGAGGCGTATTGTCAATGACAGTTGTGTAGGAAGTTGTGGCCGACAATCCGCAAAAGTCAGTGGCAGTAATTGTAATTGTTGCCGGACATGTGCCTACGGTGCTTGCAGATAAGATAATCTGTGCACCAGCAGAACAGTTGTCGTTTACAGTGGTAGCAGCAAGAGCAGCTGCCTGCGCAGCGACGACTGTCGGATAACAGGGTGCAATAGTACCGGTGGTGATCGTCGGTGGCGCATTGTCTATCCTGGTATTGTAAGTAATCTGAGACCTGTTACCACATGCATCTGTAGCTGATACAGTTACCACAGCGCCGCATGATCCGGAGGAAGAAACGCCAAAAGTAACCGCTGCAGAGCAGTTGTCAGCAGCCGTTGTTGCGGCTAATGCGGCGGCTTCAGCCTCAGCCCTTGTCGGATAACAGGCACTAATCGTACCTGCCGTGATAACAGGAGGCGTATTGTCAATAACAGTTGTTGAGGTAGATGTGCCAATATTTCCGCATGCATCAGTTGCTGTGATTGTAATTATTGCCGGACATGTGCCTGTGGTGCTTGCAGTGAAGGTAATCTGACCACCAGAAGTACAGTTATCTGTTGCTGATGTAACTGAAAGCGCAGCAGCCTGTGCTGCGGCAACGGTCGGAAAACAGGGGGCAATTGATCCGGTATAAACCGTAGGCGACAAGTTATCTATCCGCGTATTATAGGAAGTAGAAGCCTGGTTGCCGCAGACATCAGTGGCGGTTACGGTTACAACAGCAGCACATCCGCCTGCAGTGTTGGCCGTGAGCGTGATGTTTCCAGCACAATTATCAGTAACTGAAGTAGCTGAGATGGCTGCAGTCTCAGCAGCAGCGACTGTTGGATAGCATGCGGCAATACTTCCGCTAGTTAAAACCGGAAGAGTATTATCATCTACAATTAATGTCTGAATAAAGGAAGGACTCGTGTTTCCGCAGTTGTCAACAAAATTCCATGTACGCACACGGGTGTAGCCATTCGGGCAGCCGGGTGCATTTGTAGTGATGTCACTCAACAGCACCATAGTTGGTTGTTCCCCACAGTTGTCAATTGCAGTTGGCATCATGGCAAGAGCAGATGCAATTGCTGCAGCATCACTGCACTCGAAACTGTCATTAAGCGAACCTGCTATTGTCTGGATTACCGGAGGTGCCTGATCATTGACGGTTATAATTTGCTCGCAGGTTGATGAATTCCCTGCAGTGTCGGATGCCCTATAGGTTCTGGTGACAAGGTATCTGTTATTGCAGGTTTGGTTGCTTACTATATCACTAATCCATGCTACCGTCACCTGCGTACAATTGTCAATAGCAATTCCACCAGCAGCAACAAATGATGCATAATCTGTTGCATGTGCAGGAATTTCTGAGGGACATGATACACTTACAGGTCCCGGACATAATATATCTGGATCCTGGGCATCAACCACGGTCACAGTAAATGAACATGGTGCAGATATGTTTCCGGAGGCATCAGTTGCCACGAATGTATTTATAGTCTCTCCAATAGGAAAGACTGATCCTGAGGCTAATCCTCCGGTTTGGGAGATCGTCACAGTGGCGGCAACACAATTCTCAGATATATCCGGAAGGTCATAATTTACTACGGCAGCACACAAATCCGGATCTGAATTAACTGAAATGTCATCAGGGCAATCCAGGTCCGGGGGGAAAGGGTCACTTACAGTCACATTGAAAGAACAGACAGAGGATGTTCCAAAGCTGTTTGTCGCAGTATATGTAACAATTGTTGTTCCCAAATTGAATTCGTGGGTTCCTACAAACCCATTTCCGCTACCGGTTGTTGCGCCAGTCATTGTCCAGGTAAAGTCGCCAGGGGAAACGCAGTTGTTATAGGTGGGATTTTCTGTGGTGATTGAGAGACTGCATAATGCAGGGTTAACAATATCCAAATCAATATCATCCGGGCACTCTATCAGGTAAGGGAGAATAGTGATATTGAAGGTTTCAGGGGTCAAGATACATACAACTGAATTATCCGGATTGTAAACAGTAGGGGTTACCGTTATAGTAGTTGTAACAGTTGCCCCTGTATTGTTATGTGTTGTGAACGGGATATCGGCCATCCATATCAGACCATTCTGGACACCCACAGGGGGTACAGCTGTAGTGGTTAAATACTGAGGGTTAACAGACCAGTTGTATCGCAAAGAACGTCCTGCAAGCGAGGCAAGGCTCACAGATTCAATATGATATGTAAAATTGGCATCAGGACAATATGGCCCGATTGGACTTACTGATTGAGTGAATGTTCCGGAAATAGAGATTGCAAAGCTTATCTCCACATTGTTGCTTGTTAAAGAAGCTCCTGTACAGCCAGTATCAGTCACTATAAGTTGGTACTGATACCTTAATATTTCCGCTGGAGGAGTATAAGTTGGCCCTGTGGCTCCTGTGATGTTCGTCCAGGCTGACCAACCGAAGAAGTAATATCGCCTCCGCCATCGGTAAGTCACATTATTTCCATAACCACCAGTAGGAGTTACTATTGTAAGGGGAGAGGGGTCATTGAATACACAGAAAAACTGGCTACAACAGATTACAGGAGCCACAAACTCCGGTCTGACAATTACGGTGGTTGTTGCGCTAACAGATGCGCATCCTCCTGAAACGGGTGTTACGTATGTGACAGTATATGTGCCTGCTGTGCTTGCATTTGGATTAATAGTACCCGTAGATGCATTGATTGATAATCCGGCAGGTGAGGCTGAATATGTTCCGCCAGTGTAGGCACCGGTACCTGACAGGGTAACAGTTTCAGCGGTCCAGCTCTTACAGAATGGACTTCTTGAGTAATTAATTACAGCAGTTGGAAGAGCTGTAACTGTCACATTTGTTGTTACCGGTATGGCTGGGCATCCACCGGTAGTCGGAATGGTATATGTTACGACATATGTGCCGGGCGTGCTTGTACCAGGAGTTATTGTTCCTGTGGATGGATTAATAGTTAATCCAGTAGGGGTAGCAGAATAGGATCCTCCAGCAAAGGTCCCGGTTCCTGAGATGGTTACTGTTTGTGGTGTACCAAGTGTTGTGCAGAATGGTGTTCCGGAGTAGCTAATTGTGGCAGTCGGGGCTGCCGTGACTGTCAAACTGGTAGTAGCTATAACCGCTCCACAACCACCTGACGCCGGTAGCGTATAGGTTACAGTATAGGTTCTGGGCGTACTTGTCCCCGGGGTGATGGCTCCGGTTGATAAATTGATCGTCAGCCCGGCCGGTGCCGAAGAAAAAGTGCCACCGGTGTATGATCCCGTCCCTGTCATGGTAACAGGCTGAGAATTAGTTATTGTTGAGCAGAATGGACTTCCGGAATAACTTATCGAAACTGTGGGCAGAGCCGTTATTACAACAGTTGTTGTCACCGGTATGACTGCACAGCCTCCTGAAGAAGGAATGGTGTATGTAACAATATATGTCCCCGGAGTGCTGGAAACCGGGGTTATTGCTCCTGTGGTGGAGTTTAGCGTTAATCCAGCCGGGGCAGCCGAATAGGTTCCTCCGGTGTAAGCTCCGGTACCACTAATGGTAACATTTTGAGGGGCCGAGAGCGATGTGCAGAAAGGTGCGGAAGCATAACTTATGGTTGCCGTTGGCAAAGCTGTAATGGTCACAGATGTCGTGGTAACTACCGACGTACAGCCTCCGGCTGCAGGGATGGTGTAGGTTACTGTATAGGTTCTTGGGGTGCTTGTACTTGGGATAATTGCACCTGTCGCAGGAATTAATACAAGGCCGGAAGGTGAGGCGGAATATGTTCCTCCGGTATAAACCCCTGTCCCGCTTATTGTAACATCCTGTTGCGATGAGATACTATTACAGAATGGATTGCCGGAGTAACTTATGCTCGCGGTAGGTAAGGCCGTTATGATCACCGTCGTAGTTACTGGAATGGAAGGACAGCCCCCAGAAGCAGGAATTGTATATGTAACAGTATAAGTACCCGATGCACTGGAACTTGGTGTGATTGCTCCGGTGCCGGCATCAATGGTTAACCCTGCCGGAGCCGCAGTAAATGTTCCTCCTGAATAAGCTCCGGTTCCGGTTATAGTAACATTCTGTGAGGTGGAAACTGAGGTGCAGAATGGAGTCCCCGGATAAGAAATTGTTGCTGCTGGCAGCTGAGTAATAACAATTGTTGTGGTTGCCGTATTTGTACACCGGCCATCAGTGAATGTGTAGTTAACAATATGAGTTCCGGGAGGTGAGGTGGAGAGGTCGATAGTACCAAGGGTGGAGTGGATATCAAGAGAGGGAGAAGTGTATAGTCCGTTTTCCTGTCCTGTCCTGACCACAGCCACGGTTCCTGTTGTACAAAATGGACCTCCCGGATATGCAATAGTTGCAACAGGAAGTGGGAATATGAGAATCTGAGTTGTGGTTGAGTTGGGACAGGTGCCGTCGGAGAAAGTATAAGTGACGGTGTGCGTTATACCGGTTGTGCTGGCGGCTAAGTCAATGACTCCTGTCGATGTGTTGATGCTCAGACCCGCGGTTCCGGTAAAAGCGCCTCCATTCTGACCGGTAATTGTAGGCGGCGCATACCCTGTTGCACAGTAGGGCTGTGCCGTATAAGCAATTGTGGCCGTAGGCAAAGGATTAACAGTAACAGTTGTGGTTGTCGTATTTGTACACCTTCCATCAGAGAATGTATAGGTAACAGTATGAGTTCCGGGAGGTGAGGTGGCGAGGTTGATAGTACCTGTGGTGGCGTTGATATTAAGAACGGGAGAAGTGTATGTTCCGTTAGCCTGTCCTGTTCTGACCACAGCCACGGTTCCTGTTGCACAAAATGGATCTCCCGGATATGAAATAGTAGCAACAGGAAGTGGGAAGACGAGGATCTGAGTTGTAGTTGAATTGGAACAGGTACCGTCAGAGAATGTATAAGTGACGGTGTGGGTTATACCGGTTGTGCTGGCGGCTAAGTCAATGACTCCTGTCGATGTGTTGATGCTCAGTCCCGCTGTTCCGGTAAAAGTGCCACCTGTCTGCCCGGTAATTGTAACCGTCGCATTCCCTGTTGCACAGTACGGTTGTGCCGTATAGGCAATTGTCGCCGTAGGCAAAGGATTAACAGTAACTGTTGTGGTTGCGGTATTTGTACACCTGCCATCTGTAAATGTATAGGTTACAGTATGGACACCAGGAGGTGAGGTGGCGAGATTGATAGTACCTGTGGTGGCGTTGATATTAAGAACGGGAGAAGTGTATAGTCCGTTTTCCTGTCCTGTCCTGACCACAGCGACAGTTCCTGTTGCACAAAATGGACCTCCCGGATATATAATGGTTGCAACAGGAAGGGGGAAGATGAGAATCTGGGTTGTAGTTGAGTTGGAACAGGTGCCGTCGGAGAAATTATAAGTGACGGTGTGCATTATGCCGGTTGTACTTGCGGCTAAGTCAATTACTCCTGTCGAAGGGTTGATGCTCAGGCCCGCGGTTCCGGTAAAAGTGCCACCTGTCTGCCCGTTAATCGTAACCGTAGCATTCCCTGTTGCACAGTAGGGCTGTGCCGTATAAGCAATTGTGGCCGTAGGCAAAGGATTAATAGTAATGGATGTAGTTGCTGTATTTGTACACCTTCCATCAGTAAATGTGTAGGTAACAGTATGAGCTCCGGGAGGTGAGGTGGCGAGGTTGATAGTTCCAGTGGTGGAGTTGATGGTAAGAGAGGGAGAAGTGTATATTCCATTTTCCTGTCCTGTCCTGACCACAGCGACAGTTCCTGTTGCACAAAATGGACCTCCCGGGTATGTTATAGTTGCAGTAGGAAGGGGGAAGATGAGAATCTGGGTTGTAGTTGAGTTGGAACAGGTGCCGTCGGAGAAAGTATAAGTGACGGTATGGAATATTCCGGTCGTGCTTGTGGCTAAGTCAATTACTCCTGTCGATGGGTTGATGCTCAGGCCCGCGGTTCCGGTAAAAGTGCCACCTGTCTGCCCGTTAATCGTAACCGTAGCATTCCCTGTTGCACAGTACGGCTGTGCCGTATAAGCAATTATGGCTGTAGGCAAAGGATTAACAATAACGGTTGTGGTTGTAGTGTTGGAACATCCGGTGGCCGGATTTGTAAAAATATACGTTACAGTATAGGTGCCCGGAGTACTGGTGGCAAGGTTTATATTCCCGGTAGGCGCATCTAAATTCAGGCCGGGAGAAGAACCATAAGTTCCTCCTCCCTGGCCAGCTAATGTTACAATTGCAGTGCCTGCAGCACAGTAAGGTGATCCCGCATAGGATATTGACGCTGATGGCAGGTCATTAACAACTATTGTATTTGTTGCCGAGGCAATGCATCCATGAATATCAGCATAAGTGTATGTCAGAGTGTGCGTCCCAATTCCGGCAAGCAAAGCATTGAAATTTATTCCTGATACACCTGGACCACTATAAATACCTCCTGCCGGGGTTCCTCCCGACAGAATGTAAGGGGTTGAATTAGTACACTGGTTTGCAAGTGGATTTGTCCAGGATACTACAGGGATTGGGTTTACAATAATTGTCCCGGTGGATGATATTGTTCCGCATCCGCCTGTAAGCGTAATGGAATAGGTAAGAGCAGCACTTGCAACTGTAGGAGTACCGCTGATTGTAATGATGTTACCTGCCCATGAGCCAGTCACACCTGCCGGCAAGTTGGTGATAGTTGCACCGGTAGCCCCGGTTGTGATATAGGTTATTGATGTTATAGGAGTGTTGATACAGACGGACTGCGCGTCGGTGCCTGCACCAGAGGTCAGTGTCAGAGTGTTGTTTGCTGTTACTGCTATAGTTCCGGTGGTTGATATTGTTCCGCATCCGCCTGTAAGGGTAATTGAATAGGTAAGAGCAGCACCTGCAACTGTTGGAGTACCGCTGATTGTAATGATGTTACCTGCCCATGAGCCAGTCACACCTGCCGGCAAGTTGGTGATAGCTGCACCGGTAGCCCCGGTTGTGGTATAAGTAATAGGTGTAATAGGTGTGTTGATACATACAGTCTGTGCGTCAGTGCCTGCACCAGAGGTCAGTGTCAGAGTGTTGTTAGCTGTTACAGCTATTGTTCCGTCTGTTGAAATGGTTCCACAACCGCCTGTAAGCGTAACGGTATAGGTAAGTGCAGCTCCGGCAACCGTAGGAGTGCCGCTGATAGTAACGATGTTACCTGCCCATGAGCCAGTCACACCTGCCGGCAAGTTGGTGAAAGTAGCACCAGTGGCACCGGTTGTGGTATAGGTTATTGGTGTAATAGGATTGTTGATACAGACGAACTGCGCGTCAGTGCCTGCACCAGACGTCAGTGTCAGAGTGTTGTTAGCTGTTACAGCTATTGTTCCGGTGGTTGAAATTGTTCCGCACCCGCCTGTAAGTGTAACGGTATAAGTAAGAGCTGCACCTGCAACTGTAGGAGTACCGCTGATTGTAGCGATGTTACCGGCCCATGATCCTGACACACCTGCCGGCAAATTGGTGATAGTTGCACCGGTAGCCCCGGTTGTTGTATAAGTAATAGGTGTTATCGGGGTGTTGATACAAACTGTCTGAGAATTGGTTCCAGCAGCAGAACTCAGCGTTATTGTGTTGTTTGCTGTTACAGCAATTGATCCTGTGGTTGTGATTGTACCGCACCCGCCGGTAAGTGTAATGGTGTAAGTTAGAGCGGCACCAGCAACTGTAGGAGTACCGCTGATTGTAACGACGTTACCTGCCCATGATCCTGTTACACCTGCCGGTAGATTGGTGATATTTGCCCCGGTGGCGCCGGTTGTGGTATAAGTAATAGGTGTTATCGGTGTGTTGATACATACAGTCTGTGCGTCAGTACCTGCACCAGAGGTCAGTGTCAGAGTGTTGTTAGCTGTTACAGCTACTGTTCCGTCTGTTGAAATTGTTCCGCATCCGCCTGTAAGTGTAATGGTGTAAGTTAGAGCAGCCCCTGCAACTGTTGGAGTACCGCTGATTGTAACGACGTTACCTGCCCATGATCCTGTCACACCTGCCGGCAAGTTGGTGACTGTAGCACCGGTGGCACCGGTTGTGGTATAAGTTATTGGTGTTATAGGAGTGTTGATACAGACGGACTGCGCGTCGGTGCCTGCACCAGAGGTCAGGGTCAGAGTGTTGTTAGCTGTTACAGCTACTGTTCCGTCTGTTGAAATTGTTCCGCATCCGCCTGTAAGTGTAATGGTGTAAGTTAGAGCAGCCCCTGCAACTGTTGGAGTACCGCTGATTGTAATGACGTTACCTGCCCATGCGCCAGTCACACCGGCCGGCAAGTTGGTGATAGTTGCACCAGTAGCACCGGTTGTGGTGTAAGTTATAGGTGTTATTGGGCTATTAATACATACAGTCTGTGCGTCAGTACCTGCACCAGAGGTCAGGGTCAGAGTGTTGTTAGCTGTTACTGCAATTGACCCTGTGGTTATGATTGTTCCGCATCCGCCTGTAAGTGTAATGGTGTAAGTTAGTGCAGCTCCGGCAACTGTTGGAGTACCGGTGATTGTAACGATGTCACTAGCCCATGATCCTGTCACACCTGCCGGCAAGTTGGTGACTGTAGCGCCGGTGGCACCGGTTGTGGAATAGGTTATAGGTGTTATCGTGGTATTAATACATACAGACTGGGCGTCAGTTCCAACAGCTGAGGTTAATGCGATTGAATTATCAGGTGTCAATGTGACAGTTACTGGTAACCTGGTATCGCTTTCACAACCGTCAACAATCTGCGATGCATAGTAAGTTATTCCGTTTATTAGGGTAGTTGTTGTAGGCAGTGGTGTTCCGCCAGATGAAGCAGCATACCATTGAATTGCTGTTCCTGACACTGAGATGTCTGTGAGTATAGGCAGATCAATTGCGCAGAATACCTGGGGAGATGTACCTGTCGGAGGATCGGGAAGTGCATTTACAACTAGTTCTTCAACATCTAATGAATTGTTGCAGGCGGCACCATTGGAGATCAGCCTTACTTGGTAATAAAATGTGCCAGGTGTTGAAGTAGAAGGAGAATAAGTTGAAGAGATTTCACCAGTTATCTCAGTCCATGGCCCTAGTGTTGACTGTCCGGATTCCCATAAATAAGTATACGTGCCAGCGCCTCCCTGACGAACGGAAGTAAGTAGGGGGGCATCTCCCTCACAAACAGTACCTCCACCGGAAATGGTAATTGTTGGATCTGCTTCAACATCAATTATCTTATGTATTGTTTCGCTTGATTGGTTACATGCATCCGTGACAACGCAATAGTATTCATAATGACCAGGAGCCATAATATTTCCAGGATCAAAAGAAGGTAAGTTTGAACCTACGGGGGTCATATTAATATACCATTGATAAGAATATGGTGCCTGCCCTCCCGATGTTAAAGGAGTATTAATTTCAAGGATTGCCGGATTGAAATTTTCACAAACTATCAGTGGATCAATATTATGGGCTCCAGAACTTAATTGGGAATAAATTGTAATTCCATAATTAGAACCAACCATGACTGGATCACTACTAGTACCTCTAATTAAGTAGTTTGTACTGCCTGAAATTGGAGATGGAATTGTGATCGTGATATTCAAGGGACCATTTGAAAAATCCGAAATACTTCCAATTATAGTTGGGGATGCAAAACTTCCGTTTTCGTCGGATAATTCGATAGAGTAAACATTCAGTGGATTGAATACACCAGTGCTTCCAATAGTAACAATCGCACTTGCATTTTGGCAAATTGTATTATCACTTAAATTTGTTATAGTAATTGTCTGCCCCCAAACCGCCCCGGTGCCGAAAACAAAAAATGCCGCAACTAACATCAGCTTCCTCAAAACAGGAATTCTCCCTGTGCTGCGAGGTGCTTTTGTAAATTGAACGGCAATATGTCTGGCGACTACTTTCAAGTCTCTGTTATACTCTAATTATGAGGCGGAAACCCCCTGTCCCGCTTTAAAATTTCTTTAAAGCCGGCTGAGGATTTTAACTCTTAAATTATTTCAGAATGATGTATTAGGGTGTCATATAGGTCAAGATGTCAGGGTTTTAGGGCAATGCTGTGATTCTTTCTGGGTAATAATTATGACCTAAAGTTAATATCTATTTATTAGGTGAAGGAGTCTTTTTGATTAGTTGCTGTAAAATGTAGACAAAGATGCATTTTCCTGATGTGAAGGGATTAACACTGATTTAGCCGAAAGCGGAGACACCCATACTGCCTTGGGTAACTGGCAGATTCACAGGTAAATGTAAAAAGTACAGAAATTTGCCCCACCTGGCTGCTAATGTTCGGAATCAATCCCGCGGCCATTTCATGAATAGATACGGCTGTTTAGGTCATGAGTTATTAACAGACCTGCCACCAGGACCGCTATCAAAAACGAGATTAAGCGCAGAAGTGGCTGATTATCAATAAAGAGTATTAAAAATTACATTGCTTGACCGTTTTCCGCTTGCTGTTCATAAATGGAAATATGGAACCTTGCTTCACCAAGACAGATCAAAGCATAAAAGAAATTTAGCCGATACCAGCCATCATATAAATGGAATTAAAGCATGTAAAAGAAAGTGATACTGCCCGACGGACTGTAATGCGAAGACGAAAAGAAGTCGCTTTTATTCAAGAGATAGAAAGCCCCTGCATCGATGTTCACCCCGTACCTCCGGGTAAAATTCAGCGTTCTTCCAAACCTGATATATGGAAACCAGTTCTCTTCTTCCCAACCCCAGTAGAAATATTCGATTCCGCACATACCATACCATGGCTTCCGGTCGGACCATTTTGACTCGCCGGTAAAATGCCAATAAAGCTCCACGCCAGTGTTGAGCATCAGTCCCTGGCTTAATCCCTACCTGGAAATCCTGGCCGTACTTGATTTTAAACGAAGCCATATCCGGCCAGCCAAATCCACCTGCAAATTCAAAATTGCTTTTTGGATACCCCTGTGATTGAACCGGAATGCCCAGCAGCAGGAGGCCAACTAAAATGAAGCACGATTTGATTAGATAGCTTTTCATGGTTCTGGGTTACAAGTAATTATAATGTACGGCGGGCACATCTTAAGAGGCTGACTTTTTGTCTATCCCAAATTTACTTAATGTTTCGACAACTCAAAATCCGTCTTGTCTCCTAGAATTATCTGTCTGTCACAATCTGACATAAGCTTGTCAAAAGTATTTTTCGTTGCCGGTTTTATAACATTAATTTTCACAAAAATTCTGAAATTCCCGAATCACTCAGAATAGTATAAAACCCTGAATTCTGAATATGTCAAATCGTTCATGAGGAAACAAAATGAAGAATATTTGTCTGACAGCCATTACAGCATTGCTTGCAATTACAGTCTCTTCGTGCGGTAACCACGGAAGTCCAAAAGTGTCTGAAGATGTCGAAAACCGTATCATGCAGCAGGAGGACGGAACCGTGACGCTAAAACTTGCCGAAGCAGCGATCTATAACGACCTGGCAGATCCGGCAGGCAATACTGCAGAATGGGAAGTTGTAATTACAAAACCGGGCCGTTACTGGGTGTGGCTTTCAAGTGCCACCAAAGACACTATGGACCTGAAATATTCCCAGGCGGTAAAAATCAGCCTTCTGGACGATCTGTTGGAAGGGAAACCGGTATGCAACAGAATCTCCGAAAATGCAGGCTTTGTTCAGGACTCTTATTTCATTGCCGAATCATATATGGGATCGTTCTTTATCCCTGATTCAGGAGAATATAAGGTTCAGGTAATAAGCGAGAAAGTCGATCCGAAAAATTTAGAAGAGCAAAATACCTCCTCATTGGATGATACAATGATGATCTCAGTCCAGCTGACGCCCGCAATACGATAGTATTTTTTTGTTCACCTGGCACCAGCAACACGTTAGTTATTTTTTGTCCACCTGACACAACAATCACGATAGTTATCTTATCTGTACTCCTGGCGCCCGAAGCACGATAGTTTTTGTATCCGTACACTACCCGAAGCCCGCCACCCGATAGCTATTAAAAGTCCACTTGTCGCCCCAAGACGAGCGAGACTTTATCTTCACACCTTTCTGCTGCCACACGTTAGATCTTTTATCCTATAACCGCCAGGCAAATCCCTGCAAGGTACCTTTTCTATTTACCACCGGGGACCGAAAGCCTTTTGAATGTTTTGACCCTTCCCGAGTCGCCCATTCTTCCTTAAATGGTGAAAATTCCGACCGGATTTATCCGAAAATATGTATGACATATTATAGCCTTATTATTAGGTCTCAGTCGCCTAAGTAGCTTAAAAACATAATGTTACGAAACAGCAGAAGTATATTACAAATATTTTTTTTTGTTTGGAATATGGTGTAACTTTCAACAACAAACCACTAACTTAATTTACATATTCCATGAAGAAACTTATTTTGTTTGTCCTGTCGGTATTGATTTTCAATGTTGGCATGGCTCAGACGAGAGTTACCGGAACGGTGACCTCTGCCGATGACGGCTCCCCTGTACCATATGCAGTAGTACTGCTGAAGGGTGCAAGAGGAGTGGGAACAAATACTGATGTTGACGGGAAATTCACCCTCAGCAATGTCCCTGCCGATGCTGTATTACAAATCAGCTACGTAGGATACAAGACAATGGACGTACCTGTTGAAGGGCGCTCTGTAGTCAATATTCAACTGGTGACAGATGCTCTCGCCCTTGACGAGGTCATTGTAGTCGCTTACGGTACCTCCACAAAGGGCACATTTACAGGAGCAGCCAGTGTGGTTAAGGCTGATGCCATCAAGGATGTGCCAACGCTCTCATTTGAGAACGCCATGGGGGGCAAGATCGCAGGTCTTCAGGTAACGACTCTTTCTGGCCAGGCTGGTTCCACCTCTTCTATAAGAGTCCGGGGTATTGGGTTCCATGAACGCATCTAACGAGCCTCTATATGTTGTAGACGGTGTGCCTGTCATCTCCGGAAACGTATCCCAGATGGGCATCTACACCACCAGCAACGTGATGAGCACAATCAACCCCAATGACATTGAATCGATTACCGTCCTGAAGGATGCAGCCGCCTCATCGCTTTATGGCTCCAGGGCGGCAAACGGTGTCATCATGATCACCACAAAACAGGGTAAGCAGGGCAAGCCCGTAGTCAACTTCAAGTCATCAGTCGGTATCACCCCTTCATTTGCCACTGACAACTATGAAGCTGCCAGCACCGAGCAGCAGGTTGAGCTCTATTATGAAAACTTCTGGAATGCAGGCGTATATTATCAGGGCATGACCGATCGAAGATGCAAGTACAAGTGCGCTGGCAGCAGCTCAACAACAGGTTCAACAAGCACGGATACATCTTCACCGCTCCTGACAATACAGTCAATTCGCTGACAATCGGCGGCGAAAGAGCGGGCGAGTATCTTCGACTGGGAATCGGAACTTTTCCGTACAGCAGTGTACCAGTCGTATGACCTTTCTGTCAGCGGTGGAACCGATGCTTCGAACTATTATACCTCCTTCTCCTATACAAATGATCTGGGCCGCAGTGTGATTAACGAGCTTCGACCGCATTACCGGCAGGATGAACTTCGGACAGAAGATCGGGAAGTTCATCGAGCTGACAACGAACATCAACGTCTCCTCCAGCAACAAGGAGGGATTCAATGATACCCGTGCCCTTGGAAACAACTACTTCCTGCAGAGCCGCAACCTTCTCTGGGGTCTCTACTGGCCCACAGACTATTGACAGGTGATGCCCTGGACCGCAAGGTACGGAAGCTATGCATACAACCCGATTTATTATAACAATGAATGGGAAAACTAATTCAAAGACACAAAGAGTTTTTGCCAACGAGACTGTCACATTAAAGATTCTTCCCGAACTGAATCCTCAGGTCAATCTTCTCATTTGACAATACCCAGACCTTTGACCACCTCTACTACAGTGCACTGCACTTCACCGGTGTGCAGCCTAAAGGTTCGGTGACAGAGAACAGTACTAAGATCAACGAGTTGGTTTCTTCAACGACCCTGAACTATAACAAAACCTTCGGAGGAGCTCACAACGTAGGCTCTTTGGTCGGGTGGGAAGTTGCAACGAATCAGCACAGATTATCTAAGGGCCACCGGAACCAACCTGCCGACCAGTGCCCTTCATACTGTAGCCACAGCCGGTAAGCTCGATGCAAACGCTATTACTGGGGCAACGCAATGGCATCGATACTTTCACGTGCTGAATACAACTACGATAACAAGTACTATGCTTCAGCATCGTTCCGCCGCGACGGTTCATCAAAGCTCGGGCCCTGACTCCCGCTGGGGCAACTTCTGGTCCGTTGCCGGATCATGGAGGATAGACAAGGAGGGCTTCATGGATAATGTACCGGTCATAAGCAGCCTCAGGCTGAGGGCTTCCTACGGTGTAAACGGAACCCTGCCCTCACCAAACTACGGATGGCGATCACTGACCAGCTATGCAAGCAAGTATATGGAGCAGCCAGGCGGCGGTGTAAGTACTATAGCCGATGCCTAACCTTTCCTGGGAGACCAGTTACACATCCAACATTGCACTCGAGTTCGGGGTGCTTGGATCAGAGACTGACAGGATCAATCGAGTATTTCAACAGAGATTCAAAGAACCTGCTTCAGGATGTGCCTATCTCCAACTGTGACCGGCTTCCACTCAACACTCAAGAATGTTGGAGAGATTAACAACAAGGGACTGGAGCTTGAACTCTATGGAGATATCATCAAGAACAGGTGATTTCACCTGGACCGCCGGGCTGACAGCATCACATGTGAAATCAACGGTTACCAAGCTTTACGGTGGTCAGAACATAGATATGGAACTGAACCCACAGGAGGTGACGCACGTACGAAATTTATCTATAGCGAGGGTGAATCGACACTTGGCAATCTACGGCCGGAATGGGCAGGTGTGGAGAGAGAGACCGGCGTGAATCTCTGGTTCCTCAATAACGACACAGACCAGGATCTGACGGTAGACGGACGTCCCGCCACCTATTATTACAAAAATGCTTCAGAAGTCATCCTTGGTGATGTTCATCCCAAACTCTATGGTGGTTTCAACACTGATTTAGGATGGAAAGGAGTGTCACTCTCACTGAACTTCATTTACAAGCTGGGCGGTTATACATACGATGCTGCCGGTAAGGACGTAAATGATGACGGCTATTACTGGGAAAGGATAATGTCACTCGATGCATATGAGAACAGATGGACTCCTGAAAACATGGATGCAATGTATCCGCAGAGAGTTGCAGTTGATTTTGAAGACGTAAACCAGAAGAGCAGCAGGCATATGCATCCTGCTGACTTTACCAGGCTGAAGAGCATTACTCTCGGCTACAGTCTGCCAACCGACCTCCTGAGCAAGATCAAGGTTTCAGGGGCGAGGGTATACTTCAACGGAGCCAATCTCTGGACACTTGCCGCATACAAGGTATATGACCCTGAGGTCAACGAATACGGTTCCAGGGGATGGGAGATGCCACTGGGCAAGACATATACATTCGGCATTGAAGCCAGTTTCTAATTTTAAAAAGGTACTACAATGAAAAAGATAACTATCATACTTACGGTACTGGGCGCCATGCTGATCACCTCCTGCGAGGATTTTCTTGATGTACAACCCAGCAACGGGGCTAACCCGGAAACATCGATTACTAACGCTACTGATGCCAAGGTGGCAATCAACGGTCTGATGAGAAAGATGACATCCTCAGAATACTACGGTCGCAACTTCGTCATCTACGGTGATGCCAAGGGCGGCGATTTTGCCATCCGTTCGCAGGGCAGGGGACTAGACTACTACTATACGTTTAACCACTCAGCATCTTCAGGTTCAGGCTCTGGCTTCTGGACCCAGATCTACCACTCCATCCTGCAGGCAAACAACCTAATCTTGAATATTCAGAAAATGGAGGATGCTGACAATGGTACTGCAGCGCTGAGTGATTTCAAGGCACAGGCACTGACTGCCAGGGCGTTAATGTATTTTGACCTTGTCAGGTTATACGGCAAGCCCTACAACATGGATAAGACCTCATTTGGTGTTCCGTTGGTTCTGGTGCCACTTGAATTTACAGCCAAACCAACCAGAGCATCAGTGGAGGCAGTATATACCCAGATCCTCCAAGATCTCACTGATGCAGCGCCGTTCCTGTCTACAAACAAGGTCAACGGTTATATAAACTACTATGTCAACAAGGCAATTGAGGCCAGGGTACATCTGTTCATGGACAACTATACCGAAGCTCTCGATGCTGCTGAGGAAATTATTACCAGCGGTAAATACTCGCTTTATTCCAATGCAAATTGGGTTGGTTCATGGTCAACGCCATTCGGTAGTGAATCAATATTTGAGCTTGCCATTTATCCTTCTGAAGCTGACCTCACAACAGGCTCACTCGGGTATTATCTCTTGCGCCGCAATAAGGTTTCCCGTGCCTTAGGATTTTTCATGGCAAGCGATTACTGGATAACCCGTATGTCACAGGATCCGACGGATGTTCGCTGGGGCATTATGGAACGTGATGAATCTTCTACAACGAGGTAGGGATCATCCCTGAAATATGTTGGTGGTACAACCCTGATGGGCGATAAGGGATCGCGTTCAGCAGTTAACATAAAGGTCATACGTCTATCCGAGATGTATCTTCTTGCTGCTGAAGCTGCTCTTGGTCTTCCCACTCCGGACGCTGCAAAGGCAGCCACCTACCTGAATGAGATCCGGAAACGTGCACCGGCCCTGGAGCCTGCAACGGACCTGACAGTGTCGGTTGACATGATCATGGATGAGAAAAGCAGGGAGTTCTTTGCAGAGGGGCACAGGTACTTTGACATGATCCGTCTGAACAAAACAATTGAGTTCAATGACGAATTCATTACCCCTGCTGTTGTTATAACCCACCGCACGAAGATTATTGACAGGACTTTCTACAAAACAATATTGCCCATTTCGCAAACAGAATTGGATGCGAATCCGGCACTGGAAGATCAGCAAAACCCACAGTACTAGGGTTATATCGCTTTAAATAAAGGGGGTGCCTTAACCGAAGGCACCCCTTTTTTTTGACCGGCTACGGGCCCTGGGCTCCAACGGCCAACCCGTATAATGCAAAAAAGCAGGCCTGAAACCTGCTTCTTTATTGTGGAGGTAAGGGGAATCGAACCCCTGACCTCTTGACTGCCAGTCAAACGCTCTAGCCAACTGAGCTATACCCCCAAAACGGTGCAAATATAAAAATATTTTTACAACAACATCGACTTTATTTTCCGGCCCTTGTCAGGAGATAAACTATTTTGTAACTTTGTACTCAGGACTAACTGATTAGCAATGGAAGCCAAAAAAAGCGATAAGGCAAACCTGGAAAACAAAAAACCGATGTTTTTACAGTTCGGAATCATCGTTGCCCTCATAGTCTCACTGCTTGCATTTGAATGGACAACCGGTGAGAGAAGTGACTCAGCATTTGACGGAATGTCAGAGGAAGCCATCGAGGAGGAACAGATACCCGTTACCGAAGAGACACCGCCCGAACAGGCTCCGCCGCCTGAAGTAACCGTCACTGACCTCTTCGAAATAGTTGAAGACGATGTTGTTGTCAAATCAGACGTTGCCTTCGATGACGATGAGACCTCAGAAGACAAAGTGGTTGAAATTTATGCCCCTGTCATCAGTATGGAAGAGGAAAAAACCGAAGACGAAATCTTTGTAATAGTTGAGGATATGCCAACCTTCAAGGGCGGCGACATCAACAAATTCCGTGACTGGGTTCAGAAACGGGTACGCTACCCTGAGCTGGCTTCAGAAAACGGTATACAGGGAAGGGTTTTCATCACTTTCGTAGTTGAGACCAACGGTACCGTTAGCGGTGTGACTGTCACACGCAGCGTTGACCAGCTTCTCGACGAAGCAGCTAAGGAAGCCGTAGCCGCCTCTCCCAAATGGGAACCGGGAATGCAGCGAGGACGTCCGGTACGTGTCAGGTATTCAATACCTATCATCTTCCAGCTTCAATAATATTGAAAACATTTCTATATATCACACCGCCCTTTATTAAATCAGCGGCGGTTAACCGTAATTATTTATGAAGAAAATATTTCTGCTGTTGACTGTCTCTGCACTGCTCCTTGCAGGCTGCGGATCATCAAAGAAACAGGTTGAGTCAGGTAATTATGACGCAGCAATCGCCAAGGCTGTGAAAGCCCTCCGCAAAAACGCTGAAAGCTCAAAGGATATCGTCAGCCTTGAGCGCGCAATGAATATCGTTACCGACCAGGATAACGAACGCATCAGGTACCTTAAAATAGAAGGCAGACCCAATGCCTATGATGAGATCTACCTGATCTATAAACGTATGAGCGACAGACAGTCGCTTGTTCGTACTGTAACCCCGCTCGAATACAACGGCAGAACAGTTCAGTTTCCTTATGTAGATTACATGCAGGAGATGGTGATGGCAAAGAAAAAAGCTGCCGACTTCTACTATGCCCATGGACAGGAACTGATGAAAAACGGCACCAAAGACTCTTACCGTCAGGCTTACGCCGAATTTGTAAGAGCACAGGAATACGTGGGAGACTATGACGGAATCGGGCAGATGCTGCAGGAATCAAGATACCTCGGTATCAGCCGTGTCTATGTGACAGTAAAAAACTATTCAGTAATAAAGTTTCCTGAGGAGTTTGAAAAAGACCTTCTGGCCCTCGACCTTCCCAGACTTAACAGCGATTGGGTTGAATACCATACGGCTCTGCTCGATCAGAACACCCAGTTCGATTACCTGGTAAATGTGAATCTGCGTTCGGTAGGTGTCAGTCCTGACAGGCAGTTCCAGCGTGACAGCCTCATAAAGAAAACAGTACAGGACGGGTTTGATTATGTCAAGGACGCCCGCGGCAACGTGCTGAAGGATTCACTCGGTAATGACGTCAAGGTTGCGAAATTTAAGAACCTGCAGTGCGCACTCATTCAGACTGTTCAGCAAAAAGAGTGCGTCATCCAGGGCGATGTTGAGGTGCTGGCCCTGAACCCTGAAAAGATGCTTAAGAAAGATCCGATAGGAGCAACTTCAAACTTCGAACATATCTCCGCCCGGGCAATCGGAGACGTGAATGCACTGTCTGCTGAGCAAAAAACAATGCTTCAGTCGCAGGTAGTGCCTTACCCGCCTGATATAGAAATGGTGATTATGTGTTCCGAGAATCTGAAGAATGCAATACGGGGTCTGATTCAGCAGAACCGAAGATATATAAACTGATAAAGAGGGGCTTCGGCCCCTTTTTTTTATACTTTTGCGTCCTCAATCCGGGTATTGAAAAAATGAAAGGCATGAGTGAGAAAGCGATTCTGGTGGGCGTCATTACTCCGGGAGCGGATGAACTGACGGTGGCGGAGTATTTGGATGAACTGGCATTCCTGGCGGAAACGGCAGGGGCTGATCCTGTTAAACGATTTACACAGAAGGTCGACTATCCCAATCCACGCACCTATGTCAACAAGGGGAAGATCGAAGAGATAGCGGCATATATAGCCGCCAACGAGATCACACTCACAATCTTTGACGATGAGCTTTCTCCGAGCCAGATCCGCAATATCGAAAAAGAGCTAAACTGCCGGATACTGGACCGTACAAACCTTATCCTCGATATATTCGCATCACGTGCCAGAACGTCGCACGCTCGCACACAGGTGGAGCTGGCACAGTATCAGTATCTGTTGCCCAGACTGGCAGGTATGTGGACTCACCTCGAGCGTCAGCGCGGTGGCATCGGGATGAGGGGCCCGGGAGAGACTGAGATAGAGACCGACCGCCGTATCATCCGTGACAAGATCTCAAAGCTCAAGGAGCAGCTGCTGAAGATTGACACCCAGATGACAACACAGCGTAAAAGCCGCGGCAAAATGATCAGGGTGGCCCTGGTAGGCTATACAAACGTTGGCAAGTCAACACTGATGAACCTCATCAGCAAGTCGGACCTGTTCGCAGAGAATAAGCTTTTTGCAACCCTTGACACTACTGTGCGGAAAGTTGTGATCGAGAACCTTCCCTTCCTGCTTTCAGACACTGTCGGCTTTATCCGGAAGCTGCCCCACGACCTTGTAGAGTCATTCAAATCAACCCTTGATGAGGTAAGGGAAGCAGATCTGCTGCTGCACGTCATCGACATATCCCATTCGGGATTCGAGGAGCAGATCGAAGTTGTCAATGCAACCCTCAAGGATTTAAATGCCCTGGACAAACCTGTGATCTGGGTCTTCAACAAGATCGATGCGTTTTCATATATCTCGAAGGATGCTGATGACCTGACACCCTCAACGCGGGCAAACCTGTCTCTTGAAGATATGCGCCGAACCTGGATGGCTGCTGATGCTGACCATATAAGCGTCTTTATCTCGGCAAAAACAAAAGAAAATATTGAGGAATTCCGAAAGGTTTTGTATGACGAAGTCAGGCGGATGCATGTCGTCCGCTACCCCTATAACGATTTACTCTACGAAATTTCCTGACCTTTATTTCAGCAGGCCTGCCCCGATCATGTATTCGGCGATCTGAACGGCGTTTGTCGCGGCTCCCTTACGGATATTGTCGGCAACTACCCACATATTCAGTGTTCGCTCCTGAGAAAAGTCACGGCGCAGACGACCCACAAAGACCTCATCGTGATCATGGGCAATAATAGGCATCGGATATTTGTTTTCCGCAGGGTTATCATATAAAATGACTCCCGGGGCATTTGACAAAAGTTCTCTAACCCTGTCGAGGTCAAATTCACGTTCAAATTCAACATTTACAGCTTCTGAATGGCCCCCGGTGACAGGAACTCTCACCGCGGTCGCTGTGACACGTATCTCCCCGTTTCCGAATATTTTCCGGGTTTCGTTCACCAGCTTCATCTCCTCCTTCGTATAGCCGTTATCAGTGAAGACATCACAATGGGGAATGCAGTTGAGATCAATGGGGTAGGGATATGCCATCTCTCCGCTCAGTCCGCCTCTTTCATTTTCCAGCTGTGCCACGGCCCTCACTCCTGTACCTGTCACACTCTGGTAAGTAGAAATCACCAGCCTTTTGATCTGGTATTCACTGTGCAGGGGAGCCAGTGCCATAAGCATCTGTATTGTCGAACAGTTCGGATTGGCGATGATCCTGTCAGTTGCAGTTATCGCTCCGGGATTTATCTCCGGGACTACGAGGGGAATGTTTTTCTCCATTCGCCATGCTGACGAGTTGTCAATTACAACGGTCCCGTTTTCGGCAAATACCGGGGCCCACTCTTTCGATACAGCACCACCGGCTGAGAAGAGAGCCACCTCGGGGTGCGCCTCAACAGCTTCCATGACACTTATAACCTTCACCTGCTTACCTCTGAATGTTATCTCTTTTCCTGCAGACCTCTCCGAGGCAGCCGGTAAAATCTTATCAACAGGGAAGTTACGTTCTTCAAGCACCTTCAGCATCATCCTTCCAACCATTCCTGTTGCACCAACTACTGCTACTTTCATTTTTTATTATTTAAAATATTTGTACGAACTTTATACTGGAATAAATCCGACAAATTTAATTTTTTTTTGATCTCGCTGCATGAAAAAGATCATCACAATGTTGTCGGTACTGTTACCGCTATGCACCTGTGCGCAGGTATCGTTCAGTTTTGAAAACGGTTCTGCGGATGAATGGATATTCAGCACACCGGACCGATGGGCTGCTGACGGTATCAACCCCCTGAACGGGAAGTACTCCCTGCACCATGTTTTTGACAACACCGTGGCGGGAGTGGATATCGCTTTGTTCAGTATTGAAGGGCTATGTCCCGACTGTTCAGATATTGTCTGGGAGTTTACCCTACGGTACGGGGCTGAGCCCTCCTCATCAAACAAGTGGGCATTCATACTGGCTTCCGACAGCGATTTTGAAGGCATAATGACAGGCGACGGTTTCAATGGTTTTGTGGTTGGGGTGAATTTTTCCGGGTATGATGACACCCTGCGCCTGTGGCAGGTTACCGGAGGTAAAGCCGAAACTGTGATTACCACCGGGGTCAACTGGCAGAATGATGTCGGGATTGCCGGGGTGGCTAAAGTCAGGGTGACCAGAACGACCGGGGGAGCGTGGGGCATGACTGTGGAGGCAGTGAGCAAGGGGCATGGGGCATGGAGCACGGAAGAGGCAGTAGGCAGTAGGCAATGGGCAGTAGTGAAGGGCAGCGGATGGAAATATGCAGGGATCAGCTATACCTACACCTCAACCCGCGACAGGCTCCTGTGGGTTGATGATGTATCTGTCGAGGGGGTATTCATTGCTGACACACTGCCGCCTGCAATTGTATCGGTGACAACTATGGCGCCTGACATCCTCAGGATACAGTTTGACGAGGAACCGGATCCCTCGTCACTGGCGCTTTCCAACATCAGCCTCAGCGGTGGGGCAGTTATTACTTCTGTCACTAAAATTGGTCCGGAAGTTTATGAGCTCCACCTGAGCACGGAAACAGGTAACCGGATCAATCACAACAATTGAACCTTCGGCTTCTTATGCGATAATGTCGGAAACTGTGAATTGCATGTAACTAAAGATTTTGTGCCCGTCTATGCCGTCACCGGCGATGTTGTGATATCAGAAATAATGGCTGATCCCTCACCGCCGGTGCAACTCCCGGATGCAGAATATATAGAACTGACAAACCTGACAATTGACAGTCTCTCTCTCCGGGACTGGATACTGATAGCCGACGAGTGATACATGCAGGTTTCCGGATATCCGGATCAGGGCCGGCGAGCATCTGATTCTCTGTTCATCTTCAAAAATCTCCGGATTTTCCGGGTACGGCAGGGTCATCGGGATGACCGGTTTCCCGTCTCTCAGTGACGACGGGAAAACGCTCGCGCTACGCGACAGCAGGGGAGGGCTGATTCATGCAGTGACTTATTCGAAGCTTTGCTACAAGGATGATTGGCGCTCCGGTGGAGGATGGTCAATGGAACTTACCGACACTGAGAATCCGTTCAATGCGCCAGACGCGTGGAGTGCCTCAACAGATGACGTCCGGAGGCACGCCGGGCAGATCCAACTCACGGGTATTTAAGGCGTCTGACTCACAGTGCCCGGAGATCATAGCAGTGTATCCCGTCAGCCTGGTCCGGGTCAGGATAGTATTTGACGAGACCGTAACCGGGTCCTTCGCAGCAGATGAATGGACGATAGACGGACTCAGATGCACTCTCCTCCGCCTCCGATGACATTGCGGACAGGGCCTTTGTAGTCACAGTAGCGGAGCCCTTTGTCACCGGCAGGATTTATACCCTGCAGATTCCCGTGCAGGCCTCTGACTTTGCTGGGAACACCCCCTGCCAGCCGGAGGCTGAGTTCGGGCTTCCGGAACCTCCACTGGCAGGGGAGGTACTCATCAATGAGATTCTTTTCGACCCGCTGCCGCAGTGCTCAGATTATCTTGAGCTTTACAACAGTTCAGAAAAGGTTATTGACCTCTCGCAGCTTTTTTGGTGGGATCTGATGCGGGGTAAAGGGGTCTGGTGCGGGGATAAAGGGGTTTGGTACAGAGGAAAAAGGGTCTGATCCGGGGGAAAAGGGGGGAATAAATACTTCCACTGCAGGAAAGGCGCAGGTCTCATTCGGAAGCAATTCCGCAGTAGTATCTGTTTCACAGCTCCCGCGGCTGTTGCTGCCGCGAAGACTGGTGGCTCTTACCACTGACAGGAATGCAGTGATGGATAATTATCCCTGCTCTGAAAAGCAGGACGTTTATCAAGTCAGGTCACTGCCCCCGATGCCTGATGACGAAGGCAGTGTGATCATTCTTGACAGGGCACTGAATGTAATTGACAGGTTAGATTACAGCAGTTCGATGCATCTTGATTTTCTTGACATCAAAGAAGGCATTGCACTCGAGAAGGTTGGCCCTGAGCTTTCATCCGGATTTTCAGGTAACTGGCATTCTGCCTCAGAAGCATGCGCATGGGGTACTCCCGGTGCGCCTAATTCTGTACTTGTAAGCGGGACACCTGAAGGACAGGGGCTGAATCTCTCTTCCGAAAGGGTATCGCCTGACGGCGACGGTTTTGAGGATGTAGTCTCAGTACGTGTCGTTCCGGGCGGCAGTGATAATGTGGTGACCGTCACCGTTTTCAATTCAAGGGGTTACCCGGTAAGGCTCCTGGCGGAACGGTTAGTCGCAGGGGAAGAAGCGCTGATTGTATGGGACGGAACCGGAGACGACTGCAGGCGGCTTAGCGCGGGGCTTTATATTATAATTGCTGAATCATACAACAGCCGTGGGCAGACGTGGCGCAGGAAGAGGGTGTGTGCCCTGCTGTACCGGTGAGGTCTGAGAGTCTGAAGGTCAGAAGGTCAAAAGGTCAAAAGGTCAAAAGGATGAGATGAGCTCTTCCATCACCTTTGTCATCTTCTTCTCGCTGTGTTCCGCGGCTTCCTGAACAGATTCGTGCGTGGTGTATTCGATCTTGCCCTCGACGCCGAGGTCTGTGATGATACTTACGGCAAAGCAGGGGATATTCATATGACGTGCCGTTATCACCTCAGGCGTTGTAGACATTCCGACGGCATCAGAACCAATGGTTCTGAAATAGCGGTATTCTGCAGGTGTTTCGAAAGTAGGACCGGAGGTCGAGAGATAAACGCCTTTCCTCACCGGTATTCCCATCTTTTCTGCAATGGCCTCCGCCTTTGCAATAAGGTCCCTGTCGTATGCAGTGCTCATATCAGGGAAGCGCGGACCTATACGATCATCGTTCGGGCCGATGAGCGGGTTTGGTAAGAGGTTTATATGGTCAGTAATGAGCATTATGTCACCTATCCTGAAGGAAGGATTGGTCCCTCCGGCGGCATTTGATAGAAAAAGAGCCCTGATGCCCAGTTGTTTCATAACCCTGATTGGAAATGTAATCTGCTCTGCACCGTAACCTTCATAATGATGGAAGCGGCCTTTCATGGCAACAATTTTCCTGCCGCCAAAGTCGCCGTAAATGAGCTTCCCTGCGTGTCCCCTGACTGTTGAAAGTGGAAAGTTGGGGATATCGGCATAGGCAATCTCCACAGGGTTCTCTATCCTCGTGGCGAGGCCGCCAAGACCTGTTCCTAGTATTATGCCTGCCTCAGGGGCAGTGAAACCCTTCGACTTCAGATACTCAACGGTTTCAATTATTTTCTCCAGCATATCCGGTTACTGTTTTAATGAATTTTTCTTCTTCTTCAATGATCCTCACCTTAACAGGGAGATAATATAAATGTTCCCTTACGGGGTCTGCAATAATAGTAAATTCTTTTAACCTTACACTATCCTTCTCGGTGGTTACAACAATTTTGTCAGGCTGTTGGAGTGCATGCAGGGCTGACGTTATTCTTGAAATATCTCCCCGGGTAAAGTTATGATGGTCACTGAATTGTATGTGAGTCACTGATCCTGCAACTGCTGAAATACGCTCAGCCAGCGGGGTCGGATCTGCAATTCCGGTAACCAGCACCACCCCGGTATCGCCTGTTATCCGCCTCTCCTTACCACCTGTGAAAACAGGTCTCAGTTCACCGTATTCAAGTGTGCTGAAGAAGAGCTGTTGGTGCGGCAGCGGGTTTATCTCTGCGGCTATTGCACCTGCTTCGTCCGGGCTGATTTCAGGCGGCGTTTTTGTAACAACAATTATGTCTGCTCTTCTGATTCCCCGCAGGCTCTCGCGCAAACGGCCATAAGGCAGGAGCCTGTCACGCGTCATCAGTCTGTTGTAATCGGTAAGCAGGATATTCAGTCCGGCGTGCACCGCGCGGTGTTGAAAACCGTCATCGAGGATGATTGCCTTAAGCCCGGGAATGAGCCGTTGCAGCTCCTCAATGCCGTGCACCCTGTCGCGGTCCACCGCCACCATTACTCCCGGAAGACGAAGAGCCATCTGCAACGGCTCATCACCTGCAACGGAGACAGTATCACCGGGTTGCACCAACCTGAATCCGCGGCTCTTCCGGAGATAGCCCCTGCTGAGCACGGCAACCTGGCCATATTGCGAAAGAAGTTCTGCGATGTACTCGACGTGAGGTGTCTTTCCTGTGCCGCCGACGGTGATGTTGCCGACGCAGATCACGGGAAAGGGAAAGGTGTGCGATCTTAAGATGCCGAGGTCATATAGCATATTTCGAAGCGAAACCGCCAAGCCGTATACAGCCGAAAGCGGACGCAGCAGGAAGTGCCCCGGCAACGTCATCTTAATGTATATCGATGAGATAGGGTATACGGGCCTGGATGCCCTCTGCGGTGAGAAGTTCCTTCAGGTCGAGATAGTATTTCGCAGCATCACCCAGCTCATTTCTTATCGCCCGGAGCCTCATCTCACCGGTCATATCCTGGAGCAGAGCCGTGTAGAAGTCCACTGCCTCCGGCCTTTCCACTGTCCGGTATTCTTCAAGGCCTGCCAGTTTTGCAGCCTCCCTGACGGCATCATTAAGTCCACCGAAGGAATCAACCAGGCCTATACCTATTGCGTCGGTGCCGCTCCAAACGCGTCCCTGTCCTATGCTGTCAACTGATGGTTGGGGAATACCCCTTCCTTCAGCTACCACAGCTGTAAAGGCAGTGTAGGTGCGCTCGACATTTGCCTGAAGTGCGTCTCTCTCATAAGGAGAGAGTGCTCTGGTTAAGGAAGGTGAATCGGCATGAGCGTTGGTCCTGACAACTTCAGAACTGATACCGAGTTTCTTTTCGAGGAGGCTGCTGGCATTCGGGATCAGTCCGAAGACCCCGATGGAGCCGGTTACGGTCACCGGCGAAGCCATGATCTTATCGGCTGCTGCAGATATGTAATAACCACCGCTGGCTGCGTAGTTGCCCATTGAAACGACCACGGGTTTTACCTTGCTGATGAGGTCCACTTCGCGCCATATAATATCCGATGCAATTGCATTGCCTCCGCGGGAGTTGACCCTTAAGACCACAGCCTTAACTGTCGAGTCAAGTCGTACTTTGCGCAGCTCCTCTGCATACCTGCTTCCCCCGATGTTGGTATCATCGCCTTCATTCATTACAATGTTGCCTTCGGCATAAACAACTGCTATCTTCGCCTTCCCGGCCAGTTTGATATCCTTTGCAGGAACCTTGCTGTATTTGGTCATCGAGACGTAGTTTATCTTCTTTCCCTCATCTATTCCTGCTGCACTCCTGATACTGTCTTCCATCTGGTCACGGTAAAGTGTTCCGTCTATCAGTCCTTCACTTGTCATAAGGGCAAGGTCATATCCCGCAAGCGAGTCAGCCAGCTGCATCAGGCGGGCTTCAGGTATACCCCTGGCCTCGGAAATAACCTTTATCGCATGGCTCCAGATTGATCCTACATATGCAGTGATCTGGAGACGGTTTTCGTCACTCATTTTATCAAGCATGTAAGGTTCTACTGCTCCCTTGAACTTACCGTGCCTGATTACCTGCACATCGACTCCCAGTTTTTCAAGGGCTTTACGGTAGAATGTAACCTCTGCGGCAAGACCCTGGAAATAAAACATAGAAGTAGGATTCAGCCAGATTGCGTCGGCAGAAGACGAGATGAAATAACTCTCCTGCATCAGGACATAATCGGAATAGGAGTAGACGAATTTCCCGCTTTTCTTAAACTCAGAAAGAGCCTTCTGAATCTCATCAGCCGTTGCCCAGCCTGAAGGAACAACCCCGTTTTCTATCAGGATTCCGCTTATTTCCTTGTCATCAGCAGCCTTCTTCAGGTTTGCGAGGATATCATTCAGTCCCGGCGTCTGGGTTAACTTCAGTGACATCGGGTCAAATGAAGTGAAGGGGTTTGTGCTGGTGCGGTCCGGCACAGGTACGCCTGTCTTAAGCACCAGTACCGATTTTTCCGGAATATCAGCCGGTTTGTTCCCTGATGCCACCATGGCTGATAGCGAAGCAAGCATTATTACAAAGAAGAGTATTCCAGTCAGAAGCAGACCTGTTACGGTTGCGAGGGTCATTTTGAGGAAGGTTTTCATACCGCAGACATTTTATTTTCACGGCCAAATTATAAAAAAATCAGCATCTTTATGGCAGTTAACTTACTATGTCTGAATCATCATCAATTAGTGAACCGGTTGAATCAGTGGTTTTACTGGGTCTCGGCAGCAATATGGGCGACAGGCTCTCGTACCTCTCGTATGCATTGAATGAGCTGGGGACTGAGGCGGGCAAGGTAACGGCAAGATCATCGGTATGGGAAACGGAACCATGGGGTTTCGAGGCCGAGGAACAATTTTTAAATATGGCTGTCGAGCTTACTACAACATTGTATCCGGATGCCCTGCTGGGCGTGATAAAATCGATGGAAGCCAGGCTGGGGCGTACAAGAATAAAGGGTCCCGGATATCGTTCCAGGGTGATCGATATCGATATCCTTCTGTGGGGTAACAGGGTCATTTCGGGTCCCGGATTGCAGATTCCCCATCCAAGGATAGCCGAAAGGCGGTTTGTGCTCGTTCCTCTCTGCGAGATAGCTCCCTATAACATTCATCCCGTCAGTGGCAGGTCATTGATTGAGCTCATGGGTGAATGTGATGACAGGTCGGAAGTCAGGCTGTACACCCAGGCGGTTTAAAGCGCCCCGTTATCAGCAAAACTGTAATAATTTTTACCGCATATTATCAGATGGTCAAGCAGCTGGATGTCCATCAGCGCCCCGGCTTCCTTTATTTTCTGGGTGATCCGGATGTCAGCATCACTGGGACTGTTGTTGCCTGACGGATGGTTATGACAGATAACAAGCCCTGAGGCAAGTGTCTCGATTGCCTTTTTCATCACGATTCTCACATCAGTCACAGTTCCGCTGACGCCACCCTGGCTGATTTTCATCCGGCCCTGAACTTTATTTGCCCGGTTGAGGAAGAGAATCCAGAATTCCTCATGGGGCAGGTCTTCCATCAGGGGGCTGAAGATATTAAATACATCAGCCGAGGAGCGAATCTGAGGGTTTTCGGCCGCCTCAGCCATTTTTCTGCGCCTGCCGAGCTCGAGTGCTGCGGCAATTGTTACTGCTTTAGCCTCACCGATCCCTTTCAGTTTTTTTATTCCCGAGACGCTCAGTTTTCCCAGCTCAGGCAGGGAGTTATCTGCCAGAGCAAGCAGCTCGTGTGCAAGATCTACAGCCGATTTGTTTCTTGTACCGGATCCGATTAGTATCGCAATGAGTTCAGCATCGCTGAGGCTTGAAGGGCCCTTCTGCCAGAGCCTCTCCCTGGGCCTGTCCTCAACAGCCCATTCGGTAATCTTTAATGACATACAGCATATTAATTAGTCCACATATGCAATATACAAAAAAAAAGCCGCCACCCTGGGGTGACGGCTCTCAATTTCTTTTGAGTCTTATTTCAGATTGCTGACGTGTTTAACGATAGAAGACTTAAGGTTCGAAGCCTTATTCTTATGTATCACTTTCTTTTTGGCCAGCTTGTCAAGCATGGTATTCAGTGTCGGAAGCATTTCAGCAGCTTCAGTCTTGTCCGATGTCTTGCGGATCTTCTTCAGAGCATTACGCATTGTACGTGCGTGATACTTGTTGTCTTCATTCCTTTTTACTGCCTGTCTGGTAGCTTTCAGCGCCGACTTGTGATTAGCCATTATTTTCTCATTTTAAATTTTTGTAGTCCATAGGGGAATCGAACCCCTGTTACCAGGATGAAAACCTGACGTCCTAACCACTAGACGAATGGACCTTAAAGAACTTTTAAAAAGCGGATGCAAAGATGGCAGGATTTTTTTTATATGCAAAATATTTTGCAAAAAATCTCAATCATCTTTGCATCCGCGGTAATCTGAACAGCCAATTATGTCCTAAAAGACATACCTGACTGAGAAACCACCATTCCAGTATAACCAGCCCGGTCCGGAGGTGACGTTAAAGCTTGGTCCTGCACCGACTGCAAAATTAAGAGGAATATCATCCAGAGTATATTCGAGTCCGATGATACCGTCAAGGCCTATCGTGAGGTTTGTGCCGTACCTGTCTGTATAGTCAGCATTCCAGAATCCGATATGTGCGCCGGGACCGATGAACCAGTCGAGGTTTGGAGTCCAGTCTGTAGGATTCTGCCACTCGTAGTACCCGGTCACATTGAAGTTATGACCAAAGTACCCCGTCCCTGCTACAAACTCGAGGGCATTTATGCCGCTTATAAATGTTTTGAATGAAATACCTGAAGGATCACCACCCCTGAGACCGATGGCATTTTTGTAACTCTGTGCCTGCACGCCGGCAGTAAGAGCTGCCAGAACCAACAAAACCGCAAATGTTCTTTTCATAATTTTTTATCAATTTAGTTAATGGAATACAAAAGTATACAGAATAGAAACGTTAAAAAAATGATTTTGTTTAATACTGTAACAACAAAACCCGTCGTCATATTTTAACAGTGACAAGTTTTTCAGAAAGAAGTTGCATGTCAGTACTGTTAAAATCTCCGGAGCTCATTAAAAGAAACACAACATCCTTTCCCCTGACAGTAAGAAGTGAGTCAAGAAGTCTGCCTGAGTCACTGAAGACGCTTATGTTTTCACCCCCGAATGCGGCAGCAACTTCAGCGGCAGAAATTTCCGGCAATTTTTTCATGCTCAGTGCGTGGGGGTTGAAGTAAACGAATGCTTCATCGGCACTGCCGAGAGTGCCGGAGTAAAGCGGCAGGAAGCCTGCACTGAGACTGCTGTATGTATGAAGCTCGAGTACCGCAACTATTTTTTTGCCGGGATACTGTTCAGCAACAGCATCGACGGAGGCTTTGACCTTTGATGGTGCATGGGCGAAATCGAGATAAACAACCCTGCCTCCTGCAGCAGCGAACTGCTGCAGTCTCTTGGCGCTTCCTGTGAATGAACCGATGGCCTCATAGAACTGATCTTCGGTCACCCCCGCAGCCAGCGAAACTTCACGGGCAGCGCTGAGATTCTGCATGTTATGTGCCCCGAAGAATTCCACCTTGACAGTCCTGCTGACCGTCACCGCATAGGTGCCGGTCTTGTTCACGAAGTAGCCGTGGACATCATACGGGATCTTCCTGATATCATCACGCGCATTATCTGCAATTCTGGCTGCTTCAACATCAGGTTTAAAGTACGCGAGTGTGCCTCCGGGCATCACCGAGTCGGCAAAAACAGCAAACTGTTCACAGTAATTTTCAAATGTGGGAAAGACATTCATATGGTCCCAGGCTATGCCGTTGATGACTGCAATATGTGGCTTGTAAAGGTGAAATTTCGGCCTTCGGTCTATGGGTGAAGTAAGGTATTCATCGCCTTCAATAACAGCAATCTTTGCAGATTCACTAAGTCCAACCATGGTTTCATATCCTTCGATAGCCGAGCCCACCAGGTAGTCGAAGGCGATGCCGCTCTTTTTAAGCACATGCATTATCATTGCTGTGGTGGTGGTTTTGCCGTGACTTCCACCGATGACTATCCTGAGCTTGTCACGGGTCTGGTCATAGATATATTCAGGGAACGACATCACCTTCAGACCCGCTTCCCTTGCCTTTGCCAGCTCAGGATTGTCAATGCGTGCATGCATCCCCAATATGATTGTATCGATGTCACCTGTGATTTTTTCCGGGAACCAGCCGTCCTTTTCAGGCAGTATCCCTGCTGCCGCCAGTCGTGAGCGCGCTGGCTCAAAGATCTCGTCGTCAGAACCGGTGACTGTGTAGCCTTTGCCTTTGAGCGCCAGTGCCAGGTTGTGCATTACGGCGCCTCCCATTGCTATGAAGTGTACTCTCATTGTCATTGTTTAACGCCGGCAAAAATACCAAAATTGCATATCTTGCAGCCGATAAAACCAGGCAAAATGAAATTATCTCTTTTCAATATAACTGACTTCAGGGTAGACGGCGGGGCTATGTTCGGGGTAATCCCGAAGGGTATGTGGAGTAAAGCAGTGAAATCAGACGACGAATAACAACATCGGACTTTCACTCAGGTCACTCGTAATTGAAACCGAAGGAAGGGTCATTCTTACCGATGCCGGCTGGGGAGACAAACAGGATGAAAAGTTCTTTCGTTATGCATGGCTCAGCGGCGGGGAGGGGCTGACGGGAGGGCTGGCACGATGCGGCTATAAGCCTGAGGATGTTACTGATATCATACTTACTCATCTTCACGCTGATCACTGCGGGGGATGCTTCACAAATAGACCCGGCGGCGGATATGAACCTGTATTTCCAAATGCAGTTTATCACGTCAGCCGCGCCCAGTGGGAGTGGGCTACCGAATCCAACATCCGCGAGGCTGATGCTTTCCTGCCTGAAAATATTCTGCCCGATAGGTGAAAGCGGAAAACTGAACCTGATTGAGGATAACGGAGAGCTTTGCAGGAATGTTTCCCTGAGAATATACTACGGGCATACTCCCGGACTGTTGATCCCGGTGGTTAAATACAATGGAAGGGTGTTCGTCTTCACAGGAGATCTGATGCCCACAACAGCCCACATACCCCTGTTATGGAATATGTCATACGACCTTTTGCCACTCGTGACAATTGCCGAAAAGGAGGAGCTGCTCACTGAAGCACTGACGGAAAACTATGTGCTTGTATTCCAGCACGACCAGGAGACAGAGTGCTGTGAGGTAAAGGAGACCCCAAAAGGTATCAGGGCCGGAGAAATGAAAGAGCTTGCCAGTTATCTGTAATTCGGCGAAGAAGATCCTCTTATCACCAGTTCGGTTACAATCAATTTCGTCTGTACCGGTATTCGGGGGTTTTCGATCCTGTCAAGGAGCAAGCCTGCCGCCAGTCTGCCCATCTCATTGCCCTTCTGGTCTACAGATGTCAGTCCGGGGTCTGTGAGTTTCGAAATCTGACTGTTTGTAAAGCCTACGATAGCTATTTCTCCGGGGACCTTGAATCCACTTCTTTTTGAGATTATCAGTGTCTCAGCTGCCGTAAGGTCATTTACTGCAAAGAACGCGTCGGGCCTGGGAGTACGTTTCAGCAGATTCGGAATGATGTCAGCGGCTTCATCCGCAGTATCACATTTTACAATATCGTCAGGCGACGGTGTAATGCGGTACTCTTTCAAAGCCCTGAGATAACCGTTCAGCCGGTTCCGTGCGATGGCAAGGTGTGAAGGGCCTGATAAATGGATTATATGCTTTTTCCCTGTGCGAAGCAGGTGTATTACAGCTTTATAAGAACCTTCCTCATCATCAATTACAACTCTGTCAGTTTCGATCTCTTCAGCAATACGGTCGAAGAACACGAGAGGTATGCCTTTTTCTTCAGCCATCCTGAAATGTGCAAAATCCGAAGTCTCTTTGGATACCGAAGCAAGAATACCGTCGACACGGCTTGACAGGAGAGTCTGGATGTTTTTTACCTCGTGGGCCTACATCTCGTTACTCTGGCACAGGATCATGTTATAGTCGCGGTCATAGACAATATCCTCAATACCGCTTATAACCGTGGAAAAGAAATAGTGAACAATGTCAGGAATTATAACGCCGATTGTTTTTGATGACCCGCTTTTCAGGCTCAGGGCAATCGGATTCGGTTTGTACTTCCATTTGACAGCAAGCTCATTCACAGCATCGCGTGTAGCTTTGCTGATGTCAGGATGATCTTTGAGAGCCCTTGATACTGTGGAGGGTGAAATACCAAGCTCGCGGGCAATATCTTTTATGGTGATGTTTTCCTTTCCCATAAACAGGAAATCTTTACTGTAAAGATAAGATTTTTTTCATTTTTCAATGTGTGCAAATGTTGGCTCTGTATTACTTCAATCGTTTGCGGTAACGATTGCG
The DNA here is from genome assembly GCA_963736735.1 of uncultured Bacteroidales bacterium. Lineage (GTDB taxonomy): Bacteria > Bacteroidota > Bacteroidia > Bacteroidales > VadinHA17 > SR-FBR-E99. Next base: position 139,668 of record CAVTPX010000012.1, on the reverse strand, counting down.
GAGAAATCCTGAAAAAGAGTTGGTTAACAGTTAAAAAACGCCGAATTTTATATTCTCAAATTCCAGTATTTCTGTTAGAACAGATATTAGTATTGTATAACCTGCAATTAAACTGATTTATTTATGGAGAAACTTTCAATTAAACGGCTTCTCATGTTCGCTTTTGGCGTTATGTTGAGCTGTGTTGTCTTCGGGCAACAGGTAAGAGTGTCAGGTACAGTTACCGACGCTGCCGACGGAACAACGTTACCAGGAGTGAACGTTGTTGTCAAAGGCAGTCTTGTCGGTGCTATTACCGGCGTTAACGGAGAATTTTCCCTGTCGGCTAAGCCCGGGGATGTTCTTGTCTTCACATTTATCGGCTACCTTCCCCAGGAGATCACCCTGGGCAGCCAGACAGTGGTCAATGTGGCTATGCGTACCGATGTACAGGCTCTCAGTGAGGTTGTTGTCATCGGTTACGGTACAGTCCGCAAGGAAGACGCAACCGGTTCTGTAAAGGCTATCAACTCGGAGTATTTTAACCCTGGTGTTGTAAGCTCACCGCAGGACATGGTAATAGGCAAGATGGCCGGTGTGCAGATAACAACCGGCGGCGGTGCCCCCGGCGAAGGAGCTACCATCCGTATCAGGGGTGGTTCATCACTCAGGGCAAGCAATGATCCTCTCATCGTAATTGACGGTGTTGCAGTGGATATTGACGGCCCGACAGGTATGAGAAACCCTCTCAGCACAATCAACCCCAATGACATTGAGACATTTACCGTTCTGAAGGATGCTTCCGCAACCGCCATTTACGGTTCAAGAGCATCAAACGGTGTCATACTCATTACAACGAAGAAGGGCGCAGCTGGCAAACCCTTTACAATCAACTATTCAGGAAACGTTTCTGTTAGCACCCCGATAAAATATATCGATGTATTTTCACCTGAAGCCTTCCGCAGCCTGATACAGACAAAGTATGCATCGAACGCTGCAGCACAGGCACTGTTGGGCGCTGCTTCAACAAACTGGCAGAAGGAGATCTATCAGAATGCAATTGCTCAGGACCATAACCTTAACTTTTCAGGCGGCCTGGGATTATTCCCCTACAGACTAAGTGTGGGTATCACAAATCAGGACGGTATCCTGAAGACTGACAACCTGAAACGCGTCACCGGTGCCCTGAGCATCAGTCCTTCACTTCTGGATGATCACCTCAAAATTGAGCTGAATGCCAAGGGAATGATTATTGACAACTTCTTTGCAAACCGCGGAGCTATTGGCGGCTCACTCTCGATGGACCCGACACAGGCTACAACTTTCCTGTGGAAGAACCCTGACGGCTCACCTCTTTTTGTGGCTCCGATGAACCCCCTTACACAGCTTTATGACCGCAGTGACGTCTCAACAGTAAACAGGTTCCTCGGTAACCTTATGCTGGACTATAAACTGCATTTCTTCCCGGCCTTAAGGGCGAAAATCAACGTCGGTCTCGACCAGTCAGACAGCCAGGGCAATGTTACTATTCCTGTAGGATCATTCCTGTCATACTCCACCTATGCAGGTGAAGGCCAGGCAAGAGAATACACCCAGAATAAGACCAACGCCCTTCTGGATGCTTATTTTGACTATACCGGAGAGTTTGGCGATCACAGCCGCCTGAATGCAATAGCCGGTTACTCATGGCAGCATTTCTACAGAGACGGCAAAACAATCGAGACCTCCACAAACGGTATGAAACTGTATGCGAATGATGACTATAAGTCTGAAAGCTTCCTCGTCTCATTCTTCGGAAGGTTAAATTATGTCCTGATGGACAAATACCTCTTTACCTTTACTCTCCGTGATGACGGTTCATCGCGCTTCGCACCGGAAAACAGATGGGGTCTTTTCCCATCAGCTGCCTTCGCATGGAATATTGCCAAAGAAGACTTCTTGAGTGACAATGTTATTTCAGGCCTCAAACTCAGACTTGGATACGGAATCACCGGTCAGCAGAACCTCAGCAATGATGACTATCCCTATCAGGCAGTCTACAGGCTTTCAGAGGTCGGAGCAAGCTACCTGTTCGGGAATACATATATTGACACTTACAGGGCCGGCGGTTATGATGCCAACCTGAAATGGGAAGAGACTACAACCTACAACGTAGGTCTTGACTACGGCTTCTTTAAAGACAGGATTACCGGTGATATCGATGTCTATTACAGGCAGACGAAAGACCTTATCAACGAGATACCTGTACCTGCCGGAACCAACCTTACAAACCAGATTGTGACAAACGTCGGTGACCTTGAAAACCGCGGACTTGAGTTTTCAATCAACGGCAAGATTATCGCTGCCGCAAATACTGACTGGGAAATAGGGTTCAATGCAAGCTACAACGCCAACAAGATCACAAAACTTACTGCAGTTGACGATCCCAGTTACAAGGGATTTATGTCGGCGGCATTTCAGGCGGTGTGGGTAACACAATGCAGATACACAGCGTAGGCTTCCCCTCATATTCATTCTATGTGATGGAACAGGTTTACGACGCAGACGGTAACCCGATTGAAAACCTCTATGTTGACAGGAACAATGACGGAGCCATCACCGGAGACGACAGGTACAGGTATCAGAAACCTTCACCTACAGTCTTTATGGGTTTCTCCTCACTGTTCAGGTATAAGAACTTCGACTTTTCATTCAACGGCCGTATAAATGTAGGCAACTACATTTACAACAACGTATTCTCCAATTCTTCATATGCAAATATGGCTGCATCGGGATATCTCTCGAACAGGGTCACGAATGTGCTGGAGACCAATTTTGAAAACTCGCAGTACTTCTCAGACTATTACATGGAGAACGGGTCATTCATGAAACTCGACAACGTTTCAGTAGGTTACAACTTCAACAACCTTCTGGACAACAAACTCAAAATCAGGGTTTACGGCACTGCTCAGAACCTGATTACAGTCACCAAATACTCAGGTCTCGACCCGGAGGTTTTTGACGGTATAGACAATAACACATATCCTCGCCCGAGGATCTTCCTGCTGGGCGTAAGCGTAACCTTATAACCGTAATACGAAATGGCTATGAAAGCAAGATTTTATAAATTATTAACTGCAGCGGTGATCCTCTCTTCGATGTTCGTTACTGCATGTATCAAGGATCTGGATACTATTCCGCTTGATCAGGATGTGCTCACCGCAGAGAAGATTTATGCGGAGTACGGCAACTATGAAAAGGTACTGGCAAAGGTATATGCCGGACTGGCAGTATCAGGACAGAAAGGTCCTGATGGAGACGGGGACCTCAGCGGTCTCGACGAGGGTTTCGGTCAGTATACAAGAGGCTACTTCTACGCCCAGGAACTTCCTACCGATGAAGCAATTCTCGGATGGAACGACGGTAACCTCAGGGATTACCAGGAAATGGACTGGTCAGCTTCGAATGAGTTCATCTTCAACATGTACTCGAGGATATTCTACCAGATATCACTCTGCAATGAATTTATCCGCGAAACAACCGACGCCAAACTTGGCGAAAGAGGCTTCAATGAAACACAGAAGACTACCATTAATGTGTTCAGGGCTGAAGCACGATTGCTCAGGGCACTCAGCTATTATCATGCTCTCGACATGTTCGGCGCTGTTCCTTTTGTGACTGAAGAAGACGCTGTAGGAAGTTTCCTGCCGAACAGATATCGAGAGAAGACCTCTTTGACTATGTCGAAAGTGAACTGCTTGCAATTGAGAATGAGCTTATGGCTCCCAAAACGAATGTTTATGGCCGTATGGACAGGGCTTCCGCATGGATGCTTCTGGCACGTCTTTACCTGAATGCGGAAGTGTACGGTGTATCAGCTAAATATACTGAGGCTGTTACCTATTCGAAAAAGGTAATTGACGCCGGTTATGAACTTGAGGACAATTATGCCAAAATGTTCGCAGCTGACAACCATACTGCAAAAGGGATCATCTTCGCAATTCCTTATGACGGCAAGAAGACCAAAACCTGGGGTGGAACCACCTTCATCATAAACGCTCAGGTCGGAGGCAGTATGTTGCCGGCAAATTTTGGAATCAGCGGCGGCTGGTGGGGTCTCAGGGCCAAACCACAATTCGTTGACAAATTCCCCACTGATAATTCTGACGAGAGAAAAATGTTCTACACCGCCGGTCAGGCCAAGGATATTGCTGACATGTTCACCTTTACAGACGGATATGCCGTTACAAAATGGTCTAACAAAACATCTGGCGGCGTTTCCGGTCAGGATGGAACCCATCCGGACACCGACCAGCCCATATTCAGGCTTGCCGATGCATACCTTATGTATGCCGAAGCTGTCCTGCGCGGCGGTACAGGTGGCAGCAGGGCTGCAGCCCTGGGCTATGTGAATGAGCTGAGAAACAAGGCGTACAACGGAACATCAGGTGATATAAACGATTCCCAGCTTACACTCGCTTTCATTCTTGACGAAAGAGCACGTGAGCTTTACTGGGAAGGATACCGCAGGACTGACCTCATAAGATACGGCCAGTTCACGGGCGGAACATACCTCTGGCAGTGGAAAGGCGGCGTTCAGGCCGGCGTAGCCACTGACCCCAAGTTTAACCTGTTCCCCATTCCGGATGCCGATATGGGCGCAAACCCCAATCTTGACCAGAACCCGGGTTATTGATACACGCTAAAAAACAACAGATATGAAAAAGATAAGTCTGATATTATTTGTGCTCATGACGTTTTTCTTCGCCGCTTGCGAAAAAGACAAGGAAAACGTCATGTTGAAAGAAACCATAGAGGCAAATGACCTTAGCAACCTTTCCGGATCGACTTTCGTCCTCCTTATGGACAACAAGGATCTGACATTCCAGACGTTTACCTGGACTGAGGTTGATTACGGTTTTGCAGCAGTGGTGACCTATACCGTTCAGGTGGATAAGAAGGCAAATAACTTCTCTTCCCCGGTCGACCTGATAACCGTTTCAAACGCAACTACAGGAGCCATCACTGTCGGTGAACTCAACAGACTGCTGCTGGCTGCAGGGCTGACTCCTGAAACTGCCGCTGACGTTCAGTTCAGGGTTAAAGCAACCATTCACACTGCTGTGACCCCCGTTTATTCGGATGTCACAGAGGCCAATGTCACTCCGTATGCCGTTGTCTTCCCGCCCATTTATATGACCGGGAAAGCGGTAGGCGATTGGAACTGGGATATGTACACCTATAAGATTCTGAACAGTACTGCACCGAACGTTTATGAAACAATAAGTCGTTTCATAAGCGGTGAGGCATTCAGGTTCTTCAAACAGATTGAGTGGAACCCCATATCATACAATTACCCCTATTTTACTACAGTTAGTAACCTGTTTGAAAATGCCAACGACGGCGACAGCAACCTTAAATTTACCGGCACTACCGGTTTTTATAAAGTAACTGTCAACATGACAACTAAAACTGTGACAATGGAAGCCGTAGCCGACCAGGTGCTCTTCGCTACAGGTGCCGCCCTCGGTGGATGGAACTGGGATACCGACTACATTCAGCTGACATGGCTGTCAGACGGAATATACCGTGCCACAACCGACTTTGCGAATGAGACATTCCGTTTCTTCGGACAGCAGGGATGGGGACCCATTGGCTATCAACTATCCGTACTTTAACGGTGGAACTGTCAGCCCCTTATTTGAAAATGCAGCCGATGGCGACAGTAACTTCAGGTTCATTGGAACACCCGGTAGCTATACAATTACCGTAAACCTGATTGATAAAACAGTTACAATGACCCAGCCTTGATGAAGGCAGGAAGAGTTGTTTCTTTTTGAAAATACGGGGGCTGTCATTATTTATAAGACAGCCCCCTATTTAATAAAATGAATATGAGAGCTTTAACACTGATTGTGGCCTTTCTTGTCCTTGCAGGATGCAACGGAAAGGATAAGGAAAAGAAAGAACCTGAATTGAAGACAGTGTATTATTCCCATACCGACTTTTCAATGGGAGCAGACCTGTCATACGTCAACCAGATTCTTGATCACGGCGGGGTTTTTCGCGATTCCGGGACTGTAAAAGACCCTTATGTCATCTTTAAAAAATACGGGGCTAACACAGTCCGCCTCAGGCTATGGCATAATCCTGACTGGACCAGGACCGTTTATAATCCTCCGGCTGCAAACATGTACAATGACTTTAATGATGTCAAAAGGGCAATCACTGCAGCAAAGGCACAGGGAATGGCAGTCAGTCTCGACTTTCATTATTCTGACAGCTGGGCTGACCCTGCCAAGCAGGTGCCCCCGGCTGCATGGGCAGGATCTATCGCTTCAACTGCTTCGCGACAGCATCTACAATTATACCCTGAAGACCCTTGACAGGCTTGAAAGTGCCAGCCTGATGCCTGAATATGTACAGGTGGGCAATGAGATAAATCCCGGCTTTGTAATGCCCCAGGGCGACAGGTGGAACAAAAAGGCTGATTTTGTATTCCTTATCAACGGTGCCATTAAGGCTGTAAGGGATGCAGCCGTATCGTCATCAGTCAAGCCGAAAATAATAATTCATATTGCCCAGCCTGAGAATGCAATTTACTGGTTTGAGGGAATGGCTGCAGCCGGGTTGACCGATTATGACATTGCAGGGATCTCTTATTATTATCTCTGGTCTACCGTGACTCTTGACAGTGTGAGTGATTACGTCGCCGATATCAGATCCATGACCGGAAAAGATGTCATGGTTGTTGAAACAGCTTATCCCTGGACACTCAATAATGCAGACAGCTATAACAACATCCTCGGAACAGATAAGCTGACTGTTGCCTACCCGGCCAATGAAACAGGTCAGTACAACTACCTGGTAAAGCTGACCCAGGAGATAATTGACGGCGGCGGCAAAGGCATCCATTACTGGGAGCCTGCGTGGATCACTTCAGCAGACGAGCGATTAGTGGGGTACAGGGCTCATTTGGGACTGCAATACGCTGTTCGATTTTTCGGGCAATGTAATCAAGGGGATGACTTATATGACATACCCGTATATTTTGAAGAAATAGGCTGAGTAGTTGAGGCTGAGGTTGAGGCTGAGGTTATAGGTTTATAGGTTTATAGGTTTATAGGTTTATGGGTTTATGGATTAAGGGGTGGTATTTATTTAAAGGATAATTAATTGCAGAAACATGAGAATTAAACATCATATCATATTTTCCCTGTTACTGGTCTGTACAGTTACGCTACATTCACAGGTAATTACTGTAGCCCCCGCCTTCCCGACTTCCTCCGATGGGGTGGTTGTCACTTTTAATGCTGATCAGGGAAATATGGGCCTAATGGATTATACCGGTGATGTGTATGCTCATACCGGAGTCATTACAGATAAAAGTACCTCTGATTCAAACTGGAAATATGTAATCGCTGCCTGGGAGGTAAATAACCCGAAAGTTTTGATGACAAGGGTGTCAGCTAATGTTTATACTCTGACAATTTCTCCATCCATACGTGAATTTTACGGTGTTCCTTCTGCAGAAATAATTAAGAAGCTTGCCTTTGTTTTCAGAAGCTATGACAGGACTAAGGAAGGAAAAACCGCCACCGGGGGAGATATTTTTTACAGCGTTAGCGAAACTCCTGTATTCGAGGTAATGCTCACGCAACCTGACAAATACACATCAATCGTAAATGCAGGTGAAGATAATAAACATCCAGGCTTCTGCTTCAATGGCCGACTCCCTGATACTGCTTCAAAATACAACCAGGCTCAAAAAAGTGACCGGACTGACTGCAAGCCATTCGCTTACAGCATCAGGTTCAGGCCTGTTCAAAATCGTTGCCAGGGCATGGAAGGACCTTCTTATGAAGGAAGATTCAGTTTTCTATTATATCAGGCCTCCCGTGACAATTGCAGCAGTCCCTGCAGGACTTGACGCCGGAGTAAACATCACCGGAGACAACAGCGCTGCATTTATGCTTTATGCTCCCGGAAAGGACAATGTTTTTGTCACCGGTGATTTCAATCAATGGCTCTTCTGTGACGAGGGATACATGAACAAGAGTCCTGACGGCAACTGGTTCTGGCTTGAGGTTAACGGACTCGATCCGGCAAAAGAATATGCATTCCAGTATGTTATTGACGGTGTGATCAGGATTCCTGATCCGTACACGACAAAAGTGCTTGATCCCTGGAATGACAAGTACATTAATTCCGCTACCTATCCCGGTCTGAAACCTTATCCGGAGGGACTGGCTGACGGCCTGGTGGCCGTCTTTCAGACAAGACCACCTCAGTACGCATGGAAGAATGCCACCTTCACTCCGCCAGCAAAAGAGGACCTGATCATATATGAGATGCTGATACGTGATTTTGTGGCGGCACACGATTTTAAGACAGTCCGTGACACACTCGGTTATTTTTCGAGGCTGGGAATTAATGCAATCGAACTGATGCCGGTTACGGAGTTCGAAGGCAACAGCAGCTGGGGTTATAACCCTTCGATGTATTTCGCCGTGGACAAATATTACGGATCAGCCAACCGTTTCAAGGAGCTCATAGATTCCTGCCACAGCAGGGGAATAGCCGTAATTATGGATATGGTTCTGAACCATGCATTTGGCAGCAATCCCCTGGTAAGGATGTATTTCAACAGCAGTGAAAACAAACCTGCCGCCGATAACCCGTGGTTCAATGTCACTTCACCCAATTCAGCCTTTTCATGGGGTTATGACTTTAACCATGAAAGCGTCGCCACACAGGCCTTTGTTGATAGTGTGTGCAGCTACTGGATCACTGAGTTCAGGGTTGATGGTTTCAGGTTCGATTTCAGCAAAGGTTTCACAAATACTCCCGGCGACGGCTGGGCATATGATGCGTCGCGGATAGATATACTTAAACGCATGGGGAACAGGATTTGGATTAAGAAACCTGAAGCCAGACTTATACTCGAACATTTTGCTGATAACAGCGAGGAGACCAACCTGGCAAACCATGGGTTCATGCTGTGGGGAAATGTCAAACATAACTGGCTCGAGGCTTCAATGGGATATGCATCCGACCTGTCTAAAACCTCCTGGAAGACCCTCGGATGGAATCAGCCGGGACTTGTCGATTACATGGAGAGCCATGATGAGGAGCGGATGATGTTCAAGAATATTACATACGGGGCAACAGTTCCCGGGTACAGTGTCAAAGACTTCAGTACCGCACTTAAGAGGGCCAAGCTGGCTGCAGCCTTCTTTTTTACTGTACCAGGGCCCAAAATGATATGGCAGTTCGAAGAACTTGGTTATGACTACACCATTGGGACCGATGATGTCAAGCTGCAGGAAAAACCGATAAGGTGGGATTTTTATTCCAATGCGGACCGGCGTAATCTCTTCAATAATTTCAAGGCACTCATAGAAATTAAGAAGAAGTATGAAACTTTCTCCTCGAACAACTTCACTCTTTACGAGGTTGGCAATCTAAAGCGGCTGAATGTGGAGCATTCAACAATGGATGCCGTCGTTTTCGGCAACTTTGACATGATCGCCGGAAATCTGAACGGCAATTTCACCAGGGTTGGCAAATGGTACGAGTTTTTCAGCGGTGACTCGCTCGATATTACTTCGTCTACCCAGCATATGAGCATAGAACTTCATCCGGGTGAATTCAGGCTCTACACATCCAAACGACTTACCAGGCCCTCGTTCCTTCTGGGCAATGATGAACCGTTCCTGCCGGACGGAGATGAGGGCGTTGCTTTTGAGGTATATCCAAATCCGTTTCGTGATGAAACACTCATCAGTTTTGAGGGTGACGATGAATACCAGTCCACATAATGTGGAGATATTTGCCCCTGACGGCACGCCTGTACGTATTATGGCAATACCCGCCGGGATCAGCGAGGTGACATGGGATGGAAAAAATGCCGGCGGGAGCAATGCCGCCGCCGGCGTTTATTATGTTAGAGTCAGCACCGGGAAGCGAAGCGAGGTGAAGAAGGTCATCAGGCTCTGACTATACTTCCCCCTCCCTCCATCCTTATAATTCAGTTTCTACTTTGTGAGGACCAGGTAGCCCCATGGGTCAAGCTGCATAGCCTTTCCCTGTTCCACAATGACCTCTTCTCCTGAGAAGATGTCTTTAAAAGTTCCCTGTGTTGAACCATCTTTAAGCGTAACACTTACAGGCTTTTTATCCAGATTCAGGATAACCAGAACAGAGGCATCGCCTTTTTCCCTGGTGTATGCATAAACGCTCTTCTGGCTTGTCTTCAGCACGTTGAAGGTGCCGCCTTCGGTACCGTGACGCAGCGCCGGGTGAGTTGTGCGCAGGTGAATGAGTTTCGTATAGAACTCACGAAGTTCCGTCTCTTTCCACTCGATGGGGTCACGTTTGAAAAACTCAAGCCGCTTGTCGAGGTCAGCTTCCTGTCCATTGTACATAAGGGGTACACCGGGAAGGGTAAAGATATAGGCTGCAAATGCCTTCTGTGCATCACCCAGTTTTTCATCAATGGTGCCGTTCCAGGAGTTTTCATCGTGGTTGGTCAGGAACCGGAGCCTGTAAGAGTCAGCCGGATAGTATTTTAGCTCATGCTGCATCATTGTGTCAAGTGCTGCAGGCCTGCGCGTCCCGGCGGCTACCGCATTCATCAGATGGTGATGACTCCACCCGTAATTCATGTCGAAAGCCCGCTCAAGAAGATAAGAATGCGCCTCATCCTCTGCCAGCATAAGCACAGGCCTGATGGCGTTCATCTCGGTGGTGGCCCTGAACCAGAACTCCTCGGGAACCAGACCCGGGAAGTCGCAGCGGTAACCGTCAACACCTGCCTCGGCAACCCAGAACTTCATGGCACCTGCCATATAGTCCCACAGGGGCATGGCAGTGTAGTCAAACTGAATTACATCGGTCCAGTCGAAGGGCGAAACAAAATTGCCGACAGAATCTTTCTCATACCATTCCGGATACTCCTCCGCCAGTGGATTGTCCCACGCTGAGTGATTCCCTACCCAGTCGAGAATCACATGAAACCCCATCTCATGAGCCTTTGCAACAAGGGCTTTGAACTCCTCCAGGGTGCCGAACTCGGGATTGACTGCCATATAATCCTTAATTGAATAATAACTACCAAGTTCTCCCTTCCGGTTCTTCTCACCTATCGGATAAATTGGCATGAACCAAAGCACATTCACACCAAGTTCCTGAAGCGTGGGAAGTGCTTTTTCGACTCCGGCAAGGGTGCCTTCCGCAGAAAACTGCCTTACATTTATCTCATACAGGACCATGTTGCGGGTCCAGTCGGCGTGCACCACCGATGAAGTCAGCGGGTTGGTTACTTTAACTTCCTTCGGACGGCAGGCTACAGCCACCAGGGCAATCCCGATTATTAGTAAAATGAGCTTTAACATGTGTTCTTTCATAATCTGGTTATTTTAGTTCGATAATCATTGCTGTTTTTGGCGCCACTGTGAATGAGGCGAGGTCACTGACTGGTTTCCCCGTTATCACATCATAACCGCCGGTGAAACCTTTCATTGCCTCAGGGTATCTCTCCCTGGTGACCGTCCGGCTCTCCTTTTCATTGTTATTGAGAATGACAATTACGCTTTCCTTTTCATTGTACCTGGAATAGACATAAAGACCGTCGTCGGGAACATAATGCAGGAGTTTGCCAGTGTGTATGACCTCCTTGTCCTTTCTCCAGTTAAGCAGCTGCTTTGTAAAACCGAAGGCTTCCTTTTCGTAGTCAGTAAGATTCACTCCGGTGAAAGCGTTCTTCTGATCACCTTCCCAGCCTCCCGGGAAATCAGCCCTCAGGAAACCGTCGCCCTTATTCTTGTCACCCTCCATCACAATCTCCGTCCCGTAGTAAAACTGAGGAATGCCTCTCGTTGTCAGGATGAAACTCAAAGCCATCTTATAGACATCCAGCCTACTTCCGGTTTCTGTAAAAAAACGCGTCATATCGTGGTTGTCAAGAAAAACCACATTCCTTACCGGCTCGGGATAAAGGAAATCCTGTGACAGTAAGTTGTAGAGTTTCGACATTCCCTCTGTGGCGCCGGCAGGTGAGGTAAATGCGGTGTGTGTGGCTAAGCACAGCGGAAGGTCTGTCAGTGAGGGCAGGTTTGACCGTGTAGCCGTCGCTGTTTATCTTTATTCAGCGCCCAATATGATGTGCGTGCAGGGTCATCGTACCAAACCTCGCCGACAATGAAAAAACCGGGGAATTCATCGGTGACACGCTTCGACCACCGTGACATCATATCCGGTTCAGGGTAGGGGTAGGTGTCCATCCTGATGCCGTCGATACCGGAGGAGGCTATCCACCAGAGACTGTTCTGAGTAAGATATGTCTCAACAAGAGGATTATTCTGGTTAAGGTCGGGCATTGTAACATCAAACCATCCCTGTTCCATCAGCCTGACATCACTCCTCTGCTGCATAGGGGTCCATGTAGGTGGAAGCCTTGTAACTTGTTCGGGTGAACTTGTCAAACTGATGTATCCAGTCCTTCGAGGGCAGGTCTTTCATCCACCAGTGTTCCGAACCGAAATGGTTGAAGATCATATCCATGACAACCTTCAGTCCCTTGGTCGTGTGCCTTTGAGACAAGTTGTCTGAACTCTTCATTGGTGCCGTAGCGCGGATCAGAACGGTAAAAGTCGGTGGTCGAGTAACCGTGATAGGAGGAACGGTGCTGGTTATTCTCAAGGAATGGATTAAGCCATATGCCTGTCACGCCCAGGTCTTTAAGGTAGTCGAGATTATCGGCTATGCCTTTCAGGTCGCCACCGTGTTTTCCGCCCGGATTGCTCCTGTTGTTTTTCTCGAGCATACCTTCAGGATCGTCATTCGACGGGTCCCCGTTTGCAAACCTGTCAGGCATCAGAAGGTAAATGACGTCTGAGGCGTCAAACCCTCTCATGGCTTCTGCAGGCTTCTCAAAAAGGGGAAAATCATGGGTCAGGCGGATCTTTCCGCGTGTGAATGTAAGGATAACGGTTCCGGGCGCAGCATTGCCGATGTTGAGGTTCACAAAAAGGTAATTCGGATTGTCTGTTTTGATCACCGTGGTAACCTCTGCACCCGGGTAACTGACACTTGCGTCGAATGACCCGATCTCTTTGCCGTAAACCATCAGCTGAACTACGGGTTCCTTCATTCCTGTGAACCACGAGGGCGGCTCAACACGCTCAATTTTCTGGCTGAATGCTGTTGCTGCTGTTGCTGCCAGCATCAGGACGGTAATAAATAATCGTTCACCTTTCATCACTTCCCAAAATTTTCTTTTGTACCCGGTCCGAGAATAGCCTCCTTGCCGTAAACAGCAACCGGAACATTCTCTTCCGAGAGATTTATTACAGTTACTTTTTTGCCGTTTACCTCTACCCTCATAGGGTTGTTACGGAAACGGACCATAAATGAATATGACTCCCATGCCGGTGGGATGACCGGATTGAAACAGACCCTGTCATTCCTGATCCTCATGCCGCCGAAGCCCTCCACTATCGAAAGCCATGTGCCGGCCATGCTTGTGACATGAAGTCCGTCCTTTACTTCCCGGTTATAGTCGTCGAGATCAAGCCTTGCAGTGCGCAGGTAAAGCTTATATGCACTGTCAGTGTCATGCAGCCTTGACGGCAAGGATGGAATGGATGCTTGGCGAAAGTGAGGACTCATGGACACAGCGCGGTTCATAAAATTCGAAATTACGCCTTATTGTATCTTCATCGAATTCTTCTTCGAACAGGTAAATGCCCTGCAGAACGTCTGCCTGCTTGATAAATACAGAGCGGAGGATGCGGTCCCACGACCAGTGCTGGTTCAGGGGTCTCTCGGCAGGGTCGAGATCACCGACAGTCCTGTTCTCTTTATCCATATACCCGTCCTGCTGCAGGAAGATCCCCAGGTCATGATGCACCGGGAGATACATATTCTGAATTATCTCTTTCCACTGCGTCAGTTCAGCGTCAGGGTCAAGATGAGTGCGGGTGATAATTGAATTGTATTTTACAGGACTGGTACTATGGAGCCATTCAAGGCTATCTGACGTATATTTAAGTGTCCAGGTTGCAAGTGTGTTTGTATACCAGTTGTTGTTTACGTTATTCTCATATTCATTCGGGCCGGTGACTCCCAGGATCACATATTTCTTCTTCTCCTCCGACCAGTTGCATCGCTGTGTCCAGAAACGTGAGATGGCGACAAGTACTTCAAGACCGTACTCTGTCAGGTAGTTTTTATCGCCGGTGTGCCGGATGTAGTTATATATCGCAAATGCGATGGCACCGTTGCGGTGTATCTCCTCGAAGGTGATCTCCCACTCGTTATGGCACTCTTCACCGTTCATTGTGACCATCGGATATAGCGCAGCCCCGCCTTTGAATCCCAGTTTGCCGGCATTCTCAATTGCCCTGTCCAGCTGTTTATATCTGTACAGCAGCAGGTTGCGTGCAACGTGGGTGTCACTTGTGCTGAGATAGAAGGGAAAGACAAAGGCTTCCGTATCCCAGTAGGTGCTGCCTCCGTACTTTTCACCCGTGAACCCCTTCGGGCCGATATTCAGTCGCGGGTCTTCGCCCGTATAAGTCTGGTTCAGCTGGAAGATATTAAACCTGATTCCCTGCTGCGCCTCGATGTCCCCTTTAATAATTATATCTCCTCTTTCCCATTTTTCGTTCCAGGCATTCTTATGGCTTTCAAGCATCGCGTCGAAGCCTTTACCTGCTGCCTCACCGGCTCTTTTCATCGCATTCTTCGAAATATTTTCGACCGGGTGATTCAGGGAAGAGAGTACAGCCACGTATTTACGTACCTCAAAGACTTCTCCGGAACGGTATCGGTGCTCAAAAGTGCAGGATGCATAGTCGTGGTTCGCTTCAGGCTCTGGCATAGCCATGACCTGTTTACCGTCAGCATAAAATACATTCTCCATAGCTGTTGCCACAACGAATGCGGTTTTACGTGTCTGCGTGGTCACAACTGCACTGGGGCCATCGGATTCAGCCGATTCGTTCTCCCAGAATTTTTCACCATAGTTTGCATCTTCATTGTGCACGTCTGCGCTGAGGTAAGGCTTCAGCACAACCACACCATCACCTCCGGTTATTTTGACAGAATAGCTGAGTGCAGCTGTTTCCGGATCACTCATTGAGAGGAACCGGCAGGCAGTTACCTCTACGGTACGGCCTGAGGGCATTATGGCTGTGAAAGTGCGGGTGAGGACTCCTTCCTTCATGTTGAGTATTCGGCGGAAAGATTTCACCTTGCAGACAGCCAGATCAAGGGATTCTCCGTCAACAGTAACCTCTATGCCTGTCCAGGAAGGTGCGTTGGGTACTTTGGCAAAATACTCGGGATAACCGTTCTTCCACCATCCAACAACTGTCTTATCGGGATAATAGACGCCGGCCACATAGGTGCCCTGCAAAGAGTCGCCTGAATATTTCTCCTCAAAATTGGCGCGGAGGCCCATCATGCCGTTACCCATTGCAAAGATGCTTTCAGAGTCACGGCCGTTCTCCGGTTCGAACCGGGTCTCGGTTATCTTCCACTCGTCAGGCTGAAAACGTGAATTTATCATTTGGGGTTAAAGATTTTTGATCTGGTTTAAAGTAATGTTCTTCAGGTCTGGCACAACAAGGTTCGCCCTGCCAAGGTTGAGCGGACTTCCCACACCGATGCACTTCATGCCGCCTGCAAGGGCTGCCTCTATTCCTGCCTGTGCATCCTCAAAAACGACGCAGTTTTCCGGTGCAACGCCAAGTTCTTCGGCACCTTTTAAAAACACTTCGGGATCAGGTTTGGCACTGTGAATCTTATTGCCGTCGACAATGGCGTCAAACATTGTCCGGAGACCGATCCGGTCAAGAATCGTTCCTGCATTGCGGCTGGCAGAGCCTATGGCGGTCAGTATACCCTCGCTGCGAAGCCTGTTCAGCAGGTCGATGCTCCCCGGGAGAATTTCATCGGGAGTCATGCGCGAGATATATTCGACATACCAGTTGTTTTTCCTGGTTGCCAGCTCAATTTTTTCTTCGTCATCCTTCACTATCCCTCCGACACGGAGAAGAATCTCAAGTGAAGCCATGCGGCTTACACCCTTTAGCGCCTCATTGTGATCCTCGGTGAAGGCAAATCCCATCTCTTCGGCAAGACGCTGCCACGCCAGGAAGTGGTACTTAGCGGTGTCAACAATGACGCCGTCGAGGTCAAAAATACATCCCTTCAGATCCATGGTTATCTTTTATCATCGACATCCCTGACAAACCTGACAGCCATGGCGGCTATGACCATGGATATACCGCCGGTCACCAGAGCAAACATTGTATTGGCATGAAACAGATGTTTGACCATGCTGCCGAGTATACTTGCCGCAAGGATCTGTGGTATGACAATGAAGAAGTTGAATATTCCCATGTAAATACCCATCTTGTTATGTGGCAGTGAACCTGTAAGAATGGCATATGGCATTGAAAGGATACTTGCCCATGCAAGGCCGATACCGAGCATAGGCAGGATAAGCAGATATGGTGTATGAATCAGGCTGATCGAAGCCAGGCTTAACCCTCCGATCAGGAGACAGACAGTATGGGTAAATTTTCTGGAGGTGAGTTTGGCCAGTACAGGCAGAAGGAAGGCTACAAGGGCAGAAAATCCACTGTAAATGCCGAAGAGGACACCCACCCAGTTGGCCCCTTTATTATACTCGATGGAGGCTGTATCAGAGGTTCCGTATACCTGTGATGTGACTGCTGAGGTTGTATAGATCCATAGCGAGAACAGAGCAAACCATGTAAAGAATTGTACAACAGCCAACTGACCCATAGTGGCAGGCATTCTTTTCAGGTCGGTAAGGATGCTGTTCAGACCGTTTTTTCCCTTGTCTGCTGACTGAAGCAATCCGGCAATTACCTGCAGGAGGCCGAACAGAAAAATACTGCCGGTAACCACGTACAGTTCCTTCTCAAGATTTACCCTTGACAGTATGATTGTCAGGACCAGCCCGACTGTTAGCCAGATAATGCCAGGTTTGTAGAAATTCAGCTTACCCTGGTCGCTGAGCTCCATGCTCTGTGTTTCTGCTGTCTGCAGAACTTCGCCCCTGGCAATTCTATCACCTTTCTCGAACTCCTCAAGTTCTTCAGGTGAGTATTCCTTTGTGCTGAAGATAGTCCACAATACTGCCAGAAGAAGTACCCCTGCACCTATATAAAACGAGAGTTTCAGGTTGAACGGAATTAGTTGACCCTCTGCAGGAACTGAAGTCACACCAAACCAGTTTGCAAGGATCCATGGCAGGAAACCCCCGATGACGGCCCCTATCCCAATGAAGAAGCTCTGCATTGCAAAGCCTGTTGTTCGTTGCTTTGAGGAGAGCATGTCACCGACAAATGCCCTGAATGGTTCCATTGAGATATTTATTGAAGCATCCAGGATCCATAACATCAGGGTTGCAAATATCCATGTAGGGGAATTTGTAATGATACCAAGGGCAAGTGAGGCCAGTATTGCACCGGTGAGGAAATATGGACGGCGTCTGCCCAGACGGTTCCACGTTTTGTCACTCATGGCTCCTATAATTGGCTGGACAAGTAAACCGGTGACAGGTGCGGCGATCCATAATATTGGTATGTCATCAATGTCTGCCCCCAGTGTCTGGAAAATACGACTTACGTTTCCGTTCTGCAGGGCAAAGCCCATCTGAATACCAAGGAACCCGAAGCTCATGTTCCATATCTGCATGAAGGAGAGCTTTGGTTTCTGCCTGTAAATCACGTTCATAATGTTTCCGGTATAACTTTTTACCCAATCTGAATAACCTATTCAAAATTAAGCGAAAAATCGGCTTGACAAGCCCGTTTGGTGGGTTCCTGACAACGATTTTCAGCGCATTTGCGCAGGATGGATTATTTCAAACGTTTCCGCCCCGTGATTTTTATTTTTCTATCTTCGTTATTTATACTGAATCTAAATAACAAAGATCACTATTCCCACCCCACTGTCTGTCTCCTCACTAAAAATTCCCACAGGGAATTTTCTTTACGTTCGGCCCTCTACTGCCTGCTACCCATTGCAACATTCCTTTCCATTTCCTATATTTGGTAAAAGATCAGAATTTAAAAACACAATATTATGGCCGATTTTATCTATGAACAACCCTTTCAGCATGGTGGAGATAAGACTGAGTACCGTCATCTGACACGTGATTATGTAAGCATTTCTGAATGCGGAAGCCGGAAAATTCTCAGTGTTGATCCGGAAGCACTTAAGCTTCTGTCACGCCAGGCCTTCATTGATGTGAACTTCTTTCTCCGGACTGCACATCTTGAAATGCTGGCGGCAATTCTCAAAGACCCCGAGGCGACAGACAACGACCGTTTTGTTGCCTGGGTGATGCTGCGAAATACGGTTATCTCTGCCGAGGGCAAGTTACCATGGTGCCAGGATACCGGGACAGCCATCGTCATGGCTTACAAGGGTGAGGATGTATTTACAGGTGTTGATGACGCCGAACATCTCAGCAGAGGTATATGGGAGACCTACGGCGAGAAGAACCTGCGTTATTCCCAGATAGTTCCTTCAACTATGTTCGAGGAAAAAAACACCGGCAGCAACCTTCCGGCACAGATTGACATCTCTTCCTGCCAGGGAGCTGAATACAAATTCCTGTTTATTGCCAAGGGAGGCGGCTCGGCCAATAAGTCGTTCCTGTACCAGCAGTCGAAATCATTGCTGAATGAAGTCTCTCTCGCAAAGTTTATCCGTGAAAAGATAGAAGATCTCGGTACCAGCGCATGCCCTCCATACCACCTTGCAATCGTAATAGGAGGGACCTCTGCAGAGATGACGCTCAAGACTGTCAAGCTTGCCTCCGCCGGTTACCTGGATGATCTGCCCACAACCGGCAACAGCGCCGGCAGGGCTTTCCGTGACCTTGAATGGGAACAGAAAATTACGAGGATATGCCAGGACTACGGTGTGGGGGCACAGTTCGGAGGCAAATATTTCATTCATGATGTGCGTGTAATCAGGATGTCTCGTCATGCCGCTTCCTGTCCCGTTGGAATTGGGGTGAGCTGCAGCGCTGACAGGAACATTAAGGGCAAGATCACTGCCGACGGCATCTTCCTGGAGCAGCTTGAGACCAATCCTGTACGCTTCATGCCTGATAAGGCTCCCGAACTTGACAGGGCGGTTGAGATAAATCTTGAACGACCGATGAAGGAGATACTTGCAGAGCTGACGAAGTACCCTGTCAAGACAAGACTCAATCTTTCCGGCACGCTGATAGTAGCGCGTGACATGGCCCACGCACGGATCAAACAAATGCTCGATGAGGGTCAGCCAATGCCTGAATACTTTAAAAATCACCCGATATATTATGCCGGGCCGGCCAAAATACCTCAGGGAATGCCGTCAGGATCATTCGGTCCCACCACGGCGGGCCGGATGGACGGCTATGTTGATCTCTTCCAGAGCCTGGGGGGATCAATGGTAATGCTTGCAAAGGGCAACCGTTCACGGCAGGTGATAGAGGCATGCAAAAAGCATGGCGGATTCTATCTGGGTTCGATAGGAGGGCCGGCTGCCGTACTTGCTGCCGAAAACATTCTTTCGGTTGAGGTGGTCGCCTTCGAAGAGCTTGGGATGGAGGCTGTCAGGAAGATTGTTGTTAAAAATATGCCTGCCTTTATCCTGACTGATGATAAGGGAAATGATTTCTTTGATGAGTATAATAAGAAGTAAGGCAATAGGCAGTAGGCAATAGGCAGTAGTGAAATAATAAAGTAAGAAGGCCGGCAGTCAGCCGGCCTTTTTGTTTTCCCTGGGAGTAACCATATGCAAGAATAGTATTATTTAGCAGAAAAAGGTTAAATATATCTTGATAATGGCTAAAAAGCGAAATAAATATATATTTTTGCCAGCTTAAAATACAAATACATTAACAGAAGAAAATATAATGTGCGGAATCGTCGGAGTCTTTGATTTGAAGGGGAATTCTCAGGTAATGAGGTCACAGGTACTTGAAATGTCTAAGAAACTCAGGCACCGCGGGCCAGACTGGTCGGGGATTTATTGTAGTGAAAAAGCAATAATTGCTCATGAACGACTTGCTATTGTTGACCCTCAGTCAGGACGGCAGCCGCTGTTCAGCAACGACCGGAAGCTGATCCTTGGAGTCAACGGGGAGATCTATAATCATCGGGAAATAAGAGCCAGGTACGAAGGGAAGTATACGTTTACAACCTTATCTGACTGCGAGGTCATTCTTGCACTGTATGCCGATAAGGGAGCCGGTTTCCTTGATGAACTGAATGGTATTTTCGCTTTTGTACTCTATGATGAAGAGAACGACTGTTACCTGGCTGCACGTGATCATATCGGGATTGTGCCAATGTATATGGGCTGGGATGTTTACGGCAATTTTTACTTTGCCTCAGAGCTTAAAGCACTGGAGGGTATCTGCAAAAAGATTGAGGTTTTTCCTCCGGGACATTACTATTACAGTCGCGACGGAGCCCTCACACAGTGGTATAAGCGTGACTGGAGTTCATTTGATGCCGTAAAAGAAAATGAAAGTGATTTGGATGAATTGCGAAATGCCCTTGAGAAGGCTGTTCACCGTCAGCTGATGTCTGATGTACCTTACGGTGTCCTTCTTTCGGGCGGTCTTGACAGTTCAGTAATATCTGCAATTACGAAAAAATATGCTGCCCGGCGCATTGAGACCGATGACAGCAAGGAGGCATGGTGGCCACAGCTGCATTCATTTGCCGTGGGACTTGAGGGTTCTCCGGATCTGGTAGCTGCCCGGGAGGTCTCAGATCATATAGGGACAATTCACCATGAGATACACATAACTCTTCAGGAAGGCCTTGATGCTGTTCGTGATGTAATCTATTTCCTTGAAACATATGACGTTACAACTGTCAGGGCATCCACCCCGATGTATCTGATGTCACGCGTCATAAAGTCAATGGGTGTGAAAATGGTTTTATCAGGGGAGGGTGCTGATGAGGTATTCGGCGGGTATCTTTACTTTCACAAGGCGCCGGGGCCAAAAGAGTTTCATGAAGAAACAGTCCGAAAACTCAGTAAACTGTATTTGTATGACTGCCTCAGGGCAAATAAGTCACTTGCCGCCTGGGGTGTCGAAGGCAGAGTCCCATTTCTTGATAAGGAATTCCTTGATGTGGCAATGCGCCTGAATCCGAAAGATAAAATGGCAGGCAATGGTAAGATGGAGAAGTGGATTCTCAGAAAGGCATTTGAGGATTATCTGCCTGAAAAAATTGTATGGCGGCAGAAGGAACAATTCTCTGACGGAGTAGGCTATAGCTGGATTGACGGACTTAAGGAGCTGACTGCCATAGAAGTCACTGATGAGATGATGGATTCAGCTATTTTCAGGTTCCCTGTCAACACTCCGAGGAACAAGGAGGAGTATTATTACAGGTCAATATTCGCAGAGCACTTTCCCTCTGAAACATCGGCCCGGACAGTCCCTTCTGTCCCGTCTGTCGCTTGCAGCTCAGCAGAAGCACTACAGTGGGATGAAGCATTCAGGAACCAGAATGACCCTTCAGGCAGAGCGGTTAAAAACATACACCTTAATTCATATTAAAAAAAATGCCCCCCGGTCTTTTTAGCCAGGGGGCATTCAACATGC
This sequence comes from uncultured Bacteroidales bacterium, assembly GCA_963736735.1. GTDB lineage: Bacteria > Bacteroidota > Bacteroidia > Bacteroidales > VadinHA17 > SR-FBR-E99. Next base: position 118,046 of record CAVTPX010000012.1, on the reverse strand, counting down.
ATTTACAAAGCTATTTCTTCAGAATAGTATTTAACACTTTGTCCTTTTCCAGTTTTTTGGTACAGAAGAACCAGTCGTAGCAATGCATCTCATCATTGCTTTCCATTCGCTGTTTTGCAACACCGCATGAGCCGGCCGGTGGAACAATTACATCATCTCCCGGCTGCCAGTCGGCAGGAAGCGCAACTGAAAAAGCATCGGCAGTCTGAAGGCCTATGATTACTCTGTATAGTTCATCGAAGTTGCGTCCGAGACTTAAAGGATAGTATATGACAGCACGGATGATTCCCTTGGGGTCAATGAAAAAGACTGCTCTTACAGCCTTTGTACTGCTTTCTCCTGGCATCATCATGCCGTATCTTTTGGCAACTTCCATTGTGATATCCTCAATAAGCGGGAAATTGACCTCCACATTCTTATGACCCTTGTATTCGATCTTCTCCTTGATGGTGCGCAGCCATGCGATGTGGCTGTAGAGGCCGTCAACCGAAAGACCTACAAGCTTAGTGTTAGCCTTTGCGAATTTTTCCTCCATCGTGGCAAAGGTTATGAACTCTGATGTGCAAACGGGCGTAAAGTCAGCCGGATGGCTGAAGAGTATCACCCAACTGCCTGAATAGTCTCCCGGAAAGTTAATCTCGCCCTGTGTTGTTACCGCCTTAAAGTCCGGTGCTTTATCACCGATACGAGGCATTGCATTTACCTGTGTGTTTTCCATAATATGTATTTAATTGATTAATAACAGTTTGTCTTATTAGAATTATTGATTCTAAATTTTCCTATTTCCGTCTTTCAAGCATCAGTTCCAGGTCTTCCCTCAGGGCATCAAGGTCCTCCTCGTGCTCCACTTCCTGGGATAGGATAGTAAGTATGATGTTGTAAGTAACCGGATCACCAACCCTTGTAATATCGAGCAGGTTGCTGTAAGTCTTGATTGCACACTGTTCCCCCTTGATATTCTGCTTTAGCACCGCCTCAACAAAAGGATCGGTAGGTGTATCATAACCGCAGTTCGTTATCTTCATCCACTCTTCAGGTGACAGCACCGGCGTTCCGCCAAGCTGAATAATCCGAGTAGTGAGGAGTACAGCATGTGACAATTCTTCCGTTGCGTGGAGATCGAGTTCTGCAATGACTGCATCCTTCATCGGGCCCTTTACCACTTTAGCCCCTATCCAGTACTGGTAATATGCCAGCCACTCGTCTGCCAGGGCCTTGTTTAACAGATTGATGAGTTCATCAACATCCATCTTAACGATTTCTCTTCCTTTTTGTGCCATATCGGTTTGAATTAAATTGTTAGTTCCGGTTTTTTTAGAGGGATATCTGATCCCGGGTCCTATTGCTTTTTTCTTATCGTTTCCCTGTTGTCTGTATATTTTCCCACAATCTGAAGCTTGATGTCCTCAATTTGAAAGTCAGGGATCTTTTTGTTTTCAAAGTACCTGTTTATCAGCCCGGTCAGTTCGCTGTCATAGTAATCCTCAATCCTGTCACAATGGGTACAATAAATATGGTGATGGTTATCTTTCACGGCATCGTAACGGAGCAATCCACTGTCAGTCTTAACCCTTTTCAGAATATCCTTTGCTACCAGGACATCAAGGGTTTTATAGACAGTCCCCGTGGCTATGTCAGGATACTTTTTCCTTATGAACAGGCTAACTTCCTCGGCAGTCGGGTGGTCATGCAGGAGATCCACGGCTTCAAAAACTGCGAGCCGCTGAGGCGTGACCTTGAGTCCCCTCTCCCTGAGTACTATTCTGTAATCTTCAGATTTCATTTAGTAAGAATGATTCTTAACAAAGAATAAACAAAGATAAGGGTTATAAACTCAATTTCAAAATTTTTTTTCTGCAATATGTTTATATGATCAACCGGGCCACTTAAGGCGGTTTGGGCAGAGAGCCCTCTGTGAGGATCAGGTCAGCATGTATCCTGCAGTTTTCAAAACAAAGTTAAAATAACTCATTGCTGAAGTCAATTTAATTTATGCTGTAAAGTATCCCTGGATTTCTGTCCTAATCCGTTATTAAGCCTATATTTACATAACAAATTAAAGTGTATATAATACATTTAATAAAATGACAGGAATATTATCAGTTATCCGCACCTCCGCTTCCATCCTTGCGATTTCTGCATTGATCATTACATCACCGGCCAATGCACAGAAAAAAGTAAAACCACAACCGGCACCATGGCCGGGACCTGTAACGGAATGGCCCAGGGTTATTCCTGCCCGGGTGGGCGACACTGACAACAAAGACCTCTTTGTCATGACTCTCGGTGAGGTCTCCACACCTCTGGCTCAGGGCAAGTATGACCCGGTCACTGACAGACTGACCCTGAATAACGGAGTGGTGATGGAACACTATTACCGTGATACGCTGCAACTGAAGTTTTACAAACCCATCAACAAGACAATATTCCCGCTGCCACCGTCAGGATTGTGTACCTGGTACTACTATTATCAGCATATCACTGACAGGGAGATAAGGCTTAATACTGACTGGATTGCGGAAAATCTTAAACCGTACGGAGCCAATTATGTCCAGATTGACGACGGATGGCAGGCTTTATCATCTGCAGGAAGGAAAGGCTCACGCGACTGGACCGGATTTGATCCGAACTTCTCCGAAGGCATGTCCGCTCTGGCTTCTTATATCAAATCGAAGGGACTGAGTCCGGGCATCTGGATTGCACCCCACGGTCAGTCAAATGCTGAGGTTGTAAAAGCCAATCCCGGTGTATTTATCCTTAAGCCTGACGGTACCTCGGCATCGAAAACATGGGAGGGAGACTGGCTTGATTGATCCCACTTCACCGACAGGCGAAGGAATATTTTCACAATCTGTTCTCGACGATGGTCAGCTGGGGCTATGACTATTATAAAATCGACGGCCAGCCGATCGTTGTTGATGAGTATGCCAAGCTCTCGGATTTAATGACTGTAAAAGGCGGTGCCGCAGATTCACTGTACCGGGTAACACTTGATATTGTAAGGGATGCTATCGGTCCCAGCCGCTATCTCCTGGGATGCTGGGGACTGCCTGTGGAAGGTGCCGGAATTATGGACGGTTCGCGTACAGGTGGTGATGTGGTTCTGGGATGGGACGGTTTCTTTACTGCCCTTGACCCGACAATGGAGAGTTATTATCAGCATAATATTATGTGGTACACTGATCCCGACGTAATGCTTCTGCGTCAGCCACTAACAGTAGAGCAGGCAAGGGTATGGGCAACATTACAGGGACTTACCGGTCAGGCATTGATGTCATCCGACCGTCTGACGGACCTTTCAGCTGAAAGGGTGGAGATGATGAAAAAAGTATATCCTGCAGTCGATATCAGGCCTCTTGACCTGTTCTCCTCGGATAACCGGAAAAGGATATGGGACCTGAAAGTCAGCCATCTCGGCAGGAATTATGATGTCACCGGCCTCTTCAACTTCGGCGAAGCCAAACCCGTTCAGCTGAAGCTTAACTGGCAAGAACTCGGCATACCATCTGAAAAGCCGGTACATGTTTTCGATTTCTGGAACAGTGAATATCTTGGAGCGTGGGAGACCGGTATGGCTGTTGACGTGGCTCCGACAAGCGTGCGCGTCGTGACGCTGCTTCCTGACAACGGTGCGATCCAGCTTATCAGTACCAGCAGGCATATTTCACAGGGATGGGTAGATCTGCGCAGCCTGGCAACTGATATGGCAGGCACAACAATAAGCGGGGTAAGTACTCTTCCTGCAGGGAGACGATTACAATCTTCACTTTGTTTACCCCAGAGGTAAGTATTACAGGGTCAGCAATGTAACTGTAAAGGCCGGCAAGAGTACCCTGACATCAAAGATTTCAAATCACCAGGGCTGGGCTGCTGTGTCATTTACTCCACAGGCCTCAGGAGACTTCTCCTGGACTGTAACTTTTGAACCGGACTATGCTTTCAGCTATGCCGTGAGACAACCGGAGGGAATCAGGGTGAGCTCATCAGGAATAGATGCTGTACGTGTAGAATGGCGGTCACAGTATTATCTCAATGTCGGGTACCAGGTTTACCTTGACGGTAAGCTTCAGGGCTATACGGCCGCATCTTTCTTTGACATCACCGGGCTTGACCCGATGAAAGAGTATTCTGTTGATGTCCGGACTGTCTGGGATGACGGCACAGTGAACCAGAGAAATCCCAATGACACCAGGAGCTACGATGTGAAATTCACACCTTCAGCATTGTTATACAGTGAGACCTCTCTGGCGGATTTACCCTACAGTGGCCCGTCATCAAGATTCACCTGGCCAGTTACAATAGACGGCAAAGCGTTATGACAAAAGTATTGGCATGATGCCCGGCCCCGGCAGGGAATATGATATAAGAGGTGTGTTCACTACTTTCAGGGCACTGGTCGCTGTTGATGATAACATTACTGCAGCTCAGGCCGGTCAGACAGTGACTTTTGTGGTCAGCGGTGACGGAAAAGAGCTATGGCGAAGCGCTCCCCTCGGGCCGGAGGATGTTCCCCTGGAGATCGAAGTAGGAGTATCAGGAGTCAGGAAGCTTATGCTGTCTGTTGAGGGTTCCGCTGACGGAGGAGCCCGTCGCAGAGGACTGCCTGCCGACTGGGCTAAAGTTATTCTCTTAAAATAGTTTTCAGGAATAGTTAGATTTGAGGTGAGAGGTGTGTCTTCGGACACGCCTCTTTTTTTGGACTGCTTCTCAATGATGTTATGGAAACCCGGTTGCCCATTGCTGTAAGTGTTTAAAATTCTTCGTTACTTTGTGCCCTTATTAAACTTTGTTTCTTAATTATTGGTTTTACATAGTACCAAACAGGCATTCAGTTGTCTTTATAGGAAAGAAAACATGATGAGAAGAATATTAACCTTACTTTTCCTGCTTACCTCAGCATTTACACTTAAATCACAGGTGCTTGAGCCTGTCACATGGACCTTCACAAGTTCCAAAGCAACAGCCGGGAATGACTATGAAATAGTGATGACTGCAGCCATCGAAGGCAACTGGCATCTCTATGCAATGGATATTGCCGAGGGCGGCCCCATAGCTACCAGTTTTACATTCGAATCTCCTTCAGGGTATTCGCTGTCAGGAAAGCCATATGCAGTGGACAAACCTGAGGTTAAGTTCGATAACAGTTTCGGTATGGACATTGGTATGCACAGCAAAAAGGCCGAGTTCCGGCAGAAGATAGCAGTGACAGCATACCCTGTTACGGTAAAGGGATTTGTCACCTTCATGTCATGCGATGACAAGCAGTGTCTGCCTCCCCGTGACGTGGAATTTGAAATTCAGATCAGTGCTGACGGTACTGCTTCAGGAGCCGCTGCCGGAACGGAAGAGCCACAGGTTAAGGAGAGTGTTCCGGCAACAGCTATTACAAGAGCAGACGGCTCGCCGGTGATAAGTGCAGTTCAATCAGATGAGACACCTCCAGGCACTCTGACCGAAACACCTGCAACCCAGCCGAAAAAGGGATTGCTGAAATTCTTTCTTCTCTCAATGCTTGCAGGCCTTGCAGGGGTGCTCACACCGTGTGTATTCCCGATGATCCCGATGACCGTGGCATTCTTTTCACAGGGAACTGAAAAGAAAGGTGCTGCAATTTTCAAAGCGCTGATTTTCGGGCTGTCAATCATACTCCTTTATTCTTCCCTTGGAATAATAGTATCACTTACAAGTGCCGGAGCAGGATTTGCAAATACGCTGAGTACGCACTGGATTCCCAACATCCTTTTCTTCATATTATTCCTTGTCTTTGCAGCTTCCTTCTTTGGAGCATTCGAGATAGTCATGCCTGCAGGATGGGTCAGCTCATCAGACTCGAAGGTCGACAGGGGCGGAGCACTGGCAGCATTTTTCCTGGGTCTTACAACAGTTCTTGTTTCATTTTCGTGTACCGGTCCAATTGTTGGCGCTTTGCTTGTTGAAGCTGCTTCCGGAGATGTTCTGCGTCCGACTGTCGGAATGTTCGGATTCGGTCTTGCGTTTGCACTTCCCTTTACACTGTTCGCTCTCTTCCCCTCATGGATGAAGAAGATGCCAAAATCAGGCGGGTGGCTCAACTCGGTCAAAGTAGTACTTGGCTTTATAATGCTTGCATTCAGCCTGAAATTTGCTTCGGTGGTTGACACCGTTTACGGACTCGGCATACTCTCCCGCGACATTTACCTGGCGATATGGATTGTTCTCTTCTTCCTTATGGGTCTTTATCTCATGGGTAAGATTAAGTTCTCGCATGACAGCGATGTGCCACATATCGGGGTATTCCGTCTTGTGCTCATAATAGCATCATTCACTTTTGCCATCTACCTTGTACCGGGTCTCTTCGGAGCTCCACTGACCCGCATTTCGGCGCTGCTGCCTCCCCGCGAGACATCCGGATTCAACTTGTTAAAGGCAATCTCCGAAAACAGGGGAGGAGGAGCCGTAGTCACAACCCCGGGAGGGTCAGCCATCTGCGGCACACCGAAGTATTCCGATTTCCTCCACTTTGAATATGGACTGGAGGGTTATTTTGATCTTGAGGAGGGACTTGCATGCGCACGCCAGCTCAACAAGCCGGTACTTATCGATTTCAAAGGACACGCCTGCGCCAACTGCAAGGAGATGGATGCACGGGTATGGTCTGACCCTGAGGTTCAGAGACGTATCAGGGAAAATTTTGTGCTTGTAGGACTGTATGTTGATGACCGTACGAAACTTGCCTGACAACGAGATATTTGTATCAAAGGTTGACGGCAAGGAGAAGAAGACGATGGGGAAAAAGAACGAGGATATCGAGATATCAATGTTCAACACAAATACTCTTCCTCTGTATGCTATTGTTGACCCCTCAGGTAAGCCTCTGATAGAGACACGCGGCACCGACTTTGACATCCAGGCATACATCGACTGGCTTGACCGTGGCGTTGCCGCCTTCAAACCTCAGCCTCAATCCTTAACTAACCTTAACCTCAGCCTCAGCCTCAATCTCAGCCTCAGCCTTTATTTCATGTAGAACACCAGCGTTCCGCCTGCCATTATCTCTCCATGTGTAATCCAGAGACGGTCAAGCTTCTGTCCGTTCAATTCAACCTTCCTCACATAAATGTTTCCGGGTCCCTGGTTAACCGTAGAAACCGAGAATGTCTTCCCGTTTTCAAGGGTTATCACTGCCTCCTTTACAAGCGGACTGCCAAGATCATATCTGTCAGATCCCGGGGCAACGGGATAGAAACCCAGCGCAGAGAAAATGTACCATGCACTCATCTGACCACAGTCGTCATTGCCGCTGAGTCCGTCCGGAGCAGGCAGATACTTGGCATCCATTATATGACGAACCCAATATTGCGTTTTGCGGGGTTCACCGGCATAATTAAATAGATAAGGCACATGGTGTGAGGGTTCGTTTCCATGGACATAATTACCTATTATGCCCTCCCTGGTTATATCTTCCGTCTCAGCAAAATAGCTGTCGGGAAGCTCCATAGTGAAGAGTGAATCGAGATGCTCAACAAATCTCTTTCTGCCGCCCATGAGTGAAATAAGTCCTTCAGGGTCCTGCGGTACATAAAGGCTGTAGTTCCATGCATTTCCCTCTATGAATCCCTGCCCGTGTGTGCTAAGGACATCGAATTCCTTCCTGAAGCTGCCGTCGGAGGAGCGGGGACGCATGAATCCCGTTGAGGCATCCCATACATTCCTGTAATTCTGTGAACGACGGAAAAATTCTCCGGCAAGCGAAGTATCTGCATTAACGAGCTTGCCCCTGAGTGCTCCGGCAGCCTGTGCAATACACCAGTCGTCATAGGCATATTCAAGTGTAACTGACACCGAGGAACCGGTGCGTTCATCAGTGACATACCCCAGGCGCATGTAATCATCGAGACCGTCGTACCATCCGTTTCTGGCCGTTGTGACGCAGGCTTCAAGCGCTCTTCCGTAATCAAATCCGGGGATCTGTTTTACAATAGCATCAGCTATCACAGGCACTGCATGATAGCCTATCATGCACCAGTTCTCATTGGCATAATGAGACCAGACAGGAAGCATATTATGAACACTCTGGTCATAATGAGCCAGCATAGAGTTGACAATGTCAGCGGTGCGTTTCTGCTGAATCACTGTGAACAGGGGATGGAGCGCCCGGTAAGTATCCCAAAGTGAAAAGGTGGTATAGTTGTCGAAATCCTTCTGCAGAATGAATGTTCTGGTCCAGCCCTTTGTACTGATTGTCTGTATCCGCGTAAAGGGTTGGTGAGAGAAAGGTATGGTACAATGCAGTATAGAAGTTGACCGCCTGATCGTTGTTCATCATTTTCACCCTTACGCGGCCAAGTTCCTTTTCCCAGGTTAGCCGGGCTGCATCTCTTACACCATCAAAATCAGACGATGGGGTTTCTGAAATGAGGTTATCCACTGCACCGGCTGTGCTTACAGGCGAAAGCGCCACACGTACTGTTATCTGTTCACCGGGTACTGTGGTGAAGTCGAAATGTCCCCTGATCTTTGCTCCCGCAGCCTCTGGAAAGTTTGTCCGCTGATCGAAACGCCGCCAGAAACCCCTGTAAACCTGCGCCGGTGAAAAATTCGCAAAACCGTATGATTCAACCGGTTTTGAGAAGGCAATTGCAAAGTACACTGTTCTGGTCCGGGCCCAGCCATTGGTCTGCCGGTAACCGGTCACAAGGGTGTCATTTTCAACCCGGAGAAATGTCCATACATTCTTGCTGTCATAGTTATAAATGCCGTGAATCATGTCAACGATTATGTGGGCATCTCCACCTTCGCTAAATGTATAGCGGTGTATCCCGGTGCGGGTTGTAGCCGTAAGCTCAGCGCGGATATTATGGTCTTCAAGAGTAACAGCATAGTATCCGGGTGAAGCTGTTTCCTTATCATGAGAAAAGCTTGACCGGTATCCTTTCTCCGGGGCATCGGCAGTACCGGGATTCAGCTGCAGCTTTCCTGTTGTAGGCATCAGCAGTATGTCACCAAGGTCCGAGTGACCGGTACCGCTGAAGTGAGTGTGGGAGAAACCCACTATTGTTTTGTCGCCATATTGATAACCGGCGCAATATCTGTATACATCAGGATTGTATTTCCCCCCGGTCTCATAGGGAATAGTGTCAGTGTCAGGAGACAGCTGAACCATGCCGAAAGGAACAGTTGGTCCGGGATAGGTATGGCCCATCCGGTCAGTGCCGATAAAGGGATTAACGTATGAAGTTAAAAATGAATCCTGGCTGAAGAGGATTCCCGGGAATAAAAATAAAAGGGTAAAGCAAATTTTCATATCCAGACTTTTTATGACCGGTAAAGTTAAAAAAATGCAGCTGGAACAATTACAAAAAAAGGCTACCCCGGAGGATAGCCTTTGCTTTATATCACTTGTTATTTTAAAGTTCGTAGGTATAACCCATTATCTCACTGGCTTTAAAAACTGTCATTGTTTTTGTCACCATTATATCATATATCATACTGTTTGCACCAAAGAGCAGAGATTTTGCATCGTAACCGAGAAGGCGGAGATAGGCAGCAATATAAGCACTGGTCTGGCCGGTATAGCAATACACCACTATAGGTTTATTCGTTGGCAGTGTTTTAAGATCAACTGTCAGCTTTAGGGTCTCTTTTGGCGTGTACTGAATCGCTCCGGGAATATGACCCGGATCAGTATACTGAGCTGCAGGCCAGTAGTTAACAATGTAGTAGTTTGAAAGATTGCCGAACAATGTCTGTGCATTTAATGATGCAGGAGTGAATCCTTCAGCAAGAAGAGCATCAACACGGGCTTCAAGAATTTCCTGTCCGGTGGTTTTTCCTGTTGACAGCACGGGCATTTCACCTTTAACCGCCTTTTCTGTATTTGTAGTCACAAACTGTGCAGCATAGGCATTACCGATGGCATTATTCCACCTGCTGGCAAAGTCAGCATTCCATGAGCACATGCCCCACTTCATTGAGTACACCTTATTGTAACCCATGATCCTGAGTAACAAGGCTGCATAACCTGCTGTCTGTCCGGTATAACAGACGATGGCAACTTTGGTATAACTCGCCAGGTTGACGCCTTCAACATGTGATAAAATATCTGCGAGTGCTACGTTATGTGCGTTTTTGATATGCCCGAGTGCGAAGTCAGCTGCAGATCTTATATCAATAATATAGACCTGATTAGTTTCATTGAGGGTTTTAACTTCTGCAGCCCCTATAATGGTTGGGAGATCTGTGCTGACGAAGTCTTTCTGAAGAGGAGAAGACGTTGATTCGAGGTACGTTGTAAGGACCTCAGATTCATTAATTGCTACCGGGTCCTTTTCGCATGAATTGAAAAAAAGAGCGGCAACAAGAATACTCAGTATTAAATAGCTTTTTTTGATCATGATAGGTTTATTTAATTGTTAAACAAGGGATTATAGTGATTATTATTTATTTACAGGCCATCTGTCAGGAAGCTTGTCATCAACTGTTATTGATGATGTAGCGTTGAGTTCCCAGGGTAGAAGGTTCTCCTGAAAAAGGTATAGGTTTTTGTTTCTAATGACACCCTCTTCCTCGCGGATATGGCAGTTTACAAAGCAGTACTCGCCTTGAGGTACTGTTGTTCTGGATGTCCACTTAAGGATATTATGAGGTGTTGCATAGTTATATGTAGGAAGTGCATCGAAGTTGGCGTACTGGTCAACACCATACTCAACCCAGTTATCAGGAGCAGCAAGGGTCCGGCGAACAAGTGAAAGCTTGAATCCGGGTTTAAGGTCAGGGATCGGGTTGGCTGCAATTTTAAAATCAAGGTATGCCGGTATTCTGGCGCCGGCTCCGTGGACATGGCAGCTTCCGCAGTTATTGTAGTTCTGAGAATGGCATACCTGGCATTCGAACTGACCATAATGCACTGCATGGTAGTTGTTGCTGCTTACCATTCCTGAATGGCACTGTTCACATTCAGGGAGTTTGTCATATGCATACCTCTGTTCAACTTTTTGTCCGTCGCCGTGTAATTCATCACCGCTATGACATGTTGTGCATTTGAAACCCATTTTTGTGAGATGTACATCAGGTTGTGTTCCCGAGGCTACTCCCATGAAAGCATGACCTCCTCTTGACGAATGGCAAGCCACACAGGTATTGACCATGTCAGGTACTTTCGTGAAATCATGTCCGTTTGCAAGACCCCCTCCGCCTAATTTAGGGCGGACAACATGACAATTACCACATGTACCATGGCAGGTAGCGCAGTTTTTGGTATACCCCTCAATCTGATGGGCAGGCAACTTAGAGAAGTCATCTGAGCCGGAATAACCGCTTCTGATGGCAACTTTCCTCATCTGCCCCATTCCATTGTGAATACTGCTTTCGAAATTCTCCACTATTGCAGCATGGCAGGAACCGCACTTATCTTCAGCTACTGTGGAGGGATGTGATACAAAGGTGCCCGAATGTGCAACATTCTTATCCGCAGTTCCGTCAGTTCCGTTGTGACAACCGGTACATCCGATAGTGTAGTGAGATGATTTCTTGTATTCTTTATAACCTTCACCACTCATTAGTACGCGATCGAAGGGCTCATAATACGGAGCATCACCGCCACAACCACTGGCTGGCGGTTCAGAGTCGGGACTAAACACTTCCTGAAGATGTGCATAATTTGTATGACACCCTTCGCACGATGCTACATCCCCGGTTTCATTCCCGGTTTCTACGCAACTTGTCAGCATGAAAGCAGAAGCTGCAATTATCATCAGTAATTTTATGAAGCTACATTTCATTGTACAGAAATTATTGTTTTTCAATAGCCGACTTTCGGTGGGCAAGTAAGGGAAATTAGCAGTGCTGTTAATTAAATAACAATAGATCTTCGTCTGTTGTCAGGCTGTTTTATATCGGGTCTGCAACTGATCTGGATCAGCTCCCTTTTTTTAGTTATCTTTGGATTCTTATTCGGATACGCGATTGGGAACAAAAGGTAATTTTTCAGGCTGCACGGTCAGCCTGCATCAGTGCAGATGCTTCGAGACCCTTACTTCTGAAGAGTCAAAACTGGTAGCAGATAACTCTGTACTTGTTGAATACAAAAAGGGAGAGGTGATCTGTAAACGCGGCAGTCTCGCCACTCACATTATCTTTCTTGAGTCGGGGCTTGCGAAAATATACCTGGAAGATGGAGTCAATACCCTGGTGTTAAAAATATTACCTGAAAAAAATCTGATAGGTCTTGCCACCGTTTCAGATGAGATCAACACCTTTGAGTATTCAGTAATGGCCTATGTTGACTCTGTGATAAGGCAGATAGAGATTAATGTGTTTAAAAAACTGCTGGGTCAGAATGCGGCTTTTGCCAAGGAGGTAATTGAAATAATAAGTGCTAACAGTGTTCAAATATACAGCCGTTTCTTCTGTCTTACCCACAAGCAGTCTTTCGGCAGACTTGCTGATATCCTCCTATGCCTTTCTGACAGGGTTTTTAAGAATGACGAGTTTGATTTGCCGCTTTCGCGCAAAGACCTTGCTGAGCTGTCAGGCCTAAGCGCTGAAAATGTCATAAGAATGCTCAAGAAGTTCCGGGAAGAAGGACTTGTCGGGCTTGATGGAAAGAGGGTAAAAGTTCTTGATTACGAACGGCTGAAAAGAATAAGTGAAACAGGTTAGGATCATTTTTTGTGCTGGCGGAACATTCCTTAACGCTCCTCCTGGTACTGCAGCACCTCATTGTTATACTGCCTGTTTTCAATTATCCTCACATACCTGAGGCCAAGCTTGTTTTTATAATCCTCATACGACTTCTGGGCCCATGATTTAGCAGCCTCGAGATCACCGTTTATCTCGCTTATTATCGCCATGTTATAATTCGCCCTGCCGGCTATTTTCATTTTGGGATTTGTGGTTTCCTTCTCCCAAAGTTCCGCTGCTTCATCCCATTTTCCCAGCTGTGCCCTGCGCTTTGCAATCTTAAAGTTATTTGTACCCTTTACAAAATAGTCACGGGTAGCTCTCAGCCGGTAAGGAAGCAGGCGAAGTGCATAGATATGCCCCGCCTTATTGCTCACCTCCTTCACAGCCTCCTTTCGGTTGAGCAGGGCTGAGGCAGCGGCCAGGGGATTGATTCCCCTGCCTGTGAATACAATCGATTCGGCAACTATGAACTCGTCCGCAATTATCCGGTCTGCCGGGGAATAAATTCTCCATCCGGTCTTTACAAGTGTCTCCATTGATGCAGTATGCTCAAGACCCGGGATATTTCCCAGGGGTGTTTTTATCTGTTTGCTTGCTGTCGAGTAATTCACACGTGTGTCAGTGTCATACATCTCCAGGGCGAAGAGTGCATCGGTGCCATTATCCCGACATATGCCCTCAACCTGCTCCCAGGTCAGAGGTGCGGGCAGACCCATGATATTCGTTGCCTTGAATTCAAGGTCACTCAGAAGCTTAACTTCCTCGAACCTGTTGTTCGCATTCAGTTCTGCAGTGACACCTTTTATGGCCTCGCCGGTTCCAATTACGTCAAGGTCTGCCCCCTCCAGAGAGAGTATCTTATCTATAAGATCAAGTGTTTTTGTTTTATCGGTAGGGGTTGACCTGTCAATGATACCGACTGTTTTGATCTCCTTCGCAATTGTCACCGGCGCGGGTTGTGTCACATTCAGGTATAACTCCTGGGTGGCACATGAAACAGTTGCAGCAGCAAGAAGGGGGAGCACAAGGTATTTTTTCATAGCGGGGGAATTTTCTACCAAATGTAATAATCCTGCCGAAATAACAAATATCCTGTTACTCCATGCCCTATGCTCCATGCTCCCTCACCACAGTCTGTCTCCTCACTAAAAATGTCCGCCAGCTTGCGGACATTTTCTATACGGTCGGTCCCCCATGCCCCATGCTCCCTGCTCCCTGCCCCATGCTCCATGCTACTCCAGGCAGCCCACTTCCTTCTCCACCTCGGCAAGAATCTCACATGATTTTACAAGCTCCTTCATTCTTGTGTGATCTTCATACAACGGCCTGTCGATGTCAAGGAAAGCTACATATTTCCTGATCACATCCTTGGCTTTCTGAACACCTTTGCCGAAGCTGTATTCCTCTTTCCTGAAGTCGAGGGCCTGTGCTGCCGCCATCAATTCAATACCGAGAATACCATAGGCATTGTCAAGTATCTGATTGTTCTTGATGGCTGTGTTCATACCCATTGAGACGAAGTCTTCCTGGTCAGCAGCTGCCGGAATTGACTGAATCGAAGCAGGCATTGACAGAATCCGCTGTTCGACTATCAGCATGTCAGCAGTATACTGGCTCAGCATAAGCCCCGAGAACATGCCGGCACCCTTGGTCAGGAAGTCAGGAAGACCCACACTCAGTGCAGGGTTATTGAGTCGGTTCATCCTTCTCTCTGACATGACGCTCACCATTGTGACGCAGGCACCTGCCATATCCATCGGCACGCTTACCGGCGATCCCTGGAAGTTGGCGCCTGAGAGCTGCATATTCTTTTCGGGAAAGAAAATGGGATTGTCGCCCACGCCGTTCAGTTCAATCTCGACCTGGCTCCTGGCATATCCGAGCATGTCATGTGCAGAACCGATGACCTGAGGTGTTGATCTCATTGAATATGCATCCTGAACTTTCGATTTTATCCTGCCCTCTTTAAGGTCGCCGCCGGATACGCACATGTTTATTGCATTGGCGCTTCTGACTGCACCTTTGAATCCTCTTACCTCGTGAAGCAGCGGTGTATAGGGCTTCATATTTGCCTTCAGTGCCTCAAGTGACATCGAAGCGGCTATCTCAGCCTGTTTCAGCCAGTTATTGGCGTCAACGAGCCAGATTGCACTCATGGCTGTAAGCATGTTGGAGCCGTTGATTGCGGCCAGACCGTCGCGTGCATGCAAACCCGGTATTGCAATACCTGCCCTGTCCATTGCTTCCTTTCCATCAAGCAGCTCACCGTTATAATATGCCTTTCCCTCACCCAGCAGCAGAAGTGCAATCTGCGACATCGGTGCAAGGTCACCACAGGCCCCAACCGATCCTTTCTGGCATGAAAAGGGGGTGACTCCCTTGTTAAGCATCTCAACATAAGTCTCAGTAATCTCGAGACGGTTGCCCGAGTTGCCGTGGGCATGAACGTTGATCCTGCCCAGCATAGCACCCCGGACAGTCTCAATCGATGCCGGATCGCCTATACCTGCAGCATGATTGTAAACAAGGTACTTCTGGAAATCCTTTATCTGGTCGTCATTGAGGACCATCTCAGAGAATTCACCTATGCCGGTATTGACACCGTACATGATTTCATGGGCCAGGATCTTCTTTTCGAGCATGGCGCGGCATTCATTAATCCGTTTTCTTGCATCAGGATGCAGTTCTATCTTCTGGCCGTGACGGGCCACATTTACAACATCATTTACTGTGAGGCCTGAACCGGTTATAATTAAGGTTTTCATATTTCTGTGATTTAACAAATTATTAATGATGAATTTACGCTGCAGGCAGCGTCTGTATCTTAAATTCTATGAAGGAGACGTTGCATACAACGTCTGTACGGAGGGCATTAATACAACCCGGAGCGGTTTATCTTGATCTGATATTCGAGAGTCCAGTTGTGGCTCATAAGGATCTGTTTCGGAACCAAAATTAGAATAAATATTATTAATGGACAATGAATTATGTCACGGTCACTCTATTTTCACATTTTACCGCAATAGGAACGAGCATATAGTTTTTTTTAGTAACTTTTGAGGTCTAAAATTCCAACCTATGCAATCGAGAAAAAGAATTCCGCCGGCAATTGCTGTCCTGACCGTAGCGCTTCTGGCACTGCTTCTTACGGCATTCACGGTAAAAATGCTGTTGCCTCAGGAAGATCTTAAGGGAAAATACGCTTACAAAGAGTTTGAGTCTGCAAAGAAATGCGGATCCTGTCATCCGGGTATCTACGAACAGTGGAGCCAGGCAATGATGTCGCAGGCATATACCCATCACTGGGATGAGATCGAATATTTTGACCTTGCCGTGGCTCATGCAGAAGTAAAACCGGCACTGAAAGATGCTGTTGACGGATGCAACGGATGCCACACCCCGATAGGATTCATGGGAGGTAAGTTTCCTCCGCCACGTCCTGCTGAAAAGACAATTGTCAATGAATCAGTGTCTTGCGAGGTATGCCATTTGACACAGTCGGCACAGACAGACCCGCCCTTCAATTTCAGTTATCTCATTAAGCCCGGCATGACCAAGTATGCAGGCCGGCAACCAGGGATTGAATCGCCCGCACATAAGATAGTTCAGAATGACTTTTTCCGTACAACCGAGTTCTGCGGTAACTGTCACAATGAGAAAAACCCTTATGGCATATGGGTAAAGAGCACACAGCTTGAATGGAAGGAAGGTCCGTATGCAAAAGAGGGGGTGAGGTGCCAGGACTGCCATATGCCTGAGGCTCCTTACCAGCTGGCGCTGATGGGTAAGACTGTGGAGGATGCGCGCCTGCACCTGTTCCACGGAGCTCATGACCCCGGTAAGGTGAGGGGCACAATTGAATTAAGAATACAGCCTGATGTACGTCTTGCGGAACCGGGCGAAGACATTGTATTCACCGTGGCACTCTTCAACCAGAAGACCGGACATAAATTCCCGACAGGCTCTGTGGAAGACCGCATCGCCTGGCTGCAGGTCGAAGCAACTGACGCGAAGGGAAAAGTATACCATCTGAATGTGGACAAGAAAGGTTTCGAAGGAGAAGAATATACAATTTCAGGTGATAACCTTGCCTATCAGGACCTCGGAGAACCGCTGAAATTAGCTGATTTCAAGGGTGTTCAGCGGGATGGCATTCCGGCCGGCAACAGGATTTTCCGCATGCCCTACTTCGACGAACAGGGCAGGATGACTATAATGCAGTGGAACACGGCATCACTGGGTGTGGATTACCGTCTGGGCCCCAGGGAGACCAAGGTGGAGAAATTTACATTCAGGATTCCCTTCGAAGCCGCTCCGGGCCAAATGACTGTGAGGGCTGTCCTGAACTACCAGCTCCTTGTCAAACCAGTGGCTGATTTCCTGAAGGTCCCTTCTGAAGAGTCGGAGATAATACTGGTCAATGAGCACTCCACCAAAGTTGAGATACTTCCCTGATTAATTAATTGACACTGTTAGAAAAACCTAAAATATGAAAAGATCATTGTATTATCAGGCTGTATCGCTGGCAGTCGTATGCCTGCTGCTGGTACCGGCAAAAAGCATTGATGCAATTCCCGCCTTTGCACGCAAATATCAGATAAGCTGTCAGGTATGTCACTCGCCGGTGGCTCCCAGGCTCAAGGCCTTCGGTGATGAATTCGCAGGAAACGGGTTCAGAATGACTGAATATGAGTCTCCGAGATATTTTATAAATACGGGTGACGACAGGCTTTCGCTATTCCGTGAGATGCCGCTGGCATTCAGGGTTGACGGATTCGCTTCATTCAACTTCGGCGATCAGGGTACAGTCGATTTCGGAGCTCCCTTCGTTGTCAAGATACTGTCAGGCGGTGAAATCTCCGACAAACTCTCCTACTATTTCTATTTCCTCCTTAATGAAAGAGGATCCATTGCAGGAGTGGAGGATGCCTTCCTGATGTATCACGACCTCATGGGATCAGGCATCAACTTCTACATTGGGCAGTTCCAGGTTTCAGACCCGCTGTTCAAGGGAGAGCTTCGCCTTACGCTGGAACCATATCAGATTTACGGTACCAGACCGGGGAATTCAACAATCGACCTCAAGTACGACAGGGGTGTAAGTTTCGAAAGGGATTTTTCCACCGGGACGACTCTCTTTGGCGAAATCATCAACGGCTGCGGTATTGGGGAAGCCAATGGCGAATGGCTTTTTGACAAGGACAAGTACAAGAACTTCATGCTCAGGATCTCGCAGTCAATTGGAAAGAGTATTTCACTGGGAGTATTCGGATATACCGGTAAGGAGGTTCTTTCGGATCTTGCCGGACCGTTTACAAGTGAAATAATGATGTATGGCCCAGACATTTCGATCAATTTCAACGAGAAACTGATAATAAACGCGCAGTATGTAATGCGAAACGATTCGAAGGTATTCCTGGAAGCAGGTGACCTGCACCTTTCCGATGTAATGACCAACGGAGGATTTGCAGAGGTAATCTATGCCCCCAAAGGTGATATGAGCAAATGGTACTATACCGGGTTGCTGAATATTGTGGAGTCAGATATCGATGAGCTGAACTACAGGTCTGTGACTTTTCATGCTGGGCACCTGCTTCGGCGCAACCTGAGGGTCGTTTCGGAGTTTACCTGGAAATTCTCAGGGGTCTCCTACGGTAAGGTCAGCGCCGGTTTTGTGTCAGCCTTCTGAGGATTTTTGTTGTTCACCACCTGAACTTAATAGCAATTCTATCGTTGTTCTAAATAAATGTGCTCATGAAAAAAATTGCATTTCTCCTGACTACTATAATCTTTGTCTCATGTACGGGGAAGAAAATTGTGGAACCAACTCAATACTCAATTGACCAGTTTCACAAAAATACACGGGTCACTGGTGGTATCTTCTCGCCTGATGAGACTAAAATACTAATAAGCAGCGATGAAACCGGAATATTTAATGTCTTCGAAATAAATATCGCTGATGGTGCTAAGAAACAGATAACCAATTCCGTAACTGAGTCATTTTTTGCTGTTGGTTATATCTACGGTACAAACCAGATACTTTATTCAGCAGATAAGGGCGGAAATGAACACAACCATATTTACATGCTGAATGAAGACGGCACTGTTACGGACCTCACTCCCGGAGATGCTGTAAAAGCGTCTTTTGCAGGATGGAGTAATGACAAGAAGGTCATGTATTTCAGCTCGAACAAGCGTGATCCGCAATTCTTTGATATGTATAAAATGACCGTTGGCGAGTGGAAGGAGGAAATAATCTATAAGAATACCGGAGGGCTTGATTTCTCTGGGAGCACGAAAGACCGGAATATTATTGCGCTGAGCAAATCTGTGACTACAAGTGAATCCCGGCTTTTTCTATATAACAGGGCTACTGGTGATACAACCGAGGTTTCTGAAGCGGATAAGCCGGGTTCATATGGATCATCAGGATTCAGCAATGACAACCTTTATTTCTACTATACCACGGATGCTGACAGGGAGTTCTCATATCTTATGAGTTATGAGATTGCCTCAGGGAAGCGTGAAGTGATCTTTGAAACCGGATGGGATGTTGTGGGAAGCTGGCTGAGCGAAAATGGAAAGTACAGGATTACCGGAATAAACGAAGATGCAAAGATTGTACTGAAAATTACAGATCTCAGTAAGGGAGAAGATGTTATTTATCCTGCAATTCCAGGGACTAATATCACAAATGTTAATATTTCTGAGAGTGAAAATCTTTTACTTCTGGGTCTCGGGAGCTCAATGACCCCCGGTGATATTTATGTTTATGAGTTTGGCGGAACTGAAATGAAGCGCCTGACAAATACGCTGAATCCGGAGATCAATCCTGACGACCTTGTAAGTGCGGAAGTAGTCCGTTACAAATCATTTGACTCACTCGATATCCCGGCAATATTATTTAAGCCGCTGGCAGCCTCCAAAAAGAATAAGGTGCCTGCACTGATTTGGGTACACGGTGGTCCGGGTGGACAGTCTGATGTCGGCTACGATCCATTGATACAGTATCTTGCCAATCACGGGTATGCCATACTTGCTGTCAATAACAGGGGGAGCAGTGGTTACGGCAAGACCTTCTTCAAGATGGATGACAGGAATCATGGTGACAAGGACCTGAAGGACTGTGTTTGGGGTAAGAAGTGGCTCCAGACACTTGATTATGTTGATGCAGAAAAGATAGGAATAATAGGGGGGAGTTACGGGGGATTCATGACAATGGCAGCAATGGCATTTGTGCCTGATGAATTTAGAGTGGGTGTTAACTTTTTTGGTGTCACCAACTGGCTGCGCACACTGAAATCTGTGCCGCCATGGTGGGCTTCATTCCGTGATGCACTATACCAGGAAATGGGCGATCCATTCACTGCTGATTCAGTAAGGTTATACAATATTTCCCCGCTGTTTCATGCCAAAAACATAAAGAGTCCGATAATGGTGCTTCAGGGCGCAAATGATCCGAGGGTGCTTCAGGCTGAATCTGATGAGATAGTCGCTGCAGTACAGACAAATAATGTTCCTGTTGAATATATCATTTTCCCTGATGAAGGACACGGATTTATGAAGAGGGAGAATGAGACAAAATCTGCAACTCAGATTCTTATATTTCTTGACAAATACCTGAAGGGATCTGCAGAATAATTTATTCCGAGCTGCTGAGTTATTTAGAATTTGTCCGTCGGGGTTAGCGTAATAAGGCAGCGGCACACCACATGAGTGGGGCATGCCCGTGCAGGTCTCCCGTAATGCGCTTGCGGGTCATATAATGGTTGCGTTCATTCTGCGTACCGGTGCCCTCACACACCTCTGTAAGGTTATCGTCATCATTTATATAGGTTACAAGTGAAAGCCAGGCTTTGCGGGCGGCGGCGCCGTAGGTCTTTTTGTCGAGCCACCCCTCCCTGACTCCCGTTATAATTGCATATGTAAACATTGCAGTTGACGAAGTCTCTTTCCAGAATCCGGGGTCATCGATGACCTGCCTCCACATCCCGTCAGAAGCCTGATGTTGCAGCAGGGTTCCCATCATCTTCCTGTAAGCAGCCATGATACGGGGTCTGTCGGGATTATCATTCGGAAGAGTGCGTAGGATTTCAGCCATGCCTGCTGCCATCCATCCGTTGCCGCGGCCCCAGCTGAAGTGCGCTTCAGGAGAGTGGTAGAACAGTCCGTTCTCAAGCTGAATTTCATCAAGATACAGCACCATTTCCCTGGCTGCACGGTCAATATATTTCCTGTCGCCTGTGGCCCTGAATGCCTGTGTCTGAACTGCCGTTATCATGAACATGTCATCTATCCATATACGGGTCTGCCAGGTATAACCTTTGGCGGCCCACGCCTGTTCACCGGGACTGGCATTCTCAGGCAGTATCCACTGTTTGTCGGCATACATCAGCCCCATGTCAAGGTACTTCTTCTCCTTTGTTTCAAGGTAAAACTGGAGCGGCACAGACCCGAAAACATTATTGTCGACATGGTCAGGCCTTGGAAGAAGATTCTTTTCCTCACCGAATAGCGGAGTAAAGCGCTCCTCCAATCTTGTAAAGAGTTCCTGGTTTTTAGTCGCATCGGCAAACCAGAGACAGCCCAGCCATGTACAGGCGTCAGGATAAGTTATCTGAGTGGGTTTCTCTCCAGACAGGAGGTTTCCATACTGGGTATGGGGCGAGTCAAGATATTTCTCTGCTATCCGGGTCCCTATTTCCTGCGGGGAGGAGCCTGCCGGCCATTTCTTCAGACTGTAGTTTGCAGGCTGACCGTTGGTCAAAGTAAAATTCAGCATCAGCGCTGTCAGCAGAAGTGAGATTGCTGGGTTCATCTGTAGTGTCCTGATTGTTTAACCAAAGATACCGAAAAGCCCGAATCAGGAATTGCATAAAAAGAGCTAAATTTGCAGTCAGTCTCCCCCGTACTGTAGTGACGGCGGAAGAATGGCCCGGAAGATGAACGACAATGGAAGAGAAGATGAAAAATGACACGCGGCCTGAATGGATGAATATAATCCTGAGGTATAACAAGCCTGATATTTCTAAAAGCTGGTGGCAGCTGATTAATTCAATCGTGCCTTATATTATTTTATGGGTGCTGATGGTGAAGTCGCTTGAAATTTCATACTGGCTCACACTTCTATTATCTGTATTTGCAGCCGGGTTCCTGGTAAGGATATTCATTATTTTTCACGACTGTGGCCATGGTTCATTCTTTAGTTCGAAGAGGATGAATACGGTTACTGGTATAATTACAGGCCTGATGGTGTTCACGCCGTATCACAGATGGCATCACGACCATAAAATTCATCACAGCACAGTCGGGAACCTTGAAAAAAGAGGTACAGGAGATGTAAAGACCCTGACGGTTGAGGAATACAAAAAGCTAACAGGCTGGCAGAAATTCTCATATCGGTTTTACAGGCATCCGATTTTTCTGTTTGGCATTGCTCCGATACTTTTGTTCGCCATTCAGCACAGGTTTACAAAGAGTTACATGTCTGTGAGGGAGCAGATGTATGTTCACCTGACGAACCTGGCGCTGGCGGTCAGTATAGGACTATTAATATGGGTCATCGGCTGGAAAGCCTTTATCCTGATACAGCTGCCGGTACTTTATATCGCCTCAGTGCACGGCGTCTGGCTTTTTTATGTTCAGCATCAGTTCAGGCATGTCGTGTGGACTGATTCAAGCGGCTGGGATTACCAGACAATGGCGCTGCAGGGAAGTTCTCTCTTTAAACTACCATCTGTGCTGAACTGGTTTACCGGAAATATCGGGTATCATCATATTCATCATCTGAGTCCTGCAATACCGAATTACAATCTCAAGAGATGCCACAGGGAGAATCCTCTTTTTCAGAACATCAAACCCATCACCTTTATGTCGGCTTTTGAATCACTGAGGCTGAGACTTTGGGATGAAAAGAACAGGCGGCTGATCAGTTTCAGCGAGATGTGACCTGTGAAAAATGGGATTTCAGGTCATCAACTGTAGTCACTACAAAAACATTCGGATAAATAGAATTTTCAATCTGACCCACCAATACTCCTGAGACCAGTATTCTCTGTTCCGGAAAGTTTTTGGCAACCTGTTTCAGATAATCTTCAGGGCTTGTAAATGGCAACGCCGACAGGGCACCTGTGACCAGGGTGTCAGGCTGCCACTTTTCAATCACATCCTGTATGGCATTCAGAGGTGTCGACTGTCCGAGGTAAAGCACTTCGTGACCCATACTGCGGATTATGTATGTAAAGAAAAGCAGGCCAATTTCATGAAGTTCATTCTCCGGAAGGAACATCACCGCCCTTTGTCTTTTCGGGTTTGCCGGTGGAGGCAGGGCATCTGTGGCTGAAATTATCCTCAACCTGAACAGGTTGGAAACGAAATGCTCCGCTCCGACGTTTACTGACCCTGTGTGCCAGAGTATCCCTACCCTTTTAAGGAAAGGAAAGACCATTTCTGTGAATGTCTTTTCGAAACCGATACTTATAATTGACCGTAAAAGGACTTCATTGACGCCTTTTTCGTTAAATGTTGTCATCGCGATAATCAGCGAGTCAATGTTTATTTCCGGGTTGGCCGCCTCCCTGGTGATTGAAGCAACTCTCTCTTCAATTTCAGCACCCGATAAGGTAGCTATCTTCGATATTTTGATCCCGCTGCGGTAAAGAACCGATATGTTTAATATACGCTTCAGATCATCATCGTCATACCAGCGCCTGTTTGTTTCGGTCCGGTGAGGCTTGATGATCCGGAACCGCCGCTCCCATATTCTGATGGTGCCGGACATTATTCCCGTCAGTTTTTCAAGGTCATTTAAAGTGTACCGATCCATCGTGTGAATGTTTCCCCGTTAAATATAACTCATTATTACAAAAGAGGCAGGACTGCATAGTATAAAAAAGAATCTGCAGCCGTCGGGCTGCAGATTCAGGTGATTAAGGCAATTTATTTCGCTGCCGGTAAAAGAACCTTGTTGATTACATGTATAACACCGTTTGAAGCCTGCACATCAGTTGCAACTATCAGCGAACTGATGTTTATGGCCGGAGCCGGGCTGAGTGTCACATCAATAGGGCCGTTAAGCGTCTGTACCGTTCCGGCTGAAAGCTGAGACGAAAGAACGTTTCCGCTAACAACATGATAGGTCAGTATCGGTATGAGTTGTTCAGCAGTAAGGTCAGCAATGCCTGAGATCCCGAGTGTTGTGAAGAGAGCCTGAAATGCTTCGTTTGTGGGAGCAAAAATTGTGAATGGACCTGCCCCGCTGAGAGTCTCAACCAGTCCTGCTTTGACAACCGCCTGCACAAGGATGCTGAATGTATCGTTAGACAGAGCCTGACCTACAACAGTTGGAGGAAGAAGTACCTGGTCAATTACATGAATCACGCCGTTTTTCACATCTACGTCAGCCGTTGTAACTGATGTTGACTTATTGAGCTTAACACCACCTGCAGTATTTACATAGAGGCTGAGGGTATTGCCCTGCGAGGGACTTAGAGTCTTAAAGTAGCCTGTCTGTATCATCGCTGCTTTCTTCTCTGTGCCAAGTACATGGTAGAGTAATATCGGTGTGAGAGCCTCTTTTGAAAGAGCTGAGACACCGCTTACACCGAGCTGGGTGAAGAGAGCATTGAAAGCTGCATTTGTAGGTGCGAATACCGTGAAGTTTCCTTCACCGTTGAGTACGTCAACCAGCTCAGCCTTGGAGAGAGCTTCGACAAGTATTGAGAAATTTTTGTCTGAGATAGCATATTCTGCTATTGTCATATCTGCCGCAGGAGTCATTTCATCTTCCTTGCTGCATGCACTCAGAGTAGAGATACCCATCAGGGCGATCAGTCCGAAAGTAAGAGTCTGCTTTTTCATGATGTTTCTGTTTTTAGTTTGAATGATAAATTTGAACATAGAACATCATAGAAAAATTAATGTTCAGAAAATGATGTGAAAAAGTGTACAAAAAATGGATTGTATATAACTATACTTAATCGTATTATATCTGTATCTATATTAAATACAATATAATACGGCTAAATGTTAAAATATGTTAAATGTATAATTAAATGAAAGAAAAAGCGAACAAAACAATAATTCTTCAGGAATCGTTTTCATCTTCGGCGAGTTCTCCCTCGGCTGATTCAGGCAGGATCATTCTGGATTCAGCCTCGCCGAGGACCTCCACGCTGCGCAGCTTCCGCTGAATAGCCCTTGTACGTTTGCCAACAGCATCATCAAGATTGTCAAGTCCGGCCTGTATATTGTTCTGAGCTTTTTCAATCAGGCCTCCGAAATTTTCAAATTCCTTCTTTACTGCGCCCAGGATCTTCCATACCTCACCGCTTCTTTTCTGTATGGCCAGTGTCTTGAATCCCATCTGGAGGCTGTTAAGGATCGCAGCCAGGGTCGTCGGGCCCGTCACTACTATTTTATAGGTCCTCTGCAATTCCTCAAGCAGGCTTGCCTTTCTGACCACTTCGGCATATATCCCCTCGAACGGCAGGAACATTATTCCAAAGTCTGTGGTTGCCGGAGGATCGATATATTTTTCCTGGATATCCTTCGCCATTTTTTTTATAGTGTTTTCCAGGAGTTTCTGTGCTGCTTCAATCTGTGCTACATCACCCAGGTCATAAGCTGTCTGCAATTGTTCGTAAATATCCTTGGGGAATTTGGCGTCAACAGGCAGCCATACCTGTTTGCTGTCATCATCACGTCCGGGAAGCTTAATCGCAAACTCCACAGTCTCCCTGCTTCCGGCTTTTGTCCTGACATTTGCCTCATACTGTTCAGGAGCAAGGACCTGTTCAAGGAGCATTGCCAGCTGAACCTCGCCAATACCACCTCTCATTTTCACATTGCTGAGTACCTTCTTCAGCCCGCCGACATCCTGGGCGAGGGTCTGCATCTCGCCTAAGCCTCTCTGAACATTCTCAAGCTGTTTACCAACCTGTTCAAAAGATTGGCTGATTCGCTCATTCAGGGTTTTCTGCAGTTTCTCATCAACGGTCTGTCTCATCTCTTCAAGCTTCTTCTCGGTGCTTTCGAGGAGTTTGGTCTGTTTCTCATCAAGCTGACCGAACTTTTCACGCTGGAGATCATTGAAAGATTGCACGTTCTTGTCAAATGATTCCTGGAATCCCCTGAACGCATTGGACAGAGAAAGTGTGAGTTCAGTCCGGTTATCCTTTGCAATGCCTGCATTTTCCTCGCGGTTGAGCCTGAAATCGTCTTTCAGGTTCCTTTCGATTTTTGTCAGGCTTCCCTGGAGCTCATTCAGCTTTGCGGCAAGCATCTCAATCTCAGAATTTTTTTTCGGTCTCAGTACAACAATCAGAATGATTGCAAGCACCATGAGTACAATAATTACATAAAGGAGTATTGTCGTCATTTTATTTCGGAATGGGAGTCAGTAAAATTAGAAATAAATAGGTGAAAGAGGTGTGATCAGAACCTGAAAGTATATGTTTATACCCCTTATCGGCATCGCAGGCAGACATTCCACAGGATACAAAATATCAAGGATTCTGAATTTGAAATGATAAATAATTATATTTGTGCCGGAAAGAGAAATATGTTTACGGTAAGATTCCATCATCATCATCATCATACTTGCATCCAGGCGAGGTGGTATTGATGTGTCTTACTGAAAGATAAATAAATCCAAACCCGTCTGAGTAAACCAGACGGGTTTTCTTTTTCCAACCTTTCGCGTTTGCTCAGACAATAAGAAAAAATGATGAGCAGACTGAAGATTGCAGTACAAAAAAGCGGAAGGCTAAGCGAAAAATCACTTGAAATAATTCGCTCGTGCGGAATTAAAATATCAAATGGTGACCGCAAACTGATAACCTCCGCAGCTAATTTTCCAATTGAACTTTTATTCCTTCGTGATGATGACATACCGCAGTATGTTGAGCAGGGAGTTGCTGATGCCGGTATAATCGGGGAGAATGTGGTCCTCGAGACCGGTAAAAAGGTAGTTATCAAAGAGAAACTGGGATTTGCTTCCTGCCGGATGTCTCTGGCCATTCCACGCGATGAGACATATGACGGGCCGCGATGGTTTAATTGTAAACGAATAGCTACAAGCTACCCCGTCATTTTAAGCGACTATCTTTTCCGTAATGGTATCACAGCAGAGACCGAGGTCACCAGTGGAAGCGTAGAGGTTACTCCGGGGATCGGCCTCGCAGATGCAATATTTGATATTGTCAGTACAGGTAGCACCTTGCTGATGAACGGATTAAAGGAGGTGGAAGTGGTATCACAAAGTGAGGCTGTTCTGATCTCTTCTCCGGCTCTGACATCTGAAAAGAGTGATATCCTCTCAAAACTGCTTTTTCGTATCAGAGCTGTGAAAAATGCTTCTGAGAATAAGTATATACTTCTGAATGCCCCAAACAGCGCCATACCGGCTATAACAAAGATATTACCCGGTATGAAGAGCCCTTCGGTTCTGCCCCTGGAGCAGGAAGGGTGGAGCAGCATGCACTCCGTAGTACGCGAGGATGAGTTCTGGGAGATCATAGACCGTCTGCGCCAGGCCGGCGCCGAAGGTATACTGGTAATCCCAATAGAAAAGATGATCCTTTAAGGAATTGATTATGAAAACAATTCTGTATCCCGAACCCTCAGATTGGGCGGCGCTGTCAATAAGGCCGCAGAAAGAGGCTGCTGATCTTGACAAAATTGTCAGGAAGGTCTTTGATGACATCAGGAAAGAAGGTGATGAAGCGCTATTTCGCTACACACTGAAATTTGACGGCGTTAAACTGTCATCGCTGACCCCTGACAGCAACCTGCTCCAAAGTTGCGTTGCTTCCGTATCTCCTGAATTACGGGAGGCAATACGCCTTTCTGCCGGTAACATTGAACTCTTCCATTCATCACAGAAGGATGATGTTAAAGTGGTTGAGACCTCTCCGGGAGTTTTTTGCCGCACCGAAAGCAGACCTGTTGAAAAAGTCGGATTATATGTTCCGGGAGGTACTGCACCACTCTTTTCAACAGTGCTTATGCTGGCGATACCGGCACGACTGGCAGGATGCAGGGAGGTCATACTCTGCACCCCCCCCCGTGCAGACGGGTCAATAGATCCGGCAATTTTATATGCTGCCCGCATAACAGGGGTAACCTCCATTTACAATATCGGAGGCATACAGGCTATTGCAGCGATGACCTTCGGAACAGAAACTATACCTGCTGTCTATAAGATATTTGGGCCGGGAAATCAGTATGTTACCGCAGCCAAACAGGAGGCTGCCAGGGCAGGGGTAGCCATCGACCTGCCTGCCGGTCCCAGTGAGGTCCTTGTAATAGCTGACGGCACCAGTAATCCTGAATTTGTTGCTGCTGATCTCCTCTCTCAGGCTGAACATGGCGAAGACAGTCAGGTAATGCTTGTCAGTACTGATGTGGCTGTTGTAGAAAAGGTCCTGAGTGCTCTTGAAAGACAACTGGCCGGGTTGCCCCGGCGAACAGTTGCCGCTGCTTCACTGGAGAAGAGCCTGGTGGTTATACTTACATCTCTCAATGAATGTATCGCATTTAGTAATGTGTATGCACCGGAACACCTTATCATTGCCACAGACAATGCAGCTGATCTTGCAGCAGGGGTAATGAACGCAGGCTCAGTTTTCCTGGGACATTACAGTTGTGAAAGTGCAGGAGATTATGCGAGCGGAACAAACCACACCCTTCCTACCGGGGGTTTTGCCAGAAACTACAGCGGAGTGTCACTTCAGAGCTTCATGAAGAGAATAACCATTCAGGAGGTCTCCCCGGCAGGATTAAAAAAAATAGGACCGGCAATCATCACAATGGCTGCTGAGGAAGGGCTGGAGGCCCATGCTGAAGCAGTAAGAACAAGACTTAATTTTTTGAGATATGTTTGAACTTAAAAACTTCGTCAGACCGAACATCCGTGGCCTGAAACCCTATTCCAGCGCACGCGATGAGTACCAGGGCCGGAGAGGAATCTTTCTCGATGCCAATGAAAATCCGTACGGAAAACTGAACCGTTATCCTGATCCTCACCACACACTGCTGCGCCAAACACTCGGGGAATTAAAAAATATCGATCCGTCACAAATATTCATCGGCAACGGAAGTGATGAGATAATTGATCTTTCGTTCAGAATATTCTGCGAGCCGGGAAAGGACAAGGCACTTACATTCAATCCTACTTATGGCATGTACGGTGTTGCAGCAGCAGTAAATGATGTTGCCCTTATCATCTCAGAGCTTAATGATGAATTCGATATTGACAAAGAATCTTTCATGGGCCTCATTAAAGATGATAGCATCAAACTCCTGATTGTCTGTTCGCCCAACAATCCTACCGGAAATCTTATCCGGAACATCGGGTTCGCACTTGAAAACTTTAAAGGAATAATTCTGGCTGATGAGGCGTACATTGATTTTTCCGGCAGCGAGTCTCTTGTCAGAAGCCTGGATAAATATCCGAATCTTATTGTGATGCAGACTCTCAGCAAGGCTTACGGTCTGGCAGGGGCCCGTACTGGCATTGCTTATGCCGGCCGGGATATTGTGGATCTCTTTTATGGCGTCAAACCACCGTATAATGTGAGCACACCAAATCAGAAGGCAGCACTGGAGACACTCAGTATGAATTCCCTGGTAATGAGGCGTGTGGATGAAATTGTAAAAGAACGTGAAGTACTGAAAAGTGAACTCCTCAGGATTCCGTCGGTAGAAAAGATTTGGCCGTCGGATGCCAATTTCCTTCTTATAAAGGTTGATGATCCGGATGTGATCTACGGTCAGCTGATAAACCGTAAAATAATTGTCCGCAACCGTAATTCTCAGGTGCCCGGTGCTTTGAGGATAACCGTAGGTACTCCCTCCGAAAACAGGAGACTGCTCATGGCACTGGCAGAAATCACCGGAGGTATAATAGTGGAAGGTAATGATGATCCGGGTGGTTTTGCTGCAACCGGTGCTGGCCGGACTTCTGAGGTTACGAGAATCACCTCCGAGACATCGGTAGTAATCAAACTATCACTTGGACGGTGAAGGTCAGTCATCCATTGACACCGGCATAGGCTTCCTGGATCACATGCTTACTCAGCTTGCGCGTCATGGGGACATTGATCTCGATGTGAGCGCCAGCGGGGACACGGAGGTTGATGAGCATCATACGGTTGAGGATGTGGCACTCGCCCTGGGCGAAGCATTCGACAGGGCACTGGGCCTCAGACGTGGCATCGAAAGGTTTGGTTTTCTCTTACCGATGGATGATGCGCTCGCCCAGGTGGCCCTTGACTTTGGGGGAAGGCCCTGCCTGGTATGGGATGTGAAGTTCAGTACCGAAAGGACAGGGGGTATCGGTAATGACATGTTCCGGCATTTCTTCAGCTCTTTCTGTGACAGCGCCCGATGTAATCTTAACATTAAGGCCGAAGGATACAATGACCACCATAAGATTGAAGCTGTTTTCAAGGCCTTTGCCAGGTCAGTGAAGATGGCTGTTCATAGTACAGGCAGTGATAAAGTACCAAGTACAAAAGGAGTAATATGATAGCTATAATTGAGTATAACGCCGGAAATATCAGGTCGGTGGCCAATGCCCTCCAACGACTTGGATATGAGAGCAAGGTAACACGTGACCATGAAGAGATAAGGTCTGCAGAGAAGGTTATCTTCCCGGGGGTGGGTGAGGCGTCAGGTGCAATGCATTATCTCAGAAATGAGGGTCTTGATAAGGTACTTGTTAGCCTCAGCCAACCGGTACTTGGGATCTGCCTTGGCCTGCAGCTGATGTGCCGGCACTCTGATGAGGGCAATACTGACGGGCTTGGGATCTTTGATGCTGATGTCCTTCTGTTTCCGCCGCTTGACAGAATCCCGCATATGGGTTGGAATACTCTGACCCGGACTTCAGGAGAGCTATTCCGGAATGTGGCAGTTGAGACTGATTACTTTTTCGTGCACAGTTATTATGCTGAATTATCTCCGCATACAGTCGCAGAGTGTGATTATATCACTCCCTTCAGCGCTGCCCTTGCAAGAGATAATTTTTATGCAACACAGTTCCATCCTGAGAAATCCGGTCCCGCCGGAGAGGTTATACTTAAAAAATTTCCTGAACCTATGAAAATCATAGCAGCCATAGATATAATTGGTGGCAGATGTGTCAGACTCTGCCGCGGAGAGTTTTCCACACGCCGGGAATATAGTGCCTCTCCTTTGGATATGGCGAAGGAGTTTGAGCATGCCGGTATAAAGTACCTGCACCTTGTCGACCTTGACGGAGCCCGCACCGGCAAACCTGTCAATATGGATATACTAAGCCTGTTAGCTGATCGAACCTCCCTTGCAATTGACTACGGTGGAGGACTGAGAACCAGTGAAGATGTCAGGATGGCCCTCCGCAGCGGTGCAACACAGGTGACAGCAGGGAGCATTGCCGCCACGGATCCCGCGAGTGTGATAAGCTGGCTGAGGGAATACGGACCGGAAAAGATAATCCTGGGAGCTGACACGCGTGACAGGCTGATATCAACTTCAGGATGGATACAGGGGACGAGCCTCGAAGTGATTCCGTTTATTAAAGGTTACGTCAGTGAAGGAGTGACGGACGTCACCTGCACTGATATTGCACGGGACGGGATGCTTGCAGGTCCTGCACTGGATCTTTACCGTGAAATCATTGATCTGACGGGAGTAAGGCTTATTGCCAGCGGTGGCATCAGGTCTCTTGAAGATCTCGATGACCTCTCATGCATCGGCTGTCACGGTGCAATCATAGGCAAAGCAATATATGAAGGGAAAATAACACCTGAAGAACTTGGACATTATGCTGAAAAAAAGAATAATACCCTGTCTTGATATCAGGGATGGAAGAACGGTAAAGGGAATAAACTTTCTCTCTTTGCAGGATGCCGGCGATCCTGTTGAATTAGCAGGGAGATATGCGGAAGAGTGGGCTGATGAGCTTGTTTTTCTGGATATAACGGCCACTATTGAAAAGCGCGCTACTCTTGCAGACCTTGTAAAACGCGTTGCTGCTGCCGTGAACATACCCTTTACAGTCGGTGGCGGAGTCGGTTCCGTGGCTGATGTTGCTCTGCTTTTGAAGGCCGGGGCTGACAAGATCAGCATCAACTCGCCGGCAATTCGCAACCCCGGACTTATTGCATCCCTTGCAGGGGAGTTCGGAAGTCAGTGCGTGGTGGTGGCTATTGATACGGCTTTTGTCGACGGAGTATGGCGGGTTTTTTCCGAAGGAGGAAGGACGATTACGGAGCTGACTGCAGTGGAATGGGCGGCTGCCGCTGAAGAGCTGGGTGCCGGGGAAATACTGCTCACCTCAATGAACAGCGATGGCACCCGTGACGGGTTTGCGATTGAACTGACGGAAGCAGTATGTAAGGCAGTCAATATACCCGTTATTGCTTCCGGAGGCGCGGGATCCAAGAAACATTTCAGCGACCTTTTCATAAAGACACAAGCCGGTGCTGCGCTTGCTGCATCAGTCTTTCACTATGGAGAGATCTCTGTCAGGGATCTGAAAAACTACCTGAAAACAGAAAATATACCAATACGATGAACATAAATTTTGACAAGAGCGGAGGGCTTGTCCCTGCAATAATTCAGGATGACCGCGATGGTCAGGTCCTTATGCTCGGCTATATGAACAGTGAAGCCCTGCAAAAAACAATCAGTGAGAAGAGAGTGACCTTCTACAGTCGCTCACGAGGAGAGTTGTGGATCAAGGGAGAGACATCGGGAAACTTCCTTGAAGTTAAAGAGATAACAACAGACTGTGATAGTGACACTTTACTTATAAGGGCAGTTCCTTCCGGACCGGTATGCCATCAGGGAACAGATACCTGTTTTGGCAATAAGAGTGCCAGGGGATTTCTTTACACCCTGGAGGATCTCATAGCCTCCCGCATCAGCTCAGCGGATGAGAAATCTTATACAGTGAGATTATTCCGACAGGGAATAAACCGGATGGCCCAAAAAGTGGGAGAGGAAGCAGTGGAACTCATAATAGAAGCAAAGGATAATAACACTGATTTGCTCAAACAGGAGACAGCCGACCTTTTATATCACCTCCTCGTTCTCCTGAAAGCCAGGGGAGTTTCCCTGGAAGAGGTAGAGGAGGTTCTCATGTCAAGAGATGCCTCAAAGAATAAATAAGATCCGCTCTTTGCTTTATCTTTACCTGAAACAGATATGGCATGAAGAAACTGGTAATTCTATCAGGGGCTGGTATGAGCGCCGAAAGCGGGATAAGGACCTTCCGTGACAGCGGCGGCCTTTGGGAAGAATACCGCGTTGAGGAGGTTGCCACCCCTGAAGCATGGCACCGTAATCCTGACCTTGTACAACGTTTTTACAATGAGCGCCGAAGGCAGCTTGAGAAAGCTCAGCCCAATGCAGGGCACAAAGGACTTGCAGCACTGGAGGCGGATTTCGATGTCCATATTGTAACCCAGAATGTTGATGACCTTCATGAACGTGCAGGAAGTACAAAAGTGCTGCATCTCCACGGTATTCTGACACATGCGAGAAGCAGCATAAATCCGGGACAGATAATCGAAATCGGTTACCGTGACATTCAGAAGGGTGAGAAAGCTCCTGACGGATCAATGCTCAGACCTCACATTGTATGGTTTGGGGAGGCGGTACCTGCTATGGAAGAGGCAGCGGAAATTTGTTCCAAGGCTGATTTTTTTGCAGTCATTGGTACATCACTGGTGGTATATCCGGCAGCAGGGCTGATTCATTATGTGCCTTTTATGACCCCTGTCTGCCTGGTTGACCCGAATCCTGTGTCCATATCTTCATCTCATGATGTTGAGTTCATCAGGGAAGGAGCATCAAAAGGGGTACTTGCATTGACTGAATGGTTGAAAAGTCGATGAGTTGAAAAGTGAAGTGTTTAGATTGCGTTTATCTCACCTTTCAGCTTATCAATTCTTTCCCGGATGGCAGCCATTTTGTCAAGGCGTTCAGCAGAAAGTGTTTTCTGCTGAAGATCAATGAACTCAAATAACAGAAGGGCTTTTTCTGAAAATTCGATGCATCCTGCCTTATTTCCCTGGGCCAGCTCAAGTTCCGCTTCGGCATTGAAAAGCTCAGCCAGGATCTCAAGATGACCGTTCGTGTAGTTGTGCTCCCCGATAAGTTTACGTGTAAGATCCGCAGCCGGAATAGACTTGAAGAAAGCAGCATCCTCCTTTAATATGTCATAGTAAATACGCTCAAGTTTCGCGGACGCCTCCGGTATGTCGCCCTTCCTCACCAGCCCGAAAACAGCAGCAAGCATATCTCCGAGCATCTCGATCATTCGAAGAATATAGTCTTTCTGATACATCTTTTATGGAAATAAACTGATTGAAACCATAGACTCTATGAGTGCCCTCCAACAATGATCCTCATTATCCTCAGATTCAAAACAATGAACCTTATAGATTGCTTCAGAAGATTACGGCGCCAAAATTTTGTTGCCCTGGTTGGGATCGGAGGGTAAAACTCTTCGTAATAACCCCGTACAATATTTTTTGTCATAACATCAGGTTTTTACATGTTTGATATTTTATTCAGGCAACAGCCACCAGAAGGGATATCCCTTAGCTTTATGAAGGAAAAGGTAGTGTAGCAGAAGCTTTATCCAATGTCCTGCCAGTCCTATTTCACCCACCGTATAACTCAGATCCCGTCCCCACTGAGGATATTTTTCCCAGTCCGGAACTATTGGAAAGACAGTCATTGTTGCTGCCTGTCCTTTTATTAAGCCGAAACCGGCTGAAACGATGCAGGCAGCTCCCATTTTTCCCATTGATGCTTTATGTCTGAAATCGGTGCGTCCGTGTTTTATGAGGTCCACAAGGTTCAGAGCCACAATTTTTCCGGTGACCCCTGATGGCATGCCTGTACGTGGTGGCGCCGGAGTGATCAGAGTACCTCCCGGGCTCTTCATTGGCTTTGATATCTGGTGAGGAGGGGCAAAGGCAATCCCGGTGGCGAAGTGGTTTTTAAAAACCTGATTCTGGTAGATCGAGGGCCAGTCTGAGACACTCCATTCTTCAAAAGGTTTACCTGAATAGTCAGCATCCACTTTCATGAATCCGTTTGGTGCGAAGAGTTCACTGCTGATATCCTCACCTTTATTGTTATGGGCTTTAATGCCTGCACCGGCAAAGGCAGGAATAAGCATAGCGAAGTCGAAATCCTGTGAATGCTTTTCGCCATCCAGTGTCTCGTAATAGACAACGCCTTTTTCAACTTTTGTCACACCGGCACGTTTGATCCAGCGTATCCCATACTCAGCGAGAACAGATTCGGAAAGGACCTTTGTTGAGGTAACATATCCTCCACGTCTAATAAAGGCACCACCCATGCCAAAGTCGCCGGGTTCATATTCATTTGTTAACCATATCATCTCTGCCTTGTCAAGCAAGCCCTGTGCTTTTATCTCATTCGCAACGTTCAGGGCATATTCAAAGGCAGCTCCCTGGCATGTGGCTCCGGGATGGCCGGTGCCGAAAATAAGCCTCATCTTTTCCCCGTTTTTCATCCGGGTCATGCAAACCTTAAGGGCCTCCCAGGTCTCTGCGGCATGGTCACAGGAGCAGACAGAATGGGTATATTTGCCCGGGCCGAGACCTTCAGTTGCCTCAAAGTTGAGCTTAGGCCCGGTTGCATTTATGAGGTAGTCATATTCGATATCCGCCTTCGTACCCCTGCGAGATGGATCTGTGTATTCTATTGTGACGAAGGGCCTGGTATTGGGACCGTCACCCTCCGGATGAAGCAGGGTTGCCTTTGCCTGTTCAAATCTTATACCCCAGCGCCTGTATAAAGGTTTGAGGCTAAAACGCACCTGATTAATTGTCATTTTTCCAACACCAACCCAAATATTTGAAGGTATCCATTGATAATACTCTGAAGGGCTGATGACGATAACTTCATGATTGCGGCCCAGCTTCCTCCTTAGATGAGAGGCTGCAGTATGCCCTGATATGCCGGCACCTAAAATAACAACTTTTGTCATGTGATTTATAAGGTTGAATTGTGAACCAATGGAATATTGATAATTCAAATCCAATATAAATATAAACAAAAAGTAAATAAACTCAATGGACAGGAAGAGAAGGTCCGTATTGCTGAATAACACATAACCGGATTGTGCAGCGTCTTATGTTTATGGTTAAATTGCCCTGTCTTTATCTTAAGATAATATCAAATGAAAATGAAAAGAAATCTTCTTTCTCTGTTTGCCCTGCTTCTTATTACCGCCACCTCTATGGCTCAGCAGGGAAAAGTCGTTGACCGGATTATAGAACTCGGCCAGACTGATAACCGCACCATGCATCATCTTGATGTCATCTCAAACAGGTTTGGCGGACGCCTGATAGGCTCCGACGCCTACGAAAACGCCGCTTTGTGGTGTGCGTCCGAATTCCGCAAATGGGGTATGGAAGTGATAATGGATGAAGCCGGAACTGTTCCGGTAGGTTTCAACCGCGGACCGTGGTTCGGGCGGATGCTTTCGGAGAACGGTATGGATCTTCACTTTGCAACACCGTCATATACCTCAGGGACAAAAGGTGTCCAGCGCGGACATGTACTTATAGAACCAAAAAGCAAGGAGGAGTTTGACCGCATGAAGGGCGCCCTTAAAGGTGCATGGGTCCTGATAGGCGGCACAAACAGCGGGTGGCCGGTTGACTATTCAGCCAAAGCTGACTCTGCGCGCGATGAGATAAAAGTTTATAATGATTCGATTGCCAGGCTGAACCGCGAAATCATGCGGGAGAACTATTCCAACCGTGACAAACCCCAGAAAGAGATGCTGCCGCTGAAGGAAGAGCCGGCACTCTTCTTCCGCGAAATGCGCGAAGCCGGAATACTGGGTGTCATCCAGTCATCAACAGTTCCGATCAGGGCTCTCTATGACCGCAAGAACCTTGACAATATGACTTTCGAGACTCTGCCGACTGTGTGTGATATCAAACTTGATGAGAATCAGTATCTGTAATTGAAAAGATGGTTAAAGAGCGCCGGTATTTTCTGCTTGAATTTGATATCCGCAACCACTTTAAGCCGGGTCCTGTGAAATACCACAATGTCATAGGAGTAATAAAGGGAACGAAATATCCCGATGAATATGTAATGATGGGCGGCCATCTTGATGCCTTCGATGTTGCAACCGGAGGTGTTGACGACGGATCAGGAATCACACCCGCGATGGAGGCTGCACGCCTTATCATGGCCGCAGGAGGCAAACCTCAGAGGACAATCCTCGTATGTCTCTGGGCAGGCGAAGAGTTCGGACTGCTGGGCTCGAAACACTGGGTCGAATCGAATAAGGATAAGCTACCTAAAATATCTAATTACTTCAACCGTGACAGTGGTCCTACCGTTGCAACAGGACTGACAGTGCCGGAGGCAATGTATGCCGATTACGAAAAGATATGCAAACCGCTGAACACAATTAATCCTGAATTTCCCTTCACACTCACCAAACGAACTGCTCCGGCACGCCCAAAACCTACAAGTGCCGGAGGTTCCGACCATGCATATTTTGCGATGAATGGTGTTCCAACACTAAGCTTCGATATTCCTGATGCAAAGGGTTATGATTTTAACTACGGTGAGATATGGCATACCGAACGCGACACTTATAACAAGAGCATACCTGAATACCAGGAGCATACGGCTGTGGTAACTGCCGTGGTTGTTTACGGACTGGCAAATCTTGATCACCTGCTTTCGAGAGTTGACCTGTACGCTGCTGATCCCGTTTCAAAGTAATTATTAAAAAAACATAGCAATGAAAAAAGTCACTTGTTCTGTTTCTGGCCATTACTGTTTGCCGGAATTACCGCATTTGAAGACAGTTAAGAAAAAAGGCGAAAAGATACCGGGACCTATTGATCCCCAGTTAGTTCAGGATCAGGACCAGATGACATGGAATGACTACAAACCCATTCCGGGCATCAACTGGGCAGACCCTTCACTGAAACCTGAACGTGAATTCCGGATGGCGCTTGTCGCAATTGATTTTTCTGATCAGCCTTTTGTGATGACACTTCCAAAAGGGTCGGATCTCTTCGGGAATCCACAGATCGACCCTGTAAAGAGGGAAGCAATCCCTCAGTTCTATGCCGACTTCTGGCTGAAACCCTCGGAGGTGAATCACGGGCAGACAATCAATGGCTACTGGATGGAGCAATCACGGGGCAAGTTCGGGATCACTGTTCTTGAACCATTCGGCCCGTATCGTATGCCCAGACCGCATTGGGCTTACGGACTTAATGAGCACAGGCAGAATGAGTCAACCCCTGACGGAAGCAGGGCCCGGTACCGGATGGAGCGTGATGTTGACTCACTCTGGAAGGCTGCTGAAGGTGATCTGAAAGGCAATTATGACGCCATCCTGCGCATTTACGGCGGGTATGATGAGACAGGAGTATGGCAGGAGTTTGGTGAGATGAAGTTCAACTCAAAGGAAGAAATTACTCCTGAGTGGGGTAACCCGAATCCGGACAAACCACGGTGGATCCCCACACGCTATGTGCCCTGGACTTCATGGAAGGCAGGCCAGATGCAATGGGGAGTCTCCTCTATCAGACAGGGTGAGAACTCAGGGACAATTACCCATGAACTGGGCCATTTTGCTTTCAGAACCGGAGACAACAACAATAATCCTTACGTGACACCCTACCGCAGGGTCGGGTCAGGTACCTGGGACATGATGGACCGCGGTTCCTTCAACGGACCGGGTGGACCACACATGCGCTGGGTAGTACCCGCCATTGGTGGTGCTGCCATGCCGGCAGGGCTCATGTTGCGTAACCGGATGGTAAACGGATTTATAACTGAAGATCAGGTGCTGACGGTCAGTCGTGAAGCCCTGGCCTCATCAGCCCCGGTGGTTACGCGCATCACGGCAAGAGCGGTGGCTCCGCTGAAAGGTGAATACGCCGGAATGATAGTAAGACTTGACGGTGCCGAGCCGCATGACCGGACCCCTGCCGATGATCCTGCCGTGAATCCGCTCTCGCCCGGAAAACCAAGGTATAACTTCTACTCACTCGAGGTTGTGCAGCGTTTAGGTTATGACTCATTCTGCCCTGACAACGGAGTACTTATTGCAAAGAATACTGATAAAGAGGGTCGTAACGGCGGTCCAAACGAGTTCAATTGTTTTAACTGGGTAATTGACGCTCACCCTGAAGATATCAATGTGGTCGACTACGTTAAACCCAACGGTGAGAAGGTTATGAGGACCCTCGCAGACTACCGTCAGCTGAATGATGCACTCTTTCATGCGGGGCTCAATTCGGGCAGTCAGTTTGAATATATTGACGAGCCCAACAGGCTTCATTTCTATGTAATTGATGTGGAAAGGAATGATCAGGAAATCCTCTCCTATACTCTGGGGGTCAGGTCACTTGATTCGGAAGTCAGCGGCGGAACACTTGCCCTGGCAGCTGAACCTGGTTATAAAATGAAGGCAGAAACGGAAAGGATTGTCTTTACCCTTAAAGGTGACGGCATTTACAGGCTTAAGGCCGGAGTGACCGGAGAGGGATGGAGTGCAGTAATACTGAATGAACTTGCCGCATCGGCCGATGGAGGTGAAATATCTGTCCCGGTATGGCTTACAGCTAAGCCCGGATGCAGTAAAAAAGCCGTGGTTACTCTTAACCGCAGTTTCGGAAAGCGATACGGAAATATCGGCAGAAGCAAAGGTCACAGTAAAACGCTGAGATTTGTAAGACAGAGTGCACGGGTATTGGATATGAATTAATTTTCCATATTTTTATAAAGCACAAAACCGCTTTGAATGAAGTGCTTTATCACCGGTGCAAACGGATTTATAGGTTTTCGTCTTACTGAGAGGCTTTCTGCGGAAGGCCATACAGTAAAGTGCCTTGTAAGGTCACCGGAAAGATTTCGGGAATTAGCACATCTTCAGGGCGTTACCTCTGTCATTGGCGACCTTGATGACATCACAGCCCTTGAGGCAGGAGCTGCAGGATGTGACACTGTGTTTCACATGGCGGCACTGGCAAAACCGTGGTCGAAGGATAAATCCCTGCCGTTCAGGGTCAATGTGCTGGGGACTGAAAATTTATTAAAAGCATCACAGAAAGCCGGGGTCAGGAGGTTTGTATTTACCTCATCTGCAGCGGTTATAGGACCCTCTCCGGGAGAGGAACCCATAGACGAGAGTTTTGTCCGAACCGTGCCGTTTTTCAATGATTATGAAAAGACCAAGCACCAGGCTGAAATCCTTGTGAAGGAATATTCACAAGGAGATATGGAAACGGTGATTGTCAACCCGACAAGAGTATTCGGCCCCGGGAAATTGAGTGAGAGCAATTCTGTGACAATAATGATCGACCGGTACAGCAGGGGAAAATGGCGCATCAAACCCGGAGACGGAACCTGCGTGGGGAATTATGTTTTTATTGATGATGTTGTCAGCGGCCATATTCTGGCGGCCATGAAAGGCAGGGCAGGGGAGGCATACCTGCTTGGGGGAGACAATCTGACATTCAACCGGTTTTTTGACTTGCTGGCTGCAGCTACCGGGAAGCGCAGAGTACTGATCCCGTTTCCTGTCATCCTGATGATTGCAGGCAGCGTCCTTACTCGAATGGCAGGTTAACATTACCGGAATCCCGCCGATGATAACAGTACCATGGGTAAAGAAATATATGAATCACTGGAGTTTAAGCAGCAATAAGGCAGTCTCAGAACTGGGTTACAGCATTACCCCCTTCACTTCCGGTGTTGAAAAAACACTTCAGTGGCTCAGAAATAAACAGGTTGAATAAATGACTGAGGAGAAGAAATCATTCGCGCTGATCACAGGAGCCAGTGCCGGTCTGGGGAAAGCGATTGCCAACGAACTTGCCGGAAGGGGACATAACCTTGTATTGATTGCTTTGCCAGGGACAGGGCTGGAAGAGGTCTGCGCCGGACTTGAAAAGGTCCATAATATTGTAACCCATTGCTTTGAGGCTGACATGTGTGAGCCTGACACCCCCGGGTTGATAAGGGATTTCACCTCATCGAAAGGGATCGTTCTTGATATTCTGATCAATAATGTCGGTATCGGGTATGGTGGCGAGATAGGGAAATACAGTGAGGCATCCATTTCTGAAACTGTCTTTTTGAATTTAAGATGTGCCACCCTCCTGACCAACTATTATATTGCATGAGCTCAGATCACAACACGATCTTACATTCTGAACATGGGGAGCTTCAGCGGATTCGTACCAATGCCTTACAAGAGCATCTATTCAGCTTCGAAGGCGTACATATATCACTTCAGTATTTCGGTGGGTGAGGAACTGCACGGCACCGGGGTAAGTGTGAGTGTTGCAATGCCCGGCCCGGTGAAGACAAATCGGAAAGTACGTGAGAGAATCGCAGCAGGTGGAAAAGGTGCCATCATTTCATCACTTGAAGCTGACGAGGCAGCCAGGGAGATTATTAAGCAAATGTTCCGCGGGAGAAGGGTGATCGTTCCCGGTAAATTTTATAAAATGCTGCATTCCGTCGAGTCATTTTTACCTTACGGACTCATCATGAGAATGACACGAAATGCATTTAAGGGTATTGACTGAAATTTACTTTACTATAGTTATTCTCTGCACATAACGCCTGCAACCATTCCTGATTGTAAGAAAATAGATACCCGGTTTAAGAGCACTAATTTCTGCATCGATTTTTGTTTGTGCCTCAGAGAGTTTCTTTGTCATGTGACATTTACCGGTATTGTCATAAACTTTCATTTCGGCGGGGAGAATAATCCCATCTGTAATGTCTATATTAAGACTCTTTTGTACAGGATTTGGATAGACTCTAACAGGGTATTCTGAACTGATTGAGCCATTCACGGAAGTACTTCCTGACAGGGTTATTTTCCAGAATTCATCACCATTAATAACATCAGAAGCGCTAAAGACAAAGGTTTTACCTATTCTGCAGATCTCGGGTCCCCAGGCTCCTCCATCAGGAATATCCGTAAACTTCTCAGGCTGACCATCCGGAGAGGTCAGCATCCACAGTTCACCTCCCGTGCCGTCGTCAGCCGAATAGAATAATGTGTCTCCGATATTTACAGGACTTATTGCCCTGGATCCGGCCGGTACCAGGATTTAAGTCTTTAATTATTTTTGTTCCGGCAGCGGTGCCATCGGAAACCCAGACCTCCTGTCCGGATGCCGGAAGTTGGCAGAAAAGACGAGTTTTCCCTTGAATTCCGTGAAGAAAGCACCAGCGAGACCTGCGTGTCCGCCGGGATTAATATCTTTTACCATTTGAATGCCTGAGTCATCCAAAACCCATAACTCCCTTCCATTTGGTTCCTGTTCGCCAATCATAAAAAGTTTACCACCTGCTAAGGTGAGGTGCACGGGATTGAACTGTGTTGTGCCGCTTACTATTCCAGTTACCCTTGTGACCGTGTTTCCGGATGTCTTCCATAGCTGTGAACCCGTTCCGCTTGTTGCATCAATTGCCCGGAAATAGACTTCATTCCTGTATTCTGTGAAGAAAGCATTGTCAAGCTGCCCGACTTTAATTTTATCTGACAGGAGGAACGACCCGGACGGAGTTCCATCAGAGAAATAAAGATACAGGTTATTGAGCCCGTTGAAATATATTCCGCATGATGTCGGGTAAAGGTAACCCGGATATGTTGAGACAGCACCGGGTGTTATATCGGCAACCAGCTGGGTTGATTCTGCCGTCCCGCCTGTTCTCCATAGCTCAGTTCCGTAGTCTGGATGAAATGCCCTGAAATAGAGGTTGTTATTCCAGATAACAAGGTAGCCGGGCTGGCTTCCCTGGCTTCCGGGTGCAATATCCTTTACCATAACAGTTCCACCAGCGGTGCCGTCTGGATTTCCATAGTTCTGATCCGTGGGTGCCGTCGTTGGCACTGAAATATGCCTCGTTGTTAAATATTGTCATCTGGCCTATGTCACTTCCTGTTGTTGTTGAGGGATTTATCTCCTTCAGCAGAAAAGTGCCATCCGCCGTTCCATCAGTTACCCAGAGTTCATTATTTGAATTTCCTGAGTTCGTGGCCTTGAAAAGGACCTTTGCACCGCACTTTGTCATGTAAGAGATGTATGAGCCTGCAGAACCGTAATTGATATTTTTCAGCAGTTCAGCCTGCTGACCTGCCAGATTGCAGCAGGTCAGAGCTATAAGGCAGCATGATAGGAGTGTTTTCATTGTGCTCAGTTATTAAAATCCCGGCATTTCTGAGAAGGTGATGTTTTTTGGGATGATGAAGTATTTCTGGTCTACCGGCACGTCTGTTTTCACTGATGTTGCCTCCTGTTTTGAAACATAAGCACCCATTTTAAGATCCATCAGCATCATGACACCATTCCATATCAGAACCTTGCCCATTGTTCCTTTAAGGAGGTCACATTCCTTACCCAGATATTTTTCCGTTCCTGTTTTCTGCATCCCCATCTTCTCATAGGTTTCCACAGTCAATGCTTCAATCTCATCGGCAGAGGATTGGCTTATCTGGCTCATCATGGGGTTCTTCATTTTCATTCCCTGCGTGGGCTTGGCCGGATCCCACATGTACTGGTTATCACCGAATGAGACAACCCATCCTTTTGTTACCTCTCCGTCGAGTGTTAGTTCGGTATACATTGCACTTTTCAGACCATAGTCATCAATATAATGGATGGCTGTGCCTGTTTTGTCACCAGAGTACCTGTATTCAATTATCCCTGATTTGAATTTGAAAGGTCCCTTTGCCTGGTTCTGTCCATACATGATTCCTGTCAGGCAGACCATACCAATTGTGAGAAGAATAGCCTTTTTCATGTCTTTGATAATTAGTTAATTAACACTATCAATAAAGTCTCAGATTCCATGTGATTGTATATTTGTAATCAGTGCCATCTTTTTCCGGATCAAATGGTTTCTGATCATATATGGCTTCTGTCAGGTTTGTTATACTGATGCCAGTTGTTTCGCTGGAAGAGTTCCATGATTCCCTGCCGCTGAGGTTATCCGGATCCTCAAGTTTGAACCTTATCTGTGATTCTGTCAGGATCGTCTCTGTGTTCCTGTTATGCCATTCGCAATGACCGTCTGCGTTCTTGCTTCTCTGCCTGGACTGGGTTACGCCTGTGGCGGAAGGTGTAAATATGTCATACCAGTTGACCATGCCGAACTGGCCGAGCTGATCCGCTACCACCTTATTGTCTGTCGGCCAGATATTGGTAATGATCGTGATTCCGTCCATGCTCAGCGGATCCACAGAGCCAGATCCCAGTTCTTCATAGACAAGTCCGGGACAGTCGCAGTCGCCTTCACAATACCTTCTTTCTTCATGTTGCCAGGTTCCCTTCACCGAACCTTTACCGAATATTCTCACCGGCTGGCCTTCCATCTCTCCCATCTGGGGAATCGGCTTGAAGAGACCGGTGTAGTTTACAGTCTGTGATCCGCTATATCTTGTTGAACTTTTACCATGGTCCTTTGTATAATCCCATTTCTTTACAACTGTGATTGTCCCCTCGTAGAATCCGCATAATATGGGGAAGTGCTGATCGACAATAAGTTCATCCGGGACTGTGCCGGATAATGGGTGTTTTTCCTTTGGCAGTATATCACATGAATTATATACTCTAAGCCATTCATAGCCGTCATCCTTGTCTTCAGGAGGCTGGTACTCGACCCTGACCTCTCCCTCTCCTACATTAAATACTTTGTAATCAGGACCGTAATCGCTGTCGGCGCCGTTCAGGATCTTACCTTTGTAGATACTGACAACGATCCTGTTAAACTCCCTGGATGAACCACCGCTTACATCTTTAAATCCTGACAGAATGATTTCTCCTTTGCCTTTTTCACAGAGTTCTTCCTGAACCGGGACTTCAACGTCAATTGAAACAGGTTTCTTTTCAAATTCTTCGAAGATTGGGGTGAGTGACTTC
The DNA here is from genome assembly GCA_963736735.1 of uncultured Bacteroidales bacterium. GTDB lineage: Bacteria > Bacteroidota > Bacteroidia > Bacteroidales > VadinHA17 > SR-FBR-E99. The sequence continues at coordinate 73,425 of CAVTPX010000012.1, read as the reverse complement.
GGAGTTTTAAGCTTGTTAAAGAGGGCCCGGGGATCATTTATTGTATTCTCTGAAGACCATTCCTGTATTAGTTCTGGCGGGTCATCGTTGTAATAGAGCCTGAGATTCATTCTTGCGATTACCGGTTTTTTATAATCCTCAGTATACTCTATAATGCGGCCTCCTTTGAGATTTGCTTCGTAACTGCCCTTGAATATGTACTCAGGAGGTTTATCTGTTCCAGGGGCATAAAAAATTGGTGATAAAAAATGGAAACACGGTTTGGTAAATCTTTCTCCCATATATGCAGACATCATTGATGGGTAGCAGTACCATTTTTCAGGCGGATCAAGTGCTTTGCACTTTTCTATGGCATCATTAAGTTCCGGGTTTAGCGAATCCTGTTCCTTGAATACGCGATCTCCAAGTTGCCGGGCCATGCATTCATTCCATTCCTTTAATCTCTGCTCGTAGTCGGGGTTATGAGGATTCAGGAACTCGACCAGCATTCCATGCCTGGAACATCCCTCGCATTTTTTTTGAGCGCTTAAATGACCACTGACCAATAGGAGCAGCATCGGCATGGCCAGCAACCTATTTATTTTACTCATGGTTTTCATGTATGACTTATTAATAGCCAGTGTTTTCGTTATTCTGTTACAGATAGAGGTGTTGCTTCACCCGGAACTGCCTGGAACGGAATCAGGGTTTCACTTATTGATCTTTCTATCCCTGCTTCCATTATTCCCAGATTAACAAATGCGCTGACCTCACCATTCAGATGCATGCCGTTTTTGTCGACTTCCAGGAAACATTGCGCATCAAATCCACCCACCACCAGACTCACGCCCAGATCGATTCCTGCCTGGTATCCGTACCCTGCCTCGGGGCTCCAGCTCGCTCCAAGAAATACCCCCTGCCCAACCCTGAACTCCCAGGCTTCGGTGTCATAATTATACTCGAAGCTGGCAATCCACAGGTCAAGACTGAAAGTATTGTTGAACATTGATACATCATACCTGGATAAGTTAGGCTCACCATCACAATATCCCGGGATATCAATACACAAACCAGGAAACCCAAGTGGGAAATACAGCAAGAATACACTTTCAACCCTGGATTTGGGAAGGCTGTATGGACTGTTTTCAACACGGAGAAGTGCAGCTGCTGTTAGCATCGGATCCTTATAGCATTCGCTGAATGCTTCCTCAAGCGCGATCTGGTAGTTATCTGCTCTTTCCTGCAAAATGCTTGCTGCTGTTCTGGGGATGTTCTTTAGTTTCTCCTCCTCATAATCTGATAGTGTTTGTCCCTCAAGTTTTGCCTGTTCGAGGGCAGATTCCCTGAAAAAGCTGCTGTAGCTCATTATCTCGCGTCCCCTTTGCCGTGTCATTGAAGTCCACTGATTGCCAAGGGTAACCTCAGCATTATGTTCCAAAGCTTTACCGACAGTCATACTCCACTTTATAGCTGCATACCAATTCTCGAGATCCTCTTTAGCACTTTTCCATTTAGGGTTATGTGCCTCGGCCACCACATTTCCTTTTTCGGCCAGCTCATCAGCGTATGACTGAGCTATCTTGCTAAATATTTTACCATCTCTTTCTCCAAGCAACTCGGGGATTCTGCGGGCCTTTTCACATGGGGTGCATTCATCCCATGGTGTCGGTAGTTCATCTTCTGCAGCACCCCAATCCCTTAGATCCTGTATCTGAATGTTATTCTCATCTTTCAGTTTCTGCAGATCCAATGGTGTTATCTGAGGAGGAGTTTCCGCTGGAATAACGTACCCGAACAACATGGCATGAAAATCACCGGGATCCAGTTCTGCAGCTATCCTGAATTCTTCACAAGCTTTATCGTTGTTTCCTACCCTCATATATGCTATGCCGAGGTTCATATGGTAGCTTGGGATCTTTGGTGCAAATTCCACGGCTTCCTGATAATAAATCAATGCCTCCCGATTCTGGCCATGCCTGGCGAAAATCCATCCTATCGTGGTTGAGGTCGCCCCTGATTCGCGGAATATTTCCCTGGCCCTGGCAAGAAGAGTCAATGCCTCTTCATGCCTTTTGTCGACTGCAATTGCAAAAGCCAGGCTTCCAAGTGCGGTGGCCGACCGGTTATTTGTCTGGAACGCTCGACCGTATGCCCACTGAGCACCTTCAAGGTTCAACTGCAATAGTGCCGACATCCCTGTCAACTCAAAGACATATGCTTTTTCAATTGGGGTCAGTACACCCGTACCGGGCAGGGACCTGAATACCTGATTCTCGATGTCAGACGGAAGCTTCTGCAGGGCTTCCGTCACAATACGGCTGACAAGCGGCCAGACGACAGCTGCATCCGGTTCAGGAAGTTCTACCTTCTCAACAGGAGTGAAGTCATCATCGTCAACAGCTTCGTCACAATTGCGGTCGAGCACAGATAGCCTGACATATAGCGCGAAGGCATCAGTCAGGTCTTTATTCCCATCCCTGTTCAGATCGTTTATGAAGTCAATGCCTCCGTTTCCGGTGAATTCACTTATATCAGACACATCGAATTTCCCGTCGCCATTAATATCATAAATCCGCCATTCATTGTCGGTGACCGGATCAGAGTTTGCCATTACCTGGCACGTTGCAGCCAAAAGAGACAGGAATACTGCACAAAAGATCCGGCGAGACCTGGGTTTCATGAATTATATTCTTTCGAACTCAATATCTTCCCAATCATCATCTGTGTCAGTGTCGTTGTTCAGGTCACGTACAAGCCACAGGTAGTCCTCGTCAGCTTCGAAGGTGCCGTCGAACGACTCAGCAATCCCGAGTAAAAGGAAGGAGTTGTATGTTGGTGACCCTTTCGTGGAACCATTCAGGCGTTGCGGTACACTTGTCATATGAGTCTTTAAGACATTCTCCAATTGCAGTAAGTGTGAATATCACTTCATTGTCATTTACCGAAATATTTCCTTTCAGCCCAAGCAGGGACATCACTGAACTGCTGTTATCACGCCGGTAAATAATGACCTCTTCAAAGGTGTTTTCATTAAGTTTAAGGGTGTGGGTTATGTTTATTGCAACTTCACCGGCATATGTCTTTTCAGTGTACTGCCATGTGCCTATATATTCAGGGTCAGCCCTGAACCAGTCGCAAGCGGGGAAGCTGCTCACCAACACCAGAAGTGTCAGTGACAGCCGGATTCGCTTTAAGTTTATTTTATTCATGACATAAGTATTTAAGGTTAATTCTTTGATAGTATAATTGTGAATCTTTCAGTAAAGTTCAAAGGTTGCCTGGGTTCTGGTCACCTCATATCCTGCACTCAACGGGCCTGCGATGATTGAATATCCCTCCTCACTCTGGATAGTTATTTTGCCTTCATCAAACCTGGCATAGATGGCCTCCTCCATTCCCATGAAATCAACCCCTGCACCGATCTGGAAACCGAAGCCTGTCTCAGGTTTCCATGTGACACCGACGATTATCCCCTGACCGGCATTGAATTCCCACTCACCGTTATCGGTATTCCATTCAATGCTTACGATTAAGAGGTCCAGGCTGACGGTATGTTCCACTGGTATTTCAGGCTTCCGGGTGTCGCCTCCTTCTCCGTCTGGACAATAGTCCTTTATGTTAAAGCACTCCAGCGGGATCACCATGAAAAGCAACATAAAGTCCTGGGCAGTAATGGTCTCTATCTTCGGGTTAGGAAGACCATAGGGTCTGCTCTCTTCGGTTAGCCAGCGGTATGCCTGATTAACCGGAGATTTGTAGCATTCTTTGATTGCCTCCTCCAGGGCGTCCTGATATGCTTCTTCCCTTAATTTTACAAGGCTCTCTGCTGGAACAGGCATTCCTCTCATGGAATTAATCAGTGCGTTTGCATTAGTCTTTGCCTGCTGAATGGCGCCCTCCATAAAGAAAGAGCTGTATCCCAATAGCTCAGAACCCATCTGACGGGTCAGGGAAGCTCTTCTTTGTCCGGCGGATATTTCGGCAATAATTGTCAATCGTTGTGAAGCCTTGTACACAACAGGTACGCCAGCTACGTACCTGGCCCAGTCTTCCGGCATTTTCTTCCATACGGGCCAAAATCCCTTAATCACATTTTCTATTCGTTTAGCAAGATCATCAGCATAGCTCTGTGCTATGTTCTTCATCTGTTCATCGTATCTTCTCTCCAAAAGCTCAGGTATCCTCCGGGCCTGATCACAGGGCGAAAGCTGATCCCATGAATCCGGCAGTTCATCCTCAGTAAAACCCTGTTCTTTCATATCTTTTATCTCAATCTCTGTCTGCTGTTTAAATTCTTCAGGATCAAGCGGCTTTTTCTTAGGAGGCTCATCAGGTGGTTTTGTGGTATAGCAGAAAAGCAGTTTTTTTGCATCACCCGGATCGCGTTCAGATGCCTCCATGAATTCTTCATACGCCTCCCTCTTCATTCCCATTCTCAGAAGCATTATGCCAAGGTTCATATGGTACTGTGCGATTTCAGGGGTGTAGAAAACAGCTTCACGGAAGTATTCAAGGGCCTCCTCGTTCTGGCCGTGGCGGGCGAATATCCATCCCAGAGAGGTAGCAGTTGGGGATGATTCCCGGAATATGTTTCTGGCGTATGCAAGCAGAAGGAGCGCTTCATCATCCTTATCGTTTACCGCCATACAAAAAGCAAGGCTGCCGATTGCACCGGCAGATTTTTCATTGATCTGAAATGCCTTGCCATAACCCCATGTGGCGACATCAAGATTCTGCTGAGCCAGGCCAGACATACCAGCCATCTGATAAACAGAGGCCCTCTCCTCAATTGATAGAATCTTCCCAACAGGCACTGAGCTGAAAGCCTGCTGCTCTATATCAGGAGGAAGGTTTGGAATGGCGCGCATCACGCACTCTGCAGCAATCATACGTACTGTACCAATACCAGGTGGCTCCGGAATGGTCACAGAATCAACAGGTTCAAAATCTTTATCATTAACAACTCTGTCACAACTCCGATCCATTACAGACAGTTTAAGGAAGAGGGCAAGTGCATCGTCAATATCCTTATGCCCGTCTTCGTTAAGGTCGAAGTCAATGTTCAGACCACCCCTGTCTATAAACTCGTCAATATCGCCTCTGTCAAAATGCCCGTCATTGTTTATATCATACAGCCGCCATTCGTTTTTTACCGGGATGGAACCTGTTGATGGTTCAACAGCATATGATATACATGTTGAGCCAACGGTCAGGATGATCAGAAGTGTTGTAATGTATCTGCAATTATTATGCATATGTCAGATCTTTACAAATTCAACTCTTCTGTTGGCAGCCTTGCCTTCAGATGTATTGTTAATGCTTACAGGTTTTGTTTCACCCCAGCCCTTGCTGGTCAGACGTGAACCATCAATTCCCATGTTTATCAGATGATCTGCAACCGCCTGTGCCCGCTTTTCAGAAAGACTTTGATTCAGAGCTTCATCACCGTCACTGTCGGTGTGACCCTCAACGCTCAGCTTAATCTCAGGATGATCTTTCAAGCAGGGCTGTAAATTGCATTCATGACACCCATTGACTCAGGTCTGATGGTTGCCTTGTTGACATCGAACCGTATACCGTTGGCCACTATCCTGCCATCCTGCATCAGCTTGTCATAAAGCTTTACTGCTCCTTCGGCGATCCTTACATTCTTGACGAATCGGTTAATTCCCTCTGTACCCACTGTATTCATATCCGTCACAGCAGATTGTAAGGCCTTCGGGATTAATTCCCAAGGTTTGGTATGTTTATCACCCGGGCGTCATCCAGATAAACCTTCAATGCACGCGTATTGAACGAGATGGCTACATGTCGCCAGTACCCGCTGGTGATCTCTCCTTTTTCCTCATAACCGGGGTAGAAGCCTTCACCAACCCTGTTAATACCAGCATGGTTGGCATTAATTATCAACGGGTCAATATCTATGGTACTTTCACCCTGGTTCTTGTGATCCCAGAAATCGACATAGTACTGGCAATATTCGTCGGGCTCGAACCAGCAGTCGAATTCAACCGTAAAGAGATCAGGCAGGTTGTCTTTTGCAGGCTCTTTAAAGAATGGGATAATGCATGATTCTGCCTCTTTAAAGTAGATTACATTCTGATCGCCGAAGGATGCATTTTCAACACTGCCACCACCGGCAAGATCCCACCTGGAAGGGAATTCACCATTTTCCTCTCCCTCCTGGTTGTCCTCGAATATTATCTTCTCCCCCGGTACAAAATCATACTTGTTCCATTTAAGAGTGAGCTGCGATTGGTTGGCTCCCTTTACATCGGGGCGGTTCTTTCCGGATGTGACTTCTGCAACTCCGGATTCTGCCTTCTCTGCTTCCTTTTCGGAGGAGTCATCTTTGGCCTTTTTCTCCTTCTTTTTGAAGATATTCCCGATACCCTCTTCTAACTTATCGAAGCCTGCGTCAATAACCTCGTCGGTCTTACTGTTGGCTCGATTGTCCGTCTCCTCAACCACCTTCTCCTTTACATTGACTTTCACCTTCTGCGGTTTGGCTTCCGTTGAGAGGAGAAATAGCAGAGCAGTGATGACTGTAAATAGGACTGAATACTTCATAGCCTTGCGTTTTTAAGGAAAGTTATTCCACAGTCAGGCCTGAATCAAGAGTGAATGAGTAAAGGAGGTGTCTGGATTAGTATTGGAGGGGTTTTTGTCATGCAGTCATGCAGTCATGCAGTCATGCGTTCTGTCGCTGCGCTCCGTCCGAAGGTCTGATGTCTGAAGGTCTGATGTCTGAAGGTCTGATGTCTGAAGGTCTGAAGTCTGAACGGTCTGAAGTCTGCAGGATTGCTGGATTGCATACTGCGTTACAAACCGCAAGACCGCAGGACCGCAGGACAATTATTCGTAGAGATGGTCTGTGATGGCCTGCAGGACTATCTGCTTGAGGTTTGGGGAGACAGGGACCGAAGAGCCATCCCTGAGCTGGAGGTAACCACCGTCGTGTTTTATGAATTTGTCTATATAATTAAGATTGACAAGATGAGACTGGTGTACACGGATGAGGCCCGAGCCGGTCAGCATTGCCTCGTATTCCTTGATCGTGCGGGAGACCATTATATGTTTTCCGCCGGAAAGATGGAAGATAGTGTAGTTGCTGTCAGCCTCAGCCCTGATGATGTCACTTATGGATATCAGGTGCAGGGCATTGGAGGTGCGGAGGATGATGCGTTTCAGAACCTTCTTACCTGCCAGGTTCTCGTTCAGTGCCTGCAGCTTGAGCTGTTCCTCATCATGGTTGATAATCTCCCTGGCTTTGGTTATCGCCAAAGCAAGCTCATCAATGTCAATTGGTTTGAGGATGTAGTCGAGCGCACTTACCTTTATCGCCTCAAGCGCATACTCCTGGTGTCCGGTAATGAAGATGGTCCTGAAACGAACGGGTAATAACATTTTCAGGAGATCGAAGCCGAGTCCGTCAGGAAGCTCTACATCAAGAAAGAGCAGGTCAGGTTGATGTTCTGTTACAGCAGCAAAACCTTCCCGGATACTACCTGCTTGTGCGCATACAAAAATATCCCTGAAGCTTTCTTTCAACAGGACTGAAATGGTATTTCTTACCGCCGGCTCATCATCAATAATAATCGCTTTCATAACTGACCCGTTAACCAGGTTAAAATTTAAGCATAAATCCTCTTGTATGGAAGCATAATCACCACCTTTGTCCCGGCAGCAGTCTCCCCTTCAAAAAGGTCTGTTATTTCATAGCTGATCTCCTTATCCTTGAGGATCTTCCTGAAGTGTTCGAGACGCTTCTCTGTCAGTTTTGTCGAGATTGACTGTTTCTTCCTTGCCTGCATAGCCTCTGCAGCTTTTTCCCTGCCTATTCCGTTGTCGGTAACCTCGAGCATTATCAGTCCTCCCCTGAGAGAGTAACTGACGTTTACCCGGCCGTTCTCCCTGCCAGGAAGCAATCCGTGCTCAATTGAGTTTTCGATGCAGGGTTGTGCCAACATGGGTGGAACTGAAACGTTCCCGGGATCAATTGACTGATCAATATTAATATTATACTCAAATCCGGAGTCAAATCTCAATTGCTGAACATCCATGTAATATCTGAGAGTTTCAATCTCCTTCTCAAGAGGGATATATTCTTCGCGGGAGTTTTCAAGTATATTCCGCATGAGCCTGGCTATTTTTGTAAGGAAAGCATTGGCCTTTTGGGGTTTTTCAGCCAGGATGAGGTCCTGTATGGCGCAAAGCGAGTTGAAGATGAAGTGAGGGTTCATCTGGGCTTTCAGCAACCTCTGCTCGAGGTCAATCTGTAAATATTTTGCCATCAGCCGGGTATGACGGAGGTAAAGGAGTGAAATGAGGGCAACCAGAACAAGCAAAATTCCAAGACCTTTGAGGTAGAGGCGCTGCTGTTTAATCTTCTCGTCACGTACCAGTTTTTCCTGCATCTGTTCATATTCGGCTGCTTTCTGCTTCTTGTCGAAGTCGTACTGCATCTCCATCCGCGTTACCTGCTTTAGGAATTCATCATTGCTGATGCTGTCCCTGAGCTGCATATGCTGCTTCAGATACCTGAATGCCAGGTCCTCACGGCCTGCCTTTTCATATATATCACTCAGAAGAAGTAAAGCATCGGAAGCAACAAGCGGCATGGCTTTCTTTTTGGCAAGTGAGTATGCCATGAATCCGTTATCTGCTGCCTGTCCGTAATTACCCATGGACTGCAAGACATTGCCAAGTGTTACATAATAGGAGGGTGGAATAGCTATCTCCTTATCCTTCGCAATTTCAATTGCTTTTCTGATATACCAGTATGCTGAATCTGTTTGCCCCAGATGCAACAGGGTTGATGCAATATTGAAGCAGGCATCAGCTTCTCCTGACGGCAGATCCATTTGCCTGTTTATATTCAGGCTTCTGTAATGGTACAGCAATGCACTGTCATTCTATATTTCTGGAGTTGTAAATCTGGGCTATATTATTGCACATCTTACTCATTTCCCAGAGATCATGTCGTTTTTCCGAGAGTCCGAGATGTTTATTGCTGTATTCAAGAGCCTTATTGTAGTCTTTCTGATAAAAGTAGGCAAGTCCTATGCTTCCGTAGGCTATTGACATGCCGCTTGTATCCTTCTTCATTTCCCACAGACGAAGGGCTTCAAAATAGGTGTCAATGGCCTGACTGAAAAGGGCCATGTTTGTATAAATATTGCCAAGTGTGTTAGTTGCGTCGGCAAGATTGACGGTATCCCTGATTTCTTTAGCAATTGAAACAGCTCTTTCAATATAAGACTTCGCCAAATCCAGATCCTGTTGTTCTTTTGCCAGGTATGAAAGGACATGAAGACTGTTAATCATACCCCGGGGGTCTTCCGCCTGCTCAAAGTACGAGAGCGCCAGACTGCTGTACTTTTCAGAAGCAACAAGATCACCTCTGAAACTGTAAACATACGCAAGTCCGTAACAGGCTCGGGCTTTCCCTGTTATATCACCAGTCTCTTCATACAGAGAAAGTGCTTGATTATTATAATAGTATGCACTGTCGCCCTTATTGTATTTTGCCAGGTAAGCCATCCCAAGAGCCAGTGATGCATCTGCAACCCCCCTGGGGTAGTTCATTTGACGGGAGACCCCCAGCGACTTATGTGCGAGCATGATTGACACATCAGGATTACGTCTCGCTTCGTTATATGCATTCCTGGTCTGAATATTGATTGTGGCTGTGTCCGGGTTTTCATGCAATGATTCAGCCGCAACTGCCGTGGGATGAGGAAGCAGCGTCATAATTATCACAGGAAGGGCAAGGCCAATCATATTTTCCGTAAGTGATAATGAACAGAAACCTAAGTTCGGAAAAAAAGCATCTCAGGTCAAAAAAATCTTCAGAATATAATTATCTCTGCTCTGAGGTTCAATGCATCAATCTGAAGAAGCCGGCCTGACAGCACCTCGCCCTGGCCCAGGATGATTTTAATGGTTTCCGATGCCTGCACTGAACCTATGATTCCGGGCAGAACCCCGATTACACCGGGCGGTGAACCTGTATCCGTTTCAGCTGACTTTAGCTCCTCGGGGAAAAGGGTCCTGTATGACGGACCGTTCATGTGATTGAAAACAGATACCTGTCCGAAGAACTGATAGACGGCGCCGTAGACCATTGGTTTGCCTGCTCTTAATGTTGCATCGCTGAGGAGGTACCTTGTAGGGTAATTGTCACAGCAGTCTACCGCCAGGTCATAGCCACCCAGAATCTCATCGGCATTGTCTTCTGTCAGCCTGACATGGTATGTATTCAGTTTGACTCCCGGATTAAGTCCGGCAAGTTTTTCAGCAGCCCTGGCAGCCTTTGGATGACCAATATCCTTTGTGTTGTATAGAATCTGCCTCTGAAGGTTGCTCAGGTCTACAATGTCTGAATCGACAATGCCTATTGTGCCCACTCCGGCAGCTGCAAGATACAGTAGCACAGGAGACCCCAGTCCTCCTGCACCTACAACAAGAACGCCGGCTTTCTGAAGCTTTTCCTGCCCGGCTTCACCAACACCAGGAATAATCAGTTGCCGCTGGTAACGTATTGTTTCATGTTCGCTCAGTGCTGTCATTCCGGCTGTATTCAGCTTAAAGTAAGTTGTTGTGATAGTAAAGGTAATATGTTCATTCCGTAAAATCACACAGATTAAAATTGATTGTGGAGTCAAATCATAATTATTATTCAGGAAGAATCTCCAAAATGAATATCATTAGTAAATACTAACTATATTTGTGGCATGAAGGAGTTGAAGCAGATAGTCGGGAAACTTTCCGGAATGATGGGTCAGATGGAAGAGAATGCCAAGGAGCAATATAATTTTTCGGAACTGACCCTGACTCAGATGAACTATATGGAGGTCATAAATTACCTTGGGAATCCAAATCTGACAGAGCTTGCCACTGCCCTCAGACTGTCAAAACCTACAGTGACAGTTGCAGTTGAAAAACTTATTGAGAAGGACTATCTGTTCAAAGTAAAGTCAGATGCTGATCGCAGAAGCCAGCATATTCATCTGACCGGAAAGGGGCAGTTAATCAACGGGATGCATGATTATGCACATGGAAAGATAGTTGAATATATCAGCAGGAACCTGAACGACAAAGAGCTTAATGAACTTGTCTGTCTGCTCGGTAAAGTTGTAAAATGATTTTTTTTATTTAAATATCATTAGTAAATACTAATTATTATAGAATGAGTACTTTTTTCAAAACTGACTATAAGGGATTGACAGCTGAGGAAGTCAGACAAAAGCAAGCCGCTGAAGGGTTTAATGAGCTGCCTTCGTCCAAACCCAAGAATGTATTGCAGATTGCACTGGGAGTTATCAGGGAGCCTATGTTCCTGTTACTTGTTGCCTGCGGAGGTTTGTATCTTTTCCTTGGAGATATGACGGAGGGACTGATGTTACTCGGTTTTGTTTTTGTAATCATGGGGATAGAATTTTACCAGGAGAAGAAGACGGAAAAAGCCCTGGATGCCCTGAAAGACCTTGCCAGTCCGCGGGCTCTTGTTATAAGGGAAGGGGATGAAATCAGAATTGCAGGCCGTGATGTTGTTACCGGTGATATTGTCATACTTCAGGAGGGTGACAGGGTGCCCGCCGATGCAATTGTGTTGCAGTGTGTTAACCTGTCAGCAGATGAATCTCTCCTTACAGGTGAACCGGTTCCTGTAAGAAAGCGGGAATGGCAGAAGGGTGATGTGGAGGTAACTCCCGGTGGAGATGACCTGCCTATGGTATATTCGGGTTCTATGATAGTTCAGGGCAACGGCATTGTAAAGGTTACTGCTGTTGCACTGAACACCGAAATAGGGAAGATTGGCAAAGCCCTGGAAGATGTAAAGGAGGAACCTACCAAGTTGAAAAGGGAGATGGGTGTCCTGGTTAAGCGTCTTGCCATAATTGGTATTTTGTTATGTGTGCTGGTAATAGTTATTTACACAGTTACAAGGGGTGATTTGCTTAAAGGGTTCCTGGCCGGCATAACCCTTGCTATGGCAATGTTACCTGAAGAGTTTCCGGTGGTACTTACAATCTTCATGGCTGTTGGGGCGTGGAGGATTTCAAAAAGGGCAGTTTTGACCCGGAAACCGTCAGCCATTGAGACCCTTGGTTCTGCGACGGTTCTCTGCACAGATAAAACCGGTACGCTTACCAGGAATAAAATGACCGTTTCAAGTCTTCATAACGGGAAAGAATTTATGAAAGTCGATGTTGGGGGAGAGTTCCCCGAGTCATTCCATGAAATAATTGAGTATGGTATTTTATCAAGCCAGATCCATCCGTTCGATCCTATGGAAAAGGCTATAATGAATATAGGTGAGAAATTCCTGAAGGGGACTGAGCACATTCATACTGACTGGGAAATGGCGAAAGAGTATCCGCTATCCAGGGAATTGCTTGCAATGTCAAGAGTCTTTACAAATACCGGGACGCAAAAGAAGGTAATTGCATCAAAGGGTGCCCCCGAAGCCATATTTGATCTGTGTCATCTCGATGGAAAAACTCTTGGACTATATGAAGCGGCAGTTGCAGAAATGGCTTCATCGGGACTAAGGGTTCTGGGGGTTGCCAGAGCAGATATTAGCCGGGAGACGTTGCCGGAAGAGCAGCACGACTTTGATTTTGAATTTCTGGGGCTGATAGGGTTGTCAGACCCTATCAGGGAAAATGTTCCCCAGGCCATCAGTGAATGTTACAATGCCGGAATAAGAGTAATAATGATCACAGGTGATTACCCTGTTACTGCCATGAATATAGCTAAGGAGATAGGGCTGAAGAACCCTGATCTCTGCATTACCGGACCTGAACTGAATAAACTGAGCGAAGAGGAGTTGTCGGAAAGGATAAGGGAGGTAAATGTTTTTGCACGGGTCATACCCGAACAGAAGCTCAAGATAGTGAATGCCCTGAAAAGGAATGATGAGATTGTGGGCATGACAGGTGACGGTGTAAATGACGCGCCTGCATTGAAATCGTCAAACATTGGAATCGCCATGGGAGAGAGAGGGACTGATGTGGCGCGTGAAGCTTCCTCGCTGGTACTTATGGATGACAACTTTGCATCGATTGTAGGAGCGATAAAGATGGGCCGCAGGATTTTTGACAACCTGCAGAAAGCTCTTGGTTATATCTTTGCCATACACGTTCCTATTGCCGGACTGTCACTTATACCGGTTATGTTTGCAGACCTGCCCCTGATCTTGTGGCCGGTTCATATTGTTTTTCTTGAACTGATAATTGATCCTGCCTGTTCAATAATATTCGAGGCTGAAAAAGAAGAACCCGGATTGATGAACAGGCCTCCCAAAGCTATTAAGGAACCGTTTTTCGGGGCCAGGAAGATCCTGCTCAGCTGCTCACAGGGGATGGGTATTCTCACTGTGACACTGATGGTCTATTTTGTCGGCTTAAAGCTGGGGTATTCTGAAAAAGAGGTGAGAACCCTGACTTTCGTGAGTCTGATTGCTTCAAATATTGCAGTTATTCTCTCAAACCGCTCATGGACCTCGAGTATTTTCAGAATCATACTTACCCCTAACAAATCGGTGAAATGGGTTACAGGCGGAGCAATAGCTTTTCTTGTTCTGATTCTTACTATACCATTCCTTACAGACCTGTTCCAGTTTGAAAAAATCAGTATTACTGAAACTGTAATCAGCACATTAGCCGGGCTGTTCAGTGTGGTAGGGTTCGAGATTTACAAATACGTCAAGGGAAAAAAGGAGAAGAGGAGGTTACAGGAAAGCCTCATTTTAGTGAGGTAATGTGTGGCAGAATGCATTATTGCAGCCTGTCGATCACATTCATTAATTTTTGCCGGATGGCTGTTGCCGTGCTTCCCAGTGATTCATTTTTCACGGAAATCATAGATGCAACAGGATCAACCGCACTCACTTCAACAACCCCGGGTTCCAGCTCATCAATAACCACGTTACAGGGAAGAAACACACCTATTTTTTTCTCGAGCTCCAGCGCTTTAAGGGCAAAATGTGGGTTACATGCACCCAGTATCTTATAATTTCTGAACTCAATATCCAGTTTCTTTCTGAAAGTATCTTTAAGGTCAATCTCGGTAATTATTCCGAATCCTTCTGTCTTCAATTCTGATTTGACAATTTCAGTGACCTCATCGAAGTTTTTGCCTCTGACTGTTTTATTAAAATAGTAGCTCATAGCGTATTGGTCTATTTACTATTACGGTATTCATTCAGGAGTGACTGAAAGACTTCCTTTACGGAAGAAATACGGGTTGCCCTGAATGCGTTGGCACCTGCAAATGCATATCCGTTTTCGAAATTGCCTTTAAAAGCATTCATCAGAGCCACAATAATACAGTAGGGACTCTTCGAGATATCGCATGTCTTAATGCATTTGAAAGGACATTTCTTGGGCTGCTTTTTCCCGGCCCGTACTTTCTCAATAAAACTGCTTAGGATAGCGCGTCCTGGCATACCCACCGGGCTCTTAATGATTTCGATATCCCGCTCTTCCGCATCGATGTATGTTTGCTTGAATGCCTGTGACGCATCACATTCATCAGTCGTGACGAACCTCGTACCCATCTGGACTCCGGATGCGCCCAGCTTCAGGATATCATGAATATCCTGCCCTGTATAAATTCCGCCTGCAGCAATCAGGGGAATTGTCTGGTTGTATTTTTCTTCAAATATTTTCAGTTCGGTTACAATTTCCGGCACCAGTTTTTCAAGCCTGTAATCACTGTCACCGATCTGCTCTTCCTTAAAACCCAGATGACCTCCGGCCATAGGTCCTTCTACAATAACCGCATCAGGCAGGTAATCATAGTTCGCCTTCCATTTCTCGCATATTATTTTTGCTGCCCTTGCCGATGAGACTATGGGAACAAGTTTTGTAATGCTTTCTTTCTTCAGAAATGAGGGCATATCAAGAGGAAGACCGGCGCCTGCAATCAGTATGTCAACCTTTTCGGCAATTGCAGTCTTAACCATGTCAGTGAAATTTGTCATGGCCACCATCACATTTACACCAATCACCCCCCTGCTCTTTTCACGGGCTTTCCGGATCTCCTCCTTCAGCCCCAATATGCTTGCCTCGAGATAATTTTTTGAAAAATCCTTGTACAAAAGTCCAAGTCCCGCACTTGAAATAACACCTACACCACCCTCATTGGCAACCGCAGATGCCAATCCCGACAGTGAAATTCCTACACCCATCCCACCCTGTATGACCGGAACAGCGATCACAAGGTTCCCGATTTTCAATGATTTCACGTTTTGATTTATTGATACAGCGGTAAAAGTATCCTTAAATTGATCCGGAATACTGATAAACCGATAAATAGCATAATAAAGAATGTTAAAACCGTTCCGTGGATTTGACTGGCATGAGGCTCAATGGCTGGGTTGTCCGGTATTTCTGACCGAAAAGTAATCCTCAAGCACAGTCAGGGCTTTACCGTCGTTCGGCAGGTCGCGAATGATAAGCCCCTTTTCAATAATTGCAATCCGGCTGCATATTTCGGTAATATGGTTCAGATCATGGCTGGATATTATCACTATGGCACCTGTATTCCTGTTATAATCAGTGAGAATACGTTTTAGCAATATCTGTGACGTCGGATCGAGACTGTTAAAGGGCTCATCAAGTATCAAAACCCCGGGGTCAGTAATAAGTGCTGAAACGATCCCTATCTTCTGCTTGTTCCCTCTTGAAAAATCACGAATGAATTTTTTCCGCTGACCCAGCACCTCACCGTTGAAAAAGTCCTTATAGGCTGACAATTTTTCTTCAGTTTCGGCTTTCGAAAGCCCGTACCCTTCACCTGTGAAATAGAAATATTCTTCCGGAGTCAGGAAATCAATGAGGAAACCTTCATCAAGGTAAGAGGAGGTATAGTCCTTCCAGTTTTCCGATTCTGAAACCGTAAAGTCGTCTGAATGCACTTCACCTTTGTCAGCTTTTATCAGATCCAGTAAAAGACGAAGCAGTGTTGTTTTGCCAGCCCCGTTATTACCTACAAGTCCGAAAAGATCTCCGTTATTTACAGACAGCTCACTGATATTCAGAACTGTTTTATGATTGTATGCTTTTACGAGGTTAGAAATAGTGATCATTGTCGGCGAAGTTTAATTTGAAAGTTTACGGAATCCCTCCAGATTTTTGTATTTGCGGGTATAAAACCGTCTTATTATGAGCTTTTCTATCCACCAGTTATGAAGAAATATGAGGATCAGCCCGGGAAGGGCTATGGAGATTTTTCCTGTGGCGTCATTAAACAAGTAATTAAACAGGCTGTATATCCCATAAGGAAGCATTACAAAAATGAACGACAAAAGAAACTGGCTGCCCTTGACTCCCTGGTAATTCATGAAAGTTCCGGAATTTAGATCGACCCGTCCGTCATTGTAGGTTCCCATAAACATTACAACAAACGGGGTTACTCCGAGGGAGAAAAGCAGGATCGAGAACAGCAGGTAGATATCGACCTGTTTTGTGATCAGGAAGGTTGTAAGGATGGGGATGAATATGATCAGTGTCATACCCGTCATCAGATAGTATTTGGCCTTGATATAGTTTGCGAAGTTATTTTTTCTGGCCATGATACTGTCAAAATATGTGCTCTCCCAGCTGAACATGAACTGTCCGTAAGATACTGCTCCGAATCCGGTAAGCATTGTCACCACAAGGAACATGAAAAAGGGACCCTGCATACTATGGTTGCTTATTACCATAAACAGGAAATATACAAGAAAGAAAGGCACCATAAGCATTGTCTGTCTGGGTCTTTTGTTCCTGAGGAGAAGGTCTATTTCGAGGGAAATATATCTGCCTGTATCCCCCATTTTCCGAAAAAAATTATTGCCTAGTGTTCCGGAAGTGTAATTCCGGCTTTTTGATCCTATGATATCCAGATAGAGGTAATTGTGGATCACCCGGCGCGTAAGGAAGAGTATAGCGAAGAGTGCAACTGCAATAGTTCCATAAATAAACGGGGAAGCATGTGACAAACCTTGTCCCAGCCAAATTGACGGTTTCTCAATTGAGATGCCAAGCCTCAGAAGCAATCCTAATACCGCCATAATGCCGATGGGAATAAGGTAAAAAATATACTTCCTGCGAGCCAGCAATTCAATCAGCAGGGCGAGAAAATTATTCAGGATTAACAACAATACAAAGCCGGCAATATAAACCATTCCGGCTGCAGCTCCCTGGAGGGGTATCAGCGTTTTTACAGCGAAGGGGACTATAACAAGCAGCGGAAGAATATTGAATATATTAGCCATACTTCTGACCAGAATATATTTAATCAATCTGCTACGTCTTATGCTTAACCGCAGATAAGGCACAGTCTGGAGTGCCGGCACCGGCTGAATCATGCATCTGATAAGCAGGTCAATTGCCAGGTACCATAATAAAAACGAATTGAATTTGTCTACAGGATCACCTCCGGCAGATGCCAGTATTTTATTAATTTCATACCCCAGGATAAAAAATATCAGTAGAAAGTACAGTATAAGGAGGATATATAAGATCCTTACAAAAATACTTCTCCTCCATCTTTCATTGCGGATAAATGATTTCCAGATATGAGAGTAGAAACCCATGATTGCTCAGTCCATGTATGTATTATTATTTTCAAGCTGCCTTCTGATCAGGGCAAAGAGCTCCGGAGTGTTCCGCTGAACCGACAATTCGGGCAGATTGTCCGGATCGAAGAATCGTGCTTCCTCTGTCTCTTCACTGCTGTGCAGTTCTCCTCCGATAAGGTCACAAAGGATTATAAATTTATAATAGTGAAATTCGAGAGGCGGGAAATTGTGCCTGTCGGTATCTACGACAGCCAGGAGTCGATTAACTTTCACTTCGAGTCCCGACTCTTCAGCCACCTCTTTTACGGCCACCTCTGCCGGCGAATAATTTATATCTGCGAAGCCTCCCGGAAGGGACCATCTACCATCAGACCTTTCCCTGACGAGCAGGACTTTGCCCTCTTTAAGAACTACTGCTCTGATATCCACTTTAGGGGTTTGGAAACCCGTGTCATCTGTGAACAGGTTACGTATTTTGTCAGGGTCGGAATCAGAAATCTGGGCTGCCAGTTGCACACTCAGTTCCCGCAATTCTTCATAACGCTGTCTGTCAAAAGTGTTTTCAGCATAATGAATTCCTGACTGTGCGATTGCCTGCAATCTCCGTGTTATTTTAAGGATCTCTTCTGTCATAATGGCTCAGATTAAATCAGGCAGTATCGTCACTGATTTCCTCTTTTAAAACTGATTTAAGTATAAGAAATCCCACTGTTCCTGCTATCAGCGATCCGATAAGGATCATGAGTTTGGCATTATTGATAATTACAGGATCGTCAAAAGCCAGCAGAGTAATGAATATTGACATTGTGAATCCTATGCCGGCAAGGAATCCTGCGCCTGAGATATGCTGCCACCTGAGGTCAGAAGGCATGGTACAGAATCTTGTACGTGCTGCAACCAGTGTGAAAAACATGATGCCCATCGGTTTCCCCAGTACAAGACCTGCAACTATTCCGATGGCATACGGTTGATTCATTATATTGCCGATTCCACTGCCCAGTGTTATTGCGGTATTTGCCAGGGCGAAAAGAGGCAGAATAATAAATGCCACCGGTTTGTGCAGGATATGTTGCAATATATACGAAGGGGATTTGCTGCCACCATCGCCAAAGGGTATTGCGAATGCCAGCATTACTCCGGTTATTGTTGCATGTACCCCTGACAGATACATGAAATACCACATCACAATACCGCCAAGAACATATGGGATGAGGGTCCTCACCCCCTGGCTTTTCAGTATCAGCAAAAGGACAAAGACTGAAAGCGAGATGGCAAGATTGGCCCACAGGATCGATTTGGAATAGAAAAGTGTAATAACCATTATTGCCCCGAGGTCATCTGCAACCGCCAGTGCAGCCAGGAAGACCTTGAGGGAAGCAGGCACTCTTTTCCCAAGGAGGGAAAGGACGCCCAGGGCAAAGGCTATATCTGTTGCCATCGGTATGCCGGCACCGGGCTGCGTCGGTGTTCCGTAATTAAACAGAGTGTAAATTCCTGCGGGCACGATGATCCCGCCCAGGGCAGCTGCAACGGGTAAGAGTGCATTTTTAAGGACTGAAAGTTCACCCTGATAGATCTCCCTTTCAAGTTCCAGCCCGATAAGGAGAAAGAAGATGGCCATCAGACCGTCATTTATCCAGTGTTCTGCACTGAGTGGCCCTAACTTTATGTGCATCAGGTCAGAATAACCCTCACCTAATACCGAATTTGCGATTATAAGTGATATAACCGTGCAAAACAAAAGTACAACACCCCCGGCCTTCTCACTTTCATAGAACTCTCTGAAAAGGCGGGTAATCTGTAACCGGTCAGATATTATGTAGCGTGGCATCGTCTAAAATTATTAAATGTTCTCTAAAACTGACCGGGGAGGGCCAAAAAATCTTTACTTTACGGATCATTTTATTAAGCGGTAACAATGTGTTCCTCAGATAACCTGATAAGTGATAACTTTTAAGTTCAATGTCAGCGATGAATCTCTCATTCATGGATTATCTTGTTAGCGGCGTGCTGGCTACGATCATGTTCGGGATTGGGTTGTCAATAAATCTCGAAGACCTTAAACAGATTTATCATTCTCCAAAGGCATTTTTTTACGGCTTGTTCGCGCAGATGATCCTTCTGCCACTGATAGCTTTTCTGATAACCTATTTCACTGATCTTCCACCTGCAATCAAAGTGGGATTCATTATTCTGGCTGCATGTCCGGGTGGCACTACTTCAGGATTTATCACTGTCCTGTTCCGCGGAAACGTCGCTTTGTCGGTTACTCTTACTACAATAAACAGTATCCTCACCCTTCTGACAATACCAATGCTTGTAAACCTGGCGCTAACAGTCTACCTCGGCCGGCATTCTCCTTTTGAGCTGCCTTTCATTGAGTCATTCCTTCAGATATTCTTTGTTACACTCCTGCCTGCCACAGCCGGAATTTTTGTCCGCATGAAATGGAATAATCTGGCTGAATTGATTCAGAAACCAGTCAGGACTGTCATGATCATTTTCTTTGCCGGGGTCTATCTGATCCTTGCATTTGCCGATGAATCAATGGGCGGGTCAGGAATAAAAATTGCAGAGGCGTTACAGATCTTTCCCTATGCACTTCTGATTAACCTGGCAAGCTTCATGGCCGGATTTATTATGGGTTTTGTCAGTCGGACCGGCATGCGCACCGGCTTTACGATAGGAGCGGAGGTGGCACTTCAGAATACTACTCTTGCCCTGCTTGTTGCAGGGACACTCATACAGAGCAATGATATGGTCAAACCCGCACTGGTCTATGCCCTGTTCTCATTCTGGACTGCCCTGATCTTTGGCGTTATTGTAAAGAAATACAATAAATCGACTCCGTTCGGGGAATTCAAATAATGTGTGAACTAAAATTGTCTTATGTCCTGCGGTCTTGCGGTCCTGCCAAAAGTTTAAACAATTCTTTCTTCTCCTTGCTCCTTGCTCCTTGCCCCATGCTCCTTGCCCCATGCCCCATGCTACTCCACCACCACCTCATCGCAGAACATCCAGGCCTTTCCCCCGGCACCGGGATGCCACGGAGGACACTTTTCCTGGCTTCCGGCGACAACCCTTACCAGCCTCGCCTTCCCCTCAGGGAATGTTGTAAAATAGTCAACAGTCTCGTTTCCCTGATCCTCAGGGACTAGCGCAGTATCAATTCTATGAGGTGCCGAAAAGGTATTGCCATCCTCTGAAAGCGATATCTCAACCCACCGGGGCAGGAAAATCCAGCTGCCTGTGGCAGCCTTGAACCGGGTACTGACCTTTGTCAGAGGAGTGATGCTTCCGAGGTCGATTACAATATCCAGATCGCTTCCTTCAAATCCCTGCCACTGGCCGTCATCAAATGCACTGCTGCCCATAATGCCGTTGACCAATGTTCTATCACCCAGTGCCTTGTACTTGTCACTGAATTGTAAATTATATTTGACAGGCTTGCCTGTAGCCTTATGGATGGTTACCTTTTTTTCACTGATCTTCCCGCACATTTTTCCGTCGGTGAAGATGGCAGCCCTTACAGTCCAGGAGGCATTAACAGGCAAAGGACCTTCATAAACGAGAGAAGAACTGTCAGGATCACTTCCGTCAGTTGTGTATCTGATCTCGGGTGAGGTCTGTTCCGTTCTCATCTCAAGAGTAATGTTGTGCGTCTCTTCATTGTACGAAGCAGTCATATCTACCCTGAACGAGCCCTTCGAATAGCTCCAGCCTGCTTCATCGAAGTGTTCCATAATCCTTGACAGCCTGGTGCTGAATCCTTCCCAACTGCGGGTCTCCGGCGCTGACCACACCACCTCAGAAAGAGCTGTCAGTCGCGGAAGAACCATGTATTCCGCCGTCTTTCCGTCAGTCACATATTCAGTCCACAGGCAACCCTGTGCACCGATAATAAATTTAGCTTCTTCCGGAGTCAACTCCGGTGGTACTGGTTCAAAAGAATAAACCTTTTTCAGTGTTAACAGCCCCCTGAACGATTCCGGCTCTGAAGCCGGATCGCCCTGATAAACATTGAAGTAACAGTGTGAGACGGGAGTCATAACAGCATAATGACCTGACTTCGCAGCAGCTACACCACCTTCGAAACCCTGCCATGACATCACCGCAGCACCAGGGGCAAGGCCACCCTCCAGTATCTCGTCCCATCCGATCAGGTGCCGCCCTTTCGAACTGATGAAAGCCTCGATCCGTTTTACAAACCAGCTTTGAAGCTCTAGCTTCGTCTTTCAAACCTTCTTTGTGTATACGTGCCTGGCAAAGGGGGCATTTCTTCCATTCCGTCTTGTCAGCCTCATCACCTCCTATATGGATATAGGGTGAGGGGAACAGCTCCATCACCTCAGTCAGCACATCTTCAAGAAAAGAAAACGTTTCCTCTTTTCCTGCGCAATAAATATCGGTGATGGGCCAGACGCCGCCGGGAGGGACGGTAAACGGTCCACCCGTGCATGAATGCTGGGGGTAAGCAGCTAAGGCGGAGCCAATATGTGCAGGCATCTCAATCTCCGGAACCACATTTATATGACGTTCGGCAGCATAGGCTACCACCTCCTTTATTTCCTCCTGAGTGTAATAACCGCCATAGGTGGCTTTCTCTCCCGGCTGCTGTGCCTGGCGGGAACTCCATGGCTTATCCTCGCGGTCAACTCTCCAGGCGCCCACCTCAGTCAGCAGGGGATACTTTTTTATCTCGATGCGCCATCCCTGGTCGTCTACAAGGTGCCAGTGAAAGACATTCATTTTGTGCATCGCAAGAATATCGATATACCTTTTTATGAATGTGACATCGAAGAAATGCCGGCTGACGTCAAGGTGCATACCTCTCCAGGCAAACCTTGGGTAATCGCGGACTGTCACACAGGGAATGGTCCATTTTATACCGTTTGCGACCGAAGAGTTTTCAATGGCGGCAGGAAACAGTTGCCTGAGCGTCTGTACACCCCTTGAAAGCCCCGCCGGAGTGCATCCGGTAAGTGTGACACTCTTTTTGTCAACTGTCAGCAGGTATTCTTCAGGCTGCCAGGCCATGGTGGTGTCAATGACAAGATTAATTGCACCGCCGGTACCTTCTTCCGTCTTCAGGTTGAAGCCGGTGGCCGGCCGGAGCAACTCTGCAAGATAATTCGCCACACCTTTCACAGATTCACTTCCGTTATACTTTATTATTGCCCGGGAGGTCAGGGTAAAGACTCCTTTTTCTGCTGTCATCTGTACCGGCTGGGGAATCACTGAAGGCGCTGAAACCTGCTTCTCAGCACACCCTGAGGCAATGATTGCGGCTGCCAGGGTTACCGCAATGAAATATTTATTCATTTCAATTCTTATTTAATTGTCTCAATTTCGAAAATTTCATGCCGGTCAAACTGCAGCCAGTATTTAATTGAATTTTTACGTACCAGTTCCCAGTAGATGTCGCTGTCAAGGCCGTAAATAAAATTGATCTCCTTCAGTTCAGAGGTGATTCTGTCAGCCAGCTCTTTTTTAAGGGAAATGCGGATTGTGGTTCCTTTGTGTTTGAAGTCAGCTGCCGGGAAAAACGGCGCATCAGTAGCAACTGTCAGCAAACCGTGTCCCGGCGTGGCGCCGGTGCTGACCTGTATGCCATCGTTCATGCAGCTGAGCGGCGGGATGCTGCCGGAATGGGTTGTGACTTCCATCTCATCCACCCCTGTGGAGAAATATTCCCGCGCACGGATTCCCATCTTGACCCCCATGATTGCAAAAACTCCGAGGTGACGGTGAAGCTCATTGGCAATTATTCCTGACGTCCATTCATCTTCGCCGTACTTATTGCGGATTTCAGTTACGAAAGGTTGCAGGTCTGTCATATAGAAGGAAGTGTCTGAAGGGATGCTTTTTATTACCTGCATCCTGGCCACTGTCTCACCTTTCAGTATCCTAATCGTTGCCTTGCGAAGAGCATTTATATCAACCGGATTGTAAAGTTTATTCTTCTGCATTCCGGCTTCGGTGCTGAACAATGAGGGATAATGGAGAAGCAGCGGAACCATCTCGTCGAATGATGTAAAAACGAAGCTGTGTGATGCGTTGGCTTTTAGAATTGACACTACCCTGGCACTGTAAATCGAATGAGTGTTTTCAAGTTCAGAGGAGAGTTCAGGGCTGTAAAATGATGATCCTCCGGACCCTGTGACAAGAACGGGCAGTGAAGCCTGAAGAACCTTTTCAGCAGCCACCGGGGCGGCTTTGTAATTAAATCCATCTTTCCCCGGAACCCCATCGTTGCTCCAGATTATCTGTTTTATTTTTTGGCTGAATTCAGGAATGCCCTCCAAAGCTGAAAATGCCGTCTGCAGTGAGCCAAGGGCAATAAATGAAACAGGCGTAGTCTCCTGTGACAGAACGCGCCTTAAAAGATTTATTGCTTCGCTCCCCCTGGCTACCGGAAGTCCTTCGTGCCATAACCCATCGACCAGCCCCCTGACTTTTTCATATGCAATATTCTCTTCGTGATAACCTTTTGAAACTGTTATTGCAAGGACCCGGACATCCGGCGAGGCGAGAAGCATGCATATAGCTTTCTGATCATCAAGGCCTCCGTCAGTGTCTATGATTACATAGTGCCTGGGCTTCCACGGGTGAGCGGAAGCCGCAATTACTGATAGAATCAGTGCAAGTGTCAGTATCCTTTTTTTCATTTTTGAACTTTCCTCAAAAATAGCAATTAAACCGTTTTCAGAGTCAATTATTGCGGCAGGCAGCCGTAAAGCATCTTAATATCATACCCGTCTTTTTGTTTTTTTCCTATCTTGACCTCCCTAAACTATTAATGGTGAAGAGGCGTATCCTGCTGTGGTTTATTCCCGGAATAGTTATCGGGATCATCTTTATTCTGGGCTTTGAAAGGGCTGTGGAGGCTACCTCCACAAATGATTTCTGCGCATCATGTCACGTTCACCCGCAGGCCACCTCAAGCTGGAAGCAGGGAGTTCACTATGCCACACAATCCGGCTACCGGGTATCATGCGCTGAATGTCACCTGCCGCCCAAAGGTGAGGGCTACCTTGTTGAAAAAACGAAAACAGGATTACGAGACCTGTGGAGTCACTGGACTAAGGATTCAGCAGATTTCGACTGGGAGGCAGCATCTTCTCTTGAAAGAGCTTCGAAGCATGTATATAATTCCACCTGCATCAAATGTCACGAAAATCTATTCCCTGCAAAACTTACCCGCGAGGGGTCCGATGCTCACCTCTACTACAATAAGATGACAGAAAAAGGGGAGGAGCTGCAATGCATCAGCTGTCACCTCAATGCGGGGCATTATATGAAAGATTACACACACGGCAGCAACAAAAGTTTCGGATTGGCCGGCAGCAAATCGGATACAGTATTTAATACTCCAGCCACCGTTAACTCTTTCGCCTCGTTTACTGAACAGGTTCCGGGTTCAGGCGTAACCTTCCGGATGGTGGCAATCCCCGGAGGAAAGTTCATGATGGGCAGCCCCGAAACTGAACTGTTGCGCAAAGCTGACGAAAAACAGCGGGAAATGGTTGTGGATTCATTCTTCATAGCTGAGACCGAGGTGACATGGAATGAGTATATGGAGTTCTACCGTCAGACAGCTACTGAAGGCCGCTCGACAGATACTGAAGGTGCACGGTTGAACAAAGCAGGTGTTGATGCCGTCAGCGGCGCCACTCCTCCGTACGGCAAGCCTGACCAGAACTGGGGGATGGGCAGGAGACCTGCAATATCAATGAGCTACCATGCTGCAGAAACTTACTGTCGCTGGCTCTCTTCAGTGACAGGAAAGAAATACCGCCTGCCCACCGAGGCTGAATGGGAGTATGCCTGCAGGGCGGGAACTGAAACACCGTATTTCTTCGCAGGTGACCCGAAAGGATTTACAAAGAAGGGATTGTTTAAGGGCAGGCCTGATACAGCAGTAATTAATACTTACGTTATATATAATCTAAACAGCCCTTCCAGGACACAGGAACCTTCAGCAGTGAAAGCCAATCCGTGGGGACTCAGAAATATGTCAGGTAATGTGGCTGAATTCACTGCCGATATTTATGAAGGAACTGTAGAACATATCATCAGGGGCGGCTCCTACCGCGACGATGCCGCCGGGGTAAGAAGCGCATCACGTGACAGCACCCGGACTGATGAGTGGCTTAAGACAGACCCTCAGATGCCGAAAAGCATTTGGTGGTACTCCGACTGCTTCTATGTCGGGTTCAGGGTAGTTATGGAAATAAATTAAGAATTAAGAATGAACGGACTACAGACCTGGGACTTCAGACCTCAGACCTCAGACCTTCAGACCTTCAGACCTTCAGACCTCAGACCTTCAGACAAAAAAAAGTATTAACTTTAAAGCACATATAACCAAATCATGAAAAACTCCGGTATAACAAGAAGAAATTTCCTGGGTAAGGCAGCTGTAGCAGGTGCCGCAGGGATCATTGTTCCGACAATCATCACATCATGTTCGACAAAGAAAACCAAGGAAGTGATTATGCCTGTCATGCCCGACAAGGCACCTGACGGTCCGCTTTTGAAAGCCGGCCTGATTGGTTGCGGCGGCAGGGGAACAGGCGCTGCTCTGAACTTTCTGCATTGCGGACCGAACCTGACTATCACGGCTCTGGGCGATGTCTTCACTGACAGGGTCGCATCCTGCCGTGAACGCCTGGCAAAAGACGGGGTGGAAGTAGCCGATGAAAATTGCTTTACAGGTTTTGATGCTTACCAGAAGGTAATCGATTCAGGTGTGGATATAGTCCTCCTGGCAACTCCTCCTGTCTTCCGTCCCCTTCATTTCGAAGCTGCCGTCAGCGCTGGAAAACATGTATTCATGGAAAAACCGGTAGCTGTTGACCCGGTGGGAGCCAGGCAGATAATGGCAACCGGACTTAAGGCAAAAGGGATGGACCTGTCGGTTGTAACGGGAACACAGCGTCATCATCAGCACGACTATGTTGCCAACTGGGCAAAGGTTCAGGAGGGAATGATCGGTGAAATCGTGGCTGCAAACTGCTACTGGAATCAGAGTCAGCTGTGGTACCGCAATCCTGATCCGGCATGGAGTGAAATGGAATATATGATACGCGACTGGGTGAACTGGTGCTGGCTGTCAGGAGACCATATAGTTGAACAGCATGTCCACAACATCGATGTGGTAAACTGGTTCACCGGCAAGAAGCCTGAATCAGCCGTCTCTTTTGGTGCACGCCACCGCCGTGTCACAGGTGATCAGTATGACATGTTCAGCACTGACTTCATCTATGAAGGAGGGTTCCATGTTCACAGCATGTGCCGCCAGATAAACGGCACCGAGGGAAATGTCTCGGAATGGCTGCAGGGAACAGAAGGAAGCAGCAACTGTCAGAATGCAATCTGGAACAAGGCAGGCGAAAAGATATGGAGCTTCGAAGGATACAAACTTGACGAGAAGGGCATTATGACAGACCAGCTTCCGATAAGCCCATACGACCAGGAGCATACAGATTTCGTAACAGCTATCCGCACGGGCAAACCTATCAATGAGGCTGAGGCGGTTGCAACATCGACGCTGGCCGGAATCATGGGCCGTATGTCAGCATATACCGGGAAGAAGGTGACATGGGATGAGGTGATGAACTCAGAACTAAAACTCGGTCCTGATGTTTATGTGATGGGACCTGTTGAAATCGTTAAAACCGTTCCTGTACCGGGCGAATAAGACTTAAAGGAAAAAATATGGATAATAGGAGATCGCGCAGAAGTTTTCTTACTGCCGCTGCAGCTACCGGTGCTGCGCTGTTCACTGCACCTGTACTTCTGGCAGGTACCGGCCGCAACAAAGTCACAGTTACAGATGCCGATAAACCTTTCAGGTTAAAGTTTGCCCCTTCACCGGGAATGTTCCGCGGTCTCTGCGGCAGTGATGATCCGATTGACAACATTAAGTTCATACGTGATAAGGGTTTCACCGCCCTCTTTGACAACGGTCTTCCAGGCCGCCCCACCGCCGAGCAGGAGAGAATCGCCGCGGAAGTACAGAGGCTCGGTTTGTATATGGGCCCGTGGGTTCTCTATGCTGATTTCTCAAAGACCTCCTTCGTGCTTGACCCCAAAGAGGTACGTGACTTTCTTAAGTCAAAGATGCAGGAGGGCATAGAGGTGGCACGACGGACTGGATTCAAAACGGCCCTTGTGGTTCCGGGAAGGTATGATGAGCGGCTGCATCCCGACTACCAGCGGACAAACGTAATTGACAACCTGAAATACTGTGCTGAGATTATGGAGCCGGAGGGGATAACACTGGTTATAGAGCCACTGAACACCCTGCGTGATCACCCCGGACTGTGGCTCACTCAGATGCCCCAGGCATACCAGGTATGCGATGCAGTCAACAGTCCTTCAGTAAAGATAGTGGATGATTTGTACCACCAGCAGATAACGGAGGGCAATCTGATACCAAACATCGAAGCCTGCTGGGACCAGATTGCTGCATTCCACGTTGGAGACAATCCCGGCCGCAATGAACCCACCTCTGGTGAGATCAACTACAAAAACATATTTAAATATCTTCGTTCCCGTGATTATGAGGGAGTTATATGCATGGAGCACGGGCGCAGCATTAAGGGCATTGAGGGTGAGAAAAGGGTGATTGAAGCCTACAGGGAATGCGACCCGAGTTAGGTAATGGGTTTATAGGTTTATAGGTTTATGAGTTTATAGGTGTCTTGTCCTGAAATAGGTTTACACAAAAAGTGAACTTATGAAAGGTAGAAAATTTTATTCTGATTCAATCAAAAGAGAAGTTGTCAGAGAAGTAAAATCAGGCTTATTGTCTAATATTGAAGCCAGGAGGAAATATGATATTCCTGGCACTTCCACAATTATCGGATGGATTCGTAAATTTGACGGGAAAACTACAAATTCCCGAATGATAATGGATTATAAGAAATCCGATAACCAGGCCTTGATAAGACGTATCAAGGAGCTTGAGCGAAAGCTGGAGGATGAACAAATACGATCTGAAGGGCTATCTAAAATGATTGACATAGCAGAAGAGCAGCTTAAGATCACAATAAGAAAAAAGTCCGACACCAAGCAGTCCAGGTGATAAAAGACAGCTATCCTCATGTGGGTCTAGGGAGGATATGCAGACTGCTTGGTATAACCAGACAAGCTTATTATAAGAACATAAGATATCAAAGGAAAACCATCGCTGAAGAACACATAACACTTCAGATGATCTCAGCCATTCGTAAGGATCACCCCCGAATGGGCGGAAGAAAGTTGTATTTTATGATTAAGGAAGATATAAACAGACTACATATTAAGGTAGGTAGGGATGCCTTGTTTGATCTTTTGGCATCAGAACATCTGCTGGTCCAGCGAAGGAAGAGAAAACATATCACAACCAATTCTAATCATTGGTACAGGAAATATCCTAATTTAATTAAGAATATTGTACCTGATGGGCCTAACCAGATATGGGTGAGCGATATAACTTACATTAAAACAAAGCAAGAGTTCTTATATTTATTTTTAATCACGGATGCTTATTCGAAAAAGATCCTTGGATACAGGCTTACAAAAAGTCTTGATAGTATCCATGCTGTCAACTCTCTTCAGGACGCCATTAAAAACAACTGTCAACCTATATCAGGACTTATTCATCATTCAGACAGAGGAATACAGTATTGTTGTAAGGATTATACAGATTTGCTTAACCAATACTCAATATCAATAAGCATGACTGAAAATGGAGATCCTCTGGAAAATCCAATTGCAGAAAGAATAAATGGTATACTGAAAGATGAGTATTTAAACAATATAATCAACGTCCACAGTCACTTAGATAAAAGAGACCTATACAATGCTATTGAAAAGTACAATACTCTAAGACCACATTTAAGCTGTGATATGCTGACCCCTGAGGAAGCTCATAGAGGTCGAGGCAACTTAAGAAGATTGTGGAAGAATTATTACAAAAAAAGAGTTAATTTAGAAGTATAAACCTGTAAACTTTTTTCAGGACGGGTTTAGGAAAGTTTTATATAAATGAATGATATGTTTAAAAAGAGAGCCATTTATTTAATTATAGCAGTCAAGATCGTGGTGGTATCTGTGCTGCTGACTGATTCAGGCTGCAAAAGGGAAAAGGAAGAAAAAGACACTTTTTCCGTGGCTTTTATGACTGACATCCATCTTCAGCCGGAAAGGAATGCCGTTGAGGGATTTACAATGTCACTGGATACGGTTAACAGTATGAACCCCGATTTCATTTTAACCGGCGGTGATCTGATAATGGATGCCCTCGGTCAGAGATACGGCCGCGCCGACTCGCTTTACAATCTTTATCAGGAAGTTGTAAAGAAGGCCGCGATGCCAGTACACAACACAATGGGGAACCACGAGATCTACGGCATTTACAGGAAAAGCGGCGCAGACCCTGCAAATCCCGAATACGGAGAGAAGATGTATGAAAAGAGAATAGGACCTCTTTACTACTCTTTTCTGCATAAGGGATGGAAGTTCATGGTCCTAAACTCTATCGAAGACACCGGTAAGGACAGTTATACCGGACTTGTAGATTCTGTTCAGATGGACTGGATAAAGGAAGAATTGAAGAATACTGACCCTGAAACACCTATAGTCATAAGCACTCATATTCCGTTTGTGTCTGCCATGACCCAGGTGCTCGGAGGTTCAACGGTGCCAAATGACTCATCGCTGGTGGTTTATAACTCTAAGGAAGTAGTCGGGCTGTTCAAAGACCATAATCTCCGGCTGGTTCTTCAGGGTCACCTGCATGTACTTGAAGAAATCAATATCGACGGCGTTCAGTATATAACCTCCGGTGCCGTCTGCGGTGCATGGTGGAACGGTCCATACAACTGGTCTGAAGAAGGATTCCTGTACCTCACATTTGCCAAAAACGATTTCACCTGGCGGTATGTCGACTATGGCTGGAAAGTCGACTGAGTGGCAGCTGAAATAAAGAACCAACCGTGAAGGCTGAAAAGTATCTGGCTTTGCTGCGCGGAATTAATGTTGGCGGGAACAACATTATCAGGATGGCCGATTTAAAATCGTGCTTCGAAGAGATGGGTTTCAAAGATGTGTCAACTTATATTCAGAGTGGAAATGTAATCTTCAGGTCCGGGGCTAATGACAAAGCAGGATTGACAAAGGAAATAGAGGAGAGACTGTCTCAGAGATTTAACTACCAGTCACGGGTGGCAGTATTCTCGCATCAGCAGATTAGGGAGATTGTTGGTGAAG
Organism: uncultured Bacteroidales bacterium; assembly: GCA_963736735.1. GTDB lineage: Bacteria > Bacteroidota > Bacteroidia > Bacteroidales > VadinHA17 > SR-FBR-E99. Next base: position 42,611 of record CAVTPX010000012.1, on the reverse strand, counting down.
CACCGCCGGATTTCGGGACGGAAGCCGAACAATACAGATATGATGTTTTTTTCCTTATTAAGCCTCTCACCGCAGGAGAACTGATGCAGAAGATTAATCCAAGGGTTGAAGTTGACAAGGTTTATGCCGGTGAATCAGCACTCTATTTTTCAAGACTGATAAGCAAAGCGTCGCTTAGCCGTTTAACCAAAATCATAACAATTCCTGAATATAAGAACATCACAATTCGTAACTGGAACACAACAACCAGGTTGCTTGAATTAATGGATTCCTGACAAGTCTGATAAGTCTGAATGTCTGAAAGTCTGAGGGTCTGAATTAATTCAAATTCTTCACTCTTTATTTCTTCCTGCTCCGTGCTCCGTGCTCCATGCTATCATAATGTCACTCCTTCGGAGTTTCCCTGCTCCGTGCTCCCTGCTCCGTGCTCCGTGCTCCCTACCGCACTGTCTGTCCCCTCCCTGCTCCCACAGGGCTTTTCTTAACGCTCGGCCCTCCCATGCTCCGTGCTCCGTGCTCCATGCTCCATGCTCCATGCTATCATAATGTCACTCCTTCGGAGTTTCCCTGCTCCCTGCTACGTGCTCCCTGCTCCGTGCTCCGTGCTCCATGCTCCATGCTATCATAATGTCACTCCTTCGGAGTTTCCCTGCTCCGTGCTCCGTGCTCCCACCGCACTGTCTGTCCCCTCCCTAAAAATGCCCACAGGGCAGTTTCCCTGCTCCGTGCTCCATGCTCCGTGCTCCATGCTCCATGCTATCATAATGTCACTCCTTCGGAGTTTCCCTGCTCCCTGCTCCGTGCTCCCACCGCACTGTCTGTCCCCTCCCTAAAAATGCCCACAGGGCATTTTTCATACGATCGGTCCTCCCTGCTCCGGCGCCTCCCATGCTCCATGCTCCATGCTCCCTGCTCCGTGCTCCCTGCTACCTCCGGAGCCACTCTTCCACTGACATAACTTCGCCGTAGCTCTTAAGGGTTGCCAGGGTAGAGGCGTGAACGTCGGCGGCAACCACTTCGCGGTCACCGAATTTCAGGTTGCGTGAGGCACAGGCATCATGCAGGAGGATGACAGCATATCCCATGTCGTGAGCCGCCCGCACTGCCGCTTCAACGCACATCTGGGTCTGCATCCCGCAGATGACAAGAGTGTCAACCCCAAGATTCTTTATATGGTCAGCCAATCCTGTTCCCAGGAAGCTGTTGACATCTTCTTTAACAAAAACAGCCTCCCCGGAAACTGGCTTGACCAGTTCATGGATATCCATCCCCGCAGCTGATTTATGCTGAATGTAAATGACAGGGTTATTCTTCTCCCTCGCCCTGTTTATGGCCAGGGCGGCCATTTCTGCAGCTTTTACAGGCTCAACCAGCTCGGAACGGCCGCCCGGGAAATAGAAATTCTGTACATCAATCACCAGGAGAGCATATTTCTCTCCGGCAACCACCGGCACCGCAATAAGAAGCGCCATTGCAATGATTATCAGTCTTTTCATAACCATGGGTATAAATGAAAACTTCAGTCTTTTCGGGACTGAAGTTACTCTCTTTTAAATTATTTTCCGGGCTAACCTGCCTCTTTTTACTATAGCGCGTTTGTGGATTGTTTCTCTTTTGGCGATGGCGCGCCAGGCGGCTTTTGCATCAGTAGCACGTGCCTGCCCGAACTCTTTTTCCTCAAGTGCCTGTAACGTATTCGATATTCCTCCTGATTTTTCCGTACCCTGTTCGGGTTACAGGCGATGAACTGAAAAATATCTTAAACTCTTCAGGGGTCATCTTCAGCCATTCATCCCTTGTCAGGTCGGTAACACGGCGGTCTGTTTCCAGCCCTGCATCGGTGAACCTCATTACCTTACTGTTCCAGGGGCAGACCTCCTGGCAGCGATCGCACCCGAATATTATATTCTCGGTTTTGCCCCTGAATTCTTCCGGCAGTTCTCCCTTGTGTTCAATTGTCAGGTAGGCGATGCAGCGACGGGCATCAATTGTACGGTCATCACATATGGCGCCGGTCGGGCAGGCTTCGGAGCAGCGCCGGCATGTGCCGCAACGGTCTTTGTCATCAGGCTTGTCATAGACAAGCTCTGCCGATGTCACTATCTCACCCAGGAAGAAGAATGATCCCAGATCTTCGTTTAACACCAGGCTGTTGCGTCCCCGCCACCCGAGCCCGGCACGTATTGCCCATGTCTTTTCAGTCACAGGAGCAGAATCACAGAATACCCGTGACACCACATCAGGCACCTCCTGCCCAAGAATTGCAGCGACCCGGGTCAGCTTTTCCTTCATAACTTCATGATAGTCCCTGACCCTCGCATAACGCGAGACAAAATAATTATCACTGCCGGCTGAAGGGTCATCGCTGAAATAGTTTAATCCTGCCACTATGACTGAACGTGCTCCCTCTGCCAGTAGTGCTATGTCAGCGCGCTTACCGGCATCCCGTTCCATGAACTTCATAGTGCCATTCCTCCCTGCCGCTATCCACTTTGCGATATTATCGCTTTCCTCAGGAAAAGGAGTAGCCGCAACTATGCCGAAAATATCAAAGCCCTCATTACGAAGGGCTTCATGCACTTTCCAGGTAAGATTGTATTTGTCTCCGGCATCCATTTTACAGAGATTATAAGAATCCCAGCTCAAGTTTAGCTTCGTCAGTTAGCATGCTCCGGTCCCACGGCGGAGTGAAGGTGAGTTTCAAATCACACTCCTTGACTCCCCGCGTTCCGCCTACCTTATACTTTACTTCCTCTACAAGCTCTTCGGCCATTGGACAACCGGGAGCAGTAAGCGTCATTGTGATGTGGGCCACCTGTTCTTCGTCAAGTCTGACTTCATAAATCAGACCCAGGTCATAGATGTTTACGGGAATTTCCGGATCGAAAATGCTTTTCAGCACTGAGACTATGCGTGCTTCTGTTTCCTGTATTTCCTCTGTGTTCATGACTGTTCCTGTTTTGATTTGAACGCGATGGCATAAAGTTTCATTTGCTTCACCATCGACAGCAGGCCGTTTGACCGGGTGGGAGAGAGATTCTGTCGCAAGCCTATTCTGTCAATGAAATATAAATCGGCTGCGATGATTTCATCAGGAGTGCGGCCGGAAAGGACCCTGACAAGAAGTGCCACGATGCCGCGGGTGATTATTGCATCACTGTCGGCGGTGAAGGTGAGAATGTTCCCGTCAAATTCGGGGTGAAGCCATACTTTGCTCTGGCAACCCTCGATCAGGTAATCATTGGTTTTATACTTCTGATTGATGACCGGAAGCGTCCGGCCCAGATCAATCAGATAGTCATACCTCGATATCCAGTCGTCGAACATTGCAAATTCCTCAGTTACCTGGTCCTGTATTTCGTTGACAGTCATGGTTGTTAAGTTATGCAAACATCTCCATCACCTTGCGGATCCCGGCTGCAAGGACATCTATCTCATCTTCAGTGTTATAAAATGCAATTGATGCACGGATAGTACCGGAGATCCCGTAATGTTCCATCACCGGCTGGGCGCAGTGTGTTCCTGTTCTGACAGCAATCCCCATCTTGTCAAGTATCATACCGGCATCAAACTGATGAATGTCGGCCGGCAGAAACGAAACTACTGACACCTTTTGCGGTGCAGTGCCGAAGAGTTTCACTCCCGGAATCGCAGATAAAGCACTGACAGCTACCGACAGGAGATGCTGTTCCCGCTCTGCAATAGCCTCGCGTCCCAGCGCTGAAACATAGTCCAGTGCTGTTGCAAGTCCAATGGCTCCGGTATAGTTTGTGGTGCCCGCCTCGAATTTGAAAGGCAGTTCGTTATATGTTGTCTTCGCGAAGGTGACGTTGGCCACCATGTCTCCTCCACCCTGGTAAGGAGGCATTTCAGCAAGCCATTTTTCCTTGCCGTAAAGTACCCCTATACCTGTGGGGGCATAGATCTTGTGACCTGAAAAAACAAAGAAATCACAGTCGAGCTCCTGAACATCCACAATGCCGTGCTGAATGCTCTGTGCCCCGTCAACAAGCACCGGTATTCCACGGAGGTGGGCTTCAGCCACAATCTCTCTGACCGGATTGACAGTCCCCAGGACATTTGAAACCTGGGTGACAGCCACCAGACGGGTACGGTCTGTCAGCAGGGTTGTAAAACGGGCCATGTCAAGGAGGCCTTCATCAGAGAAGGGAATTACTTTCAGGAGGGCTTTTTTCCGTTCGCAGAGCATCTGCCAGGGCACGATGTTGGCGTGGTGCTCCATTTCGCTTATGAGTATCTCATCGCCTTCGTGCACAAATTTTTCGCCGAAAGAAAAAGCAACTGCATTTATTGAGGCGGTGGCACCGGCAGTGAAGATCACCTCTTCCTTCTTTGAAGCATTTATGAATGCCCTGACGGTTTCGCGGGCGGACTCGTACCTTTCGGAAATAAGATCTGACAGGAAATGCACACCACGGTGCACATTGGCATTGGATGTGCGGTAAATTTCGTTCATCACCTCCAGAACCTGAACCGGTTTCTGGGTGGTGGCTCCGTTATCAAGATAAACAAGCGGACGCCCGTATGGTTTCTGTGCCAGAATCGGGAATTCTCCCCTTATTTCTTCTATGCTTCGTGTGAGTTTCATGGCGTCAGTTGCATTGGATGGCACATGATGCGCAACGCGAAAGTTCACCGCGGAGACGCTGCATTATAAGGTTGTCGATCCGCTCCCTGAGAGCCGGGATACTTATGTTCTGTACCACCTCGTGGGCAAAACCGAACATGAGCATCAGCTTCGCTTCGCGTGCGTCGATACCCCTGGAACGAAGGTAAAACAGGGCATTCTCGTCAATTTGCCCCACGGTGGCACCGTGGCTGCACTTTACATCGTCAGCATAGATCTCAAGCTGTGGCTTGGTATCCATTTTAGCTTCCTCAGACATCAGGATATTGTTGTTGCTCTGGTAGGCATTTGTGCCCTGCGCATCTGGTCTGACCATTATCCGGCCGTTAAATGCGCCGGTGGCATTTTCATCAAGTACGCCCTTGAAGAGCTGGGTACTGTTGCAGTGAGGCGCGGCATGGTCTACCATCACGAAGTTTGCCACGTGCTGGTGCTTGTCTGAGAGGAAGATCCCGTAGGAGTGTGTCTCGGCATTCTCCCCTGCAAGACGGTGCCAGGTGGCATTGCGGACCAGCCCGCCGTGGAGTGTTACATTGTTGGATGAAGCATAGCTGTCGCGCTCCTGGTGAATGAAGGTATGGGTGATTTTCCCGGCATTATTGTGCTGGTTCTGCACCCTTATGATCTCAAAATGAGAATTCTTCCCGACATAAACTTCAGTGACTGTGTTCGTCAGAAAATGCTGTGGCGAGAGGGCATGGTCACATACCATCAGTGTAAGCTGAGCACCGTCTTCAACAACAACAAGGTTGCGATCCTGCACAAAAATATCCTTGTCTGAATGCAGCAGATTGACAATTTGAATAGGTTTTGTGTAGACAGTGTTTTTAGGTGCGTAAATGAAGAGTCCGTCGGCAGCAAGGGCGGTATTGAGCTGGATAAGACCGTCTTTTTCGTCCTCAATGTACTTGTTATAGTGTTTCTCCATCAATGCCGGAAACTGTTTTGCGGCTGCCTTCATACTACCTACCCATATGCCGCCGGGCAGCATCATCAGACCTTCACTGCCGTGAGGATAGAATCCGTTGAGCAGCACTGTATTCCAAACATCCAGGTCTTCAACCTCGCAGTGAAAACGTTCCGCCTCCGTGAAGTCGGAAGGCGTCGGAAGGTAATAACCACTGTATTCATGCTTGAAAAAGGTCTCAAGATTTGTATACCTGTATGCCTCATTCTTCCTGTCAGGTATCCCCAGGCGCACAAAATCGGAAAATGCCTTCTTGCGGTGCCTGTTGAAGAGTTCCGGGGAATCTATCTGCAGGGTGCTGAGGCTGGCGTTGTATAACGCTGACAGTCTTTCAATTACTTCCGGTCTGTAGTCCATGACTCCTCTTCCCTTATTTCAGCTTCTTTCTTTATCCAGTCATATCCTCTCTCCTCGAGTTCGAGCGCCAGTTCCGGCCCTGCCGTCTTGACAATGCGGCCATCATACAGCACGTGCACAATGTCAGGTACAATATGGTCAAGCAGTCTCTGGTAGTGTGTGATTACAATTACTGCGGTGTCAGACTTGCGTATCTTGTTGACGCCGTTGGCCACAATGCGGAGTGCATCTATATCAAGCCCGGAGTCAGTCTCGTCAAGCACAGCCAGTCTTGGTTCAAGCATCGCCATCTGAAAGATCTCGTTCTTCTTTTTCTCTCCCCCGGAAAAGCCCTCGTTTACGCTGCGGTTTGTAAGCGCTGAGTCAATCTCTACCAGCTCTTTCTTTTCGCGCATCAGCTTCAGGAAATCTGATGCAGAGAGGGGCTCGAGGCCGCGGTGCTTGCGCTGTTCATTCACTGCTGTCTTCATGAAGTTAACCATGCTGACTCCCGGAATCTCGATGGGATACTGGAATGAGAGGAAGATCCCCTCACGGGCCCTCTCCTCCGGTGACATCTCAAGCAGGTTGCGGCCTTCAAAAAGCACTGTCCCGGAGCTTACCTTCGCAATCTCACGCCCGGTGAGTACGCTTGCAAGAGTACTCTTGCCGCTGCCGTTGGGGCCCATGATGGCGTGGATCTCACCGGGCTTTACATTGAGACTAAGTCCTTTGAGTATCTCCTTATTATCAATTGAAGCTTTAAGATCTTTTATCTCCAGAAGAAAATCGTATTTCATAACCTGTTTTGCATATAAATTCTGTTATCCTACGCTCCCCTCAAGGCTTATCTGCAGGAGCTTCTGAGCTTCAACCGCAAATTCCATCGGAAGCTTGTTAATTACTTCGCGGGCATACCCGTTCACTATCAATCCTATCGCATCTTCCGTTGAGATGCCGCGCTGATTGCAGTAGAAAATCTGGTCTTCGCCGATGCGTGATGTTGTGGCTTCGTGCTCCACAATGGCCGTCGGGTTGTCAACCTCAATATAGGGAAAAGTGTGGGCACCACATTTATCGCCAAGCAGCAGAGAGTCGCACTGCGAGTAGTTGCGGGCTCCTTCGGCCTTCTTCAGGACCTTGACGAGGCCCCGGTAACTGTTCTGGCCAACGCCTGCAGAGATACCCTTTGAGACGATTGTGCTTTTTGTATTTTTCCCGATGTGGATCATCTTGGTGCCGGTGTCAGCCTGCTGATGATGGTTTGTGACCGCCACGGAGTAGAACTCGCCCACAGAGTTGTCACCGCGAAGAATGCACGAAGGGTATTTCCATGTCACTGCAGAGCCTGTCTCAACCTGGGTCCATGATATCTTAGAGTCGTCACCTTTGCAGATGCCGCGCTTGGTGACAAAGTTGAAAATGCCTCCCTTGCCGTCCTTATCGCCGGGGTACCAGTTCTGGACCGTGCTGTATTTTACCTCTGCGCCACGTTCGGCAATTATCTCCACGACAGCTGCATGGAGCTGGTTCTCATCGCGCTGCGGGGCGGTACATCCTTCGAGGTAACTGACATATGACTCCTCATCTGCTATCAGCAATGTGCGTTCAAACTGCCCGGTATTGGCGGCATTGATGCGGAAGTATGTCGAAAGTTCCATCGGGCACCTGACACCCTTGGGGATGTAACAGAACGACCCGTCTGAGAATACTGCCGAGTTGAGCGATGCAAAGAAATTATCTGTATAGGGAACCACAGATGCGAGATATTTCTGCACCAGGGTTGGATGTTCCCTGACTGCCTCTGAGAATGAACAGAAGATAATTCCCATCTCCGCCAGGGTCTCACGGAAAGTAGTCTTGACCGAGATGGAGTCCATCACCGCGTCAACCGCTACCCCGGTGAGCTGTTTCTGTTCGCCGAGGGGGATGCCGAGTTTGGCGAAGGTCTTCAGCAGCTCCGGGTCAACTTCGTCAAGGCTGGCGAGCGCAATCTTCTGTTGCGGGGCAGCATAGTATATTATATCCTGGTACCTTATTTCAGGGATCTCTGAGGTTGGCCCATGCAGGCATCTTCATCGTCACCCAGTGTCGGTAGGCTTTGAGGCGGAACTGCAACATCCACTCAGGCTCTTCCTTCTTGGCGGAGATGAGCCTGATTACGTCTTCACTTAGGCCTGCCGGTATTGTATCAGTCTCGATATCAGTTACAAAGCCGTATTTATAATCGCCTGAGGTAACCTCGCCAATTACCTTGTCCTTCTCGTTTTCCATATTGTTTCCTTAAACACGCTCAAATACTCAACAAGCGGGCGTGCTTAAAGTTTTTCAGATCGTTTCTAAAACAGCCCAAAATTAATTAAAAATTTGACTGTCAGGCTTACTTATTGTTGATGATAAGGGCTCCGATAACTCCCGGAACCCAGGCACAGAGGGTAAGCAGAAAGACAATGAGGATCGATCCGCACCCTTTGTCAATTACTGCCAGCGGGGGGAAGATTATGCATAGAAGAACGCGCCAGATGGACATGGGGATTTGCGATTTGAGATTTGCGATTTACGATTGTTCAAATTTTGCGGGTTCAGATTGCGAATATAATCAATTTCAATGCCCGTTGCCGCTTCCGGCCTGCTTCATTCTGAACAGGTGGTCCGCAGCCTGCAATATCTTGAGACTCAGATCCTGAGGGTAGTCGGGATTTTCATCAAGGAACTTTTCGACTTCAACCCGTGCACTGTCTGAGTGATGACCTGCAAGAGTTGCTGATATCCAGCCTCCCGGGAAGAAAATGTCTCCCGTGGCCTTTATCTCTTCAAGCATTTCAAGGGAGGGGAGAATATATTTCTCTGATTTTTCTGCCATCAGGGGATGATGAAGGTAGCCAAGTGCGTCGAGCACCCACGGTTCGTGCTCCCTGTTGGAGGGGTTACGAAGACTTTCAAAGAAAGTGTCACGGACAGCCTGGTCCTTTGAAAGTGAGGGCATGATAAAATCGAATCTTGCGATACGGTCGCCGCCTGTCAGCCGTGCACGCTGCTCCGTGAGTATACGGTCAGCATCAGGATGACCCTTCAGGAGCCAGGGTGAATGCAAGCGTACTCATTTCGTCTTCGCTGAGCTTCTGGTTCCCGGGCAGTGCGCCCCCGTCCCATAACTTCTGCAATGTTGCAAGTCCTTTTTCACTGAGGGCCACGCTGCGGAACATGTTGTACCACGTCCGGCGCTCCGACGGATCCACTGCTTTCTGCATCATACCGTATGAGAAATCTTCTGCAGCTTCACCGTATACAGTCCGCTGGTTTTCTGAGAAATAATCCCAGAAAGTGGAGGTGAGCCGGCCGATCAGGTAAGTTCTGAGCTGTATGTCAGACTCACTGTGGAGCGAGCTGAAGAGAGCCGTGTAAAACGCCTCAGGGTCTGTTCTTCCGTTGATAAGATTCTCATTCATATTTAGCCAGAGAGTCCCCCGGACAAGTGCATCCGGAAATTCATCAATATGACTCAAAAGAAACTGAACAGAGAGACTGTCAAACAACAGGGAGCCATAGGCAGTGCCGGAGATGTCAGGTATGATGCACAGGGGTTTCTCCGCTAACATTCATTGTCGATTCTTTGTCACCGGGAATGCATTTTCCGGTAACAGTATCTGTGGCCGTGATTATCATTGCCGTTAGTTCCTGTGGCCAGTGACGGAGACGTTCGTCAGGATCGCTCTCGGTGAAGCGTATGCTGAAACCTGAGTCCGTTTTTTCAGCCAGTGACTCAATTATGGGCATCCCGGCCTCCTTCACCCAGCTGATACTCCAGGCCTCAAGAGGAACAGAGGTCTCTTCCTCAAGTATCTTAACCAGGTCATCCCAGCGGGCGTTGCTGTAGGAATATTTTTTCAGGTATGTACGCAGGCCTGCCTTCAGTCCCGCTTCACCTGTCATCTGTTCAAGGTGCTGCATTACAACAGGTGCCTTGTTGTAAATGATGCCGCCATAGAGCGAGCCGGCATCCTTCATGTTGTCAAGCTGCTGTATCACCGGATTGGTTCCCTTTGTACGATCTACGGCATATGCGGCCGGGAAGCGCGAGAGAAGGAAACGCAATTCATGGTTTACGTCTGGGAAATCAGGACTCACAATCTTGTCAGCCATGAACCCGGCGAAGACCTCCTTCAGCCAGACATCATTAAACCACTGCATTGTTACAAGGTCTCCGAACCAGATATGCGATGTCTCATGGGCTATCAGTGAGGCTCGCGATAGCTGTTCGTTGAGGGTGGGGGAGGTCTCCAAAAGCAGGCTGGAAGCTCTGTAGAATATCGATCCCGGGTGTTCCATTCCACTGTATTGAAAAGAAGGTATCAGGACAAAACCGAACTTATCGAATGGATACGGAATCTGAGTGTACTCCTCCAGCCACTTCAGGGAATTGTAGTGCAGTCGGAAAATCTCATCGGAATTGGCGGCTATGTATTCTGTTCGGGTCTCGCGGTGGAGCATCTCCATCTTTACCCCTTCGATCTCCTTTTCAATCCTTTCGAATTTCCCTGCGGCGAAGGCGAAGAGATATGTGCTTATCGGCCTGGTCTCGCCGAAAGTGACTGTTTTCCTGCCGGCTGCTGTGTCAGTTCTGGTAACAGGACTGCCTGCCATTGCCTCATAGTCTGCCGGCATTTCAAGGGTGAGGCTGAAGCGGGCTTTTATATCTGGCTGATCGAAGCAGGGAAAGGCTGTGGAGGCCCTGTCAGGTACGAAGAGCGTGTAGAGGTATTCGTCGTTGCGGTTCAGCGAAAGATCCCCGGCACGGAACTTCATGGTGACCGTGTTCAGTTTCTTCCGCAGGTATCTTTCAGGAATTATGATATGCTCATTAATAATTGCCGGGGTCAGGTCTTTACCGTTTGCGGTTACCGATTCGAGGTACTCTTCAGGAACGCGGAAGTCAAGCACCAGCGGCTCCTTTTTCGAGTTGAGCCTGAATTCGATTACTGCACCGGCCGCGATGGCCTGTTCCTTATTATCAGGAACTGAAAATGTAAGACTGTATTTAACCTCACTGATGGTGGCTGCCCGGTAGGTGGCAAGGAAACCTGAGACACCGGGCTCCAGATATTTGTTTTCATCAGTCGGGTTGCACGCAACCGCAGTTAACAGTGCTGCTAAAGAAATTGCAATCCGTATAAACGACTTTGGCTGTTTTTTCATTTCAGAATCTTGTGTTATCCAAAGATAGAAAATGAAACCAAACGTTGCCGGAAGGTTTAACCGATAATTGTTCTCTATTTTCTGGTCAGGTACCCTATAATGGAATAGAGATGAACCTTTAGCTTAAGCAAATCATCAACGGTCATATCGCCTGAGAAAATGCCTGCAGCCAGCTTTTCGGGTATTGAAGCCGCTGACCGCTTCATTTTTTTCCCGGAGGCGGTCAGGTTAACGATGACTTTCCTTTCATCGTTACCTGAACGGGTCCGTGTGATGAGGCTCTGTTTCTCCATACGCTTGAGAAGTGGGGTTACTGTGTTGGTGTTGAGTATCAACTTGCCGGATATTTCATTTACCGAAACCCCGTCGGCCTCCCAGAGAATGAGAAGCACCAGGTACTGAGGATAAGTTATCCCCAGCTTGTCGAGATAAGGCTGGTACTCCCTTGTTATGAGCCGTGATGCTGCGTAGAAGGGGAAACAAAGCTGGTTCTCCAGTTTTAGCTGATCGTATGCCATAGATTCAGGTTTTTGCTAGCCGAGTAATTTCTTAAGAAATACATCGATTTTCTCCGGGGAAGTGGCGGAAGAGAACCTTTTAATAGGATAGCCATTGCTGTCAACCAGGAATTTTGTGAAGTTCCATTTTATTCTGGAGGTCGGAAAGCCCGGCAGACTCTTCTTCAGGTATTTGAATATGGGGTGTGCATCATTACCGTTGACCTTGACCTTTGAGAACATCGGGAATGAAACTCCATAGTTGATGAGGCAGCCCTCGGCAATAGACTTCTCATCACCCGGTTCCTGATTCCCGAACTGGTTGCAGGGGAAACCTAATATTACAAGGCCCTTGTCGGCGTACTTCTCGTAGAGCTTCTGCAGGCCTTCGTACTGTGGCGTGAATCCGCAATTGCTTGCTGTATTTACAACGAGGACAGTTTTGCCCCTGTATTCATCCATTGATATTTTTTTGCCCTGGAGGGTCCTTGCCGAAAACTCGTATAGTTGTTTATCCATTTGTTTGTTTTTAAAGTTAATAATGCTGAGATATCGCATACGAATATATCGTACACGATGCAAATGTAGTCATTTTTTATAATATCGCAAGCGACATAAAATATATTTTCAGTTTTCTATTGTTGAAGGCCGCCTCGGCTGATATGATATTTTATATATTTGAACATCAAGTTTACAAATCTCACAAGAAGATGAAAAGATTCCTCGTACTGTTACTGCTTGCAGCAGGTTTCCCTGCGTTGTCGGGACAACATAATGCCTGTTTCCTGACTGACCCGACACTGTCGCCTGACGGTAAAACAATTGTTTTTGTATACGAAACAGACCTGTGGGAAGTTCCGGTAAACGGAGGAACAGCAGGCCGTCTGACAGCCATGGCCGGTAATGAATCACTGCCCCGCTTTTCACCTGACGGTAAATGGCTGGCTTTTTCATCCACCCAGAACGGCAATGCCGACGTTTATCTGATGCCGGTAGGGGGCGGGACGATTGTTCAGCTTACCTGGCATGATGCCAATGACCTTGTCGACAGCTGGTCGTGGGATTCGGATAAGATCTACTTTACTTCCGAGAGGTATAATACATTCAGTGCCTTTGTTGTTTCAGCTTCGGGCGGCACACCACAGAGACTCTTTTCAGATAACTATTTTGACCAGGCTCACCATGTCATAGAGGTGCCGGGCGACCAGTCGTCAACAAATCCTTCGTTTTATTTCACCTCCTCCTGGGAGAGCTATATGTTCCCCCACAGAAAAAGATATGTAGGTGAAAACAGTCCTGACATAGAATATTTTAATCCTGCAACAGGCGATTACAAACGTCTTACAGCCTGGGAGGGAAAGGATATGTGGCCTGCTGCTGACCGGAAAGGAAACCTTTATATCGCTTCCGATGAAGCAAACGGAGAGTATAACCTCTATGCCCTTAAGAACGGAGAAAAGAAGCAGCTTACAGCTTTTGAAACCTCAATTGGCCGGCCGCAGGTGAGTGCCGACGGAAGCAGGGTTGTATTCGGCCGCGACTACCAGATCTGGACCTACGATGTGGCTGCCGGGAAACCGTCACCATGTGAAATCAGTATCTACGCCACAGAAACCCTGCAAACCGAAATACCTTATACGACTGCGGGCAAAATCACCGCTTTCGATATTTCCGGTGACGGAAAGAAGGTGGCTTTCATATCACGCGGAAGGATATTCGTTTCGGATCTCACAGGCAAATTTGTACGTGAGATTCCGACAGCCAGGAGTGAAAGGGCTGTTGAGGTCAGGTGGATGAAAGACAACGTTTCACTGCTTTATACCCGCACTGTAAAGGGATGGGCAAATCTATTCACAGTCAATGCTGAAGACCCGGGAGAAGAGAAGCAACTTACATCCAATGAAAAGACAGTTCAGAACCTGATACTTTCACCTGACGGAGAAACGGCTCTCTACATCAGTGGTAACAGCAACATCGATCTGATGGATCTGAAAAACTTCAGTGCAGGTACAATCATTAATGACGAATTCTGGTTTCGGATCTCGCAGCCGCGTTTCTCTCCCGACGGGAAATACATCGTCTATTCAGCCTATCGTAACTTCGAGGAAGACATTTCGGTTTATGATATCAGGGAAAAGAAAATTATCGCCATTACTAACAACGGCGTTACGGAGAGTGACCCATACTGGTCTCCTGACGGCAGGTATATTTACCTGAGTGCCGACAGGTACAGCCCGGGCTTCCCGAGAGGAGAGGGCGTCAGCAAGATATACAGGATACCGCTTTACAGATTCACTGAGGGATTCAGATCTGATGAGTACGGAAAGATGTTTTTAAAGAAGCCTCCCAAAGACAGTCTTAATATTGATATTCGCTTTGATACTGAGGAGATTGACAACCGCTGGGAACAGATCGCAGTCAACGGCAACAGTCAGTCGGGTCCCAATGTATTTTATGTGAAGGGCAAGACCCTGCTGCTCTTCAACAACTCGCCAACGCCGCAGGACAGGGTTCTGACAAAGGTTGAAATGTCACCTTTCGAGCCCCAGAAATCTGAAAAGATTGGTGATAAACCCTTCAGTCAGCTGGACGAGGCATCGGGTAAGTTTTATGCTCTTATTGCAGGTGACATTTATGAAGTAAAGGTGGCGGAGAACAAGACCGAAAAGCTTAATCTGAATGCAGAATTCAGCAAGAACCTGAACGACGAGTTTGTCCAGATGTTCTATGAGAACTGGGCCACACTTGCCGAGCACTTTTATGACCCGAATTACCACGGCGTAAGCTGGACGGGTATGCGGACACGCTATGAAGCTTTTCTTCCATTCCTGCGCAACAGGGAGAACCTGAAGACCCTTCAGAACGATATGCTCGGTGAGCTTAACTCTTCGCACCTGGGGTTCAGCAGTCAGGGTGATGAGGCCAAGACGTTTTACAGGCTTCAGACCAATGCCACAGGAATAATCTTCAGGGAGGACGAGCCTTTTGTTGTTGACAGGTGGGTGAGGAAGTCGCCGGCTGACATGCTTGACACTCCTCTTAAGGCAGGCGATGAGCTTGTGGCAGTAAACGGTGTTCCTGTAAATAAATCTCAGGACCGTGAGCTTTTCTTTGCATTGCCACGTCTTGAGAAAGAACTTTTGCTTCGTTTTTCACGAAAGGGAAAAGAGTTTGATATGAAACTGAACCCGGTATCATCGTCTGTTGTCAGGGCTCTGCTGTATGACGAGTGGGTAGCTGCAAACCAGAAGAAGGTTGATGAAGCCACGGGCAACAGGGTTGCCTACGTGTATATGAAGGATATGGGTACTCCGAGCCTTAACCAGTTCCTGATTGAGATGACGGGAGAGGCAGCCCGGCGTGATGCTCTCATCCTTGACCTGCGCAGCAACCGGGGCGGAAATGTCCATGACGCGGTAATTCAGTTTCTTTCACAAAGGCCTTATCTGGAATGGCAGGCGAGGGGAGGGAAGCGTTCTCCGCAGCCTAACTTCGCACCGGCGGCGAAACCGATCATCGTAATGGTAAACGAGCAGTCGCTTAGTGATGCAGAGATGACGGCCGCAGCTTTCAAGGCACTGAAGCTTGGCACGGTGGTAGGTACGCAGACCTACCGCTGGATCATATTCACTTCGGGCAAACAGCTTGTTGACGGATCATTTACGAGGCTGCCGGCATGGGGCTGTTATGATCTGGAGGGCAATGACCTTGAAAAGACCGGGGTGAAGCCTGACATCTATGTGCGCACTACCTTCGGCGATATGCAGAAGGGCACTGATCCGCAGCTTGACAGGGCGATAGAGGAGGCGCTGAAAAAGCTGTAGCAAGACCGCAGGACTGCAGGACCGCAAGACCTTCGGACAGAGCGAAGCGTCAGCAGAGCTCCTGGAACGCCTGTCTGAACTTCAGAGGGCGGGCTATGTTATGGAAGGTCTCGGTGGTGCCGCCGGTACCGATGATTGTTATTGAACCGTAATTAAGGATGCGGCCCATCACCGTCTGATCTACGTTTACTGTTTCGATCTTAGAGAGGTTCATCTCAAAGGTTCGCCTTGCAATGAAACCCTCCTTAATTACTATGCGCCTGGTGGTTATGACGAATTCTGAAAGCCATCGCTTTAACCAGGCATAAATTGTAAGTGTAAAGATGGATTTCAGCGAGAAAAATATAACCCAGTGGTACTTGGTTTCATAGGCTACTGATTCATCTTTGATGAGGTGCCCGTTGACGTAGCTTCCCATTATCTTTAGTAATTAATTCATTATTTTCAGTGTCAGTCGGTCACTTTCACTGCCTTGTCTTCGCTCTGCCACAGTCCGTGTTTGGTGCAGACTGTCATGGCGCTGAGGTTCATAGACACATCGGGGGCGACGATGAAAAAGTCCACTTCGAAATGAGTCGGTTTATGGCCGTTCACTCCTGCAGAATAGCGTGCCTCGGCGAGAAGAGTCTCGCGGTTCCAGAGCTGCATCAGGCCAATGTAGTGATCATTGTCGTCAGGGTGGGGGTATTCCTCACCGAGGCGCACCTTGACCATGAATTTTTCACCACGTTTGACCGTATCGGCGCATATGACATGCGGCATATGGCGGTCGAGATAATCGCGCATTACCTCTTTGTTTTCCTTTTCTACTTCCAGGGCTTTGAATACTCTTGGCATGGCTTTTATTCTTTATAACAACCGTTTCGTTACTTTGATCTGGTTGCAGCTGCAAATTTAGTAAGAATTCGTTCCTCTTTCTCCATTGACGGTAAGAAAGTCCGGAGCGGTTATGATTCCATTGACGGACTTCAGGGAATATTTTCTTTTGTTTATTAAAATTATAGGTTGTATCTTTGCGCACAGATTGCGGGGTGGACCGCCGTTGGCGGATCGTTGGGCTCACAGATAAAAGGTAAGAAGAGCGTTTGTTTGCGGGGTGGAGCAGTGGCAGCTCGTTGGGCTCATAACCCAAAGGTCGGAGGTTCGAATCCTCCCTCCGCTACAAAGAAAAAGCCTTAGTGCAAAGCACTGGGGCTTTTTGCTTTATGGCCCGACGGAAGCTTGCTTCCAGGAGGGGCAGAAAGTAAAAAAACCGTAGTCCCGCATCTAGCGGGACAAGGCTTTTTCTATGTTTAGCACCCCAAAACGGATCATGAAATAATCCTACCCCAGGGCCTCTGCCCTGCAGGGCTTTTTCATTGTTATGACCCCCAATGGGTGGTCTTTCACTAACATCTCCTGGTTTCCAATATATGTGCATTCAGCAGAAAGTATAATACGATTTCAGTCAAGATTACTATCATTGCAGATCATCCCGATGTAGAGGTATTCCTTTCTGTTCCTGGAGCCAGTCAGTTAACACATGTTAAGGCTACATTAAGTCAGTGCAAGGAAGTGCCCGTTGATAATCAGAACCGTCAGGCACTGATTGAAAAATTGAATATCATCATAAGAAAGCATCGATGATTATAACATCACAACTCCGGGTTAACTGTTGTCATGAGGTCATTGTAGAAAAAGCAATCGCAGATGCAAAACTAAACAGCATCATAGGTGATGTCAGATCAAGCTTAAAGATATGTCTCCTTTTTGAAAAAACTGATAATGTACAATTCTGATATAGCTTGTTTGCTATCAGGTAAACTCAGATTCATAATTAAAAATGCTATATTGGATTTATATTTTTTACATTAATGATAGATTATTGACCATTCTGCACAGATTGGTTTCCGGACAATAATTAAACGATGATCCTATGCTGACAAAAGAACTGGTACTCGATTTATGGACAAAAACATACAACACTGAAGGCAGGCCTGACTGGTCACACATTCTTCCTTATTACCATAATGAAATTTATTTCAGGGATTCCATTCAGGAAATCAGGGGAATAGAAGCATTTACAGCAATGACCGAACGACTTACAAATCGTTCAAAGGACCTGAAAATGAATATTGTTAATGCTGTTATGGAGGGAAATGTAATTTTAATGGAATGGGAAATGACTCTTAGCTTTAAGAAGTATCCGAGCTCAATATTATATGGTTCAAGCCGCTTGACTTTAAATGAGGAAGGAAAAATTACTGAACAAAGAGATTATTATGATCTTTGGGGTGACATTTTTGACAATATCCCCAGGTTCGGCAAAGCATACAGGAAATTTATGAAGAGGAAGTTTGGATAAGCCTATTACTTTGAATATTGAGTTATTTTATTCGTATTAACTAAAAATAGTGTTATAAAAAAGCTACTTGCATAATTGTGTTATTCTCATTTCTATTTATTGGATATGTTAATTCGTAGACTGGAGTTCGTCTCGGTCTGAAAACCGGCTGCAGCCTGGCTACTCAATATGGTATCAACCCTGCTGGCAATATCTATACGGTTGAAACTGATAGCAGAAATGGCTTTGCAGGAGGCATATTCGCATATTTTCCAATAACCGAATCGGCAGGTATTCAACAGGAGCTTTTGTATACGATGAAAGTATCTGGACATGGTGATACCATTACCACCCCTACTATAAATTCTGTTGGATGGAACACATTAGCAATGCCTGACACTTCCGAGTCGGATGCTGTTCCGCTGTGCAACCCGGACTAAATTTTTGGTATTGGCATGTATTTCTATAAACTTTGTCAAATCGAATGAAATCAATTGAGTTAATTCACGAAGTTGGTATATATGAAAAATAAAAATTTTGCCAAATATTTCAAGGAGTACGAGTGGTCGAACATTTCTGCAATGATCAGGAACAACAAATCTGATCCTAAAATATGTGATAGTACTGCCGTTGGAAAACTTGTTGTTATTACAGGTGCTACATCAGGAATAGGATACCTTACAGCAAGAAAATATGCCTCAAAGGGTGCCAACATTATCTGTGTAAACAGAAATCCTGAAAAATCTGAAGCACTGAAGAAAGAGCTTATTAGTGAATTCGCCGTTAAGTGTGATTATATTATAGCTGATCTGAGCAGGCTTGATGAAATACACAGAGTGGTAAAAGAACTAAGTCAGCTTAATACTGAAATTGATGTTCTTATTCATAATGCAGGAGTATACCTCACAAAAAGAGAATTAACTGCTGATGGCCTTGAAAAGGTCTTTGTAATACAGTATCTGGCTTCATTCATCATAAATTATCTATTAATGGATAAGCTGAAATCACAGGCAAAGACCAGAATTATATTGGTTAACTCAGAAGGGCATCGTTTTGCTGCGTGGGGACTGAGACTTGATGATTTGAATTGGGAAAGACGACATTATTCAGGACTGAAAAGTTATGGTTCCGCCAAACTTGCCCAGCTTTTATCAATGATCGTTTTAAATGAACATTTTCAAAATACGGGCGTATCAATAAATGCAATGCATCCCGGAGCTGTTAAAACTGAAACAGGACAGGATAACGGACCAGTTTATCGCTGGTATAAGAAGAATATTCTTGATAAATCGTTAAAATCGCCTGAAATTTCAGCCGAAGCTTTGTATTATCTTGGAGTTTCAAAAGAGATGGAAAATGTCAGCGGAAAGTTTTATAATCTAACAACTGAAGAAGAACCCGCACCCCCTGCCCTGGATAAGGAGGCAGCTTATGAACTTTGGGAAATAAGTAAGGAAATGGGTGGACTGAATGATTCAAAGGATTAGTATTATTTTGCATTAAATGAGCACCTATTATGGATGAAAACATATACAATACAATAATTGTAGGGGGTGGAATAGCAGGATTGACATCAGCAGCATATCTCGCGCGTGGGGGGCAAAAAGTTTTACTCATCGAAAAAAACAACGAATTGGGTGGACTTGTGAATACATTTACCAGAGATGGATTCCATTTTGATGCAGGTGTAAGGGCACTTCTCGATGCAGGTATAATTTCCCCAATGTTTGAAGAACTGGGCATTGAGCTCGCACATGTTAAAAGCCCTGTATCTATTGGAGTTGGGCAAGATATTATTAATATAGAAAGTGTTGTTGATCTTGAGGATTACAGGCAGCTGTTGGTTAAATTGTATCCTGACAGCAAAGTGGATATTGATGAAGTATTAAAGAGCATCCGTAAGATTATTAAACATATGGATGTACTCTATGGTATTGAAAACCCGGTATTTAAAGATCTTACGAAGGACTGGAAATTTGTTTTCAAAAAGCTAGTTCCATGGCTGCCAAGATTCATTTTTACTGTAAGTAAGATTAACAGCCTGAATATGCCGGTTGAAGAATACCTGAAATCTATTGTACGTAACGCTGCACTTCGGGATATTATCTCCCAGCATTTCTTTAAGAATACTCCAACATTTTTTGCAATGAGCTATTTTTCGCTTTACCTGGATTATTTTTATCCTCTGGGCGGAGTTGGAAAGCTGGCGGATGCCATTAAGAATAAAGTACTTGAATATGGTTGTGAAATCGTGACTGGGACAAAAGTGATTGAGGTATCTGCTCAAAAGAACATTATAAAAGACAATAAGAATGTCACTTATAAATATGACAATCTTGTATGGGCAGCCGATTTGAAGACATTTTATACTATTGCTGATATCGAGGGATTATCACCGGAGGTCACCACACAATTTGAAGAAACTAAATCCAGGATGCTTATGAGCAGAGGAGGAGATTCTGTATTTTCGATCTTCATTGAAGTAGATTCCTCTCTGGAAAGTTTTAGGGAAATTGGACATGGGCATTTCTTCTATACACCATCAAAAGAGGGGCTAGGTGAGACTCACAGAAAAAATCTGGATGAACTTCTCTTAAATTTTGAGAGGCTCAATAAGAAGGAGATACTTGACTGGCTGGATAAGTTTACAGCTCTGAATACCTATGAAATTTCTATACCTGGCTTAAAGGACCCTAACCTGGTTCCAGAGGGTAAGACCGGCTTAATTATAAGTCTTTTAGCTGAATACGATCTGTTTAAAAAGATAAGAGATGCCGGGTGGTATAATGAGTTTAAAACCGAGTTTGAAAATCGTGTCATCAAGGTAATATCTGAATCCCTATACCCGATGCTGATGGATAAGGTAATTAAGTGTTTTTCATTTTCGCCGCTGAGCATCCGGGATCGGGTTGGCAGCTCTGAAGGAGCTATTGTAGGCTGGTCTTTTAAGCAGCCGGTTCCTGTTGTCAACAAGATTCAGATTTCTGATCGTTCAGTTTTTACTCCCATACCTGGAATTTACCAGGCCGGGCAGTGGGTTTACAGTCCTGCAGGAGTGCCAATGTCAATTTTAACCGGTAAACTTGCTGCCGACAAGATATTAAAAAATAAAAAACAGCAAAGACGCCTAATGTATTGATTATTAATTTATACATATAATCTTCGCCTTGGAAATCATTAAAGTCAGATCCATTTCAAAATCCTTCGGAAATATCTTAGCTGTTAAAAATGTAAGTTTCAGTATAGAGAAAGGAGAGATCTTTGCTATTCTTGGACCAAATGGTGCCGGGAAATCGACCATTGTAAACATATTAAATACCCTGGTTAAACCCGACACGGGAGATGTAATCATAGATAATGTCAATATCAGGAACGATGGAAATAACATCAAACTAATAATGGGAGTTGTTCCACAGGAAATCGCCCTGTATGAAGAGCTTTCAGCATATGAAAACCTGATGTTCTGGGGGGGACTGTATAATATCCCCAAAGACGAGCTTAAGGTAAATGTCAACCGGACATTAGATATGGTGGATATTTCGAACCGGAAAAACGACAGGATAAGAACCTTTTCCGGAGGGATGAAGAGAAGAGTCAATATTGCATGTTCCCTGTTGCATAATCCAAAGATCCTCGTGCTCGATGAACCGACCGTTGGAGTTGATCCTCAAAACAGGAACCATATTTATGAGGTAATTGAGAGATTAAACAGTGAAGGGATGACCATCATTTATACCACTCACTACCTTGAAGAGGCAGAAAGGCTCTGCAATACTATTGCAATAATAGATGTTGGCCGTATAGTTGCACAGGGAACACTTAAAGAATTAAGAAGACTAGTCGATGTCAAAGATCTGGTAACAATTAAACTGGCTAACATGAATGATGAAACAATATCAAGGATTAAATCATCAGACTTACTTTTCGGATTTGACAGTACCACAAACTCCCTTAAAGTAGAGTGCGAAAATATAAGTAATGAAATCTCAGGTATTATCAGCAGTGTTGAGAATGCAGGTGGAGTAATAGAAACAATCTATACTCAGAGGACGAATCTGGAGTCAGTATTTTTGAAATTAACAGGGAAAGAATTAAGAGATTAAATTATGTTGAAGCTATTTAAAAAAGATCTGAAAATATTTCTTCACGATCAGCGCTCAGTCATTCTTACATTTCTGCTTCCTTTAATTCTGATAAGCCTTTTTGCATTCGCATATGGAGGTATCGGAGGATATAATGGTCGTTCTGAACCTGTTAAATTGTTGGTAGTCGATCTGGATCAGAGCAGTTCTTCGATAGAAATAGTCAATAAAATCGATTCACTTGAAGATATGAGAATTACTACTTCTGATTCTCTCATCGCAAAAGACCTGGTTATTAAGGGGAAATATGCAGCTGCTTTAATAATTTATAAGGGATTTGAGGATTCCCTGGTGACAGCTGATTCATTGCCAATTGAGTTGATGTACGACAGTTCGCGAGAAACAGAAGTTGGAATTATTCAACAGAACCTGATGAGTACATTAATGAGCTCAACAGGAAAAAAAATTGTAAAAAAAAGCATTGAAAACTTTCTTCAGGATCAGTTTCCAGATATTGATCAAAATGCCAGGGATAACATACTCCGAACTGCTATAACAGATGATAATACAAAAATATCTGTTAAATGGACTTCAATAATGGGAGAAAGAAATGACACTAAACTGGGCCTGATACAGGCAGTTGCCGGAACAGCTATTCTTATGCTTCTTTTTAGTGTTGCAGGTGTTGGCACGAGTATATTAGAAGAAAAGGAAAATGGTACAATAAACCGATTGTTATATTCACCGCTGAAAGGTAGTTCAATACTTTATGGGAAAATGCTATTTGCCTTTTTTATCTCAATACTACAGCTTTCCTCCATGTTCCTTTTTGCCGGACTCATTTTCAAAATGGATTTGAGTGTCAATATTCCCGCACTTTGTTTAATGATAATAGCAACAGCCTTTGCTGTCTCAAGCCTTGGCATTTTCCTGGCAGCTATTGCTAAAACACGACAACAAGCTCAAAACCTTAGTACAATTTTTATTCTTATCATGTCGGCTATAGGAGGGAGTATGATCCCTCTGTTTATAATGCCCTCAATACTGCAAAAAATTGCTCTTTTCAGTGTTAATTATTGGGGAATTCAAGGGTTTTATGATATATTCTGGAGGACTCTTCCATTAGCCGATATTCTTCCAAAGATATTCATCCTCCTTAGTATAGGTTTTATTATGACATTGGCATCAATACTGTTGTTTAAAAAAAGGATTATGAAATTATCATAATATAATTAAACCCAAATTTCAATTGATTGTAAAATTTTTATTATTTGTAAATTTCCCCTAAGAAATTCACCAAGTTGTATGGTTTTTAATGTAGATAGCTCCGATTCAATAAAATATAATATTATTGACAGGGATTCAATCAATTCTGAACTTTGATATTATAAAAAACCAAAGTGGAAATGAGATGAGAACTCTTTTTATGGCTTATATGATTGTCGAAGTTATTTTTGGCAGCGGATTCCTGTTCGCTCCTGACTTACTTATGGGCCCAATGGGAGTGACTCTCGATGTAACATCAACAACCTTTGCAAGGTTATTGGGAATTTTGATTTTAAACATTTACTGACCTGTTAAGTAAGGCTTAAATGGCATGAAAAACTTACGGACCTTCTAAAGGATGATTTCAAAAATGAAATTGGGTATCATACCGGACTCTGTTGTGGAAGAAAAGTTGCGGACAGACATTCTCAATGCCTTCACAGATGTTGTAGCTTTTTATAGTCCTACTCATCAATATAATCTGGCTGAATGATGCCGGGAAAAAACAACTGGGGATTAAGGACGATTCCTATATAGGTAAACTCTGTCACAAAGTATGGTTTGAAACAGAAGGACCTTGTCCGGGATGTCCGGTTGTCAGCAGAAAACTTGTACCTACCGAACGCATGCTTACACTTTCCGGAAACAGGATCTGGATGGTACGGCACACACCTCTCTTTGGTTCCGACGGCACACTGACAGGGTTTATTGAGTTCAGGGCAGATGTGACACATATATCTGATCTTGAAAAGCAGATCCTCGATGAAAGGGAAAAATACAAACTGCTTGCTGAAAATGCATCATACGGACTTATCCTCACTCAAAAGAATAAACCTGTCTATACAAATAAGACCCTAATGGACTGGCTTGGAGTTGAGACATTTTCAGACTTTCTCAAGATAGATTTTTTAAGTTTTATATATCCTCGCTGACAGAAAAAGGGCACTTGAAATTCTTTCAAAGATGAGAGACAATGATATTCAGCCGCCATTTGTTGAAAAACTCAGAGTAATAAACAAGGATGGAAAATTGTGCTATTACAGGTTCGATCTGAAACATAATACGATTGGAAATGAGAATTTAATTCAGACTGTAATAAGTGATATAACATCAGAAGTATTAAGCGATAAAAAACAAAAACAGGTTGCCGCTGATGCTCTTTATATTAATCAGAAGAATACAATACTCACTGATATAGAGAATGTTCTTGATCAAAACCCTGGCTGAGAAAAAATCGCTATTGTCAGATCAGGAGTTCAGGAAGATCTTTGAAATAATTAACAGCTACAGGCAGCTTGACAGGGACTGGAAGATGCTTATTGCCAATTTTGAAGAGGTGCACCCCGGATTTTTCAGCAGGCTCAAGAGAACTCATCCCGGGTCTGTCATCCAACGATCTTAAACACTGTGCCTGCATGAAAATGAACTTCGATACAAAAGAGATTGCACGGTTCTTTAATATTAAACCTCCATCTGTACAGATTGGCCGGGTGCGCGTTAAAGAGGAAGATGGGTCTCCCTGATTCCGCCGACCTGCGCAGCTACATACTGGATTTCTGATCATCATCACGCCTGATTCCGGGGCCAAATCAACCAATATGTGGAAGAAGGGGTACAATGTACCTGTTCTAATTCAGTATTGGGGAAGTTAACTGTACGAGCCTTCAGTAATTTACGGCAATTGAAAATACCTGTAATAGGTTTGTAATAGGTGTTTTCGACATTATTCTCCAGCCAATATATAATTTCGGAGTTTATAACCTGATTTTATAACCAAACTCTGATTTATTTACTAATACAGCTAACTTATGACACATCTCAATGACCCTTCATTGGTTGACTGGTCCAGGGCACAATTTGCCCTGACAGCCATTTATCACTGGTTATTTGTACCCCTCACCCTGGGTCTTTCATTTATTATTGCATTTATGGAGACCCTTTATGTTAAGACAGGGAAAGAAGAATGGAAACGGATTACCAAATTCTGGATGACCCTCTTCGGAATAAATTTTGCCATAGGGGTTGCCACCGGAATTATACTCGAATTTGAATTTGGTACGAACTGGTCAAATTACTCCTGGTTTGTCGGGGATATCTTTGGAGCCCCGCTGGCGGTGGAGGGTATCATGGCATTTTTTATCGAAAGCACATTCATTGCCGTAATGTTCTTCGGATGGAATAAGGTTAGTAAAAAATTTCATCTGGTTTCTACCTGGCTGACAGCAATCGGTGCAAACCTCTCAGCATTATGGATCCTGGTTGCTAACTCCTGGATGCAATATCCGGTTGGAATGCACTTCAATCCCGATACCGTACGTAATGAGATGACAAATTTCTGGGAAGTGCTCTTCTCACCGGTTGCAATAAACAAATTCCTGCATACAGTCCTCTCAGGCTATATTTTAGCAGCAGTTTTTGTGATAGGAATAAGCTCCTGGTATTTACTGAAAAACCGGGAGGTCAGGTTTGCAAAATTAAGTATAGTTGTTGCTGCAGTATTCGGGATGGTTATGTCGGTGCTGATAATTCTTACAGGTGATCAGTCAGCCAGACTGATGGCAAATCATCAGCCGATGAAATTTGCTGCAATGGAAAACCTTTACGATGGTCAGACAAAGGCACCCCTGGTTGTTTTCGGACTTCTCAAGACCAATTCGGAGGAGAAGACCGGCAAAGAAGAATTCCTGATGAAACTCGAGATTCCTAATTTCCTTTCGTCAATGGCTTTCCTCGACAAGAATGCTTATGTTCCGGGGATAAAGGATCTTACTCAGGGTAATCCTGAATATAAAATTATGTCGGTAGATGAGAAAATTGCAAAAGGGAAAGTGGCAATTCAGGCTCTGAAAGATTATACCAATGCCAAAAAAGCAAATGATTCAGAAGCCTTAAGTACATCGCTTATCCTTACTAAATGAAAATTATAAATACTTTGGTTACGGATACCTCACTGACGCAGGTCAGACAGTTCCACCGGTAAAACTTACTTTCTATTCATTCCGGATAATGGTTGGCCTGGGGTTCTGGTTTGTGATCCTTTTTATAATTGCTCTTACACTTGTTTTGAAAAACCGGATTGAGAAGAAAAAATGGTTCTTACGTGCGGCACTGATCAGCATTCCGCTTGCATACCTCGCATCACAGGTCGGATGGATTGTTACTGAGGTTGGTCGTCAGCCCTGGGTTATCCAGGATCTGATGCCTTCAATTACTGCTGTATCTGATATAAATGTTGGTTCAGTGAAAATCACATTCGTTCTCTTTGCGGTAACCTTTACAGTTCTGCTGATCGCAGAGATTAAGATAATGGTAAAGCAAATTAAAATCGGACCTAAAGATGGAGGAAATGAATAATGTTTGAAACCTTTTCACATATCGCATTACAGCAATACTGGTACATAATTGTATCATGTGCTGGGTTCCGTCCTTGTATTTCTGTTATTTGTACAGGGAGGACAAACACTGGTTTATCAGTTAGGTAAATCGAATGACGAAAGAACATTGCTTATTAATACAATTGGCAGTAAATGGGAATTCACATTTACAACCCTTGTTACATTCGGAGGAGCATTTTTTGCCTCATTCCCCTTATTCTACAGCACAAGTTTCGGAGGAGCATACTGGGTATGGATTATAATCCTTTTTGCTTTTGTTAGTACAGGCTGTCTCTTATGAATTCCGCTCAAAACCAGCTAATCTGCTGGGAACAAGGGTTTTCGACGGCTTCCTGTTCGTAAACGGATTACTTGGTACAGTACTACTCGGAGCAGCTGTCAGCACATTCTTTACCGGTTCCAGTTTTGTGATAGACAGTGAACGCCATTCATCCTGGACTTTAGCAACGCGTGGCCTTGAAGCAGCACTTAATATTCAGAACCTGGCACTGGGGCTGGCTGTCTTCTTTCTGTCACGGGTACTTGCCTGTCTGTATTTTTTCAAGACTATAAGTAATGATGCAATTATTTTAAAAGCAAGAAAGCATCTGCTTTATAATGCAATTCCATTTCTTGTCTTTTTTCTGCTCTTCACCGGAATGCTTATGCTTAAAGACGGCTTCGCCGTGAACGGATCCACAGGAGAGGTCTATATGCAACCGTATAAGTATTTCAGGAACCTGGTTGAAATGCCGGTAGTTGCCATACTCTTCCTGGGTGGTGTTGTTTCTGTACTGGCAGGTATTGCTCTTCCTGTTCTTTCATTTTCAAAAAACAGCGACAAAGCTATCTGGTTTGGCGGCCTGGGTACTGTAGTAACAGTATTTTCAGTATTCCTGCTTGCCGGGTTCAATAACACAGCTTATTATCCTTCGGTTGCTGATCTGCAGAGTTCTCTTACAATATCCAACAGCTCATCAAGCCACTATACGCTTACTGCAATGAGTTATGTCTCACTTCTGGTCCCGTTTGTTCTTGCATATATTGTTTTTGTATGGCGGGCATTAAGCAATAAGAAGACAGATATCAAAGACCTTGCAGGAGAACACGTTTATTAATAGTTAAAAACAAATCAATATGATTAAACAGATATTATGGTTAATGTTACTGCCTCTGATGGTGTTCATTACTTATCAGGCGGTTTACTATGTCTATAAATACATTGACAGGAAATACAACCTTTAACAGGAAGTATTAATAAATATCATGCGATTTCAAGCTTCGGAATTTTTTATCACTTTCCGGAAGAATAATAAAAAGCCCTGGCGCTGTTGCGTCAGGGCTTTTCTTTATAAGGCAATTCTGCTACTCACCATTTTGTACCATGGCATTCAAAACATGATACGCCCGTGGTTCCTCCGTTTAAATCAGAACCATGGCAACTAACACAGTTTGTAAGGGGCTGATCAAGTCCGCTCTTATGCATATATCCATCTTTACTTAACGAATGGTCTGCAGGAGGATTGTATCTTGAGTCACTTGTCTTTTCACAACCAATGAAAAGAATAAGCATCAGCAACATCATCGAAACTTTAATTGATGCGTGGTTTTTCATATTGTTCCCGTTTTTAAGTTGAGCCTTCATTACGTTGGCTTTTCAATATTAACCGGGTCTTGAGAGATTTATTGTTCGGTTTTTATTAAAGTACTTAATCCCCCGCAAAAGAAGAAAGCCCTGGAACTGCGTCTGCAATTCAAGAGCTTTTACTTGTTATCTGCCAGTTCGTAATGGAATTAGAAATGATGCACATAAGGACCAGAGAGATGGAGTTCTGGATTAAGTAATTATCGAACAGATTATTGGCCGGTAGAATTTTTGAAATATATTTACATATGCTAAAGGCACTTTATAAAAAGCATCAATTTTTTTTCAACATGCTGGCAGTTCTTGTATTATTAGTAATAGCAAGGATGCTTGATTCATTTGCATGGACGCCCCCTCGCCCTGATAGAATAAAAACTATTTTATCTGATCATCTCTTTCAATTTGTTTCTTTTCTGCCATTTATTTTTCTGTTCATATACACATACAATCTGGCAATCAGAAGAAAGTTACCTGTTTTGCTCTATGGCAGCATTATTCTTTATACAGTCTTTGGGCCGGCTTTGTTCCTGTTTTTAAGCACATGGCTTGAAACTACCCTCTGGAGTGGCTATGTTGTGCCGTTTACCTTTGATCTGGTCAAGAAATATTCACCCGGAGCCAGCTTTGTACTTTTATTTTTAACGCAACCTATTTCCTCACTCACCTCATACTTCAGACCGGCAAACAAAGAGAAACAACTCATAAGGCAGAGACATTGGCCAAGGATGTTCAGCTTAAAATGCTCCGTTACCAGATTAATCCACATTTTTTATTTAATGTACTGAATTCTATTTACACTTTAATTGATGAGAATACTGAAAAGGCGAAGAAACTTGTTATTGATATGTCGGAATATTACAGGTATACCCTTAACAAACAACAAATGACAGTTTCTATCGAAAAAGAGGTTGAATCAGTTTTGAAATATCTTGAAATTCAGAAAACAAGATTCGAAGAGGAATTTGAATATGAGATCTCTGTCGATGAAGCAGCAAAATCCGTTTTAATTCCTTCATTTATTATTCACCTGCTGATTGAGAATGCAGTAAAGTACGGAACAAAGACAATGAAACAAAAACTGATTATCAGGCTTTCAACTATTCTTGGCAGACAAAAAACTTATAATCAGTGTCGCAAATACAGGGAAATTAGTGTCTGCAACTTCATCAACTGAAAATAACAGTAAAGGAACCAGTAATGGTATAGAAAACCTGAAAAACAGGTTGGGTTTATACTATAATGATAATTATTCATTTTCCCTCAAGGAAGAAGAAGGTTGGGTTGTTGCAGCTATTGAAATTGAAAATATTGAATGCAATATGACAACCCTGAAAGCAATCATAGTAGATGATGAAAGGCTGGCGAGGTTAAATCTGAGGAAGTTGCTTCTACCTCACCCTGAAATAAAAATAGTTGGAGAAGCCAGTTCATGTGAATCTGCAGTAGAATTGATTAACCTTAATAATCCGCAGCTGATTTTTCTCGACATACAGTTAGGCGGGGAAACAGGTTTTGATTTATGTGAAGTAATTAACAACTCAATAAAGGTAATTTTTGTAACAGCTTATGATGAGTATGCCATCCGGGCTTTTGAAGTAAATGCAATTGATTACCTGTTGAAACCGGTAAACCCCGACAGGCTTAATACTGCGATTGAGAAGGTTATAAAAAGAGAAAAGGCACAGGAGAGTGAAACAAAGAACTATGAATACTCCGACAGTATTTATGTGAGGTTGAATAACTATACTTCAAAGTTTATAAAAGTAAGCTCAATATCATTCATTGAGCCTGTGGGCAATTATTCCAAAATCGTTACAATTGAAGGAAGGCATTGTCTTGTTTTAAAAACTCTGAAGCAATGGCAGGAGGAACTTCCGGATAATAATTTTGTAAGGATTCACCGTTCGAGTATTATTAATATGGAGCATGTCGACCGTATTGAAAAAAAATCAAATACCCATCACAGAGCTTATCTGAAGAACATACCTGAACCACTTGAAGTCAGCCGCAGGTATGCCCAAAAGCTAAAAGCATTTAGCTAGAATACTTGCTTTTCTAACCATCTTATCCATTTATCACATTTTACGACAGCTGATAATTTATTCCTTGTATCAGGCTTGCTTCATTATTTACATTGCGACTAACCAATTCATTTGGTTGAACATATTGCTTCAACACTAGTCTAAAATTTAATCTTTACTGTCTATTTATTTTACACCAGGGAATAATCTAATTATTAAATATCAGTATATCAACTATATAGAAATTTGGCATACGGCTTGCATTTGAGATTCATCAATATAATCCAGCGATGACAAGTTTAAAAGCTGTTATAGTAGATGAAGAAAGGCTGGCCAGGATTAATCTGAGAAGACTACTGGCACCCTTTTCTGAAATAGAAATAGCGGGAGAAGCTAATTCCTGCGATAGTGCAGTTGAACTGATCAACCGTTATAACCCTGAATTGATCTTTCTTGATTTACAGCTGCACGGTGAAACGGGATTTGATTTACTCGAATTAATCGATAACTCAATAAATATAATTTTTGTAACAGCATATGATGAAAATGCTTTCCGCGCTTATAAGGTGAATGCCTTTGATTACCTTTCAAAACCTGTAAACCCGGACCGGTTAAGAGAAGCAATTGAAAGAGTCAGAAGCAGGGAAAACAAACCGAAAAGTAAAACAAGAGTTTATGCATATTCAGGGAATTTAGCCTGAGTGCCCTGCCGGGCGATACCATCGTGGCTTCCAGATACCCGTCAAAATTGTGATCCTGATGCGACTGTCAAACCTATCCATACACCATGTTGGTTTAAAATAATGTGTTCAGGGTTCATGCTGTCTGGTGTGATTAAAGCGACTGACTTTTCGTCAATTTATTGGATGCATAATATTAAAATTCAGTAACTTGGTTAAAAAATATGGAATGATAAAAGGAACCATTCTTATCGTTGATGATAATAAGAGTGTTAATAGTGCACTTGAAATGATGCTTCAGTATGAGGTAAAAAAGATAATTACAATTACAAGTCCTAAGAGGATACACGAAGTATTGGATCAGAATGAAATAGATATTGTGCTTCTCGATATGAATTTTCAGGCGGGTATTA
The DNA here is from genome assembly GCA_963736735.1 of uncultured Bacteroidales bacterium. Lineage (GTDB taxonomy): Bacteria > Bacteroidota > Bacteroidia > Bacteroidales > VadinHA17 > SR-FBR-E99. The sequence continues at coordinate 11,339 of CAVTPX010000012.1, read as the reverse complement.
ATTCAGGAAACGAAGGACTTTTCTGGATGAAGGAAATATTGAAGCATGATAATAATATAAGTATTGTTATGATTACAGCATACGGCGACGTGGAACTTGCAGTAAAGGCTATAAGGGAAGGAGCCGTCGATTTTATTCTCAAACCCTGGAACAACGAGAAGATGCTGGCAACAATAAATACAGCCTGGAAACTCAGAACTTTAAGGAAAGAGGCTAACATCCTGAAAAATGATAATCAGTTTCTAAAAAAGGAGATCAAGAAAAGTGAAGAAAAGATAGTTCAGGGAGCATCTCCAACAATGATAAATGTAATGAATATTGTAAGAAAAGTAGCTGAAACCGATGCAAATGTTCTTATAACCGGAGAAAATGGTACAGGTAAGGAGTTGGTTGCCAGGGAAATTCACAACCTTTCAAAAAGAAGCAATGAGCTTATGGTTGGGGTAGATATGGGTTCTATAACCGAAACCCTGTTTGAAAGTGAAATGTTCGGGCATGTGAAAGGCGCTTTTACCGATGCAAAAGAAGACCGTTCAGGTAAATTTGAAATAGCTCATAAGGGTACACTTTTTCTCGATGAGATAGGAAATCTTCTCTTCACAATCGCAGGCAAAACTTCTGAGTGCCCTTCAGAACAGATATATTGTACGGGTAGGATCAAACAGACAGATACCGGTTGATATAAGATTGATATGTGCAACAAACTGCATCTTCAGGAGAGGGTAAATGAAGGATTATTCCGGGAGGATCTTCTTTACAGGATAAATACAATTCAGATTGAAGTACCGCCACTAAGTGACAGGGTCGATGATATTCCTGTCCTGGCATTTCATTTCCTGAGAGTATTCTGTGATAAATATAACAAACCCGGCAAGAAAATCAGTCAGTCAGGCCCTGGAAAAGCTTTCAAATTACCAATGGCCGGGAAATATCCGTGAACTGCAGCATTCAATTGAAAAGGCGGTAATATTATCTGACTCTTCTCTACTCGGCCCTTCAGATTTTTCTTTCAATACCTCATCTAAAGGGAGTGACTGATAATGACAATACCACACTTGAGGAAATGGAGAAGAAAATGATTGCTGAATCAATTAAAAAGCATGATAATAATTTTAGTATTGTCGCCTCCAAGCTTGGAATTACCAGACAGACACTCTATAATAAGCTGAAAAAGTATGATCTATAAAAGGTTCTATCTGGTTATTATTGCCTATCTGGCAGGGATAATTCTTCTTACACTGGCTTTTGCCTTCAATTTTGGAAAGGATCTTACCTATCAATTATTTCCCTGTTGCAGCCTTGTTCTGATTACATTTTCATTTGGAGTCTGGCTTAACAGAACCAATAAAAAGCTTGCATATTTCTTTAGTGCTGTCAGGAATGAAGATACATCACTAATTTTCCCGGAAGGAGTTGGATTTGCGAATGAAAAACTGCTTAATAAAAGCCTCAATGAGTTGAATACTAAGCTAAAGAATGCAAAGATTAATATTGAACTTCAGGAGAAGTTTTATAAAAGTATAATGGAAAACATAAAGACAGGAATAATATCTTTTTATAAAAATGGGGTTGTTGAATTTACTAATCCTGAAATATAAACGGATGTTTGGGCTTGGATCATATATCTCATATCAATAAACTGAAGAATCATCGATCCAAAGCTGGTGGAACTGCTTGAAAAAATTGAAACCGGTGAGCAGAAACGGATAAATGTGAAGGTTAATCAAAACCTCATGAGCCTGGCCGTTCATTCTCAGACATTTGTAATTCAGGACAGGGAGGTAAAAATAGTGACCTTACAGGATATTAAAAGTGAGCTCGACATTCACGAAATGGATTCATGGCAAAAACTGATCAGGATTCTTAATCATGAGATCATGAATTCAGTGGCTCCAATTACTTCTTTAAGTTCTACACTTTCAGGTTTCTATAAGTCGGAGGGGAGATCATAAAAGTCCTGATCATATTACACCAAAGATTATTTCAGATACTATCAGGGGCCTTGGATATCATTGAGGATCATGGAAAAGGATTAATAAATTTTGTTGAGTCATACAGAAGCCTGACTCAACTGCCAAAACCAGAGTTCACCAGGGTTAATATCAAAGAGTTTTTCGAAAGGATTACAATTCTGGTAAACAGCAGTTTTGATACAGAGGATGATAACAAACTGGTTACAGACCTGGAATTACTGCCAGGGTTGAGCCCGACGACCTGACATTAATGGCCGATGACAAACTGCTTGCTCAGGTTTTTATTAATGTGGTTAAAAACTCAATAGAAGCATTCGGGAAATGCAGCAAAGGAGATGAGATATTTATTAGAATGCAACTAAGAACCCCGAATGGAAGAATTGTACTAACAGTTTTAGACAATGGTCCGGGTATGGATGCTGATACTCTTGAGAAAATATTTGTACCCTTTTTTACAACCAAGGAATCAGGTTCAGGAATTGGATTAAGTCTCTCTCGACAAATAATACGGATTCATAATGGGAATATTACTTGTAATTCAACTCCGGGTGAAGGCACAACGGTCACAATGCTTTTTTAGTTTTGATTTCCGAAATTATTTAGGTTAATCCTGTAATTGTATTCTGGCAGGTCAACTGTTGTATAACGAGCTTACTCTATACTCTTTACCGGATTGGCAACAGCAACCTTAACTGCCTGAAAGCTTACGGTAAGAAATGCTATAATAAAGCCAATCCTCCTGCTAAAATAAAAGGTCCAGATACTAATATCTAATTCTGAAAGCAAAACTTCTTAACCATTTATTCATAAAGAAATAGGCTACCGGCCAGGCAATTACATTTGAAACTAATACAAGAATCATAAACTCACCTGAAACAAGTTGAACAATACTTTTAATTGATGCACCTTGTACTTTTCTGATACCAATCTCCTTTTTACGCTGTTCAGTTACAAATGACGCTAATCCTAATAAACCAAGGCAGGCAATGAATAATGCAACAACAGAAAATGTTGAGATCACTTTTGAATATCGTTCTTCTGATTTGTACATCTTGTCAATTGATTCATCCAGGAAACTATATTCAAAAGGATATTGCGGAAAGAATTTTGTCCATACCTCTTTCAGACTATTAATTGTTGATGAGCATATTTTCCGACTTTACTTTAACAATAAATTCCTTAAACCAGTTAGGGTTGGTCATAAATACCTGAGAAGTTATTTCGTTGTGAAGAGAACTGGAATTAAAATCCTTAACTAACTCCAATGATCTCTGGTTTGTATCCATTTAATGAAATAAAATAAGATTTTCCAAGTACATCCTGTGCATTTGTAAAACCAAGACTCCGGACCATCTTTTCATTTATTACCATAGTATTCGGAAAATCACCGGGAAAATCTTCAGAGAAATATCGTCCGGCAACCAGTTTTACTCCGAAATGATTCATGTAATCATAGTCCACAGAATTTACCTCAATTCCGAAAGCTCCGATATGGTTGTCTATTCCATTTGGTTTGCATTCAGTGCCTATGTTGTTGCTGCTTGTTGGTGCACCTCTGCCAGCGGTTACACTTAAAACCCCGGGAATACTTCTCAATTCATTTTTTATTGTTTTGTAATTATCACTAACTCTTACATGAACAGGCAGAACTATCATATAATCCTTATCAAAGCCCATATTATAAGTTCGTAAATATCTGAGCTGGAGATTTACAATTATTGTTCCGACAATTCGGCAGCCCATACGTGGGTGTGTACTTCGACGTCGGCAACGTGCTGCGCACCGGCTACCCGCAGCAGTGGATCGCATCCTCGGCAAGCGCATCAAGGCCGTGCACTTCAAGGACTACCGCACCGCCGCGGGCACGCTCGACGGGTTCGTCGAGCTGCTCGAGGGCGACGTGGACTACAGGCCGTGATGGCCGAGCTTTGCCGCGGCCGGCTACGACGGTCACGCGGTGGTGGAGTACTTCCCCGCCGGCCTCTATCCCGACGCCGCCATCTACCGCGGCGCCCGCGCCGTCGACATCATCTTCGAAGGCAAGATCGAAGTGAAAGATACCATCAAGGTCGGAGTGATCGGCCTGGGCTTCATGGGCCGGGCGCATCTGGCCCACTACCAGAACATGCCCGGCGCCAAGGTCGTTGCCATCGCCGACGCCGACCCCGCGCGCCGCACCGGCGGGGCGAACGTGCAGGGCAACCTCGAGGTGCCGCTGCCGCGCATGGACGTGTCCGAGTACCAGGTGTTCGCCGACGGCAAGGACCTGATCGCCCAAGCCGACGTCGACCTGGTCGACATCTGCCTGCCCACCTACCTGCACGCCGAGATGGCCGTCCGCGGCGCCCAGGCCGGCAAGCACGTGGTCACCGAGAAGCCGATGGCGCTCTCGTCCACCGAGACCACCCGCATGATCGACGCGGCCAAGGCCGCCAAGACTCGAGCTGCTTCGTCGCCCAATGCCTGCGCTTCTGGCCCGAGTACGTCTACCTGCGAGACACGCTGTCGCTCGGGCAAGTACGGCAAGCTGGTGAAGGCGGAGTTCGCCCGCCGCGCCTCCAGCCCGATCTGGACGTGGGACGGCTGGATGGTGGACGCCAAGCGCTGCGGTGGCGCCATGCTCGACCTGCACGTCCACGACGTCGATTATGTCAACTTCCTGTTCGGCAAGCCGAGCAGCTCTACGCCCGCGCCATCAAGACGCCGGCTACCGGCGGCTACGACATCGTGGCGGCCTATGGCGCTACGACGGCGGCCCGGACGTCACGATCGACGCGGGCTGGTACGTGCAGCAGACCTTTCGGCTTCCGCGCCGGCTACCTCGCCATCTTCGAGCACGCCATCCTGCGCATGGACAGCACGGTGCAGCCGAACCTGCATCTGTTCGTCGATGGCGCCGACACGCCCGAGACCGGTCAAGCTGGAGGGCGACGCCTACCGCACGCGAGCTCGAGTTCTTCGTCAACTGCCTGCGCGAGGGCCGCAGCCCGGCCGACATCGTCGCACCCGAGAGCGCCCGGCAGTCGGTGCAGCTGGTCGAGGCCGAGCGGCGCTCGTCCGAGACCGGCGAGATCGTCAGGCCGTAGCCTTCGCCCTGACGGTCGTCGGCCGTCATCCTGAACGAAGTCAAGGATCCCTCTCACTAGACGAGGTGTCCGCCAGTGAGACGGATCCTTTACTGAGTTCAAGATGACGGTTCCCTAGCTACGAGACGGCCGTCAGCCTGTCGACCAGGAAGCGCTCGAACTCGTCGTAGCGAGCGCCGAGGGCGACCTGCGGTGCGGCTACTCGCATCTCGCCGCACCCAGGTCGCGCCCGCAGCGATCTCGCTCTTGCGTTTCAATCAGGACCTCGCACGGCTCGAGCTCCAGCAGGTCCGGTCGCACCACGTAGGACATGGCCAGTGGGTCGTGCATGTAGGTGTAGTCGCGCCCGACGTGGCCGAGGTAGCGGCGCAACTGGTCCGCCAGAGCCAGACGCAGCGGATCGCCCACCGCGCCGATGCGCTCGACGTCCGCGGCACGGATGACCACGCGCAGGGTCACGTCGAGCCCCACCATGACGATCGTCGGCGCCCGAGCGGAAGACGATGTCGGCGGCCTCCGGGTCGCAGGTGATGTTGTACTCGGCGAAACGCTCCTCCAGCGCGCTCGTGCCGCTGCGGTGCAGCCCGCCCATGATGACGAAGCGGCGCACTCTTCGGCCAGGTCAGGGTCGCGCATCAGGGCGACGGCGAGGTTGGTGAGCGGCCCGACCGCCACGATGTCGACTTCGCCCGGCCGCTGGCGTCGACGGCCGCCGTCATGGCGTCGACGGCGTGCTCGCGCCCCAGGGCGGTCATCCTCTGGCGCCAGCAGCCCCTCTCCTTCCCAGCCGGCCCACTAGATCGGCCTCTCGTTCAGCACCGGTGCGGCCGCAGCCGGCGTGCACCGGCACGTCGCCGCGGCCGGCCAGATCGAGCACCTTGCGCACCATGCGACCGCGCAACTGCACGTCCCCGTAGACGGTGCTCACGCCCACCAGGTCGATCTCGGGGCTGAGCAGCGCCAGGCAGAGCGCCACGCGTCGTCGACGTCGGTGCCGATGTCAGTGTCGAGCCAGACTGGGTTGGCCACTTGATCCTCCGGTCGGAGCCGTCTGGCTGGCGATCAAGGCGGTCGTCCCGCGCCTTTACAGCGCCGCGCCCGCGGCCTATCATGTCGCTGCGGGCGCACCACTTCACACAAGCATCGGGGAGCAGTGGTGAGATGAGCAATCACACCGTCAAAGGGCTTCTGGGACAGCCCGTCATCACCGTTAGCTCGGGCCGGCGCGTCGGCAGCATCCAGGAGATCCTCTTCGATGCCGCCGATGGCGCGCGTGACCGCCGTCATCCTGAGCAAACCGCCGGTGACGGGAGCCAGCCAAGGCCGTCCTGGCGGAGCACATAACGCTCTTCGGCGCCGACGTGACCCTCGTCGACGACGAGTCGTCCGTAGTGCCGCTGCGCCGAGTCGAGCTCCGCGTCAGTCCGGGTGCCGCCGGCACCGCCGTGATCCGCACCCAAGTCATCACCACCGAGGGCAGGCGGATCGGTGAGGTGAGCGACATCGCCCTCGACGCGCAGGGTAACGTGCTCGGCTACCACCTCTCGCACAACATCCTCCGCGACGCCTTCCGCGGCAAGCCGTACCTCGCCGTCAGCATCGTGCGCGCCGTCGGCGACGACGCCGTGCATCGTCGACGCGCAGGGGTTGCGGCCGTCGTCGCCGAGGCGGTCGCCGGCCGCCCCGAGCGCGCCGCGAGGAAGTCCCGCCGAGGCCGAGGCGGCCACGAGCTGCGGCGCGGACGTCGAGGCCCCTGCCCTGCCGACCGACGCTCGAGACTGCAGCCGCCGATCAGGCGGACGCGGAGTCCTCGGTCTGCGGGTAGAAGGTCGTCGCCAGAATCTGGCCGAAGTAGAGTCGATGGATAGTCGCCCCGCGGGTAGGACGACACGCGCACCTGATCGGCCAGGTTCGGCCGGTATGACGTCGTTGCAGTGCACCACCTTGCACTCGAAGGTGACGGAGCACTCGCCGACGGTGGGCGCATTCACCACGCGGCTCCGCAGCGGCGTCAGTCCCGTCTCCGAGAACTTGTCGTGCTCGCGGCCGGAGCTCGTGCCGCAGTAGCTGACTTCCTCTTCGATGGCGTGAGTGGGCACGTTGACGGTGAACTCGCGGTGCACCTCGATCAGGCCGTAGGTGTGCGCGACGGCCGCACCATCACCAAGCAGATCGGGCAGCCCCCAGATGACCCCGAACGTCGCCCAACCGATGGTCATGGCGTTGGCCGGCCCGCCGTCGACGCCATGGGCCGCCAGCAGGAGCCCAGGATCGGCCAAGGTGCGGATGGCCGAACTCCGTGTAGTCGCGGTAGTCCGCTTCTCTTCTGGTCACCAGTACCACTTGGACCTCCCTCGGGTCGCGGTCGCGGCTCCACTCGCTCGGCCAACTGGCCGGCGCGGAGCACGCGATCGAATAGGCCATCGGTGGGCACGTTGTCTCCCGTGCCCAACGCCAGCCCGCGGCCGCCGCTCTCGTCTAGCGCCTGATAGACGTGCGCATCGAACTCATCGTCGCTGAACTGCGACGTGAAGGCCGTCGCGGCCAGGCCCCCCCAGATGGCCATGTGGCCATCCCAGACCTGCGCGGGCCTCGCCAACGCCGATGTTCGTCATCGGCGGCGGCGTGAACGCCTCGGCAACGTCGAAGCCCGACTCCAGCAGCAGCCCCAGCAGTCCGTCGTTGCGGCCGTCGCAGTGGCTGGCGACGATCTTGCCGGCGGCGTGGCAGCGTCGAACGAACCGTCGGTGCGGCTGGAGGAAGTATCTTCGGTACACCGGTGGCGGAGTCAGCCACCCATCATAGTTGCCGTCGAACTCGACAACCTGCGCCGGGCAGTCGGCGGCGATCGCCTCTACCTGTCCCTGGCGCTCGTCGAAGAGGGCGATCAGTTGCTCCAACTTGTCGGCGTTGTCCTGGAGCTGGTAGTAGAAGCCCTCATAGCCGACGAACTCCCGCATGACGTGGTGGGCCGGGGGATGCCCGAACATGGCCAGCGTGACGCCGTCCTCGCCGATGCGACGGAGTTCGGCGGCGACGTCATCGTGTTTGGGCACCAGGCGGGTGTGCTCGACCAGATAGAGGGCCGCATCGTAGTCGCCCCGGTCCGTGATGAACTCCTTCATCACCCGCCCGCGCACCCCCGCCGCCTCGAGCTCCAGCGGTGGCGCGCGTCACCTGCGTCAGCTTACCGTACGGAGTGTCGTACTCGAGCACGGTGTCGTCGCCCTCGTGGCGCACGCGGCTGGGGACAGACGATGGTGTCCTCGACGAAAGGCTTGACGCCGTAGCCCTTGATGCCCAGGCCCTAGGCCCGGGCGATGTCGTAGATGTGCCAGCCGTGGTATCTTGGCCGGCAAGCGGCCGTCGCGCCTCGCTGCGTTGAGCCACAGCTCCCAGCGTGGCGCCCAGGGCACTACATCCACCGCGCCAAAGCGCAGGGCAGTGAGAATGCGTTCTCGCGTGGTCACGATCACTCCCGCGAGGTGACTATGGGACGTACTCGCCCAGCATGCCCAGACCCTTTCCCCCGTCGAAGGCGCTGAGGAAGATCTCGGTCAGTCTCATGCTGCGCAGAGGCTCGTTCGTGTAGGGATCGTGGCTGATCAGGGCGTACTCGAACATCTGATGCGTCATCGGCGTGCCTTCGAGCACGACGTAGAACTCCTCGGAAACGGGGTTGCCCCACTCGGTGACGCCAGTGCCGCAGGAAGAAGCGGCCGAGGTTGTGCTTGGTGGCATCGATGTAGCGGCCATCAACCCCGGGCTTGGGGGTGGCGTCGAGGAAGGGCCGGCTGCCCCTGTCAGCATACTCGCTGGCTATCCACGAGCCCATGGGCTCCTGAGTCACGGTGCCATCCGAATGGAAGGCGAGCGCTCCCGCCTCGAAGAACTCGATCCAGTTGCTATCGGCCGCCTGGAACCCTCCGGGCACCGGGGCGCCGACGAATCGCGCCACGTCCGGGTTGCCCACGAGGTACTTGGGCGATCGCCGCCTGCCGCGTGGTCGGTGTCCGGCGGTGCGGGCGCCTCGCTCGAGAGCGACGACACCGGTGTAGTAGTGCGTGATTATGTCGACGTAGGACGAGCCAGCCGAGGCCATGGCGCTGGCACCCTCCTGGCACATGCCGACGCCATGACCGTACAGGCTGGTGAAGCCGCAGATGCAGGGGACGCTGCGCCAGGTAGGCAAGGTCGCGCGCCCCAGACGTCGGCGACGTTGCGTGTATGGCCGTCGCAGTGAGCGAAGTAGTAGGTGCGCACGATCTCGCCGCCATACACCGCCACCTGACCCCGTGTCTGAGTCGACGGCCAGGTCGGTCGTGGGCGTAGTGGGTGCCGCGCCACACCTGGCAGTGCTGCGTGGTGCAGACGTCGGCACCCTGCGTCGCTGTGGGCGTGGGACGTGGCGGCATAGGAGCGAGCGGCGACCGCCTGCGCCTTCAGGGCCTCCGCGGACGTGTGCCCCAGCCGATCTCGACCGGCACGACGCCCTTGAGGTAGTCCTCCAGCTCCATCACCGCGACCGTGAGCCGTCCGGCATGAGCACGCGAATGGTGCTCGGCACCACCAGGGCGCTCTTGCGCCGGAATGGCAGGCGAGAAGCCCCAACGGCCCTCCCGCTTCAGTCGTGGCCTGGCTACCATGGCCGCCCCACGCCTCCGGCGCTCAAACCAGTTGCTCATCACGAGCGCATCGCACCAGCGCTAGGATGTTCTCCACCGGCACGTCGCGCGGTATGGCGTGTGACGGCGACAGGATGTAGCCGCCGCCGGCGCCGATCGTGCGCATCAGCCGTTGCGCCTCCGCGCGCACGTCGTCCGACGTGCCGAACGGCATGATCCTGCTGGATGCTCATGCCGCCGAGGAAGGTCAGCCGGTCGCCGTAGCGGGCCTTCATCTCGTCGACGTCCATCACCTCGGGCTGGAAGGGGTTGAAGCACGTCCAGGCCCGCCTCGATCAGGTCCGGGAACAGCTCCTGCACGTCGCCGCAGGAGTGGATGAAGACGCACTTGCCGCCTGCCTTCACCGCCGCCGTACATGCGCTGGCATGCGAGGCTTGATGAAGCGGCGCCACAGCTTCGGGCCCATGATCAGGCCGCGCTGCTGGCCCCAGTCGTCGCCGAAGTAGACCGCGTCGATGTCCGAGCTCACCGCGCGCTCCACGAGGCGCAGGTTGTACTCGCAGATGGCGTCGAGCAAGCTCGTCCACGAACTCGGGCGCCTCGACCATGTCCATCAGCAGAGGTTGCCATGCCGCGCAGCGTCCACGCGCGCTCGAAGAGCGAGAAGCCGATGGCGCAGACGGCGTAGCGGTCGCCACGGCGCTCGACGCCGCTGAGGTAGTGGCTCCCAGCGCGCGGCGAGATCCCGCGTCCGGCAACGAGTAGCCGGCGAGCGAGCGCTCACCGAGCTGGTAGTGCTCGATGACGCCGATGTCGGGGTCGACGGTGCGGTTCCAGACCACGCCGAACTCATCGCGGAAGTGCCCGGGCTTGACCTCGGTCCAGGCGTCCGCGGCCAGTGGCTCCACGCTGAAGAGATGGTTGCCCATCCAGTCGCCGAGTTCCGCCGGAGGCACACCAACGGCGCGACCGACGGCCTCCGCGGCCGGAATCGTCAGGCCGATGTTCCACGGCACTCGGTCGGGCTGCTGGTGGTTGACGGCGAGCCGAACTCTCTCCCTGCGGGTCAATGCTCTCCTCCCTCGTCGATGCGTCCGGCTAGCGTCGGGCGCCGGTGGTCATGCCATCCGCGGCACACGGGCCAGGATCGCCGACACGACCTCGTAGGGGATCGTGCCCAAGCGCTCGGCGACCTCGTCGGCGCTGATGGCCACGTCCCCCTGGCGGCCGATGAGCACGACTTCATCCCCCTTCGCGACCGCGGGCACGCCGGTGACATCGACCATCGCCTGGTCCATGCAGACGTTGCCGATGATAGGGCAACGTCGGCCTCGGATCAACACCTCGGCCCAGTGGCGCGGCGCCCGGCGGAAGCCGTCCGCGTAGCCGACGGGAATGACCGCGATGCGTGCGCCCTTCCGTCAGGCGAGTGCCTCGACCGTAGCCGACGTAGGTTCCGGCCTCGGCAGCCTTGACCTGGGCGACAGTGGTCTTGAATGACATCACGGGCGGCACACCCGTCCGGCAGGGGCACCGTGGGGCCCGGGCGAATGCCATATAGCCCGATCCCGACGCGCACGGCAGATCCAGTCCGCGACTCGGGCATGCTGAGCGCGGCCGCCGTGTTCGCGGCGTGAGCCACCGGCGGTCGCAG
>CAVTPX010000011.1:0-14789 GCA_963736735.1 uncultured Bacteroidales bacterium | reverse complement strand
TGGTAAGCTGAATCCCTGACCTGCTTTTCAATCCATTTGAGCTGCCCGCTCCATTCCTCGCACTTACCGCAGAACGGACAATACTTGTCCATCGTTATTCCTCCTACATGGGTCATTGACCATGCTGCAAACTCACTGTCACCGTGTTCGCCAAGGACATAGGCATGGACATTGTGAACATCAACGCCGCAGTGCTGACTTATAAAATACTTAAGCCTGGCGCTGTCCAGCACCGTTCCCGAGCCTAACACCCTGCTCCTCTCCCATCCTGAACGCCTGTAGGCAACGTAGGTCATTACATCTACCGGATTGCTCACAATCAGCATTATGCCTTTACAGCCGCTGGCAGCAACCTGTTCAGCGATGCTGCCGACTATCTCAGCGTTTTTTTGCAGCAGCTGAAGCCGCGTCTCGCCCGGCTTCTGTGCTGACCCGGCTGTTATGACAACCATACTGGCATCGGCGAAGTCAACTTCGCTGCCCTCCTTTATCGACACCGTAGGGAAAAAGGGCTGCCCGTGCACCAGGTCCATTACCTGTCCCCTCAGAAGCTCACTGTTCCTGTCGGTGAGCACTATCTCCTCTGCCACTCCGCTCTGTGCCAGGGCATATGCATAGGTAGCCCCAACAGATCCCGCACCCACAATCACTACCTTTCTATTATTCATTTGATTTTTCTCCTTCAGAAATCGATGTAAACACTCTTTATAAACCAACAACTGAATGGAGATAAGGTTCCGGGACTTTAGATATTTTGCCAGCCGGCAGGTCAGACCACAGGACCGCAAGACTGCAAGACCAGGGCCGAGCGTTAAAAAATGATCCCAGCGGGTCATTTTAGCGAAGGAGCCTGCATGCAGGGCAAGGGGAGCGAAGCGACAAGACCGCAAGACCTACTGAAACAAATAGTTAATCGATTTTGTGGAGTTCACCAGCGTAAACTCACAAACAATCGTCGACTGCGTTTCATACGCCTTATTCAGCACAAAGATCTGACACGACACCTTTTTACTGGTTTTCATCAATTCGAGAATCTTCTTCATATTGATCACTTCTTCCTGTGCTGCAGTTCCGGCAGCCGCAGGTTCCTTGCGCACGCCCCTCTCTCTCGTGTCTCCCAGCCTCCAGGTCTGCCAGTCAGACTCGATAATATACTTCCTGTTATTTACATCCCATTTCTGCCTGTCAGGGGAAGGCTGATGAATATAGATTTTGGGACTGTCATCAAATCTGAAAACCAGGTTCTCGACAGTACTCTTATCGCCTATGTCTTTATTCAGCATGATCTGCCCGGTCAGCTGATCATAGAGACCAGTCCCCTTTTCACCTGCAGTGGCCGACATATCCCGAAGTACCCTGAGTGTTTCATTACCACTGGTCGATGTGACATATGCTATCCTGTATGTTATGTCATAAGTCTCTGCTGTCTGAGCCTTCCACTGTCCGGAGAGAGTGCTGCCCGATAGCAGCAGTGCAAGGCAAACGAGTATATTTTTCATGATCTTTCGTTATTAAATTATGAACTGTCACAGACAACACTGTGCCTCCCTATTGCAACGGCTTTTATCCCATTAAGTTGCATCCCCCCGTAAAAACACCAGTCCCTCAGTCCGCCATCCGGCGCATCAAAATGTCACCCCTCCGGGGTTTAGTTTGTGTTTTAATCCCATGGCTATCATGCCCACACACAATCTGTCTCCTCACTAAAATTGCCCACCGGGCAATTTCTTAACGCTCAGTCCCCCTTCGGGATTCTCAGACCGCAGGACCGCAGGACCCTTGACCTTCAGACTTCAGACCTTAAGACTTTCAGACTTTTCTCTTATCTTCGTCTGATTACTTCAATAACCGATCACTGACCGTTCCATTTAAAAAGACTCACTTATGCGAAACAAATTCTATTTCCTGGCCCTCCTGCTGATACTCTCTTCAGCCTGCTCGAAGAATAATCAACCTCAGTCGCCACAGGGGCCCGTCGATGAGATAGCCCTGAAAGCGGTAACCGTTAACGATCCTTTCTGGAACCCGCGGATAGAAAACAATTACAGGGTGTCAGTCATGGAGATGCTCACAAAATATGAAGAGGCCGGCGAAGCTCCCGACCCCAAGCTGGTGGAAGCCGCAGGGTATATCCTTCAGACAAACTCTGACCCTGAGCTGCAGGCCCGCATAGAAAAGGGAATCCCTATGCTTATCGATCATGTGCTTCCGAACGGGAAGCCCCGTGCCTGGAAAAGGCTCCTCAACGGTGAGATGTATTCCGCAGGCCATTTTATGGAGGCGGCAGTGGCATACTTCACCGCCACAGGCGATCGTAAAATGCTCGATGTAGCCATTATCCTGGCCGACGATATCGATGCCAACTTCGGTCCCGGCAAGAGACTCGATGTATCACAGCACGAAGAGATTAAGCTCGGCCTGCTGAAGCTTTATCACTCAACAGGCGACGAGAAATATATGAAGCTGGCCGCCTCATTCATCGATCAGCGCGGACATTCACACAACGGCCGCGAACTCTACGGCGAATATGCCCAGGATCATATGCCCGTCGCTGAACAGGCAGAAGCAGTAGGCCATACAGTCAGGGCTACATACCTCTACACTCCCCTGGCAGAGCTGGCAGCCATCACCAAAAACCCTGATTATATTGCAGCCTCCGACAGACTGTGGGAAAATGCTGTGTATCAAAAGACCTACCTGACAGGAAACATTGGCACCTACCGCGATCATGAGGATTTTGGCGAAGGCTACGAATTGCCCAACCTGAGCTGCTGGAATGAGACCTGCGCCTCGATAGGCAGCGTATTCTGGAACCACCAGATGTTCTCACTTCACAGGGATGCAAAATATATCGATATGCTCGAGAAAGTGCTTTACAACGGCTTCCTCTCAGGCGTCTCGCTCGACGGCTCTGAATATTTCTACCAGAACCCTCTCAGAACTTACGGCAACTTTGAACGCCACGAATGGTTCGGTCCCAACTGCTGTCCTCCGAATGTGGCCCGCCTGATAGCTTCCCTCGGGAAATATATCTACGCCACCGGCGGTGATAACGTCTATGTGAATCTGTTTATCGGAAGCACGCTGACAACAGAAATTGATGACAGTCCGGTGCTTATATCACAGGAGACCTCTTACCCCTGGGAAGGCAATGTGAAGATCACTGTCTCCCCGGGAGAAAAAGACGGATTTCACCCTGCTGGTGCGCATACCCGGATGGACTGGCAGCGAACCCATCCCCGGCGATCTGTACAGTTACCTCGTTAACGACGAGTCAGCAGTGACCCTGACCCTGAACGGCAAGGTATTAAATGCCCCCGTCGAAAAAGGATTCTTCGCCGTCAAAAGAAAATGGAATAAGGGCGATGTATTGGTATTGGATATGCCGATGAAGGTGAGGAAGGTCATTTCCAACGAAAAAGTGATGGACAATGCCGGCATGGTGGCACTCGAGAGAGGCCCGCTTGTATACTGTGCCGAAGGCGTTGACAATAACGGAAAGGTACTGAACCTCTTCATCCCCGACAGTGCGCAGTTCACAGGAAAATTCGAACCGGGATCTGCTTGGCGGAGTTGTAAAACTTACCGGTAATGTCGAAGCCGTCTCACGCGGCGAAGACGGCATAAGCACCGTTACCGGCGAAACTGTTATGACTGCTGTTCCCTGGTTTGCATGGGCCAACCGCGGCGCAGGCGAGATGAGCGTATGGATGCCACGTGATCAGTCGAAAGTGGTGATCCCTCCCGCTCCGTCAATTGCATCAGCAAGCACCATCACCTCATCGTGCGGCACCGGAAGCCTGGCTGATAACTACCCCGGCGGTAACGTTCCCACTACTGAAATCCGCTTCTACCCGAGCGCACAGTCGGGCAGCGCCGGCTTTGCAGCTCTGTATGACCAGCTTGTACCTGTCAATTCCTTCGACGGCTCTTCAACCTACCTGAGTCTCAGGCCACAGGCAGGAGACGAGGCATGGGTTCAGTACGACTTCAGCCAGCCCACAGAGATCATCTCCTCGGATGTCTACTGGAAAGACGACAAGCAGTACTGCATGTCGCCGGAGTCATGGCAGCTGCTCTATAAATCAGGCGGCAAATGGCTGCCGGTAAAAAACCTGACACCCTATACAGTCGATAAGGATAAGTTCAATTCGGTGACCTTTGAGCCTGTAAAGGCAGAAGGACTGCGTATCATGATTAAACTACGCGGGCAGGAGTTCAAAAAGGGTGAACTGGGCCTCCCGACGGAAACTATATGCCTGAAGACACTACCTGGTATGAGACCGGTATAATCGAATGGCAGGTTAAATAAGTCTGCCCATTTTAGCGATTTAACTCAGGTTTTTACAGCAAAAAGAAGCGGCGGATAATCGATATCCGCCGCCGCTTTTTTAATGCCCTACTCCGTGAGCCTCATTATGCCAAACACCTCCGGGTGATGCGGATTCCATACCCCCGTGGGACGCCATGCGAGGAAGTCACGGTCATCCTGCGGTCCCTGAAGCCTGTAGATATTGACCCTGTACTCATTACCTGCAGCCGGCGCCCTCGTATCAAACGATGCCAGCGGTATGCATAGCTCTGCATACCATACCTTATTCTCCTTATCGACACGGGCCTTCACCGTGAATCCTGAGTTCCACAGCCTCTCGTCATTATGGCCTGCCATCGGCACCTCGGAATTGATGTTCAGGTCGAGGAACTCACCCTGGGGTGAAACCTCGAACTCCCTGTAAAGATTCGTGTGTTCGAAATCGGTCCCGATATACAGCTCGAAGTCATCCCACTGCCACAGCCTGAATGTCTCAGTGATCGTGTCGGGATCAGGTTTCAGCACCTGGCTCTCAAACGGACCTGAAAAGAGAAAATAAATGTTCTCTTTTGTCCATCTCGACTTTGCCTCTGACTTCAGCTCCGGCTCCGGACCACCGATTATGTTCCGGTCAATAATGACCGCTTCTGTTCCCATCCAGAAAGCCGAGGCAGGGTCAGTGGTGAGCTCTGTCTCACTGTCGGAAAAACGACTCATAAATATGTCAGCCTCCCTCTCCGGTGACGGCTCCTCGAGGGCAAAGAGCATCGAGCCGTTCTCCTGCATTGTAACCGGAAACTCCCTGGCTCCGTCAGCCAGCACGCGGTTCCCGAGCAGATCGGTGACCTTAAGCTTCTTCGGGAGCTTTATAGTCCTCATTCCTCCTTCGGGTGAGTAGATATAGAGCGAACTGTTGTTTGCGCCTATCACATCATTCGCACCGCTGTAGATATGTCCTCCCGATTCCCTGACAATATTGCGGATCAGCGAGGCTGGCAGAATCGGAGCGCTTGAATAGACTGAAGTCCATCCTGCCGGCTGCTTCTTAACCACCAGCCCGGGCTTGTCAACACCGGCAAGGTTGCCCAGCACTGTGGCCTTCGCATCATCGGCATAGAACCTCGGCGAGATGCTGAAGCCCGGCAGATCACGCACCAGCGCCGGATCACGCGGATCCTTGAGGTATACCTGGTGATCATAATACCTGATAATGCTGTCCCTGTCAACATCGGTGCCGTAGACAAACCCCTCCTTCAAACCTGTTGTATAGGGATGGTCAAAGGCGGTGACACCTACCCTCAGTTCACCTGATGAGTCATCCTCTTTCAGGGTGATGCCTGTCAGCTCAGACATCTTCTTCACTGAAAGGCCTTCGTCCTGTATGTATCCGGGGGCATAGACCCAGACAGCCGTTGCGCCGTTCTTCGCAAGCTTCTTATGTATCTCCTTCTTCTGCGCCGGAGTGACGTGGAAGGTGTTCAGGAAGAGATAGACCTTGAAATCCTTCATGAGCGGGTTGCCAATATCGGTAAGCAGGTAAGGCTCCCACGGTGCGCCGATGAATCCGAGCTGCCACTGCTTCTGTGCCGTGAGCAGAGCATTGAACAGAGGCTCGCCGTCGCCGAAATATTTGAATGTCTCCTCGTCGAGGATCACGGCTATATCTGCATTCGACCTCTTGTCTGCATTGAGATACTGCTCGTCGATCTTCTTGAGCTTGCCGAGAAGGTCGATGATGCTCGAGTCCTGGAAAGTACCACCGTGCAGGTCAGTCCACCATAACCCGAATCCCTTTGTCATCGAATAGCCATAGTCCCTGACAAGCAGCCCTTTCGTCTCCTCCCAGTTCTCCGGGTTGTGCAGGCAGTTGCCCCATCTCCACTGACGCTGGAAGAGATGCGTTTCGGTGTCTACCTCGTTCAGGTAGAGCTTCCCGTGCATCATCGCATTTTCAGGGAGCGTCTGTGAGTTGTTTGGACCGCCTATCTGTTTGTTGTCATATGTATAGGGACTGGCAATAAAGTCGATATCCTTCGAGTCGAGCACCCGCTGGTAGCCAAGGTGTCCGGTATGGTTGACGCTCAGGTTGGGGAAGTTGCACCACAGGTATCCGTAGAAGACACCCACAATCTTCTGCCCTCCCGTCAGTTCCTTGACCCAGCGGCAGTTCTCGAGGAGCACGTCGGCTGTCATGTCATTGAAGAACGAGAAGTAATCTGTCACTCTTCTTCCTTTTGCCGGATCGAAGAAGATGCCGTGGTTGGATGAATATCTCTCCACTTCGCCCGGAGGTGTTGCCGTCTCGAAAGTCACTTTTTGGTCATTCCATGCTTTCCGCAGTTTGCCGACACTGCCGTATCTCGTTTTCAGCCACTCTTTGAATTTCGCCTGTGCAACGGGACTGTAATCCTCGACCCCGAATTTCGTGGGGCCGGGGCCGCCCGGTCTGGCTTCCCAGAAGGAGTTGAACATCAGCCATTCGCCGCCGAAGCCGTTGCCGGGCTGATAGCCCAGAATATTCTTGCCGTATTTGCCTTCGACGTGCGTGAGAAATGCAACCATCGCCTTATATGAGAGCTCCCTGTATTTCTCAGAGGCCAGGGAAGGATGGCAGGGCGGGCCGAACATCCCTGCGGGGGTGCCATCGTCACGCATCGTGATGTCATCGGGGAACTGTTCGCACCACCATGCTCCCGGCGTGAGAAGGATGCGGGGCAGGAAAAGCACATCCGGCGCTATTGCAAGGTATGAGTCGAGCTTCGCATCGATCTTCGAGAAGTCATACTCCTCCGGCCCGGTCCAGTCGAACCTGAGGTAGATATCGAAAATATTTATCCCGGCATTCAGAAAATCACGGAAATATGATTCATCGGGTCTGTATGGCGCTGCCAGTATCTGGCTGGTCAGTTCACCGTTGATATAGAGGGCGGGGACGCCGTTAAGCATCTTCACCTCGCTGGTGAGGCCTGACGCCGGCAAAGCAGGTACAGCCGGCAAATCAGCCAGCGGAGCGGCTTTCTGCCTGCACCCGCCGAGGGTTATCAGAATGAATAAACACGAAAGAAGGGTAAAATTTCTCATAAGATTAAGACATAGGAAGGTTTTTATAATACATTGTCATATTGATCAGTCAAAGCGCATCATTACAAAAGTCGCTAATCCCGCCCATTTGCCGACGGTTGAAACGAAATGATATTCACAAATTAATAACAACCCCTTTTGACCTTCAGACTTTAGACTAAAATGCTCACGCACTATCTGTCTCCTCCCTAAAATTGCCCACAGGGCAATTTCTTAACGCTCGGTCCCCTTCAGACTTCAGACCGCAGGACTCCAGACCGCAAGACCATTGACTGTATAATCATTCACCGCACCTTTTGCGGATATTATTTGTAGATGCGGAGAATAACACCTATATTTACCGCAAATTATGCGGATAATGAATGAATATATTTACCGCTGGCCTGATTGGCCGGCATTTGAATGGAACAATGACACACTGGTTCAGGTGCTTGGCAGAGTACGTCACATCCAGGGAAGGCTTTCTGGAAAAATGGAAGCTCTCGGGTTCACTTTCCGGGACGAAGCAAATCTTACAACTCTGACACTCGATGTTGTCAGATCTAGTGAAATAGAAGGTGAGATACTTGACTCTGATCAGGTACGCTCCTCTGTTGCAAGGCACCTTGGGATGGATATTGCCGGGCTGATGCCTCCGGACAGGAATGTCGACGGAGTTGTTGAGATGACACTTGACGCTATCCGCAATTTCAATGAATCTCTGACTGTTGAACGTCTGTACTCCTGGCACTCATTGCTCTTTCCGGATGGGATGAGCGGCAATCTGAAGATTGCCACAGGCAGATGGCGTGACGACTCCACCGGGCCCATGCAGGTCGTTTCAGGACCCCTTGGAAGAGAAAGGGTACATTTCCAGGCGCCCCCGGCAGAAGGATTGGATAAAGAGATGACAGCCTTTCTTAACTGGTTTAACAGTGCAGCAGATACGGATGCAGTGCTAAAGGCAGGCGTGGCTCACCTGTGGTTTGTGACTGTGCATCCTTTTGAAGACGGTAACGGAAGGATTGCCAGAGTGATAACTGATATGCTTCTGGCAAGAGCGGAAGGATCTGACAGGCGCTTCTACAGCATGTCGTCACAAATAAAAACTGACCGGAAGAAGTATTATGAAGTTCTGGAAAAAACTCAGAAGGGTAACCTGGATATAACTCCCTGGCTCAATTGGTTTCTGGATTGCCTTGAGTCAGCATTGAAAAGGTCTGAAGAAGTACTTTCGGCAGTCCTTTACAGGTCATCATTCTGGAACAGACACTTTTCTGTCCAGATAAATCCGCGTCAGCGTCTGATGTTGAACAGGTTGCTTGAGGGATTCAGCGGCAAGCTTACTTCTGCCAAATGGGCAAAGATCACAGGTAGTTCCGCTGATACTGCTCTACGTGATATTCAGGATCTCATTGAAAAGGGTATCCTTTTGCGTGACTCCCCGGGTGGGCGCAGTACAAGCTATACTCTCTGCCACCAACCCCCTCAACCTTAACCTCAACCTTAACCTTAACCTTAACCTCAACCTCAACCTCAACCTCAACCTTAACCTTAGCCTCAGCCTCAACCTTATCTCTTCGGTGCGGCTCTCAGGTACTGTACCGGCCAGCTGATATCTGCGCCCAGTTCCGTGGCAGCCTGCAGCGGGAAGTAGGGATTCCTCAGCAGCTCCCTGCCAAGTAATATAAGATCTGCTTTCCCTTCATTCAGTATTGCCTCAGCCTGCCCGGCGGAGGTGATAAGTCCAACTGCACCTGTCAGTATGCCGGTCTTTCTAACCGCTTCAGAGAACGGGACCTGGTAACCCGGGCCCAGGGGGATCCTTGCATCGTGTACATTGCCTCCGGAGGAGCAGTCGACAAGATCGACACCGTGATCCTTGAGAATCTCTGCCAGCATCACGCTCTCTTCAGGCGTCCATCCACCCTCTGTCCATTCCGTTGAAGATATCCTTACGAAGAGAGGATTTCCCTCGGGCCATACTGATCTCACGCTGTCAACGACTTCTACAAGAAGCGGATCCTGTTCTGAAATGATCCGCCGTATTCATCGGTACGCCTGTTGCTTATAGGTGAAAGGAATTCCTGCAGCAGGTAACCATGAGCGGAGTGTATCTCGGCCACCAGAAACCCCGCGGCATTTGCCCTCACGGCTGCAGCCCTGAATGCTGTTACAATGTTCTTCAGTCCTTCGCTGTTTAGCGCCAGTGGAGCCCGATCTCCGGGCAGGAATGGTATTGCCGATGGGGCGACTGTCTGCCATCCGCCATGGCTTTCATCGAGTTGCAAGCCGCCGTTCTTCGGGGTGGCGCAGCCTGCCTTTCTGCCGGCATGAGCCAGCTGGATTCCGGCCACGGCGCCATTGTCATGAATGAAAGAGACGATCCTGCTCAGGCTGCTGATGTGTTCGTCGCTCCACAGACCGTTGTCAGCCGGTGTTATCCTGCCCTCGGGAACAACGGCTGTGGCTTCTGCCACGATGAGTCCTGTGCCGCCCACAGCCCTGGTGCCCAGGTGTGTCAGGTGCCAGTCGTTGGCGAAACCCTCTGTTGCTGAATACTGGCACATCGGAGACATCGCTATCCTGTTCCGCAGGGTGACGTTCCTGATCTTTAACGGGGAGAAGAGTACTGACATGATAAAATCTGTTTTATAAGAAGTAATATCTGCAAAGTTGGCAATTTCTCTCACTTCTTATAACATCCCCCATCCTTAAATCTTAATTCCTCCTCGCCCTTTACCCTTTACTCCTTTACCCTTTACCCTTTACCCTTTACCCTTTACCCTTTACCCTCACCCCTCACTCCTCACTCCTCACTCCTCACTCCCTGCTCCCTGCTATTTGCTGCCTCCCCACTGTCTGTCTGCTCACTCCTCTCTCCTCACTCCTCACTCCTCACTCCTCACTCCTCACTCCTTGCTCCATGCCCCGTGCCCCTTGCTCCTTGCTCCATGCCCCATGCTCCCCGCTCATCGCCCCACGCAATTTCCCCCCATTATATACGTTAATCAAAAGAAAGTCTGTACATTTAAAAATCTAATCCGGGGAATCATGAGAAACTTAAGCTTTAAGTACGTATTGGTATTTGCTTTAATCGCTTTTGCAGCCGCTAATGCATTCGGACAAACGGGTATTCCTAAGGAACTTACCGAAAGTCCCATCCGCGAACAGATGAAATATGTAGAGGAGCATACACGGATCTATGAAAACTTCCGGGCAATAAGGGAAGATATTTATCAGAGAATGAACCGCAATTATACGGATACACTTCTGGCAGAAAGAACCCGCATTGCGTCATTGAAAAGCCTTACATCGGATCTGAACAGGCGGACCGATTCACTCAATGTTTTGCTCAACACTACAAGGGCAAACCTCGAGGAGATGACAGCAACAAAAAACAGCATCAAAGTGCTGGGAATAGAACTGAAAAAGGGAGTATATAACACATTTATGTGGACATTAATCGGGGCGCTGGCCATGCTCCTGGTCATAGGATTCCTCATCTTCAGAAGAAACCTGGTCGTGCTCCTCAGGACCGACAAGGACCTGAAAGACCTGAAGGAAGAATTTGCAACGTACAGGCAGACCAGCAGGCTTGCCCGTGAAAAAGTGGAGATGGACTATTTCCGTGAGCTGCAGAAGCTTAAGGGAAAATAAAACATTTATTACTGTCTGTTTGTTTTCAGTTGTAATATTCTAAAATACTGATCATGAACAGAAAAGCATTTTTGGTGGGACTTTCAGCAACAAGTCTGATTCCCTTTGCCCATGGAATTGTCCCTTTTGAAACCTCTGATCCTGGTCAGAACCTGCCCAAATTGATCGGGCCTGATCTTAAAAATTCATACTGGTACATCGGCCATTTAATGAGCGTTCTTATTTCAAGCAAGGATACCGGCGGATCATTTTCCTTAATCCACGGTTTTGAAATAAAAGGTCTGGAACCGCCACCGCACCTTCACACAAAAGAGGATGAATCATTTTACCTGTTAGATGGCGAGATAAACTATACCGTTGGGAACGAAGTCTTTAATGCCAGGAAGGGAGACTGGATGTTTCTGCCAAGAAATATACAGCATTCCTTTCAGGTTCAGACTGAACAGGCCGAGGTCCTGGTGCATCTGTCGCCGGGCGGATTTGAAAATTATTTCATCGAAATGAGTGAACCGGCCGGGGACCTGATTATACCTCCGCGGCCCCAGGGTCCGCCGGATGTCAAAAGAATTGTTGAAACCGCATCGAAATATGGGGTTAAATTCCCGGGCATGGGCTAACCATAATCTGGCTGACTGGTATTGGCTTTATTTACATCCCTCCCTTCCTCCGCGCATATTAAAACAAATCCGCCTTTATCTCCTGAACTTTTTCGCATCCGGGGTTGAAAATCTCGTTTTATCTTACTTATTTTACTATCACTGTTTGAGTCAAACTAAACCCTGACGGGAAAGACATGTGATACAATGAGAAAACTTCACGTACTCGCGACGATTGCTGTGCTGCTGTTATTAAGTTCATGCAATCCCAAAATTACATCAACAATCAGCAGGAGCTATCCCCCACTGGATTACAAGCAGGAAGTTGCTGTTATCGGATTGGAGGATAAAGAACCTGACAATGCCGAACTCCTGGGTCATGTAAAAATCGGAGACACCGGATTCAGTACAAATTGCAGTTATGCTAAAGTCATTGACGATGCAAAGCTTGAGGCAAGAAAAGCGGGAGGCAATGCAATAAAGATAATCGAGCATCAGACTCCTTCTGCATTTGGCAGCTCCTGCCACAGGATAACAGCCATAATCCTGAGGGTGGAAAACATTGAGAGCATCACTCCGCCGGAGGAGCCGTTAATTGAGGGTGCCGACTATGCTGTCATAAACGTCTATCGCTATGGTGGCGCAGGCGCTCTTATCAGTTATGACCTGTACCTGGGTGACACTGTGATCTGCAGGGTAAGTAATAGCTTTAAGACTACACTTCACATCAAAAAAGACGGCATGAACACCCTGTGGGCCAAGACAGAAGCCAAAGATGAGGTCCCGGTGACAATTGAGTTCGGAAGGACCTATTACCTCAGGTGTAGTATTACAATGGGAGCATTTGTCGGTCGTCCGAAACTTGAGCTGATCGACTCCAAAACAGGAAAAGCGGAATTTGATTCATTTAATGCGAAGAACCAATGAGAAAAATAATAGCCTCCACATTGTTCCTGCTCGTCCTGATGCCTTCTTTCTCCCAGGACCTGATTGTAACCTCAGATGGCGATTCAATCAACTGCAAAATCACAAGGATAAAAGCGGATAACATCTATTTTACTTTCAGCTACAATGGTGAGATCAGGAGCACACTTCTTCCAAAGTCATCGGTAAACTTCTATCAGGCTGATTACTATGAAATAAGTGAAGTGCCGGCCGATAAGATAATTAAGAACCCTGAGTACCGGCACCTCACGTTATCCCTCATGGGAGGCTACGCTTACCGGACAGCAAGGTTGTCTGATGACATTCAGCCTGAGTTCCGGGACTACATTAAAAATCTGAAATCAGGCTATCATCTGAACGGAAACCTGACCTACTATGTTTCCGAACTTTTGGGGATAGGACTCATTTATGATTTTTCCAATGCATCAAACAGCATGGATGATATCTACCTGGAAGATGAATTTGGAAACAGGAGATACGGTATGATGAGTGATGACATAAACATCACTTTCATCGGCCCGACACTATCATCAAGGCTGATGAACAGGAAAAAGACAAGCGCCTTACTAATTAATCTGTCCATGGGATACATGGGGTATGTAGACGAAATAGTCCTGATTGACAGGTACAGAAAGACCGGTGGCACAATTGGAATGGGTCTGGATTTTGGTTATGATATCATCCTGTCCGAAAAAATATCACTTGGATTCCAGCTATCGCTGTTGCAGGGAACACTCTATTCGTATTACCTGGATGATGGCATAACCAAAGAGAAGTACGAACTGGAGCCGGGCGAATATGACGGCCTGTCAAGGATGGACCTCTCGGTGGGCTTAAGATTTATACTGTAAGACTGGTACGCAGTCAGGGCCGTGAGACCTGCCAAACAGACATGCAGTCTTAATCGAATGCCCGGACACCAGGCTAACGCTGGTTTTTCGTAATTTTATTCCCCATTTATTATCGAAATGAGCGAAACAAGAAATTTGCAGTCAGAGTATATCTCACGCATTAACAGAACCCTTGATTATATCGAATCAAACCTCGGCAAACCTCTGACCCTGGAAGAACTGGCATCAGTTGCCAATTTTTCGAAATTTCATTTTAACAGGATATTCCATTCGATTGCCGGTGAAACCCCATTCCAGTTCATTATGAGAGTCCGGATGGAAAAGGCTGCCGCCCTGATCCTGCTAAACAAAAAGGAGAGTCTTTCCGAAATCGCCCATAAGTGCGGCTTTTCCGAAATTGCAGTATTCTCCCGGAATTTCAGAAGCCATTTCGGGGTATCCGCAACACAATACCGCTCGACGAAATCATACAATAGCAAGAAAAGTCAACCGGATAGCAACAGTAATCAAGCCGATGAGAGTCCTGCCCCATATTTTTGCCGGGAGTTAAACACAATTAAATGGAGGACAACAATGAAACTGAACAAAAATGTGGAGGTTAAGGAACTTCCGAAAATGACGCTAGCCTACATCAGGCATATCGGTCCTTACAAGGGCGACGACAAGCTCTTCGAGGGAATCTGGAACAGGCTCTTTGCCTGGGCAGGTCCGAGAGGCCTGATCGGCGGCAAGGACTTTAAATCGCTTGTTATCTATCACGATGACCCGAACGTGACAATCGAAGACAAACTAAGGATGAGCGTCTGCATTACAGTGCCTCCCGAAACGAAAGTCGGCGGGGAGATCGGGAAAATGGAGCTCGAAGCTGCCAGGTATGTCATCGCCCGCTTTGAACTGACGGCACAGCAATTTCAGGAGGCGTGGGACTGGCTTTACGGACAGTGGTTCCCGGAAAGCGGTTACCAGCCCGATGAGAAACCCTGTTTCGAGATGTACCCTGAGGAGCCAAAGGACGGCAGGTTCGTTGTGGACATCTGCGTGCCCGTGAAACCGCTTTGAGAGAAAATTAAAGAGCCTGCGCCGCCGCAGGCTCTCTTTTTAACAGGGGCTGTAACAAATGGCGGGTAAATGTCGGGTAAACAACCTTCAAAATATTTTATGCATCGGTTTATCAGTCGTAAGTTTGGTGAAGATTTAAAACCAAAACAATGAAACAACCGGAATTAGGCAGAAGGATCACCGAGCTCAGAAAGGGAAAAGGACTCACCCAGGAAGAACTTGTAGACAAGTGTAATATAAGTGTCCGCACCCTCCAGCGAATAGAGGCAGGCGAAGTCACCCCAAGAAGCTATACAGTCAAGACAA
>CAVTPX010000010.1:0-80681 GCA_963736735.1 uncultured Bacteroidales bacterium | reverse complement strand
TATGGTAATCAGGCAGGCGCTGATCAACAAGCTGCTGAACAAGGATATTGAGAATTATGGTCTCCTGGGTCTGACCCCTAAGGGACATCAGTTTCTGGAGGAGCCTCAGAGCTTCATGCTCAATGAGGATCATGACTTTACTGACTCCGAGGACGACGAAGCATCTTTCGGGGCGCGCACTGCGGCGGCTGATGAGGAGCTGATGAGCATACTGAAGGATCTGCGCAGGAAGATTGCGAAGCAGGCGGGACAGCCGCCGTACAATATCTTCCAGGATCCTTCGCTGGAGGAGATGGCCATCCATTACCCTGTGACGATGGAGGAGTTGCAGAACATCACCGGGATCGGGGCGGGCAAAGCTCAGCGCTATGGCGGTGAGGTAATTGAAGTAATCAAGGATTACGTGGCTGACAAGGAGATAATCAGGCCGCAGGACATGGTTGTCAAGTCGGTTGTGAACAAGTCGGGACTGAAGGTATACATCATACAGAGCATTGACAGGAAGATGCCGCTGGAGGATATTGCCGATGCGAAGGGGATTGAGCCGGAGGATCTTCTGGGAGAGATAGAGGCAATAGTAAGTTCCGGGACGAAGCTTAACATAGATTACTATATTGATGCTGTGATTGACGAGGACCGTCAGCAGGACATGTATTCCTACTTCATGGAGGAGGCTGAGACCGGATCGCTGGATGAGGCTATCAGGGAGCTTGCGGGTGAGTTCGAGGAGGAGGAGATAAGGCTTATGCGCATCAAGGTCCTTGCAGAGGGGAACTGAGCGTAAAGAAAATGCCCGGTGGTCCGCCAGCTGGCGGAGAAGTGTCAGCCTGTGCGCTGGCAGCGTAAAAAAAATGGCCTGTGGTCGCCAGCTGGCGGAGAAGTGTCAGCCTGTGCGCTGGCAGGGTGACATTTTGATAGATTTGAGGGAGCAATACCCCAGAACCCCGAAGGGGGAGCGAGCGTAAAGAAATGATCCGGTGAATCATTTTAGCGAGCAGACAGATAGTGGGAGGCAACTCCGAAGGGGGTAACATTTTGATAGATTTGAGGGAGCAATACCGCATAACCCCGAAGGGGTGACATTTTGATAGATTTGAGGGAGGAATACCCCATAACCCCGAAGGGGGAGCGAGCGTAAAGAAATGATCCGGTGAATCATTTTAGCGAGCAGACAGATCATGGGAGGCAACCCCGAAGGGGTGACATTTTGATAGATTTGAGGGAGGAATACCCCAGAACCCCGAAGGGGGAGCGAGCGTAAAGAAATGATCCGGTGAATCATTTTAGCGAGCAGACAGATAGTGGGAGGCAACCCCGAAGGGGTGACATTTTGATTGATTTGAGGGAGCAATACCCCAGAACCCCGAAGGGGTGACATTTTGATAGCCCCGGGTGCCAACCCGGGTATTTCATCCGTCCCGGCAACAACCCCGGTACCCATCACCGGCCGCGAAATTCCCTCATCCGGGGGATGAGGGAGAGGAGGCCGACGGTGACAAACCAGAAGGGATAGAGGAAATCCATGATTATAAACAGCGGGAGGGGCAGGTGCTCCTCCTGTTTTTTCAGGGCATGGCGGGTGAGGAGGTAGTCAGGCAGCAGCCGTATGGCCAGGAGGGTTAGCCAGCGGAGGCAGGAAAGAAGGCACGAATAGTGAAATGGCGGCGGCGGCGGTGACGGCGGCGTGGCACGCCGCCGTGGCTGCGGCGAGGGTGAGGGTGGCGGGGTCACGGTAGCGCCCTGCCTTGGAGGCCCAGCGCGCGCGCTGCCGCAGAAGCGCCGCAGCCGATACCGCGGCAGCGGTATGCACCGCCGCCGCCCCCTCACCGTAATACCGGATATCTCCTGCGGCTGCCTTTACCGAATGAAGCAGGAACATGTCATCACCCGATGGAATTTCATCATGAAGCCGGCGGCAATGCTTTAAATATACATCTCTCATGATTCCCATATTGGCGCCGTTGCACATCACGGGCAAACCCGCCCTGGCCGTCGCCTCAGTCACCGCCTGCAGGGCGGCAAACTCGAAAGCACCAAAACGCTGAACAAACCCCCTGCAAGCCCTCTGGTGCACCGGCGCCAGTACCATATCAGCATTGGTAACAGCATAGAAACATGCCATTGCAGAAACCCACTGCGGACCCATTGAGCAATCGGCATCAGTTGTAAGTATCACCTCCCCGGTCGACTTTTCAACTCCGTGACGGAGAGCACTCTTCTTTCCGTTGAAAGGATTGTTGATCAGCCTGAAGGATTGTCTTAACCGCAGACGGTCATCTGAAATGAACTGGCTGACGGCTACCGGAGTCCTGTCAGTGGAGTTATCGTTTACAATGATTATTTCAATCAGTTCTGCAGGGTAATCCTGGGCGGCAAGACTCTCAAGCAGTGTTGTAATATTCGCAGCTTCATTATGGCAGGCTACAACAACCGAGACTCTGGTTGACGGAATGATATCCGGCAACTGTATATCTTTCTTCTTCCGGACTGAAATCCACAGGGCAAATATTATAAATGAATATAATGCAACGGGTATAATTAACAGCCATTCCATTCAACCTGACATTGACTCAAACATTCTGTAGTGCGAGCCGTCCATCCCCATTGCCTCATAGGTCTTCTGAGCCCGGAGGTTCTCTGATTCAACATAGAGGCGCAATCCGGCAATGCCCGCTTTTTCACCTTCTGATCTGACAAAGGTGTACATCATCCTGAAGATGCCCGAGCGGCGGTACTCCGGTATCACATACACCGACTGAAACCACCAGACATTGGCATTACGCCAGTCGCTCCACTCGTATGTTATCATCAGCGATGCCACCACTTTTCCCTTGTCTTCGGCAACATAATAGTCCCCTTTGCCCGGATCGTCAAAGACAGCCTTCACGCCGGGGGTGATAATTTCAGTTTTGAGTTCCAGGCTTTCAGTCTCCATGGCCATTGCCTGCTGGAATGAGATGATTGCCGGTGCGTCGGCGGGGGTTGCTTTTCTGATTATGATCATTGCTATTTATTTCTATAATGTCACCCCTTCGGGGTTTAGATGATATTTTTCTTTCCTCATCTATAATAATGTCACCCCTTCGGGGTTCCTCTCGCACGATCTGTCTGCTCGCTCACCCCACTGTCTGTCTGCTCGCCAACATGTCCACCGGATCATTTCTTAACGCTTGCCACCCCACTGTCTGTCTGCTCGCTAAAATGATCCACCGGATCATTTCTTAACGCTCGCTCCTCTACTGCCTACTGCCTACTGCCTCAATCCTGCTAATACTCATCCCACGCCTTTATCTCCAGCTCCGCTTCGGTGACGGTGCAGAAGGCATGAATGAATGCCGACGCCAGCCGGGCATTTGTAATGAGCGGGATGTTATAGTCCACCGCACTCCGCCGTATCTGGTAGTCGTTGTTCAGCTCGGTAGCCGACAGGTCCTTGGGAATATTTATCACAAGGTCTACAACCCGGCTCCGGATCAGATCGACTGTGTTGGGTGAGTTTTTCTCATCGGGCCAGAATGCCACCTCAGCCTCCACTCCCGCATTATTCAGGAAAACCTGCGTACCGCGCGTCGCATATAATTTGTATCCGCGCTTTTGCAGCAGCCGTGCCGCCTCAATAAGATCAGCCTTTGACTTTGCAGGGCCTGACGAGATTAGTACAGCTTTTTCTGGCATCCGGTAACCAACCGAATACATTGCCTTTAGCAGGGCCTCATAGAAACTGTCGCCGATGCACCCCACCTCACCCGTGGAGGCCATGTCTACTCCCAGAACCGGGTCAGCCTTGGCCAGACGTGAGAAACTGAACTGCGAGGCCTTGACACCTACATAGTCGAGGTCAAACACCGACTTATGCGGTTTTTCCCATTCTGACCCCAGCATCACTTTCGTCGCCAGCTCTATCAGATTCGTCTTCAGAACCTTAGACACGAACGGCATGCTCCGGCTTGCACGGAGGTTGCACTCGATTACCTTTATATCATTGTCACGCGCCAGGAACTGGATGTTAAAGGGTCCTGATATTTTCAGCTCCCTGGCTATTTCCTTCGTTATGCGTTTTATTCTCCTGACAGTCTCAAAATAGAGCTTCTGCGGCGGGAAAACGATAGTGGCGTCACCTGAATGGACGCCGGCATATTCGACATGCTCACTGATAGCATAGGCTATTATCTCACCTGCGGAGCCCACGGCATCAACCTCAATCTCCTTCGCATACTCTATGAATTCTGAGACAACCACCGGATGTTCCTTGGAAACGCTGGCGGCAAGCTCAAGAAAATGCACAAGTTCAGTCCGGTTTGAGACCACATTCATCGCTGCACCTGAAAGCACGTATGAAGGACGAATCAGCGCCGGAAATCCGATTGTCTCAATAAACCTGTCAATTTCATCGATGCCGGTCAGCTCTTTCCACCGCGGCTGATCGACACCGAGGGTGTCACACATCGATGAGAACTTATGCCTGTCCTCAGCCCTGTCAATAGACTCAGGCGGAGTTCCCATGATAGGCACTCCCTGCCGGTGAAGCCTCATTGCCAGGTTGTTGGGTATCTGTCCCCCCATCGAGAGTATCACCCCGCGCGGTGTCTCGAGGTCGATTATGTCCATCACCCTCTCAAAGGAGAGCTCGTCAAAATAGAGACGGTCGCACATGTCATAGTCGGTGCTGACGGTCTCGGGATTGTAATTTATCATCACACCCCGCAGCCCCTCCTTGCGTATTGTGGTAATTGCATTTACCGAACACCAGTCGAATTCCACACTTGATCCGATGCGGTATGCTCCCGATCCAAGTACTATCACCGAACGCTTGTCATTCTCATACCAGATGTCGTGCTCCATACCGCTGTATGTCATGTAGAGATAGTTTGTGACGGCAGGGTATTCGGCAGCCAGGGTGTCTATCTGCTTGACATAGGGAACAATGCCCTTGCTCTTACGGTAGCGGCGGACACTGAGCATTGCCTCGTTAATCTTTCCGGCACCCGGCTTAATGACATGGCGTGCAATCTGAAAGTCGCTGAATCCGTTGATCTTTGCATGAATCAGCTCTTCAGCCGGCATGCTCTCCACTGTGTCGAATGTCTCCAGTCTCTTCCTGATACTGTCAATATTACTCAGCTTGTACAGGAACCATCTGTCGATCTTTGTAAGCTCATGGATGCGGTCGACGTCAATGCCTCTTTCAAGCGCTTCGGCTATCGAGAAAATGCGCATATCCGTCGGGTCCGACAACTCCTTTTCGATATCTTCGAAGCTCAGGTTACGGTTGCTCACAAAGCCGTGCATCCCGAGACCTGTCATCCGAAGTCCCTTCTGAATAGCCTCCTCGAAGGTGCGTCCGATGGCCATTATTTCACCGACACTCTTCATGCTGCTGCCTATCTCGTGAGCCACACCCTGGAATTTGTTCAGGTCCCAGCGTGGGATCTTGCATACGATATAATCAAGTGCAGGCTCGAAACAGGCGGTGGTTGTCTTTGTAACCGAGTTTTTCAGCTGGTGGAGGCCATACCCCAGGGCAAGTTTTGCAGCCACGAATGCCAGCGGGTATCCGGTAGCCTTGGAAGCCAGGGCGCTGGAGCGCGAAAGACGTGCGTTGACCTCTATTACGCGATAATCTTCAGAATCGGGATCGAGGGCATACTGAACATTGCATTCACCTACTATTCCGATGTGCCTGATTATCTTTATGGAGAGCTCCCTGAGCTTGTGATATTCGCTGTTCGAAAGTGTCTGTGACGGTGCTACTACTATGGATTCTCCGGTGTGGATTCCCAGGGGGTCGAAGTTTTCCATGTTGCAGACCGTGATACAATTGTCGAAACGGTCGCGAACAACTTCATACTCCACTTCCTTCCAGCCCTTGAGCGACTCCTCCACAAGTATCTGGCCCGAATAGGAGAAGGCACGTCCGGCAAGGTTCCTCAATTCTTCAGAGGTGGAGCAGAATCCGCTTCCCTGTCCTCCCAGGGTATAGGCAGCACGTATTATTATCGGGAAGCCAAGTTTCTCCGATGCCTTCAGGGCATCATCAACTGTAGTGACTGCGATGCTGCGCGGGGTTTTTACATCTATTTCCTCCAGCTTTTTTACGAAGAGTTCCCTGTCCTCAGTATCCATTATGGACCTGACGGGTGTTCCCAGCACTTTCACTCCGTATTTTTCGAAGACGCCATCACGAAATAGTGCTGTGCCGCAGTTCAGCGCCGTCTGTCCGCCGAAAGCGAGAAGGACCCCGTCAGGACGTTCACGTTCAATGACCCGTTCGACAAATTGCGGGGTAACCGGAAGGAAGTAGATCCTATCGGCAATTTTCTCAGAGGTCTGAACCGTTGCGATATTGGGATTGATCAAAACTGTAAAAATCCCCTCTTCACGAAGTGCCTTCAGCGCCTGTGACCCCGAGTAGTCAAATTCGCCTGCTTCGCCTATTTTCAGAGCTCCGGAGCCCAACAACAGTATCTTTTTTATCTCTTCCTTCATTGTCCAGGTTTGGGAAACAAAAATACATAAAAAATGAGGCCAACTCAGAAGCACTTTGCGACTAAAATAACCTCATGTTAATTAAGCGTTCAGTTTTCGGCAGTCTGCAAGTATTAAAAAAAATCTGAAAAACAGTTTTGCATTAAGAAAAATGTATAAATTTGCATCTCAAATGAAAAATAATACATTATGAAGAGAACATCGAGACTGATCCTGATAGAGAAACTGATAACGGGCAACGTTGTCACTACCCAGGAACAGTTGCAGAGTCTTATGGAGGGTGAAGGGATGAGGTGTACGCAGGCTACACTGTCCCGCGATTTAAGGCAGATGGGCATCAGCAGGAATTTCGACGGCCGGGGCGGTTACCGTTATCTTCTCCAGGGGAAAGCCGGTCGCAGGACTGAGATACTGCCGGGACAGGAGACTGAGAGTATAACCGGCATGACATGGGCCAGGGGGATGCTGATAATCAATACTCCTCCCGGTTTTGCCTCAGCGGTTGCCATAAAGATTGACACGGCAGGCCGGTACGAAATTGCCGGAACTGTTGCCGGAGACGATACAATCCTGCTGATCCCACGCGATGATATTAGCAATGAGGCGATTGAGGAGTGCCTCAAAATTATATTTAAAACAAATAAATGAATAAAAATACAAAATGAAAAAAGTAATGCTTGCATATTCCGGGGGGCTTGACACCTCCGTGATTCTTAAATGGCTTATAAATAAAGGATACGATGTAATTGCCTTTGTGGCAGATGTGGGTCAGGATGACGATTTTGAGGCAGTACGTGATAAGGCTCTGGCAATAGGGGCTTCGAAAGTGATTATTGAGGATCTGAAAAGAGAATTTGTTACAGACTACATTTTCCAGGCTGTCAAGGCAAATGCCGTATATGAAGACCGATACCTTCTCGGCACAGCTCTTGCTCGTCCGCTGATAGCGAAAAAGCAGATCGAAGCTGCAATTGAATACGGAGCCGACTATGTAGCACACGGAGCTACAGGCAAGGGAAATGACCAGGTACGGTTCGAGCTTGCCTATTATGCACTCAAACCTGATATAAAGGTCATCTCACCCTGGAAGGACAGTGAGTTCCTTTCACAGTTCCAGGGCCGGTCTGATATGATCAGATATGCTGCCGGTAACCGCATTCCGGTCAAGGCTTCAATCTCAAAACCTTACAGTGAGGATGACAACCTGATGCATATCAGTCATGAAGCCGGAATACTTGAGGATCCGCTATTTTTTGCTGGCAAGGACATCCTTGAGAAAATGGTTATGCCGATGGATGCCCCCGATAAGGAGACCCGCATCTCTGTGACTTTCAAAGACGGCATCCCGGTGAAAGTAACAAACAAGGATGACGGAACAACCTGTGAAGACCCTCTGGAGCTGTTTCATCTGGCTCAATAAACTGGGCGGACAGAACGGCATCGGGCTTCTTGACATGGTTGAAAACAGATTTGTGGGAATCAAATCGAGGGGTATCTATGAGACGCCCGGGGCCACTATACTCTATGCTGCTCACAGGGATATAGAGGGTATTGCAATGGACCGCGAGGTGATGCGTCTGCGGAATATGCTCGCACCGGTCTTTGCTGAACTGGTCTATAACGGTTTCTGGTTTTCGCCTGAGATGGAGTTTCTGCAGGCGGCGATGGACAAGAGCCAGGAGGTTATTGACGGCACGGTGCATATGTTACTCTACAAGGGCAACATTATAATTGAAGGCCGTGAGTCTCACTCGTCCCTATATAATAAGGAACTCTCAAGCATGGATATAGAGGGGGGCTTTAACCAGACTGACAGCCTTGGATTCATCCGCATCAATGCAATACGTCTCATGGCACATCATGCAATCATCGAGGCAAACAGGAAAAAACCCGACGAAAATGCACCTGTGGAGTAAAGGCGGAAACACGCGCGAGTCTCTCATAAGGTTCACCTGTGACAGTGACAGGAGATATGATGAGAGACTCGCGCTGTATGATATAGCGGGGTCGATGGCTCACACTGTCATGCTTGCAAAATGTGGCATCATCAGCGCAGATGAGAAAAAACTGTTGTTGAATGGCCTCAATGTGCTCTTTGAAGAGGCCGCGAATGGAAATGCCGAAATTGGGCCGGAATATGAAGACATCCATTCTTTTGTCGAGTTCCGACTCCGGGAGTTTGCCGGAGATGTTGCCGGAAAGCTGCATGCGGGCCGCTCGCGCAATGATCAGGTACTGACCGACATACATCTGTGGATGAGACATCACTCTGCCATGCTCGCAGACGAACTGTACGGTACTGCAAGGTCGTTTCTTGACCTGAGTGAGAAGCACCGCAGTGACCTTCTACCGGGTTTTTCGCACATGCAGCCGGCCATGGTCTCTTCATTCGGCCTGTGGTTTGCCGCGTATGCCGAAAGCCTTTGTGACGATATCCTGTTGCTGGCCGGGGCCGCCGCTTTTACAGGAGCGTCTCCCCTCGGCACCGCTGCCGGTTATGGGACCACATTGCCGGTCGACCGGGAATATACTGCACAGTTGCTGGGTTTTGACAGGCTTATCGTAGCCTCACCATATGCCCAGATGAGCAGGGGACGTACTGAAAGAATAATGACACAGGCAATATCGTCGGCTGCGAATACACTCGGAAGATTCGCATCTGAGGTGGTGCTGTATATGTCGCCGGGATTTGGTTTCCTTACGATGTCAGACGAGTTTACAACCGGTTCGTCAATAATGCCCCAGAAGAAAAATCCTGACCTGTTTGAACTTATCAGGGCCCGGTGCAACAGGGTGCAGTCAGTGCCGGGGGAGATCACCCTGATGACAGCAGGACTGCCTCCCGGATATAACCGCGATTACCAGGAATTGAAGGCGATTCTGTTCGATACATTTGACGGGATCGGGGATATTTTGTCAGTGATGCCGGCAGCACTGGAATCGCTCGTAGTCAGGAATGATATAATGAAGGATCAAAAGTACAACGTCATTTTTGCCGTGGAGGAGGCAAACAGATTGGTTTTGGAAGGCATACCGTTCAGGGATGCCTATAAAACCGTTTCTGCGAAACTGGGTACGGAATCCTTCAGGGCAACCGGCCTGGCCGATTATACCCACACCGGCAGTATAGGCAACACAGGCAGCGGGCTGATCAGAGAGAGGCTGGAAAAAGTTATGGAGTCCTTTAAAGGTGCTGTTTCTCCGCAGGAGCTGGTTCAGAAGATTTTGAAAGAGGCAGACCGGTAAAAGAATAATGTCACCCCTTCGGGGTTTTATGGGGTGGTATGTCCTGGGCTATCATAATGTCACCCCTTCGGGGTTTATTGGATCCACTTCCCATACCCCATGCTCCATGCTCCCGTGCTCCATGCTCCATGCCCCTACTGCCTACTGCCATTTTCTATATTCTCAATGAACACGTCAAACAGAAAATCCGTGTCAGTGGGACCGCCTGATGCCTCCGGGTGAAACTGGGTGGAAAAGAAAGGCTTTGAAATGTGTTTCATCCCCTCGTTTGTATTGTCATTTACATTTATGAACAGAGGATTCCAGTCTGAGGGAAGTGTATTATTATCCACCGCAAACCCGTGATTCTGCGATGTGATGTATGCCCTGTCAGTCCCCACCATCTGAACCGGCTGGTTGTGGCTGCGATGCCCGTAGCGAAGCTTGTATGTGCTTCCCCCGGCTGCCAGCGCCATCAGCTGGTTGCCGAGACAAATGCCGAAGATGGGTTTGTCGCCACCGAGCGACTTCCGGATATTGTCTATTGCTGCAACACACATAACCGGATCGCCCGGACCGTTGGAGAGAAACAGCCCGTCATACTCCTCAGTGCTGTAGTCATAATCCCAAGGCACCCTGATAATTGTTGTATCACGCCTGAGGAGGTTACGTATTATATTGTACTTGACGCCGCAGTCGACCAGCACTATACGGTACTTTCCGTTACCGTAGACCTGCCTCGAAGACGTGCTTACCTCGGCCACAAGGTTTACTTTATTGGGGTCATAGAATTCGGTGCGGGTTCCCTCAGGTTCCACCTTCCCGAGCATGGCGCCTTTCTCCCGTATTCTTTTTGTCAGGGCACGGGTGTCAATCCCGTAAATACCGGGAACATTGCTCTTCTTAAGCCATTCGTCAAGGCTCTGGGTTGCATTCCAGTGGCTGTACTGAAAGGAGTAGTCAGAAACAATAAGTGCAGAGATATGAACACCTGAGGATTCATAGAACATGAAAAGGTCATCCTGTTCGCTCTTGCCCGGCGCCCCGTAGTTACCCACCAGGGGATAGGTGAGGCAAAGAACCTGACCGCGGTAAGACGGGTCAGTCAGGCTTTCGGGGTAGCCTGTCATGGCAGTGTTAAAGACGACTTCGCCGGCTGCGGCGACAGGTGCTCCGAACGACCAGCCCCTGTATACTGTGCCATCCTCCAGTGTCAGTTTTACCTGTAATCTTGTCTCTGTCATTTATCTATTCGTTAATTGCCCTGTCGATTTGTTTCAGGGCTTTTTCGACAACAGACCGGGGGCACGCAAGGTTGATGCGCATGAATCCCTCTCCGCCCGGACCGAATGCGGAACCCTCGTTCATTCCTACTCCCGCCTTCTCAATGAAGAACCTGTGCAGATCTTTTCCGCCTAATCCCATCTGACGGCAGTCGAGCCACATCATATATGTCGCTTCAGGCTTTACAGGCTTTATACGTGGCAGATGCGCATGACAATAGTCAATTACAAGGTCAACGTTTCCCTGCACATACCTGATCATTTCTGAAAGCCATTCGCTGCCTTTGGAATAAGCTGCCTCAGAGGCAACGTTTCCGAAAATATTACCCAGGTGGAGATGAAGGCCAACAAGCACATTCCTGTATTTTTCCCTTAACCCCTCATCAGGAATTATCATTGATGAGGTAGAGAGTCCGGCCAGATTGAATGTCTTGCTGGGCGCCATACATGTTACAGTGATGGCTGCGGCCCTGTCGGAGACTGAAGCCAGAGGCACATGTACGTTTCCCGGAAGTACCAGGTCAGAGTGAATCTCATCGGAAAGGATTACAATACCATTGCTGTAACAAATATCAGCCAGCTCTGCAAGCTCAGCTTGTTGCCACGCTCTTCCCACAGGGTTGTGGGGGTTCGAGATAATTATAAGCCTGGTGGCCGGGGTTATTGTCTTCCGGAGCCCTTCAAGATCCATGACCCATCCACCGGCGGTCTCTTTCAGGTTATTAAACAGCAGTTTTCGTCCGTGATCTTTCACGGCTCCGTGGAACGGAGTATAAACAGGAGGCTGAATAATTATCTCATCACCTGCATCTGTGTATGCAAGTGTACACATGTTAAGTGCCGGTACAACTCCGGGACTGAACTCTATCCATTCACGCCGGATATTCCATCCGTGGAGTGCTGAGACCCAGCTTATAAATGCATCAAAATAGCTGTCAGGTCTGAATGAGTATCCCAGTATTTCATGTTTCAGCCTTTCAGAGATTGCATCCGTGACAAATGAGGGTGTCCTGAAATCCATATCGGCAACCCACATTGGTATCACATCGGCTCTGCCAAAGACGCTACTTCTCCAGTCGTATTTAATGCAATCAGTGCCTTCCCGGTTAATTATCTCGTCAAAATTCCACATCAGGCGTCGGTGTTTTTCCGGGATGTAAAGATAGGGAAATTAGAAGATGAACAAAACGTGGATTTCTGACGTTTGATTACTTATCCGGATGTGCGGAAGCATCATGCTGGGTTAAAGCCCGGGATTAGTAAAAATATTAGTGTACAAAAGTTGTTTTCTGAAAAGTAAAAGTTATAATTTTACGTACCGAATTCTAAGAATAAAAATCAGATTATGAAACAGACTCTCTTTAAGTTACTTGTTGCCGTGATGATAGTGGCGGTGGCAGGTGTATACTCCTGCAAGAACAGGGGTGAATCCAAAAGTAAAACCCAGGTAAATGCGATTGAGGAACAGGTTCTTGAGCAGAAGATCGAAGAAAACGTTTATCCACTTCCGACCTCTGCTGAGGTAATTAAGCAACTCAGTGACCTTGACCTCGGTTACATTCTGGGAGTCTCCAATCCGCCTGCAAATTCCAGGAATTATGTCTCCAGCTATGCTAGAGCCGTAAATCTCGGTGTTTTCGGAGCCGATCTTAGTTATGCCACACTGTATAATATGCAACAGGATGTTATAGACTACATGAGTGCAATGCGTACAATGGCAAATGATCTGAACCTCTCCAAGATATATGATGAGTCTCTTTATGATCAGATAAAAGCCAATTTTGACAACCGTGACAGCCTTGTAACAATACTTACAGATGCATTCGACCGTACCTATTCCTATATGATTGATGCAGGTCAGGCAAACCTGGCTCTGCTGATGGTCGGAGGCGCATGGGTGGAAGGCATGCATCTGACCCTGGCAGTTTCAGAATCGGGTGCTCATCTTACAGGTTTTGAACAGGTATTGCTGGAACAGAAGAAGTCTTTCGGAATGTTCGAAGATCTGGCGAAACCCCATACCGATGATGCCCTTGTCTCAGAGTTCCTGAAAGGGCTGCAGCCTGTAAGGGATGTTTATGCAACACTGACCACCAGCCTGACGATGCAGAACATCGAAGACCTAAAGAAAGCCGTAGGCCAGGTCAGATCGGGCCTGGTTAAATAACCATAAGAAATCTGAAAAGGCCGCAAAGAAAAGTTTGCGGTCTTTTTTTTAAGAACGATGAGGGAATCAGTATTACATGCGCTGATACATATTTTTGCCATTATCTCTACAGTGAACCCCGCAGGGGTTACACCGAGAGGCAAGAAGATACTGCGCGGCTACCTGCGTCGTTACCTTAACCAGGAGCTGGAAGAGGAGTATTTCAAACTTTATGAGAACAACCTGCATTTCTATGAGAGGGAGCTGAAGACAGTCGGTGAGGGCGAACTCTCCGATGAAAACTCGCTGATCACATTCCAGATTACAAACATCTGCCGTCAGATCAAGAAAGGTCTCTTCATTGAAGAACGGATGATTGTGTTTCTGCAGCTCCTCGAGTTTGTTTTTGAAGACGGCACAATCTCAGAACAGGAGTCCTCAATTGTGGATATTGTTGCACGCACCTTCAACATTTCCAGGAAGGAGAACAAGAATGCCTCGGCATTCATCCTCGGAATGAAGTTTGACAAGATCTCACCTGATGCTTTCCTGGCTATCGAAGGTGAGGAGAACATTGGCGAGCCTGCATCAAAGTACTCCAACTACCACGACTGGCACCATATGGTTGTAAAGGGGCTCAAGGGCACCATTTATGTTTTGTTCATTGAGAGCACTGGGCATCTGCTTTTTATATACGATGGGAAGGTACAGCTTCATTTCAAGGGCCGTAATATTGTTCCGTTAAGGCCGTTCCTTCTTGACCGCGGTGTGAATATCCGCAGTCAGGGCATGTCCACAATTTATTATACTGCTGTTTTCAGGAAGTTCATCAGAGACAATTTTGTCGAAGACATAGTATTTGAAGGACAGAATATCGAATTCACCTTCAAGGGATCGGAAAACGGCGTTCAGCCCATGAGTTTCCATGTTAAATCAGGAAACATGGTTGGCATAATGGGGGGCAGCGGGGTAGGGAAGAGCACTCTGCTGAATATTCTCAACGGAAAGCTGAGGCCGCACGGGGGGTCTGTATTTATAAACGGTTATGACCTGCACAATGAGCCGGAGGAACTTACCGGGCTCCTCGGATATGTGCCCCAGGATGACCTTTTGATTGAGGAGCTGACAGTCTACCAGAACCTTTATTACAATGCCAGGCTGACTTTTGGAAACTATGACGAGGTAAAACTCAATGAGGTTGTCAGGCAGGTTCTGGATCAGCTTGACCTTTTTGATATTAAGGACCTTCTCGTAGGGGATCCGCTTAACAAGAAGATCAGCGGGGGACAGCGGAAGAGGCTCAACATAGGACTGGAGCTTATGCGCGAACCTGCAATACTGTTTGCCGATGAGCCGACTTCGGGCCTCTCTTCCCATGATTCGGAAAAAGTGATGGATCTTTTAAAAGATCAGGCAGTTGAAGGACGTCTGATATTTGTAATCATCCATCAGCCCTCGTCGGAGATCATGAAAATGTTTGACAGGCTCTGGATACTTGATAAGGGTGGGTACACTATCTATGACGGTGACCCTGTGGATGCTCTTGTCTACTTCAAGACCGAGACCTCACAGGCCAATGCTGCCGAGAGCGAATGTCCCACCTGCGGCAACGTGGAGACAGATGAGATACTCAAAATAATTGAAGCCAAAGTTGTTGATAACACCGGTAACCGTGGGCAGGACAGGCAGGTGACTCCGGTGGAATGGTATCACAGGTACAAGCAGAAGATGGAACCAGCGGTGAGCGGGCAGCCCGAAATGAAGCCGCTGCCGCCGAGCAATTTCCTGGTCCCTGAAAAGATCAAACAGATAAACACTTTTGTCAAACGCAACTTTGTGCGTAAACTCGCTGACAAACAGTATATTGTAATTAACTTGCTTGAGCCTCCGTTGCTTGCATTTATCCTGGGCTATTTCTCCAAGTATGTGACTGACGGCGTCTACCTCTTCTCTGAAAACAAAAACTATCCTGTCTTCCTCTTTATGAGTGTCATAGTGGCACTCTTTCTGGGGCTTACAGTTAGTGCCGAGGAAATATTCAAGGACAGAAAGATTCTGGAGAGGGAAAAATACCTGAGTATCAGTCGTCTTAGCTACCTCGTTTCGAAGCTTAGCCTTCTCTTCGGGCTATCAGCAATTCAGAGTTTTGTTTATGTCCTGGTTTCCCATGCAATCCTCGATGTACAGGGCATGATCTGGAGCCACTGGCTGATACTGTTTACAACTTCGTGCTACGGTAATATGGCAGGGCTGAATATTTCTGCCGGGATGAAATCGGTGATCAGCATATACATCCTTATTCCTCTGATACTTGTTCCCCAGCTTCTTTTGGGTGGCGCCATGATCAGGTTTGATGACCTGCACGAGACGATGAGCAAGAAAGTTTATGTGCCGGTCATTGGCGATCTGATGGCCACCCGCTTTTCATATGAGGCTATAGCCGTGGAGCAGTTCAGGGCCAATGAATACATGAAGCCTTATTTTAAGACTGAGATTGCAATAAGCCGCTATGACTGGCGTTCCTCATTCCTTATCCCCGAGCTGAAAAAGAAGAGCAATGAAAACGCCTGGGCTAACGGCAAACCTGAATATGTACAGGCATACAATGAAAACCTGGCAAAGCTCCGGTATCACATAAACGACCTGAGCAGGGAGGAGGGATTCGATGACTCCGGGATTATGAGCATCCTGAATAATCCGGGATTTGACCAGGACCAGGCATATGCCGTAAACGATTATCTTGACTCGCTGCAGAAGTCGGTAAGGAAGAAATACATAGCATTCACTGCAGTAAAGGAACATATTACTGACAGCATCATCGGGGCTGTCGGCCGTGAAGAGCTGGTGAGGAGAAGGGAGATGACCCATAATGAGGATCTTGCTGACATTCTTCTAAACCGTACTGTGCAGAAAAAGACCCTCGATACGCGGGACCGCATAATTCAAAAATCTGATCCTATTTATATGGAACCGGGGTCCGGAGTCGGCAGGGCTCATTTCTATGCGCCTTTCAAACGGCTGGGATCATGGCGCATAAGAACACTGTGGTTCAACATATGCATGCTATGGGTGATGAATAGTTTCCTCTTCATCACACTTTATTATGATGTGCTGAAACGTGTCATAAACCAGCTCGAAAAGCTGAAGATACCGGGTTTCGGCCCATCCAGATTCCTGCCAGGATGGTAACCGGTAAAGTTAGAGCCAAGAAGCACCTCGGACAGCACTTCCTCAAAGACAAAAAAATTGCTGCCTCAATTGTTGAATCGCTTAAGGCTGACAACTGTGATACCGTGGTCGAGATCGGGCCCGGCATGGGAGTCCTGACTCAGTTTCTTGTCCTCCGGAAATTCAAAAGCCTCAAGGTTGTTGAAATTGACAGGGAGGCGGTAGAGTATCTCCGCAACAACATCATCGGCATCGATGAGATCATCAGCGGCGACTTTCTGGAACTTGACCTTGAGGAGCTCGGACCAGGCAGGATGGCCGTCATTGGCAATTTTCCTTACAATATCTCAAGCCAGATCTTTTTCAGGATACTCGAAAACAGGAACAAGGTCACTGAAGTCACTGGAATGGTGCAGAAAGAGGTGGCTGAACGAATCTGTTCCGGGCCGGGCAGCCGTGTTTACGGCATCCTGAGCGTTCTGCTGCAGGCGTGGTATGACATCGAATACCTGTTTACTGTCAGTGAGACAGTTTTTTCACCTCCCCCGAAAGTAAAATCTGCCGTGTTGCATCTGACCCGCAACAGCCGCGTTGCTCTTGACTGCGACGAGGCGCTTTTCCTCGCCGTTGTGAAGAGATGCTTCAACCAGCGGAGGAAAATGATCCGTAATCCTATCAAATCAATGGTAGCAGCTGGTGCAGGAGATCATTCCCTGCTTACAATGAGACCGGAACAACTTACTGTGGAACAGTTTGTTGACCTGACCAATTGGGTCAGCCTTAACAGGCCCGGGAAGAACGAAAACGGCTGAAGGGGATTGTCAGAAGGAATATCCTATCGCTTCCACAGGGTGCATCCTTGACGCCGAAGAGGCGGGAGCAAAACCTGCAACAATTCCTATGGCCCCTGAGATCGCAATTGCCAGAATTATGTTTCCGGCGGTAAGGAACATATCCAGGTTGTAGGCATAATTCACGAAGAGAGTTCCGATGAAAATTATGAAGAGACCAACAATTCCTCCGGTAATTGAAAGAAGGACTGACTCAATAAGGAACTGAAGCAGGATAAACCTCCTTTTGGCACCCAGTGCCATCTGTATTCCGATAATGCTTGTACGTTCCCTGACCGAGACAAACATTATATTGGCAATGCCGAAGCCGCCTACCAGGATTGAAAACCCTCCGATGAGCCATCCC
Source organism: uncultured Bacteroidales bacterium (assembly GCA_963736735.1). Classification (GTDB taxonomy): domain Bacteria; phylum Bacteroidota; class Bacteroidia; order Bacteroidales; family VadinHA17; genus SR-FBR-E99. The sequence goes on along the minus strand of CAVTPX010000010.1, from coordinate 63,176 downwards.
GCCACATTAATCCCGGCAAAGATAGGTTCGAGAGTCTGTGTGACCTGACTTGCCTGATTTATGGAAAAGTTGCTCACCTCACCCGGGCTTAGCCTCCTGGCAGACCTGAGTATCATTGTCACTTCGTCTGACAGCTCCTGTACTGAAATGCCCTCTTTCCCCCGAATCATAATATCCGAGTTGAGGTTCCGGTTACGGAAATTTATAAAATGACGTCCGAAATTAAGCGGGATCAGCATGAGCTCATCCATTCCGCTGTCACTGATTCCTCCTTTTCCTTCCTTCTTAAAGGTGCCGATCACCAGGGTTTTAAAACCGCCGATTGTTACCTCTTTGCCTACAGGCTCAAGATCGTCGAAAAGTCTTTTGGCTACCTCTGCCCCTATGATGGCTACAGGTCTTCCTGAAGCCGACTCTGACTGTGAGAAGTACCGGCCTTTGTCAATCTCAAAAGACCGGACCTGTTCAAAGTCGTGAGTGACTGACATTATATATGTATCACTGACAGAGTTACTGCGGTACTTAACAGTGCGGGGGGTAAATACCGAATAGCAGACTGCTCCTGCCGAAGCCGATTTCTTCAAAACGGCATCATAGTCCTCAGGTGACGGTGCAGGCCAGCGGATCATATCCCACCATTTTATATCCGGTGTCGGGGTCCAGGGCATTTTTTCAACATATACAGTATTGTCACCAAGTGATTCTATATTTTTCCTGATGCCGTTCTCCATCCAGTCGAAAACCGTGAAAACCGAGATGATTGAAACAATTCCAATAGTGATTCCGAAAAGCGACAGGAAGGTTCTTAATTTATTGACCGCCACGGAGTTAAAGGCAAATATAAAGGCTTCTTTGAATAATCTCCACAACATTGTTATCTGATTAAATATGCCCAAAGATACTTAAATAAAAAACATCAATATCTCCGCAATAAATCATCAATTCAATTATTTAAGAAATCATTGGTTGTCAAAAAATTTATATATTTTTAACGCGTTGCAATTTCACGGGCAAGCTTGATCTAAATACCATGCAATGAGTGATATAAAAATAAGGAGTGCCTTTATTTCTGTATTTTATAAGGATGGTCTTGAAGCAATTGTAAGAAAGCTTACATCACTGGGAGTCAGTATCGTTTCAACGGGGGGTACCTACAATTTTATAAGTGAGGCAGGAATCAGCGCAGGAAAGGTTGAGGATATTACAACCTATCCGTCGATCCTGGGCGGCAGGGTGAAGACGCTCCATCCCGGTATCTTCGGGGGCATTCTTGCAAGAAGGGATGATGAGTCTGACATGAGGCAGGTGGCTGAATACAACATTCCTCTTTTTGACCTGGTAATCGTTGATCTCTACCCGTTTGAGGAGACTGTTGCCGGTGGCGCTGCAGATGAAGATGTAATCGAAAAGATTGACATAGGAGGTATATCACTCATAAGAGCGGGTGCCAAAAATCATAAGGACGTTGTGATCATCTCGTCACGCGGTCAGTACGGTGAACTTCTAAACCTGCTTGAAGAGAAGGGTGGCTTTACAAACGCCGGAGAGCGATACCGTTTTGCCCTCGAGGCATTCAACATGACCTCGCATTATGATTCCGCCATATTCAACTGGTTTAACCGCAACAGGCAGACTGATGTCTTCAAGCAGAGTATAATCTCTGCCGAGCCACTGCGTTACGGAGAGAATCCCCACCAGAAAGGATTGTTTTACGGTGATCTTGGGCTTATTTTTGACAAGCTGCACGGCAAGGAAATCTCTTACAATAATCTTCTTGACATTGACGCAGCTGTTTCACTCATCGATGAATTTGATGAGACCACCGTGGCGATCCTGAAGCATAACAATGCCTGCGGCGTGGCATCGAGGGATGATGTCAGGGAGGCATGGGAGTCAGCCCTTGCCTGCGATCCGGTCTCTGCATACGGCGGCGTGGCTGTTTTTAACAGGCCGGTTACCGAAGAAGTAGCTGCCGAAACTGACAAAACATTCCTTGAGGTGGTCATTGCGCCTTCATACAGTGAAAAAGCACTTGCAATACTTAAGCAGAAGAAAAACAGGATTATCCTTCTCCGCAAACATTCGGGCGGCGAAACAGCAACATTCAGATCGATGCTCGGAGGAGTGCTCTGGCAGGAGCGCGACAGGAAGAATGAAACTTCTGCTGAAATGAAGGCGGTGACAGCGAGGCATCCGGGTGAAGACGAGTATGTCGATCTTGTGTTTGCCAACAGGATTGTGAAGCACAGCCGGTCCAACGCCATTGTGCTGGCAAAGAACAGGCAGCTTTATGCAAGCGGCATAGGGCAGACCTCGCGGATAGATGCATTGAGGCAGGCGATTGACAAGGCCGGCAGCTTCGGTTTTAAACTTGACGGGGCAGTAATGGCTTCTGATGCATTTTTCCCATTTGCTGATTCGGTTGAGACAGCTTTCGGGGCAGGCATCAGGGCAGTTGTGCAGCCCGGGGGCTCTGTAAGGGATCAGGATTCCATCGACTTTTGCAATCAGCACAATATAGCAATGGTATTTACAGGGATCAGGCATTTTAAACACTAGCAACAATCAGAATAAGAAATATAAATCCATGGGTCTATTTTCATTTTTAACACAGGAGATCGCAATAGATCTCGGAACAGCAAATACAAACATAATTGCGAATGACAAGCTGGTGGTTGACGAGCCCTCCATTGTGGCAATTGACCGGACGACCGGAAAGCTTATTGCGATTGGCGAAAAGGCTCGCCAGATGCACGGAAGAACGCATGAAAACATCAGGGTAATCAGGCCCCTGAGAGACGGTGTCATTGCTGATTTCAACGCAGCAGAACTGATGATCAGGGGGATGATCAAGATGATCAATCCGGGTCCCAGATTCTTTTCGCCGTCATTGCGCATGGTGGTCTGCATACCATCAGGAAGCACTGAGGTTGAGATCAGGGCTGTGCGGGACTCGTCTGAGCATGCCGGCGGACGTGATGTATACCTCATTTATGAGCCGATGGCTGCTGCAATAGGTATCGGGCTGGATGTTGAAGCTCCGGAGGGGTGCATGGTTGTTGATATTGGCGGCGGGACTACCGAAATTGCCGTCATCGCACTGGGCGGTATAGTCTGTAATAAGTCGATTCGAGTTGCGGGTGACGGATTCACCGCTGACATTCAGGCATACATGAGACATCAGCATAACATCAAAATTGGAGAGAAGACAGCTGAAGATATTAAGATAGCCGTCGGGGCAGCCCTGCCAGATATTGATAATCCGCCTGCCGATTTCGTTGTACGCGGACCAAACCTCATGACCTCATTGCCAATAGAGATACCAGTTTCATACCAGGAGATTGCATACTGCCTTGACAAATCACTCACCAAGGTCGAGGCTGCTGTGCTGCAGGTTCTTGAACAGACACCACCCGAGCTTTATGCAGACATAGTGATGAAAGGTGTGTTCCTCGCCGGCGGCGGTGCACTGCTTAAAGGTCTCGACAAACGCCTTACTGACAAAATAAACATACCCTTCAGGGTGGCTGAGGATCCTTTACACGCTGTTGTCAGGGGAACGGGTGTTGCACTGAAGAATGTTGACAAGTTCCAGTTCCTCATGAGATAATTCCATTGGATGAATGAGAAGCCTTCTCAACTTCCTCCTCAGGCATAAAACCCTGATCTTATTCCTTTTCATGGAGGGGTTGGCTCTTTTCATGCTCTCGTCATCGCACAATTATCACCAGACAGTTGTCTCAAATTCTGCCCGAAGCATCTCCGGCGGTCTCACCGGAAAAAGTTGAGAAAGGTCGTTCCTATTTCAGGCTGAGGGATGTAAACGAAGGGCTGGTCAGGGAAAATTTGTTGCTCAGGCAGAGGCTTGAGATTCTGCAAACTGACACTGCCACTTCATTCATTGCCTTTTCCGACACTGTTAAAAAGCTGAATTACACATTACCTTGATGCAAAGGTCGTCAACAATTCTGTAACCAGGCAGAAGAATTTCATCACACTCGACAAGGGCCGCAATGACGGTGTTATTAACGGGATGGGGGTAGCCTGTGGTGAAGGGATACTGGGGATAGTTGTTGGTGTATCCAGGAATTATTCAGTGGCAATGTCCCTTCTGAACCTTGACTTCAGGCTCAGTGCCAGTATAGCACATAATGACTATTTCGGATCACTTTCATGGGACGGTAAGAACCACCGTAATGCCCAGCTCTCGGAGATACCTCACCATGTAATCGTCACACCGGGGGATACAATTGTTACAAGCGGCTATTCAGCCATTTTCCCTCCGGGACTGATGATCGGCACTCTGACAGGTGACAAGAAGAAGGGGGGCGACTTTGTAACTCTCAAGGTTGAACTTTCACCCGATTTCAAAAAACTCACAAATGTTTATATTATCGGAAGCCTGAATAAGGATGAGATAAGGAGACTGGAAGAGGAGGTGGTGAATGAATAATGTTCTCAGATATTCCGGGGTCTTCCTCGTACTGGTCCTTCTGCAGCTATTGGTATTCAATAACATACAGTTCAGCGGCTACATAAATCCCTATGTGTATGTAATGCTGATAATCATACTGCCACTTTCGCTGCCTTCATGGGTCGTGCTCGTTATTGCATTTCTGGCAGGTTTTATTATCGATGCCTTTTCCGGGACTATGGGAGTTCACACCTTCGCCACAGTCATGGCAGGCTTCGTGAGACCGTGGATTATTTCGCTCAACATGACACATGAAGCCGCCGATCCGGACATCTCTCCTTCAGTGCAGAATAACGGCCTTCGATGGTTCTTCATGTTTGCCCTGATGATAGTCCTGGTTCACCATCTGGCCCTCTTCTATGTTGAGGTTTTCAGTTTCTCGGGTTTCTTCCGGACCTTCATCAGAGTAATCTGTAAGCACTCTTTTTACAACCTTTTTTATTGTAATCCTTGACATGATAGGATGGCGCAGATGAGGAACGAGTCATGAAAGACCGGTACGCAAGCAGAAAATATTTTATGATGGCACTGGTGATATTGGCCGGGACTGCCATCATAATCAGGCTTTTCTTCATACAGGTCATTGAAAAGACATACCGTACCTCAGCGGAGAACAATGTACTCAGGTATGTAACACAGTACCCGGCACGGGGACTTATCTATGACCGCAAGGGTGAGCTGATTGTTTACAATCAGGCTGCATATGACCTGCTTGTAATTCCGGGACGTATCACCTCCTTTGATACAGCCCGTTTCAACGAGATACTTGGTATCACCGAAACCGAATTTCTGGCAAGGCTTAAAATAGCCAGGAACTACTCCCGTTACACCCCTTCGGTATTCATGAAGATGATATCTTCCGAAACGTATGGTCTCCTGCAGGAGGAGTTGTATCACTTTCCCGGATTCTATGTGCAGTCACGCACACTAAGAAAGTATACATCTCCCGTGGCAGCTCATATGCTTGGTTATGTAGGAGAGGTGGATGACAGGCTTTTAGCCAGGGAGAAATATTACAGGTCAGGAGACTACATAGGGATAAGCGGCATTGAGAAATCATATGAGACACAGTTACGGGGCAGGAAGGGTGTCAACATTTTCCTTGTAGATGTACATAACAATATAAAGGGTTCATATGCCGGTGGCAGGTATGACACAACATCCGTCCCGGGGACGAATCTGTACTCAACTATAGATCTCAGGCTGCAGGAATACGGAGAGATGCTCATGCGGGGAAAGACGGGATCAATTGTGGCTATTGAACCCTCAACGGGTGAAATACTGGCATTGGTTTCTTCACCCTCCTATGATCCTTCACTGCTTGTAGGGCGTCTGCGGTCAGGCAATTTTTCAAGGCTTCAGGCTGACACAATAAATCCCCTTTTTGACAGGGCATTGATGGCCTCATATCCACCCGGGTCGACATTTAAGATAATGAACGGTCTGATTGGCCTCGAGGAAGGTGTTATAAGACCCACTTCTATTTTCGGATGCAGCATGGGATACCATGCCGGCTCCCTCACTGTTGGATGCCATTCCCACAGATCACCGCTGAACCTTCCCGATGCAGTGATGATATCCTGCAATGCATGGTTCTGCAATGCATTCCGCAGCATACTGGAAAATAAAAACTATTCTTCTGTTGGCGATGCTTTTGACCATTGGAGGAATTATCTGGTGGCTTTCGGGTTCGGCAATAAACTGGGAATAGACCTGCCAAATGAGCTTTCCGGTTTTATCCCCGCAAGGAGTTACTATGACAGGTATTACGGAAAGGACCGGTGGAAGGCTCTGACAGTCATTTCACTGGCAATCGGACAAGGGGAGATAGGGACCACACCATTGCAGATGGCCAACATGGCAGCAACAATTGCCAACAGGGGGTATTTCTATATTCCTCATGTAGTTAAGAAAATCGGCGAAGAGGGTTCCCCTGCCGGTCTTTTTACACAACAGTATGTGACGGGGATCTCCCCGGAAAACTTTCTTCCCATCATAGAAGGGATGGAGGGGGCGGTAAACGGCGGCGAAGGTGCAACGGCAAGAGGGGCAGCCCTTGACAGCATAATTATCTGTGGTAAAACCGGAACTGCACAAAACCCGCATGGTAAAGACCACTCAATATTTGTTGCATTTGCCCCGAAGGACAATCCGAAAATTGCGATTGCAGTTTATGTTGAGAATGCAGGATTCGGATCGACCTTTGCGGCCCCTATAGCGAGCCTGATGATAGAAGAGTACCTTACCGGCAAGACTAAACGTCAATACCTTGAAGAACGTGTGAAAAACACAGTAATCATTCCCGATGCAAAAGAGTGAAGGCATACTGAACCGGATTGACTGGACCACAGTGTTACTGTGGCTTGTGATGATGATCATGGGATGGTTCAACATATATGCTGCAGTATATAACGAGCAGCATAGCAGTATCTTTGATCTTTCACAGCGTTACGGCAAGCAGCTCGTATTTATATTTGCAGCCCTGATTCTTGCGGTCTTTGTAATTGTTGCTGACAACAAACTTTATTTCTTTTTTGCCTGGCTTGTTTACGGGATTATGATCTTTCTGTTGCTTCTTGTGCTTGTGGTGGGGAAGGAAATCAACGGTGCCAGATCATGGTTCGAGTTTGGCAGTTTCAATCTGCAACCGTCAGAATTCGGAAAGTTTGCCACGGGTCTGGCGCTGGCGTCATACATTAATTCCAGGCAGCAGCAAATTTCGGGGTTCCTGTCAATGGCCTCCGCATCGGCAATAATACTGGCGCCGGCCGTGCTCATTGCCCTCCAGCCTGACATGGGATCGGTCATTACATATTTTGCCTTTTTCATTGTGCTCTTCCGTGAGGGGATGAGCATCTATTTCTTCATTTCGGCATTGCTGGCTGTGGTCCTCTTCCTGCTTTCACTGGTAATCGGCAACGTGGCTGTAGCAGTAGGTTTGACAGTCGTTGCATTTGCAGCACTGTGGCTTGTCACCAACAGATCTCTGGCCTTTAAGGCTCTGGGAGTATTTCTTGCTGCCGGTACGCTGGCATTTGTCACCGGAAAATATATTTTCGGAATGGACCTGGATCTGATAATCCTGATAGCGGTCATCCTTTCCGGAACAGTGTATGCCTGGTATTTTTTCAGATACCGGTTAAAGATAGGAGCAGTGATCTACGCCTTTCTCCTCGGCGGAATTCTGTACCTCTTCACCGTGGATTATGCTTTTCATAATATTCTTGAGCCACACCAGCAGACGAGGATCAATATTCTGATCGGGCTCGATGAGGATCCTTTCGGCAAGGGCTATAACCTCAATCAGTCGCTGATATCAATTGGCTCCGGCGGATTTGCAGGGAAGGGGTATCTTAACGGCACACAGACAAAATTTAAGTTCGTTCCGGAACAGAGTACTGACTTCATCTTCTGCACCGTCGGGGAGGAATGGGGTTTTCTGGGATCTTTACTGGTTACCGGTCTGTTTGTATGGCTGCTGCTCAGGCTGGTGATGATGGCCGAACGACAGCGGTCCACATTCGTAAGGGCCTACGGATACGGAGTCTTTTCGATATTCCTTGTACATTTCTTTATTAACATAGGAATGACAATAGGTCTTATGCCGGTGATAGGAATACCATTGCCGTTCTTCAGTTCCGGAGGAAGCTCATTATGGAGTTTCACACTTCTGCTGTTTATCTTCCTCAGGCTTGATGCAAGCCGTACCGAATACCTCGGATGATCAGAATGGCATTCTGATGCCGGGAGACAGCACCACACCGAACTCAGTTTCCACATAGCTTATAAGCTGCGGGAAGAATTCCATGAAGTCATCCTCGATTGAGTAATACTGTTTCTTCCACATTCTCATGGCCCAGCGCGTTTCTTTCGGCAGGGAGGTGAATGAACTCAGGGTTTTAAGTACCCTCTTTATTCCTGAAACTGTCTGGTAAGTCTCGAGCCAGTTGTCAATAATAAAGAAAGGCATCTTTTCACGGACATTCTCCGGGAGAATCTCGAAGTTGTTCACCATGGCCCTGTAGAAGTTGTAAGTGACACTCTCCAGCGGTCTTCTTGAAAACAGATCCCACTCTTTTGTCAGGTAGTGGTCATAGAGGATATCGGTGATAACCCCGGCATACTTGTGATACCGTCCTGTGAAATGCATCTTGCTGCGGTGAACAACCGGATGTCTGTCAGTGAAGGCATCAATATGACGGTGCAGAATTATGCCCTTGCGAATGGTCTCAGGATATTTCAGGTAATCGCGCCCTTTGACATAATCACCGATATAGTTACCGATGATAATATTATCCGAATCGCCTGAAAGATATATATGGGCAAGGACATTCATCCGTTAAGTTTCGCTACAAAGATTCTGCCAATTAGTTAAGGTTGAAAATATTAAGCATCATTTTATTCAACAAAAGCCCACTAATTATTAACTCTCATATTATCAAAATATTATAAGCGTTAACGGGATTTAGGGAAAGTGATTAAAATCACATATAAATTCAGTTACAAATTATAAATTTGCCGGATAATGATCACACAGTTAAGCAATAATAATTAATAAATCGACAATATATAACAAGGAGGTTTTATGTTAAAAAGGAATGTAATAATAATTGGAGCTGCCGGAAGGGATTTTCACAATTTCAATACTTTTTTCCGTGACAATGAGCTTTATAATGTTGTGGCTTTTACAGCCGCACAGATACCGGATATTGATGGAAGAAAATATCCTTCAGAGCTTGCCGGAAAGCTGTATCCCTCGGGTATTCCCATCTTTTCTGAAGATGACCTTCCCAAACTTATTAAAGACCTGAAGGCAGTTGACTGCGTATTTGCATACAGTGATGTGCCGTATCAGAGAGTAATGTCTGTAAGCGCCATTGTCAATGCTGCAGGAGCTAATTTTATACTTCTCGGATGGCGCGAGACGATGGTTAAAAGTACCAAACCGGTTATTGCAGTCGGTGCTGTTCGTACCGGATGCGGCAAAAGCCAGACCTCAAGGAGAGTGATTGAGCTGCTGATGGCCAGGGGGCTTAAGGTGGTCGCAGTCCGTCATCCCATGCCCTACGGTAACCTTGTTGAGCAGAAGGTTCAGCGGTTTGCAGTTGTTTCTGACCTTGCAAAACATAAATGCACGGTGGAAGAGATGGAAGAGTACGAACCGCACGTCGTTCGCGGCAATGTAATATATGCAGGAGTGGATTATGAAGCAATACTCCGCGCTGCAGAGAAGGATCCTTCAGGCTGTGATGTCATCCTGTGGGATGGAGGAAACAATGACTTCCCCTTCTTTAATCCTGACCTGATGATTACTGTTACTGACCCGCACCGTGCAGGTCATGAACTGAGATACTATCCGGGTGAGGTCACTCTCCGTATTGCAGACGTGGTTGTGATCAACAAGATGGACAGCTCATCTCCTGAAGATATTCAGACAGTGCGCGAGAGCATTGAACTGGTTGCGCCTAAAGCTATAGTCATCGATGGTGCTTCACCGATAAAAGTTGATGATCCTTCCATAATCAAAGGCAAGAGAGTTCTGGTGGTCGAAGACGGGCCAACACTCACCCACGGTGAGATGAAGCTGGGTGCCGGGATTATTGCAGCACGCAAGTTCGGAGCAGCAGAGTTGGTTGACCCACGTCCGTTTACTGTCGGTAAAATGTCTGAGACCTTTGAGAAGTATCCGAATATAGGAACTTTGCTGCCGGCAATGGGATACGGCGACCAGCAGCTAAAAGACCTGGAGACCACAATTAACAATACTGACTGTGATTCGGTTGTCATCGGTACTCCAATCGACCTGAACAGGATAATCAAGATCAAAAAGCCTAATACAAGGGTTTATTATGACCTGCAGGAGATTGGCAATCCCAACCTTGAGGAGGTGATAAACGACTTCGTCAAGAAGCACAACCTTAAATAAAGCGAATCCCCTCACACGAGGGGATTTTTTTTGACTATTGCCACCGCAATTTCTACCTTTGACGCAAAGCGAAAATGCATGCCTGAAAACAAAAACACGGATGTAACAATTGTAGGGTCAGGAAGCTGGGCAACGGCAATCATTATGGTGCTCACCGCAAATGGCCGGAGTGTAACCTGGTACATTGACCGACCGGAGATTTACCGGCATGTAAGGCGATATTTCAGGAATCCGCTATATCTGCCTGATATTCAGTTTGATTCTGACCTGATTAAACCTTCAGATGACATTACTTCAGCAGTCAGTGCCTCGTCCACTGTTATACTTGTAACCCCGGCGGCATTTCTTAAATCAGAACTGGATGGTCTCAGTAAGGATGCATTTAAAGGTCATACTGTATGTTCGGGTATTAAGGGTATTGTTCCGGGTGACAATACAGTGGTAGGAGAGTATCTTCACAAGGTTTACGACCTGCCATATGAAAGCATCGTAATAATTACCGGACCAAGCCATGCCGAAGAGGTATCGGCAGAGAAGCTTACCTGGCTTACCTTTGCATCGCCTGATACTTCACGGGCTGCCGCGGTGGCAGAGCTTTTCTCGAACAGGTGGATGATCAGCATAATATCTTCAGACATCATCGGTATTGAGTACGCGGCTGTAATGAAAAACATTTACGCCATCGCTGCAGGTATTGCACACGGACTTGGTTACGGTGACAACTTTCTGGCTGTGCTGCTTGCTAATGCTGCAGGTGAAATGCGACGTTTTGTAGAGGCATTGTCACCCGAACCCCGTGATATTACTGATTCGCCCTACCTTGGTGACCTCCTTGTGACCGGTTATTCACAGTTCAGCCGTAACCGGACCCTTGGTCATATGATAGGTAAAGGTTATACAGTGCAGAATGCTCTTCTGGAGATGACACAGGTGGCGGAGGGATATTATGCTGCTGACTGCATCAATGAGATAAAAAAGAAGCACGGTTTCGAAATACCAATCGCTTCAGCCGTATACCGTATCCTTTATCAGAATAGTCCGCCGGCGCGCGAGATCCGTAATCTTACAAAAACACTAAGATAACATATGAAAACCAGCATCACCCTCAACATCAACGGTATATCATCATTTGCAGATTCCGGCAAGGTAAATTCACTTGCGCGGGAAGCCGAAGGACACCTCCATGCCCTTCGTGAAGGAACCGGCAGAGGCAGCGATTTCCTCGGCTGGCTCAGGCTGCCTGAGGCGGCCCTCTTATCAACTGACAGGATTAAAGCCTGTGCAAAGCGTCTGCGGGCGCAGGCCCCGGTGACAGTTGTAGTTGGCATCGGAGGCTCCTACCTCGGGGCAAAGGCTCTGATTGACGGCCTGTCTGACCCCTTTGCGAATCCGGAACACAGGATCATCTTTGCAGGTCATACACTAAGTGAGGATTACCATGCTGCCCTTGTTCGTTACCTTGACGGCACAGCATACAATATTGTTGTCATATCCAAAAGCGGAACCACAACCGAACCGGCAATCGCATTCCGCATCCTGCGCAGTCATCTTTCCGGCAAAACAGGTAAAGAAAATGTAGCAAGGCATATTGTAGCAGTTACGGATGCCAGCAGGGGAGCACTTCATAATCTTGCCGTTGCCGAGGGCTATGAAACATTCGTCATACCTGACGACGTGGGAGGCAGATATTCAGTACTCACACCGGTGGGCCTCCTGCCTCTGGCACTTGCAGGTTATGATATAGACGAATTCATAAAGGGCATGCACACAATGGCTGCCCTGACGAGGGACAAGAGTGACAATTCAAATATTGCCCTGACATATGCCGCAGCGAGAAATATCCTTTATGGCGGCGGTTTTAAGACAGAAATTCTTGTGAGCTATGAACCTGCCCTGGCAGCCGTTGCAGAATGGTGGAAGCAGCTTTTCGGAGAGAGTGAGGGAAAAGAGAACAAGGGAATCTTTCCCGCCTCCGTCACTTTCACAACTGACCTTCATTCCATGGGACAGTATATTCAGGAAGGAGAGAGGCACCTTTTCGAGACTGTGATCTCAGTTACTGAGGCGCAATCGGAAATGAAGGTTCCTGTTTCTGCTGATGACAGTGACGGTGTCGGATTCATCGCCGGGCGCAGGATGACACAGGTAAATGAAAGAGCATCGGCTGCAACGCGGCTGGCCCACATCTCCGGCGGAGTGCCGAATATTGTCATCACCCTTCCATGCATCAATGAGTTTTACCTGGGTCAGCTTATGTATTTCTTCGAGATATCGTGCGCTGTCAGCGGTTACATCCTGGGGGTGAACCCCTTTGACCAGCCGGGGGTGGAGTCATACAAGAAAAACATGTTCGCACTACTCGGCAAACCCGGGTTCGAGACTGAGAAGGCGCGACTGGAGCAGGAGCTTAACAGGTCAGACAGTTAATTCGTTATTCCGGTTTATATAGACCGTCGATGTCTGCGCCTGAAAAACCGGCGTCATAAAGATATTTCGGGACATTACTCAGTGAAGTGATCTGCTTTCCGGTCAGCAGGGGGTAGTGTCTTACTGTATATGTATAGTCACCAATGAATTCAAGATCTTCTGCGGTTGTCTCCCAACTGCGGTCATCGAAGCGCGACAGGTCAATTGTACGTGAGTAGCTTCTGAGCGTTTTTTGCGAGTTCAGGTTATAATAGAGATCAAAATAAGACATCGCCAGCTCCCGAAGTGACCGGTACACCGGTTCGCGGAACCGCAACACCGTTGTGTTTGATTTGGCGATGGCTCCCCAGCAGTTCCCTTCGCGGAAGACAGCAATAATATGATCATCGTCGTTTTCAGCACTCAGATCGATAATCAGAGGAGGAAAACCCAGGTTACGCAGGGCTGCAGCTGCAAAAAGGCCACCGTCCATGCAGTGTGCCATCTTCTCCTTCATTACAAGCAGCGGTGAAAGTGTACGTTCAGTAGTGTTATAGGGAATTGAATCCAGAAACTCCTGGATCCTGAATGGAGAATCTAGAGGCTTCAATAATTGTCTCAGTTCCGTATTTATGTTTTTCCCCATTCCACTACTGCCTACTGCCTACTGCCTATTGCCTATAACTCTGGCTTCATCTGCGGGAAGAATAACACATCCTGTATCGAGGCCTGGTTGGTCATGAACATAGTAAGCCTGTCAATACCGATGCCCATTCCAGATGTGGGAGGCATACCATATTCAAGTGCCCTTACGAAGTCCGTATCGATGAACATTGCTTCGTCATCACCCTTCTCTGACAGACGCAATTGCTCCTGGAACCTTTCGAGCTGATCGATCGGATCATTGAGCTCAGAATAGGCATTTGCAAGTTCCTTTCCGTTGACCATAAGCTCGAAACGCTCTGTCAGTCCCGGTTTGCTTCGGTGCTTCTTTGTGAGTGGTGAAGTCTCCTGAGGATAATCGATTATGAATGTAGGTTGAATGAAGTGATGCTCACATTTCTCACCGAAGATCTGATCAATCAGTTTCCCGGTTCCCATCGACGGGGAATGGGGGATATCCAGTTTGTCACAGACTTTTCTCAGTTCAGTTTCATCCATCCCGGTAATGTCAATGCCTGTATATTCCTTAATTGCATCTGTCATCGATATCCGTTTGTATGGACGGGCATAATCTATGATATGTTCCCCGAGCGGTACTTTGGTCGTTCCGTGCAGGTCAGTGGCTACCTTTTCCAGGATCTCCTCGGTAAAGCTCATCATCCAGTTATAGTCCTTGTAGGCTACATAAATCTCCATCACTGTAAATTCCGGATTATGAGTGCGATCCATTCCTTCATTGCGGAAGTCCTTGGCAAACTCATATACTCCGTCATAGCCCCCTACAATGAGTCTCTTCAGGTACAGTTCATCGGCAATGCGAAGGTAGAGAGGGATATCGAGGGCGTTGTGGTGCGTCTTGAAGGGGCGTGCGGCGGCACCACCCGGAATCGACTGCAGCACCGGGGTCTCAACCTCGAGGTAGCCGCGTGCGTCGAAGATCTCACGCATCGATTTAATTATCCTTGATCTTTTGCGGAACACTTCCCTTACATCCGGATTGATTATCAGGTCAACATATCTCTGTCGGTAACGCATCTCCGGGTCTGTCACTGCGTCATAGAGGACGCCGTCTTTCTCCTTAACAACCGGCAGCGGATGGATGGACTTGCTGAGCAGGGTCAGCTCCTTCACATGGACTGTTGTCTCGCCCATCATGGTCTTGAAGACGAATCCTTTAACTCCTATTATGTCACCGATATCAAGAAGGCGCTTGAAAAGAGTATTATAAAGTGTTTTATCCTCACCGGGACAGAGTTCGTCGCGGCGGACATAGATCTGTATGCGGCCTGACGAGTCCATCAGTTCTGCAAAGGAGGCGTTACCCATAATACGCCGCGTCATGAGACGGCCGGCAAGGCATACTTCGGGATAATTCTGTTTCTCCGCATCGAAGTTGGCAAGTATGTCAGATGCCCATGCATTCACCGGGTACATTGCAGCGGGGTATGGATTGATACCCAGTTTTCTAATTTCGTCAAGTGACTGTCGGCGGATCTGTTCCTGTTCACTCAGGTTTTCGGTTGTCATATATTCATTAAAATTTCTGCAAATATAATATTAACTAGGCAGTAGGCAGTAGGGCCGATTGATAATAGTCGTGGCTCCTGACAGAGGGCAGATACGGGCCGGAGTGAAGTAACGAATCAATTTACCCTAAATCCCTTAAAGCTGACACCTTGTCGCGGAACAGCCTTTGCAATTTCCTGGTTACCTCTCCCGGGTGACCGTCAGCAACCGGCTGGTTCCCGATTTTTACCACTGGTATTATCTCTCCGGAAGTGTTTGTAAGGAAAGCTTCATGAATATATGGCAGCATGCCTGCCGGAAGAGCCTCCTCAATAAGAGGAATGTCATTTTCTGTGGCGATACTGATTACATTTCTGCGGGTTATCCCCGAAAGTATCCGGGTTGATTCAGGATGCGTATAAACAGTTTCATTTTTCACGAAGAAGATATTTGAATGTGCTGCTTCGGTAATAAGGTCGTCGCGAACGAAGCAGACCTCAGCATGCCCTGCTTCGTGGGCATTCTGGTATGCAAGGATATTGGCAAGGAGGGCTGTGGTCTTTATGTCACAGCGGCTCCAGCGCGGGTCCTCTGTGAGATCAACAGATACACCCCTCTCTGCAGTAAGGGTGTCAATGCTCTGCCGGCGGGCAAACGCATATGTTGTTGGTGGCACCGGCGGTTCCGGAAACGCATGGGCACGTGGTGCCGTGCCGCGCGTAACCTGCAGGTATATCAGGGTACAGCCGTCACCGAGGTCGTTGAGATGCACAAGTTCACCGGCTATTTCGGGAAAACTGTCAACTTCCGGCCAGTCAATCCTTACTTCCCTGAGGCTGCGCCTGAGACGGTTCAGGTGCCCCTCCATATCAAAAAAGTAACCACCGTACCATCTCACAACTTCATAAACGCTGTCGCCGAAGAGAAAACCGCGGTCATCAGGGCTAACCACTGACCTGTTCACGGGGCACAATACTTACCGTTGAAGTAGACTGTATCCATATTTAATTCAGAATTTTATTTTTCCCAGCTCATCCATCTGGCTGTCAGTCAGTCCTTCAGGCTCCTGTCCTGATGAACGGCACATGAAATATATCGAAGCCGATTTGGCCAGAATGTCTGCCAGATCGAAAGTTTCCTGCAGATTACAACCGATTGCAAAGAGACCATGTTTTTCCCATATCGCAGCCTGATGATCTTCAAGAGCTCGTGACTGTGGCTTTTCCTGCATTAACGGTTCCGGGCAGCATATATGGCACAAATCCGACACCGGCAGGAACGAATATTCTTGCCTCCGGGTGCATGCTCCACAGCACACGGTTTAGCTTTACCTCATCTGTAAATTCCCTTAATTGTGTCAACGCCGCCAGTTCGGTAACATGAGTATGCATGACCACCCGTTCCTGGCTCTTCCGCCTGGCAATCATCGAGTGAACAGAGAGGTGGGTGGCGAGTTCACTTGTAGGCCGCAGGTCCGTTTTTCCGTAATGTGAAATTATGTTGTATCCGGCTCCGTCGTCCGTAACGCGGATGATTATCGCATTCTTCATCGGCTGGCGCGCCAGGTCCCTCATCCGCTTGTTGGTGGCGGATACTATAAAACTGATTCCGGCGACCTCCGGAAAACTCTCAGGGAGTGAGATAAAAAATGGCTGGAAATCATCAGGGAGGTCTGAGTGTGGTAAATCCTTCAGGCACACTGAAATGTTACCGGCATTGCGCTCAGCCCATCCCCGCTGCCACAGATAACCTGCGACCTCCGCCATTTCCGCGATTAGCTTTTTTACAGGATCACTGAACCGGGTACTCACTTTTTGTCATTTATAATTCTGGCTCAAAGATAGCTTATTCAATCTTTGTTTTTGAAATTTTCGGATGCCGTATATCCTTTGGCATATGGCTATTAATTACATACCTTTGTCTATTCATTTCATCAAGGTTTTACCGAGATTATGCCGGGTTACAAAAGATTGCCATCATGGCTGAAAATGCAGAGAGCAAGCGGGGAGAGCTACACCATGGTGAAGCGTCTGGTCGAGGAAAACAGGCTCCATACAATCTGTACAAGCGGTAACTGTCCGAACATTGGTGAATGCTGGAATGCAGGCACTGCAACCCTGATGATCCTGGGCGATATTTGCACCCGTTCATGTAAATTCTGCGGGACAGCCTCAGGAAAGCCGCTGCCGCCTGATGCTGGAGAGCCGGACCGTGTGGCAAAGGCTGTAAGCGTCATGGGATTGAAGCATTGCGTCATCACTTCT
Source organism: uncultured Bacteroidales bacterium (assembly GCA_963736735.1). Classification (GTDB taxonomy): domain Bacteria; phylum Bacteroidota; class Bacteroidia; order Bacteroidales; family VadinHA17; genus SR-FBR-E99. The sequence continues at coordinate 45,937 of CAVTPX010000010.1, read as the reverse complement.
GTTGACCGCGATGACCTGCCTGACGGAGGCGCAAACCACTGGGCAGAGACAATCAGAAAAATTAAAGAAAAGAATCCCGGAGTGACTGTCGAAACACTCATTCCCGATTTCAGGGGTGACCTTTCTGCCATTGATAAAGTGATTGAGGCGGGACCGGATGTTATCTCACATAATATTGAGACTGTAAAACGACTGACACCGCTGATCCGGTCAGTTGCAAAATATGATGTCAGCCTAAAGGTCATAAGTCATATTGCTTCAAAGGGCATTCCTGCAAAATCTGGTATAATGCTTGGCCTGGGAGAGACAGAAGCCGAGGTCACCGGTGCTATGATTGATCTTCGTGCTGCCGGCTGCACAATCCTGACAATAGGTCAGTACCTGGCCCCCAGCCTTGACCATATGCCGGTTACTGAATACGTCACACCTGAAAAGTTCGGGGAATACCGGTTGAAGGGGCTGGAGATGGGATTTAGTTTCGTTGAAAGCAGCCCGCTGGTGAGGAGCTCATTTCATGCTGAGAAACACGTTGTGAAAGAGCAAGGAGCAAGGGGCATGGAGCATGGGGAGCGAGCGTTAAGAAATGATCCGGTGAATCATTTTAGCGAGCAGACAGACAGTGGGGGAGGCAAGCCTGCAGCAAGGAGCAGGGAGCAAGGGGCAGGGAGCAGGGAAAAAGAATCAGGAGTGAAGGTTATTTATGATGACCTCGGATTTAAGGATTATAAGGATACCTGGGAATACCAGGAAAAGTTCTTCAATGCCAAAGTCAGCGAAAAAAGCCGAAAGGAGACAGCAGTCAGCGTAACACCTGACCGTCTGATATTTGTTGAACACAATCATGTTTATACCCTTGGGAAAAGCGGTTCAGAGCAGAATCTGCTGCTTGACTATATTCAGCTGAAGGCTAAGGATGCCGCATATTACAGGATAGACAGGGGAGGTGACATAACCTATCACGGTCCGGGACAACTTGTAGGCTATCCGATCTTTGACCTTGAACGGTTGAATATAAGGCTGAAAGAATACATCTTTTTGCTCGAGGAGTCGGTAATACGGTGTCTTGCCCATTACGGTATTACCGGCGGACGTCTGGAAGGGGCCACAGGCGTATGGATAGATCCAGGGCAGGCGCAGCGGACGAGGAAGATCTGCGCCATAGGCGTCAGAGCCAGCAGGTATGTTACAATGCACGGCTTCGCTCTGAACGTCAATACAGACCTCTCATACTTTGACAATATCAATCCCTGCGGTTTCACCGACAAGGGAGTGACAAGCATCTCGAAGGAGACAGGGAAAGAGTTAAGGATGAGCGAGATAAAGGAGGATATGCGGAACGCAATGAGGGAGGTCTTCGGATATGAATATTACTAAAATAAAATATAATGGAAAAAAAGTGGCTCTTCAAAGAGAAGGGCGACGAGACTGTTGCCAGGGCCATGGCATCAGAGATGGCTGTGCCATTGAGCGTCGTCAATCTCATGGTGCAGCGCGGCATCCACTCAGCGCGTCAGGCTGATGAGTTTTTTAACCCTTCGCTGGGTTCGCTGCATGATCCCTTTCTGATGAAGGATATGAACAAGGCCGTGGATCGGATATCGACAGCCATTTCACGAAACGAAAAGATACTTGTTTACGGTGACTATGACGTTGACGGCACGACGTCCGTGGCAATGATGTATTCATTTCTCCGTGAGCGGCATACCAGCCTCGACTACTACATTCCGGACAGGTATCATGAGGGTTACGGGCTTTCCCTGAAGGGCATTGACTATGCCGCATCCAATAACTGCCGTCTCATAATAGCCCTCGATTGCGGGATCAAGTCGGCTGACAAGGTCAGGTATGCCCGCAGCAAGGGGGTTGATATTATTATTTGTGATCACCACCTGCCCGCCGATGAGATACCCGAAGCTGCAGCGGTACTTGATCCAAAGCAACCCGACTGCAATTATCCCTATAAGGAGCTTTCAGGGTGCGGTGTCGGATTCAAACTTATACAGGCTTACTGCAAGCTGCAGGCAATACCCTTTGAGAGTATAATCAATTATCTTGACCTCGTTGCGGTCAGCATCGGTTCGGATATTGTCCCGATGACCGGTGAAAACAGGGTCCTCGCCTATTTCGGACTTAAGCAGCTCAATGAATCACCCCGTCTCGGTTTTCAGAAAATCATTGAGAAGGCACGGATACATATGCCGCTTGCTATTGAGGATGTTGTTTTCCGGATTGGTCCGCGCATTAATGCCGCAGGGCGGATGGAGTCGGGAAGCAAGGCGGTAGAACTTCTTGTGTCTCAGAATTCAGACCTTGCAGTTACTATCTGTGAAGGGATTGACCGAAGTAACGATGACAGGCGAAAGAAAGACACCGAGATAACTTCTGAAGCACGTCGCATGGTCAGTGACGATTACAGGATGAGAAACGCCCGCACAACGGTACTGTTTCGCAAAGGCTGGCACAAAGGTGTGATAGGAATTGTCGCCTCCAGGCTGATAGAGACCTACTACAGGCCTACAGTGATCCTTACCGAATCGAAAGACGGTTTTGCAACCGGATCGGCACGCAGTGTGGCCGGATATGACCTTTACCAGGCGATAGAATCATGTTCCGATCTGCTTGAAAGCTTCGGCGGGCACATGTTTGCAGCCGGCCTGACCCTGAAACAGGAGAACCTGCCCTCATTCCGTGAGAGGTTTGAAAAGTATGTGAGTGAGACTATCCGGGAGGAGCATCTGTTCCCCTCAGTCAACATCGACGAGGAGATCCCTCTTGAGGATGTTTCAATTGAGTTTCACAGACATATCAGCCGTTTTCAGCCTTTCGGACCTGAAAATATGGCGCCCGTATTTGTATCGCGCGGGGTCAAAACGATTACCTGTCAGCCGGTAGGGAATACAGGCACACACCTTAAGCTCAGCTTCGCAAGACAGAATATGGAACCCGTAAATGCAATAGCCTTCGGCCAGGCTGACACAATGGAGATATTCAGGGAAGCAGGAGGTGTGGTTGACATAGCCTATACAATAGAGCTCAACGAGTTCCGGGGCAAGACTACGGTGCAGCTGAATATTAAGGACATAAAAGCATAGAGCAAGGAGCAGGGAGCATGCAGCAAGGAAATTAAAATTCCACACCATGCTCCATGCCCCATGCCCCATGCTTTTTTTCTCACAACCCTTGACTTTCTTCCAGTCATAGCATAACTTTACTTTATAGTTATGTCTCATCATGCTGCAGCGCTGTGCAGTTGTATGGCTGTTTTTTCTTTTCACCGGATACCTCTCCGCCGGTAAAACGCCCGACTAAACAAATGCCGCTTTGCGAAATAATTTTATAGTCACTTTTTATCTATTTATTTGTATTTTAGTCTTCTGATAAAGTCTGCAACATTTAAATTTTAGTTATGACACAAGTTCTTTCCAACTTTCTTAAACCGGTTGTGCTTAAAACTGCCGAAGGATTTTGCTATTTTGATTACGGAGAAATAGCTCAGACAATGGATTAGACTAACCCTTATGGAAAATAAAGTAATCATACTGTAAGAGTATAATGGCACACCGTTGGACCATAAAGGAGAATACAGCCATTTTTGGCTGTATTCTTTCAAAAATTTCCATATTAAAATGGTTGAGCATTTTAGCTCTCCTTCTATTTATTCCCCATACTTTATTCTCGCAGTCAGCTACAATATCAGGCTTCATTACCGATAAGACAACCGGTGAACCCCTCATTGCAGCCAGTGTCTATGACAGCGCATCATTTGCAGGTACATCAAGCAACAACAAGGGCTTTTACAGCCTCAGTATGGAACAGGGGTCGGGAACCATTTTGGTTTCCTTTGTCGGATATCAATCCCTTAGTTACCGTATCACAATTACCGGGGATACCGTGATGAATTTCATCCTTGAACCGGGAGTAGAACTGGAGGAGGTCACAGTCAGGTCGGTTAGAACACAAAGTGATTTCCTCAGGGGCAGGCTGACAATTCCGATAACAAGGCTGAATGAACTCCCGGCACTGGGAGGGGAAACAGATCTTATCAAGGCGCTTACTACACTTCCTGGAATAGCAGCCGCAAATGAAGGGTCATCAGGAATGGTAGTGAGAGGCGGAGGAACCGACCAGAACCTCTTTATCCTCGACGGCATACCGGTATACAGTACAGGCCATCTCTTCGACTTTATTTCCGTCTTCAATCCTGATGTTGTTAAAAGGCTCGATTTTTATAAGGGCCCCTTCCCAGCCAAATACGGCGGCAGGCTGTCTTCAGTTACTGATATAACACTTCGGGATGGAAACGCCAGAGAGATAAAAAAATATTTCGAGATAGGAATAATCAATTCAAAGTTCACTATTGAAGGTCCTATTGACGATAAAACCACTTTTTTGCTTTCTCTGCGAAGCACATACCTTGATCTGTTTACGCCAATCCGTAATGCCATAACAAAATCCAGAGAAAAGTTCGAGTCAACCTCAGAAATCCCTGAACGAAGCAAAAAGTTTGTCATGTACACCTTCGGCGATCTGAATTTTAAGGTAAAGCACCGGTTCAACAACAATCACAGCGTTTCCGCAAATATCTTTCATTCAATTGATTATTACCGCCTTTTCGATAATTCATCTACATATTCGGAGGCGTACAGATACTCTCTTTTCAATACCGCGATATCGGTGAAATCGGATCATGTATTCGGGCCAAGATTATTTGCGTCGACAATGGTTGGCTATACATCAAACTCCGGAAAGTCGGATGATGAAGAGATCACTTATTATGATTATACATGGTGGAACCCGCAGACACATCTGCCAATCAGGAAAACAGGCTTTGACTCCAGTGAACGTTTCCGCCAAGAAAGTTATATCGGAGATATTGCATCAACAGCCGATTTCACTCTCTTTGCAAATAGTAATCATAGTTTAAACTTTGGTGCTGCCGGTATACTAAGGCATTTTCAGCCCGGCTCCTATTCCCTGGAGCTGAGAGATACCATTGACAACATTGCACCACATAAAAGCGTATTTAGCAACGACCCTATGACGGCGGCTGAAGGCTCACTTTTCCTAGAAGATGAATGGAAGTTCGGAAGTTTGCTCCGTCTTACCGGAGGCCTCAGGTTAAATATGTTCACGAGTAGCGGCGTCTTCTTCAATTCCCTTGATCCACGCCTTGCAATAGCGGCAGACATGAAAGAGGCCGGATCGCTTGTCCTCTCCTGGTCGCGTATGACACAGAACACACATGCTCTTATGCGTAATGACATCCTGCTGGACAAGATCGTTTGGGTACCATCAATTGCCGGAATCCCACCAGAGAAAGCGACCCAGTTAACCCTGGGTTTCATGCACAAGAGTAAAAGCGACGGTTACTCTTTCGGGGCGGAAATCTACTACAAAAAAATGCAAAACCTTGTTGAATATAAGATCAATTATCTTACGAAATACTCGTTTTATCAATGGGAGAATTCGCTTGTAACGAATGGGATAGGTGAAGGATTTGGTGGAGAATTCCTTGCAGAAAAAACTACAGGCATAGTGACCGGCAACATCAACTATACCCTTTCATGGAGCAACCGTCAGTTTTCAGGGTTGAACGGGGATAGGTGGTTTCCTGCTTTCTTCGACAGGAGACACTTGTTTAATATGTCCGGCTCTGTAAGGCTTAATCAAGCCTGGAAGTTCTCCTTCTTCTGGACAGCAGGGAGTGGGCACAGGATTAATTTTCCTTCCGCACATGTCGGTTCCAATCCTTACACTTCGTATGATTATTATCTCTACGAAGGGATTAACAGCCACCGGCTACCGGTCTATCACAGACTTGATCTGGCTGCAGAATGGCAAAAAAAATCGGAGAAGGGTTCTACCTACGGACTGAAGTTCAGCCTCTATAATGCTTATTGCAGGTTCAATGCTTATTACATCTATGTTGACACCTACAACACTTATGACAGTGACAATAATGTGACCGGCACAGTTTCCAGGGTAAGGAAACTAGCCTTGTTACCCATAATTCCGGCAATTAATTTCTATTACAGGTTTTAATATGCGACGGCTTCTGTACATACTTGTTCTGATGATCGTTACTCTTACCGGTTGCGAGATATCCAAAACCATAGACTATGATGTAACTTCTCCTCCGGATAAGCTCGTCATCACCGGATTCATAGGGCTGGATAACCGGGCGGAGGCATATATCAGCATTTCAAATCCGCCGTTGTCGACGGATGAAAAAGTCATCCGGCAAGTGGAAGTGGCGCTTTACGAAGATGGGAATATTTGTGATAACAAAACACTCACAGATGATCCACTGTATCTTTCCTCCGCCGGGTTCAAACCTGGTGCCGGCAAGACATATTCGATAAGTGCAAGAGCGGATGGGTATCCGGAGGCGGTGTCTGAGGTGGAATCATTTCCAACCCGGGTTGCTATTGACAGCGTGAACTATTATTTCTCGCCCCAGGATGATATTCTGATACAGGTCTTTTTCACCGACCCTTCGGATGAAAACTTCTATGCCGTCAAGATTATTAAAAACTACAACGACACTCTTGTTTGTGACACAGATACCACGTACTCTCTCTTTGTTCTATCAAGTGCTTTCTCAGACAAATTATTCAACTCCGGGATCGGTCAGTATGAGACCAGGCAAAATCTTGTGGCAGGCAGGTATGAAAATAAAACGTTTTATTATAATAAGGCAGATATTGTTTTATTCACAATCTCAAAGCCCGGATACAATTTCTGCCGCAGTCTTGATGAAGCCGATTATACCAATGGAGATATGTTCACTGCTCCGACCATTATAGAATCAAACATTAAGAACGGCTACGGGATTTTTATGGCATATGCAACGGATACTATTCAAATAAATCTGGAAAAATGAAAAAGACCATTCTGTGTGTTGTTATGATTGTGTTGACAATCAGTATTTCCCTGGGACAAAAAAGCAGTTTCAGCATTAAGGCGGGTTTGTCTAATGTCTCTACCAGGATAATCCAGAATCCGCCTAATGATAATATCCAGTTAGGACCAAGTGGTGACAGGGCAGGTATCCAGGCAGGGGTGGCTTACGATAATAAATTACTGAAATATGTTAGTTTAGGTTTTGATTTTCAATATCTCATGAAGGGCTATTCATACGACTGGGACGGCCATCCTCCGGCCGGTTTGGAAGATCTTTCGCCAATCGCAGAACACTATTTGGGCTTATCTCCATCAATCAACTTATATCCGTTTGCGAATTCCAAAAGCAAATATGTATCATGCATATCTCCAGGTGTTGGAGTTAACCTGAATTATCTCATCGCTGCGCGATTTGAGTGGGATTCTAATGTCGACCGATATTATTGGGAAACGGGTTACACTTTGAAACTTAACTACCAGCCCGGGAAATTTGGTTTACAGTTTTACTACTCCATCCCTTTCACAAAATACCTCGTCTATCATAACCACACGCCACCTTTTGATGAATCAAGATATTATTTTGTGACAGGAATTTCATTTGTATACAAGTTCTTTTAAATGTCAGAATTGTATTTAACTTTTTCACCATTCTCTTGACTTTCTTCCAGTCATAGCATAACTTTACTTCATAGTTATGTCTCATCATGCTGCAGCGCTGTGCAGTTGTATGGCTGTTTTTTCTTTTCACCGGATACCTCTCACGCCGGTGAACCCCTGTTTGTGCCCCACGGAGCCGGCCAGGCCGGTATGGCATTCGCATGTACCGCATCTCCCGGACACTGGAACAGTTTTCACAATCAGGCCCTGATGGCCGGCAGCAGAGATTTCTCTGCAGGACTCTCGTTCGAGTCGCGCTTCATGATGTCAGAGATGTCATCCAAAGCCATCTCCCTCGTGATTCCCGGGTCTGCAGCCCCCCTGGGAATAATCGCAACACATTTTGGCAACGGTCAGTACTCTTCCATTTTCGCCGGGGTAGGAAGTGCTTTGACAATTTCAGAAGGACTGTCATTTGGTCTGCAGGCTGACCTTATTGCCGAAACCGGTGTCGGTGATTACCGTAATGTTTACCATGCTACATTCGAGGCAGGACTTGCAGCCCGGTTGTCCCCTGATCTGACACTGGGTCTGCATATTTTCAATCCGCTTACAGCGGTAAACTCCCTTCCTTCCTCGATCAGCGCAGGTGTTTCATGGTCACCTTCACCTGAACTGCATTATTGCATGCGATGCCTCCAAAATGACAGACGAGCCCCTCTCGCTGAACGGCGGAGTGAGCTGGCAGGTTTTGCGAAAACTGGTATTCAGAACAGGGTATATGAGCTCACCCTCATCATTTGCCTTCGGGGCAGGTTATACATCCGGACCGGTGCAGACTGACATCGGGTTTATTGTAAACAGTCTTACCGGTGTGACTTCATCAGTTTCGTTTACATGGATAATAAATAGCAGATGAGGGCTGCCCTGGTTATTACAGTTATTGTCTTGCTGCAGCATCAGGTTACAAGTGCACAGAATGAAGCGGCAGGGGAGGCGGAAGCCGCAGCTGAAATTCTTGCCCTGTCTGACGAATACGATGCAGAGGGCATATTTGAAAACCTCGCTGAGCTCAGGGAGAGGCCTGTGCTTATAAACAGCGGAGATGAAGAGGAGATTGCAAGACTGTTCTTCCTGACAGATTTTCAGGTAAAGGTTCTGGCTGAATATGTCACCAGGAACGGACCTGCTGTTTCCGTATATGAAATTGCCCTTCTTCCGGGATTTGACAGGAACACTGCAATGCTGGCAGCACCATACCTGTCCCTGGATGTATTCCCCGAAGGTCGTGCAGGCAGAGGAGGTACTACAACTGTTATTGCCACATCTTCGGCCCGGCTGCCTTCCGGGGACTCTGATGAGACTGCTGTAAGGGCTTCCCTGCGCCTGAGGCATAAGGGGACTGCGCTTTCATACGGTCTGACTGCCGAGAATGATCCCGGTGAGCCTTTCGGTTTCAGAGATACACCGGGAGCAGATTTTGTGTCAGGACACATTATGTACGAGAGAAACGGTACAGTGAGCCGGATTATCGCGGGCGACTATTCCCTGCGCTTCGGTGAGGGACTGGTGTTCAGCAGTAGCGGTTGGCAGGGGTCACGACTTGTCTCACCCTCATTCATGACCGGCAGGACTGTAATTTCCCCGTATGTTTCCACCGAGGAGAATAGCTTTTTCCGTGGAGCCGGATGCGTACTGGGTACAATGACCAGCGGTCTTATAGTATTCATTTCCTCCAATGCAATTGATGCAAGGGTAGTCGCTGATCCGGGTGACAGTTCCGTTTATATTTCCAACCTGGTAAAGGGCGGTCTTCATGATACTGAATCAGGCAAAAATGCGCATAACAGCCTCACGGAAAGTATCGCGGGCTTCCATATCTCCGCCGGGAAGGATATGATACGAGGTGGCATAACCGCATCGTTTACACATTTTTCACTGCCATTTTCATCAGGGGTCACCGGAGCTGAAACAGTATATGACTTCAGCGGTAATAAACTCTTTAATTTAGGGTTTGACCTGAAGGCTGGAACCGGAAAGATTCTCCTGTTTTCAGAAACGGCCTGGAGCTTTCCCGGATCAATGGCTTTTACAGGAGGCATCAGGGCAGCTCCCACCGGCAGGGTCACACTGAATCTTACCGGAAGACATTATGCTCCTGACTATTATACATTCCATGCCAACTCATACAGGTCAGGATCTTCAGTCGCAAATGAATACGGCATCGCCGGCAATGTTCATCTTGAAGCTGCGCGTCATCTGTTCCTCAGTGCCGGGGTTGACATTTACAGAATACCATGGCTGCGCTACCGTTCCTCCGCCCCTTCGACAGGAAGCTCCGTGGAGGTACGGGGTGAGTATATGCCGCGTGACGCTCTGAATCTAAGACTTGTTTATCTGGCCAGTGACCGGGAATATGACATGCAGGGTGACAACAGAGGCGTGGCACCCTCACATCGTGACAAAAGGGAACAGCTGACAGCAATGCTTGTCTATTCTCCTTCAGAGTCTGTAAGAAGCACTACCAGAGCAGGCTACTGCAGCCTGAACGGCGGTGAAGAACGAGGGTATATGCTGTGCCAGGACATTGCACTCTCTCTCAGTCATGTTCCGGTCCGGGTGTGGTTCAGGTATGCCCTTTACAGCACTGACAGCTATGCCTCGAGGTTATATGCGTGGGAGAATGACATGCTTTACGGCTTCTCCGTGCCGGCAATGTATGGAGAGGGGAGCCGCACCGCCCTGATGGTCTCCTGGAAACCTTTCAGCAGCCTGGAGTTGCGGGCCAAGTATTCTGTCTCAATGAGGCACGAAGGTCAGGGAAGTGTGATTGCCAGGGATGTCAGGGTGCAGGGGAAGATAGTGTTTTAGCATAGCAGGCATGTAGGCAATAGAGCACGGAGAATGACCTTGATAAATTTAAAAATATGAATGAATTCAGATTTAAAGACTTGCAAATGTTGGCAAGGATGGGATTGCAAATGGTCTCATACCCTTTTTGAAATTGCAGAGTTGGCCGAAGCCAGAGAGATATTACAGGCTTGCACTCAGATCAGACTGCGTGCGAGCTTCAATGGTCCATCAAACAATTTGCCGAGGGTTCCGGATCTGTCCAGCATACATCGGACTTTGTCAGATTTCTTCAAATATTTCAGAGGATCCGTCTAAATGAGCTAATATCATATTCTTTAGATCGCAGAAATATCATTGGGTAACGTACAAGAGACACACTCATTAATAAACTGGTAATATTAAGTAAGATGTTAACCAGTTTCCGTAAAACTCTTCAGAATAAATAAACACTATTTCAAGACATTAGCTTTTACTCCATGCTCCATGCACCAGGACAATGCTCCATGCCCCATGCTCCATGCCCCATGCTCCATGCCCCATGCTCCATGCTCCATGCTCCATGCCTCACTGCTCTGTTCCCTAATTAGTTTTAAACTTATACCTCACCGCAGCCAGCTCCTCGTTCGCCTTGACAATTTTCTTCTTCAGGCCCTCCTTATAGGCTATAGTTTTCTCCATTATTGCCGGATCGCCTGTGGCGAGCATCTGGGCGGCAAGTATCCCGGCATTCAGCGCTCCGTCAATTGCAACCGTGGCAACGGGTATTCCGGGAGGCATCTGGACTATTGCAAGGAGGGAGTCCAATCCGTCGAGTGACGCCCTGATAGGCACCCCAATCACCGGCACGGGAGTCATGGCAGCAATGACTCCGGGCAGGTGTGCGGCCATGCCGGCGCCGGCAATGATGACTTTTATGCCCCTGACGGCCGCGCCGCGTGCATACTTCTCCACCTCATCAGGTGTCCGGTGGGCCGAGAGTGCATTCATCTCAAACGGTATCCCCATTTCATCAAGGATTCCTGCTGCTTTCTCCATCACTCCAAGGTCTGAAGTGCTTCCCATAATAATGCTGACGAGTGGATTCATATGCTCTTTTTTATTAAATCAGTGAAACAGAGGCAAAAATAAGCTTTAAATTTATAATTTCGCATCATCAAATAACCGCACGATGAAGGAGGTAAAAGTTCTTGACAGACAGTTTTCTGAATATCTTACAAGCGACGAGATTCAGGGCAGGATATCCGCTCTTGCAGAAAAGATCAACGATGACCTTAAAGGGCAGGATGTGCTCTTCTTTGGAATTCTAAACGGGTCATTTCTCTTCGCAGCCGACCTCTTCAGGCAGATTACGCTTGAGGCCCAGATCTCCTTCATAAAACTTGCTTCCTATGACGGCACCAGCAGTACAGGGAAGATCAAGGAGCTGATCGGCTGGAATGAAGACATCACAGGCAAAACAGTAGTGGTTCTGGAAGATATTGTCGATACAGGCAGCACCCTTGAAAGGATTATCGGGGAACTTACCCTGAGAAAGGCGACCGCGGTAAAAATATGCACCCTGCTTTTCAAACCTGAAGCCTACACAAAGGAGATTCCAATCGATTATATCGGATTTGAGATACCCAACAGCTTTGTTGTCGGGTACGGTCTCGACTATGACGGTTACGGGCGAAACCTTAATTCAATTTACAAACTCATTAAGTAACAGAAATGATCAATATTCTTATGTTTGGCCCTCCCGGATCAGGGAAGGGAACTCAGTCGGTGACTCTTGCACAGAAGTACAACCTGCTTCACCTCTCAACCGGAGACATGCTCAGGGCTGAGATAGCAGCCGGCAGCGATCTTGGTAAGCGTATGTCAGCCATTATGGCCGCAGGTGAACTTGTTCCCGATGATGTAGTGATAGATATGATTGCCCATAAAATAGATGCCACGCGTGAAAAAGCAGGCTTCATCTTCGACGGGTTCCCGCGTACTGTTGAACAGGCTGTAGCACTTCAGTCGATGCTTGCCGGCCGGGGGATGAAGATAGACCAGATGCTTGTACTGGAGGTCAATGACGAAGAGCTTACCGACCGTATGAAGAAGAGGGCGCTTATCTCCGGAAGGGCTGATGATGCTGATCCTGCAGTGATAAATAACCGTATTGATGTTTACAGAGCCAAGACTGAACCGGTAATCGAATACGGACGTAATGCCGGGGTATGTCAGGAGGTTGACGGAATGGGCTCGGTGGAGGACATATTTCAGAGGCTTTGCAGCCAGATAGAAAGGATAATTTAACTGATGGCAGATACAAACTTTGTTGACTATGTAAAAATATTCGGACGCTCAGGAAAGGGCGGTCCGGGCTCAGCACATCTGCGCCGTGAGAAGTTCATTCCCAAAGGAGGTCCTGACGGCGGCGATGGCGGTCGCGGTGGCGACATAATACTTGTAGGCAACCCGCAGCTGTGGACACTGCTGCACCTGAAGTTCCGCAAGCATATCTTTGCAGGTCACGGAGGATCAGGCTCTTCAAGCCGGAGTACCGGCGCCGACGGGGAGGATGTACTGATTGAAGTACCGCTCGGAACAGTTGTCCGCAATGCAGATACCGAGGAGATACTTTTCGAAATCACCAATGAGGGTGAGAAGCAGATACTTGTCAAGGGAGGAAGAGGAGGCCTGGGTAACACACATTTCAAATCAGCCACATTCCAGACACCGCGGTTTGCACAGCCCGGAGAACCATCAATTGAAGGATGGTTCATTCTCGAACTGAAAGTGCTGGCAGACGTAGGACTGGTGGGCTTTCCCAATGCCGGCAAATCTACTCTCCTATCCGTAGTCAGCGCAGCACGTCCCCGCATTGACAACTACCCATTCACAACCCTTGTGCCTAACCTCGGCATCGTGAGCTACCGCGAGGATAAATCGTTCGTCATGGCTGATATTCCCGGGATTATCGAGGGAGCCCATGAGGGTAAAGGATTGGGTATAAGGTTTCTCCGTCATATAGAGCGTAACTCAGTGCTCCTCTTCATGATTCCGGGAGACAGCGGAGACATAATGAAGGAATATGAGATACTGATCAATGAACTGAGGATGTATAACCCTGAGCTCCTGGATAAGAATCGGGTGCTTGCAATAACCAAAACAGACCTGCTTGACAGCGAACTGATTGATGCAATCAGACCGACATTGCCGGAAGATCTGCCTGCAGTATTTATTTCTTCAATTGCCAACACCGGGATAACCACCCTTAAAGATCTGCTCTGGAGAGCCATTAATTCCTGATAAATGCTGGAAGCCGACCGTAATATCTTCCTCTTTCTGAACTCCATTCACTCTCCTTTCTTCGATGAGGTGATGAGGATAATAAGCCTGAGGACGGTCTGGATACCCCTTTATCTCTTCATTGTATATCTTCTGGTACTCAGGTACCGGGGAAAAGTGTGGATTGTATTACTGTTCGCCCTGCTGCTCGTGGTAATCACCGACCAGGTTTCGGTATTAATAAAAAATGCCGTGGAAAGACTCAGGCCGTGCCATGAGCCCTCGCTGCAGGGTATGGTGCATCTCGTCGGTAACAGGTGCGGGGGAATGTATGGCTTCGTATCCTCACATGCATCCAATGGCTTCGGAATAGCCGCATTTGCATCGCCCCTGGTGAATAAAAAATGGTTCACCTGGACCATTTTTATATGGGCCTCGCTGGTTGCATATTCACGCATTTACCTCGGAGTGCATTATCCCGGTGATGTTCTCGGCGGAGCACTTCTTGGCATTGTTGCAGGCTTTGGACTCTCAGTAGGTGTAAAACAAATTAATAAGCGCTTCGCATGATGAATGTGATTAAGTCAGTGTGGGTCTGGGTATCAAGCATTACATTCGTGCTGCTTGGATTCCCCGTTTCAGCTCTTTTGTGGCTGCTATCGCTGCTCTTCGATCGTAATCGGCGGATGAACAACCGCTGGATGGTCATACAGGGAGTTGTGCTCACAAAGATGAGCCCCTTCTGGAAAGTGAAAGTGGAAGGCCGCGAAAAAATAGATAACAAGCAGCCCTATGTGATTGTCCCTAACCATCAGTCGATGCTCGATATAGTCTTTTTCAACATGCTGTATCACAGGCTTCGCTGGGTGTCAAAGATAGAAGTCTTCAAGGTGCCGGTACTTGGCTGGGAGATGAAAATGGTGAAGTACATCCCTCTTGAGAGAGGCAACAAGCACAGCGTGGTGAAGATGATGGATTACTGCGTCAACTCACTGCGTGACGGTATCTCAGTCGTAATCTTTCCCGAAGGTACAAGATCGCTCACCGGCGCAATCGGAAAATTCAAGACAGGTGCCTTTCAGCTTGCAGTGAAGACAGACAAGCCGATATTGCCTGTTCTGATTGACGGCACAGGGGACATTCTTCCCAAGCACGGATTCATTTTCAGGACCCGGAGAAACGTCAGGATCAGGGTCCTCGATCCTGTCTTCCCCGGGCAGTTCGGAACCGGCGATCCTGAGGAGCTGGCCTCGATGATACAGTCAGTCATGGTTAAGGCCATGGAGGAGATGAGAAACGAACCGGGGTATAAGAAATAGATTTTTTAAAAATGAGCGCCCCCGGAAAGTTAGCATTGCACCGGATGGGTTTTTACAATGACCAGTCGGGCATAATAAGAAGATACAAACGGGAAGAGTCTGTTTGGCAACCTCACATTGAAGCATGCAAAAGACTTATTATCAGGGCCGTATCTGAGACTGAACCCCGCCATATTACAGTTACCGGTGCGGGTTCATTGCTTGATCTGCCCCTGCCGGATCTGATCAGGCAGAATCGCACAATCACTCTTGTAGATATTGTTCCTCCTCTGCCGGCGGTGACAGAGGCAGCGAATCTCCAGGGTGTTTCATTCCTGGAAGATGATGTTTCAGGAGGTCTCGTGGAGAGAGTTTACAGGCTGACTTCAAGGACTGTCTTTCGACACAAGGTGGATGTTCCGGCTCTGCTTGACTTTGGGTCATGGTCACCGCCTGCCGGTACTGACATGGTCATCTCGCTTAATATCCTCACGCAGCTCACAGCACTGCCAGTAGATTATCTCAGGCGCAAAGACCAGGATAACACCCGAAGAGGTAAAACTCATCAGACTCACTGTTCAGCAGAACCATCTCGAAATGCTCCGGCGTTACAACTCAGTCCTCATAACAGATTTTGCCGAGATAACGGCAGAACACGGATCCAGGGAACCTGCGGCACCACTCCTCGAGGTCGACCTTCCGCCCGGGGTTATCAATGAGCAGTGGGAATGGTTTTTTGACAGTCACGGAGGCTACAATGAAGGTAAAACAACGGTTTTCAGAGTAGCGGGTATAGTGTTTCACAGGTGAAAACTCCCTCCGGTTGTTGATAAATCGGACAGTCCCCCTTCGGCTAAATCCGTTATATTTGCCCAAAATTGGAAAAATGTCAGGTAACTATTCTGAAGAGAATATCAGAACCCTTGAGTGGAAGGAGCATATCAGGCTGCGTCCGGGTATGTATATCGGCAAGCTGGGTGACGGCTCATCTCTGGATGATGGTATCTACGTTCTGCTGAAAGAGGTCATGGACAACGCCATCGATGAATACATGATGGGCTATGGCCGGAAGATTGATGTAAGCATTATCGGGAAAGAGGTCAGGGTGCGTGATTATGGCAGGGGTATCCCTCTCGGAAAGGTGCTCGATGTCAGCTCCAGAATGAACACCGGAGCAAAGTATGACTCAAAGGCCTTCAAGAAATCAGTGGGACTCAACGGTGTCGGTATCAAGGCTGTGAATGCCCTTTCTTCGTCTTTCATAATACGGTCATTCCGCGAAGGAGAGGTAAAGGCTATTGAGTTCAGCGCCGGCAATGTTGTAAGTGACGCCAGTATCAAGGCTACCAAAGAGGACAACGGTACCGAGGTGGTATTCATCCCTGACGAGGCGATGTTCGGAAACTACCATTACATTCCGGAGTATGTGGAGAGCATGCTGAAGAACAACTCATACCTGAATGCAGGTATGGTCATCAACTTCAACGGCAATAAAATAGTATCGCGCAACGGCCTCCTTGACCTCCTCAATGAGAACATGA
Source organism: uncultured Bacteroidales bacterium (assembly GCA_963736735.1). Lineage (GTDB taxonomy): Bacteria > Bacteroidota > Bacteroidia > Bacteroidales > VadinHA17 > SR-FBR-E99. The sequence goes on along the minus strand of CAVTPX010000010.1, from coordinate 29,484 downwards.
ACAATGAGGGGCTCTACCCCATCATTCACCTTAAAGGCGAGGATATCGAAATTGCAATAACCCACGGGCTGCAATACGGCGAGGACTATTACAGTTTCGTGAACGGGCAGCATACTTCCCAGGGAGGGACACACCTGGCAGCTTTCCGGGAAGCTATTGTCAAAACCGTCCGTGAGTTCTACAAGAAGGATTTTGACCCGGCAGATATCAGGTCATCAATAATTGCTGCCATAGCCGTTAAGATCGAAGAACCGATCTTCGAATCACAGACAAAAACCAGGCTGGGATCGAAGGACATGGGCCCGGAAGGCCCGTCAGTGCGTAACTATGTGGTAGACTATATACGAAAGAATCTTGATGACTTTCTCCATAAGAACGGGGAGACAGCCCGCATTCTGCTTAAAAAGATCCAGGACTCTGAGAAGGAACGAAAGGCAATAAGCTCAATTCAGAAGCTTGCACGTGACAGGGCAAAAAAGGTGAGCCTGCATAATAAAAAGCTGCGGGACTGCCGCGTTCACTACAACAACAACGATGAAAGAAGGCTTGACTCAACAATTTTTATTACTGAGGGTGACTCTGCAAGTGGTTCAATAACAAAATCGAGGAGCGTCGAAACACAGGCTGTATTCAGTCTCCGGGGAAAACCGCTGAACAGTTACGGACTGACAAAGAAGATAGTCTACGAGAATGAGGAGTTTAACCTGCTTCAGGCAGCGCTTAACATTGAAGAATCAATTGAGGACCTGCGTTACAATAATGTGGTAATGGCTACTGATGCCGATGTTGACGGAATGCACATACGTCTGCTTCTGCTCACTTTCTTCCTTCAGTTCTTCCCTGACCTTGTCAGAAAGGGGCATGTTTATATTCTTCAGACCCCGCTTTTCAGGGTCCGCAACAAGAAGGAGACACGGTACTGCTATTCCGATGAGGAAAGGCAAAGGGCCATCAGGGACCTGGGTCCGGAGCCTGAGATAACCCGTTTCAAGGGGCTTGGCGAAATCTCTCCTGACGAGTTTGTCCACTTTATAGGCAAAGATATGAGACTGGTGCCGGTCATAATGAAAAAAGGTGATCCCTATACCCAGTTTCTGGAGTTTTTTATGGGCAAGAATACACCTGAAAGGCAGGATTTTATAATCGAGAACCTCAGAATCGAGGAAGAGATTCCGGAGGCGGAATAAGTGAGACTGGAGTTGTTCTATGGAAATTAAGGAAAACGAAGATGAAATGACCACTGTCCCTGAGGAAGGCGATGGTGAGCAAGGCAAAAAGAACGGGCATTTACCTGCGGCGCTGCATAATGTCACCGCTCTTTCAGGGATGTACCAGGATTGGTTTCTTGACTATGCATCATATGTGATCCTGGAGAGGGCAGTGCCGCATATCTCTGACGGGCTCAAGCCGGTTCAGCGGCGTATCCTTTACTCCATGAAACGAATGGATGACGGGCGCTACAACAAGGTGGCCAACATCATAGGTCATACTATGCAGTTCCATCCCCACGGTGATGCCTCCATAGGTGATGCACTGGTACAGATGGGGCAGAAGGACCTTCTCATAGATACACAGGGTAACTGGGGTAACATTTTTACAGGTGACGGATCTGCTGCACCGCGTTATATTGAGGCCAGACTCTCGAAATTTGCCCTGGAGGTGACTTTTAACAATAAAACCACCGAGTGGATGCCATCGTATGACGGCAGAAACAGGGAGCCTGTCACACTTCCGGTCAAATTCCCGCTCCTGCTGGCAATGGGAGTAGAGGGCATCGCTGTGGGACTGGCCTCTAAAATTCTTCCCCACAACTTCAATGAACTTATTGACGCTTCAATAAACTACCTGCAGGATAAACCTTTTGTGCTTTATCCTGACTTCCCGACAGGAGGAATGATAGACGTTGCACGTTATAATGACGGGTTAAGGGGCGGAGCTGTTAAGGTGAGGGCTAAGATCGAAAGGTCGGATAAGAAGGAGCTCTTAATTACGGATCTTCCATTTGGCAAGACAACAAGCTCCCTTATAGAATCAATTGTCAAGGCCAATGAACGGGGGAAGATCAAGATCAAAAAAATCGACGACAACACCGCCGGAAAGGTTCAGATTGCTATACAACTTCAGCCGGGAGTCTCTCCGGATAAAACAATTGACGCACTCTATGCATTCACTGACTGCGAGCTGTCAATTTCACCAAATGCCTGTGTGATCACTGATGATGACAAGCCTGCATTTGTGGGCGTGAGTGACATCCTGCGGCATTCGGCTGACCAGACCGTCAAGTTCCTGAAAATGGAACTTTCGATAAGACAGGCTGAACTGGATGAGGAATGGCATTTCTCTTCACTCGAAAAAATATTCATAGAAAAACGCATTTACCGCGACATTGAGGAGGCTGAAACCTGGGAAGCTGTTATCGGAGCAATCGAGAAGGGGATGAAACCCTACAGGAAATTGTTCAGGCGCGAGATAACACGTGACGACCTGATCAGGCTTACCGAAATCAAGATTAAGCGCATCTCTAAATTTGATTCGTCGAAGGCTGATGAACATATCAGGGGGCTTGAGGCAGAGCTTGAAGAGGTGAAAAGCCACCTCAGTAATATTATCCCGTACGCAATAAATTACTACAGGCAGATTAAGAAAAAGTACGGTAAGAAAATCGAGCGCAGAACCGAGATTCGGAGTTTTGAAACCATTGAAGCCACAAAGGTGGTTGCCGACAATGCCAAACTATATGTCCAGAGACAGGAGGGATTCATCGGCACCGGTCTCAAAAAGGATGAATTTGTATGCGACTGCTCTGATATTGATGACATCATTGTAATAAGAAAAGACGGGACATACCTCATCACCAAGGTATCTGAGAAGCAGTTTGTCGGCAAGGACATAATTCATGTACAGGTGTTTCCTGCGAAATGACACCCGCACCATCTACAACGTTGTATACCAGGACGGTAAGGAAGGAGCTCTTTACATTAAGAGATGTTCCCTGACGGGTCTTACGCGTGATAAGGAATACAATATCGGGCGGGGCACATCTGATACCAGGGTTATGTACCTGAGTGTCAATCCCAACGGCGAGGCTGAGGTGATAAAGGTGTTTCACAAACCGCGTCCCCGCCTCAAGAAGCTGACTTTCGAGTTTGACTTTGGTGAGCTTGCCATTAAGGGAAGGTCATCGATGGGTAACATCCTCACAAAGTGTGCAACACACAAGATCACCCTTAAGGAAAAGGGACTGTCGACCCTGGGAGGCCGCAAGCTGTGGTTTGACGATGCCGTGCTCAGGCTGAACCCTGACGGCAGGGGGCGGTTCCTCGGTGAGTTTGCCTCAGAGGAAAGGCTGCTTGTGGTGACGAAGAGCGGAATGTACAGGACTTCAGGCACAGATCTTTCATCACATTTCGAGGATGATATGCTCCTGATAGAGAAATTCAGGGAGTCTAAAGTATTCTCAGTGGTGTACTGGGATGAAGAGCAGGGTTTCTACTATGTCAAACGGTTTATGTTCGGAGAGTCGGAAAGACCGCAGTGTTTTATTGCAGAGAGTGAGGGTTCAAGACTTATTAGTCTCACCGAGGTGGAGTATCCGAGGCTTGAGATCATGTTCGGGGGGAAAAATGAAGGGCGGAGTAACGAAATAATCGAGGTGGCTGAGTTCATTGGCGTCAAGAGTCTTAAGGCAAAAGGCAGGAGACTATCCAACTACAGTGTTTCGAATGTGAGAGAGATTGAACCGGTGGTGAAGAGTGAGGCTGTAGCCAGACCTGAAACAGACGAGGAGGAACCGCCGAAGGAGGCGCCTGCTGCACCCCATCCGGGTGATGACCCTGCCCAGATGAAACTTCAGCTTTAGACGAAGGTGAATATCTATCTCATTGGATTTATGGGGAGCGGTAAAAGCACCGCAGGCCGGAAGATAGCTTCGGCCCTGGGATGGCATTTTGCAGATCTCGACATAGTCACGGCACAACAGCAGGGGCTGTCAGTCGAGGAAATGTTCAGAATGCACGGGGAAAGCTTTTTCAGGGCTGCGGAGACGAAGGCTCTCAATGACATTTCAATGAAGGTCAGGACCGTAGTTTCCTGCGGAGGCGGAACTCCCTGCTCAAAGGAGAACATGGAAGTCATGAAACGGTCAGGAGTCGTTTTATACCTTAAAATGTCTGTTCCTGCACTTGTCAGCAGGCTGCTTAAGTCTAAAAACAAACGTCCCCTGCTTGCGAATGCAGGCGAAGGGGAAATGACTTCAAGGGTGGAGGAGCTCCTTACTTTAAGAAGTCCGTGGTATGAACAGGCTGACTTAACAACTGACGGGTTGAGCCCTGATATTGAAGCAGTCACTGCATTACTGGCTGACAGAATCAGGGCTGCCGGTGCATTTTTATAGGATTCATTGTAAAAAGAATTTATTTTGTTGAATCAGTCTGAATGAGTAAAATGGTTGTCTAAAAAATGGAGAGGTAATGAAAGCCGGGTACATAACGGCAATCTGGATTGCGCTCATACTGTCAGTATTAGCTATTGTAACGGTATTCACCGTTCTCTTCGACTTTTATATTGTCAGGTCATCACCTCTGATTTTCGCTGCCGGTCTTGTTGTCTCTACTTTACTTGTGAGCCTTTTTGTAAAGAAGTTTTTAACCCTGCAGGTTTTAAGGAGATTTGGCATTATAGGAGGGTTACTTATTTCTCCTGCATTGCTCTTTTTTGCTTTTATACCTGTGGCTTTTTATTATCTCGCTTCCGAAGAGACGCCGGCCGGAGCATCAGGTAACAGTCTGGTGGCAGTTGCTGTGTGCATTGCAGCACTCTTTTTCTTTTCCGCGATGGCCGTTTATACATTGCCAGCCCTGGCAATCATCTCTGAAGGATTCAACGGGAGACACAGTAAGAGATACGGAGTGAGCAGGACTTTTACAGTGGCAATTCTCTCAGTCATAGTAATTTCGGTGATTCTTGAGGTGATTAAATCGGCGGCTTCATTTCATACTACAGGGCTGATTCTTCTGCTTCCTGTACTATCATTGCTGCTTGTGCTTTCATATGTACTGCTTAATCATGAGTTCAGAGGAGACATACTTCGTAAACTATCATCTTCAGAAGGTATCTCACCTGTGAAGGAGCCCATGGTGGCAGTAAAGAGGACTGATGGTCTGTTCAGGAGCTCATTACATTTCCATAGTGACTATTTCATGATTATTTCAGGGAACCATGCCGGGATCCTTGAGGAAGCGGACAGTAATTATCTGATGAGCATCGTTCATACTGCACACAGGGACTTCGACCCGGCCCTGATACCCGCACTGAATGCCATAGCGGCCTCTGAAAGGCTTGGGCAGCCATTGCGTCACGAAGCTGCCAGTGTGGTTAACAATATAGAAAAGTACTATTCTGACCCCAAACGGAACAGTGATATCCTGATGCAGACAGGAGTAGCTGAAAAGACTGCAGGAGCGCGGGCTGTGTTGTTGAGCAAGCGTGTTCCCATGGTGTCGGAAGTGCTGAGGCTCCTTCATGACGGTAATCCGGATATAAGAAGGATAGGCCTGGCAGCCATCGGACGCTTTGGCATCCGCGAGATGATCGATGAGGTTATTGAGGCACTCTCAGTGCCCGGAACCGAGAAGGAAGCCTTTTATCTGCTTCAGCACTTCGGCCCGGATGCCTATAAAAATGTTATCGGTTCCCACCTCAAACATTCAGGAAGAGACTTTCTGAACCTGATGATCATCAGGCTTGTAGGATCTGTACAGTCACGCGACACAATTTCTATACTTGAAGACTTTGTGGGTCAGGGGACAATCAATATCAGGCTGATGGCAATGCACTTTCTCAGGGAAAACCATTTTAATCCGAATGCCGGTCAGCGAAAAAAACTGACTGAGACTGTAATGGAGCTGCTGGGAAACATGACAGCAATAATTTCAATGCAGATGCAGGTCAGAAAGTACAAATTCTTTCTTCTCGAAAGCGCGCTGGAGGGCGAACGCGGGATGAACCAGAAACTGATTGATTCTGTGCTTCCCTTTATAATAGGCCCTGAAGCGTCAGCATCTGCTGATGAGTCAGACAGGAGGGAAGTCTGTATACAGTGCAAGACTGGCTGCTGAAGTGATTGAGACAGTGACGGCTGAACCGCTGCGGGGACCTCTGCTTGCCCTTACCGGCCACAGAAATGACACAGAGAAGCTTCGTGAACTAAGCATCTTTTATCCCGTCAGGGAGGTCTCATTCCACACTCTCGCAGAACACATTCTTTCTGCTGATCAGAATATTACGGGGATATGGACAAAGGCCATTACCCTGCGAAAAGTAGCCGAGGGAAAACTTTTGGCCGGCAGAGACATGCTGATTTCATTTTTATTCAGCCAGAGCCAGATATTGCAGGAGGAAGGGGCCATGGCCATACGCTGCCTTAATCGGGGCTGGTACAGGGAGGTTGTTGAAAGGATACCAGAGCAGGCAAGACAAAGGATCGAAGCTGTAATTGAACAGAAAATTCCTGATGTCAATATGGTGCTTGACAAGACGAGGTTCCTCAGCCTCTGCTTCAACGGCATTCCGGAGGAAAGAATTTTATCACTGGCGGCCCGGATGAAATACTCTGAGTCTTATGATGCACAGACCCTCCCGGGGCTCCTGACCTGGATCGTTCCTTCCGAAAGAGGTAAAAGCGGGCTATATTCCTTATCCTTTAACGATATAACGGATTTTATTTTTCACTATTCCGAGTACACTGATATCTTTGTTAATTATATTGATAACCGTGACAGAACTGCTGTCCTACAAACAAAAGCTTCATGACTACGAAGAATGACACACTCCGGCAGAATCCATTTCCCGGCCTGAGAGCCTTCAGACCTGAAGAGGGTCATCTCTTTTTCGGTAGGATGGAGAGTACTGCCAAAGTAGTTGCCAGATTAATTGAGAACAGGTTCGTCGCCGTGCTCGGCGCCTCCGGCAGCGGTAAATCTTCACTTGTCATGTCGGGAGTAATCCCGGCTCTTCTAAATGAGGATATAAAGGGGACCAGGACATGGTCATTCGTTACATTCAGACCTGAACAGAATCCAATAGATAATCTGGCAGCACAACTCTCTGCACTATCCGCCGAAGCGGGATTCTCCTACCTCCCGGTCTCATCCATCACTGCCTCGCTTCACAACAGAAGCGAAGGTCTGACGGATGTAGTTAATAAGATCAGGAAGAACCTGCGACAGCAAATAGTCATAGTCATAGACCAGTTTGAGGAGGCTTTCAGATATAGCCCGCCGGTTTCCAGAGGCCTGGAAGGTGATGAAGCTGCTGATTTCATCGACCTTATTGTCAGTGCTGTAAGGCAGCCTGACCAGGGCTTGTATGTTGTGCTTACCCTGCGGTCCGAGTATGTTGCTGAATGCTCGCGGTTTCACAGCCTGACCAATCTTCTGAACAGCGGTAGCTACCTGCTTCCGCAACTCAACCGTGAGACCATGGTCTCAGTTATTGAAGAGCCGGTCAGGGTCTCCGGGGCAACCATCGACCGATCACTGGTCAGAACTATTATAAATGACCTGGGAGAAAAGACAGGCCAGTTGCCTGTATTGCAGCATCTGCTTATGCGACTTTGGAATCAGTGGAGCAAATCAGGCGACCTGTCACGTCCTTTAGGCATGGCAGATTACGAGGCGGTCGGAAGAGTGAAGGGTGCAATATCACAGCATGCAGGACAGGCATTTAATTCCCTTGATGAGCGGCATAAATATGTCTGTGCCCGTCTCTTCCGCACCATTACAACAAGAACGGAGGATGGAAAGGAACTCCGCAAGCCTGAAAAAATATCCGCCATAGCTTCGCTTACCGGGTGTTCAAAAGAGGAAATCATAAGAGTTGCGGAAGTATTCAGGGCTCCGGAGTACTCTTTCATTACACCAGTGCAGGAACTGGCCCTCACTGAAGACAGTGTAATAGACCTGACTCACGAAAGCATAATCAAGCTTTGGGAGTCATTAAGAAAATGGCTTGATGAAGAAGAAGCCTCCAGGAAACTTTATCTTCAGCTTGCAGACGCTGCTGCTTTACATCAGGAGGGAAAAGGAAAACTGTGGACTGCTCCTGAACTGCAGCTTGCCATTAAATGGAGGGATGAAACCAATCCGACAATTGCCTGGGCTGAGAAGCTTGACCCTGCCTTTGAGCGTGCCATGCTCTTCCTTAAGAACTCAGAAGAAAAGTATACCGAACTGGAGGACCATAACAAAAAGGCTGGCAGGAAGAAAGTTAACCGCTCAAGATTATTTGCCGGGTTGCTTGGATTGATTGCACTCATTGCCCTCATAATACTGGGAACAGTAATGTCATTGAGGGGGAAATCGGAGAAGGAGAAAGAGATGGCCCTGATACAGAAGGATGAGGTCATTTCATTCAATTATCAGTTGGCTGACAGCCTGAACAGCCTTACAGACACTCTGGAAGCGGTCTCAGAAGCGGTTAAGAATGGCCGTACAACCATATCAAGTGTTTTGGAAAGGGCCGAGGCAGCCGAACAGAAGGCATTTTTCGCCGGAGATCTCATTGAGGAGGCGGTCTCGGCAAAGACTGAAGCCGTTAAGGAAGCCGCAGAGGAGAACCGCCGCATGATGATTTTTGTGGGTAAATCATTGGCAGTAAGGTCACTGAATCATACCTACGAGAAGGACCTGCAGATACTACTGGCATGGCAGGGATACCTCTTCAATTCCCGCTACCGGGGAGCACCCAATGATGCCGATATTTACTCTGCATTTTATAATATTGGCAAGAGATATGGCAGCCGGGATTACGCCGAGTTCCTGACGGAGGACATGACAGTTACCGCTATGGCCGAAGTGCCTTCCGGCAACTTCTTCTATACGGCAGAGAAGAGCGGCAGAGTACTGCAGTGGCAGGCTGACGACCCCTCAAAGGGATTCAACGTGATCTGGACGGGTGAAAAACTGATTGAAGTGATGACTGTTAGTCCTGACGCAGGCTGGCTTGCCTGCGGAACATCAACTTCGGAGATTATAATGATACCGTTGAAAGATAATAACATGGGTTACCAGATGTCCGGATCAGGGGGAAATATAGGCGCCCTGGTTTTCTCATCAGGAAGCGACAGGCTTTATTCTGCAACCGTAAAGGGTCAGGTCGCCGAGTGGGACCTTATAACACGTACCGGGCGGAATGTCAGCCAGATACCTTCAGGCGTAAGTGCAATTGACATTTCCCCTGACAACACATACCTGGCCGGGCTGACAGGAAACGGGAAAGTGCTGGTCTGGCAAATTGACTCAGGAAATCAGGTCGTAATACTCGATCTGGGCGATAAAGAAATAACCTCCTTGCGGTTTGTACCGTGGGATAAACGGCTTGTTACAGGCGACAACTCCGGGAACATCGAAATATGGAATGCCAGTGATAAAAAGATCTCTTCAAGTTTTGAAGGTCACGGGTCCCCTGTTGCACATATAGTATTCAACAGGGCGGAAAAACAGATGGCAACCGCAGGGAAAGACGGTGTTATAAAACTCTGGGATATGGCTGACCTCGGGGAGGTACCGCCTGTAATAACAGACAGCGGCAATAATATTTTAAACCTGGGGTTCACAGACAACGGCAGGGCATTCCTGGCGGCCACATCGGGAACCCTTACAATGAGACCCTCACATGTTGAGCATATGACCACCGGTCTATGCGAGAAGGTAACCCGTAATCTTACCCCGGAGGAGTGGATAGCCTATGTTGGGCGTGATATTGATTATGAACAAACCTGCCAGGATGACAGTTACCGTATCAAGGTGACTCAGATAAAGGGGGGTCAGTAGACTAAAGATTTACAGATGGAAGAAAAAAGAGTACTGCTTATGATCCTCGATGGTTGGGGAATAGGTGACGGAACCATGAGTGACGTCATAAGTTCCACCGGCACTCCGAATATCGATAAAATAAAGAAAAAATATCCTTCGTCATACCTGCTTGCTTCGGGTGAAGATGTGGGTCTGCCTGACGGACAGATGGGTAATTCAGAGGTGGGACATCTTAATATCGGAGCCGGGCGCATTGTCTACCAGGATCTTGTGAAAATCAACAGAGCCTGCCGCACAGGAGAGATACGCTCAAACAAAGTACTGGTTGACGCATTCTCTCATGCCCGTGAAAAAGGAGTGAAGGTTCACTTTCTCGGCCTTCTCTCTGATGGCGGAGTGCATTCACTGGACACCCACCTGTATTCTCTGTGCGATATGACAATGGAATACGGGCTGAAGGAGGTTTACATCCACGCATTTGGTGACGGTCGCGATACAGACCCGCGGAGCGGCAAAGGCTTTATGGAAAACCTGCAGAAACATCTTCTGCACAGCAACGGAAGGGTAGCATCTTTTGTAGGCAGGTATTATGCAATGGACCGCGATAAGAGGTGGGAGAGAATAAAGGAGGCCTATGATTTGCTTGTAAACGGAGAAGGCAGGCCTGCGAAAGATATCGTCAGCGCAATGCAGGAGTCTTATGACGAGGGAGTGACCGATGAGTTCATGAAACCAATAGTTGTGACCGGAGACTCGGGAAAACCCCTGGCAACGATCAGTGAAGGAGATGTTGTTGTATTCATAAATTTCCGTAATGACAGGGCCCGTGAGCTTACAATGGTTCTCACCCAGGAAAATATGCCTGAACTCGGAATGAAGTACTATCCCGCTTTACTACCTCACCATGACGCCTTACGATGACAAGTTCAAGGGGATGCATATTGTTTTTCCCAAGGACAATGTTACAAGGACACTGGGCGAGATTCTAGGTGGTATGGGCAAACGGCAGCTTCGTATTGCTGAAACAGAGAAATATGCTCACGTCACCTTCTTTTTTTCCGGCGGACGCGAGAAAGAGTTTGACCTGGAGGAGAGAGTGCTTGTTTCTTCACCAAGAGTAGCAACATACGACCTGCAGCCGGAAATGAGCGCATTCAAGTTAAGAGATGCAGTGATTGGAGAGATCAGGAAGAAGAAATTTGATTTTATCTGCCTCAATTTCGCTAATGGAGATATGGTCGGACACACAGGAGTCTACGAAGCCATTAAGACAGCTGTACGGACCGTTGATGAGTGTGCCGGACAGGTAACTGACGCAGCCCGTGCGAACGGCTACGAGGTAATAATTATTGCTGATCATGGTAACGCTGACTATGCTGTGAATCATGACGGATCGGCCAATACAGCACATTCCCTGAATCCTGTACCGATATATCTTGTCAGCGACAGGTACAGCAGCGTAAAAAACGGGATCCTTGCTGATGTGGCGCCAACGGTACTGACAATGATGGGAATAGAAATTCCCGCTGAGATGACCGGAAAATCACTTGTCTGAAAGATATGTTTCAGATTGACGACACCATAGTATCATCTGCAATAGTAGAAAAGAATTTTGCCTGTGACCTTGAGTCATGCTGCGGAAGCTGCTGCCGTTACGGCGATACAGGAGCACCACTTCACCCTGAAGAGGCCCTTACACTTGAAAATCTTTTTCCTCTCTTAAGACCCTGGCTCCGGCCTGAAGGCATAAAAGCCATTGAGGAAAAAGGTACAAGCGTAATAGATATGGAGGGAGAAACGGTCACCCCGCTGATCGGGAATGAGGAGTGTGCGTATACGGTTATCGAAAACGGCATATACCGATGCGCCATCGAGCAAGCCTTCACAGCCGGTGTAATCAGCTTCAGGAAGCCTCTTTCTTGTCACCTTTTCCCTGTCAGGATAAAGAATTTCACTGACTTCAGAGCCGTGAACTATGAGGAGTGGCCCATATGCCGCCCGGCACTGTTGGCGGGTGAAAATGAGAAGACAGAACTGTACAGGTTTCTTAAAGAACCTCTGATACGGGCATTTGGTCATGAATGGTATGATAAACTGGTTTCTGCAGCTATAGAACATAACAAAGAAATAAGGCAATGGAACAGATAAAAAACTTTATTGAAGCAAACAGGGAAAGATTTCTTGAGGAACTCTTTGGCCTAATCAGGATACCCTCTGTCAGTGCCAGTGAGGTGAACAAACCCGACATGGTGAGGGCAGCAGAGTACATAAAAGAGATGCTCATCAGCGGTGGGGCAGACCGTGCTGAAGTATATCCAACCGCAGGTCATCCGATTGTGTACGGTGAAAGGATCATAGACAGAAACCTCCCTACTGTACTTGTGTACGGGCATTATGATGTTCAACCGGCTGAGCCACTTGACAAGTGGATTTCACCTCCGTTTGAACCGCAGATCCGTGACGGCAGGATATATGCCAGGGGGGCTGATGACGACAAGGGCCAGCTGTTCATGCATCTGAAGGCATTTGAGATGATGAATGCAACAAAAACGCTCCCCTGCAATGTGAAGTTTATGATTGAGGGAGAGGAAGAGGTTGGCTCGGTAAATATTGCCGGCTTCTGCTCTGAACAGAGAGAGATGCTTAAATCAGATGTGATACTGGTTTCAGACACAACCATGATCTCGGCAGCAACACCGTCGATTACTTCAGGATTAAGAGGGCTTTCCTATATCCAGGTTGAGGTTACCGGACCGGACCGCGATCTCCATTCAGGTCTCTACGGTGGCGCTGTTCTCAATCCGTGCAACGTTTTGTGCGAAATGATTGCATCACTTAAGGACCGTGACGGACATATTACAATCCCCGGTTTCTACGATACAGTAAAAGTGCCTTCCGCAGAGGAACGGAAAAAGATGGCTGAACGGCCGTTTGACCCTGAGGCATATAAGAAATCTATCAACGTTACGGCTCTCGCGTCGGAGAAGGGATTCACGCCGCTTGAAAGTGTAGGCATACGTCCAACCCTGGATATTAACGGGATATGGGGAGGCTACACCGGAGAGGGAGCCAAAACAATACTCCCGGGCACAGCCACAGCGAAGATATCAATGAGGCTGGTACCTGACCAGGAAGCTGAGAATATAGCAGAACTGGCAATCACTCATCTGAAAGACATTGCACCCGAGGGAGTGACAGTCAAAGCCGAATACCTTCACGGCGGTGAGGCCTATGTAAGCCCCCTCGACATACCTGAATACCTTGCTGCCGAAAAAGCCTACGAAGCTGTCTTTGGAAAGAAACCCATACCTGTTCGCAGCGGAGGAAGCATCCCAATCATTTCAACATTCGAGAAGATACTGGGTGTAAAGTCTATACTGATGGGATTCGGGCTGGAGTCTGACGCAATCCATTCACCCAATGAAAATTTCCCGCTTGAAAACCTCTTCAGCGGAATGACCGCAATCCCACTGTACTTCAGGTATTATTCGGAAATGAAAAGCAAAGTCTGAACCATGCCTCAGTCAGTTTTGAGTTTCAGAAGCTCAATCCTGGTTGATGACCCTTTCAGCACCGTAAACACATGGCGTCCGACACGGATTGCCTCCTGCTGTTTCGGAATGCTGCCGTGAGAAAATAACAGGAGGCCCGCAAGAGTTTCGTATTCGTCGCTTTCCGGGAGACCCAATTCGTATTCTTCGTTCAGATAATCGATATCCAGTCTGCCTGAAAGGACATATTCCTTTTCGTTCAGCTTCTTTTCAATCAGGTCGCTTGTGTCATGTTCATCCTCAATGTCACCTACGATCTCTTCCAGCACGTCCTCTATCGTGATCACGCCTGATGTTCCGCCGAACTCGTCAACAACAAGCGCAATGCTTTTCTTTTCTTCTGACAGAAGTTTCAGTACCCTGTTGGCAGTCATGGCCTCAGGCACTACCGGAAGTTTTCTCATTTGTGCAGAAATGTCCACAGACTCCTTCAGCAGGTCTTTGAGTTCAAAATATCCCACCATGTTATCAAGGTTCTCACGGTAAAGAAGTATTTTGGAGTGTCCTGACTCAGTAAATTTTTCTCTCAGTTCGTCGACGGTACAGTCAGCATTCAGGGCAACTACTTCGGTTCGTGGCACCATGCATTCACGGGCTTTTACCTTTGAAAAATCGAGTGCATTCTGAAATATCCTGATGCTGTCATTCTCCTCCTCCTTCTCTTCATCGGTTTCCACAAAGTCATTCACGAAGTGGTCGAGGTCCACACGGGTGAAGACCTTGTTTTCGAGTGCAGCACCGTCTGGTTTTAGCCCGAAGAAAATCCGGATAAGAAGGTTACCAAGTCCCAGGCTGAATTTGCTTACCGGATAAAAAATGAAGTAGAAAATTGCCGTTGGAACTGCAAAGAGCTTCAGGAAGGAGTTCGGAGTAAGGCGCACGATAGATTTTGGAAGGAAGTCGGCTAGTATGAGCACAGTGAAAGTGGTGATCACTGTCTGCAGAATGAAAATCAGCAACTCTGAACTGATAAATCCGGCGAACAGTTTTTCGAGCTGATCAGCGGCGAGCATGCTGAAGATTACAATGGCCACATTGTTTCCGATAAGCATTGTGGCGATAAACTGCCCCTGGTTGCGGGTAAACATCGAAATGATGCCTGAACCTACCAGTCCCTGTTTGCGGTCAAGCTCGATCCTGAGCCTGTTTGAAGCAAAAAAGGAGAGTTCCATGGCTGAGAAAAATGCACCAAGAAGAATGGCCAATGGGATTATCAACAGGGAATTCATGAACCAAAGTTACAATTTTTTTCGCTGCCCGTCACGTATCCAGGCCATTGCGAAGGCTACCACTGACATAAGTGCAAAAAGCCAGGCACGGTCACCCTTTGTGATAACAATCTCCCTGAAGAATACTGCAAGACACAGGATCCCGAGAATAATCCAGACGATTTCAATTGCCAGGATTGCCTTTTTGTTCATCGTTTATATAAATGGTTGCGCTGACATTCTTGATTTTCCAGCGGGTGAGCCGTGGGTCTGATTCGAATCCGGTACCCATAATAATCTCGTCCTTACCGGTTATTTTAACAAATCTGTCTGACCATACCAACTCTTTGGGTTCGTTCCAGTATAGCAATTCAGTCTCAAGGATCTCTCCCTTCTCGCTTACAACTACAACGCTGTCACGCAGTTCCCATAACTTCATCTTTTTCGTTGTACCTGGCATACTGCGATGCAAGGCTTGCCTGCGGCACAGTAGTCCCGTCATAGAAAAACAGTTTCAGTCCCTCCGGAAACTCTGTATGAGGGTCTTCTTCCTCGGTGTATTGCATAATGAGTGGTGCCCGCATTATCATTGTGACTTTTCCGGAGTCAGTATACATAGTTTCAAAATTGCGTGCGGAGAGTGCCGGCATATCCTTTATCTGGAGTTCGGTGAAAACCTCCTTTTTGGTTTTCTCACACGATGACAGAAAAGCAGTCCCTGTTAAAAGGACTGCTACAATGAACAAACGATATTTTTTTCTGCCTGACACAGCTCTCTATTCTTTTCTGAATCTTACAGTTGTGTTCTCATTTACCCATCCGCCAACCTGGTAGGAGGAACCCTCCTCAATTATACTCCGGAAGAAACCTTCTTCCTTTGTGGGATATAGCCTTGAATAAATCTGAATTCTCCCGTCAGCCTGTTCCTTAAGACCCGGGTCTGTGTTTTTAGCTTTAATCAGGTAATCGACAACCACCCAGTATACAGCCTGGTTTTCAAATGCATCGCCCACTCTGGCTCCGGCATATGATTCACCTAATATGAAGAGGGCATTTCCGTTTGTGTTGTCAAGGGCATAGGCTTGTTTGGCAAGGTCACGGGCTGCCTGTTTGTTGTCGGAGGTAAGCTCCAGGCTCGCCAGCTTGGTAAGCAGGCCTGACTTGACAAGGGCGTTTTCCTCCAGGCTGATTGCTTCGGTATAATATTTCTCTGCCTGGTCAAACTTCTTTCTTGCGTAGTTCATTTCAGCCAGCTGAGCTGCTGCTGTTGCAGTGCGACCAGTGCTGTAAAGGTTTGTTGCCGCTGTGAAAAAGAGTTCTGAATCAGTGCAACCCGTTTCAGTAAGCAGTCCGAGGACCTTCTTCAGCAGGGCGGTATCGGCAGGGGCCTGTTCCACCTTTGGTGTAAAGATATCTATAAGCGTAGAGCAGGTGGCAGAGCCGCTGGACTTAAATACAGCATCAATATTTTTTCTTGCATCGAGGTAACGTGCATCGTCTGGTTTACCTGCAAGGCGGGCATCAACAATGTTCATTGCCTTGGAGTAGGCATTGATTACCTCGGGAGCTTCAATTACTTTAAGTGAATAGCATCTTGCAGTAACAGCCATATAGAGTGTTGAAAAAGAATGGTCAAAACTCTGCGGAGATGTTTCCATTACCCCGTTTATATATTTGTAACTTTCACGTGCATAATCAGGATCATTGCCGCCAAGTTCGTATAGGGCAATTGACTTTCTCAGGTCATTGGCAGCAGCCTCGCTGAAATATTTTGTTCTCTGTGTGAGGACCATGAGCACTGAATCGATGTACGCCTTATTGCCAGTCTTTCTGAACTGGTCTTTATACATGGCTTCACCCTTGATATAGGTATTCTTGGACGAACCAGGGCATTCATTGAAGACAGGTCTCCAGAATTTGAGGGCCATGTTATAGTCCTTGTTCTCGTAATAGGTCGAATAAAGGGAAGAATTGCGCATGCACCTTACACTGTCTTCACCGCGTCCGAAAGGGGTACCTGTTGTAACCCCTGTCTGAGCGACGGCACTCAGTGTCAATCCGGTCAGGAATGCAACTGTCAGAATCCTGCTGGCGATTTGTCTCATTGTTTTTCTTTTATTATTCATATTTTGCCTTGAGGAACCAGTAGTCAAACAGGTTGAGGCTGGCTCCGACCGAAATTCTGGTTTCTCTGAACTGAATGTCCTCAGGGTTACCCCTCCTTGACAGATCTATGAACAGTGAAGCCCGCGATCTCGATTTCCTCAATGGTATCCCTGCTCCAAAAGTTATGCCGTATTCTTTTACCTGGGTATTGGCAAACAGGGCATAACTCTCACCGTAACGGCAACCTATGCGGTATTCAACACGATCAAAAAAGTTATAGTTGGAGTATTTTTCGGGGATATACTCGACTCCTGCATGCAATGAAAGGGCATCGGAATATGTACCGTATGAACCCGGAAACTCACTGGCGGACCATTTTGACCAGACAAGGTCGAAGCCAACAGTAAGTTTGTCTTCTTTTCCGAAGGAAAGACCGGCGCGGACAGTGGAAGGGATAAAGCTTACTGTATCATTCTGTCCGTAATAGAGTGTGTCAAAGGCCAGGCTTGAAGACTGCACATTTGAATATCTCAGGAAAAGCTGATCATATGAAGTATTGAAATTTTTACCCGGAGACCACGTGATACCGGCATTGATAAATTTC
Organism: uncultured Bacteroidales bacterium; assembly: GCA_963736735.1. GTDB lineage: Bacteria > Bacteroidota > Bacteroidia > Bacteroidales > VadinHA17 > SR-FBR-E99. The sequence continues at coordinate 12,203 of CAVTPX010000010.1, read as the reverse complement.
TTGTCAGGAAGTGGAAGCATAAACTGGGCCGATGCGTCGATGCCGACACCTCTGATGCCTGTATTCTCCAGTTCCCTCATGTTGAAATAGTTATTGTCTTCGGAGAAAATGAAGTCATTATACCTGTTGATCTCACCGAAAAGAACGTACATGTTGGCCCCGAAGGAAACGTATTTAAAAGGACTGACCCCTGTCCCCAGATAGAATTTCTGGTATCCGCCCAATCCCTTGTGGAATTCCACCACTTCACCGGCAATTTCTCCACCAGCATCGGGTGTGGTTGTCTCCCTCATTTCATAATAACCATCAGTATAGGGAATAACCCCTGCAGAAAAACCCCAGTTTTTCATTATCGGGAAGCCAATGAGCAAATGAGTGAAGTTAATGTCCGTGGATTTATAACTTATATCACCTTCCGTGAGCCCGACAACTGCACCGTCTATGCCGAAATCAAATATAAAAGAAGCAGTATCAATGCTGCTATAAGAGGCCGGGGTAAGATAGTTGAGGGTCACACTGTTGCGTATACCACTGCTGATACCCCCCATGGCCCGGGTTCTGAAAGTTCCCTGGTTTTCAAGATTCCCTATCCCGTATCTTGCGAACGGAGAGTCAACTTTTTTCTGGGCAAATGTTGATGCCGCAAAAAGCAGCATGACGGTCAGAACAATAAATCTTTCAGTTTTTTGCATTATACTCTAGTAAATAATTTAACCCATCAGCTACCAGATCGGGATAACAGATCACCCTGCGCTCTGTGAGTGATGCTAATCTTTCGCCGTCGCCGCCGGTAACTACAGGGATGAGGGCATTATATCTTTTTTCAAACGTGCGAATATACTCATTTATTTCAAATACCAGCCCCATAAGTACTCCGCCGGCGATTGCATCAAGGGTTGAGGTGCCAGGGAAGCTGAAGCTTTCAGATAACGCCGCAAGGGGTAATTTTCCGGTAAACTCATGGAGGGCACGAAGCCTCATTGTCAGGCCGGGCGATATGCTTCCCCCGATATATTCACCACCGGCGACTATATCGAAAGTGACAGCGCTGCCGGCATCAATCACCAGCAGGTCATGGCCCGCGAACTTCAGTCAATGCCCCTGCAGCAGCAGCCAGACGGTCAACACCAAGTGTTTCAGGCGTACTGTAAATGATTTTGAACGGGTACTCTGACCTCCAGGTCAGATGATGCACATCCTTAATGCTCTCCCGAACAAGTGAAATCAGTTCTGCAGGATCAGTTGCAACACTTGAAATGATTGCCCGGTCAGGCTGATACTTTCCAAGAAATGATTTCAGGGAAACACGGCTAAAGGTTTCAATCCTCTCCTTTTTTACCAGGCTGTTCTCCTTGTAAATTGCCGCCTTGGCACTTGTATTGCCTATATCGAGGATCAGATTCATTTCTTTGTTTCTGCAGTTACGGCTGCAAGATGGAAAGCCTGGATATCCTTAAACAGTGCAATGGCAGCAGCCACTGACGGAACATCGCGCACTGTCAGACTAAGCCTGCTGACATTCTGCTTCACACTCATCCGGTTCTGTTTACGGTTCACATAATTCATGACTGAAACAAATAGTCGACTCCTGTAGAATTCTGAAGCTGGGTCATTTACAAAGTTAGCAACAAGAGCGCCATTTTTAAGAATTATTTTCTCAACCCCCGATGCGGAGGCAGTCCACCTGAGTCTCACAAGGTCAAGAAGAGCCAGGGCGGGAGACGGCAACGGACCGAACCTGTCAGCCAGACGCGTCTGATACCCGGCAAGGGCTGCTTCGTCCTTAAGGTCATTCAACTCTTTGTAGAGCCTTATCCTCTCCGAGATACTGGAGACATAGTCATCAGGAAACATAATCTCGAAGTCGGTTTCCACAATGACATCCGCCACATATTCCTTAGCTTCCTCAGTCTCCCCTGTCTCTTTTTTCCTCCGCGGCTCCGGGAACAGGTCGCTGAACTCCTCGTGCTTAAGTTCCCTTATCGCTTCATCAAGAATCTTCTGGTAGGTTTCATAGCCTACATCTGCAATAAACCCGCTCTGCTCTCCTCCGAGCAGGTTGCCGGCACCTCGGATATCAAGATCCTGGAGAGCAATATTGAACCCGCTTCCGAGTTCATAATTTTCCTCGATTGCCTTCAGCCTTCTCCGCGCCTCAGGTGTCAGTGCAGTGAGAGGTGGAGAAAGGAGGTAACAGAATGCCTTTTTGTTCGATCTTCCAACCCTTCCCCGCAACTGGTGAAGTTCTGAAAGGCCGAAGTTATGAGCATCGTTGATAAAAATCGTGTTGGCATTCGGGATATCCAGTCCGGATTCGATTATTGTGGTGGCAATGAGTACATCGAAATCACCTTTAATGAAATCGAACATTACATTTTCGATTTCATTTCCTTCCATCCGCCCGTGCACGACAGCAGTCTTTATTCCCGGACAGATGCGGTTGACGGTAGCCTGCAGCTCTTTTATATTGTCAATCCTGTTATTAATGAAAAAGACCTGGCCGTTGCGGCTCAGTTCGTACATAATTCCCTCACGGATGATTTCTTCATTGAACCCGTGCAGTTCTGTCATTATGGGCATCCGGTTGGGAGGGGGGGTGGTTATTACCGAGAGGTCACGGGCTCCCATCAGGGAGAACTGCAGGGTACGGGGGATTGGCGTGGCTGTCAGGGTAAGAGTATCCACATTGGCCCGGAATCTTTTCAGCTTCTCTTTTACTGCAACCCCGAACCGCTGCTCCTCATCAATCACAAGCAGGCCCAGATCATTGAATTTTACCTCTTTCCCGGTAAGCTTGTGAGTCCCGATTATGATATCGATTTCACCTCCGGCAAGCTTTCTGAATATCTCCTTCTGTTCCGAAGGCTTGCGGTGCCTGCTTATGTAATCCACCTTGCAGGGGAAGTTTTCAAGTCGCGAGGTGAAGGTTTTGTAATGCTGCAGCGCCAGAATGGTGGTGGGGACAAGCACGGCAGTCTGTTTTCCGTCTGTGGCAGCCTTGAAGGCTGCCCTTATGGCCACCTCTGTCTTGCCAAAGCCGACATCGCCGCAGACAAGTCTGTCCATGGGGGTTGTGGCTTCCATATCTTCCTTGACGGCTACGGTGCTGGCAAGCTGATCGGGTGTATCTTCATAAATGAAAGATGCTTCGAGCTCCCGCTGCAGGTATGAATCCGGTGAGAAGGCAAAACCTCCGGTAGCTTTTCGCATTGCATAAAGCTTGATGAGATCCCTTGCAATATCCTTCACCTTCTTCTTTGTAGCCTGCTTCAGCTTCTGCCATGCGCCTGTCCCCAGCTTGTTTATTCGCGGGGGAGAAGTATCCTTACCTTTGTATTTGGAGATGCGGTGAAGGGCGTGAATGCCCACAAAGAGTGTATCGTTATCCTTGAATACCAGCTTGATGGCTTCCTGGGAATGGCCGTTAACTTCAATTTTTTCCAGTCCCCCAAAGCGCCCCACACCGTGGTCAACATGTACTATATAGTCACCCGGATTAAGATCGGTAAGCTCTCTGATTGTCATGCTGTCACGGCGCGTGAAGAAGCCCTTGATCCTGAACTTGTGATACCGGTCGAAAATCTGATGGTCAGTGTAGACGGAGATGCGCAGATCATGATCGGTAAATCCCTGGTGCAGGTTCAGTAACATTGGGGTGAATCTGACTGATGGGTCAAGCTCTGCGAATATCTCGCTCAAACGCTGCTCCTGGACCTCGCTCTCGGAGATGATGAAGTTTTCATATCCCTCATTTGTATTGGTCCGGAGTCTTGAAGCCAGAAGCTCGAAGTTCTTATTGAATGAGGGTTGGGGCTCAGTCTGAAAACTGACTGTGACAGCATTGTCGCCCGGGCTTTCCTTTCCGAAGGCTATCTGCCTGTGCTGGGCACATAGTTCCTCCAGTCTGCGGCCGGTAATGATTATATCCCTGCGGTCTGTAATTTCACCCTTGTCGCTCCGCCCGCGGGTCTGCGACCATATCGAATCGGTCTTTTCAATTATATATCTGAAGTTCTCTGTCCAGATGATGGATGAGGGAGGGATAAAATCGATGAAGGAGTCAGCAATATCCTGAAAGGTCAGATCGTGAATATCAGGGATTACCTGTATCTCGTCATAAAGTTTTACGGAGAGCTGGTCATCAGGATTGAATGATCTTATTGATTCGATCTCTTCACCGAAGAAGTCTATACGGTACGGCATGTCAGCCGAAAAGGAAAAGAGGTCGGTGATGCTACCCCTGATCGAATACTGTCCGGGTTCATAGACAAAATCGGTTCGTCTGAAGTTGTACTCCCTCAGCACCTCCTCGAGGAATTCGATTGAGAGTTTCGCTCCCTTCTTTATCACAAAGGTGTTTTTCTTCAGGTTGGCTTTGCTTACCACCTTCTCCATGACAGATTCGGGGTAGGTGACAATGATGCATTTCCTCCGGCCTGAATTCAGGAAGCTGAGAACCTCAGCCCGCAGAATAATATTGGCAGGGTCAGTCTGTTCGTACATCACTGACCTCTTGTAGGTGCTTGGGAAGAAGAAGATGTTTTCATCGCCGAGAAGCGATGTCAGGTCATTGTAGAAATATGCGGCATCCTCCTTTTCAGGCACGATGACAAGGTGGGTTGTCGGTTGCTCTGAAAGTGCACCGGCCATAACAACAGCCCTGGACGAGCCTGTAAGCCCGTTTATCACCACTGATTCGGTGCTGCTTCCTGCAAGAAGTTCCTCAAGCCTGAGGAATGAGGGATGCTGTCTGTAATAATCCCTGAAAACGGTGTTACCCATTAAACGAATTTAAGAATGCAAAAGTAGCAAACCCGTCTGTGAGTGCAAAACAAAACGGCAATGTTAACATCCTGAAGGTGAAATCAGGTGAGGAACTCTTCGAGTTTTGATATCATCAGGGGTGATCCGCAGTACAGCGCTGATCTCTGATGCAGAGATCCGGGCTTCATGTCAAGAATCCGGTGACGCCCGTCGAAGGCTCTTCCTCCTGCCTGTTCAATTATAAATGCAATCGGGTTGCATTCATACACAAGTCTTAATTTACCTGAGGGATACAATTCCGCCGGGGGATAAAGAAATATGCCGCCGGCCAGCAGGTTGCGGTGAACATCTGACACCAGAGACCCTATATACCTCGAGGAATACGGTCTGCTGGTTTCACTGTCACTCTCCTGGCAATACTTGATAAATTTTTTGACACCGTCAGGGAATTTTACATAATTACCCTCATTTACAGAGTATATCTTTCCTTGTGCCGGGGTGACTATTTCAGGATGAGAGAGACAGAATTCCCCGATTGTGGGGTCAAGAGTAAAGCCGTTAACCCCGTTGCCGGTTGTGTAGACAAGCATCGTGGATGATCCGTAAATCACATATCCTGCGGCAACCTGTCTGCTTCCTTCCTGAAGGAAATCATCTATGCCTGCTTCGGCATCGCGTTCTGAAACACGTCTGTAAATTGAAAATATAGTTCCGACTGAGACATTGTAATCAATGTTTGAAGACCCATCCAGCGGATCCATGCATACAATATATTTCCCTTTCCGGGCCAGTGAGTCTGTAAAGACCACTTCGTTCTGGTTTTCCTCTGAAGCAATTCCGCAACACTCGCCGCTGGCCATCAGGGCGTCAATGAAAACCTCATCAGCATACCGGTCAAGCTTCTGCTGTTCCTCTCCCTGGATATTCCGGATACCTGTCTTTCCGATTATCTCTACAAGTCCGGCCTTCCTCATCTTCGAGTTCACCATCTTCGCTGCCGTACCTATATGGTGAAGCAGGCTCGACAGTTCACCGCGTGCATAGGAAAAATCTTTCTGCTTCCTGATAATGAAGTCGTTCAGACTGACAATATCATAACTTGACATTCTGGTTCGGGTTACAGGTTATTATCAATTTTCTGAAGGGTAATTGTATAACGATGGCTAAGTTATACTTTTGTGTAAACCAAACCTAGAAATGATAGTATATAAATTCGGAGGAGCCTCTGTTCGTGACGCCGCAGGTATCAGGAACCTTTGTGACCTGGTCATGAAGGAGAAAGAGAGGCTGGTTGTTGTTGTATCTGCGTTCGGAAAGACAACCAATGCCCTGGAAGAGGTACTCAGACTGTGGCACAAGGGAGATGCAGGCTACAGAGAAAAGATCGGAGCTCTCTCAGGGTACCATAATTCAGTAATTACTGATCTTTTCGGCACCGGGTCAGAGGCTGCTGACCTTATAAATGCGTCGGTCTCAGAGCTACTGTCCAGACTTGATAATACCGGTACTGGCGACTATGACCATGACTATGACATGATTGTTTCGATGGGCGAGGTCTGGTCAACGATAGTTGTTGAGGCCTGGCTCCGGTCACAGGGATTGAACACCCATTGGTGGGACATCCGGAAGCTGCTCGTCACAGACGGCAGGCACCGTGATGCAGGTATAGACCTGGAGGAATCACACCGGAGAATAGTTACAGGCTTTCAGAAACAGTGATGCAGCCGTCTGTGTCACCCAGGGATTCATAGGTGCAACCGCCGGAGGAGAGGTCACCACCCTGGGGCGTGAAGGGTCAGACTATACCGCGGCACTCCTTGCAAATATGCTGGATGCCGAAAAGGTGGTTGTCTGGAAAGATGTTCCCGGAATCATGAGCGCTGATCCCCGGTGGCTCTCTTCCGCAGAGACCATAAGCAACATATCCTATAACGAAGCCGTTGAGATGACTTTCTCCGGCGCCAAAGTCATTCATCCCAATACTATCAAGCCGCTGCATAACAAGAAGATACCGATGCATGTCAGATCATTCATTGATCATGATGCGCCAGGCACTGTAATATCGGAGGAGAGCACCGCGGGTCAGGCGAGACCAGTCTATGTACGAAAAGAGGACCAGATACTTATATCAATCCTTCCCAAGGACCTCTCTTTCGTGATGGGAGAGAATCTGGCTGATGTGTTTCACCTCTTTTCAGAAAACGGGGTGAAAGTAAACATGGTCCAGGCCGGAGCAGTCAGTATAAATGTCTGTGCTGATAATGAGGAACCGAAAATTGGCAGAGTCCTTCTAAAGCTTCGCGGGGATTACACAATTCTGTTTAATGAGGGGGCAGAGATGCTTACAGTAAGGCACTATGACGGGGACTCTTTTAAGAAAATAACAGATGGTCTGGAGGTGCTGATTTCGCAGACAACCAGGAACGATTTAAGGATTGTCGCCAGGAGAAGATGAGACCCGGTTGCCAAGGTCAGCCCTGAAGGCAGCCCTGTAGGCATACACTTTCCCTGCACCGTTATAGAGTTCATAACCGAAGACTGCTGATTTTGTGATTTTTTCAATTCTGTTGGAAGTGGGGTCATAGTACCAGTCCTCGGTAAATGAGAGCTTTCCGATTTTTGAACGGTCGTTGCTGAATTCTTTTTCAATGTCTCTCACTTCGGCCGGTTTCATCGGGTTTCCGGAATGATAGTCATAGGCGGTGAGCTTACCCTCGTAGATGAGGCCGAATATTGTATTTACCATTATGTCGCCCCTGTAACCTGCAACCTTTTCAATCTCCCACGGATCGCCTTCGGGGTCAGGTCTGATTATGACCTCAGTGACAATATCTGAAGCGATCAGTACGAGGTTTGGTGATGCTGTTGACGAACCCGGCTGTAATCTTTCGGCAGTGCCTGTACGGGAGTCTGCAGGCGGCACTCTTCCGCTGTCGCCGCACGATGTTAGCAACTACCAGCAATAAAAAGAGAAGTATCTGATTTTTGCTCATTCTGCTGCTTTGTATTTATCTTTCAAACAGGAGCATCTCCGCCGCCTTTTCGCCGGTCAGATGGCCGTTACTGTATACTATCCTTCCGTTTACTATGGTTGTTACAACCCTGCTGCGGAAAGTGGTACCTTCAAGGGGTGACCATCCGCACTTATATAATATGTTGTCAGGAGTGACAGTCCATGGAGAGTCGGGGTTAACCAGCACCAGGTCAGCCTTATATCCTTCGCGGATGAATCCCCTGTCGCAGATGTTGAAAACGGTGGCAGGATTATGACACATCTTACTTACAATCAGCTCCGGAGAGAAGACACCCCTGTGGCACAGCTCGAGCATCATAACGAGTGAATGCTGGACGAGGGGGCCTCCTGAAGGGGCTTTGAAATAGGACTCTTTCTTTTCCTCAGCAGTGTGAGGAGCATGGTCAGTCGATATTATGTCGAGTCTCCCGTCCATGACGGCTTCGCGCAGTGCCTCCAGATCAGATGCACTTTTGATGGCAGGATTCCATTTGATTAAGTTTCCACGGGTGGCATAAGCCGAGTCGTCAAACCACAGATAATGAACGCAGGCTTCGCCGATAATCTTCTTCGATGCAATATCATTCCCGGGAGTCAGCAGATCCATTTCCTCAGCAGTAGACAGGTGAAGGAGGTGCAGCTTTGTATTCAGCCTTTTTGCTCTAGCCACCGCTGCAGAAGAAGATTTCAGACAAGCTTCCCGGCTTCGGATCAGTGGATGGATGGCCGGATCGGGGTCGTCACCATAACTTTCCCTGTATGCAATAGCATTCTGTTTGATTATTGCCTCGTCTTCGCAGTGACAGGCAACCGGGAGTTTCCTGATGCTGAATATCTCGTCAAGGTGTCTTTCATCGTCCACAAGCATTTTGCCTGTTGATGCTCCCAGGAACACCTTTATGCCGCACACCTTGCGGGGATCAGCCATGTTCAGTCTCGTCCCCGTTGCTGTTTGTGGCACCCAGGTAAAATGAATAGTTGATGACGGATCTGCCTGCAGCCGTTTCGTTTTTCAGCTCCCATTCCTTTAAAGAAGTAGTTTGGGGAACCGTATTGGGCATGTCCATGAATGAAGTAACCCCGCCGGCGGCAGCCGCTGCACTCTCTGAATAGATGTCTCCCTTGTGGGTGAGTCCGGGTTCACGAAAATGAACGTGGGTAGTCGATTACTCCGGGAAGGAGCCAGAGACCCCTGGCGTCTATTACAGTGGTTCCGGGTTCTGCAATACCTTTTCCTGCCTGCATTATGGCTGTAATCCGGTCGCCGCGGGTAAGGACATCCGCCTTCCGGGTACGTCCCTCATTGATTACTGTTGCATTTGTGATCAGCAGACTGCTCATTGTGCTTTCTGTTTATTCAGTGTTCAGGCTTCCATGCGCCGGGGATGTCTGAAAAGGCTTACTGCTTTCATCCGAAGTACGCCCCATAGAGCTTCGTTAAAGATACCGCCGGTCATTTTTGAGGTTCCGGCACGTCTGTCTGTAAAGACTATTGGTATCTCGACAATTCTGTAACCAAGGAGCCATGCCGTGAATTTCATTTCGATCTGAAAGCCGTACCCCACTGATTTTATGTGGTCAGGTCTGATGTTCCTGATGACTTCGCTCCTGTAACACTTAAAGCCGGCTGTTGTATCTTTTATTTTCATTCCGGTGACCAGCCTGACATACACTGATGCGATATATGACATCAGGACCCTGCTCAGCGGCCAGTTGACGACGTTTACTCCGGAGATATATCTTGAACCTATCGCCAGGTCTGCCCCGTCACGGTCGCAGGCTTCGAAGAGCCTGACGAGGTCGAGGGGGTTGTGCGAAAAGTCGGCATCCATCTCACATATATATTCATAGTCCCTCTGCATCGCCCAGTCGAATCCGGCGATATAGGCCCTTCCAAGTCCCATCTTGCCTGGTCGTTCCATGAGGTGCAGATTCGGGAATGCAGGCTGCATTGATTTGACCAGGGCGGCTGTACCGTCAGGGGAGTTGTCGTCAATTACCAGGATTTCGAAAGGGACGGGCAACAATGTGATAGCCCTGACCATCTCGGTGATGTTTTCCTTTTCGTTGTATGTAGGTATGATTACGAGATTGGCCATGTCACAAAAGTTCCAGATGCGAATTTAGAGTATTTTTTTTTCTCTCTCTTGTCATTTTCAGAAATGCCTTTATATTTGCAGCCGCTTTTGACTTTCTTCCGGGGGACAAAAAAAAGGAAAAAAATATTTGAAAAAATATTTGGCGGGTAAAGCAGGAAGAGTTACTTTTGTCACCCCAAGAAATTGGAATAAGGAAGTTCTTTGAATTAATGATGAAGTAGTAGCACACAGGCGAGAGTAATGACTCGCCAAAACCTAGCAATTCTTTTGATAAGTATTTGGAGACCGGATTGATCCTCGAAGGTAATAGATAAGAAATATTACAATGAAGAGTTTGATCCTGGCTCAGGATGAACGCTAGCGGGAGGCTTAACACATGCAAGTCGAGGGGCATCACGAGGTAGCAATACTTTGGTGGCGACCGGCAGACGGGTGAGTAACGCGTATGCAACCTACCCTGTACAGGGGGATAACCCGGAGAAATTCGGACTAATATCCCATAATATTATTGGAAGGCATCTTTTGATAATTAAAGTTCCGGCGGTACGGGATGGGCATGCGTAACATTAGCTGGTTGGTAAGGTAACGGCTTACCAAGGCTTTGATGTTTAGGGGTCCTGAGAGGGTGGTCCCCCACACTGGTACTGAGACACGGACCAGACTCCTACGGGAGGCAGCAGTGAGGAATATTGGTCAATGGGCGCAAGCCTGAACCAGCCATCCCGCGTGCAGGAAGACGGCCCTATGGGTTGTAAACTGCTTTTCCGAAAGGCGAAACTCAGCGACGTGTCGTTGATTGACGGTATTTCGGGAATAAGCATCGGCTAACTCCGTGCCAGCAGCCGCGGTAATACGGAGGATGCAAGCGTTATCCGGATTCATTGGGTTTAAAGGGTGCGTAGGCGGACTAATAAGTCAGTGGTGAAATCCTGCAGCTTAACTGCAGAACTGCCATTGATACTGTTAGTCTTGAGTTTGGTTAAGGTAGGCGGAATGTGTAATGTAGCGGTGAAATGCTTAGATATTACACAGAACACCAATTGCGTAGGCAGCTTACTGGACCGACACTGACGCTGAGGCACGAAAGCGTGGGGATCGAACAGGATTAGATACCCTGGTAGTCCACGCCGTAAACGATGATTACTCGCTGTTGGCGATACACAGTCAGCGGCTAAGCAAAAGCAATAAGTAATCCACCTGGGGAGTACGGCCGCAAGGTTGAAACTCAAAGGAATTGACGGGGGCCCGCACAAGCGGAGGAACATGTGGTTTAATTCGATGATACGCGAGGAACCTTACCTGGGCTTAAATGTAGAGTGCATTTTTTAGAGATAGAAATTCCCTTCGGGGCTTTCTGCAAGGTGCTGCATGGTTGTCGTCAGCTCGTGCCGTGAGGTGTCGGGTTAAGTCCCATAACGAGCGCAACCCTTATCGTTAGTTGCCAGCGGGTAATGCCGGGGACTCTAGCGAAACTGCCACCGTAAGGTGAGAGGAAGGTGGGGATGACGTCAAATCAGCACGGCCCTTATGTCCAGGGCTACACACGTGTTACAATGGTCGGTACAGAGGGCAGCTACCTGGTGACAGGATGCTAATCTCGAAAACCGGTCTCAGTTCGGATCGAAGTCTGCAACTCGACTTCGTGAAGCTGGATTCGCTAGTAATCGCGCATCAGCCATGGCGCGGTGAATACGTTCCCGGGCCTTGTACACACCGCCCGTCAAGCCATGGAAGCTGGGGGTGCCTGAAGTCCGTAACCGTAAGGAGCGGCCTAGGGTAAAACTAGTGACTGGGGCTAAGTCGTAACAAGGTAGCCGTACCGGAAGGTGCGGCTGGAACACCTCCTTTCTGGAGATGATTGATACGGTCAGAGTTATGAATCACGCCTGTGACTACTTCATTTTTAAAATATTGGTCTTAAGTCTCAGGTCTTAAGGTCTCAGGTCAGTAAAATGACCTTCAGACTTCAGACCCTCAGACCCTTGTCCGCCCACTGGCGGATCAGACTGAATATCGCTACCCGTTAGTCCGGCAGCCGAATAACTGACTGACAGACTGAATGATTGAAAGCAGTCCCATAGCTCAGTTGGTTAGAGCGCTACACTGATAATGTAGAGGTCCTCAGTTCAACTCTGAGTGGGACTACTGAGATTTGCGATTTTGGATTTTCGATTTTCGATTGGCGGATTATTAATTCGCAATTCGAACATTGCACATCGCAAATCAGCCGGGGAATTAGCTCAGCTGGCTAGAGCATCTGCCTTGCACGCAGAGGGTCAACGGTTCGAATCCGTTATTCTCCACAAATTGGGTCTTAAGTCTCAGGT
>CAVTPX010000009.1:0-477542 GCA_963736735.1 uncultured Bacteroidales bacterium | reverse complement strand
TCCCGGCAGTTCGAAGCCCAGGATGTCATTCAAAACCGCCAGCCCCCCGGTTCCGGAATCAAAAATGCCAATGGGAAGCGAACGGTCTCCATCCGGATATTTTTCAGAATCGATATAATAGAAACTCTCTTTGTCATTGAGGATAGTATCCCTGATATCTCTGTTTCGGCTGCAAGAAGTCACAATTAAAAGAAGACAAAGCAGAGATAAAAATGATGTAATATTCTGCAACGGGATCGAAATTCTGGATGTTGAAATTCTAAACATTTGATATATCCTTTGTCTGATTTTCAAAGTATTGTATTTTTTTATAAAGGTGAAGGTATGGAGTTGTCAGGAAAGAATCAAAGATTTCCTTCATTGTATCAAAAATATAATGCTTAATAAATTTGTATTTGAAATATGTGACTACATTTGTTTCGTCATTTTACGAAATGAAATGAGCGAACTCAGGGCAAAAATTAAACCCTACACTGCAGAGCAGGAGAGGCTGGCACGATATGGAAAGGCACTTTCTCATCCTGTCAGGGTGTTCGTAATGGATTTTCTGGCGAACAATCTCGACAAGTGCTGTTACAGCGGCGACACGGCCGAGCAATTTGAATTGCCCGTTCTACCCTTTCGGAACATCTTAAGGAACTGAAGAAAGCAGGACTGATACAGGGTGAGATCAATCCTCCATATATTAAATATTGTATAAACCGCGAGAACTGGGAAGAGGCACGGCTGATACTAATAATTTTTTTAAACGATAGAAAATGGAAATTAAAATTCTGGGGTCCAGGTTGCCCAAATGCAAAACTACTTGAAAAACTTACCCGCGAGGTTGTTGAACAAAACAATATCGAAGCACAGTGACCAAAGTCGAAGACATTGTAGCAATAATGAACTACGGTGTTATGTCTACACCGGCACTTGTAATTGATGAAAAAGTCGTTCTGAAGGGCCGGTGCCCTCTGCCGATGAACTTAAACAAGTTTTACCAAATAAACAACCGAAATGAAAAAGATTATTCTTGGTTCCGTAGCAGTTGGTAGCTGTGATTGCATTCTTTGCATTCAGAACATTCACGGAATAGCTGAAACCGGAGATGTAATCCACAACGAAACGCCGGTGAACAAAGTGGAAGTCTTTTACTTTCATCTGACCCGCCGGTGCGTAACCTGCCAGGCAGTTGAAAATGAATCCAGAAACGCAATAGAGGCCCTTTATCCTGAACAGGTAAAAAAGGGCACTGTAAGCTTCACAAGCGTAAACATCGAACTGGAGGAAAGCAAAGCTGTTGCAGAAAGATGCAAGGTAACCGGACAGACACTTCTGGTACTCAGCGGAGATGTGCGCGTTGACCTTACAGACAAAGGCTTCATGTATGCCACAACCAGTCCTGACAAGCTCAGGGCTGAGATCAAAAAAACAATTGATCCTCTTTTGATTCCTGTTAAGTAGATTCAATGGAGTTTCTGCTGAAAATACTTGAGAATACTCAGTATGCCGCTCTCACAGCATTTGTACTGGGGCTTATGACTGCCATCAGCCCCTGTCCACTGGCCACGAATATATCAGCCATAGGATTTATCAGCCGTGACCTTAGTGACCGCAGGAGGGTTTTCCTTAACGGTCTGGTTTATACACTGGGACGGGCTATCACATATGTAGGCATAGCTTTGATAATCTTCTTCGGTGCCAGCCAGATGGATATTTCCGGGTGGTTTCAGAAATGGGGCGAGAAATTCCTCGGTCCTTTGCTTATAATTATCGGGTTATTTATGCTTGATTTTATCAATCTTAAACTGCCGGGTTTTGGCTCATTAACTGAAGTAATAGGAGAGAAGGGAAGGAAAAGTTATCTGAATACCCTGTTATTGGGTATGCTTTTCGCTATGGCTTTCTGTCCTTACAGCGCAGTGCTTTATTTTGTTATGCTTATACCTATAACTGTGGCCAGTGCTGACGGCCTTATACTTCCAGTGATATTTGCAATTGCAACCGGTATCCCTGTAATAATATTTGCCTGGTTTCTTGCATATGCAGTTGGAAACGTGGGTAAAGTTTACAGCCGGCTAAAGACATTTGAGCTCTGGTTCAGGAGGATCGTTGCGGTGCTGTTTATCGGTGTTGGCATTTATTATATAATTGCAGTTTTCTTTTAAAAAAATTTATATATAATGTTTCGTGATTATACGAAATGAAAATTTAAGCAGACAATGGAATTAAAGAAGGAAATGAGATCCTCGTATGGGTCGCTGTGGTTTTTGTATTTGCATTTTTCTTGCCGATTGAGAGTGCGCGTTTTACAACTGCAGTTGATGCGACATTTGACCTTGTTAAATGGTATGCACGTGAACATGTCATATTATGTCTTTTACCCGCATTCTTTATAGCAGGAGTAATTTCAGTGTTTGTAAGCCAGGGATCAGTGCTACGGTATTTCGGTGCCAATGCAAAGAAGTGGCTTGCCTATACAGTAGCGGCTGTGTCCGGTACTATACTTGCAGTTTGTTCCTGCACCATCCTGCCGCTGTTTTCAAGTATACACAAGCGTGGGGCAGGACTGGGCCCGGCGATAGCTTTTCTCTATTCAGGACCAGCAATAAATATCCTTGCCATTATCCTCACGGCACGCATCCTCGGTTTTGAGATGGGAGTCGCACGCACCGTTGGTGCCGTCTCCTTCAGTGTAATTATTGGCCTTATAATGGCCTTTATTTACCGGAAAGAGGAGCGTGTGAAGAAGGAAGAACAGATGAATATTGCGCTTCAGCCCGAAAAGCGCCCCATGTGGCAGACATCATTTCACTTTTTCACCCTTGTGCTTATCCTTGTTTTTGCCAATTGGGGAAGACCCGGAGAGGGCGATACTTCAAGCACCTGGTACTATATATGGGCATACAAATGGTATATCACGGGGGCATTCAGCCTCCTGCTGTGCTATTCGCTGATAAAGATCCTGAAAATCAAATGGCAATGGGTACTGGGTGCTGTGCTGGCAACAGTTGTTTCGGTATTTACTTTCGAATTTCCTGATTGATAATGACAAACTCAGACCGCTTGTTCCGATGCTTGTGGGCATTATTTCATTAAGTGTCATTACACTTCTTGATAAGACCGACGATGAGAACAGGGAATGGACAATGTCAACATGGGGTTTTGCAAAACAGATACTGCCGCTTCTGGCAATCGGGGTTGTAACGGCCGGATTCCTTCTGGGGTCGACACATGACGGCAAGACCATTGCAGGGGTGATTCCAAATGAATGGATATCAGCCCTGGTTGGAGGCAATTCCTTCTTCTCCAATTTCTTTGCTTCGTTTGTAGGCGCTTTCATGTATTTCGCAACGCTGACGGAGGTGCCGATATTGCAGGGACTGATAGCCTCCGGCATGGGTAAAGGGCCGGCACTTGCACTTTTGCTTGCCGGGCCTTCACTTTCTCTGCCCAATATGCTTGTGATAAGGGGTGTGATCGGCACACAAAAAACTGTGATTTATGTTTGCCTGGTAATCGTAATGGCAACAATCTCAGGTCTCGTGTACGGATCGCTGTTTTAAATGCATTTGCTCTGGAACAATTTGGTTCGAATGCTGGTTATTGGTTTGAATACCTCTGTTGTCAGAAATATGAGAAAGTAATGTAATTTTAATGTTCAAAAAACGGGTAAATATAGAATGAGTGAACCCGGTCACCATCACCATGATGTAAGTGGCAAGAACCTGGGTGTTGCAATACTGCTTAACGCAGGAATTACTTTAGCCCAGGCCATCGGAGGAATTGTCTCCGGAAGCATGGCGCTGCTCAGTGATGCAGCACATAACTTCAGCGATGTACTGTCAATTGTTATAAGCTATCTGGCCAACAGACTTTCGAAAAGAGAAGCTACCGAAAAACAAACCTTCGGATTCAAACGGTCAGAAATTCTGGCTGCCTTCATCAACTCTGCAACACTGATTATTATTTCAGTCATCATTCTTATTGAAGCCGTTCAGAGGTTGATCAACCCGGTACCCATTTCAGCCAACCTTGTTATTTGGCTGGCACTTGCCGGTATAATTGTAAATGGAGTCAGTGTGCTGTTTATACGGAACGATGTCCATGGTAACATGAACATGAAATCGGTCTATCTTCATCTGATCGGTGACATGCTCACCTCCTTTGCTGTTTTGCTTGGAGGTTTTGCCATGAAATACCTGCAATGGTTCTGGACTGACAGTGTTTTTTCGATGGCCATTGCAGTTTACCTTCTTTACATGAGCTGGGGAATATTCAGGTCGTCACTCCGGATTATTATGCAGTTCACACCTGAAGATATTGATATTCATAAGATTGTAAAGGAAATTGAGGTTATTAATGGGGTTAATAACGTTCACCATGTGCATGTCTGGCAGATTAACGAACACGATCTTATGTTTGAAGCACATATTGATGTGAAGGAGGATGTCAGAGTAAGTGACTTCGGAGAGATATTATCCAGGATTAAGGAAGTATTGCACAGGCATGATATAGATCATTCGACAGTTCAGCCTGAGTTTATGGTCGATGATAATAAAAATGTAATCCATTAAACTCTTCCGGCCGGATAGAGGATGTCAACCCTCAGGTTGATTCGCAATTTATGTCTGCTGAAATCCTGTAATTCCGATTTACTTCGAAATCTTATTTGCAGTCATAGTCTATCGGGATATTGATCCCATCCAGAAATGATTGCGATAATTCCTTCAGTACCTTAATCTTTTCAGCATTCAGACAGTAATAGGTCTTAGCACCCTTAACTGCTGAAATAATCAGACCCGCATTTCGTAATTCCCTAAGGTGCTGGCTTACTGTAGTCCGGCTCAGCGGTAATTCAAATGCGAAATCCCCTGCAATACACGTCCTGGAGTCTGCAAGATACTTCAGAATCGCCAGTCGCGCCGGGTGAGCAAGGGCCTTGTATAGTCCGGCACAGACTTGCAGTTCTGAATTAAAGAGTTCAATTTTTGCGTATGCCATTCTCCTAAATTTATACTGGACAAATATTCAAGACGATTTCGGAAAGGTCTTTTATCTTTTCCTTATCCGAACATCTTGTTGTGCCGTAAAAATACGTCGTAAAATTGTATTTTAGTCGATTTGTTAAATAACTACTGTGAAAAGATTCAATTAAATGCCTGATTTCGGTCTGACAAGCCGGGGCAGGAATTTGGGTACTGCCTTTTTATAATCTTCATAATCCCTGTATTTGCTGCTGCTGATCCGCTCTGTGAGTTGGGTGCTCCCGATGAATAACAGAACCAGTAGCAGTGGTCCGGCTAAAGTCAGGTTAATCAGCCTGCCGGAGGCGGCAACTCCGAAAAAGTAAAAACTAATCCAGATTGCCTGCTCGGAAGCAAAATTGGGGTGTCTGACATATCTCCAGAGGCCGTCAGACATGAAACCCTTTCTGAGAGATTCTGCAAATTGTCCAGTATCCATTTCTGCCTTGCTTTTTTGCCTGTGAAACCTGTATAACTGCGTATCAGCCAGGCCTTCCGTGATTATGAATAGCAGCATGAAAGCAGTTGCTGCAAGGTCAACCACAGTCAACGGATTTTCCTGATGGATTGCGGCCAGCAACAGGGGGGAGGAGAATAGCAGTATCACAATATTCTGGTAAAATGATATGAAAAGCAGGTTAAAAAGTCCGAATCTGAGCCTTCCTTTAAGAAGAGGATGGTCCCTCATAATCCGCCACCTGTAATCCTCCTCTCCCTTCCAGGGAATAATGCTGTAGCCTCCCTTCCTGTAGAAATTATAGCTGAGGCGCAGGCCCCAGACTGTAACAAGGATTGTCATTATCAGGACCCTGGGTGACGGGTAACCGGCAAAAGTTATCCACCCGTAGATTGCAGGTATCAGGCTCCATAGCTTATCTACCTGGCTGTAGTTTCGGGTAATTTCACTGACCAGGAAACATCCAAGAGAAACACTTACAATGACAATTATCCAGGTTGACATAAACCAGTGAAATTGAGAATCGTTTGCGAAGAAAATTGATTTTACGACTGCGGCAGATGTCTGAAAATGTATCATGTTTGAAGCTGACTGGGTTTCAGGAAGAAAAGTAGTACATTTTTTAATTAATATGTATTCTGTTATTTGATATTCTCAATTATAAAGACGTATATTTACGTCATGATTGGGAGGTTCATCTCCAATGCGGCTTTACCGGCCAATACCGTCAGAATTGGAGGAAAAAGGCATTGTAAACCTTGTAAGGTGGAGTACAGAATAATAGGCAAAAGGCGATTGCACGACTGGTAGACATAAAGACTTAAAAAACGAATTATAAAAAGATTATGAAAATACTTATACTTTGTACTGGCAACAGTTGCCGCAGCCAGATGGCTCATGGTTTCCTGCAGTCGTTTGACAAAACCCTTGAAGTACGGTCTGCCGGCACAGAACCGGCAGCACAAATAAACCCCGAAGCAGTAAGAGTCATGGCAGAAGCGGGTATTGACATCAGCCATCACACTCCAAAGATGGTGGATCAATATCTGGAGGATGAGTGGGATTATGTTATTACAGTGTGTGACCATGCCAATGAAACCTGTCCTGCATTCTTTGGAAAAGTCAGGCACAGACTGCACATCGGTTTTGAAGATCCGTCTCATGCCACCGGCACTCCGGAGTTCATCCAGAGTGAATACATCAGAGTTCGTGATGAAATTAAAACCGCGTTTTATAAACTATACACTGATAATATTAAAAAAGGCTCATGAATTCAAAAGACTTAAAGCTGGCAGTTCAGAAAAAGTACGGTGAGATCGCCACCGCGGCGGATGAAACCGGTCTCACGGGTTGCGGCTGCGGCACCTCCTGCTGTTCCGGCAGTGATTATTCATCGTTCAATGACAGTTATGATAACCTTCAGGGGTATAACCCCGATGCAGATCTTGGCCTTGGCTGCGGGATCCCCACTGATTTTGCCGGGCTGAGACCGGGAGACCGGGTCCTTGATCTTGGCAGCGGTGCCGGCAACGACTGCTTCGTGGCCCGTGCACTGGTCGGGGAGACCGGGCATGTGACCGGACTTGACTTTACAGAGACAATGGTTGCAAAGGCAGACCGAAACCTTTCAAAACCTGGGTCTACATGAATGTGAATTTTGTTCAGGGCGATATTGAGAAAATGCCTTTCCCGGATAACCAGTTTGATGTGATTCTCTCAAATTGTGTCCTGAATCTGGTGCCGGATAAACAAAAAGCCTTCAGTGAGATAATGCGTGTACTGAAACCGGGTGGCCACTTTTGCGTATCCGATGTTGTGCTGAAGGGCAAGCTTCCGGAACAAATGCGTACAGATGCTGAACTGTATGTGGGATGTGTCTCCGGTGCCCTTGAAATGGATGAGTACATCAGGATTATCGGTGAGCAGCATTTTAAGGAAATAACTGTCTGTAAGGAGAAACAGATTACTCTTCCCGAAACCCTTCTTGCAGCTTTTGCCGAAAGCAGTGAGATCCGTGAATACAGGACAGGGAGTAAGGGAGTCTTCAGCATTACGGTAACCGGATATAAAAAGTAATAGACCAGACATATGCCATCACAGAAACGACTCAAATTACTCGACAGGTATCTGACACTATGGATATTCCTGGCAATGTTCGCCGGCGTGTTAATTGGCTGGAGCAGCCCGGGTATTGCGGAATTCTGGAATTCTCTCTCAAGTGGTACCACGAACATACCCATTGCAATTGGCCTGATAGTAATGATGTATCCGCCGCTGGCCAAGGTGAAATATGAAGAGTTACCTGACGTATTCAGGAACACAAAGGTGCTGGGTCTGTCACTTGTCCAGAACTGGGTAATAGGACCGGTGCTTATGTTTTTTCTTGCCGTGCTATTCCTGAGGTTTAACATAGATTATATGTACGGACTGATACTCATCGGTCTGGCACGGTGCATTGCAATGGTAATTGTCTGGAACGACCTTGCAAAGGGAGATACCCAGTATGCTGCAGGGCTTGTGGCATTCAACTCCATCTTCCAGGTACTGTTTTTCTCCGTTTATGCTTACATATTCATTGCAGTTCTGCCGGGATGGTTCGGACTGCCGGTGAATGACCAGGTTGCACAAATCACAATAGGACAGATAGCTAAGAGCGTTTTCATCTATCTCGGTATTCCTTTCATTGCAGGATTTCTTACAAGATTTATCCTGATCAGGGTAAAGAACAAGGAATGGTATCATTCGAAATTCATCCCGAGGATTAGCCCGCTGACACTAATTGCACTTCTGTTTACAATCTTTGTAATGTTCTCATTAAAAGGTGAATATATAATTAAAGATTCCGTTTGACGTGGTACGTATAGCGATTCCGCTTATAATATATTTTATTGTAATGTTCCTTATCTCATTCTTCATGAGCAGAAGGGTAGGAGCGAATTATGAACAAACGGCAACACTCTCATTCACGGCAGCCAGCAATAATTTTGAGCTTGCCATCGCTGTGGCAATTGCAGTCTTCGGCATCAATTCAGGCGAAGCATTTGCCGCTGTCATCGGACCACTTGTGGAAGTACCTGTTATGATCGGTCTTGTAAATGTCTCTTTATTCTTTAAAAAGAAGTACTTTCCACCTGATGAACCGGTATCCCAGACAGTATAGGTTTACAAAAATTTTTCGAAATGAACAGAACACTACTATTTACAGCAGCCTTCCTGGTCTCAGCGATCGCAATCGGACAGGTTGAGAAGCCCTCTTCCGGCAGGATTGACAGATTTGTAATCACCTCCTCTGAGATACGTGCGCCACGGGATATAAGCGTCTGGCTGCCGGAAGGTTATGATGCAACACAACGTTATGCAGTGCTTTATATGCACGACGGGCAGATGATATTTGACAGCACAATTACCTGGAATAGGCAGGAGTGGAAGGCTGATGAGGTTGCCGCCGGCCTGATGGCTCAGGGAAGTATCAGGCAGTGCATCATAGTGGGAGTCTGGAACAGAGACAAGTACAGGTATGAAGAATATTTTCCCGAAAAAGCGCTGACTTTCATGAGTGAGAACCAACGTGCAAAATTCGTTCGCAAGTCAATGAAAAGCGAACCGATTGGAGATGCCTATCTCAGGATGCTTGTAAAGGAAGTAAAACCATATATTGACTCACATTACGCTACTCTCCCCGACAGGAATAACACGTTTGTTATGGGTTCCAGCATGGGCGGACTGATCTCTCTGTACGCAATATGTGAATATCCTGATGTATTCGGCGGAGCCGGATGTATCTCAACACACCTGCCAATGACCGGAGTCGGCTTTTTCACAAAAAATGACAACAGGGTCGCGAAAGCGTTCAGAAAGTACCTCTCTGAAAATCTGCCTTCACCACAAAATCACAAAATTTATTTTGATTACGGGACGAAGACCCTCGATAAGTGGTATGAACCATATCATGTAAAAGTTGACAGGGTGATGACTTCGGCCGGCTATACTCCTGAAAACTGGATAACTGTTAAATATGAAGGTGATGACCACTCCGAAAGGTCATGGAGCAGCAGGCTGCACGTACCGATGGGATTCCTGTTAGGCATGGAGCAAGGGGCAAGGAGCAGGGAGCAGGGGAACCCCGAAGGGGTTACACAGGGCTCCTGGGATGATGCAAGTGGCATGGAGCATCAAGCAGGGAAACCCCGAAGGGGTGATATTTTGATAGACAAGGGAGCCAACACACACCCAAACCCCGCAGGGGTGACAAAGGGCTATGGGATAATGAAAAGGGCAGGGAGCCAGAAGCAATAATTACGGAAGCCCGCTATTTCAGATATTTTGCAGTGTATGATTCCTTACACTTTTTCAGCTTTTCCGGTGTGCCTTCAAAGACAACATAACCTCCCTTGTCACCGCCTTCGGGACCAAGGTCAATAACCCAGTCGGCACATTTGATGACCTCTATATTGTGTTCAATAAGTATCACTGAATGACCGTGTTCCACAAGTGCATTCAGTGACTTCATCAGCTTGTTGATGTCATGAAAATGGAGTCCTGTGGTTGGTTCGTCGAAGATGAAAAGAATCTTTGAAGCACTGTTTTCCTGGCCCAGGTAATAGGCAAGTTTTACTCTCTGGCTCTCGCCGCCTGAGAGGGTTGATGATGACTGTCCCAGCCTCACATATCCGAGCCCCACGTCAGCTAGCGGCTTGATCCTGTCGGCAATCTTCCTGCATGTCCTGTCATGACACCTGCCAAAAAACTCAATTGCCTCTTCAACTGTCATCTCCAGTATTTCAAAGATATTCTTTCCCTGAAACCTGACATCAAGGATGTCACGCTTGAAGCGCATACCCTTACAAGTCTCACACGTGAGTTCCACATCTGCCATGAACTGCATCTCAACCCTGATGACACCCTCACCCTGGCACTCCTCACAGCGTCCTCCCTCGACATTGAAAGAGAAATGTGCAGGTTTAAATCCGTACTGCACCGATGCCTGTTGCTCGGCATACAGTTTTCTTATATCATCAAAAGCCTTGAGATATGTAACCGGATTTGACCTGGTTGACCTTCCGATAGGGTTTTGGTCAACCATCTCCACGGAGGTAATTGCAGCAGTGTCACCAAGGATATCGGAAAAATGACCGGTCCTGAGACTTGTCCCCATCAGCTTGTTCGAAAGAGTGCTGTATAATATATCATGGACCAGGGTACTCTTTCCTGATCCGCTGACACCGGTGACAGCAGTGATTGTATGCAGCGGAAATTTAACACTTATCTCTTTGAGGTTGTTTTCCCTTGCGCCGGTGATCTCAATAAAACTGTTCCATTTACGCCTCATTGCAGGTTCCTCGATCCGCATGGCACCTGTCATATAAGCGGCAGTAAGAGATTTGTTTTTCGCGGAGAAGTCAACACCCCCCTGGTATACTATTTCCCCTCCGTGAGTACCTGCTCCGGGGCCCATGTCTATTATTTCATCAGCCGTTTTAATTATCTCCTCTTCGTGTTCAACCACAATGACTGTATTCCCGAGGTCACGCAATTCCTTCAGGACATTGACCAGGAGCCCGGTATCACGCGGATGAAGCCCAATGCTGGGTTCGTCTAGAATGTACAGAGATCCGACAAGGCTGCTGCCCAGCGATGTTGCCAGGTTAATACGCTGCGACTCACCTCCGGAGAGGGTGTTTGAAAGCCTGTCGAGGGTGAGATATGAGAGCCCCACCTCAAGCAGATATCCGAGCCGTTGCTGGAT
The DNA here is from genome assembly GCA_963736735.1 of uncultured Bacteroidales bacterium. Lineage (GTDB taxonomy): Bacteria > Bacteroidota > Bacteroidia > Bacteroidales > VadinHA17 > SR-FBR-E99. The sequence goes on along the minus strand of CAVTPX010000009.1, from coordinate 466,330 downwards.
TTCCTTCAGCAGTCGTCCGGCAATTTCCTTTTCCTCACCGTTGAGCATAAGCCCCGAGAAAAATGCATGGGCCTCATCAACAGGCATAGATGATATTTCCTGAACCGATGCATCTCCGACTTTCACCCATCCGGCCTCCTTGCGCAGTCTGCTGCCTCCGCATTCGGGACAGACACGCTTGCCGCGATAGCGGCTCAGCATGACACGGTACTGGATCTTGTATTTCTTCTCTTCCAGATACTGGAAGAACTGATTCAGTCCGAAAAAATACCTGTTGCCGCTCCATACAAGGGCTTTCTGCTCAGGGGTCAGCTTGAACCAGGGTTTGTGTATCGGAAAATTGAATTTGTCTGCGTTGAAAACCAGTCTCTCCTTCCACAGTTTCATCGTCTCGCCTCTCCAGCAGGCGATAGCATCATCAAAGACAGAGAGATTCTCATCAGGTATCACAAGACTCTCATCAATCCCGATGGTCTTGCCATAGCCTTCGCAGGTCGGGCATGCGCCAAGCGGGGAGTTGAAGCTGAAAAGGTGTTCAGTCGGTTCTTCAAATATGATTCCGTCTTCCTCGAATTTATCCGAAAATCTGACTGTCTGAGTCGTTTCCTCGTCTGTGACGGTGAGAGTGATGTGCCCTTTACCTGTAAGGAAGGCTGTCTGTACTGAGTCGGCAGTACGGCTTAAATCTTCAGGACTACCGGTGGTTGAAAGTCTGTCGATAATAATATCAATAGTCTGTGCACCTCTGATTATTTCGGAAGAGCCTGGTTCATTGAGCTTTACAAGACCCTTTTCAGTGCTGATCCGGTTATAGCCCTGCTGGACAAGAAATTTAATGTACTCGTCAGTATCGATATTTACAGGCACTGTCAGTGGAGCGGTTATAACAACCCTGGTGCCTTCAGTGAGACCTGCAATATAGTTTACAACATCGTCCACGGAGTGTTTTCTGACCTCCCGCCCCGAAACCGGCGATATCGTGTGGCCTACCCTTGACCAGAGCAGCCTCAGATAATCATGAATCTCAGTAGAAGTCCCAACAGTGGATCTTGGATTTCGGGCGTTCACTCTCTGCTCAATGGCAATGGCCGGAGGGATGCCGTTTATGAAATCGACTTCCGGTTTGTTCATCCGGCCGAGGAACTGCCTGGCGTATGAGGAGAGGCTTTCGACATACCTGCGCTGACCTTCGGCATATACTGTGTCAAATGCAAGTGACGATTTTCCGGAACCTGAGACACCGGTAATCACAACAAGTTTATTCCTGGGAATGTTAAGCGAGATGTTTTTCAGATTATTGACACGCGCTCCTTTTATCTCTATATTCCCCTTCATTTGCTCTTTTGGAATTAAAAAGCCAAAATTACTATTTTTGGTTTTAAGAATTTTTCTTTTCTTTGTAGACTGATAACTAAAAACGGAGGATAGCCTATAGCAGATTTCTACTCTTAACCAACAAGAGAGAGCTATGAAGAGCACAAAAACCGATTATGAACTGATAACCAGTTACATAAAAGGTGACAACAGGAGCATTGAGCTCCTGATACTCCGTCATAAGAGCAAAGTTTATTCATACATCAGTCTTTACATCCGGAGCAGGGACCTGGCAGATGACATCTTTCAGGATACTTTTATGAAGGTTGTTCAGTCAATCAGGGCAGGCCGTTACCAGGATGACGGGAGGTTTCTGTCGTGGGTGATGCGAATAGCGCATAACCTCATCATCGACCATTTCCGTCGTGAGAAACAGCTGGGCCTTGTGCTGAATGACGACTATGAATCGGATCTCTTCAATTCCAAAAGGCTTGCTGACGACAATGTCGAGGATGTGATGGTTCGCCGTCAGGTTCTGCATGATGTCAGGAGACTTATAAGCGAGTTGCCTGATGATCAGAGGGAGGTTGTAATCATGCGTCATTATGCCGGGATGAGTTTCAAAGAGATTGCCGATATGACAGGTGTGAGCATAAATACGGCACTCGGCCGTATGAGGTATGCACTCATCAACATGAGGAAAACGATGACAGAAAAAAACATCACCCTCTCTGTTAACTGAGACAATATTTGATTTTCACAGGCGTTTTTCTCTAGTGAGAACAAAGATGCCTATGAAAGAAACCTTTACTCCGTTACTTACATTTAACGATCTCAAATCTTATTCCACTGATCTGTTCTGTGACGCTTACGGTTTTGATATTCAGTTAGGTGCAATACTTCCATCGCAGGAGAAGGCTTCAGATAACCCTTCTGATGAAGTACTTGCAGAACTGTTTGAGAGGATCAGCCACGATGCTAAAGTGCATTAGGAAGAATTTTGAATGAAGAATTAGAATTGGGGGAGGCAGGATTCTGATCTCTCCTTTTCTCCTTTTTTCTTTTGCCATTCGCCATTTGACTTTTGCCATTCGACAATAAGGACATTTGACTTTCGCCTTTCAACATTCGACATATGACATTCTCCATTCGTCATACGACTTTTGTCATTCTCCAGTCTCCCTCTTTTTATTAAATTGCAGAACCCAAAAACTAAACCATGAACAGAATATCATTGTTGTTAGTCGCGTCTGTGACCATACTTTGGTCATGCACCCCAAAGCAGGAAAAAATGGAAAACAGGATGAAGGAGTTTATCTCCGGTTATGAGGCGAAAGTAATACCTCTGTACAAGGAATCTGCGCTTGCATCATGGGAAGCCAATGTCAACGGCACCGATGAAGCCTGGGCCCGCAGTGAGAAAGCCTCAGTAGCTTATGTCAGCTTTTTTGCTGACAGTGAAGCATTTGCCGAACTGAAGGAACTGAAGGCTTCGGGTCTTGTCATGGAACCGCTGCTTGCCCGGCAGCTTGATTTGCTCTATAATATGTATCTGCAGGGTCAGATAGATACAAGCCTGATTTCAGAACAGATCCGGATGGAGACTGAAATCAGTAAGAAATATTCAAACTTCAGGGCTTCGGTAGACGGGAAACTGCTCAGTGACAACGAGGTGGAGGATGTCCTCAGGAACTCAAAAAACAGCACTGAACTTCAGGCCGCCTGGGAAGGTCACAAACTTATAGGACCGGTAGTTGCGGAAGATGTAATTAAGCTGGTGAAGCACCGCAATACAATCGCCCAAAAACTCGGCTTCAGTAACTACCATGAGATGAGCCTCGGGCTGTCAGGACAGGATCCTGCGGATGTCACAAAGATCTTCGATGAACTTGACAGCCTGACCAGGGATAATTTTGTAAGTTTGAAAGGTGACATTGATACTTATTTCTCAAACCGTTACGGGATACCTGTTTCGGATCTGAAACCCTGGCACTACCAGAACAGGTATTTTCAGGAAGCTCCGGAGATATACACAGTTGATTTTGATAAATATTATGAGAATCAGGATCCTGTAAAGCTTGTAACATCATATTATGCGGGGATCGGTCTGCCTGTAGACGCGATACTGGCAAAAAGTGACCTGTATGAGAAACCGGGTAAGAACCAGCATGCCTTCTGCACTGACATAGACCGTTCCGGCGACGTGCGCACCCTTGATAATATCAGACCCGATTCTTACTGGATGAATACAATTCTTCATGAACTGGGTCACGGAGTATATTCTTATTACAATGACAGTACTCTCCCGTTCACCCTCAGGGATGCAGCACATACATTCACAACTGAGGCAATTGCCAACTATTTCGGCAGGCTGGCTACCGATCCGGACTGGATGAAATCGATGGGCATAATTGACGAGGCTGAAATGATCAGGATCAGGGATGACAGTTTCAGGGCTCTGAGGCTTCAGCAACTTGTATTCAGCCGCTGGGCACAGGTGATGTACCGTTTTGAAAAATCGATGTATGAGAATCCTGATCAGGATCTCAACCAGCTCTGGTGGGATACTGTGGAAAAATACCAGATGATGAAGAAACCTGAAGGACGCAACATGCCGGACTGGGCCACAAAAATACACGTTGCATTATATCCCTGCTATTATCATAACTATCTGCTTGGAGAAATGCTTGCATCGCAGTTTAATAATTATGTTACGACAAAAGTTCTGACAGGAGATTCCGGTGCTGATATGAAAGCCGTGGGTGAATATTTCAAAACCAGTGTATTTATGCCAGGTTCAAGGTACCAGTGGAACGATATGATTGAGAAAGCCACAGGCGAAAAGCTGACGGCAAAATACTATGCTCTGCAGTTTGTTCAGTAAACCGAAAAGTAAAATCCAGTTTGAAATGAAAAAGATAATCATCTTTATGATTGCCGCCATGACTGCATGTTCATCGCCTGTGGGCAAACAAGAGGCAGCTACTGCTGCAGGCTTCATTGATGAAGCCGTTGTAAAAACAGCCATTGACAGTGTTAAAGCAGCTCAGCCGGCAGCTGACATCCTGCTCCTGGAAAAGGGTGTAAAGCATGCAGCCTCCCTATGGAGACCTGAAGACGGCACTGCCGAAGAATTCAAGGCCTTCATTGCAGCCAATTACATTCCCGATCCCGCAAAACGCATGACTATATTCCTGAAGATAAGCAATTACTTTGAGTCGCTTGGCGGCAATATGAACGAGGTGACCCTGGACCTGAGGAAAGTGCTTGACGAGTCAGTGGGAGAGATTGATGAAATTGACCGGATGTTTGGAAATTATTCTGTGGGTGCGCATGTGCAGTCAGACTTTTATGCAAACAAGATCGCTTTTGTAATAGCCTTGAATTTCCCGTATTTCACCCTGGCTGAAAAGGAGAGCCTTGGTGAGAAATGGAGTCGTGAAGAGTGGGCTATGGCCCGGCTCGGTGATCAGTTCATATCGCGGGTACCTGCAGATCTGAACCAGGCGGTGTCTGTGGCTACCGGAAATGCTGAGATGTATATTGCTGAATATAACATACATATGGGACACCTCAGGACAGACGACGGACGCAAGCTTTTTGCCGATGATATGGTCCTTCTTTCACACTGGAACCTGCGTGACGAAATTAAGGCGAACTATGCCGATAAGGAAAACGGACCTGAAAAGCAGGAGATGATCTACAAGGTGATGGAGCGAATCATCACCCAGGAAATTCCGGGTGTTGTGGTCAACAGCCCTGATTATGACTGGGCACCATATTCAAATAAGGTTACAAAAGAGGGAGCCGTGGTGGATGTTGCTGCAGAGCCTGATTTGAGGTACGCACATGTGGTGAACATTTTCAGGGCTGTGAAAGCACTTGATGTGTACAATCCGGAAATGAACACGGCCATTCTCCGCAAATTTTCGGGCGAGATGGAGATAGCACAGGAAGAGGTTGAGCAGCTTTTTGACTCTTACCTCAGTTCACCGCAGCTTACAGTGCTTGCCGGACTGATCCGCGAGAGGCTGGGACGCGATCTGAGACCGTATGATATTTGGTACGACGGATTCAAATCGCGAAGCACAATTCCTGAGTCCCTTCTTACTTCCAAAACTACGGCGCTTTATCCTGATCCCTCAGCATTCAATGCCGGGATGCCTGACATGCTTAAAAAGCTTGGCTGGTCACCGGAAAGGGCAAAATATATTTCTGAAAAGATAGTAGTTGACCCTGCCCGCGGCTCAGGCCATGCCTGGGGAGCAGGCATGAAAGGCGCGGTGTCACACCTCAGAACGCGGATTTCTGGCAAGGGAATGGATTACAAGGGATATAACATTGCTGTACACGAATTCGGTCACAATGTCGAACAGACAATATCACTTTACGATGTGGATTATTACATGCTTGCCGGAGTTCCAAATACCGGTTTCACAGAGGCGACAGCATTTCTCTTCCAGGACCGTGACCTCATGCTCCTTGGAATGCAGCAGGAAAATCCTGAAAAGGATAGACTGCAGACCCTTGATGCAGCATGGTCACTGATGGAGATAATGGGTGTGGGAATGGTTGAGATGAAGAACTGGAAATGGCTCTATGAAAATCCTGATGCAACCCCGGCTCAGTTAAAGGAACAGACTATCGTCACTGCAAGAGAGGTGTGGAACAAATATTTTGCCCCTGTACTGGGAGTAAATGATTCTCCGTTGCTTGCAATATATTCTCATATGATTGAGGCTCCGCTTTACCTTCCGAACTATGCTTACGGTCAGATTATTCAGTTCCAGATAGATGAATACCTGAAGGGCAAAAATTTTTCGGGTGAGATTGACAGGATTTACAGCCAGGGGCGCCTGACACCCCAGCACTGGATGAACAGGGCAGTGGGAGAGAAGCTTTCGGCACAACCGATAATCAATGCCCTTGATGCTGCACTGAAATAATATAATAACCGGTCGTTGCAAGAAAGTTTCTTAAACCGGGGATCACAGCCAGAAAACGGGGCAGGTGACGCGGACGAAGGCCGAACTTGACCTCGAAATTGGGATTGATAAACCAGAGGGATTTTTTCAGAATGAGAAATCCCTCTTTTTTTATTGCCCTTTCGAATCGGCCCAGGTTGATGCCTGTATCCTTTATCTCAAGGAGTGCTTCGGTCTTTGCTTCGCTCTCACCTGACAGCCTTAAAAGCCGGCGGTATAATCCGGAAGGTAAAAGGTGGATCCATGGCATCTTTGAAAGTACACGGCTTGTGCACATCTGCTGATGGCCGCCAAAAGGATTGTTCCACGGTGGAAAGGCTATGAAAAGTATCCCGTCAGGCTCAAGAAAAGTCCTGACAAACCCGATGAACTTTTCCTGGTCGTGAATATGTTCAAGCACGTCACGCATCATTACAAGATCATACTTCCCGACAGATCCTGAGTCATAAATATCAGCCGCAATGAATTCAATTTTATCGCCGTCGCTCACAGTGGAGTAAAGTTTTCGTGCATTTTCAATTTTCCCTGCCGAAAGGTCAATTCCAGTGATGTGCCGGCAGCCTGCTTCAAGAAAGGGAAGCAGATTGCCTCCTTCACCACAGCCTATTTCAAGCACGGAAAGGTTCTCATCAACTGTTATTACAGTAGCTATGAGTGGAATAACATGTTTTCGGGTGGTCTGAGCCTGTTCCCTGAAGTACTTTTCCCTGTCAGTATGTCTGTCATGCATGACCCAAAAGTAAATTTTTTTCCTGATTTACTTGACTTTTGTAATTCAATATAATATCTTTGTGATATCAAATTAATATCATATAACATGAGAGCAGAAAAAAATTTCAAACCCTTTTCAGGATATTTTTTCCTGATCCTTGGGTTGGCAGTGATTACAGCCATGGTATTTTCATTTATAAATGAAATTTACTGGCTGGGTGTAGTTATGATTGTACTGACCTTACTGATTCTTCCGGGTCTCCTGGTGGTTGATCCGAATGAATCTTGCGTCATGGTCCTTTTCGGAGCCTACAGGGGCACTGTCAAGGACAACGGCTTTTTCTGGACGGTACCTTTTTATGTCAGGAAGAAGATTTCACTCCGGGCGCGCAACTTTGACAGTGAGCCGATAAAGGTTAACGACAAAAACGGTAACCCGATTAAAATCGGTTTTGTGCTGGTCTGGAAGGTAGAGAATACGTTCAAGGCAGCTTTTGATGTTGACAACTACGAGCATTTCGTGCTGGTTCAGAGTGATGCTGCCTTACGCAAGCTGGCAGGGCTTTACCCATATGATAACTGGGAAGGTCACGAAGCTGAGATAACCCTTCGTGGTGGCGGTGAAGAGGTCAATGACGAACTTGAGAGGGAGATTCGCGAGAGACTTGTGATTGCCGGTATCAATGTGATTGAGGCCAGGATCAACTACATTGCATACTCCGAGGAAATTGCAGGCGCCATGCTTCGTCGTCAGCAGGCAACGGCTGTTGTGGCCGCCCGATTCAAGATTGTAGAAGGAGCTGTCTCAATGGTTGAAATGGCCCTGGAACAGCTTTCGGCAAAAGGAATCATTGATCTTGACGAAGAGAAGAAGGCTGCAATGGTAAGTAATCTCATGGTGGTGCTGTGCGGTGACAAGGATCCCAATCCAATCATCAACACCGGGACCCTGCATCAGTAATCATGCAGAAGAAGTCATTTGTCATACGAATCGATCCGGATAAGCTGAGCGCCATCGAGCATTGGGCCTCTGACGAGTTCCGCAGCACCAACGGTCAGATTGAGTGGATACTCGACCAGGCACTGCGCAAAGCCGGGAGAAGCAGGACAAAAAAAGATAATAAAAGCGAAAGTAAAGATGAAAAGTGAAGTACCGGTACTGAAGTATGTCTGCCCGAAATGCGGTGGAAAGAAATATCTCGTAAAAGGTGTTGTAATCCAGCACAGCCAGTTTAGTCAGCTGTTCAACATTCCGGGTAGGAACTATACTGCAGTGATCTGTGAAAGATGCAGTTACACAGAGTTCTATAACCTGCCTGTAAAACGGATCCGGGAGGCATTCGATTTCGCTTCCGGAAGGTTTTGATTTCAGATATTGGTTAAGTAGACTGAACAGCAGGCGGCGACGCCTGCTGTTTCTGTTCTCAACCGGCTCTCTCCCAGGTGTACCGGAATGAATCCGGCCTGCGGTAGCCATCATCACCTCCTCAACCGTGAAATCGCCTTCCGGACCAATCATTATCACGGTATCCTCACCGCGCCTGACGACAGAAGAAACGGGTTTCCTCTCCGGAATCCCGTTGCAATGGGCTATTAATTTGACTCCCGAAAATTTCCCAGATAAAAATTCTGATAGGGTTATCGGTTCGTTAAGAACTGGCAGGTAGGCTTTGACCGATTGTTTCATTGCAGACATTATGAGGCTCTCAAGCCGGTCACGCTTTATCCTCTGTTTCTCAGTGCGGGAACAAATCAGCGGGGTAATCTCGTCAATCCCCATCTCTACAGCCTTCTCAATGAACCATTCCAGCCTGTCATTATTCTTCAGGGGAGAAATGGCAGCATGAAGTCTGTAACTTCTTCTGCCGTACTCCTTAAAGACCTTGATTACCGATGCTTCCATCATGGCATGGCTCTCTCCGGTGATGACTCCCTCGTACAAATTTCCCTTCCCGTCAGTGAAGTTAATCGGGTCGCCCTTTCTCATCCTCAGCACTCTAATACAGTGACCTGACTCATCCCTGCTGAAGAATGCAATGTTTCCCGTAACTCCGGAGGTATAAAATATTTGCATGATGCCCTTTCTTTCCGCAAATTTATTGAATTTAGCACTGCATGTTAAAATCTTTTTGAACAATGAAAATCGGAGTACTTTCAGATACCCACAGTTGGTTAGATCCTGCTGTATATGAGCATTTTGCCAATGTTGACGAGATATGGCATGCAGGTGATGCCGGGAATCTTGATGTCATTAAGAAGCTCGAAGCATTTAAACCACTGCGCGCCGTCTGGGGCAACTGTGACGGGTTTGAGGTACGCAACGCTTCAAGTGAGTATCTGAGTTTTATTGTGGATGGGAAAAAAGTTCTTCTCATTCATATAGGAGGTTATCCCGGACGCTATGACTTCCATGCACGCGAACTGATTCAGGAATTTAAGCCTGATATCTTTGTCTGCGGTCATTCACACATAGTGAAAGTGATCTATGACAAGGCGAACTCAATGCTCTGTATCAACCCCGGGTCAGCCGGAAAGACAGGAATCCATAAGGTGATGACTCTACTCCGTTTTACTGTTGACGGTGGCAGGATAGGCGATATGGAGGTCATTGAGTTCGGTGACCGCGGCCGCAACCGCAACTACTGATCAAAATTTTCATATTCATCCTCATCAGAGATACCGCCGTTCTCCATCCTGTACAGGAATCTTGCAAGTCTGTCCTGCAAACCGATCATGTACTTGTACGGCACTTTTTCTGTTGACCTGGGATGTCTTCTATCCTTCTCCTTCAATGTATTCAACAGGTCATTGTATTCTAAATTGGATGAGTAGCTCATCATCACACCCCGGAAATAGGAGAACCAGTACCATGTTCCGTCATTTGCTTTCAGATAGATGTCAAGCAGGTCACCTGACCGTTTCCGCTGAAGCTCGACATAACCGTCTACATATACATTCAGAGGCTGACTCCCTACGAACCCGATTCCTATTTTCCCCTTCGAAATAAATGAGAGTGAATTCGGGTTCCATTCCAGTGTCACGTCATTGAGAAGCAGCTGGTAGTCATATCCTTTTGGCAGGTTTCGAACCACGCCAAACAGCTGTAGTTCCTCTCCGAGAGCTCTGGCGGCATCGACTCCGATGAGATCCTGCATGGCTTTACTGTTGAATTCAGTGGCCAGGTTGACCGGTTTGAGTGTTGGGACGGAACGGAAGTCGTCAGATGCAATTGCAAGAGCTTCAGGACTGAAGAAGAATGAGAAGCCGAGAATAGCCTTAACGGTAACAAGTGATGAATCTGTGTCATGTATCACAATTCCGGCACTCTCCATTTCAAAAAGGTCAAAATTGGTTCCGAAAGTCAATTTTCCCTCGCTTCCAAGGACACAGAAGTTTCTGTCAAAAGTCACCATATTTCCGTTCATGCTCAGGTCAGACAGTTTCTCGAGTGATGCAATCCGGTATTTGCCGGCACCTTTGTCGTAGAACAGGTATCCGGACGAATTTATCAGCGGGTTGTCGCTCCATGATTTTCTCTCCGAAAGGAAGGTGCCGTATACTCCGGCGGAGTCGAGGGTAACGAATGAACCGGAGAATACCAGGTCGTCGTTTATATCACGTGGTTTGTCACCAATTGGTATGAGAATGCTGTTCGGGTCAATCAGTGAACTGAACTTTACAGGCTGGTTTTTAATATTGACACAACCGGTAACGATGCCTGCCGCTCCCGTAAACCTGAGGTAATCTTTTGCTGATCTCAAAGAGACATCTCCCGAAAATGTAAACGCAGGACTGAGTGTAAATTTCTGCGATTCAGGAATGTACCCCTGTGCCCTTGTGGCCATTGTGTCAACTTTTATTTCAGGAAAATCTATGACCTGTATGCTACCGCTTTCATCCACATAATTATATTTTCCGGAACCGGAGTAACTCGCACTGCTTTCGATATTAATCCTGGCGGAGTGTATCAGATGTCTGTTATTAACGGCTACAATTGCATTGTCAGTTTGCCTTATTTTAGCTCCCTTATCAATGAAGATCGTACCTTGCCCGGGTTGTATAAGCGCATCGGCAACAGGGATATAGTTTACACCCTCCACTTTCACAAATTCATCTCTGAGGAAATAGGAGGCGCTGCCCGACTGAAATTTGACTGTATCCTTTATATTATTAGTAGAGAGGAAAGTGGGTTTCTCAACCTTACCTGGTGGGACCTTGATGAGCAGATCTGCCGGCATCAGGGTTGTCGATTCGCGTCCGCGCTGTGACATTGTAAGCACCTTGGAGGTCATGTCGTACTCGAAATTCGTCATTTTTGAAATGTACTCGATTTCGGGGAATACGACGAGAGACGAATCCGTATTAAGGCTGAAGGCTGAACGCTGGTCTTTAAAACTGACATGGCTGTTTGCGTTTGTAGCCACAAATCCGTATCCATTGCCCTTGAGGGCTTTGAGGTAGTAATCCGATGTGTCAGCGTCAATTGTGCTGTTCCCGAAGCTGAATGTTTGTGATGTAATTCGGGCATCAGCCATGTTCACCTCACCCTTGCCGTCCATACCGGTTGGCTTAAGAGTCAGATCACCTGCCATTGTAGTTCCGTTGGCATACATATTGAACACTTTCCCGCTGCTGTTTACTGCATGCCATTCGTCCCTGTTCGCAAGCCATTTAATCTCAACATCGGTCGAATTCAGTTCAGGAAACCTGCGGGCTGCATCTGCAGTCATTGTAAAACTGATAGCCCTGGTTGTCATTGAATCAGGGTAGAAACGGAACGTGTCAGCCACCGCCGTGGCAGAAAGGTAATTTACCCTTCCGTTGCCGATTAGTCCTGAATTGCTCATGCTCAGATGTTCAAAAAGCAAACCTTTTCCTTCGTAAACAGGAAGCCCCTGCGGGCCCACTGTCATTGAAAAACCAAGTGAGTTGTCCGGCTGAACCGTCAGTATCTGTTTCATTGGAACAGTAATGCCGCCGGCCACAAACTCTCCCTCAAGGGCGATATCCTCATTTGAATAATGGTCAAGATTATTGTATGTGAAAGGATTAATCTTAAAGAAGAAATCCTTCTGGGAATAAACATTCTCCAGGCCCGGGATCTTGTCATAAAAGATGTATGAGTAGGTGACAGCATTAATTATTGGATATTGTCTAAGGCTCCGGAGTCCTGATTTGTTTTTTGGGTCATCGATATAGAGTTCAGCCGTTCCGAGCTCAATCATATTGTCAATGCTTTTTATGATTGGTCGTCCGTATGCATCTCTTTTGTCAGTCTCGACCGCAATTCTTATTGAGTCAATTTTCTCGAGTCTGATATAGAAAGTGTCATAATTGAAAGAAAAATCCTTGCCGTATATTGTGAAAAGTCCGGCCTTCACAACTCCGTCAAATACAATTGAGCGGTTCCTGCCTACAACGAGCTTCCCTCCGTAGGGCATTATGGCAACACGCTGTGAATCACTGAGCGAAACCCCCTGTACACCCCACATGCTTAGCTGGTAGTTTTTAAGGTCAAGAATGGCGTTTTCCTCCTTGCCGCTGGCCTCGCTCATAATTGCAATGGCGTCATAGTCTTTCTTCTTTGCAAATGAGGCTATGTAATCATCCAGTTTTTTCTTTACTGTCACCTCATTGTAATTACGGTCATAGAACAGAAACCCATTGTTAGCCAGCTCAATGCACATGGCTGTTGCCTGCTCTACCGGCATTCTGGTCCATCGGGCAAATGCCTCGACGGGGAAGGCCTCTGACCCGTAATATTTTGCAAAGTCCCTGAAACGGTACAGCGGATGAACATCATCAAGCCGCATCAGCCTGAAGAAGTTCGCCTCATTGTAAAATGATACGGATTCGAATTTGGCGGCACCTATTGACGCTCCCCTGGTACGTGACATGATTACCGAGGACTCGTCCATGTCCCACGACAGGTGTTCAAATGAGAGATCGAGATTGTGATATGAGTCGAAATAGGGGCTTCGTGAAAGCGGGCTGGTGGTCCGGAAAAGGCTTACCTCGCGTGTTTCGGCCTTGTATGTGAAGCCCAGGTTGGAATGGAAGATAGAGTCATTAGACAGATACAGTGTGGCGGATGTCTCGTAACTGTTAATTAATTTCCGGGAGAGCAGAAAGTTTTTTGATCTAAGGTTAACGTACAGGGTATCATTGCGGTACAGGTTTACCTCTGCAGGAGACCAGTCTGAACCTGTTCCCCGTACCACTGCACCCTCAAGGGCAAGACCTCCCTCATAATCCACCCCCTTGTAAATATCCTTGATGAAGAAGCGGGTCTCCAGGGTTTCAAATCGGGGCATTATGGCCTTATCAGGTGATATTATCTCCACCGCCCTGTCAGTGAGGGTCCCCAATACCGGTTCACGGAAATAGGTTTCATGAGTAAGCAGGGCTGAGTCACAGGTGAACTCGCTGCGTGTTACATTAATATCGAAATCTGAGACAATGGCAAAGACTTCTGAAGGGTCATAACCGGCTTTTTTCCAGGTTACTTTTCCTGTCTCACAGTGCAGGAGAAAAATATCAGGGTAATATGTACCGGTAAAATCAAAGATTTCGGTACTGTCCTTGCCAAGAAAGGAGGTAAGGGTTACAGCTTTAATATCAATCTTTAAAACCGTGTCACGTGCAAATTCAACTGTTCCCTCCTTGGTTTTCCATCTGACCGACCCTGCTGAATAAATTGTATTGTCAACCAGTAAAAGCCCGGTAACCTCAATAAATTTTTCAATTGAAGCGTTAGTAAAACGACGACTGAAGGCAGTCTCACTAAGGCCTGAAAGCCAGGCGTCTATCTCATCCTGATCCTGGCCGGTGGTGACAAAATCAGACAGTGTGCGCAAATAGAAGATGAAGCCTGGTACCTGGCTGATTCTTCTTCCTCTGAGCTGACTTGCTACGTTGACGATCTTGTCTTTGACACCTGCAGAATAGCAGGTGCTGTCAAATAATGAGATGAAAAGATTAACCTCATCCTTCTGCGGCTTACTGACAAGAGTACCCATAAAAGTTGTCAGTTCAGCGGTGAATTTGGAGGCATCACCTGTAAACTGTCCTGAACCCTGCCCCGCCACGGGAGAGTAAATGGCGATTGCTGTCAGTAATGCACAGATAATCCTTTTCATCAGTAATTATAACGCTTTCACAATGTTACAAAATTCCTCACTTACAAGTGAAGCACCGCCTATCAGTCCACCGTCAACATCAGGATTGGCAAAGAGCTCGGCGGCGTTGGATGCCTTGCAGCTGCCTCCGTAGAGTATTGTCATATCATCAGCAATGTTTGGCCCGTAATGTTTTGCGACCTGTTCCCTGATAAACCGGTGCATCTCCTGTGCCTGTGCCGGAGAGGCTGTAACACCTGTTCCGATAGCCCATACAGGTTCATAAGCTATGATGCACTTCCTGAATTCAGCTTCCGGGAGAATAAAAAGGCCTCTTTCAAGCTGACGTTTTACAACATCAAAATGAAGATTCTGTTCTCTCTCAGGAAGTATCTCTCCGCAGCAGAATATGACACGCAATCCGTTTTCAAGGGCTATTTTCGTTTTGGCTGCCAGGAGGCTGTCATCCTCACCGTACAGTGAGCGCCGCTCTGAATGTCCGATAATGACATTTGATGCTCCTGTGCTACTTATCATTGCAGCGGATATTTCTCCCGTAAAGGCTCCTGATTTGTGATCATTGCAGTTCTGGGCTCCCACGCTTAATCCTTTTGCGGTTACCAGGGCAGCAACTACCCCCAGGTGGATGAACGGAGTGCAGAGTACAACCTCTTTGCCTGTTAGCGGTGAGAGAGTGTAATTGTCGTTTATCGCCGTGGCAAGAGCCGTCCCTTCATTCATTCCCATATTCATCTTCCAGTTGCCGGCTACGATCTTTTTTCTCATGATTTTTTTGTTTTTGTTTATTGTTCTTTCTTCTTCAAAGGCAGTGTAATAAAAAACAGAAGCGAAATTATTAAAACTGAACAGACCGCGAACAGTATACTGTTTCTCCGGGTGTGAGTTTTTACCGAAAGGGCATTTAGATCACCAACAAATTTGTCAGGTGACGGAACATCCCTGTGTGACCACATTGCCATAACGGTTCCGTTTTGCAGGAGCAGGTAGCCGGGATTGGCCCGGATGACAGTCTTAAGAGTAGTCTGGTCTGCAAATAGTGTTGTAAATCCCGCAGTATATGCACCCGCATCTTCAGCAGGAGTGGCAGTCACAACATAAAAACCGATATTCTGTTTCTGTATCTCAAATCCAAGACTAAGGCCGTCAGCAATACCCTTTTTATTCGATTTCTCAAGTTTTCCGGCAATCATGAGAAGAGTAAATCCCGGATTGCCCAGAATATACTCAGTCATATCTGTGCCGTCAGCAGTGACAAGATAAAAATCATGCACCGGCGGTTTGTAGCCGGCCGAAACAAGAACTGATTTCTGATCTACAAATTCCCAGGTTGTATCATTTGCCGGATAGTCCTGCAGGGTGAACTCCTTTGTCACTCCGCTCTTTCTGTAGAGGAACCGGATATCATATTTGTCCTCAGGGGCATCTGCGGGCCTTGCCATTGCAGCAGGCAGATTGGTGCCTGGCCGGTAAGGCCTGAAATCGATCACCGGAAGGAAGGCGAGGTTATACCAGACAAAAAGGAGGAAGAGCAAAGTATAAGCACAAAAGGCCACAGCTGATCTTTTCATGTTCAATGTGGCGCTTCTGTCATTTCGCCGGATGAAAACAAAAACGACAAACAGAGTCAGTATGATGTTTTTATAGAATGTCTGCCAGTTCGTAAGATGAATCGCATCGCCGAAGCAACCGCAGTCAGACACCGGGTTGAAAATTGCAAGTACAAGTGTTAGAGGAGTAAAGATGGCCATGAAAAGTGCAACAGCCCATGAAGCAATTTTTGTAAAAGATCCTGTAACCAGCATCAATCCGGCAAGAAATTCTACCGAGCAGAGCAGAATGGACAGGGGAAGGGCAAGATCATCGAGAAAACTGAATTTAAATGCTGAAAAATAATCGTTCAGTTTATATGCCGTACCAAGCGGATCAATGCCTTTTACAAGCCCGGAAAAGACGAAAACCAATCCGGTTATTATTCTGCTTATTCTGGTCAGGCGTTCCATTTAAAGTATCTTTTTATCAGTTAACCTGGTAAGTATAAGCCTGAATATCGCATCAGGCTTATGCATGGAGGAGTTTTCATCCTGGCAGTTAATCACCTGAAGGCTGTCATCAGTCCGGGCAACTGACAGGTAGGTGTTTCTGACGGCTCGCTGAAAATCAAGGCTGCTTTCGTGAATATCACGGGTTCCGTTCAGATAATTCCTGTCGTCACCGCTCCGCTGATCGTTCAGTTTCTGTTCAGTAAACCTGAAAGGCACATCGAGAAAAATATTGATATCCGGTTTTGGAATTGCAAAATGTTCAAACTCAAGATCGAGAATCCATTTTCTGAGCCGATCCGCCTCTTCAGCAGAATCCGTTTTGGCGCACTGGTAAGCAATATTGGAATAGGTATATCTGTCGAGCAGGACATAGTATTTTTCTGACAGCCATGCTTCAATCATGGGAGCGGCATCTTTTCGGTCACCGGCATAAAGCATTGCAACAAGATATGGATCAACGTGATCGAGGTCTCCATATTCACCTCTGAGGAAGCGTGCAATCAGCTCCCCGAAATATGGTGCCTCGGTCCTCGGAAAATGGAGATACCTGCAATGAAGTCGCTTTTCGGCAAACCAATCCCTGAGCATACCGATCTGGGTTGATTTACCGGCACCGTCCAATCCTTCAATAACTATTAGTTTCATTCCTGAAATTTATGCCTGCCTGCCTGAACAGGCTCACTATCGGCAGGTTTTAAAGATAAAAATTTATGCAAAGCCGGCCTCGCTGCATCTGCCTGATTTTATGAACACTCTTTCAGGCTGGGCAATGACCCGGTCAGACTATTTTCTGATGAAGTGTTCCATCACAAAAGGTATCTCGACAGAAAGTTCCACCAGCCCTGAAGGTTTTCCACTTTCATACCACGGAGCCTGACAGATCAGCTTCTTAATACCATCTTTCTCGATTGTGTAGCAGTTGGACTTGTTTGTCTCCAATAGCGAGGTAATCTTTTCCCATGATTCCGGCTTGTGGCAGTCTCGCAGGTTACTGCCCAAAAGATCCATGCCTCCGTATTTTCCGAATGTCGCACCTGATTTGTCATTCATATAGATTATTTTACCGTCGCTGTCTGTCACAGTTATGGCCACGCTGAATTCCCTGGCCCAGTCAATTTCTTTCATATGTCTTAATTGTTGGATCAATTTACTTACAGGGCAAATATAGACCTTTTTGCGTGCGTCCCCAATCGCTGCCACAGCCTGTTATCAATTCAATAATTATCTTTATGGCTGAAATTTCGGAATCATGTTAATAAATATAAGGGGTCAGTTGATTGATTTTGATCATCCCAGGGTCATGGGGATCATAAACGTTACAGATGATTCATTCTATGAGGGCAGCAGGTACAGCAGCATAAGCGATGTCATACAAGCGGCAGGGAATATGCTTGCCGACGGTGCCGACATACTGGATATAGGTGGATGTTCAACGCGTCCGGGAGCACTTGAAGTGCCTGAGGAAGAGGAGAAAAAGAAGGTCTGTAATGCTGTAGAAGCCATAAGGAGCCATTTTCCGGACGCGGTAATATCTGTTGACACCTGGCGGGCAGGAGTTGCTGAGGCAGCGGTAGCCAGCGCCGGGGCAGACATAATTAATGATATTTCCGGAGGCGAAATGGATGACGGGATGTTTCCACTGGTTGAAAGACTGAATGTGCCCTATGTGATGATGCATATGCAGGGAACGCCACAGACAATGCAAATAAAGCCGCATTACGAAAATGTTGTTTCGGACATACTTACATGGTTTGGCGCCAGGATCGCAAGGTTACACCAGGCAGGGGTGAAGGACATTATTATAGATCCCGGTTTCGGTTTTGGAAAGAGTGTCAAAGATAACTTTGAGCTGCTGAGAAGGCTTGATGAATTCAGAATTGCCGCTCTTCCTGTGCTTGTCGGCTTGTCGCGCAAGTCTATGATCTGGAAGACTCTTGATATATCTCCGGCTGAGGCTCTGACGGGAACAGCTGCTCTGAATATGACTGCCCTGATGAAAGGTGCATCTCTCCTCAGGGTTCATGATGTCAAAGAAGCCCGGCAGGTAGTGACACTCTTTGAAAAGATTTATCCGCAATTCCCCCCATTCGATCTTAATTGCTAAATTTGTCCGGACCTCACATAATCCAATGTTTAAGATCACCGTCCTCGATATAGTAGATATAGTAATGGTAGCAATAATACTCTACCAGCTATACAGGCTTATCAGGGGAACCGCTGCCTTCAGCATCTCAATCGGGATTTTTTTCGTATACCTTTTCTGGCTGGTAGTCAAGGCTCTGAATATGGAATTGATCAGTGCCCTGCTGGGCCAGGTTATCGGTGTCGGGGTAATCGCACTCATCATTGTATTCCAGCAGGAGATACGCCGATTTCTGCTTTCCATAGGAAACAGGTATATGAGCAGGAACCGCTTCTCCTTCGACAAATACTTTCCGTCGGGAGTCGTGGACCAGGATGCCGGTCAGATTGCTGAGGAGATTGTAAGGGCTACGGAGGTTATGGCACGGACACATACAGGTGCCCTGATTGCAATCAGCAGGACAAGTCTTCTGGACATTTATTCTGAGGGAGGTGAACTACTCAATGCCCTGATCTCAGATGAATTGCTGAAAACCATTTTCTATAAGGGGTCGCCTCTGCATGACGGTGCTGTAATTATTCAGAACGGAAAGATATTTGCCGCCCGTTGTCCGTTACCGTCGACAGACCAGACAGGGCTTCCTGCTAAATTCGGAATGAGGCACAGGGCGGCCATTGGCCTGAGTGAACAGAGCGATGCAGTTGTCATAATTGTCTCGGAAGAGAGAGGTAAAATATCGGTGGCTGACGGAGGGAAGATTCATGAGGATATCACTCCTAACGAGCTACGCCACATACTGCTCACTATCAGGATCTGAAAATCAGGGTTTACTTATTTGTCATACCGCAACCTGAGATCGGCAACATTGTCGTAAATGTAATAACACGGCTGATCACAGGATGATTCGTCATACCGGACCTTCGGACAAACGGCATCGACGGCAATGTAGCTTTTTCCACTTATTGCAAAACTCAGGGTCACGGTGTAATTTTTATATAGCATGGCATCAATTGTCAAATAAGCCAGCTCAGTGCCGAATCTGTTTAATATGAGACTGTCTTCAATCGCCCCTTCGTAGATAGTGACTGTTTTGTAAAACGGTTCGTATACAGGTGATCCTCCGAGAATTAATTCAAGCTGCACATCCCCGATTCCTTCTTCGGTACATTCCCTGCAGTCTGTAACGAACCCTTCTTCGCAGGAGAAAAATAAAAGAATAAGCAGTGATATAAAGTAAACGGGTCTAATCATAGGAATAGAGTCTTACTTTTTTGCCCGGGGCACGGGGTACTTCCCTGTAAAGATTAACAGAGCATCCCAGACTAATCCATATCGGTGCTACTTTATAAAAAGGCATTTTTATGTAGCTTAATCCGGCTTTCATTCCGAGGTGGTTTTTAGTCCACTCTATTTTTGCCGATGGAATGATACAGAAGTTTTCTCCTGGTTTTTGTCTGGTGCCTTCATAGAATGAATATATGCGCCAGCCGGCAGTAAGAGATGTGACAAGGCTCCACCTGGCGTCAGACAGAGTCTGTGCCAGATTAAACTCTTTAAAGATCCCGGCATATATTACGGAGGTCGTAACCTTATACTGGTAGAAAAGGTTATCTCCCTGTTTTACAAGTAGTTTTGTGTTCGCCGGGTTAAAGTCCGCACCTGCTGTTATCCCTGCTTTCATCCTTGGCTCCCTCAGAGAGACACTTCCGGAAAGAAGTGCCTGATGAGTTGTGGCCATTCCGCCGGCATAGAAGACAAGCTCCTCGAAGGCAAACACTCCTGCCGCCTCGAACCCCTTATCAGTGAGCAGCGGAATAAGATCATCGTGGCCGTAAATCCTTGCGATATTTACAGGATTCATTTTAGCATCTGACTTGAGCTCCCACAGGCTACCGTTTTCAAGCAGAAAAATAACTGCATCTTTCCTGCCGTTGCGTGTGGCGGTGCTTAATGCATTCAGACCGTCGCTGTTGGTGGCATAGAGATCGGCACCCTTGTCGAGGAGCAGACGAAGCATAAGTGTATCACCGTTCTGAGCTGCCATCATGAGGGGTGTAAAGCCTTTTTTGTCTGGTGCATTCGGATTTGCTCCTGCACTCAGAAGGAGATCTGTGATATCATGGTATCCGGCCCAAACCGATATCATGAGAGGTGTGTTTCCCTCTGTGTCAAATACTTCCAGAGGTGATTCGTAGTAGAGAAGCATATCTGCCAGGTAGAAAAAGCCAAGCGCCGCAGAATGGTGAAGCGGCGTTGATCCTTTTGTGTCACCGACCGTAATTCCTGCTCCGTATCTGATGAGTAACTCTGCAATTTCCAGGTCATTGGCCCTCACTGCAACAATGAGCGGGGTATTACCATAATAGTCAGTCAGGTCAGGAGTGGCACCGAGCAGAAGGAGAATCTCTGCAGCCGGCATTTTCCCTTCAGCCACGGCATATTGCAATGGCCTTGCATTCTTCCCGATGAAATTGTTTACATCAGCACCTTTAGCCACCAGTCTGAGAATCTCGTTACAGTCTCCTTTTAAGGAGGCAATCTGCAGGTTAATGTCAACACCATCAGTATAATAGTGTTCATAATCGGAAGTGTCATTCGCAACCGGATTCTTATTGTACTCTGCCAGTACAGTTTTAATCCTGTTTACAATTGCTTCAATTGCCAGCGAGTCTCCGGGAGTCAAAACTTCCTGGGCACGCAGCGAGAATCCCATCGAAATGATGAAAAGGGAGAGAACAGTTTTTTTGATTCCACAGCTCATATTACAAATTTACCTGACTTTTCGGCACTTCCGGCATTGTTAATATTATTTTTTCTGCAGTTGAGAATTAGAATTAATTAACTTGCCGGCGAATTTCTAAAACCCTATTTTTGTGCGGGGAAAATAAAATACTGAGGCTTAATGGGTTTACCAACCAAAGAAATACGTATTGCCATTATTGCTGTGATCCTTCTGATTGCTGCAGTATCTCCTGTTGGCACCGAGAAGGCACGGCTTGTAAGTCATATTTTCATCCCCGCCAATACACGTGTCAGTAATTCTCTGAATGACAGTGAAATGTTCTCTACATCTGAGCAAGGTGTGGAATGGTTCATGCGGACTTATGACCTGAAAGGGGCATCAATTGCGGTCGCACGTGAAGGCAAACTGGTATATGCACGCGGTTTTGGGTACGCTTCACTTACTGATTCAGTTCCGGTAGAACCATATCACCGCTTCAGGATTGCAAGCATCTCCAAACTGGTGACAGCAATTGCAATAATGAAACTCCACGAAGAAGGTAAACTGTCAGTCAATGACCAGGTTTTTGGCCCGGGAGGCATCCTGACTGACACTGCTTTCTCAAATCCAAAGGATAAAAGGGCTTTCGATATTACTGTGGGCCATCTCCTGGCACATAAGGGTGGCTGGACGCAACGATACGGTGATCAGATGTTCATGCCCCAGGTGATAGCACAGTCATTGGGTGTACAGCTTCCGGTTGATACTAAAACAATAGTGAGGTTCGCTCTAAGCAAGAACATGCATTTCACTCCCGGTGCCGGACAGTCATATTCCAATCTGGGTTATGCCATTTTGGGTCTTGTCATTGAAAGAGTTACCGGCATGAGCTATGAAGATTATTGCGTTGAAAACATACTGCATCCACTTGGTATATTTGATATGTCTCTCGGTAATAACCTCCCGGATGAAAAGCTGCCCTATGAAGTCTCATACTATGAGGTATCTGATGCCAGGCCCAAACCTTCCATATACGGTACCGGTGAGATGATGATGTCAAGTTACGGCGGAAATGACATTGAAACCCTGGGAGCCGCAGGTGCATGGATTGCCACAGCCCCTGACCTTATGCGCCTTCTTCTGGCTGTTGACGGCTTTGATAACTGTAAAGACATTATTTCTGCAAGCAGCATAGAATTCATGACAGATATCCGGAATGGTTATGCACCGGTAGGATGGAGAGCGGCAATGCCCAATGGGGTATGGTGGCGTACCGGCTCATTTCCGGGCTCTTCTGCAATGATGAAAAGAATGCCTGACGGTACAGCGTGGGTGGTACTCCTTAACACGAGTGCATGGAACGGACCGGCATTATCGTCCGACATAGACAACATGATGTCAAAATTCATTCAGAGGGTCGGAAGCTGGCCCGAAAAGGACCTGTTCAGTTATTCTTTGCCGGTTCCGGTAGGGGAATAAGGCTGAGGTTGAGGCTAAGGTTAAGGTTAAGGTTGAGGCTGAGGTTACAACAAGAGTATTATTTATTGAAATGATTAAGGTTTAGGCTAAGTGTGCTTTACTGTTAATGTAAATATTGTAAAGGAGGAGCTGGAGAAGCGTTACGGGGCAGAACTACTTGACCCTGATAAATACCGCCCGAGCTATTATTACCATGCCCACAGCTTTCCTCACCTGCCTGTGATCTGTTCTGACAACCCATCGGAGATCCGTCTTATGCAATGGGGACTGATACCCTCCTGGGCTGCCGATGAGAACGAAGCCGAGGAAATGAGGATCAAGACATTGAATGCCCGTTCAGAGACAATAGACCTGAAGCCGGCCTTCCGGGAATCATTCGTTTCAAGGCGCTGCCTTGTACCTGTGTGTGGCTTCTTTGAATGGCAGCACATTGGCGGCAGGAAAATACCGTGGTACATCGGACTTCAGGAGGAGGAGATAATCTCTCTTGCGGGCATATGGGATTCATGGAAGATTAAGGGAGGGGTCACCGTGAGTACATTTTCGATAGTTACCACACGTGCAAATGAGCTGATGGCAGAGATTCATAACACAAAGAAAAGGATGCCTGTCATTCTTCCGGCAGCAGTTGAAAAACTGTGGTTGAAGAAAGAGCTTGATAAAACATCTGCCATTCCGCTGATGGAGCCGGTAGCGTCAGAAATGCTTACAGCCCATACAATCAGCCCGCTGATTACAAATACTAAAGGAGACCGCAACCGGCCTGAGCTTGTAAAACCGTACAATTACCCTGTACAGGGCACACTATTCTGAGAAATCAACGCTGGGAAACAAAGACGAATGTCAGAAATCCTGCCTGTTTTAACGGAGCACTGAGGTCTGAATTAAATCTTGTCCTCAATGCATGATTCACAGCCGTTTCAGTCAGACAGGCATCGGATGTGGTCGAAAGTGAGCTGGCTGGTTCCGCTTTAATTACATTTCCGTTTCTGTCAACCTCAATTGTGAGTGTAATCTGTCCCGCACCCTCACACTTGTAAATGGGTACCGGAAGAAAGACATGATGTCTGCCGGCAAGATCGTAGAATATACGTGTGGGCCCCCTGAAGGTGCCCTTCTCAGCAGCGCTTTCCTTTTTTACAATTACCTTGGGCTTGTCTGCCTGCTTCGGCAGAGGTATTTCCTCTTTACCGGCCTCATCGGCCATCTTTTCATCATCGATGAAGTTCTTCTCGTTCAGCATTCCGCTTTTGATAAGTTCTTCCTTGATCATATCCTGGTACTCTTTCGGATCAATGTCAATCGGCTTATCTGCAAGATTCTTTATGATGTTGACCATCTCCTCAGCCGAGGCATTAGCAGCAAAGTCATCCTTTGAAAGCTCAATGGCCTTTTTAATATCCTCTTCGGGAATCTCTTCCTCCATGTCAAGGATTATCTCGGCAGCAAGTTCCCGCTTCATCGCCGAGACTTTTATTGACATAAAAATCACCGCGAAAAGCAGATGCACGATAATCGTCGCCATCACGGCTGAAAAAATGATTTCAAACCTGTTCATCAGGGTACGAAATTATAAATTATTACTTTTACTACCTCATTCCCCGGAAAATAGCTTCAAATGGAGACGGAAATAATTATTTCACAGATAGTCATTCTGGCAATAGTTGTACTTATTGGTGCTGTCTCCGCCAGGTTCAAGGTGATAACCCGCGAGTCGAAGGATATGCTTTCAAAGGTAATATTCAACATCTCGCTTCCCCTTATGCTCTTTACCAATTTCCTCAGACTTGAAGCTACCCCCACGCTTCTGGCCAACAGTGCGATTGTCCTTGGAGTCTCCGGAATAATAATTTTCTTTATGCTTTTGGTGGGATGGCTGACAACCAGAATCGTGA
Organism: uncultured Bacteroidales bacterium; assembly: GCA_963736735.1. Taxonomy (GTDB): domain Bacteria; phylum Bacteroidota; class Bacteroidia; order Bacteroidales; family VadinHA17; genus SR-FBR-E99. Next base: position 441,960 of record CAVTPX010000009.1, on the reverse strand, counting down.
AAATGAACGGCAGGGAAGCCGCTGTATTCAAAGCCCATTCTATGTTCGGGAATATTATTTTCCTTGGATTCCCTCTTATTACTGCACTTTACGGTGAGGAAGGCCTGCTCTATGCAAGCATGTTCCAGCTTGTATCGAACATTATAATGTGGACGGTGGGAGTGGTGGTACTCAGTCACGGAAACGGAAAGTCATGGCAGAAAAGCCTATCCAAGATCATCAATCCTAATACGATAGCTACTCTGATCGGGCTTGTTTTCTTCCTGTTTTCACTGAAGTTGCCGGCTGTAATTGTGACTCCATTTTCCGCATTAGGATCGGCAAATACATGGTTGTCAATGCTTTATATTGGGGCAATGATGTACTTATCCGATGTAAAGGGTCTCATCGGAAGGAAGTTAATCTATATACTGAGTTTTAACAGGCTTGTGCTGGTACCTGCTCTGCTTGTTTCCCTCTTTGCACTGTTCGCGTCATTGGCAGGATTTCTCCCTGACAGGCTGGTCACAGCTGTAATAATACTCGAAGCCTCTATGCCATGTATGGCAACTGTTGTAATTATGTCCAAAGAACTGGGCGCTGATGATCAGCTGGCTGTGGCTAACGTTTTTGTCTCAACGCTGGTGAGCATAGTTACTCTGCCGCTTGTGATGATGGCTATCAACAGATTTCTCTGAACGGTCAGAAACGGGCTGAGAGTCTGAGATTAAGGCTTCTCCCGGTAAGATAAACCGGTACGGCATATTCGATTGATATGCCTTCGCTGTTTCTGACACTCCTTATCCAGTTGTAGGAAATTGTGTTCCGGGTATCTGCAAGGTTAAAAACCTCAAGACCAGCTATCATCTCCCTGAATCCCAGGTCTCTTCTCCCTATTCTGATACCTTTAACCTCACCGATGAGGACCTTTGAGAATCCGATATCGATACGCCTGTAAGGCGGCATTCTGAAATTTATTTCCCAGGGGTCTCTTCCCGGAGGAGATGCAGGGACGCCGGTTCCGAAGACAATATTTACATGTGCCCTTAAGTCAGGATGCCCCGGCAGATAATCCTGAAAGAATATGTCGAGATTAACTCTCTGATCAAGAGGTGATGGAAACCAGCGTCTGGAAGATGAAGGGATGTTCATTTCCGATTTCATGACCGAGAGACTGAACCATGATTCCGTACCCTCGACAAACTCCCCGTTAACTCTCAGATCAAGCCCTGCAGTGTAACCCCTGGCAATATTACCCCCGTAATAAATCATCCTGACATTATCTACACGGTACGGGATTATATTGTCCATTTTTTTCCCGTACAGGTCTGCAGTAAGACTGAATGGCCTGTCCCAGGCCCGGAATGTATAAACAGCACCTGTCTCCAAATGATATGACCTCTGCGCCTTCAGTGTCGATGTGACACCTTCAGCTGGTCTCATCAGCTCCCTGCCGCCCGGTGGCTGATTGTAAGCACCCATTGAAATGTGGGCGGAAAGCGATCCTGATAGGTCTGCTGTGGCTGAAACTCTCGGAGAGATTATTATCTCACTGTTGTATGAATCGATGACGGCCCTGACCCCTGCCGTGAACTCCCATCTGAAACCTGCAAAGTTAACCCTGGTCCGGTTATTTATGAACACCGCGGAGGTAAGGCTCCTGATGCCGGACCTGGATGATTCATAGGAGGTGAGGGCGAGTTTCGATGGGTCATCTGAAAGGGTGAATCCGGCAGAATCGACTCTTTCCCATTCGTTTACAACCGACCTGTAGAAACGGAATTTCTCAGTCACTCCCCATTCGGTAAAGTTATTGCCGACGTTGAGCGAACCCCTGTATGTGACGGATGCTAATTCTGATGTAAGAGAGTTGCGGGCATGCGAAAGCCAGCTGCCAACTCCGATATTCATAAGTGTGTCGGGATTGTTTTCGGAGCCTGTAGTTTCATCAAGTGCGCTGAGACTATAGGCTCCCCGAATGTCAAAATTCTCCCTTTCGGCTCCAAGGTGCCCGGCAATTACAACAGTTGAATTAAGATTCGCACTGTGTCTTTTATTGTATGTCAGAGCACCGTTAAGATTTTCATATTTATCACGTTCTCCTCCTTCGAAATATGCAAAAAGTCTATAGGCCGCTGTAACAGAGCCAAATGTCGTTGTCTGGCTCTCGGGAGCGAACATATACCTGTTTGAGCTGGCTGACAGTGTCAGGGTAAGCTTTGATGACGAGCTGAGATCGTACCCTGCAACGACCTGCAGATCAGTGAAGAGGGGTTTGTATTGACCTGTCGCATCGGGACTACGCAGAAGGATTGCATTTGAACGGTACCTTGCACCCGCAAGAAAATAGAATTTCCCGTCCTTGGACACGGCTCCGGCATGTACGGATGAGGTGAGCATGCTGAGTGAGACTGAGCCTTCAGCAGCTTTAGGTCGCCGGTATCGGATATCAAGAACTGATGACATCCGGTCTCCGTATGTTGCATTAAAACCTCCGGGAGAAAACCTGACTGAAGCGGCCAGATCAGGATTTATCTGACTGAGTCCTTCCTGCTGGCCAGTCCTGACAAGGTAAGGCCTGTAGATCTCGATGTCATTTATATATATCAGGTTCTCGTCATAACTCCCGCCTCTCACTGAATACTGGTAACTCAGTTCACTGAATGATGAAACTCCCGGCATTGTGATCACAACAGCTTCAATACCGCCTGAGACTGAAGGGATGACAGCACTTGCAGCTACGGGAACGGAAATGAAATCAGCCCTGTTAACTCCCTGGGCAATCACATTTACACCGTCGATGCTGATGACTTCATTCTTTAGTTTCACACTCAGGCTATTCCCCCCGGGGAGTTGGCTCACAAAGAGGGTATCGGTAATATATCCGATACCGGATACCAGAATAATGACCCTTTCTTTTTCGCCGGGCAGATCCAGACTGAATTGTCCGTCTATCCCGGAGGTGGTCCCTTTCTTAATTGCGGGTGCATAGACAGTGGCCCAGGGTATAGCTATTCCGGAAGTGTCAGTAACGGTACCGCTGATTTTAAAAGACTGGGCATTGAGTATTGCAACCGGAAGGGTCGCAAATATTACGACAAATAACAGAACCGATATTCTGGTTGTCAGCACCATCAGTCACCTGGTTTTTTCTTCCTGACTTTTACCTTCGACCTCTTTGTAGAAGTGCTTTTTTCATTCCTGAGAAGCCCGCTTTTCACTTCCCTGATAAATCTTGTCCAGGAGACTGGGTTAAGAAGGTTATTTACCGGACCCTGGCCTTTCGTATACAGGTTATCGGACATCTGCTGCATGTTGTATCTGTAACCCTGTCCGGGGGTGGAACGCATGTCAGACCAAATCTGCTGCTCCACAAGTGCCAGATTGTATTGCATGTTCTTCATCATAGGGTCCTCCGGCTTGTTTTCAAGCACCGCTCTTTTGAATTCAGAATAGGTTTTCCACGGCAATACCATAACCTCACCTATGAGGATCGTGTCAGTAATCATTATAACATCAGTGATGTAGTTTGTGCCTGCGAGATTTGAGGGTATTGTAAGCAGTGTCGATTTATAGCCTATTGCACTGAAGAAGACAGTGTCACCCGGGATGCTTATAATCGAGAATATTCCCCTGCTGTCACTTGCAGCTCCCCTTCGCAATTGTCTTGACCATATGCTTACGCCGTGAACCAGGGATCCATGTTCATCAATCGTTAAACCGTCTATCTGGATGAATTTGACTTTCTGCTCTTCCTGACCTGAAGCCCGGAGACATGCAAATGCGATGAGAGCACCTATTAAAATGACCTTTTTCAACAGAAATGATTTGAAATGCGACGTAAAGTAAACAATTATGGAGTTTGATTTGTAATTTTAACCTAACTTTAATATAAAGGCGAAAGCCGGAGCAGGGATGAAAAAAATAAATATTCTGATCCTGTGCACAGGCAACTCCTGCCGCAGTCAGATGGCTGAGGGGTGGATAAGATATTATGCCGGGGATGCAGCAAATGTGTGGAGTGCGGGTGTGGAAGCGCACGGACTGAACCCCTATGCTGTCAGATCGATGATGGACGCAGTAATAGATATCTCAGGTTATAAATCAAAAACGATTGATGAGCTGCCGGAAACGACTTTTGATTACATAATTACGGTTTGTGACAATGCCAGGGAGGCGTGTCCTTATATTCCGGGAGAAGCAGTTCGCCTGCATCACTCTTTTCCTGACCCGGCAGGGGCTGAAGGCACAGAGGAGGAAAAATTACGGGTGTTTAATTCAGTCCGTGATGAGATTGAGGATTTCGCTTTCGATTTTGTTCATAACAACATAAGGCCTCTGATACCTGACGATCTGGAAATGATTGTCTGACATTTCAGCTTTGTTTATTTTCAATTTCTTTTCATCTTTACCGGGGTCATAATAACGGTAAATAAAACTTCTATATATGCAAAAACTATTGTTGCTTGGTGATGAGGCAATTGCGCAGGCAGCGCTGGATGCCGGCATGAGCGGTATGTACGGTTATCCGGGCACACCCTCCACCGAGATCATGGAATACATCCAGGCTTCAGTGCAGGCAGCTGAAGGGTCTGTACACCGTGAATGGTCCTGCAATGAAAAGACAGCCACAGAAGCAGCGCTTGGAATGTCATATGCCGGACGCCGGGCAATGGTTTCAATGAAGCATGTGGGACTTAATGTAGCTGCGGATGCATTCATCAATTCAGCTGTAACCGGTGTTAACGGTGGCCTCATAATTGTTTCTGCTGACGATCCATCAATGCATTCATCACAAAATGAACAGGATTCGAGGTTCTATGGAAAGTTTGCTCTTGTGCCGGTATTTGAACCGAGGGATCAGCAGGAAGCCTATGATATGGTCTTTGAGGCTTTTGAAATATCAGAGAAATACAGGCTGCCTGTCCTTTACCGTATTACAACCCGTCTTGCCCATTCAAGGTCGTCAGTAACAAGACGCGGGCAAATAAGTCAAAACAATCAGGCCCTCCCTGAAAATCCCCGGCAGTTTGTGCTTCTGCCGGCAATTGCACGAAAACAGTACAGAGCCCTGACCGGAACATATGAGGCACTCAGAAGTGACAGCAAACTGTCTGCCTACAACAGGCTGTCATGCGGTTCACATAAGGATACAGGAATTATCACCTGCGGCATCGCTTATAACTACCTTCTCGAAAACACCGGCGACATAGCAAAAAGATATAATGTTCTGTCCGTCGCCGCTTATCCTGTCGATAAAAGGCTTGTTGAAAAGCTTGTCAGCAGTTGTGACCGGGTGCTGGTCCTTGAAGAGGGATTCCCGTTTATTGAAGAGCAGCTCAGGGGCATTCTTGACAGGGATGTAAAAGTGCTTGGACGCCTTGACGGAACTGTGCCCCGTGACGGGGAACTTAGCCCCGCCATCGTTGCAAGCGCCCTGGGAATGAATGTGCCTAAGAACAGGGCTGTTCCGCATCTTGTTCAGGGAGAGGCCACCTTCATTTTGCAAGGGTTGCGGTCATGCAGATGTATATAATGCCCTGAGCGAAGCGTTGAAGGAGGCAGGTACGGGAAGGGTATTCTCAGATATAGGGTGTTACACCCTGGGGGCCCTGCCACCGTACAACATGGTAAACTCGTGTGTCGATATGGGGGCGTCGGTAACAATGGCCATCGGTGCTTCTGATGCTGGTCTTATTCCTGCTGTTGCCGTTATTGGAGACTCTACATTCACACATTCAGGCATGACGGGACTGCTCGATGCAGTTGTCAAGAACTCACCGGTTACTGTAATTATATCAGATAACTCTACTACCGGAATGACCGGAGGCCAGTCATCACAGGCAACGGGGAGACTCGAAAGCATCTGTCTCGGGCTGGGAGTGAGCCGTGATCATCTGAGGGTCATTGTTCCCCTCAGAAAGAATCATGAAGAGAATGTTTCCATAATGAGGGAAGAACTTGCTTACAGGGGCGTCTCAGTGATTCTTGCACAGAGAGAATGCATTCAGACTGCCACAAGGAATAAGAAAACAGAAGCTGCAGAAAAAAATAATAAACCGGAATAAGATGAAATGTGATATAATACTGGCCGGAGTCGGAGGGCAGGGTATACTTTCAATAGCAGCCACAATAGGACTTGCTGCAGTTGATAGCGGCGTTTTTCTCAAACAGTCTGAGGTTCACGGCATGAGCCAGAGAGGAGGAGATGTACAGTCGCATCTGCGGCTGTCAGACAGGGAGATACATTCAGACCTGATTCCACTCGGAAGTGCTGACCTCATTATTTCTGTTGAACCCATGGAGTCGCTGCGGTACCTGCCGTGGCTGTCACCGAACGGGTGGCTTGTCACAAACTCAGTCCCTTTTGTGAATATTGAGGGCTATCCTGAACCGGAGTCTGTCATCGCAGAAATTAATAAGATAAGGAACAGTATCGTTTTCGATGCTGATTCCACTGCAAAAGAACTCGGATCGGTAAAGGCAGGGAATATGGTTATTCTTGGCGCCGCCTCTTCCTTTATCTTCCTTCCGTTTGAAAGCCTGGAAAATGCAGTCAGGAAGCTGTTTGAACGAAAAGGTTCTGAGATGGTTGAATTAAACCTTAAGGCTCTTGCGGCTGGCAGGGACCGGGTAGGAAAAGCCCGGTAAGGGGTGGGAAAAATCTGCCCTTTAACATCACATCAGGAAGTGTAGCGGTTTAAATTTGAGTTATTTTTATCAGCGAAAAATACCCTCAAATGAGAAAACTGAATCTGACTACACTATTTATTGCGCTTACGGTAACTTCAATTGCCCAGAAAGCTGACTTTCAGGCTGCGGAGAAGTTCAGTACTGCCAACCTGGCGACACGTACCGGTGACCTTGCCGTACAACCGGCATGGATCGAGGAAAACGATATCTTCTGGTATTCTTATAAAACGCCGTCAGGCAGGAACTGGTGGTATGTTGATGCAGCAAAAAAAACGAAACAGCCTCTTTTTGAAAGCCGTTATATGGCATCCCAGCTTCATCTCATTACCAGGAAAGCGTATAATGAGCTGGATCTTCCGCTAAAGGAGCTCAAATTTGATAAGAAGAGCACCACCCGGCTTACCTTCCAGATTGACTCGGTAAAATTCAGTTATGATATGGTATCCAGGTCTTTGGCAATTAAGGATACGATACACAAGAAGGACCGGAAAGAGCCGCGTTGGGCTGCTTTCTCTCCTGACAGCATTTGGTTCGCCTATGCCCTGAACCACAATCTTTATATAATGAAGAGGCATGACAAGGACAGCGTGGGGGTTCAGCTAACAACTGACGGGGAGCAGTATTTCAGTTATGCCCGTAATAGCAGTGACACTACTAAGAACAAGAAGCAGTATCCTGTTGTCAGATGGTTTAAAAACTCTGAAAAGCTAATCGCAGAAAGATCTGATGTCCGTAAGGTCAGGGACCTTTTTGTTATTGATGTGCTTGCTTCCCCGAGGCCAAAGCTAGAAACATACAGGTATTCGATGCCCGGCGAGGAGTTTGTCCCTCAGGATCACCTCTCTGTTTTTGAAGTGGCTACCCGCGGCAGAGTCGATATCAATCTTGATAAATGGAAAGACCAGACTATAGAGGTTCGCTGGAGTTCGCAGAAAAGTGCTGACAAGCTGATTGTTGTACGAAAGGACCGTCCGCTGAAGAAGCTCGATGTTTGCCTGGTGAATGCTGTTACAGGTGAGGTTAAGGTTCTTTTCAGTGAAGAGATATGGCCCTATTTCAACAACGATTATGCACAGCTCTCGGTGCTCAATGAGGGCAATGATGTCATCTGGTGGTCAGAACGCACCGGTTGGGGACAATTGTATCATTATGACGGCAACGGTAAACTGCTGAATCAGATAAGCGATGGTTATTTTGTGACCGGAAATGTGCAGCAAATTGATACCCTGAACCGGATGATCTACTTTGAGGCATTCGGCAGGGAGAAAGAGATTCATCCGTACTACAGCCTTACGTACAAAGCTTCAATTGACAGGGGTGGAATGAGCCTGATAACAAAGGATGACGCCAGCCACTCAATGAGCATGTCAAAGAGCTCAAGGTATTATGTTGACAACTTTTCAAGAGTTGATCTGGAGCCGAGGTCTGTTCTGAGAGACAACAACGGCAACATTCTGATGGAGCTTGAAAGACCCGATCTGACGGAACTTTACCGTACCGGATGGAAGATGCCCGAGACCTTCAGGGTCAAGGCCAAAGACGGGGTCACAGACCTGTTCGGGGTGATGTACAAACCGTTTGATTTTGATTCCACCCGTAAATATCCTGTAATCTCATATGTGTATCCCGGCCCTCAGACAGAGAGTGTCCCCTATACTTTCAGCACCTCGGGCAGATACAATGTGGCACTGGCACAGCTCGGGTTCATTGTTGTCAATTTCGGACACCGGGGAGGAAGCCCGCAGAGAAGTCATTATTACCATTCATTCGGGTATGATGATTTGCGTGACTATGCCCTGGCCGACGATAAGTATGGCATTGAGCAACTGGCAGATATTTGTCCCAACATTGACATTAACAGGGTAGGCATCTACGGCCACTCCGGAGGCGGCTTCATGTCAACGGCGGCATTGCTTTCATTTCCTGACTTCTATGATGTAGCTGTATCTTCGGCCGGTAATCATGACAATAATATCTATAACCAGTGGTGGGGAGAGACTCATGACGGCGTTGAAGAGGTGGAAAAAAAGGTAAAGCTTAAGGAAGGGGAGACCGGGGATACAATAAAAATCTCATTCAAGGCTGATATAAAAAAGAATCAGGATCTTGCGGGCAAGCTGAAGGGACATTTGCTCCTGGTTCACGGAGATATTGATAACAATGTCCATCCGGGCAATACTATCAGGGTGGCTGATGCTCTCATTAAGGCCAACAAAAGGTTCGACATGATGATAATGCCGGGGCAGCGTCATTCTTTCGGTAATTATGCAGTTTATTTCGAGCGATTGATGTGGTACTATTTTGCTGAGCACCTGCTATATGATTACCGGACGAATGCCGACCTCTATGATTACATGGGAAAATAATTGACGAGGCCGCCACGGTTCTCCGTGGCGGCCTTTATCACAAGGTACACACGGCTAAACTGTAGCGGCCTTCATCACAGGGGTGTCACGGATAAATCGTGACACCCCTCATCGCGAGACTGTTATTCCACAGCCGGCTGCTTCTCCCTCGCAGTTTTCTTTTCAGGTTTTTCCTTCCCCGAACCCAGAAGGAGTAATTCATTGACGACAATTTCGGTCGAACCTTTCTGCACGCCGTTCTTGTCTGTGTAAGTACGGTATGTGATGCGGCCGTCAACACACACTTCCTTTCCCTTGGTGAGGTACTTCGATGCAATCTCTGCCGATCCGTTCCATGCCACAATATTGTGCCAGGTGGTCTCCTCTGTCTTCAGCCCTTCGGCATTCTTGAAGTTTTCATTTGTGGCAAGGGTGAACCGTGCCAGTTTCTTTCCGCTCTCAAGCGTTTTAATCTCCGGGTCATGACCGAGATGGCCGATCAGCTGTACCCTGTTTCTCAATGTGCTCATCTTTTTTTGTTTTTGGTTATTAATTGAGTTAACAGTACAAATTTGCAACAGCCCGCCCACCCAACCCGGTTGTTAACCGCTTGTATTCATTTGGCAGTCGTTTATACCCGTTTGTAAACGTTTTTTTGTATATTTATCAAAACATTACGCTGTGGAACGAGTGTGTCTTGACTGCGGGGAAAAACTTCTCGGACGGTCTGATAAAAAATTCTGCTCTGACCAGTGCCGCAACAATTACAATAACCGGCTCAACCGTGATTCCAACAACTATGTACGCAATGTTCACGGTCTGCTGAGACGAAACCGTAAGATTTTGTCGGATCTTTATGATGACGGCCACAGAAGGCTGCACCGTGATGCCCTCATAGCCCTGGGTTACAACTTTACATTTTTTACCCACCTGGTTGAGACAGCCGAAGGTCTCAAATGGATTTTCTGTTTTGAATTCGGATTCAGGGATGGCGGTGGCGGATACCTCGAGCTGAGTCAGAACAATTCCTATCTGGAACCCGGTCCAGGGTCCACGGAAGACAACCTGTTAAGGGTTGATTGAGTATCTGGTTAAAATAATTACTTTTAGATCGGGAAAAAAATCCGATAATGATGAATGTAAAAGCTTTATTGATTGTTGCACTTGCGTTTGTTTCAATTTCAGCCTGCGGGCAGGAGTCGAAGAAGTTTGAGAACCAGTACCTTGTAAAGGTGGGAGACACTGCACCTGATTTCACAATTGTCGAGGCAGGGGGAAAAACATATAAACTCTCGGATCTTAGGGGTAAGGTTGTGATGCTGCAGTTCACCGCAAGCTGGTGCAGTGTTTGCCGCAAGGAGATGCCTTTTATCGAAAACGAGATATGGCTTCCGGGTAAAAAGGAGGGGCTTGTGGTAATAGGCATCGACCGTGACGAACCGCTTGAGACTGTATTGAAATTTATAAAAGATATTGCTGTTACTTATCCTCTCGCACTTGATCCAGGTGCGGCCCATTTTTCACTTTTTGCCGAAAAAGAGGCCGGGGTAACGCGCAACATAATAATTGACCGCAACGGTAAAATAATTTTTCTGACCCGCCTTTTTGAACGGGAAGAGTTTGACAAGATGAAGGAAGTGATCTTTGCGGAACTGAAAAAGAAGAGTTAAAATGATCCAATAATTGCCTTCCCGTGCAACCTTTGGGAAATTTAAACGTTCTATATATCAGAATTTGGTTTAACTTAAATTTCACAACAATGAAAAAGATCCTTGTAATACTTTTTGCTCTTCTGCTTGCTGCACCCCTGTTCTCACAGGTAAAGTTCGGGCTGAAGGCCGGAGCAAGTACTGACTTCACTTTCACAAACCAGACCCTTGAGGGGACTGATTTTGAGGTAATTCTGCAGAATGCTAAAGAAGCAGAATGGGGCTTCCAGGGAGGAGCATTCCTGAGAGCATCGTTTGCAGGACTATATGTTCAGCCTGAGATTCTGCTTGCAACTGCAACAAACTCAATATCATATGATGATGTTGAGGCAGGCGGCGCCCCGGTTATCTACAATCAGAAGTTTACAAAACTCAATATCCCGGTCATGGTTGGCCTGAAAGTGGCATTCCTGAGGGTTAATGCCGGTCCGGCAGCTTCTATACTGATCACAGACACTAAAGAGGTGATTGAGGGAGCAACTTATAAGAGGGCTACTTTTGGCTATCAGGCAGGTCTTGGAGTGGATCTTTTTAAAAGGCTGACGGTTGACGTACGTTATGAAGGCAACCTGAACCAGTTCGGTGACCAGATCACAATTGCCGGTGAGACTTTCACTCTTGATGACAGAACAGGCGCCCTGTTGCTGCAGGTAGGCCTGATATTTTAGGCAGCTAATACAATAAAACAGGACTCTCCCGCTGATAAACGGGAGAGTTTTTTTATTTTTACAGGTGAAGGCATTTAAAACACTCAGGAATAATGTCAGGTAACAGCATTTCTATTATACTGTGGATATTGGCAATTCTTTACCTGGTTACTGTTTTTACTATAAGCCTCATGATTGTCTTCGAGAACAGGAACCCCCTGAAGACACATTCATGGCTTCTGGTAATAATCCTTGTTCCGGTTGCCGGCATTCTGCTATATGTCTTCTTTGGCCGGAACTACCGCAAGCAAAAGATATACAACCGTAAAAGCATTTCTGACAGTGAAATTCTTTCTGATTTTATCGCACGTCAGGTGGTCTCTCTCCCGACTGTAATAGCCGGCGAAAGTGATGACATACAGTCGAAGTCACACCTGATGCGACTACTCCTCAATAACAACAGGTCAGTTCTGACAGTTGACAACACAGTGAAACTGCTGAAAAACGGGAAGGAGACATTTCCTGCAATGAAAGAGGCAATTGCCGGCGCGCAAACCTATATTCACCTCGAGTTTTACCGCCTCGAACCGGATACCCTGGGTACTGAGTTCAAGGAACTGCTGAAACAAAAGGCAGCTGAGGGAGTCCGGGTAAGGGTTATATATGACGATGTCGGAAGCTGGAATATCGGGAAGTCTTATCTGCGAGATATGCGGGCTTCAGGAGTCAGCATCTTTCCGTTTATGCCTGTGCGTTTCCCGAGCTTCTCAAGCAAGGTTAACTACCGTAATCACAGGAAGATACTCGTCGTTGACGGCAAGATTGGATTCGTGGGCGGCCTTAACATTGCCGATAAGTATCTTCACGGGCTTCCCGATATCGGTCCATGGAAAGACACACACCTTGAACTGAGGGGAGAGTCTGTGGCAGCCCTGAACGGTATCTTTCTGGCAGACTGGGACTTTGTCAGTGGTAAGCCGGTCAGTGACATCGAACCATTGCTGAAATACAGCAAAACCGGCAACAGGTGCCTGGTGCAGGTTGCCTCAAGCGGTCCTGATACCGATTGGGCAACAATATTACAGGTCTATTTCGCAGCCATCGCCACAGCGAAGAGATCTATCTACCTTACTTCCCCGTATTTCAGTCCCGACGAAGGCCTCCTCACCGCACTTAAAACGGCTGCCCTCAGCGGCATTGACATAAGAATAATCTTTCCCAGAACATCGGATTCCATTATCGCAAACTGGAACACAAGATCATATATTGGTGAACTTCTGGAAGCCGGTGTAAGGGTATATCTTTTCACTGAAGGTTTCATTCATTCAAAGTACCTTCTTGTAGACGATGTTTTCGCCTCCGTGGGTTCACCCAATGTCGATATCAGGAGCTTCGACCTTGACTTTGAAGTCACGGCACTGATTTATGACCGGAATTTTGCTTCGGAGCTCAACACTCTGTTTTTCGAAGACCTGAAAGGATGCAGGGAGGTAGTTTTAACGGAATGGGAAAAGAGAAACAGGAAGGAAAGATATAAAGAGTCTCTCGCCCGGATTTTTGGCCCTCTGTACTGACCCTGCCCGCATATGAAACTGGAGGAGGGAAAGACATATATGTTCAATGCTGTAAAGAGTGTTGAACTGCCTGGAGGAGAGGCTAACCTCATGCTTATCGGACCGGACGGCAGGAAATACCTCTTGCCACTTACATATTACAAGGGTTATGACCTTGTTTCACCGGGACCTGTAAAGTGCAAAATCGATAAAATAAACTGCAGCGGCAAGGTATTCCTTGAGCCGGCGAATCCCTTGTTACAAAGAAGGCGGGAGCTACGTTTTCGATGTGAGACATAAATCAGAATACACAGACAGTAACGGGCTCATACACAGGAGTTATACGGTTTCCGACATGCTTGGCAACCTCCTGAATGTACCGGAGGAACTCATGGCCGGATTGTATGTGGAAGAAGAAAAGATAACCCTGAGGGTTGAACGGATATCCAAGGGTAAGCTGTACTTCACCCGTAAGCTGGAGGCAGCTGATCTGGAAAAGCTTGAGGAGGGCAAAAGTTACGATTTCAGGATTTTAGAGACTGTCTCCGGGCCCGATGACGAACCCTGTTATGCTGCTAGCTGATATTTACGGCGATCTACATCTCCTGCAGGTGAGGTACTATTCACATTACGGGTTTAAAGTCGGGACCTCTTTCAGGGGTAAGGTGGTAAGGTACAGCAGTGGCAGCCCGAAAACTATTGAACCCGAAAATCCATGGTTTAAACCCGGAGATATAATGCGGGTCACCGTGGCTTCCTGCTCACCAATGGAGACCGCTGAAGGTTTTATCTGTGACGGCTTCGATGACAACGGCTTCAGCCATTCTTTGATTCTTCCGGAAGTGCCTGCAGGCAACAGTCTGATATGCAGAGTTGTAAAGATTCGTAAAGGTAAGCCTGTACTTGAAAAAGCAGAAGAGTGAGATCAAATTTGTATTTTTGCAGGCACAATGAAAAAGAAACTCATTATATCGCTGGTTATCATTGTATTCGGTTTGGTAACCGCTGGTTCACTTATCCGAAGCGTTGCTTTTAGAGCCAAATGCAGGACCGGAGGCGCCATACAGTATTTTAATAACCGAAGGAACAAATGTCATTGACCTGACGGATACACTTTTCTCTGTTGGTGCATTGAAGAACAGGAAGAGCTTTGTTACCACTGCCAGGCTGAAGGGTTTTTCAGGACCGGTTAAACCCGGATTTTACAGGATTGAAAAGGGGGTTAGCAATAACCATATAATAAATATGTTCAGAGCCGGAAGGCAGTCTCCTTTGAATGTCACTTTCAACAATGTAAGGACACTTAATGAACTTGCCGGAAAAATCGGAGGGCAGATTGAGGCAGACTCTGCAGCAATTATGGCATTCTTCGCAGACGATTCCAATTATTCTGATGACGGATTCACCTCTCAGACGGTGATATCTGTTTTCATTCCGGATACATACCAGTTTTACTGGACAACCGCTGCCGGTGAATTCTATGAAAGAATGTTAAAGGAGTACAAAAAGTTCTGGAATGATGACCGTCTTGCCTCTGCTGCCGCTGCAGGGCTGAAGCCTGCGGAAGTATCCGTTCTGGCATCAATAATAGATGAGGAGACACACAATGAATGATGAGAAACCGCGAATGGCAGGGGTTTATCTTAACCGGCTCCGCCTGGGTATTCCGCTTCAGTCAGACCCGACAGTGAAGTTTGCGCTTAACAATTTCACTATCCGCAGGGTATTAAAGCAGCATCTAAAGGTCGATTCACCGTACAATACATATATTCACCGCGGGCTTCCGCCCGGCCCGGTCAGGTGCCCGACCAAATCTGCAATTGATGCTGTTCTGAATGCCGAAAAGCATGAATTTATATATTTTGTTGCAAGATCAGATTTCTCGGGTTACCATAAGTTTTCCAGGACTCTTGCGGAGCATAACCGGTATGCCAGTGAATATCAGCGTGAATTGAACAGGAGAAAGATTTACAGGTAGTTCAGACTATCTCCACTTCAGGTTCAAGTTCGACTCCGAACCTTTCCAGTACTGATTCTTTTATCTCCCGGGCAAGGTCAGCTATCTCACTTCCCTTCGCCGTGCCGAGATTTACAAGGACAAGAGCCTGGTTCCGGTGCACCCCGGCTTCACCGACTGTTTTACCCTTCCATCCGCATTGTTCTATCATCCATCCTGCGGGTATTTTAACTTCGCCATCAGGCAGATGATGACCGGGTAATCCGGGATTTTCCTTCAGGTACTCAATGAATTTTTCGGCAGTGACAACCGGATTCTTGAAAAAACTTCCGGCGTTGCCTGATTCCAGAGGATCAGGAAGTTTGCGTTTGCGGATATTTATCACTGCTTTTCTGACATTGTCAAGTGTGGCTCCGCCAAGGAGCTCACATTCATTGGCTACCTCGGGGTAGGCAAGGTTCAGCTCCGGATTCCTGGATAGCCTGAATCGAACTGCCGTAACCACAGCCTTTCCTTTCAGGTCATTCTTGAATATGCTGTTACGGTAAGAAAAGCTGCATTCCCCTGAGGTGAGTTCGACAGTTTCACCGTTCGAAAGCATTACACACCTGACACTTATGACAGTATCCTGTGCCTCGGCCCCGTATGCACCGATGTTCTGAACAGGGGAGGCTCCTGCATTGCCGGGAATGTATGACAGATTCTCGACTCCGCCCAGCCCATGTTCTACCGCCCAGGAAACGAAGTCGTCCCAGATGACTCCTGCTCCAACGTTTGCAATTACATAGATCATTTGTCAGATGTTCAACTCTAATGCCCGAAATGGCCGGGTGGATTACCAGCCCTGGAAAATCGCGTGTGAAAAGAAAATTGCTGCCGCCTCCAAGGATCAGAATGTCAGATTGTTCTGTTTTTCCAGTCCTAATGAATGATACAAGCTCCTCTTCTTCGCTGAATTGAAAGAATGACCCTGCCATGCAGGAGATCCCGAAAGTATTGAATGCCTTGAGGTCTTTATTAAGGATGTACATTGTGGTTATTGATGGACTCAATTATCTTGATTGCATTGGCTTGATTATCTGCTACTTTGCGAATCAAAACATCCCTCTTCCGGATGATATCATCAGTGAAACCGGTCTCCATGAGTCTGGTGGCAAGATCAATCCAATCCTCATCTCTGTATGCAATATTTACAAGGGTTTCAAGCCCGGTGCCAGACACAACCGGTTCTGAGGCGATAATGTGTCTGCCAAAGCATATTGCATTGATAAGTTTCAGTTTCATTCCGGTGGGCTGCGATGCGTGTAAAATACATATCTGCGCGTTGAGGATAAGTTCAATCATCTTAGACTGGGAGGGATTTGAAATTATCCTGATATTTTTGAGGTCAGAAGCAGCCCTGGTCAGCTCGGCTGATGGTCTCTTGCCTGCCAGTACAGTCCGGTAACCCCACTTTGAAGCTACATTTCGTACTATATAGAGGGCAGAAGCGTTGTTTTCAGGTGTCGAAAGGTCGCCGTGAAGGAGTATATAGTTTCCTTTGCCCAACGATGAGACACACTTATCAGACTGGTGGAAAGGACCGATAAAGAGAGCTTTGCCGTATTTTGTCCTGAAATATTCAGTGTCGCCGGGAGAGATGGGCAAAAGCAGTGATGCCTCAGAAAGCCGGGTTTCATACCGTTCAAGTTTTAGTGATTCCGTCTGGAAGAAAATCTTTCTGAAAGGATTTTTCTCTGCCTGGGCAAGATTTTTATAATACAGATGCTCAATATTATGTGTACGAACCATTGTCATTCTTCCGTTGAGTGAAGGATGACCCAGCCAGGCCGTTGAATGGATGCCTTCAAAAATTATCGGATGGTTGTCAGCTTTCAGGGCAGCAAGCAGTTTCTCGTTTTCACGTGACAGTACAATGAAGGGCTGTCTCTTTAACAGGAGAAAAAGGTTCAGGTTCCTCTGGTAATAATGCACCTTGAGGCATTCGCGTTCAAGCGTTTTTGACATCGATCTGCCGTAACTGAAACAGTGAAGTATCACCCCGATGCCCTGTTTTCTCAAGGATGTGATCTTGTAGAAAACATCCATAACCCCACCGTAATCCGGAGGATATGGCACATTGAAACTGACAATATGGATTATTAAGGGGGCCGCCTGGTCCATTTTATATTTAGTAACAAGTGATGGCCCACAAAGTTAAAACAATTCTTTAGTATCTTTCAAGGCCCTTGTCCGGACAACTCAACCGGCTTAAAGTACCGGGGATCTGATGAAGAAGGCAGTACTAACCGTAATAAGTGACATCTCAACTGACCAGCGGGTTCTTAAACAGGCGGAGCTGCTGAGAGAAAACGGCTTTGAGGTAACAATCATCGGAAGGAAAATCCGCGGTATTATTTACCTGCATACCGGCCAACCGGGGAAAATACGGCTTAAAATTCCATTTCATAAAGGTCCTTTGTTGTATGCGGTGTTCAACCTGCGGCTTTTCTTTTCCCTGATTGGGAGGAAGGCGGATCTTTATGTCGCCAATGACCTTGATACTCTTCTTCCATCATTCCTCGTATCAAGGCTCTATAGAAAGCCTCTGGTATATGATTCGCACGAGTATTTTACAGGACAGCACGGCCTTGCAGAAAGGAAGTCAAGATATTTTGTCTGGAAACGGCTTGAAAAATTTCTTCTTCCACGCATAAGATGGATGATAACCGTAAATAAATCCATTGCAGATCTTTATGAACACGAATACGGTATAAAACCGGTTGTAGTACGCAACGTATCACAATCATCCGCAGCTATTCGTCCGCGGAGCCGCACTGAAGCGGGAGCAAATGATCGAGAACTGCTCGTCGTGTTCCAGGGTTCCGGCATAAATCATGGAAGAGGAGCGGAGGAACTGATTGAGGCCCTGACTCTGACCGAAGGAGTCAAACTCCTTGTAATCGGTTCCGGAGACGCCTATGAAGAGGTTAAAAATCAGGCAATTGTAATGGATGTTTCACAAAAAGTGAAGTTTCTTTCCAGAATGCCATGGGAGGAGATGATGAGCTATACACGAAGCTGTGATGCCGGCCTTTCGCTTGATAAAGACACCTGCATCAACCAGCGTTACAGCCTGCCAAACAAATGCTTTGACTACATTTCTGCCGGCATTCCCGTCATAGTTTCACCACTTCCCGAAGTCTCTGCCCTGGTGGCGGAATTTGGATGCGGTATAATGCTCAGTGAAGTAACCCCGGGAGAAATAGCTGCAAAGCTGATGCTTCTGAAAAGTGACGCTTCACTTCTGTCCTCGCTTAAAAAAAATGCGGAGGCTGCGGCAACGGACCTCACCTGGGAAAGGGAAAAGATATCAGAACAAGATCTATTCAGGCGTGTTATAACAGAAACAAATATTGATAATGGTTAAAATTACACTGAAAAAATACTTTCCGGAGATTACCGGAACAGTTATTGGGGCAGTCGGCGGGTTTCTTTACTGGAAATTTGTCGGTTGTGTATCAGGCACCTGTGCAATAAAATCCAACTGGTACCTCATGGTACCGTGGGGCATGGTGCTGGGATATCTATTAGGATCAATGACAAAGGATATTTTTCTGAAAGTGAAATCCGGAAAGAAACAGAAAGATAATTAGACTTGTTTTCCAGCTGTTTGAAGGTAAACCGGAAGTTTGTATATTGCATCCATAATGCAATTCTTTTAGCAATCCGATAATTATGAAGACAAACCGCAGGGATTTTCTCCGCACTGCTGCTGTTGCCGGTGCTGGTGCCATGGCCGCAGGAGCCGTTGTTTCATGTGCTTCCGGAAAGGAAGCCGAAGTTGCCATGCCTGAAATCATGAAGGCTGTGACGGCAAAGCACACCCAGAAATTCAATATGAGCGGATTCGCCGCACCTGCGCTCGCAAAGGTAAGAGTCGGGATAATCGGGCTTGGTATGAGAGGCCCCGGCGCTGTGGAGCGCATGACTCATATCGAAGGTGTAGAAGTGGCTGCCCTGTGCGATAAATTCAGTGACAGGGTTGATAAAATGCAGGCAATGCTTACCAAATTCGGACTTCCGCAGGCAAGATCGTATAGTGGCAGCGAGGAAGCCTGGAAAGGACTGTGCGAAGATCCTGATATTGACCTAGTATACATTTGCACACCATGGGCGTGGCATACGCCAATGGCCGTTTACGCAATGGAATGCGGAAAACATGCCGCCACTGAGGTACCGGCAGCTGTGACACTCGAACAAAGCTGGCAGCTTGTAGAAACCTCAGAACGGACCAGGAAACATTGCATGCAGCTTGAAAACTGCTGCTATGATTTCTTTGAACTTTTGACCCTTAATATGGCACGCCAGGGCCTCTTCGGTGAGTTGGTACATGCCGAGGGTGCTTATATTCACGATCTGCGTTTTCTGAATTTTGACAAAAACGGTTATGCAGACATGTGGAGACTGAAGGAGAACCTCCGCAACGGGAACCTTTATCCAACACACGGATTGGGTCCGGTATGCCAGATCATGAATATAAACCGCGGAGATAAAATGGATTATCTCACTTCAATATCCTCCAATGACTTCCAGATGGCAGCCGAACTTGATGTTCTCGCTAAGGAAGATCCCTTCTTCGAATCCTTCGCAGGCAAAAAATACCGCGGCAACATGAACACCACAACGGTAAAAACATCTGCGGGGAGAACCATTATGATCCAGCATGATGTAACAAGCCCCAGACCTTATTCCCGCATTCACCTCATAAGCGGAACAAAGGGAATGGCAAGGAAATGGCCTGATCCGGAGAGAATTGCCCTTGGTCATTCCTGGGCAACACCTGAAGAATTTGCAACCCTTCAGGCTCAGTATACCCCTGAAATTATCAAAAGGGTTGGAGAAATGGCCAAAGCTGTCGGAGGCCACGGTGGAATGGATTTCATTATGGATTGGAGACTGATCGACTGCCTTCGTAACGGTCTGCCGCTTGATCAGGATGTTTATGATGCAGCCCTGTGGAGTGCGATAACACCCCTGAGCGAGTGGTCAGTTGCCAACAGGTCCACTTCAATTGACGTCCCCGATTTTACCTGCGGGTCATATACAGCAAACAAGCCTGTGGATCCGAACCTTTTGCAGGGCGGCACAACAAAAGTCCTCAGTGTTGAAGGCAGTTCCAATCAGCTAGAGGTATAAGTTTTAGGGTTTTACTTAAAAATTGTATACTTTCGCAGCTGGAATTTCAGTAAAGCAGAATGTCTTATTTGCTTGTTTATCTGTTTGTTACAACGATTACCCTATTGGCATTCAACAGGAGGGTCTCACTGATTCTGACAGGTTTTTTTATTTTTTTCGCTGTAATGGCAACTTCGTGGCTTGCAATCGAAGTTCTGGTCAGCGGTGTGATGCCGGAAATTGGCCCTCCGGGTGCTATCTCATGCGACAGGCTGAGCGCTGTATTTATCCTCATAATTAATTTTACAGCAGCCACAGGCTTTATCTATTCCACGGGTTATCTGAAACCGTATGTACAGAGCAAATCTCCCACCTGGCTCAGACTGCATTATCTGGCCCTTGTCTGGTTGCAGATATCGATGGTAGCTGTGGTGCTTTTCAGGGACGGTTATAATTTTCTGATCGCCTGGGAGTTAATGACCCTTTCATCTTTTGTGCTTGTCATTTTTGACTATGACATTAAGGGCACAATGGCCGCAGGGATTAACTACCTGGTTCAGATGCATATCGGGATGCTCTTTATACTTTCTGCCCTGTTAATATCTTCCAGGGTGACAGGAAGAATCTCTTTCGACAGTCTTACGGATTATTTTCGCGTTTTTCCCAACTGGCCTGTTTTTCTGCTCTTTTTCATTGGCTTCGGGCTAAAGGCGGGATTCATCCTGCTCCATACGTGGCTTCCTGAAGCTCATCCTGCAGCACCCTCACATGTCTCAGGAATAATGTCTGGCGTTATGATCAAACTGGGTATTTACGGTATTCTGCGTGTCAGTATGTTCCTCCAGTCAGACATGTATTACATTGGGATTGTGGTGATTTTGTACTCTGCAGCAACGGGCCTCTTCGGCGTGATGATGGCCATTTTTCAGCATGATATTAAAAAACTGCTTGCCTACCACAGTATTGAAAATATTGGCATTATTGGCATAGGTATCGGGTTGGGTATTTTCGGGAGTGCCACTGGAAATTCCCTGATTTCAGTCGCCGGTTACACCGGAGCTATACTTCATACCCTCAATCATTCGCTGTTCAAATCACTTCTGTTCTACAGTGCCGGTTCAGTAATACAACAGCTGCATACCGGGAACATTGAGAAGATGGGAGGTGTGATGAAATTCATGCCATATACTGCCTTATCCTTTCTGATAGGGTCAATTGCAATCAGCGGGTTGCCACCATTTAACGGTTTTGTGTCCGAATTTCTTGTCTACCTCTCCCTGTTCACTGGCATCGGCAGCCTTGAGTTTTATCCCCTTCTGATCTTTACGGTTGCTATGGTCTCCCTTGTCCTCATAGGCGGTCTGGCTATTTTCTGCTTTACGAAGGTGTTCAGCATAATGTTCCTTGGACAGCCCCGGGCAAAATTGCCTGAGCACACTTCGGAAGCTTCGCGAGTTATGCTAAGCGCCAAACTCCTGCCGGTAATACTGATTGTTTTCATCGGAGTTGTACCCGCCCTGACTGTAGGTCCACTGACAGGCATTGTTTCGGATCTTTTTGGCAGAGTGAGCACTGTTTGATGCTGAACCGATAATGGCACCGGTTAAAAGCCTGTCGCTTGCGGCATTGTTAATGGCCGGTGCCGGGCTGACAGTATGGCTGTTACGAAAAATCTTCGAGATAAGGAGAAAACCCGTTCAGGGCCCAACCTGGGGTTGCGGTTATACAGCGGTAAATGAAAGACAACAGTATACTTCAACATCATTTATACAGGAATATGCGGGTTTGATCAGACCTCTGATCAAAAACGGGGCCTCAAACATTATATACAAACCCGGGGAGATTTTCCCGGAAGAACGTGATTTTCATACAAGTTCATCTGATTTTTTCAGGTCTAAGATAATAATGAGACCTGCCAACTTCATTGTTAATCTGCTCCGTAAAGCAGCAGTGATGCAGACCGGTAATCTGCAACATTATGTCCTTTATGCCCTGATATTCATGTTTTTAATCTTTTTGCTTACAGTTTTGAAAATTATCTGACAGGAATCCGGAAAATGACTGCAATCCTATTGATATTGATCACATCGCTGCTGACTACCGGACTGATAATCAGAGTCAAGAGCATCTCGTCAGGGCGTAAGGGACCAGGTATTCTTCAACCTGTGAAAAACGTCATGGTACTTATAAGGAAAGTGACTGTATACAGCGAGACTTCAGGCATAATCAGCAGGGTTGCACCCATTGTAATCATATCCTCTCTTCTGGTCGCTTCGCTTCTGGTTCCTGTTGCGGGATTCAATCCGTTAATTTCATTCAGGGGCGATTTCATCCTCTTTGCCTACCTGATGGCGATGGGCAGGTTCATGATGATTATTGCGGCTTTTGACAGCGGAAGCAGTTTTGAAGGTATGGGTGCAAGCCGTGAAGCACTGTACGGCATGCTGATTGAACCGGCTCTCTTCATCCTAATTGCAGGTCTTACAGTTTTTACCGGACAGTATTCTCTCTCTTCAATTTTCAACCTTTCCCAGAATGAGGGTTACAGCCTTGTTTTCGGATTGATTGTTGCCTACATAATCGGAAATATCACCCTGGTTGAAAATAGCCGTATTCCGGTGGATGATCCAAAGACCCACCTTGAACTGACAATGATTCACGAGGTTATGGTGCTTGATACAAGCGGATTCAACCTTGCTATGATACAGCTTACATCAATGCTCAAATTTGCAGTTTTCGGGAGCCTTATTGCATCAGCTGTTATTCCCCGTGATCTGCCTCCTGCAGCCAGGGTGGGTCTCTATTTTGCGGTACAGCTTCTGTTCTCAGCAGCAATAGGTTTCAGCGAGTCATTCAGAACAAGATTCAAGATGAACAGAAATCAGCAATATATCCTTACTGTGACCCTTATTTCGGTGCTGTTTTTTGTGATTATACTTTTCACCAAAAATATTTTCTGAGATGGGAGTTCTGTTGTATGTCTTATTCGGAATTTCTCTGGTGTATATAGCCGCAACCGAGAAGTTCAGCAACTATATCCAGGTTTACATGATCCAGGGATTTCTTCTGTTCGGAATAGCCCTCACCCAACTTGAAAACTTTACTTATATCAACCTGACCTTTATTTTACTTGAGACTATTCTCTTTAAATCGCTTGTTGTCCCCTACATGCTCAGGAAGATTCTTGAGAGAACGGGCATCAGGAACGTTCATAAAAGATCAATGCCAGGTAACTATACCGTGGTTATAATGATTATTGCCCTGGGAATAAGCCTGCTTCTTGCCAGGATTCTTGCCATACCAATGGTTGACAGTGCATTCATGGTAATAGCATTTCTTACACTCTTCACCGGGCTCATCCTGATCAGCGTACGTAAACTTATATTCGGCCATCTGGTAGGTTTTCTGATAATCGAAAACTCGGTTTTTCTGTTTTCTATAGCTATAGGGAAAGAATTTCCGCTGCTTGTCAATGCCGGGATACTCCTGGACATCTTTATAGCGGTACTGATCATGAGTATATTCCTTACCAGAATAGGTCACAAAATGGGCGGTTTTGAAGCCGAAAGCCTTACAAAACTCACCGACTGATGATTGGCGTCTACTTCATAACCGGATTAATCATTGCAGGGCTCATCCTTCTCTATCCTGGCAAGCGGAGTTCCCTGGGATACACATTTGCCTTTATCATTTTGCAGGCAGCGTTTTCTGTATATGCCCTGTTAAACATTGATAGGGTTGAACTTCGTTATTTTACCTTCGATGCCCTGGCTGTTGTCTTCTTAATGCTTATGTCGCTGATTGCAGCTGCCTCCTTTTACCACAGTATAGGTTATGTCAGGGAAGATTCACGCAAGAAACGGGCCCTTTTCTTTTTTTCATTCATAGCCCTGAATATTTCACTTACAGGCGTTTATGCTGCGAATAATATAATCGTGTCATGGATATTCATTGAACTTACAACTCTTTCAGCAGCAGGGCTAATCAACCATAACAGGTCCCTTACATCGCTGGAGGCCACCTGGAAATATGTTTTTATCTGTTCAGTGGGAATCGCACTTGCTTACATCGGGATACTCTTTGCCAGCGCCAACCCGGGGGCAGGGCAGACAGGTGATATGTCTTTCGAAAGCCTTAAGAGTTCCTTCTCAGGAATTGATCCTGTGTACCTGAAAATTGCATTCGTTCTGATTCTGACCGGTTACAGCTCGAAACTGGAAGTATTTCCTCTATACACTATAGGAATCGACGCTAACTATGTTGCTCCGGCACCTGTCAGCGCCTTTCTCTCGACAGCCCTGGTCAACGGCGGATTCATTGCTTTCTTCAGGGTATTTGCCTCAATGGCTAACTCCCAGATCGCGGACTGGATGAATCATGTGCTTCTCATTACAGGGTTGCTGTCTCTCCTTGCTTCTGCAATCTATATGCAGAAGGCCAGTAACCTGAAACGCGTGTTTGCATATTCTACTGTTGAGCATATGGGGCTGGTAATGATTGCGTTAAGCTTCGGTAAAACCGGAACATATATTGCCCTTTTACAGATAACAGTACATTCATTAATTAAATCAGGGCTCTTCTTTCATGCCGGAATCCTGCACCGCGTTCTTAAGTCCTACAAGATTTCCAAGACAGGAGGGTACCTTGCGCTAAATCCGGCAGGAGCTGTAATCCTGCTTTCAGGCGTCATTCTTATTACCGCAATTCCGCCTTCGGGGCTATTCCTGAGCGAGTTTCTGCTTTTCAAAGTGATGATTACCGGTCACTGGCTGGTGTTTCTGTCAGTTGCCGTTCTGCTGACACTCATCTTTTACGGGATATTCAACAAAAATCTCAGGGTGATTATGGGAAATCCTCTGCCTGCTCATGAACATACAGGTAATATACCCTCTTCCGAATATGTTTCACAAATTGTCTTTTTCGGCCTGGCTGTCATTGCCTGTTTCTATCTCCCTGAGTTCCTTACGGGACTCTTTGCTTCGATAGCAGGTCTTGACACTCACCTTCCTCTGTCAGTCTTAAACCTGAAATGAACCAGACGATGGATTACTTCATAATGAAAAATAACCCCGAAGCCGTGAATATTAAAGATATTCCGGTGCTGGACTATGGAGGCTTCTTTGACCAGACGACTGCATTGCTGAGGAAAAAGAGCAATCATGTTGTGAACTATTTTGTACACTCCGCATCTCATAAGCTTCGGTTCTATATACTGATCGCATCTGATGATCAGCACTGTATCTTCATATTCTCACATGTTCAGGAGAAATCGGTCAGATTATTGAAATCCATTGCAGCAGTCTCCTATCCCATGCACATTTTTGAAAGGGAAATTCATGAAACCCTGGGAATAGAATTTACCGGGCACCCCTGGATGAAGCCGGTGAGATACCCGCATGACAGGTTTGATGCCGGGCAATTGATGGACACCTATCCGTTTTACACAATTGACAGTGAAGAGGTTCATGAAGTGGGAGTGGGACCTGTACATGCCGGCGTTATCGAACCAGGTCATTTCAGGTTTATTTGTCACGGTGAGAAAATACTTCATCTGGAAATACAGCTTGGATACCAGCACCGGGCAATTGAAACCCTCTTTTCGGGGAAGAGGAGTTTACTTCAGCTTTCGGTTCTTTCTGAAACCATCGCCGGCGACACTGCCACAGGCCATGCCCTTGCATTTTCACAGCTGGCGGAGGCACTTTCAGGCACCGTACCGGATAAGATTCTGCAGGTTGAACGCATCGTAGCCCTTGAAATGGAACGTATGGCCGTTCATACAGGAGACACCGCCGCACTCTGCGGTGATGTGGGGTACCAGCAGGGACAGGCTGCCTGCGAGGCACTAAGGACCATGATAATTAATTCCACACAGGATTGGTGCGGGAACCGATTTGGCAAGAGCCTGATAAGGCCGGGAGGTACAAATTATCCCCTTTCGGTTGAAATGATTGACATACTGACACGAAATCTTGAAGAGATCAAAAGAAGATTCATAAATGTCACTGATCTTATCTATGGCAATGCAGGTATTCTGTCACGCTTCGAAAATACAGGTACTGTCTCACTGACCCAGGCAATGAAATCAGGTGCAGTAGGAATGGCCGCAAGAACCACAGGATTGAACCGTGATGTGCGATCTTCGCATCCTTTTCAGGCGTACCGTGATCTTCATTACAAAACTGCCCTGCATGAATCCGGAGATGTCCTGGCCCGGGGAGTATTGAGAAAGGTGGAATTTGAACTGTCTTATTCAGTTGTAATCAAACTGCTTGCAGCATTGAGGGACAATACCGGCAACGGAGCACCAAAACCATGCCGGTCCTTGAAGTTTAAGCCGGGGATGCTAGGTGTAAGCCTGACCGAGGGATGGAGGGGCGAGATATGCCACTGCGCAGTAACGGAGTCTGACGGAAATATTGCATTGTACAGGATAAAGGATCCATCGGTCCATAACTGGATGATGCTGGCACTTGCCGTCAGGGGAGAGGAGATATCCGACTTCCCCGTTTGCAACAAGAGCTTTAATCTTTCATATTGCGGACATGACCTATAGCCAGATCAGGGAAAATAAAAGATGAAAAGAGAGCTTAGAGTAATAAGGGACCATGGGAGGCAATATATTAAAGACCTCAGGAAACAGACCGTGTCTGAACGTTTCAGGGGTCTGCCGGTAATATCTGATATGATTACTCCCAGGGAGATAGAATCGGTTTCCGCACTTTGCCCTGTAAATGCGATAGACACCAAGAGCGGAGCGATTGATCTTGGCCGTTGCGCATTCTGCAATGAATGCGCACTTCTGCTGCCGGAAAGGATAAGGTTCATGAATGATTACCGGATTGCCGCAAATAAAAGGGAGGATCTGATTATAAGGCCCGGCAGGAAGGAACCACTCAGGCTTGACGAATCAGATGTCAGAAAAGATGTCAGAAAACTGTTTAAAAGAGCCCTGAAGCTCAGACAGGTCTCTGCAGGAGGCGATAATTCATGTGAAATGGAGCTAGCCGCTACCGGTAATGTGAACTTCGACTTCGGACGATACGGTGTCGAGTTTGTAGCATCTCCGCGTCATGCTGACGGAATTGTAATCACCGGCCCCATTACGGAAAATATGTCACGGGCCCTGGAGCTTACCTATAAGGCAGTTCCTTCACCGAAAATAATAATCCTGGTTGGCCCGGATGCAATCAGCGGAGGCATTTTCGACGGAAGCCCGGCATTGGACCGCAGCTTCCTCAGTGATCATAAAACCGATCTTTATGTACCCGGTAACCCGGCTCACCCGCTCACTTTCATAAACGGGGTGATGGATTTGCTCGGACTGTGATTATCTGGACTGAAGGAGATCAATGACCGCCCTGGTCATTGAAGTAACACCGGTAACGTAAGATGGCTCGAAATCAGGATGATATGTCGGACTGTGCAGGGCAGGCAGATTTGTGTTTTTGAGTTTGCTTTCATCATATCTCGCCTGATTGGCTCCGCCGAGCCAGAACAGCCCTATTTTTACATTTTCGGTCGTACGCCCGTATCTGCCGAAGTCTTCGGCAACTGTGGAGGGGTCAACCAGGATTGTATTCTCCTTTCCAATTACAGTGCTGAAAGATGATGCTACCCTGTTTACAAGATCTGGATCATTTGCAACTGGTGGAGTGTGATCTTTTCCCACAGTAATTACCGGCAATTGCTCATCGGTGA
This sequence comes from uncultured Bacteroidales bacterium, assembly GCA_963736735.1. GTDB lineage: Bacteria > Bacteroidota > Bacteroidia > Bacteroidales > VadinHA17 > SR-FBR-E99. Next base: position 414,219 of record CAVTPX010000009.1, on the reverse strand, counting down.
GACCGGCTGAATATGCAACACCCTCAGTAATCCGTGTAAGTGCAGCAATGATCTGGCGGTATACATCGTCAGTGAAGAATCTGATTGTCAACTGAAGGTCAACCTCTGAAGGAATAATGTTATGCTTTGTGCCCCCGTGAACAGACCCTACCGTCACAACGGCAGGGGAGACCGGGTTAATCTCACGGCTGACAATGGTTTGATAATCAAGTATTATCCTGGCAGTAAGCACAATGGGATCAATTGTTTTGTGCGGCATTGCGCCATGACCTCCCACACCGAAAATTTTTACATCCACTGAATTGACGCCTGCAAAAATAGGGCCCGGGTAATAACCGACGGTTCCGGCCGGAAGATCCGGGCTGATATGCCAGGCGAGTGCATAATCCGGCACCGGGAAACGCGTATACAGGCCGTCAGCAATCATTTCTACTGATCCGCCGCTGACTTCCTCGGCAGGTTGGGCGACTGCCACTATTGTTCCCTTCCACCTGCTTTTCAGCTTCACAAGCGTCTCGAGAGTTCCAAGCCAGACAGTCATATGAAGATCATGTCCACAGGCATGCATTACGGGAGTCTCTATCCCTCTGTTGTCCCGCGCGATAACTTTACTGGCAAAAGGCAGGCCTGTCATCTCTTTAACAGGCAGGGCATCCATGTCAGTCCTGAGCATCAGTACCGGACCATTTCCGTTGGTGAAAACACCCACAACCCCGTTCCCGCCTACACCTGTTGTAACCTTAAACCCGATCTTTTGAAGGGCATCAGCCATCTTAGAGGCTGTTCTGAATTCCTGTAGTGATAGCTCAGGATTCTGATGAAGATCCCTGTAAAGTGTTTCTGCTCCCGGAAGGGACTTTTTTACCTCACCGGATATAAGTTCAACCAGATCCTGTGCAAATGCCCCCGAGACACTCACGACCACCAGAAAGACAATTATTAAAGTACTCTTTTTCAAGGTATGAAGGTTAGTATCTTCAAAATTAGGAATTTATTTGAAACTTTCGCCTGACATCCGAAAAATCAGGATTTTAACTGATCACCGCTTCCTTTTAGTAACTTTAAATCCTGCTGTGATGAGTAAAACACGGCTGGAAATTAATTACAGGGATACAAGCAGCCATGAGAATTGAATTATCTGCATTTTGTAATCAGACAGAAAACAAAAGCACCTCAGCCGAAGAGTTTTCATACCAGGTTGACAGATTTGAAGATATAAGTGTGCTCAAATACCGGCTCCCGGGATTTGAGCAGCTCTCACTTCAGGAAAAAGAGCTGATTTATTACCTCTCCGAGGCTGCCCTGTGCGGACGGGATATCTTCTGGGATCAGAATTTCAGGTATAACCTTGTCATCAGGAAGACAGTCGAGGCTGTTATTGATTCCTACAAAGGTGACAGGGAAACAGAAGAGTTCAGGAATTTCATCATTTATGCCAAACGAATCTTCTTTTCCAACGGAATTCACCATCACTATTCAAATGACAAATTTGTTCCCGGCTTCACGGCCGAATATTTTGCTACGCTGCTGAAGGAGAGCGATGCTTCACTTCTTCCTCTGACAAAGGAGATGAACGCAGAAGCTCTCACAGCGATGCTTACACCGTTGCTTTTTGATCCGGCGCTTTATCCAAAGCGCGTTGACCAGACAGACGGTACCGATATGATTGCTTCCTCTGCTAACAACTTCTATGAGGGTGTTACCCAGGCTGAGGTCGAAAGCTATTATGCCGCACTGGCCGATCCCGGAGATACAACCCCTGTATCATGGGGACTTAATTCAAAAGTGGTGAAGGTTGACGGAAAGGTTACCGAAATACTATACCGAAGCGGCGGACTCTACGGGGATGCAATTGACAGAATAATTGCATGGCTCGAAAAAGCAAAAGCGGTGGCTCTCAGTGACAGTCAGAAACGTGAGATTGGATTGCTTATAGATTATTACAAAACAGGCGACCTGAAGACATGGGATGATTATAATATTCTCTGGGCAGGAAATACAGGCCTTTCCGTGGATTATATAAACGGTTTTATTGAGACATACGGTGATCCGCTGGGAATGAAGGCAACCTGGGAGTCAGTGGTCCATTATAAGGACCTGGAAGCATCAAAGCGTACATCTCTGATTACATCAAATGCCCAGTGGTTTGAAGACAATTCTCCCATAGACCCGCAATACCGAAAGGAGAAAGTCACGGGCGTAGCCGCCAGTGTCATTAATGTGGCAATGCTCGGTGGCGACTGTTACCCTGCATCTCCGCTGGGGATCAACCTTCCGAATTCAAACTGGATAAGGAGTGAAGCCGGCTCCAAGTCAGTCACCCTCGCAAACATAACTGACGCAAAGGATATTGTCGCCAGGGGCAGTGGCTTCCTTGAGGAATTTGCTTCTGACGAAGCCGAGATAAACCAGGGCTAAGAAATTTGCATCACTGGCGGATGCCCTACATACCGATCTTCACGAATGCATAGGCCATGCCAGCGGCAAACTTGCCCCGGGGACCGACCCGAATGCCCTGAAGAACTATGCTTCTCCCCTTGAGGAGATGAGAGCAGATCTCTTCGCACTCTATTACATGATGGACCCCAAACTTACTGAGATTGGCCTTGTCTCTTCACCTGAAACCGGCAAAGCCGGGTATGACAATTACATCAGAAACGGACTGCTGACTCAGATCGTAAGGATAGCACCCGGCAAGGACATTGAACAGGCACACATGCGTTGCCGGGCTGCAATATCACACTGGGTATATCAACAAGGTGCATCCCGACAGTATTGTTAAGCTGCTGTCACACGATGACAAAACATTTGTAACTATAATTGACTACGAAAAGCTGCGCATGTTGTTCGGCCGGATGCTTAAAGAGGTACAGCGCATTAAATCAGAAGGCGATTTTGAGGCAGGTAAAGAACTTATAGAAAGATACGGAGTCAAAATCAATCCGCAATTGCACCGGGAAATTCTTGAACGTTACAGTAAGCTGAATCTTGCTCCCTACAGCGGGTTCGTAAATCCCGTGCTTCAGCCTGTCATTGATGCAAACGGAAATATCACGGATGTTACAGTTGAGTACACTTCAGATTTTCTGGGACAGATGATGGAGTATGGAAAGAAATACTCATTCCTGAAATAGGAGTACCGATCGCAAATTGCAATTCGCAATTCGCAAATCGCACATCACAAATGCACATCGCAAATCGCAGATTCCACCAACTCCTTTAGCCTTTTTTAAGGTTCAGAGCAAGGTCGAACAGCCTTTTGTCCTCGTCTGTTTCGGGCTGAACCTCAATGAAATGGGGAGCAGGCAGAGTATCTTCATCAACATGGATGAATGTAATGAAGCCATCAACCAGAGGTTTACCCGAATCAGCCTTGTTTACTTTAATGTATGATACCAGGCTGGTCTTCCCGGTATAGACAATCTTTGAATCGAATATCAGCACTTCCCCGGGTTTGGCAGGTTTTGTGAAATACATACCGTGTATCTTGAGACAAACCACATTTTTAGGCTCGAGGAGTGATGCTGCTGCAATAAAACCTGACTCAACAAACCATTCTGCTGTCCTGCCCGCAAATAATGTCCCATGATGATTCAGATCTTCACTCTTTACAAGTCTCATTGTAATATTTGAAACCGGGTGATGTATTCTCCTGTTCATGCTCAGATAATTATTTAGCGTGCAAATATAGAATTTTTACGGTGACCTCAGAGGTTATCCGGTCAGTTGATGGGGATGCCTATCTCAGAGGACGGCCGGAACTGATTTTTCTGGCCCTCTTCCTTTCGGCTAGTATTAACCAGACGAGGTAAAAAGCAGCGATGATGAGTACAATAATGATGCTGTATCTGACCACAAGAGTCAGGTTCATTCCCTCACCGAAGCCTGACGGAGGTCTTACAGAATGACCAATATCAATTCCGAAGAGGTTTTTTACAAAAAATAGAAGAAAGAATGAAAGCAGTCCTGCGGCAACAGGTGTAGTAACCCAACCGGAAGCAATACTCCCCAGCAGTTTCAGGTTAATGTTTCTGATGCCCTTGTAAAGTCCTACTCCGACAATGGCGCCAACGATGACCTGTGAGCTTGAAACCGGGACAAGAGGGATTGCAGGAAGACCTATTCCTGTCAGGAGTCCCGAAAGTGCCGACGACGAGAAAATAAACAGGACCAGAGCCTGTGAAAGAACCACCACCAGAGCAGCCTCGGATGAGAGCTCCAACAGATTATTGCCAAGGGTCTCTATGACCTTCTTCGAGTATGTCAGGATGCCTGCAGCAATTGCAACACCACCAAGGAGAAACAATTGCTGTGCACCGGTGAGTGTAAATATTCCAAAATCCGCAACTTCAAGGTTTATACTTGGAACAAATACTCCCATCACGTTCGCAATGTTATTTGCCCCGAGGCTGAATGCCCCGAATGCCCCAACAATTATTAACCCTGTCTTGATATATGACTCATAAACAATAAGATGCACATTTATCTTTTTTCGGGTAACCTTGACAAGGTGATAAAGGGCATATGCAAAGATACCTCCAAGCACAGGCCCAGTAATCCATGTGGTGATAATCTGGGTAAGCGATTTTACATCAACTGCATTATCTGTAAACAGGTTCCATCCAATTATAGCACCGACTATGGCCTGTGTTGATGACACCGGGAGTGCTGCTTTTGTCATCAGGTAGACTGTAAGTCCGGCTGCAAGAGCAACGGTGAAAGAACCGCCTATTGCATTTACTGATCCAAGACGACCGAGGGTTTCCGATGCACCTGACCCCTGCAGAACGGCTCCGACAACTACGAAAACAGATGCTATTACGGCAGCTTTGGTGAATGATATCAGCCTCGACCCAACAGCAGAACCGAAGATATTGGAAGCATCATTGGCACCAAGTGACCAGCCCAGAAACAGCCCGCTCGAAATAAATAGGACTATCATTTTTCAGAGCATTAACTTGACTGCCATTGATGCCAGAAGGTCCGCTGCATTCTGGGACCTGTCTGAAATGCTTTCAATATGGTGGACTATGTATCGGATATGAGCTTTCTCGGCAAGGGAAAGCTCATTCATTTCGTGAAAAACCTTCTTTTTGAGATTAAAGGCAGCCTTATCTGTCTCCCGTTCAAAGAAATAGACTTTGAGAAGCTTCTCTCTCACCAGGTGAGGTTCCCTGAAGAATATTCTCGCGGCCGGCATGAGTTCTTCGGCAGAGTTTGCCGATACTTCGGAGAGAGAAATGAAATCGTGCGCAAGGGCAGCAGGTATGTTTGGCATTTCAATATAAAACTCATTCAGTGAGCCCTTGGCAGTATCAATTATCTCATCCAGCTGATCTAGCAACCTGACTATCTCACTTCGTTGCTGGGGCAGAACTGAATGAATTATCATTTCATTTTCAATGCCCCGCTGCAGTTTGTCAGCTTTACCCTCCAGGTCGTCAATCTTCTTCAGGTGATTCTCGAAAGCTACCTTGTCTCCGTTGACATATGACTTCACTCCCTCCTTAAATATCAGAACGCCGATCTCTATTGTATCAAAGAACTCATCGATCATTATTGTCAGTTCCCTGGTAGTGCGGGTAAATAGTGACATTTGCCTTTTCGTGTTGGTTATAACAAATATATTAAGAAATCCTGCTCAGATGAGTATGATTCAGAAATCTATGACCTTCTCAACCTTGTGTCTTTTGAGGTAACCTTTTATAATTATCTGGATGTCGCGGTTATCCCGGGCAGCGTGAATGCAATCGTGAATTGCCGACAACCCGAATCCCATGTCGTTTATATTGAAGAACCCGTAACCTGCATATTTGCCGTTTACAATTTTAACAGCTGATCTTTCATCCTCATCCCGGCCCTTGTCAATAATAAAGAAATTTCTTCCCGTAAAGATGAATTCATCAAGTGCCTTCAATGCTCTTTCATTATAATCTGATGTGCTTTCCTCTCCGATGCAGGCTCCCCTGCAGAGGCTTACCTGCCTGTGAAAGCAGGGACCGTCTGTTTCGTACATGCCGCAAAGTTTCTGACAGAGTCCGTAGGCTTCAATAAGCTGTTCCAGTTTGGATCTTACCCTCTCCTTTGAAGTAAAGAGGGAAAGTGGCACTTCATCATCCTTTACATTCCGGTATTCAAACCTTATATATCCATTTTCATCCCTGAAACTGTAAATGCCCCACTGGAATCCGGTACGGCGCTGAGCCCTGTTAAAAACCGGCTTATTGGCTTTTATCTCGAACGATTCAAGCAGAAGAGCAATCAGCTCACTGCCCGTTCGTTCCCAGCTGATATCGGCAATCATATCCCGCATTTCCATTGCGCGTGAATTGCCGTTGTTGGAGAGATGGGTAGTGACCCTCTGGTAAAGATTCCGGCTCTTGCCGATGTAAATAACTTCACCGGTCTCATTATGAAAATAATAAACACCTGGCTCTTCCGGCAGATTCTCAGCCTTTGTAATATCGAGCGCGGGGTGAAGCTTTGCCGCCTTGTGATTCTTTATCAGTCCTTTACCACCGTGACAGAGCTGACCATCTTTTTCGATAAGCAATTCAAAAAGTTTCACTGTGGCCATGGCATCGCCTGATGCCCTGTGCCTCCCGTGTATCTCAATGTCAAGATCCTTGCAGAGGTTGCCGAGGCTGTATGACCTGTGTCCGGGCAGCAGCTTCCTGCTGAGAGATACAGTGTCGAGCAGAGGCCTGTGGAAATTGTACCCCAGCATGGCAAATTCCTGCCTGATAAATGAATAGTCAAACCTGGCGTTATGCGCTACGAAAACGTTTCCCTCGGTAAGTTCCACTATCTTCTTTGCCACCTCGAAGAATCTCGGGGCATCCTCTACCATCTCGTTTGTGATTCCTGTGAGTGCGGTTATGAAATAGGGGATATTTCTCTCAGGATTGATTAGCGTCGAATACTCCCCGGTAATCTTTGCCCCGTCATGAATGATGACAGCGATCTCCGTAATCCTTTCCAACCTGGCACTGCCTCCGGTTGTCTCTATGTCAATGATTGCGTACATTCTCGGGGATAATTGACGAAGATAATTACTTTTAAGGCTCTGCGATTTATATAGTAACTTTGTAATTATCAACAATTGTATGGACTGCTGCGGAAAATACTATTATCTGGACGGACTCATCCTTGATGCAGTCGCCGCCGAAGAACAACCCGTAGGGGAAACGTTGTTTTATGAAGTAATACGCACCTCCGGAGGCATTCCGCTCTTTTTCGGGGACCACATCAGGAGGTTGCAGGAGGGCATTGCTACCAGGTATCAGGTCCCGGAAGACCTTGAAAGGCAAATTGCTTCAGGTATTAATACGCTGACAAAGAGCGACCCTGTGCCGCAGATCAACATCAGGGTAACCGTTGCATTTACCGGACGTGAACATAATCTTCATATATGTTATGTCACTTCAACTTATCCTTCAGAAAGAATGTACACAGAGGGAGTGAAGGTTGTTCTTTACCGTGCTGAAAGACTCGACCCGGGGGTTAAGCTTTTGAATACCAGGATGAGGCTGGCAATAAATGCTGAGCTCGAAAAACAAGGTGCCTTTGAAGCTTTTCTTGTCAATAAGGAAGGGTTGATTACCGAAGGCAGCAGGTCAAGCGTTTTCTTTGTAACAAGTGACGGATGCCTGTATACTGCACCTGACGGGATGGTACTCCCGGGAATCACAAGGAAGTATATTATTTCGATATGCAGGAAAGAGGGAATCAGTGTCTATTTCGAACCCGTTGAAGCATCAATGATCTCTATGTTTCCTGCGGTTTTTCTGACCGGAACCTCGCCAATGGTGCTTTCTGTGGAAAAGATTGACAATGTAAGATTTGTTACCACAATGTCACTTATTAAAAGACTTAAGGTGATTTATGAAGAGCTCGCGGCAGAAAGCATCAGGAATTACAAATGGAATGAATAAGCAGATTTATTGTATATCTTTACGCAAAATTTCACAATTATGGCAAATCTAAGAGACCTGAAGAAGGATATCGACTACCTGTTTTTTGAATTTATATCCGACTGTTTCATGTTTACGAGCATACATGAGGGAAATAAGCGCACTGAGGTCGAGAACCTCATCGAAGAGGCAGTTGAGATGAGAAATGAGTTTTTTGACAGGGTCAACAATCCGGCAGGGAAAGATAATCCAAAATTGATAAGAGGTTATTACTCAGCTCTCCGCAAGGATCTTTTTGAGAAAGTTGACGGATATTTCGAAAAACTGAGCATTATCTCAAAAGAGAAATAGACCGGTTTTCAGAGCCGTAAATAATCAGTTATTTTTTCACCGCAGTTCAGGCACCTGCCTTCATTATCAAGAGCTGCAACTGTTGTTCCGTATCCCGCTCTTTTTATTACAGGTATATGACATGAAGGGCAGTATGTGTCACATCCGCATTGTTCCCCGGGCATATTTCCTGTATAGACGAAATCGAGATATCCCGATGCAATATTACGGAGTCTGATGACAGTCTCCGAAGGGGTTGCGGGATCTGACCTCTGATACATGGGGAAGTACCGGCTGATATGCAGGGGTACCCTCCGGCCAGCTGAATTGGCTATCCACTCTGCCTCCCTGTGCATAGAATCGTCTGAGTCATTCAGTCCGGGCAGAATAAGTGTTGTCAGCTCAAGATGCCTGCCGGCACCGGCGACTTTCTCTATCGTTTCCAGTACGGGTTTAAGCATTCCTCCGGTATACCTCCGGTAAAAGTTGTCATCAAATGCCTTCAGATCTATGTTGAAGGCATCAATTACCTCCAGTAGTTCATCCAGCGGACCGGGATTGACATAACCGTTGGTTACAATAACATTTTTCAGTCCGTGTTCCCTGGCGAGCCTTGCACAGTCAATGACATACTCGTGCCAGATGACCGGTTCATTATATGTATAGGCAATACCAACATTGCCCTCCACCCTCAGGGCACGGGAGACAAGCTCTCCGGGTGACAGGCTGTAGCTGCCTTCTTTCTCTGTATGCTGTGAGATCTGGTGATTCTGGCAAAAATCACATTTCAGATTGCATCCGTAGGAACCGATTGACAGGATGCTCTTTCCGGGGAAAAAATGATAAAGGGGCTTTTTTTCAACCGGATCAATTGCATACCCTGAGATAACACCATAGGTATTTAGTGAAACAGTGTCACCGCTGTTCTCCCTGACTCCGCAAATACCCTTTTTACCTGGCATGATTATGCAGTAATGCGGGCAAAGAAGGCATCTCCGGGCACCGTTATCCTTGTATATTTCACTTAACTGCAAGCGTCCGGGCTTTTGATGTTATAAATTTAATCCTAATTTTGCTGATATCAGAGTCAGAGGAGCAGAAGAGAGGACAATGCCGTTTTTATGACAGAAAATTAATGTTAACCAGATAAACCATGACCACCCGGAGAGACTTTTTAAAAAAGAGCGTATTAATTGCAGCTGCAGTACCGCTCATTCAAAATGAACTGATGGCAGCTTCAAGCCTTTCGAAGAAGACAGGACTTGCCCTGTACACAATTCGCGACGCCATGGGCAGCGATCCTGCTGCAGCACTTGCTCAGGCTGCTGCTGCAGGATACAACTGGGTTGAGGCTGCCGGTTATTCCGACAGGGCCTTTTACGGCATGAAACCTGCGCAGTTTGGCAGGTTGGTCAGAAAGGCAGGTCTTGAGCTCATCAGTACCCATAACCCGATACGTCCGGAAAATGATGACATAATGATTGAAGATGCTGCCGAAGCAGGATTAAAATATATGATACTGCCATCCCTGCCTCACGAGTGGAGCAATTCCCTTGACGGATACAAAAGGGCTGCTGAATATTTCAACAGGGCAGGGGAGAAGTGTGGAAAAGCAGGACTCAGGTTTGGTTTCCACAATCATCAGATTGAGTTTCAGGAAATAGATGGCAAGGTTCCTTATGACCTGCTCATAGAAAATACCGATCCGAAGCTTGTGCTTTTCGAAATTGACCTGGCATGGATCACAGCTGCCGGAAAAGACCCGCTGGTCTATTTTACGAAATATCCCCGCAGATTTGAGCTCTGGCACATGAAGGATCTAAGTCCTGAGAAACAGGATGCAACACTTGGTGAGGGTATAATTGATTTCAAGCCAATCCTTGCAAAGGCTAAAGTGTCCGGAATGAAATACTGGTTCCTTGAGCAGGATAACTGCCGCACTCACTCTCCTATGGAAAGTATCGCAATCAGCCGCAGCTATTTTCTTGAAGCCCTGAGGTAAGTCAAAGATTCTTCCAGAATGATTTCTCTGAAGCTGATGCTACCGCGGCTTCAAGGAACTTCATGCCCCTGACTCCTTCGTTTATTCCCGGGTAATCAAGAATGTGCTCCTGTGCTGTTCCCGAATTTGCGGCGGCAACCTGGTGGGCGAAATTCCTGTAGATATTTGCAAAGGCTTCAATAAATCCTTCAGGGTGCCCTGCCGGAAGCCTTGTGTGCCGCGCTGCAGCCACTCCCATTTCTGAAAAAGAGGTTGCGGTGCGGTAAATCTGCATCGGCTTGTCAGGCCATCTGACTGTCATGCTGTTAGGTTCCATCTGGTGCCAGCTGATACTTCCCTTGCTGCCGTAAATACGCAATGAGAGGCTATTCTCTTCACCCAGGGCGATCTGACTGGCAAGCAGTGTCCCGCTTGCACCGTTTTCAAACCTCAGAAAAAGATTCCCGTCGTCATCCAGAACCCTTCCCGGCACTACCGAATGAAGATCGGCTGAAAGGCTTACAACTTCGAGTCCGGAAACATATTCTGCAAGATTAAAGGCGTGAGTACCAATATCTGCCATGGCGCCTGCAATTCCCGCACGGTTCGGATCAGCACGCCATTCCGCCTGCCTGTTTCCCTCTTTCTCAACCGGAGAGGAAAGCCATCCCTGGAAGTATTCGACTGCAACCTTCCTGACATCGCCTATTTCACCTGACAGTACAATCTCCCTGGCTCTTTTGACCATCGGGTACCCGGTATAATTATGGGTAAGGCAGAATAGCCTTCCGGTTCTCTGAACAGTGTCATAGAGATCTATTGCCTCTGCAACACTCATACAGAGAGGCTTGTCGCACAGCACGCTGAATCCGGCTTCCAGAGCCATCCTTGCCGGACCGTAATGCAGATGGTTGGGGGTAACAATCGCAATAAAATGTGGCCTGATTTCATCGGGCAATGTTTTCTCCCGGCTTATCATCTCATGCCAGTCGGCATAAGTCCTTTCCGGGTCCAGACCTTCACTCTTGCCGGTAGCTGCGGAAACGGAAGGATCACTGCTGAACGCTCCGCTTACAAGCTCAATCATGCCATCAAGCCTTGCCGCCATGCGATGAACGGGTCCGATAAAAGAACCCTCGCCGCCTCCGATCATACCCATTCTGATTTTCATCGTCTACATTTTTTCCTGTTCGTTTCTTTCACCTGACATCCTGATGCTGTTCCCAGCACAGAAGGCTTCAACAGCTTCCATAATCTGAGCTGAACGTTCGCTGTAGTATGTCCCGAGCCGGACTGGAAATAACATTTCCACCGTTCATACAAAAATCTACCTTAAGAGGTTTGAACTTCACTTCCGCAAGGTCTGAGGATGGAAGAGTCACCGGAGGTTTCCAGGCACGGTGCCGCAGAGTTATTTGATCTGTTCCGATCCAGATGTACCGCGATACAAGTCCTGCTGCTGAGAGGATTTCCCATATTCCAAAGAGTGCAAGGAATATAACAGCCAGCCATCCTGAAAAGCCAGAAGAGGCCGGACCCTGCAGGCTGACGGCATACCAAAATGCACCTGCCAGACATAAGATTCCGAATACTGACTCCGAGACCCTTGTAATTCTGTTTCGCTCAATTACCTCGAGGCTGAATTTCCTGTTTTCCATAAAACAAATTTATGCATTTTACCGGTTTTTAAAACAAGGACATTCAGTGACATAATTATGTTCCGGGCCATTTCATTTTCCGTTTGAATTATCTATTTTTAAGGTCTCTAAATGAATTTTAACTATCAGTAATATGAAAGAGGCGATAAACAAAATTACAAGACGTTCATTTGTCGGCACCACCGGTGCTGCCATAGCAGGACTTACAATTCTTCCAAGCAGTGTTGTCAGCGGGCTGGGTCACAAAGCTCCCAGTGACAAACTGAATATTGCCGGAATCGGTATCGGAGGTGTAGGTGCCACCAACGTCAGGAATGTAGCCGGATCAGAGAACATAGTTGCTCTATGTGACGTTGACTGGGGCTACTCAAAGAGGGTATTTGATGCCTATCCGGCTGCGAAAAAGTACTGGGATTTCAGGAAGATGTATGATGAAATGGGCAAGTCAATTGATGCTGTAATTGTGGCAACAGCTGATCATACCCATGCCCTGGCTGCTGCCAATGCAATGAGTATGGGCAAGCATGTTTACCTTCAGAAACCGCTGACTCACAGCGTATATGAGTCGCGACTGCTTACAAAACTTGCAGTCAAGCATCAGGTTGCAACACAGATGGGTAACCAGGGTTCCTCTGGTGAAGGAATAAACCTTATTGTTGAATGGATCCAGAATGGAGAGATTGGTGAGGTACGCAAAGTCGATGCCTTCACCGACAGACCAATCTGGCCGCAGGGGCTTAACAGGCCTGCAAAAGGCGAATGGGTGCCTGAAACACTTAACTGGGATCTATTCGTAGGACCCGCACAGATGCGTCCCTTCCACAGCGTCTATACACCCTGGAACTGGCGTGGCTGGTGGGATTACGGAACAGGGGCCCTGGGTGACATGGCATGCCATATTCTCCATCCCGTTTTCAAAGGCTTAAAACTGAAGTATCCAACAAGGGTCGAGGGCAGTTCAACCCTGCTTCTGACTGACTGTGCACCGAATGCAGAGATGGTAAAGATGGTATTTCCTGAAAGACTGGCACCCAAAGGATCAAAGGTCAAATATCCTGAGGTCGAAGTAACATGGTATGACGGAGGTCTCCAGCCTGTTAAACCTGAAGGCTGGCCTGCCGGAAGAGACATGAACGATGACGGTGGCGGCACTATATTCTACGGCACAAAGGACGTGCTGATTTGCGGCTGTTACGGTAAAGACCCGTGGCTTCTCTCGGGCCGTATACCTGCTGCACCCAAAACTGAGCGTCGCGTTGAAGGCAGCCACGAAATGGACTGGGTAAAAGCCTGCAAAACTCCTGCAGCATCAAGGTTGAAGCTTAAATCTGACTTTTCAGAAGCCGGTCCGTTCAACGAAATGGTTGTGATGGGTGTCATGGCAGTCAGACTCCAGGGTCTTAATAAAACTCTGACCTGGGACGGTGATAAAATGGAATTCACAAATATAAATGACTCCGAAGAGATAAAGATCTGCGTCGAGGATCATTTCAGCATTACGGACGGACATCCGACATTTGACAGGAAATACACTGATCCGATCAATGCAAAACAATTCTCGAAGGAGATGATCAGACATACATACCGTAATGGATGGACCCTTCCGGAAATGCCTGTATAATAATGAATTAAATTTAATGTTAATCTAAAACAAATATTTTATGAAAGCAGTAAACATAATTCTCTCAATGGTTCTTGCAATCACACTTGTATCCTGCGGTTCCGGGAAAGACAAGAAAGCGAAGGAGACAGAGAAAAAGGGAGTTGCAGAAGTCTGGACTTCTCTTTTCGATGGTTCTTCGACCAGTGGTTGGCGCAATTACAACAAGCCCGCCTTTCCCTCACAGGGATGGGAAATTACCGAAGGAACACTGCACTGTTTAGGCTCCGGTATGGGTGAAGCCGGCGGTGGCGGCGGTGACATAATCTATGACAAAAAGTTCTCAAATTTCCATCTTAAACTGGAATGGAAGATTTCAGAAGGTGGTAACAGCGGTATATTCTACCTGGCCCAGGAAGGACCTGAGTGGGACGTGATATACAAGACAGCTCCTGAGATGCAGGTCCTTGACAACGAGAGACATCCTGACGCCCAGGCAGGCAAGGACGGAAACCGTATGGCAGGATCACTCTATGACCTTATACCGGCAGTGCCGCAGAATGCAAAACCAGCCGGTGAGTGGAACACGGCTGAAATAAAAGTCTACAAAGGCTCTGTATGGCACATTCAGAACGGCGAAACAGTACTGGAGTATCATCTCTGGACACCCGACTGGAATGCACTGGTTGCCGGAAGTAAGTTCCCGGCACTGAACCCTAACTGGGCTGTTGTGGCGAAGGAAGGTTTCATCGGTCTCCAGGACCACGGCGATGATGTCTGGTACAGGAACATTCAGATCCGCGAACTGTAGCTCCAAAGCTATTTAACAGAATATGGGCGTTCCGTTTCAATTACGGACGCCCATTCTTTTTAAACCGGGTTTCCTTTTAACCCGATTTCTGCCGCCGCCTCCCTCATTCCCATTATTGTATCTGCAATAAGGTCGTTGAGGTCCACACCGAGACTTGCTGCTCCTTTTTCAATTACGCTCCTGTCAACACCAGCGGCAAATTTTTTGTCTGTCCATTTCTTTCGGACTGACCTGGCCTCCATATCAAGAACGCTTTTGGAGGGTCTGACCAGCGCACTGGTTGTAACAAGCCCGGTAAGCTCATCAATGGCAAAGAGTGTCTTCTCAAGAAGTGTTATAGGTTCAGTATCGGAGCAAATTCCGTATCCGTGACTTATAACTGCCCTGATATATTCCTCCGGCCATCCGTGCTCCCGCATTATCTTCGCAGTCATCGTGCAGTGCTGTTCAGGGTACATTTCATAATCAAGGTCATGTATCAGGCCAATTACTCCCCACATCTCCTCGTCCTCACCGTGTTTCCGGGCCATATACCGCATTACCGCTTCAACTGACAGTGCATGTTTGTACAGACTCTCAGACTTGTTGTACTTTTTGAAGAGCTCCAGTCCCTCTTCCCTTGTAGGTTTTCTTTCCACTGTTATTGTTTTTTTTTCACTACTGCCAACTGCCTACTGCCTGACTGCCTTGCCTCAAACCTTCACGACCTTCCTCTTCACAGTTTTTCCGTCCTGGCTTAAAACAAGTGTATACAGGCCGCGGGCAAGCTGAGCACAGTCAACACTTATCCGGTTCATACCCGGAACCGCTTCAGCTGTCTGTTTCAGAATTACCCGTCCCTGGATATCTGCCAGCTCAATATAAATTTTTGCTGCTGTCAGTGATTCATAATCGAGATTCATGATTTCATCGAACGGGTTAGGGGAGACTGCTAACCTCTCCGGAGGAATCTCAGGATCATTATAACCGGTTTTAATGAATGCAATACGGGCTGTATCATTAGACCGGTAGCCGTCTTCAGGAAGACGACTGATAATTTCAATCCTGTAACTGGTTCCGGTGATTAAGGAGACAGGGGAAGAGAAAGCTACTGTAAGTGTGTCACCCGGCTCAATCTTCAGGAAAAAGGTTTCATTTACAGGATCTCCTTCATTGACCCTGTAAGCCAGCGGAAAGCTCGTAAGTGTCTGGCTTCCCAGGTTAACCACCTGACCCCTGATAATTATATTGTTCAGGGTAACAGGAGCCGGAGGGGCAAAAACAGTATCTACACTCAAGTCAGCCTTCAGGAATGAAATCCCCGGAAAGGTTATCATATCAAGCCATACAGCATCCAAACCCCCTGACAGAGATACATCCTTCCTGTATACCCACTCCAGGTAATGTATCCCCGGACTGAGCACTGTCAGGTATTTCCTCCAGGGTAATTCGCCTGACAATTTAAAAATATCAATACTGTCGACCCTGAAAATCATTTCATCATAGTTGACTTCTGTGGAGACTTTTGAGAAGAATGTTACCGAATCCTTGACAGGCATATTGACTGTGATTGCAAGGATTGATTCGCTTTTATCGGGAAGGATGGCTGAACGGGCAGAGAAGACATTTTCAAATGCTGACGAAGATGTTACAATCCATGGAAAAAGTGCTGCCTGTCTCCATGGGAAGACATCAAACCTGTTGTGCTCCCAGGTCTCCCTGGTTTTTCCCGTACTTATCGAGTACGAATTGGATACTGTGTATTTTCCGCAAGCCAGGGTTACATCATAGGGGATAAATGTTCCGGAATTGGCATTTGCTGAAATTACTCCCTCAAAACTGATTGTCCTTTCTCTCCCCGGAAGAAGCAGCCCTGTTGCCACTTCAGGTGATGAAACACTTAGATACGGCGAGGATTCCGAAATGGAGAGTGTTCCGCTGACTGCACTTCTTCCGTCATTTGATATTGTGACATTGAACATCACTGTTTCACCCGGATCCGGCAGGAAGTCGGCATTGCCGGTTATTGTATCTTCAGCAACAGAGGAAATTAGTTTAATATCAGGAGCACTCAGAGTCATATCGACACCGGAAAGATATTCCTTCCCTCCGTAATCAAGTTTAAGAAGCAGGGATGCCATTTCACCATCGCTGATTTCATCGGATACCGTGAAAATGAACTTGTTGTTTACTGTATATGATTCTCCGGGATTAAGGATCCCGATTACATCAGTACCCTGATCCACTGTGATCATTCCGGAAAGTACCGAAATGCCTGCTGTAAGGTTTAGTGCGGCGCCTTCGCCAAAGTTCCTGAGTGTAACTTTCAGGTTTATCTTTTCTCCAAAATCGGGAATACCGTCATTGTTTCCTGTAATGTCATCATAGACAATATTTTCTGCCGAAATGAATGCACCGGCTACAGGACCGAAGTAGAGTGTTTTTGTAAAGGGAACCATGTTCTGTCCTGTGACCACAAGCAAACAGGAATCTGTTGCTCCGGCAGGGATTGAAAGTGTTGCATTTCCTGACGGGCTGATGAATTTTGCATCCCAGAGCGTATTAAAATCAGAAATGGCGGCATAGGAGTGAGGCTGGGCAAAAATATTCAGGATTCCAAGGCCTGACGGCAGGGTATCCGGTACCTGAATGTTGAATGTATCAGGTTTGCCGATAAACAGTGAGAGGGATGGGTCACCGAGGAGAATGTATGTTTCCCAGTAATACTTTTTCCTTGAACTTGTACTGGAAGATACCGCCAGGTTTCCTGCAAAGTTTATCTGTCCGAGTGTGTAAAACCATTCCCCGGGCTCTTCATTATGTGTATGAAAAAGTCTGTCGAAAGCTCCCGCACCCGTATTCTCATAGGTTGCGTCGATCCCTGCTATTCCCGGCCCTACAGACCAGTAGAAATCGTCTGCCCAGTAGGAGTCGTTGGTGCAACCTATAAATGCCAGAGCCCCTTTATCAATTGCATTTACTATTTCAGTGCCGAAACAGGGTGTGACATTAATCTGTGCAGTGCGGCAGGCATTTGAAATTATGAGGGGATATTTGTTTTTGTTCGTCAGTTCACTTATCACCGGCACCTTGAATGCGGGATCTGACAAGCCGGCAGCTTCACCGTGCCCTGTATAATTCAGTATACTCAGGCCACTGTTAAACAGTATCTTAAGCGAGTCATCCTTCTGGGGTGCATCGGGATACCTCCATCTGTATCCGTTAATTGTAGGATCCGGTTTGAAATAGTTATTGTAAATGTAGTTGACCTGACCATTCATAATGTTAGCGTACCCTGCATCATTACCGGCAGTTACCAGGGCATCTGCCCAGAATGTGTTCCTGGGTTCGAATCCGAAACTCTCGTAACCGACTATCTTATTTACGAGGCCCTTGAGCTGGAAAGTATCCTTAACCGGCAGCCTGCCTATATAAAGTTCAGGAATATAATCACCGTCACCGTCGAATTCACCGTAATAAAGGTCAGTCACATTGGTGGTGCCCAAGGAGGCAGGAATTATGGAAAGATCTCCTACAATCATAAGATACTGCAGGGGATTTCCTGAAACCAGGCTGCTGTCATAAATTGCCATGAGGCTCTCTTTCAAATCAGCGTATACTCCCTCTGTGGGCCCGGGTTTCCTGTATACCGTTCTCACTCTTATACCTTTTTTCGTCTTCCATTTTATGAGAGGATCAAGTGCCTTGCGGAAAACCGGGTCTGTGACAATTACCATGCTAACGGGCTTGTCAGTATAACCGGTTATAAAGGCTTTCGAACCTGCCTTCCCCTTGTTATCCGGAAACGGATCAGCAATTGTCCCCTTTGATGCATCAGGTTCATAGGTCAGGTTGACTTTCAGTGACGTTATCAGATCGACGGACCCGTCAGACGGGTCATAAAAGGCAGGATAAACCGCGACATTCACAAGCCGGGTGCCGCGAAAAGTCCCGACACTGCTTATAACAACAGTGTCATGTTTGATAATGCCCCTGCTCTCATATGTCTTTTTATCGATCAACACAACCTTCTCGTCCGGTGCTTCGTTCTTAGTCCTTGCAGGCTGTGAAGGATAGATCTGCAGCCCCTTCATCCTGTGATCGGAAAAGCGGATCTTCCGGCTTGAAATATCAGAAAGAGTGACCCTGACATTCATTCCCTCAGGAATTTCGACGAGCTGACTGTAAACCGGCAGCTCAGGCTTACCAGGCTCAGATGTGAAATGATGTCCGGGTATGATTACCCTGCAATATCTGCCTGAGGGATCGTCGCTTACCTTAAGATATGATGAGCTTCCCCTGTAATTAATTTCACCCGTGCGCCCGGATTCATCCAAACGTATCCTGTTCCCAGATGACGACCTGAAATTATCAGTTGGCTGGGCAGTAAGCAGGAAAGGCACCTGGAACAACCCTGCCAGGAGAAATACAACACTGAAAGTAACCCTCATTTCCAACCTTAAGTGATGCCAAGATAGTAAAAAGTCCTGTATTGTCAGCCCTGCGCATTTCAGGAATTAATCAAATTGAAATTAGTATCTTTAAGGTTTGAAAATGGGGATTTCAAACAAATGAAACGCTGCTGCTTATTTTTTCTGATACTGGGTTGCATACCGCTTTCCTTCTTCGCCCAGGTGAACAGGTCTGGGACCCCTGTAGTTACTTCTACCAACGTAATCGGTACTCCGGGTGATGCAATTAATCTTTGCATCACGATGGACAAACGCGGGGTTATGTATTTCGGTACAGCGGGTAAAGGAATAATTACATATGACGGCCTTAGATGGGGAGTGATACCTCTGGATAAACAACAGAAGGTCAATGCACTGGCTGCAGATTCAAGCGGTACCGTGTATGCAGGCGGGGCAGCCGGTTTCGGTTTCCTTCAACCTGATACCCGCGGCGACTTCAGATTCGTATCCCTCACCGAAAGACTCGGAGATTCAACTGTAATACGTGAACTTCAGCCTGTCACATCAATTGCAACTGACAGCAGAAGAGCTTATTTTACTGACAGACGTAAACTCTATATTTACGATTTTATTTCTGATTCCCTGAAATATCTGAATATGGATCAGGAGTACGGCCTGATGAGTGCCGGTACGGTTTTTTCAAATGAAGAAAGGGTATTCATTGCTGACAACCGTGAAGGCATCCTTGAATTGAAAGATGACAAACTCATTGTCCCCCCAGGCGGAGACAAGATAAAATGGGTCAAATATCTGACACTTCTTCCTATCGGAAATGAACAGTTACTTGTTGTCACTGTTGACAACGGGCTTTTCCTGTATAATTACAAAACCGGGACGGTAAAAAAAGACTTTCTCTCTGATTTTGACAATGATCGTCTGAAGGGTGGGATGATTTCAAGTGCATCTAGTCATTCCAGGCAACAGGATTGCAATTGGAGTCACCGGAGGCGAAGGAGTCTATATCTTTGACTTCAACGGGGTACTGAGGCAACAGATAAACACAGAGACCACTGAAGGAGTCGAATCATCGGTCATTTCAATGTTCTGTGACTACACACACAATTCACAGCTCTGGTTTTGCACACCAGGTTTCATCAACAGGGCATATGTCTCACTGCCAGTTTCGGAGTTCGGGAGCAGGGCAGGCCTAAAAACCGCAATCACCGATGCTAAGGTTTTCGACGGAGAAACGTTTGTCTCCGGGACCCCCGGACTATATGTAAGCAGTACTGATTATGATGATCGTGTCATGTTCTCAAGGGTGGAAGGAATTGACAATCAGGTGTCTGAGCTTCTGGTATTATATTATGCCGGTAAAGAAATGCTTGTTGCGGCAACTGAGAAGGGCCTGTTTCAGGTAGACACGAGAGGTTCCGCAAAAAGAGTTTCTGAAAATTTCAATATAACTGCTTTCGCTGGAGACAGGAATGATCCGTCGGTCGTAGTTACCGGTACCGCAAAGGGTATTGTCAGCAGGCTGGAATATAACGGAAAAGGATTTGTCCCTGCCGGATCACCCATCCAAACTGATACAGGAGGAAAAGTAAGGGCGATTGAGCAGACCGCTGACGGAGATTGGTGGGTGCTTACCGGAGATCCTTCCGGTTTATTCCGTCTCGCAAAAACACCGGAAGACAGCCTTGTCAGATACGGACGGAACAGGGGCCTGGGCAGTGATACTCTCAATCATATTGTTACAATCGGTAATTTCCTGTATGTCTGTTCGGGCAATGGAGTTTACCGCTATAATCCTGACAGTGATTCATTTGAAAGGGATTATGACCTTCTGGGAAAAACTTTCGGAAATGCTGAAATATTAAGATTATTAAAGACACCACAGGGTGATCTGCAGGTCTCAGGACGTGATACAAGGTACTTTGACGCCCTGGTGACACCTACGCGCCAGGGACATGTCGTATTCAGAAAACAGTTTGATTTTTTACCGGATATTCCAACAACCGACATCGGATATATTGACGGCAATATTTGGATAATCAAGGGAAAGGTCATTTACATTATTGACAAAAGCAGGCTGGGATACAACTACGGTTCATTCAGTACTTTCTTCACAACTATAACCGTGGGTCGCGATTCGGTACTTATGAATAACTCCTTTCAGGTCACTGCTGCCAATGGAAAGAGACTTCCCTCAGTCAGGCAGCCGGAGGGCAGTAATCCCGTACTAAGGCACAGTCTCAATGACATTTCATTCAGGTGGACAACGACATTCTATACAGGGGAGGAAAAAACGGAGTACAGGTACAAGCTTGAAGGATTCGACAGCGACTGGTCAAAATGGGAAAGGCGCAACTTCAAGGACTATACAAACCTTCCTCACGGTGCTTACACATTCAGACTGAAATCTAAAACCGTTACCGGAATGGAGGGTGAAGAAACAACCTTCAAATTCTCGGTACACAGATCGTGGTACCAGGCAACGACGTCCAGGATACTCTATTTGCTTCTGGGTCGGTTTCATCCTTTTCGCTATTCTCAGGCTTCTAACACTAAGGCTCAGAAACGAAAACCACCGTCTCAGAAAGCTGTTATCAGAAAACAGGAAAGAACTGACACTCCGAAAAAAGGAGGTAGAGTCAGGTATCAGTTATGCCGCCAGAATACAGAAGGCACTGCTGCCAGCAGAGAAAGTCCTTGCCACCGCATTGGGCAACCATTTCATACTGTATAAACCAAGGGAGGCAGTAAGTGGTGACTATTACTGGATTTCCCGGAAGGAAGAGAAGCTGTTTGTGGTTATTGCAGATTGTACCGGTCATGGTGTTCCGGGTGCATTTATGAGTTTACTTGGAATGTCTTTGCTTGACGAGGTTGTAAACAGGTTCTCGTTCCACAGAGCAAACGTGATACTGACTGAGATGCGAAAGCGTGTCATTGCATCACTGAAACAGCCCGGCGAATCACGTGAGGTGATTGATGTTATGGATATGGGTGTGCTTGTGTTTGATTATAAAAGAAGGAAGGTTGAATTTGCCGGGGCAAATATCCCGTGTTTTAAGGTCAGAGCGCTCGACCCTGATGAAACAGAGCTCTGGCAGGCAGGAGAATTTGAGCCTGATGAAGGAGCAATTTCAAACGGTAAGTTCCTGCTTGAAACAGTAAATGCCAGCAAAATGCCGGTTGGATTCTCACTTGGAATGGACAGGGAATTTGCGCTGGATGAATGGGAGCTTGAAAAGGATGTCTCCTTTTACCTCGCCACTGACGGTTATTCCGACCAGTTTAATGGCGTCACCGGCAGGAAATTCATGAAAAGAAATCTGAAAAAACTGCTCCTTGATGTTCAGGACTTCCAGATGACAAGGCAGAAGGAAATTCTCGAGGAACGCTTCAACAGCTGGATGGGTAAGGCGCCTCAGCTTGATGATGTCCTTCTGATAGGACTGAGGGCCGATTAATAATCGTGCCGGGTTATGTATTGAACTCTTCCCCCAAACGATAGAATATTCCTTTTTCACTTGCTTCGCAGACAATTATCCCACAAAGGATGAAGTCAGCAATGATCTTCTCTGCAACCCGGCTTTTTATGCCTGCCAGAGTTCGAAATTCAGTGACCGTGATTTTCCCGTTTTCCCTGAGGTGGTTCAGGAGCAGGTTTTCCTTCCCGTCAAACCTTATTAACAGACCTCCGGCTCTGGAATTTCGACGCCATACCTGAAGTGTAACCCTGTCAGCAAGGAAGTTCTGATCTCCCTGTCTGAAATAGGCTTTCCACTTTCCGTCATCATCTTTTGCCTTTACCGGACGGACTTCACTCTTAGGTACCTCAGCTTCGATTATATTCTTTCCATTTATATTATGTTGCTTAATACTCAGGCTCACCTCCGGGCTGCAGTAGAGTCTTGCTGCGGAATCAAGCATATAATACTCTTCATCAGAGTTTACTCCCGCGAGAGAGCCGTTGTCTCTCACACCTATAAGCAGCCTGCCTCCTTTAGTGTTGGAAAAGGCAGAGAGGGTACGGGCAATTTTTCGAGGATCTGAAATGCAGTATTTGAAATCAAGTTGAATCCCTTCACCGTTTAAAATAAGGTTGTGAATATAACGTCCCATCTGCCTGTTGATTTTCAAAAAGGTGCCGGTACCTATCCCGAAAATAATACAAATAATTTGTATATTGGCTCACTCACATTCAACTAACAGAGTAATAAACTGAAATAAAACAAAAACAGATGAGCATGCACCGTAGAACATTTTTGAAATCAGGGTTAGCAGGTGCTGCTGGCCTGGCGGCACTGAATCCTGCTGCCTTCGCAGGAGTTGCCGAAGATAAAACCAGCATAATTTTCAGGACTCTCGGAAAAACCGGATTGAAGGTTCCGGTTGTGAGTTTCGGGGTAATGAGGTCTGATAACTCCAGCCTGGTAAAAGCCGCATTTGACGCCGGAATGACAATGTTCGATACGGCCAACGGATATCAGAATGGACGCAATGAGGAGATGCTGGGCGGATTCTTCAGCACTATACCCCGCGAATCATTCATCCTGGCCACAAAAGTAAAACCTGACGGTGTCGACTCCAGAACCGGACTTCCTTCAAAAGATACAACTGCCGAAAGCTTCCTGCAAAAATTTGAAGTCAGCCTTTCAAGACTGAAGATGAGCTATGTGGATATTCTTTATATGCACGCTGTAGACTCTGCGGAGATGGTAAATCACAAGGAGACAGTAAGTGCAATGCTTGATCTGAAGAAGCAGGGCAAGGTACGTTTTATCGGTATTTCGACTCATAAAAATGAGCCTTTGGTTATCAAAACAATGGTTGAAGCCGGCATATGGGATGTAGTACTTACGTCTTATAATTTTAAACAGACCTATGCCGATGAAATGACAGCTGCTCTGAAACTTGCCGGTGACGCCGGGCTTGGTGTAGTTGCGATGAAAACAATGGCCGGCGGATTCCTCGACAAGGAAAGGACAAAACCTGTAAACCCGGCCGCTGCCCTGAAATGGGCTCTTGCCAATCCCAATGTGCACACCACAATTCCGGGTATTACTACCTTTGACCAGTTGAATATTGATCTGCCTGTAATGTCAGACCTGGCACTTACAGCTACTGAAAAAGAACAGCTGATTGCAGCAGCAGGCCATACGGGACTCTACTGCAATGCATGTGAGGAATGTGTTCCCGGATGCAAAAGATCGCTACCCATTCCTGAAATGATGAGGGCTTATATGTACGCTTACGGTTACGCCAACATGGCAATGGCTTCGGACCTGCTCACCGAAACGGGAGCTATAGCCGACCCCTGCAATGGCTGCCCGGAATGTACGGCACAGTGTGTGAAAGGGTTTGACATACGGAACAAGGTTACAGACATCTCAAGGCTTACTCTTGTACCACTTGATTTCATTTCCTAAACTGGTTATTATGAATATGATGAAGTTTTTGGTTCCGGCATTCGTTGCCTGTGCCTTCTTTTCAGCTGCATCACAGGGTCAGGGAATTGACTTCCCTGAATTGAAGGGATACAAAACCGTCAGTGATTATCCGGTTTATACTCCTGATGACCTGTGGGATTATATTAATGGTGCTGCAGACGCCTACCTTGCTCTGGGGTTTACAAACCTGCATATTAATGAGTATGTAAAAGGAAAGAATAAGATCAAAGCTGAGGCGTACCGTTTCAACTCGGATGCTGAAGCGTTCGGTATTTATTCCCTTGAGCGCTCACCCGGGTACGATTTCATTTCTACAGGAGTGCAGGGCTACACGGAGGAGGGTGTCGTCAATTTTTATAAGGGAGAGTATTATATCAAGCTGATGACCCACTCGAAATCAAAGAAGGTAAATGATTCTATGAGGGTGCTGGGCAACATGATTGCGGATAGGATTGCAGGCAGGAATGAGTTCCCTGAGTTGCTTGGTACTTTCCCTGCAGAAGGTTTGCTGAAAAACGAGGAGACTTATCTGCTTGACGGTGTACTGGGGCATGATTACCTTCGCGGAGCATTCAGGGCTTCATATGAAAACGGCTGGAGACAGGTTTTACATTTACATATTTGACTACAAGTCAGCAGAGGAATCTGCCGCAATTGCAGGTAAACTGACTGAGACACCGGTTTCTGCCGCTGCTGATGAGACTGAGAAATATGTCATCAACGACGGATTCAACGGGGTGCTTTATGCAGCCCGCAAGGGAAACAGGCTCATAATTATAAGCGGGCTTGATGCTGATAAGACTGCCCTTGCCGAGAAGTATCTCAATATGGTTCTGAGCCGCTGATCTCAGACAGAAACAAAAAAAAGGTGCCCGGAAGGACACCTTTTTTAATATGTGTTAGCGAAGTTTACTTGAGCTGGAAGCTGATGGGAACGCTGTACCAAACGTTGACGGGTTTTCCGCCCTGTTTGCCAGGTTTCCACAATGGGAGCATCTTGATCACCCTGATAGCCTCTTCATCGAGAGCCGGGTCAACACCCCTTACAACAGAGACCTGGTCAACCTTACCCTTGTAGGTTACGCAGAAGCGCAGGATAACTTTTCCCTGTATGTTGTTTTCCTTAGCTATCTCAGGGTATTTGATGTTGTCATAGATAAACTTGAAGAGTTCTGTATCACCTCCCGGGAAGGAAGGCATCTCTTCAACAACAACAAACACTTCCTGCGGAGCTTCTTCCTGAACCTCTTCCTGTACCTGTTCGACCACTTCAACAACCTCATCATCGACAGTCGTGGCGACCACCTCATCGGCAGTCATGAACCGTGACTCGTCCTCAGGTTTTACTGAGTCAACCACAACCGGTGCCACATACTTTACAACAACCTGTTGTTCTGCTGGCGGAGGAGGTGGAGGAGGTGGAGGAGGTGCAGCTTCTTCCTGCTGAAGGTTATTTGCCATCTCGGCAATAACCTCGTTGGCATCCCTCATCTTGATGTTTGCCTCACGTGTAGCTTTGGTATAAGGTATGATCACTGCAGCTGCAATGACAATCACACCAACAATCGTTGAAAACAGCACTGTCTTGTGATATTTTCTGCGAAGGTCGTATGCACCATAAGCCTTATTCCTTTTTTCGAAGACAACCTCATCGAAGCTTGGATAGATTTTCTTTTCTTTTGCCATATCCGGATCGTTCTATTTAGCTGCTGCAGGAGGCGGAGCGATACCAAGTGAGGTATTAACCATGCCTTCTTCAAGCCAGCTGATGTCTGTAAATGTGTAACGTGCAATCCCGACGATAGACATCTCGTCGATAATATCGACGAAGTTTTTATACTTTGATGTCTTATACGCTTTGATCAGAACGATTGGTCCTGTGTCATCATCCGTTTTGAGCTGCTTTATAGCTGCCTGAAGCGAGTCGCGCTTAATTTCGATCTCACCTGAAATAACCTTCTTTTCAAATTCATCAATTTTCTTGAAAAGGGCCCTGTTCCTGTCGAGCAGGACCTGGCGGATACCTGTGGCGCTGAAATCAGTCTCCTGCAATGGAGGAGGAGAGGCGGGATCAGCTTTTCCGGGATACCAGTAGACTTTGTCTTCCGGACCCAGGATGATGTTCAGAGTGCGTGATTCAGCAATCTTTGGTGGATCAACTTTCTCATTATTCCTGATTTTCTCAGGAAGAACGATCTCCATGATCTTTGGTTTGCTGAATGCAGTGGTGAGCATAAAGAACGTGAGCAGAAGACACATAAGGTCAACCATTGGCGTCATGTCAATATGGGCAGACCCTTTCTTGGGTTTCTTCTTTCCGCCCTTTTGTTTTTCCTCTTGTATAATTTCTGCCATCTTATTCAGTTATTTCTTGTTCAACCTTAACTGCTTCAAGATTCGTGATAAGATTGAATCTGTTCACATTCTTGTCCTGAAGTATGTCAAGAACTTCCTTTACAACCGGATAGTCAACATTGGCATCACCCTTGATCAGAGCATTCACTGCCGGATTGATCTGGCGTGAAAACAATATCCAGAGGGCAAGTTGATTGTCTGCGGAATCAATCGGGATTCCCTTCGTCTCAAGTGCTTCTCTGTCCTTAACATTGCCAGCGGCAAGATAGGCTTTCATCTGCTGTATCGGAACCCCGAATGCCATATTTGACTTCTCAAACTTGCGCAGTTCATCAGGCGTGAATTCGATGTTGTAACGTTTGCCCATCTCTGCAAGAATCTTAGGTCTGAAATGCAGTATGGTATCATGTCCGTTGTCAACATTGAAAAATACCCTGTTGTCAGCAGCAAGCATTACGGTCATAACATTAGCGTCCATAATGACTTTCTCCGATACGGAAAAAGGCGTGTCTACCGGTGCAGGTTCCTGGGGCCTCGTCGTTGCTGTCAGAATGAAAAAGGTAAGCAGCAGGGTGAAGAGGTCGACCATGGGTGTCATGTCGATATGCGGCGACTTATTTGGTAATTTAATCTTTGGCATGTTTTAATCCTTTCTTGTTTTTAACCAAAAGAATAAACCCGCGACTATTTTCTTACAGATGCTGCAAAAGTCTGAGCCAGGCTGAAACCTGCCTCATCAATTTTGAATGTATAACCGTCTATTTTCGATGAGAAAAAGTTGAAGAAAACAATAGCAAGGGTTGAACCTGTGATACCAAATGCGGTATTGACAAGGGCTTCTGAAATACCGGTTGACAGAGCAAGGGCATCAGGTGCACCTGACTGTGCAAGAGCTGCAAAAGCACGGATCATTCCAAGAACGGTACCGATAAGACCCACAAGCACTGAGATAGAGGCAATTGTTGAAAGAATAACCATGTTCCTTGACATCATCGGGAGTTCAAGGGCGGTAGCTTCTTCAAGAGCCTGCTTCATTGAGGTGATTTTCTGATCGGTTTCAAGCTCCTTGTCGTTTTCAAGACTACGGTAACGTTCCAGTCCCGCTCTCATAACATTTGCCAGTGAACCTTTCTGTGCATCACATGCTGCAATTCCGTCTTCAATTTTGTCTTCAGCAAGAAGTGATTTCAGTTTGGCAAGAAAAACATTTAAGCTGCCCTTACCCTGCATTTTCCTTAATGTAATGAATCTTTCAAGAACGAAAATAATGAGTACAAGTACGATTGTCATAAGTATCGGAACGATCATACCTCCTTTGTAACATGATACCGAGGTAGTTGCCCTGAATAGGATGACCTTTGGGGTTTCCGCCTTCAAAGTTCACAGGGTTACCCATTATATTGTAATACAGATAATAGGAAACGATTAAGGCAACAATAATTGCAATGGGTGCAAAGAGCGACTGCCATACACCGCTTGACGAACTGGATTTTTTGCTCATTTTAGTATTGTTTAGTTGGTTTTAAGTAAACAGTGGTCAAAAGTAAATATTCTCTTAATCTTTTACAATAGTATCAGTTAATTAGTTCACATCAATTCTTGCTGACAGTGAGTTTATTTGTCAAGCGTTGCATTGTAAACCCTCTTTTTGGAAACAGTGATCTCAACGGTCTGGTAACCTTTTGCACTAATGACAAGCACCTCTGATGCTTCGGGCATTACAAACTTATATTCACCCTTGGCATTTGTCCATGCTTCGGCAGCGGTGTCCTTGACCCTGACTGATGCACTTGGAATAGGCTGCCCGGCTGCATCACTGATAACACCGGTAATCTCATTAGGATGGGCCTTTGGAATTGCATTCTTCTGGACAGCTGCGATGTACTGCAGAGTCGACTTGGCACCGTCATTACCCGGATCAAGGGCAAGTATTTTGTTGTTGTCTTCAATGGCACTCTTGTAGTCACCTGCCTGGAGGTGCATAGAGCTCATAGAACCATAAGCCTTGATTTTGTAATCTGTATTGCCGGGTGAAAGATTCAGCATCCTGGTATAATATGCCCTGGCTTTGTCATAATCATTTTTCTGCAAAGATTCGTACCCAAGATACCTGAGAGCATCAAACATCTCCCTGGCATTCTTAACAGAGTCAGCAGCAGCAACTGAAAGCACCTTAATGAACTTCGGTTTTGCCAGACCCTTTTCTGAATCGGGGTCTTTTGCTGAAGCATTGTTCGCAAGCCACAGGTAACCCTGCAGACTGTTCGGGTACTTGGCCACCATCTGGTTGAATACCTCATCGGCCTTGTCAAAATTCTTAGCCTGGTAATAGGCCCGTCCTATCTGCATATAATCATTTTCACTGTCTCTTCCCTTGTCAAGCAGACGGCTCCATGTTGCTGCAGCTTGTTCGTACCTGCGGCCGGAGTATAGAGAAGTGCCTTTCTCGTAAATCAGGTTGGCATCTTCCCCGGAAAATGCAATCGCTTTATCATAGGCCTCAAACCCCTTGTTCAGCTCATTCTCCGATTTTGCTATCTGTGCCTTACCTGCGTCGACCTTGGCCTTCAGGACATCCATATCTGCCTTCATTTTTTCTTTCGCAGGGCTTTTCAGTGCAGGATATCGCTCCTGCATCTTTGCCAGCTCTGAAGCATCATTGTCTGTATCAATAACCAGTTTTGCAAAATTCTGGTTCTTCCTGATAAGTATTCTTGAATAATATATGTAGTCTTTCTTAATTATACGGTCTGCCGGAAGTAACTCAAACAGCTTGTCCATATATGTCTTCGCAAGCTCATAATTACCCTCTTCATAGGCCGAATAACCTGCAATTCTGTTCATATAGGTTCTTGAGTTGTCAACAGCAAAGATCTCTTCGACATTCTTAATAACTTCCTCGTATTCCTTCGCATAGAACAGGGCATTCACATATCTGATCTTTGCGGGAATATTTCCCTTTGTCAGTTCGAGATACTTTTCAAAATACTTCTTTGATTCACCGAACTTGCCCGCCATAGAATAGAGCTGACCCAGCTCACGGTATGCCGGAGCATAGTTGTTGTCAAGTTCAATTGCCTGCTCATAGAAAGGAATTGCAGCCATCAGGTTGCGACCCTTGACATATATGCTGCCGATCTTCATGTTGGCTGTGGGCGACTGAAGATCCCAGTCCTGGGCGAGATTGTAGTTCTTGATTGCCTTTGAACCATCATTCACAAGAATGAAAATGTCACCTGCAATTATATAGACTTCACTGTTCCTGGGGTCAATCTTGAGTGCATGACGTATGAAAGGAAGAGCCTTGCTTGTATCAACGCTTTCAAAATTGATATATGATTCTGCAATCTTGGCGAGTGTGTAGGCATATTCCTTGGGATTCACAATCTTTGTCACCTTTTTATAGGGAGGCAGAAGTGAGCTGGCCTTTGCCCTCAGTTCGTCTGCCTTAGCGTTGTTTCCCTCATAGAAAGCCACCTTGGCGAGTCCTATATAGTTAAGGGGATCAGATGCATTTGCAGCAACTCCTTTATTGAACATGTCTCCGGCTTCCTTCGCGGTAGCACTGAGTGAATTTGAGATTGTATCAGCAAAATAGTTCAGCAGTGTATTTTCACCGTAATGAAAATAGACCTTGCTGTTACCGGGTTCTGACTTGATAAGTTGCTGGAACAGTGTCTCCGCCTTATCATACTGTTCATTCTTGGTTGAGGTGATGGCATCCTGAAGAGTCTGGCCCTGAAGAGCAGAACCTGATACCATGCATAATAATCCTGCAAGAAGCAACGCTGATCTGAAAGTGTTCTTAATCATTTTTTTATGGTTTGAGTTACTTTTTTACCTGTATTAATCTTATAGGCATAGTGGCCGGGACAAGTCCCGACTTTAAAATTATTCTCTGTCCTTTTTCCCCTGCTACCCATGAAATGAAACCTGAACCAAGTCCGGAAAAAGTTTCCCTTGATACCATGTTTACATCTCTGATGAAAGGATATGTTTTGTCATAAATTGAACCTTGCACCGGCAGGTAGAATGAGTTTTTGTCAAGATAGGGTTGTGAAACTGCTGCTACCTTTATCTTATTGCTGAGGCTTGCGGAAAGCGAGTCATCGCTGTCACTTATCCAGTTCACGCTTACTATACCAATATCGCCAGGGCTCTTCGATACATATTCAACAACCTCTGGATTGCTTTTTACTGCGAAGAAGTTTGCGGGAAGCTGACCGGGAAGCCCGAACTTCTCTTTGAAATACCTTATGTTGCCTGACTTGTCATTGTCGAAAATTATATTAATGGCTCCCAGCTTTGATGAGGGATTGACCTGTTTCCAGTCGGTTATCTTGCCCGTGAATATATCCTGGACATTTTCGTAAGTAAGCAGGGAATCTTTGTTTTCCCTGTTAAGAACAAGTGCAAGTGCATCATATGCTACTGTGGTTGTCCTTACAACTGTGAGTGATGCAAGCAGCAACTGTTTTTGTTCCTCGGTGGGGGTCCATGCCGACACAATTACCTTGACTGAATCATTCAGGAAATCCACAATCAGGTCCTTCTCGGATTCATAAACCGGGGTAATGCTGGCATACTTGTAAATTGCCGTAAAAGTGTCAACCTGAGCATCGATAATGGGCTTGAACGACTCATCGGACCTGATGACGATGTTGCCGGAGGTGGGTGTTTCACGGATTTCAGTAGTACCCTGGTTTTTGCAGGCGAAAAAAGTTCCTGCTAAAACTGCTGTCAGCGCGACGACTGCTAAAACTTGCCTGTTTATTAAATATTTATTCATGATTCCCGCATTTAGTCAACCTCCATGGGCCACAATATTAATAAATATCTTTTTTTATCCTGCTCTGTTTTCGCTCCAATTTTATCCGGAGCGGCTTTTTTTATTTATTACAAAGCGTGTGCCACTTATAAGTGACCGGGAAAGACGGGCCTTACCCTAAGGATTTTTTCCTTATTATTCCTCCTCCTCATTGTCGAAAAAATTTTCTTTTATTTTCCTGTATGAAACCGTAATCCTGTACAGACCGTATGCTATCATAGGTACACCCATCATAATCCTGAGTGGTTTGTCAATATGGTCAAATGATGAAGAGAACATTACGAAATATGCAAGAAAAAAATAAAAGAAGATCATCATAGTCCCGAAGATCGTAAAGAACCTGTCATATAGTTTTCTACTGTTCATCTGAATTCAGTTTAATTTATGCAAATATACCGATTATTAAGTGTTGATAGATCAGGATATAATACAAGGGTAGGGACGAAGCCTGCTGCGTCCCTACCCCCTGTACCGGTCAAATTAATTTATGATTTTGTTGCATTCTCCAGCCTTTTCATTATTGAGAATATGAAGGCTGCTGAAATGAGACAGCATACTATGAATACAGTCCACAACTGCCACAGTTCAACCTTATCCCAGAGCTTGGTGCCCACGAACAGCAGCTTGTTGCCAACAGCCGTAGCCAGTAGCCAGCCTGCCTGCATGAGGCCCTGGAACCTTGATGGTGCTACCTTTGAAACGAAGGAGAGTCCCATTGGACTGAGGAAAAGCTCTGCTATCGTCAGGATCAGATAGCTGCTTATCAGCCAGTAGGTTGAAACCCTTAAGGCCTCAGAAACTGGCGAGCCGTCAAGTGATGCAGGTGAAGGCAGTTTTACCGAGGAGATAAGCACCACGATGAATCCTATTGCCGCAATGATCATTCCTATTCCAATCTTTTTGGGAGTGGATGGCTCGATATTCTTTTTGTTGAGCCATGCAAAGACACCCATAACAGGGAATGTGAGGGCCACAATGAAGAGCGGATTGAACGACTGGAACACCTCAGGCTCAATTGAATTAAGCTTGTCGGCTTTGGTCACGAAGAGGTAGGCAGCGACAAAGGCTGCCACGAACAGAGCGCCGCCGATAAGTCTGGCAGTCATCTTCATATTCTTTCTTAAAAGCATCACCAGTCCTGCTATCGAGCCTATTACGGCCAGCATTGAAGGCAGTGTGAAGAAAAGGTTGGTGAACGGATCTACCTGCTTTACATTATAGTCTCTTGCAAAAAGAGTCAGGGTAAGTCCGTTCTGATGGAATGACATCCAGAAGAAAACCACGACAACAAATACAAGTATAAGTGACGATACGCGTGCATATTCATCTTTCTTCGCAGTAGTCAGTATCCAGGTAATGAATCCGGCGAACAGACCGAAGGCAAGACCGTTAAGAACGCCGACCACAAACTGCAGACCAAATGCGACGACGGCCATCGATATGACCGCATAGATAAGGGGCATGATCTCGAACTCAATTGTATTTGATGAACCTTCCGCTGCTTTGGCCGGCTTCTCCTTGTTGGGAAGGAGCCTGTTAAAGAAAATGTACACAAGAAGAGAAATTACCATAGCTCCTGCAGCTATTGCAAAAGCATAGTTGTATCCCCTTGAAAAAACATTAAGATAAGCTTCTGAGAATGCTCCGATGTCAGTTACAGGTCCGGCCAGATTAACATTATCTGCAAGCCTCTGGAATTCTGCCAGTTTCTCCGGATCAACCAGGGTGCCGGCATTAAACTGATGACAAAGTGCAGGAATACTTCCGTCATGGGCAAATCCGTTGGTCTTAAGCCACCAGTTGCGGATACCGTTTGCAGCAAACGGGGCGAAAAATGCCCCCACATTTATCCCCATATAAAAAATCATAAAGGCAGTGTCTCTCATCTTCGAGTACTGCGGATTATCATACATCTGTCCGACTACCGCCTGCAGGTTACCCTTGAACAACCCGTTTCCGAATGCAATCGTAAACAGTGCAATGACAGTGAATGTGAGCGTCATGCCCGGGATGGCCATAAGCACATAACCGGCAAACATGATAATGATACCGAACATTATAACCGTCTTGTATTTACGGGTCGAGTCAGCCAGTATACCTCCGACCAGGGCAAGGGCATAGATGCTGAAATAGAACCAGCTGTAAATTTCGCCGGCTTTGTCGGCTGACAAGCCGTATTTGGCCTGCAGGAAGAGAACTAATATTGCCATCATGGTATAGAAGCCGAAGCGTTCACCCATGTTTGCAAAAAAAGCTACCAGCAGCCCTTTTGGATGGTTTTTAAGCATAATCTTTTGGTTTAAGCGGTTTAAGTATTTGTGGTGAGGGCAAATATATAAATCTTTTTTTATTGCGGTTGACAGACTTAAAGATTGGGAAGATTCATTTTATATGTTCTTATAGTTAAATTTGTAAAAATTGTTTTCTGATGAAGATATATTCAGCCAGTGAGATTAAAAATCTTGATGACGCCACAATAAGACTTGAGCCTGTCACACCGATGGCTCTTATGGAACGGGCCGCAAACGCTGCATTTCTGAGGATAAAGGACAAACTCAGCGAAGATAGCAGTGTATCGATTTTTGCCGGGCCCGGTAATAACGGGGGCGACGGACTTGTAATTGCCCGCCTCCTGAAAAACGAAGGTTACCGGATCAGGGTATTCCTTGTTGAAACGGGCGTAAGGCACAGCCCCGGGCAGGAGGCAAATCTTCAGCGGCTTCACAAATCCGGTGTCATTCCGGCGACCCTGACAGACAAGGAGTCTTTCCCTGTATTGTCGCCGGGAGAGACGGTTATCGATGCCATTTTTGGAAGCGGACTGACAAGACCGCCATCAGGACTTGCTGCTGATGTTATCCGGTTCATCAATGAATCCGGAGCTTTTATTATTTCAATCGATTTACCTTCAGGACTGTTCTGTGATGATAACAGTGGCGCCGACCTGTCAGCAATTGTTAAAGCCTCGCTGACACTTACATTTCAGTTCCCCAAGCTGGCATTTATGTTTGCGGGGACCTCTGCATTTGTGAATAAATGGGAAGTTCTTGACATAGGACTTCATGCAGCAACAGTTGCCTCAATGCCATCAGCCTATGAGTTTGTGGAGGCAAAGGATGTGAAGCCGGTATTGAGGAAAAGGAAGAAATTCGATCATAAGGGTGCATTCGGACATGCTCTTCTGATTGCCGGTTCATACGGTAAGGCAGGAGCAGCAACCCTTGCAGCAGCAGCTGCAATGCGCAGCGGTGCCGGCCTTGTAACAGTCCACACCCCGGGGGCCGCCGTTTTGCCTGTGCAGGCCGCATTGCCGGAAGCAATGGTCTCACCTGATCCGGGTACAGAATTTGTCACCACCGTTCCTGACCTTAAGCGGTTTAATGCCATTGGCGTAGGCCCCGGCCTCGGAACTGATCCGGACACACGCCGTGCACTTGCTACTCTCCTGAAATCGTGCGACGAACCTATAGTATTAGACGCCGACGCCCTTAACATAATGGCCCTCGAACCGGAAATCCTCGCCCTTCTGCCTCCCGGATCCATACTGACACCTCATCCGGGCGAGTTTAAACGCCTCGCAAAAACAGATAAGTCAGACTACGGGATGCTAATGATTCAAAGGGAATTTGCTGCAAAATATAATTGCATTGTGGTCCTCAAGGGATCATGTACATCGGTAGCCCTGCCTGACGGTAAAGTATACTTCAACAGTACCGGAAATCCCGGTATGGCCACAGGAGGCACAGGCGACGTGCTGACAGGTATGATAACCGCTATGCTCGCACAGGAATATACACCGGAACAGGCCGCCGTTGCAGCGGTGTACCTTCACGGTGCTGCCGGTGACCTGGCACTCAGGATTCATTCAGAAGAATCACTCATTGCAGGTGATATAATAATGAATATCGGAAGAGCATTCCGCGAGACAATGTTTAACAATTTCAACCTTTATCTATGACAGCAAAGCCATCAATCAAGAAAACCGCATTCGCCGGCCTTTTTACATTATTATTAATGTTCTCAGGGTGCCTCCCGACTAAAAACGGGCAGCGTTCGGATGTTGTTATCCTTCCTCTGGGAGGAGAGGTAAAGGTGACGGAGGGCAGTGTGGTCTATTCCCTGCCGCTTACAGTGTTTGAAATAGATGTGGTTGCGGAAAGAACCGTTTCGGTTCCCGGCCCATATGCCGGCTTTGCCAGGGAGATGCTGGGCCTTGATGATATAATAATGTCAGGAGAAGAGAAATGGACCCTGGGAAATGTCACCCTCCGTACTGTTGAAGAGCTCGATCCCTCACAGTTTTATGTAATCCAGGGAACTACACTTATGCAGACCAATGTGCTTGCACTGAAACGCAGCGGACTGATCCTCGATATTACTCCTGATGTCTACGGATCAACCAGTTTTTCGCACAGCCAGGGTGGAACTGATTATTCAGGATTACTGTTCCCCGATCTCGGTGCTGACATCTATACAACAATGAAGACCGATACCGCGTATAAGGTTGTCAGAGCCGACACCGCTTTTATCCGCGTTCCTTACCTGGTTGAGAATAAGAAAAAGCTTACCGTAGGAGAGGAAGCTGCCGCAGCCGCTCAGAAACTACTTGAACTCAGGGAAGGCAAGCATATGATTCTGACAGGAGAAACGAATGTATTTCCGCAGGATGGAGCAGCGATTAATGAAATTAACAGGCTTGACCGCGAGTATACAGCCTTGTTTGCAGGGAAAACATGGACCGAAACAAAACATTTCCGCATATGGTTTACACCAAGGCCATCGATGGCAGGTCAGAATACAGTTCTGTTTAACTTTTCGTCTGACAGAGGGCATGAAAAGTGCTGGAAACACTGCGGGCAGACCCGTCATGCTTGAGCTGGTGCCATCAAATAAAACAAAAGACCTGAATCTTGTTGTGCGGCCGGCAGGGTCAGAAAAGGAGATGTCAGGGGCTGACAGGCTATATTACAGGGTTCCTGACGTGGTAGATATCCGCATCACACAGGGTAACGAGACACTTTGTACAGCAAGGAAACTGGTTTACCAGTTCGGTAACACAGTGACGCTTCCTTCAAATATAATTATAGGAAAATAGAGGGGGCGGACAGTTAAATTATTGGACCTTGCCTACAAATGATCTTCATGAACTCCTCGAAGCTCTGTTTCTGCCAGGTTGTGCCACCAAAATAAGCAAGCAGCGGTTCAAAATCCTTTGCATTACGGTACCCCGAGACCGGAGTGATCAGCTCGCTCTTTTCAGTGAGGAATACAACAGTAGGATAACTGAGTTTACCCTGCAGAAGAGCATAGGCAAGCTGATGAGCTTTTCCCAGTTTGCCGTCATTCACAAAAGTCCGGTCCTGAAAATTTACAGGAGCACTCGATTCGGCATCGAATTTTACAGCATAAAATTTCGTATTGAGCATCTCGGCTATCACCGGGTTTGAGAATGTATCACTGTCAAGCTTCTTACACCATCCGCACCAGTCGGTATAAGTGTCTACAAAAATAGGACGGGGAGCAGTTTTAGTGAGTGCTGCCGCTTCTTCAATCGAGTACCACTTTACCGGTGCCGTTTGTCCTGAAAGGATAATTGCCGGCACGGCAAACATCAGTACCAGAATAAGTTTCTTCATAATATTAGTGCTGTTAATCATTGACAAAATCTTCTTTTTATTTTGGCGTAAATATAGTCCGTTCATCAGAATAACCAAAACCATGCCGTAAAGTTCAGCTCAACATGATAAATGGAAAGTGTTATGGGATGTTTTTTTTATACATTTACGGACCTTAATCATAATAATTAAACTCTGAAAATGGAAAAAATAAGAAAAACCCTTGCTGATTCCAAAGCTGCAAGGTGGACTGCACTGGCAGTTGTAGCGTTCACAATGTTATGCGGATATTTCCTTACCGATGCCATGGCACCCCTGAAACCGATGCTTGAACAGCAACTGGCATGGAACAGTGAAGAGTACGGATTCTTTACAAGCGCTTACGGATGGTTCAACGTATTTCTCCTGATGCTTATTATAGGAGGGATCATCCTTGATAAGCGGGGGATCAGGTTTACTGGAAAAATGGCGACTATGCTAATGGTTGCCGGTGCAGCTATTAAGTACTATGCAATATCCACAAACTCGCTGGACGGTCAGTTCATTCTGGGATTCAAGTCCCAGGTGTTGATTGCCGGACTCGGTTATGCCATTTTCGGGGTGGGAGTAGAAATAGCAGGTATTACGGTCTCAAAAATAATTGTCAAGTGGTTTAAGGGTAAGGAACTCGCCCTGGCTATGGGTCTGGAGATGGCCACTGCGCGCCTGGGAACGACACTGGCACTTGCTACCTCGGCACCTCTTGCAAGGTCACTGGGTCATGTCTCGATGCCTATTCTAATTGCACTGCTGCTCCTCTGTATCGGCCTGATAGCTTTCTTTATCTATGCCGGAATGGACAAGAAACTCGACGCTTCCATCGCTCTCGCAGACAAGGACAAGGTGGTTCAGGAAGAAGAAAGCTTCAGCCTGAAAGATATCCTTTTCATTCTCCGTAACCGCGGATGGTGGTATATCGCTATACTTTGCGTACTTTTCTATGGCGCCGTCTTCCCGTTCCTGAAATATGCTTCCGACCTGATGGTAAACAAATTCGGTGTTGACCCCGAGACAGCAGGACTGATTCCATCGATGCTTCCATTTGGAACAATAATCCTTACACCTTTCTTTGGGAACCTCTATGACAGGAAGGGCAAGGGTGCAACAATTATGATAATCGGAGCCGTCCTCCTTATTTTCGTTCATACGATGTTCTCGATACCGGCATTTGACAAACCCTGGATGGCAATATTCCTGATCATCATCCTCGGTATCGGGTTTTCACTTGTGCCTTCGGCTATGTGGCCTTCCGTGCCGAAGATAATCCCTGAAAAGCAGCTGGGAACGGCATATGCCCTCATTTTCTGGGTTCAGAACTGGGGATTGATGGGTATTCCTTACCTGATCGGATGGGTGCTTAACAAGTATTGCATTACCGGCACCTACATGCTTGACGGTGTCCCGGTTCCAAGCTATAATTACCAGATCCCGATGATGATATTTACCGGATTGGGTGTGGTAGCCCTGCTCTTCGGCTTCCTTCTTAAGGCTGAGGACAGGAAAAAGGGTTATGGTCTTGAAAAACCGAATATTGTTAAAGAATAATTAAAAACACTTTAGATATGAGTGACATAAGAAAACTTGAACCGAAGCTTCTGTGGAAATATTTCTATGAAATTACACAGATACCGCGTCCTTCAAAGAAGGAACAGAAAATGACGGAATACATTGCGAAGTTTGGCAGGGATCATGGAATTGAGACCATTGTGGACAAGTCCGGAAACGTCATACTGCGCAAGCCTGCTACAAAGGGTATGGAAAACCGCAAAGGCATAATCCTTCAGGGGCACCTTGACATGGTGCCTCAGAAGAACTCTGACAAGGTTTTCAATTTTGAGACTGACCCCATCGAAGCTGTGATTGACGGTGAGTGGGTTAAAGCCAAAGGCACAACACTAGGTGCTGACAATGGTATAGGTGTAGCCGCATCGATGGCTGCCCTGACTGATCCCAAGGTTGTTCACGGTCCGCTCGAGGCACTCTTCACGATTGATGAGGAGACAGGCATGACAGGCGCAAAAAACCTGAAGAAAGGCGTTCTGAAGGGTGAGATAATGATCAACATGGACTCGGAAGACGAGGGTGAACTCTATGTTGGCTGTGCAGGAGGCATAGATGTAAGTGCAACGCGCAATTACGGTCTCGAGAAGACACCTGCCGGCACCACAGCATATAATATCTCAATTAAGGGACTGCGCGGCGGACACTCAGGTGTTGACATCGCCCTCGCAAGGGGTAATGCAAATAAGCTGATGTTCAGGTTCTTCCAGCAGGCTGAGCATGACTTCGGCCTGCGTATAGCTTCATACGCCGGCGGTGACCTTCGCAATGCGATACCTCGCGAGGCTTTCGGAGTCATAGTTGTGCCTGCGCTGAAAAAGGCCGAGTTTGAAAAATTTGTGAAAGGCTATGAAAAGATCTACAGGTCTGAATTCAAGGAAGCTGATCCTGACATTAAGATTTTTGTCGAGCCGTGCAAGGCGCCTGCAAAAGTAATGAACGCCGGTGACCAGTACCGGATCATCAGGGCTGTATACGCCTGTCCAAACGGTGTTCAGAGGATGAGCCAGAGTATGAAGGGCCTTGTGGAAACATCAAATAATCTGGCAATTGTCAGACTCAGTGACGGCAAATTCGAGGCTCACAACCTTTGCAGAAGCTCTGTTGACACTGCCAAGGAAGCCACAGCGTGGAAGATCGCAGCGGTGTTCCACCTCATTGATGCCAAAGTTGAACTCACAGGCAGTTATCCGGGCTGGAATCCTGATATGTCATCAGCCATTCTGAAGACAATGCAGGATACCTATAAGAAGCTTTACGGAAAGATTCCCGAGATCAAAGCCATTCATGCAGGTCTGGAATGCGGAATCATTATGGGACCCTATCCCAAACTTGACACAATCAGTTTCGGTCCGACGATCCGTTTCCCGCATAGTCCGGATGAGAAGGTGGAGATAGAATCAGTAGATAAATTCTGGAAATTTCTGCTTGCCACACTGAAAAATGCGCCGGTGAAGTAATAATTCACGGAAGCATTCATATACATAAGGGGCCCGGCTTACTGCGGGCCCCTTATTATTTTACGGTAATCTCAACCAGGATGTCATCTTTCATCACATTCTGTCCCGCTCTGACACCAATTCGGGATATAATACCCGTGAAAGTCGACAGAATCTCATTCTGCATTTTCATTGCCTCGAGTATCACAATAGGCTCCCCGCGCTTTACTTCTGCGTTTTCCCGTACAAGTACTTCTATTATTTTCCCCGGCATCGGTGCATTTACTGCCTGTTTGTCACTCTTTGACACGGATGTGCTCAAAACTTTCTTCCGCTGCAGTGAGATTGGCGTCTCCACAGTGAATGTATAACTTATGTCATTGAAGAGAATCTCGTACCGGTTCTGCCTGGTCCTGACTATTTCAACAGGGTAACGCCTGTTTTTCCAGAGTACATGCACCCCGTATTTATCATCTTCACGCAGTTCAATTGTATATTCCCTCTTCCCGATTTTTATTACATTCCTTAGCGGGAGACTGAATGAATATTTCTTCCCCTCATTTGTCAGAGCGTGCAATTTTTTTATCAAAGGCTTCTGTGGATTCATAATTTCAACATCTAAAACCGGTTAAACCTTTTGTTCTGCAGCCAGGGAGTAAGCTCATTCCTCTGTTCAAATTTTATATCCTGGATCCTGTTCTCCAGGTTTTCCTCTTTGAATAGCTTTGTGGCGAGCCAGGCAGCAATCATCTCTTCATACTCACCGCTGTGATGAAATTTTTCAAGGTCTTTCTCGATAAATGCCGTTGTGAAATCGCCCGACTGGAACCTGTGGTTCCGCATTAACATACGGAAGAAGGGAAGAGTTGTTTTAGTGCCCTTTATCCAGATTTTGTCAAGTGCTTTTTTAGTATTTATAATCGCCTCCTTTCGGTCACGTCCGGTTACAATCAGTTTGGCGATCATTGAATCAAAACTGGCAACTATTGAAGAGCCGGCCTGTACTCCGGTATCCACCCTGATGCCCGGGCCCTCAGGGAAGCTCAGCTTTTCTATTTTTCCCGGCGAAGGGGCAAAACCGGATTGAACATCCTCGGCATTGATCCGGCATTCTATCGCCCACCCGTTCAGTCTGACATCTTCCTGTTTATACTTCAGACTCTCGCCCATGGCGACAAGTATCTGCTGTTCAATCAGGTCGATACCGGTAATCATTTCAGTGACTGTATGTTCTACCTGAATCCTGGTATTCATCTCCATGAAGTAGAAATTCCGGTCCGAATCGAGCAGGAATTCCACGGTCCCTGCAGAATAGTATTTTACAGCACTGGCGATCTGGACAGCCACCCTGCCCATTGTCTCTCTCAACACGGGGTCAAGAGCTGAAGAGGGGGCCTCCTCCAGCAACTTCTGATGTTTTCGCTGTATTGAACATTCCCTTTCTCCAAGGTGAATTACATTTCCCTGCTTGTCGCCAAGTATCTGAAATTCAATGTGTTTAGGATTTTCGATATATTTTTCTACAAATACGGAGGGGTCATTGAATGCTTTTTCTGCTTCACGGCTGGCCATAGTGAACATCTTTTCCATCTCGGAAGGATGCCTTACAATTCTCATCCCGCGACCTCCGCCGCCGGATGCTGCCTTGATGATGACAGGATAGCCGATTCTTTCGGCGTGGAACAGGGCTTCATCCTCGTTGGCAATGCTTCCGGGGCTTCCCATCGCCATTGGTATCCTGTTCTTCAGGGCTATCTGCCTCGCGACAGTCTTGTTACCCATCTTATATATTGCGTCAGGTGAGGGACCGATGAAAATGATCCCGCTATCAGAGCACTTATCTGCAAAATATGCATTCTCCGCCAGGAACCCGTAACCGGGATGAACCGCGTCACACTTTGTTTCAATGGCTATCAGGACCAGCCTTTCAACATCAAGAAAAACAGGTATCCCAGCTGACCCTTCGGTTTCATCATGGATTATATCGGCATATGAAAGGTACATAGCACCCGGTTCTGCCTCGGTGCGGATGGCTACGGTTGCAATGCCCATTGTGCGGGCAGTTTTCATTATGCGTACCGCTATCTCCCCACGGTTCGCAATAAGTATCCTTTTAATCTTCTTCATCAGTATTTCTTTTCCCACTACTGCCTATTGCCTACCCTGCCTATTGCCTTATTACAGAGGCATATTGCCATGTTTGCGCGAAGGCACTTTAACCCATTTATTGCTCAGTGCCGAGAATGCCGAGAGCAGCTTCTGACGCGTCTTTGCCGGGTCAATAACTTCGTCAATGTAGCCTTTCTCGTCAGCAATGAACGGATTGGCCACCTTCTCTCTGTATTTTTTTACAAGTTCCTTCTTCAGTGCAACAGGATCTTTTGACTCAGCCAGCTCACGTCTGTAGAGGATTGCTACTGCGCCGTCAGGACCCATGACTGCAATTTCAGCTGAAGGCCAGGCAAAATTGAAGTCGCCGCCCATTCCCCGGCTGTTCATTACAATATACGCTCCGCCGTATGCCTTACGGAGTATTACAGTAATCCGTGGTACTGTTGCTTCAGCATATGCGTAGAGAAGCTTTGCGCCGTGCCTGATTATCCCGGAATGTTCCTGGTCCTTGCCCGGCAGAAATCCCGGAACATCTTCAAGGGTAAGCAGTGGTATGTTGAATGCATCACAGAATCGTATGAAACGGGCACCTTTGGTTGAAGAGTTTATATCCAACACCCCGGCGAGGACTTTGGGCTGGTTTGCGACAATACCAATCGTCTTGCCGGCAAGACGTCCGAAACCTGTTACAATATTGGCGGCGAAAAGCTCTGATGTTTCAAAAAAGCTGTTCCGGTCAACAATCAGATTTACAACATCACGAACGTCATATGCCTTATGGGGATCATCCGGAACAATATCGCGGAGTTTTTCATTGACCTCGGGAGTGTTACCTGAATCCGGCACCAATGGCGGGTTTTCTACATTATTTGACGGGAGGTAAGTAAGGAATTTCCTGACGGCTATCAGGGTGTTTTCCTCATCGTCATATATCATGTTCGCTACCCCGCTTTTGGTTGCATGTACCTCTGCGCCACCCAGGTCCTCACTGCTGATCTCCTCATTCAGTACTTCCCTGACCACGTTTGGTCCTGTTACGAACATGTAGC
This sequence comes from uncultured Bacteroidales bacterium, assembly GCA_963736735.1. GTDB lineage: Bacteria > Bacteroidota > Bacteroidia > Bacteroidales > VadinHA17 > SR-FBR-E99. The sequence goes on along the minus strand of CAVTPX010000009.1, from coordinate 371,079 downwards.
TGGTATGACTGGTCATGAATACCCAGTCGGTCAGTGCCGGTGCGTATACTGCTCCGCCTGCCGCAGGTCCCATTATAACCGAGATCTGTGGAATAATTCCTGAAGAATTGATTATGTTATTGAATATGATTGCATAGCCGCTCAGACTTGCAATACCCTCCTGTATCCTTGCTCCGCCGGAGTCGTTCAGTCCGATTATCGGCGCTCCCATCTTGAGAGCCATTTCCTGTATCTTGACAATCTTGCGGGCATGGACAATGCCTAGTGAACCGCCCATGATTGTAAAGTCCTGGGCATAGGCGAATACGAGTCTGCCGTCAATTTTGCCGTGCCCGGCAACCACACCGTCTCCGAAGGCACTGTCAACCTTTCCGAAATCGACGCCCTGGTCAGAAGGGGTGACGTAGGTATCTATCTCCTCGAAGGACCCCTCGTCAAAGAGAAGTGTGAGCCTCTCGTGTGCAGTCAGCTTGCCTTTAGCATGCTGCTTTTTTATACGATCGGGACTATATTGCTTCTTAAGAGCTTCCTCACGCTGGAGGTATGATTTAAAGTACTTCCCGTTTATTTCCATATCCCAGAATAATGACTTTCAGTGTTACCGCTTTTAAACGGCATGACAAAAGTCATTATTTTACCTGTGATATGCAAAACTTTCTTTGGCAACTGCATAATCGCAAACTGCAATCATTCCAATCGCAATATCGCAAATCGCAAATCGCAAATTACTTCACATATTCCCTTATTGCGTCTGCCCAAACCTTATATGCCGCGTATGTAAGGTGCAGACCGTCAACTGAGTATTTTTTTGGCAGATTGTTGTTACTGTCTGCCATTAAGGTAAACAGATCCACATAGGTGTAATTATAATCTGCTGAAAGGGCACGGAGATTGGCATTCAGCTCAAGTATCAGTACAGTTTTGTCCTTCAGGGAAGCCATCCTGACTGTCCCGTAATTTACTGGCAGTACACTCTCAATGAAAACCTCAGTAGCAGGTGTTTCAGCTTTTATTTTGTCAAGAATGAGCTTGTAGTTGGCTGTAATGTCCTGAACACTTCTTCCCCTGGCAAGATCATTTATGCCAATCAGTAAAAAGATTTTTGCCGGTTTGACCCTGGTAATGCCTGGCAGCCTGAGGAGTACCCCTTCGGTAACATCACCGCTGATACCGCGGTTAAGACATTTTTTGTTCCCGAGCAATTCAAACCATTCACCTCCGTCTGTAATGCTGTTTCCGAGGAAGATTATTTCGCCCTTTATATCGGGAAGGTTGTCAAACATATTCTTACTGTGCCAGTAATAGGCAGGAAACTTTGCGCTGTCTGCGGCTGTCAGCTGTACCTGGCCGGATGCAATTCCCACTGACTGATGCCAGGATAAGGAACAGAAGGAGATGTTTTTTTCATTTCGATAGATTTCTGATAATGGCCTGCATCTCAGAATACTGCTTTTCCATGCTCTTCAGCAATTCTGTCTGGATAAGCGTTCTCTGCAGATTATGAAGCGGGTACTTAATCTTGTAATAGTTGTCACCGTCAATGAAATCTGTAAGAAACCGGGTAGCCATAGTATAGGTTAGAAGAAGCGGTGCAAATGCAAGATATTCCTTTTCAGTGTCATTGAGTGTTTCCCTGGTCTCAGAAAGGAATCCTTTAGCGTAGGATTTATAAATGTCAATGTCCATCGCTACTTTCGAGAGATCACTTTCATCTTCCAGTGCCTTATTCGATGCAGTGCGTATTGCATCGCCGAAATCATAGTGCACATAACCCGGCATGACAGTGTCAAGGTCTATGAGGCAAAGGGCTTTGTCGTTGCTGTCAAACAGTATGTTGTTGAATTTTGTATCGTTATGAGTGATTCTGAGGGGAATACGACCTTCTTCGCCGAGTCTCAGGATGACCTTCATCTGCTCCTCACGACTGATGATCTCCGCTATCACATTTCCGGCACTTTCAGCCCGGTTTACCGGGTCTCTTTCAAGAACCTGATGGAATGTGTCGAGCCTCATACTGATATTATGGAAGTTAGGAATTGTCTCATGGAGCGGTTCTCCGGGAAGGTCAGCCAGCATAGCCTGAAACCGTCCCACCGCTTTTCCGCCTTCGTATGCCTTATGCGGTGAATCGACCCTTTCATAGGAACGGTGGTCAGAAATGAAAATCAGCAGTCTCCAGAATTCACCCTCCTCATCCTGATACCATGTAAGATTGTCTGCCTTCAAAGGAATCAGTGAAAGGCACTCCCTTTTGATATCGCTTCCGGGTATCATTGAAAGTTTCATTCGCTGGTGTGCGGTTACCCTTTCCAGATTTTCCTGCAACAGGGGTATGTCCTTGAAAACCCTTTTATTGAGTCTCTGCAGAATGTAATCATCACACTCTTTTTCAGCGGTGGTGATCCTGAAAGTGTCGTGAATATGGCCTGAGCCAAAAGCTTCACCTGTGAGAAAAGTTCCCTCAGCCCTGAAAAAGCTGAATATTTCCTTAAGGTTCCGGGTCATATTTCAGAAGATTATCTGCCTTTAAGTCTGTAACCGTGAAGCGAATAATAAAGGAGTATAAGGTAAGAAGGTACGCAAACCCAGTATGCAGTCTGAGTTGATAAGGCATCAGCCATCTTTCCGTAGACCAGGGGTATCAGGGCTCCGCCCACGATTGCCATGATCAGGATGGCTGAAGCCGTTTTTGTAAACCTCCCGAGTCCTGCCAGGGCAAGGGGCCACATGGCTGGCCATACCAGGGCATTGGCAAATCCAAGCAATGCAACATAGAGCACAGTGACAGGAATTGTAAGGGTTACGGCCTGGAAAGTCACAAGGTCTCTGAAGGGCAGCGATATCTGAGTAGCGGCAGGGGTAAAAATAGCTCCCACAGAAAACACTATGCCGAGAACCGCGGAGATTCGCAGGGCATTTACCTGGGTAAGAAATTTTGGAATCAGAGCTATCCCGAGGAGGTACCCGATGATCATACTCACCATTGTAAGCGAAGTGAAATACTTGGCCGAATCCATTGCCACACCGAGCGATTGTCCGTACCTTATTATTGTGTCTCCGGCAATAACCTCGACACCTACATAAAAGAAGAGCGCAATTGCCCCCATGATCATATGGGGAAAATGCCAGATGGTTGTCTTTTTAATATTTGTTTCACCCACCTCGGCATCCTCAGCATCAGTATCAACCTCCGGGAGGTTGGCAAATTTTATAAGGAAACCCAGTGCGACAAGTATGACAGCCATAAGTATATAAGGGTTGATGACCCGCTGTGCGAGCTCGTCAAGCATTACCCCCCTGGCCGCTGCATCCACAGCTTCTGCGAGCTTAATCTCAAGTACCTGAGAATCTTTGAGCAGATGCGATGCAAGTATTATAGGAGCGAGTGCACCGGCAAATTTGTTTGCAATGCCCATCATGCTAATCCTTCGGGCTGCGCTTTCCCGGGGTCCGATAATAGTGACATACGGGTTGACTGCCGTCTGCAGGAGAGCAAGTCCGGTTCCCTGGACGAACAGGCCAAAGAGAAACACCGGATAGCTGCGCATCATGGCGGCAGGAATGAATACAAGTGCGCCAACAGCCATGATCCACAGTCCCAGTGACATTCCCGACTTGAAGCCTGTTTTCTTCAGCACAGCAGATGACGGCAGAGCCATTATGAAATAGGAAATATAGAACGCAGTGGTTACAAAATAGGCCTGAAAATTAGACAGTTCACACGCTGTACGCAGAAACGGGATAAGTATGCCGTTAAGCCATGTTACAAAACCGAAAATGAAAAAGAAAATACCGATCACTGTCAGTGAAATAACATAGTCCTTACGGCTCATCGGAGCTGTGGTTGCTGTCTGGGTCATATCTGGCTGCTTTTACTGTTAAGAAAAGTGATTTTGTGGCTCTGCCTGTGCCTGTAGCAGGGGAGGCCGGATCAAAACTACAATTTTTCAACTTAACTGCAAAAGATAAGAATCAATTGTTTTTTTAGTTCTGAATATTGAGAACTGACAGCTTTTATTTTATTTTTACAGATAAGTTTAAACAGGGAGGAAATGAGTATTCAGGAATCAGTGAAATTAAGGGAACAGATTGATGAGACCGGGAAAGTATTTGAAAAATTCGGGCTGGCACCAATGAACGGGAGGATACTGGCACTCTTTACGGTTTCTGATTCTGCCGAGTTGACTTTCGATGAAATCTGTTCATTTTTCGGCGCCAGTAAGAGCGTGGTAAGCAATGCTGTAAGTTATCTGCTGATCAGCAGGCTTATAGACTACAGGACCTATAACACCGGCAGAAAGCGTTATTTCTTCCTTACTGATAAATTCTTTATAATCTACTTCGGTGATGTACTTTCAGCGATGACTGAATTAAGGGAGGCATTGTACAAAACACTGGCAGGTAGATCTCCCGGGTCACCTGAAGTCAGTACCCGGATGCTGAAGTGGCTTGAGACCGCAAGTGTGTTTGAAAAGCAGATCGAAACAGGCCTTAGTCAGTTGAAGAAGTAGCCTGCAACACTTTGTAAAGCTTGTTTCTTTATTGTTACAATTGCATCTGCTTCTTAATTATATGGCTGCTAATTGTTAATTTTGCACCGTAATTTATCAAAATGAAAAATAAGGAAATAATAGAGAAGATCCGCAGCAAGAAAGCCTTCATAAGTGATATGGACGGAGTCATATACCACGGCAACATGCTGTTGCCAGGTGTTCCGGAGTTTGTGGAATGGTTAAAAAAAGAGAATAAGAAGTTTCTGTTTCTGACAAATTCGAGTGAGAGGACTGCAAAGGAATTGCAGGAAAAGATGTTCCGTCTTGGAATAGACCTTGATGAAAATGTATTTTATACAAGTGCACTTGCGACAGCCAATTTCCTCTCGAGCCAGAGGCCAGGCGGTACTGCATATATTATTGGCGAGGCAGGTCTTATAAATGCCCTGTACAACGCCGGTTACACAATGAATAACTTTAATCCTGACTATGTGGTTGTGGGAGACACACGCAGCTACAGCTTCGAGAAGATTGAACAGGCAGTAAACCTTGTGCTGAAGGGTGCCAAGCTGATCGGAACAAATCCTGACCTTACCGGCCCGGTTGAGAACGGCATTATTCCGGCTACCAAGGCTCTTGTTTCACCAATCGAACTGGCTACGGGCCGGCAGGCATACTTTGTCGGGAAACCCAATCCGCTGATGATGCGTATTGCTCTGAAGATGATCGGGTGCTCCACTGATGAGACAATAATAATAGGTGACAGGATGGATACCGATATAATTGCAGGAATTGAATCAGAGATTGATACACTGCTGGTGCTGACGGGTATCTCAACTCTGAAATCGGCTGACAAATTCCCTTACAGACCCACTTACATTCTTGATGGAGTGGCAGACCTTATTCAGTAGATAATCCCGTTTTCCCTGTCCGATTCAGCCCGCGATTTTACTCCGAGATAACCGCCGTGATGCCGTTTTGAGTATTCGGCTGCGGTAAACCCTATGTAATTAATCATCAGGGAGACCAGGGCGTCACCTATCACAGTCATTACTGTCGTGGAAGTTGTGGGTGTCAGTCCAAGCGGACAAACTTCGGGCGGGCCGCCGGTAAAGAGTCCTACTGTCGCTTGTTTCCAGAGCGGACTCTCCTCATTGCCGGTAATGACTATCACCGGTATCTGCGGGTAGAGGTTGTCCTTCAGCTCCAGAAGTTCAAGAATCTCCCTCGTGCGTCCCGAGTTTGAGATAACAAGCATGAGGTCATTCTCCTGCAATACTCCAAGATCACCGTGCTGAGCTTCACTGGGATGCAAAAATACAGAAGGGGTTCCGGTGGAAGAGAATGTGGTTGCAATATCATGAGCTATCTGCCCGGCCTTTCCCATTCCGCTTGTCACAAGTTTTCCATTAAGCTGATGTACATGTTTGTGTATCAGCTTTATGGCGCCTTCAAAATTTTTTGTTACAGGGATGTTTTTAATTGCTTCAGCTTCCGCTGCAAGTATCTCCCTCACTCTTTTCTGCATGACTTCTGAAATATGAATCCAAAGATATTATTTTTACGGCTGACTTCAGTAAATTTGTATTTCAACGGTTTTGAGCTTGTATTTTACCCGCTTCTTACTTGCGCAGCCAGACTTATCGGACATTTGACTTTCAGACTTTTTGACTATCAGACCTTCAGACCAATATGTACCCCCACGCCGCAGCCATAGGAGCAGACCTTGGACGTTTTTTCGTCCGTACTGCCATTGTCAGGTTTGACGGCAAGCTCCTGCATAAGGAGTCATTTCCGCTCAGGGAGAAACTGACAAAAGCCAATATAATCACTTCCCTGGAATCGGCTCTCCGGCACACCCGTGAACAGGCGGCTTCCATTGGAGTCAACCCTATCGCAGTCGGAGTTTCGGTGCCCGGGTTCATTGACCACGACAGGGGTGTGGTCCTGGGACCCGGCCACGGCATAAAAGGCTGGAAAAATGTACCCCTGGCCTCAGAACTGAACAGCACTACCGGTTTGCCGGTATATATCGGAAATGATGCCAACCTGATGACTGTTGCAGAGCACCGGTTCGGAGCTGCAAAAGGTTACAGGCATGTTATCTTCATTGCGCTCAGAACAGGTATCGGTGGTGGAATAATCATTGACGGAAAGCTTTACAGGGGAGTAAATAATGCCGGCGGTGAGGTGGGTATGATGATAATTGACACTGGAAAACCGGGTGATGTCATGAGAGGGGTAGGGACCCTTGAGGAGTATGCCTGCGGGCGCGCACTGGTACAGCAATACCTGTCTTCTACCGGGGAAACCGGAAAGTCAACCTCATTGAGAGCTGCCGATATTTTCAGGCTCAGCCGGGAAGGTGATTCCGCTGCCGGAAAAGCAATATTGGAGAATGCCCGCTTCATCGGGATAGGGCTTTCCAACCTGGTAAGTATCTTTGCTCCTGAAATTATTGTGCTCGGAGGAGGCATGGCCCTGGCCGGCGAAGACTACCTGAATGAAATCAAAAGGCAGACTCTCCTGAATTCGCTTCCTGAATGTTCAAGGGGTTTGAGAATCGAAAAGGCCGTCCTGGGGTCCGATGCCTCGGTAATAGGATCTGCATGGTATGCCCTGAGCAGACTTGACAGAAATCAGCCATGATGCTTATACAAACGCCATTGCTCAGGGCAGTAATTTCCTGTTCCTGTAGTCTAGTATGTACGTGTCATCGTTTCCGGGATCACAACCAGATAATCCGCAGTACCTGTATATTCAGTACTAAGGCCTGCCGTGTCAGCCTGGAGGACCGTTGAAATAGTTGCTACCTTTATGTCAGGTCTTTCCCTTTTCAGGTAATAAATGATGCCCAGATAGTTGTCAGAATGGTACGAACCATTGTAATGAATGAATATCTTCCCGGGTTGCAGGTTTTTCAGAATGAAATGAGCCATCGTGGCATCTTTTATTGCCTGTGCCTTCGGGAAGTTTTCGTTGGGTTTGCCGCCCATACCCGGCATACCAACCATCTCAAGCATGTCCTTGTAGCTCTTTACTTCAGGATCATAAAATATCGGGAGGGGAGCAATGTAATTTCTTGCTTCTGCTGGCAGTTGTTCAAGCGCCTCCAGTCCCTTCTTCGAAACAACCGAAGCATATCTTCTCGGCACATTGGTTGCAATAAATGGTAGCTTGTTTTTCTTCGCGAATTCCACCAGTGGCTTGTAATCGGTCTTATAGTTCTTCCAGAGCTTGACTTCCGCTTCGAACTTGTCAGCCTCATATGCTGCTGACAGGTACTCATCGAGGAGAAGCTGATTGTCAGCTTCGAACATCTCGGCACCCTGAACAAGCCTGTCTCCTGCAACCCTGTACAGGTCGGCAGTCACTTCATATTCAAGCCAGTGGGCAATAGGATTGTCGTGCAGCTCACCGAAGAAAACGACATCTGCATCACTGACTGCCTGAATCATTTTTTCATATCTGACCTTCTTACCCTCTGAGTCGTAAAGCATGTAAGCCGGCTTGTCAGACCTGAAGGAGAGCATCGCGAGTGAGCTGATTATTAAAAGTGCTGAAATTGTCTTCATTTGTATGGTTATTGTTGATTATCCGAATTATTGAGGACCAAAGGTATGCTTTTTAAGAAAAAAGAGACGCTGCTTGCAACGTCTCTTTTCATACTGTGTGATCCCGGAGGGATTCAAACCCACAACCTTCTGATCCGTAGTCAGATGCTCTATTCAGTTAAGCTACGGGACCTTTAGCGGGTGCAAATATAAAAGTTTTTTCGTTTTATTGACTAATTTTACGGCATAATTAATGCAGTCAGAGACTCTGCCTGACCCGGAGACTGCAAAGCAACCAGCGCGCAGGCATAAATATGAAATAAAATGAAAAAGGGATTAAAAATATTCGGACTGACAGTCGGAGCACTGTTTATTCTAATTGTCGCCGCAGCACTCATTATACCGTTTGCCTTCAAGGATAAGATCAGGGCTAAACTGGAGACACAGATCAGCAGCACTGTCAATGCCGAAGTAAAGTTCGCAGACTACAAGGTGAGCCTTTTCAAAGCTTTTCCGAATGTTGCATTCTCGGTCTCCGACCTCAGTGTTACAGGTGTCGGCAGCTTTCAGGGAGACACTCTTGCTTTTGTGAAATCGCTTGACCTGGTGTTTAATCTCAGAAGCCTTTTTTCTGACACCGGCTATGAGATGAAATCTCTTATAATTGACCGGCCGGTTGTGAATGCAACAGTTCTGAAAGACGGGGCAGCAAGCTGGGATATAATGAAGGAGGATGAGGCTGAGACTGAGGTTGAGGTTGAGGAACCGTCATCATTCAGACTGGCACTAAATGAAATTCTGATTAATGACGGAACGATAGTGTATACTGATTTGGAATCGGACATGAAGGCAGTGCTTGAAGGCCTGGAAGCACGAATTTCCGGGGATATGACTGCCTCACGGACTGACCTGGTAACGGATATCACTGTGAAAAGTCTTTCCTTCATCATGGAGAAGGTAAAATACCTTTCGGAAGCCACAGCCAGCCTGAAGGGGAACATTGACACACAAACCGATTCGCTTATTATTCAGGTTTGCAGACAACCAGCTTAACATAAATGACCTGGGCGTATACTTTTCAGGCCTCGTGGCGATGCCGGAAGATGACATTACAACTGACCTCATTTTCGGAACAAAGGAAGCTTCTTTCAAATCACTTCTCTCACTGATCCCTGCAGTCTATATGTCAGGTTATGAGAAATTGCAGGCATCCGGTAACTTTTCACTGGACGGAACCGTCAAAGGAGTGTACAGTTCTGCTGACAGCACAATGCCTGATGTCAGTCTCAGACTCCTTGTCAGTGACGGAGCAGTGAGCTATCCGGATCTGCCTGAGAAGATCACGGCAATAGCCATTGACGCTGACGTGGCAATGGACGGAACCGATATGGACAAGACAACGGTGGGAGTAAACAGGTTTCACTTCGTTCTTGCAGGCAATCCGTTTGACATGACGATGAAACTCAGGACACCTCTCAGTGATCCCGACATAGACGCACGGGCCGTTGGAAAAATCGATCTCTCTAAACTTAAGAATGCCCTGCCTCTTGACAGCATTTCGCTCAGCGGACTGTTTGATGTCTCACTTAACCTTGCCGGACGTCTTTCGATGATTGAGAATAAGAAATATGAACAGTTCAAAGCTGACGGAACCCTCGGAATAACGGGGATGGCTGTGGAAATGGCTGACCTTCCCGCAATACGCATTGATAACGCTTCGATGACTTTCAACCCTGCTTATTCCGAATTAAAACAACTGATGATTAAAGTCGGAGAGAAGAGCGACTTCAGGCTGAGTGGCCGGCTGGAGAATTATATTCCCTGGCTGCTGTCAGACGGAATCATAAAAGGAAACCTTTCACTCTGTCTCATCGGTTGTCGATCTTAATGAGATTATGGATAAGATCCCTTCAGATACTACGGCTGTTAAAGACACCACAGCTCTGGCAGTCATTAACATTCCGCGTAACATAGATTTTGCATTCAACGGGGAGATTGGCCGCCTCTTTTTTGACAGGCTGGAGGCCACTGAAGTCAAAGGCAACCTGACAGTTCATGACGGTGTTGTAACCGTCCGCGAAACAGGCATGAAGGCCCTTGGAGGAACGATAGTAATGAATGCTGAATATGATACGCGTGACACGCTGAAGCCGTCTGTAAAGGCCGACATGAAAATCACTTCGATAGGGATAAAAGATGCCTTTTCGGCATTCAATACCGTTCAGAAACTTGCTCCGGCTGCACAGGGGCTTGGTGGCAACCTATCAGCCGGCTTTAAGTACGAGAGTCTGCTGGGCGTTGATTTTATGCCTGTTCTTGCATCAATTACCGGTGGAGGTACTGTCTACTTCTGAGATGGTCCAGTTGCTTGAATCAAAGACTTTCGACCAGATGAAGGGGGTGCTTAAAGCTTAATTCAGAATACACAAACATAATAAAGGATGTCAGCGCTGCCTTCACAATCAGCAACGGTCGGGTGTTTGTAAAACCGTTTAACACAAAGCTCGGCAACATTAAAATGAATATTTCGGGAGACCAGGGTCTCGACCAGACTGTTAATTACCTTGATTAAGACTGAAATTCCGAGATCTGACCTTGGTGAATCTGTCAATGCCCTGATCGGCACTCTATCAGCACAGGCAGCACTGCTGGGTGTGACCTATGTCCCGTCTGATATAATAAAAGTAAACCTGAAAGTGGGAGGGACATTCAGGAAACCGGTGGTCACGCCTTCATTTACGGGAGGGGATGCTGCCAGTCCTGTGACAACAGTGACGGAAGCGATAAAGGAACAGGCAGTTGAAAAGGTGAATGAAACAGCCAGGGAGCAGGCTGATAAAATACTCAAGGAGGCTGAGGAGAAGGCGAAGTATATGCGTGAGGAAGCCGCCTCTGCGGCAAAAACTATTCGTTCCGAAGCTGAACTGCGGGGACAGAAACTGGTTAAGGATGCTGAATCCAAAGGCCCTATTGCTGTACTGGCAGCAAAAAAGGGAGCAGAAGCACTTAACAGGGAAGCTGAAAAAAGAGCGACTCAACTTGAAACGGAGGCTAACGCGAAAGCTGACCGTTTGATGGCTGAGGCAAGAAACAGGGCGGATGAAATTCTTAAGTAATTTCCTCATCATTTTATCTTGCTGAGAAGGGGCCCTAGAGGCCTCTTTTTTTTTGCACACGAGCGAGCCGTAACATTTCTGTAACCGTTTTGTATCCTTTTCTTAATCAGTTTTTTATCATTCTGTAACATCAGCTGGGGAGATTTGCAGCATAATTTATTGTCAAACCATTTCCATGAAAAAGCTTATAACAATACTTATTCTTACAGTTTCAATCGCCGGAAGCAACCTGTTGCTTTCACAGGCGGTGACAGGTAAAATATCCGGGACAGTCAGGGACCGGAAAACGGGAGAAACAATGCCCGGAGTCAATGTAGTGATAGAGGGGACCCTCAAAGGAGCTGCAACAGGCGCTGACGGTGAGTTCACAATAGATGGAGTACCCACCGGAACATACAACCTGAATTTTACATTCATTTCCTACGAACCCCTGACGCTTCAGGGAATCGGGGTAAACCCCGGTGTCAATACAGTGATAGAAGCCCTGATGGCAGATTCATCGATAGAATTGGGTGACATTGTGGTCGTCGCCACAAAAAGAAATGACAGCGAAGTATCAGTGATGACTAATATAAAGAACAGCCCGGTAGTTGTATCCGGCATTTCGGCACAGCTGATTGGCAGGACACAGGACCGTGATGCCTCCGAAGTTGTAAGAAGGCTTCCGGGGGTATCCATTGTTGATGACAAGTTTATAGTTGTAAGAGGACTGTCTTCGAGGTATAATAATGTATGGCTTAACAATTCATCTGCACCCAGTCTTGAAGCTGATACCAGGTCATTCTCGTTTGATCTCATCCCGTCCTCAATGATCGAGAATATATTTATACTCAAGTCGCCTACAGCCGAGCTTCCGGCAGATTATTCAGGAGGATTTGTAAAAGTCTCAACCACAGGCATCCCCTCCGGTAATAATTTCTTCATTTCATACGGGACCGCTTACAGACAGTATTCTACCCTCAAAGATTTCAGAAAGGAAAACGGAAGTCCCACAGACTGGCTTACATCGGGAACTGACTATCGTAAACTGCCTGCCAGTATGCCGGGTCATCTCGATCAGTATGAAAGCGCAACAAATCCGGAAATCCGTGACAGGGTAACCAGCATAGGCAGAAGCCTGAACAATAACTGGGAGGCTCTCAGCGGATCAGGTCTTCCTGATCAGAAACTGGCTGTCGGAATAAACAGAAGATTTGAAAAGGGAAACTTCATTGCAGGGAATGTGACATCACTTACATACAGTTATTCCAATGCATTTAACGAGATAGAAAATAACAGTTATTCAATTTACAATTTCAGGTTTGATACTCCCGGAATTCTTGATGAGTTCACTGACAAACAGTATAAGACAAATGCGAGGATCGGTCTTCTGCACAACTGGACAGTCTATCCGGTCAACGGCCTGAAAATTGATTTCAGGAACTTCCTCACACGCACGGCACAGTCGTCAGTGACACTCAGAGAAGGCAGAGAATGGTACAACAACGGAAGATATATCAACTCCGGTGAGATGAAATACAGCAACAGGCTTATTTATGCAGGTCAGATCGGTGCAGAGAAGATGTTCAATGAGGGCAAAACCGTAATCGATTTCACCGGCGGCTACTCAGTTTCTGTCAAAGATGAGCCTGACCTGAAAAGGTACAGGTATATCAGTAATGACGGGGATGCATCACCATTTGTAATACTTTTCGGTAACAATCCTGATCTCTCCTCTGTATCAAGAATGTGGCTGAATCTAAGCGAAAAAAATTATTCCGGAGCCCTGAACTTTACCCGTAAATTTAAAGTAAGGAATATTGAGTCTGAGTTTAAAACAGGATTTTATACCGAGAATAAGTCGCGGGAATTCAAGGCCCGTAATTTTGGCTATTCAATTTCTGACGATGCTTCCGCCTTATCAATTACATCTCTTCCTGTCAGCGAAATCTTCAATCCTGAAAATATTAAACCTGACTGACGGAATCAAACTTAAGGAGATTACTGCCCTTTCTGATTCATATAATGCCAGTAGCAGCATCCTGGCAGGTTATCTGAACCTGAGACTCAAATTCAATGTCCGTTCAGATCTTTCATTAGGACTCAGGATTGAGAAGGATATGCAGGAACTTTCAAGTTTCAGGCAGGGAACGACAACCCCGGTGCTTGTAAAACGTGATACGGTCAATCTCTTCCCTTCTGCCAATTTTGCGTATAACATCTCTTCCCGGAGTCTGCTCAGGTTCACCTACGGATTATCAGTCAACAGGCCTGAATTCAGGGAGATGGCTCCGTTTTACTATGTCGATTTTGACCAGAATGCAGGTATATACGGAAATGAAAATATTAAACAGGCATATGTCCACAACTTTGATATAAGGTACGAGTTGTACCCCGGAAACAATGAAACCTTCAATGTCGGGCTTTTTTACAAGAACTTCAGTAACCCGATTGAGGTAACAATAACCGGTAACAATCCAACCCAGTTTTCATTTGACAATATCAGTTCTGCATACAGTTACGGACTTGAAACAGAAGCACGCAAATCGCTTGAATTCATCAATCCCGGGCTTGCCAATTTCACAGCTGTAATTAACCTGGCACTTATCAGGAGTTCGGTTGCATTTGACAGACCTCTGCAGGGACAATCCCCTTACATCGTGAACTTTGCATTATTCTACCAGAATCCTGATAAGGGATTCATGACAAGCATAGTTTACAACAGGATAGGCCAGAGGATTGTTGCTGTCGGCAGGCCGTCACCGAACAGCTGGGAAAGTATTCCTGACATCTATGAGATGCCAAGGAATGAAGTGGATTTATCACTGAGCAAAAAGTTTGGTGGCAAGTTCGAACTTAAAGCCGGTATCAAGGATCTTTTCGGTGAAAAGGTTGTCTTCCGGCAGAATGTGAAGACAGTTGTTGACATGTCATATTACGGCAGTGACGGAACAAAGTCATTTGACAGATCACAAATAACAAAATCATATTATCCGGGCAGACAGTATACGCTTGGACTATCACTGAAATTCTGATAAAAGAACTAAATAAACAATTATTGCTATGAAAACAAATTACTTTATCAATTCTGTAAAAGCACTTCTCTTTGGGGCATTGCTGCTCACAGCGTCATCGTGTGAGAAAGACATTCCTGTTGAATCTCTGTCACTAGACCGTCAGGAGGCAACCGTTGCAATCGGTGCAACAGTAAGCCTGCTGCCGGTAATTGACCCGCTTGACGCAACGAATAAGAACGTAACATGGAGCACAAGCGACGCAACTGTGGCCACCGTAAATAACGGTATTATCACGGGTGTCGCTCTTGGAACAGCAACAATTACCGCTACTTCGACCGAGAATACTACTGTATCACGCAGAGTGTTCCGTAACCGTAGTACCCTCAACCGGACAGGTCATAACTGTCTCCGGTGATATTACCGCTGACACAAAGTGGTATGCCCAGGCGAAATATATGCTGTCAGGCTTTGTCTATGTAAAGAACAATGCGATCCTGACAATTGAACCAGGCACTTTAATAAAGGGTGTCTCAAACTCGAAGGCGACTCTCATTATCGAGAGAGGTTCAAAGATAATGGCTGCAGGTACTGCAAGCAATCCTATCGTCTTCACGTCTGACAAGCCTGCAGGGCAAAGGGCTACAGGCGACTGGGGCGGCCTGGTCATCTGCGGTAAGGCTAAAACAAACAAGCATGACAATGGTGCCGGTGTAGGACTTGCTGAAGGTGGTATCGGCGCTGAATACGGCGGAAACGATGACAATGACAACTCGGGAGTACTGCAGTATGTAAGGATCGAGTTCCCGGGTATTCCCCTTACTTCAACATCGAACAGTGAGATAAACGGTTTGACACTCTATTCTGTTGGAAAAGCTACAGTAATGGATCATATACAGGTTTCGTATTCAGGTGACGACTCTTTCGAGTGGTTTGGCGGAAACGTCAACCTTAAGTACATTGTTGCACTTGGCGGTCTTGACGACGGATTTGACACTGACAACGGATTCAGCGGGAAGATCCAGTTCGGACTTATAATCCAGGATCCTCTTAAATCAGACCAGTCAGGATCAAATGGCTTCGAAAGTGATAATGATGCAGACGGATCATTGCTGACACCTGTCACAACCCCTGTATTCTCGAATGTAACAGCATTGGGTCCCCTTACAGTATCATCAACCCTGCCGGTCGGAACCAAGCATGAAAAAGCACTTCACCTCAGAAGAGGTACGATGACTTCCGTGTACAATTCGGTGTTCGCAGGGTTTCCTCAGGGTCTTTCGATTGACGGACAGAAGGGTAATTCACCCTCAAGGGCTGATCTGAATGAATTGCAGATTGAGAATACGATTCTTGCAGGAATGACTGAAAATTATGTTGAAAAGACTGGTACCGTGGCTACACCTTATACAGTAGCTCAGCATGTAGCCTGGTTCCAGGCAGCCTCAAGGCATAATGCCGATAATCTTACCCTGGCAGATGTGATCGGAGCATCTCTTGTCAATCTTACCTCTCCTTCACTCTTACCCGCTGCCGGATCAGCGCTGCTTTCGGGGGCTTCGTTTACAAATACAAGACTGACTGATACTTTTTTCACTCCTGTTACATACAGAGGTGCATTCGGCACAGAAAACTGGACATCCGGATGGTGTAACTGGAATCCCCAGTCCACCGTTTACTAGTCCTTTTGATGGTTTGACAACCCCTTTGAACCGCAGGTTTACCGGATGACCTGCGGTTTTTCTTTGCAAAAAAAAAGGCTGCAAACGCAGCCTTTTTCTATAAATATCTTCCGGACTAGTATATCTTTTCCTTGATACGTGCTTTCTTGCCTGTAAGGTTACGAAGGTAGAAGATGCGAGCCCTGCGTACTTTTCCGTACTTGTTGACCTCAATTTTGTCAATGAAGGGGGAGGCAACCGGGAAGATCCTTTCGACACCTATATTACCTGACATTTTACGAACTGTAAACGTTTCGGTATTGCTTGTGCCTGACCTCTGTATAACCACTCCACGATACTGCTGTATCCTTTCCTTGTTACCTTCAACAATCTTATAATGAACTGTAATTGTGTCTCCGGCCTTGAATTTCGGATACTCCTTCTTTACAGCATACTCTTTTTCAACTACTTTCATTAAGTTCATCGCGCGAAAAATTTGTGTCTCTACTTGTTTCAAAATCGGTCGCAAACTTACAAATAATTTTTTTATTATCTGCAAAATATGACCGGAAAATAGCGAATACTTTCAATGTCCCGATGTCCCGGTCTGTTTCAGCTTTTCACCTGCATCCCTGACGACTCTTTCATACCACTCCTGCGGGTAGCCCGGCTGCTTGAGCTGGGGAACAACATATTTGTACCCTACCTTAGGTTCACTTTTGGTTTTTACATTACCGTCCATATACTTGGTAAACAGGAATTTGTAGAAATCCCTCCACTGGCTTACGGTGCTGTTTCCAGCATTCACTGAATAGTTGGTGATCAGTGCAGCTGCTTTTTTAGGTGACTTCTTATACATTGCCTCTGCAGTTTTGTCAAGTGCGGCAGTTTCTGCAAAGTATTTCTGCTCAAGTTCCCTCTGTTTTGCCTGAAGATCACCAATCATAAGGCTGGTACGGGTGTAAACGAAATTTGTGACCTCGTTGAAAACCCAGAAGGCAGCATTGTCACTGTATGTCATAATGTCTCCGTTGCCAACGGCAAAAGATTCAGGTACAGCTGTTATACCGCAGTACATCGGTGTATAAACGGTATAATATGTATCATCAACACCGAACCAGAAAATACCGCCCACAGGGTCAGGAAGCCAGCTACGGCTCTGGGCCACGAAGGAGAACCCTGTCTGCTGTGTCGAAATTGCCCTTTCATTAATATATGTCACACTGTCAACAGTGAAGCTCATAGGCCTCCAGCGTACTGTGCTGAGATACGGACCGGCACCGATATCCTTTGTCATGTCCATGGGGGTATCCTGGTAATAGTCCCTCATCAGTCCAATTACATCCTCTACGCCAAGTTTTTTGTCAGGCTTGATCCAGAGTGGCATTCTTTCCGAAAGGTCATGACCCATTGCATACTCCACATATTTTCCCATCGAGCTGTTAACCTTGTTGAAACCTGACCATATGCGTGCATCACATGCACGTGCGCCGCTGAAACTCAATGGGTGCAAACACGTCGCTGAAACTGAATTCTGCATCATTGCCGCTGAACCACCCAAACTGACGGGCTAATCCAATCATGTCATCGGAATAAACTGTTTCTACTTCAGGATTAAATACTTTGTCGATCTCCTTTGCAGTTATTGAGGTCTTTCCGTCAGAGAGAGGAAAGGTCTGTATCCTTGCCTGATTGGCGTGACCTGATATGTAACCGTCAGGTATCCTGCGGGCTACGAAGGCAAGTCCTTTTTTGCCCGGACCTTTGCCGATGAGTTCCATTATCCAGACCTCATTGGGGTCAGAGATGGAGAACGATTCTCCGGAACTGCAGTAACCGTATTTTTCTGTCAGTGTAATCATTGTATGTATTGCCTCCCTGGCGTTTTTTGAACGCTGAAGGGCAATATAGATAAGGCTGCCGTAATCAATGATTCCCTCAGGATTGCCGAGTTCGCCTCTTCCGCCGTAAGTTGTTTCGCCGATGGCAACCTGAAAGCGGTTCATATTGCCAACGACAGAATAAGTGGCAGGAGCCTGTTCAATTTTGCCCAGAAACTTACCCGTATCCCATTCGTAAACGTCAAGCATTGCACCTGCCTTGTAGACCATCTCAGGCCAGTAGTAAAGCTCGCCGTACAGTACGTGCGAGTCAGCCGAGTATGTGATCATTGTGGACCCGTCTTTGGTAGCTCCCTTGGTAATCAGGAAGTTAGTGCATGCCCTGGCTTTCTCCGCGGTAACCCACGAGAGGAGCAGAAGGGTTAGCATGATAGCTGTTATCCTTTTCATGATTTATAATTGTTATATGTTAATAATTTGACAGAATGAATCAGTATTGTCAGTCACGATATTGTCATCCTGACCGGAACAGGCGTCAAAAATAATATCTTTGTTCAGATTTCAATACCTTCAAGAATCTTAATTACGGTTCTTATCCTGTCAGCATCGGCAATTCTTGTCGAATATTCCGAGATTATCTGTGATCCCCCCATCGAAATGCCTTTCCGGCGGAAAGTCATCAGGCTATCTTCGTTCCGGCGCGCGGAGAGGTGAAATTCTCTGGCACCTGTTGAACCGGCCAGGACAGCAATATTGTATTCATCGATACCGCTTCCGGGCATTATTATGATCCTGTCACCGGCACTATCGACAAGGCTTTTTATTACGTTAACTCCATCCACTGCTTTACGGGCCTGCCCTGAGGTAAGTATACGCGTTGCGCCGGCGGAGATGATGTCCCTCAGGGCTATGAGTGGATCACGGCACATATCAATTGCCCTGTGAAAAGTGACACTCATCGGTCCGGCGTATTCAACAAGAAGAGCAGTACGCTCAATATCGATATTCCCGTCGTTTCTGAGGATTCCGGTAACAATACCGTCAGCCCCGGCTTCTCCGGCTATTTCGATGTCTCTCCGCATCACTCCAAACTCTGTGTCGGAATAGAGAAAATCGCCTGCCCTGGGCCTTATCAGAACGTTCAATTCAATGTCTGTGTTAGCCCTGACCGAATTTATCAGACCAAGGCTGGGAGTTACACCTCCCTCGGACAGGGCAGAGCAAAGCTCAAGCCTTGCCGCACCCGCATCCTGTGCAACACAGGCAGACTCAACAGAGTCAGTGCATATCTCAATCAGAAACGACAATTCTTTGTTTTCAGGTTTTGAAAGTACAAAATATTTAGGTATTATTGCTTACCAAAAAACTGTAAAACTTATGAAACCTACATTATTGGTGCTTGCTGCCGGGATGGGCAGCAGATACGGAGGCAACAAACAGCTGGACCAGGTTGGACCATCAGGCGAGACAATTATCGACTATTCTATTTATGATGCTAAAAGAGCCGGATTCGGGAAGGTGGTTTTCGTAATCAGGAGAGATATAGAGGAACAGTTCAAGGAGACATTCGTGAGACGCCTTGAGAACGTAATAGAAATTGACTATGTCTTCCAGGAACTGGGTAACCTTCCTGACGGATTTTCTGTACCCGAAGGCCGCCAGAAACCCTGGGGAACCAGCCATGCAATCCTGGTCACTGAAAATAAAATCAGAGAACCTTTCGGGGTTATAAATTCCGATGATTATTACGGTGTAGATTCTTTCAAAGTTCTTTATGACTTTCTGACACTTGACACTAATGACACCAACTATTGCATAGTAGGTTACAGGCTCGGCAACACCCTTTCTGATCACGGTCAGGTAAACCGTGGCATCTGCTCCGTAAGTGGCGGCGGTCTGCTGGAACATATGGTTGAAACCAGGGGTATTGAAAAGAAGCCGGACGGTATTTTTGCTCCTGACGCCCAGGGCCGTATTCGTCAGTACACAGGAGAGGAGATCGTTTCAATGAACCTCTTTGGATTCAAACCTTCCTGCTTTAAATATCTGAACCTTGAGTTCAAATCATTCCTAAGGGAAAGAATCAGTGATCTGAAAGCTGAACTTGATATTCCTACCTCACTGGATAAATTTGTAAAAAAGGGAGAGATTACAATTCAGATTTTAAGAAGCGACAGCCACTGGTTTGGCGTGACTTACCGCGAGGACAAACCGTTTGTTGTAGAGAACATACGGAAAATGGTTGATG
Organism: uncultured Bacteroidales bacterium; assembly: GCA_963736735.1. Lineage (GTDB taxonomy): Bacteria > Bacteroidota > Bacteroidia > Bacteroidales > VadinHA17 > SR-FBR-E99. The sequence continues at coordinate 351,173 of CAVTPX010000009.1, read as the reverse complement.
CAGGAATTTATCCTGAAAAGCTATTCTGAAAACCAGATCACCAGGTAAAATCAGTCTTAAGTTTAGTTGTATTGCCACGGTTGTCTGTGACATTCAGCTCCATACGGTGAAGACTACCCTGTTTTATCCTTTTACTGTCAAACCGGTAGATCAGAACATTGTTTTTGGCATCATATTCCGTCAGAACCCACGAGCCGTCAATAAATGTCTCGTAACTTCTTATTCCGGAGAAGTCATCCGTAATTGCAATTGAACAGGATTTTCTACCACTGAGATCAGAACCCTTTGCAAATGAAGGGATTACCTTTGGACCTGAGGTATCGGCGCTTACAGTATAATCACCAAGTGCTCTGACTTCTGCCGAAACAAAACCGTAACGGAAGTCGCCGCCGGCATAGTTTTTTTTGCCGTCACGACTGATTTTTGCCAGGCACATTTTTGACTCCTGCCCGTAAAGTACCGTATCAGGCCGGATGGAAATCCTTATGAGATCGTGTATTGCTACTGTTTCGTCATGTACGGAATGTACAGGAGAAAGATACTTTCCGTTCCCGCTTCTGACACCATAATTGAAAAACACAGTATCATAAAAGGCAAGGTCCGGAAAGTGAATCCTGATGCCGTCAGCCGTGAAATCCGATGCTTTACCCCAGGGTAGAACCTTACTGCATTTAACCTCAGCAGCTTTAACAGCGGGGGTGGAGACCGACTTTATGCTGAAGTTCAGTTGTGATTTATTGCCCGCTGCATCTGTCACATTCACCGTAATCTTATGAACCCTGTCATCATTGAGTCGTAAAATGCCCCGACGGATAACACCATTGTACATTGAGAGCCTGTTGCCCGGCTGAAGGAAGGTTTTGTGGATGTATTCATTGTCTCTGATCCGGGCCCGGTAGTCTGTATGGCTGTTTATATACCTGGATTCACTGAATGCAAATCGTTTTGCAGTGAATCCGTAGACCTTTGCCGAGTCTACAAGGAGATCTATTGTATATATGCCGCAGCGGTTCTGGCTGTTGTCAAAGCTGTCCCATGTTTTAATACCAATCCCTATTGCTCCATAGACAGTCAGGGGCAGATTGGGATACAACCCCAAACCTGCCTCCCTGGCCTGATGTTTTAAGTGAAAGGGGGGAATGGCTGTTGTTAACCGACGATCCTGCTGTCAGCGGATAAATGACGACTCTGTCAATAACCGGCCTGGTGTTATCGGCAACTCCGAAATCGAAGTTCAGGGGATTCACGGGGTTCTCGGTGGCAGACTCGCGGATTTCAAAGTGGAGGTGCGGTCCGGAAGATCCCCCGGTATTGCCCGACCAGGCGATAAGGTCACCCTGTTTTACACGGAACTGGTCGCGTGTCGGGTAAAGCGTGATTGTGTAGCTCTTCTGCTCATACTGACCGTTTTTGACATACTCTTCAATATCAGACCTGAAGCGGTCAAGATGGCCGTAGACAGTTGAATATCCGGAAGGATGTCGGACATAGACTGCTTTGCCGAAACCGGAGGGACTGATGCTGATCCTGTAAATGTACCCCTCAGCTACTGAATAGACCTCCTTGCCTATGACACCCCCGGTCTTGTAATCGAGGCCTGAATGAAAATGGTCAGCCCTGAGTTCTGCAAAGCTTGCTGAGAGAGAAGGTGTATCTTTCAAAGGGCTGATAAACAGGCTTTTATCATTCTGTTGAGCATTCATTATCAATCCTGTTGTGAAGGCAGTGAGAAAAAGTATAGTTCTTTTTTTCATTATATATCGGTAGCAGGCTGCAAAACTATGTTTCAATGTCAAACCAACAAACATAATGGTTAGTTTTTTTTGAAAACATTATATAATATGTTACTTTTGTATTTAAGGATGATCGTTATGAATGCCGGGGGATATGAGGAGTATCTTTTGCTGAAGAGGTCCATAGAGGCTTTGATTGATGAGCATGAGAAGCAAAGATCTCTGATAACGGGTCTTGAAACCGAATTGTCGGCTTTAAGGATCAAACTGGCGGAAAAAAATGATGAAGTAAAGGAGCTTCAGACAAGATATGAAAGAGCGAAGTTCTCCGGAGCGATACTGGGGAATGGAGGCGATGCCGGAACGGCAAAGAGGAGAGTGAGTGAACTTGTGCGGGAGATAGATAAATGTATTGCTCTTTTAGACAGATAATATATTAAAATGGATGATAAACTTTCGATCAGGGTTAATGTGGCCGACAGGTATTATCCGTTAAAGGTGGAGAGTGAAAATGAAGAGCGTATCCGGAAAGCAGCCCGGATGATCAACGAGAAGGTGCTTCAGTATAAGCAGCGGTACGTTGACAAGGATATCCAGGATTTTCTGGCGATGGCTGCCCTACAGTACGTGATCAGGCTCATTGAAATTGAAGAAAAGGAGGGTGACACAAGCCTTGAAGAAGGGTTGAGGGAGATGAGCGAAAAAATCAGTCTCTGTCTGTCAAAGAAGTAATAATCGTTCTTTAAAATAGCAAAGATACTGCCCGCATTGTTTCTCTATTCATTTTGAAAACTCAACAATTTGTACTTTGGAGTTAATCTTGGCTTGCCAGGAACAGGCCTCACCCCGATTCGTCGGGTTCCCGTTAAACCGGGACGGTGGACGTTTGAGGCAAGACAGAAGCTCCAGCCATGTAGATATGGGGTTTTTTTAAAAGTTAGGGAAACTTTGCGGGTTTTTTTATAATCAAAAACCGAAAATTATGATATCTGGAGTTATAACAACAGGGCTGGTCGCTGCAATAGGCGGAGCAGCCCTCATTGCAGGAACAGGCCTGTCATACTTCCTGTGGCAGGGTCTGCTGAAAACCAGGCGCAGAAAAATCATCTCCGAAGCTGAGGCCGAGGCTGAGGTAATCAAAAAGGAAAAGATACTGCAGGCCAAAGAGAAATTCCTGCAGCTTAAGGCTGAACATGAGAAGGTTATAAATGAAAAGAACAACCGGATCAGCCAATCAGAGAACAGGATTAAGCAGAAGGAGATGGCTCTTTCGCAGAGACTGGAAGAGACGCAAAGAAAGAAAAACGAGGCTGATGCCATAAAGGAGAGCATGTCACAGCAGGTTGAACTGCTCGAAAAGAAAACAGAAGAGCTCTCGAAAATGCACCGTCAGCAGGTTGAACAGCTTGAGACAATATCAGGTCTCTCAGCCGATGATGCACGCAATCAGCTCATGGAATCGCTTAAGGAAGAGGCCCGCACAGGTGCCATGTCCTACATAAACGAGATCCTTGATGATGCCAAGATGACAGCCGCCAAGGAAGCAAAGCGCATTGTTGTCATGGCAATTCAGAGAGTGGCAGCAGAAACAGCAATTGAAAACGCTGTCACTGTCTTCCATATTGAGTCTGATGAGATCAAAGGACGCATAATAGGCCGCGAGGGACGAAATATAAGGGCTCTGGAGGCTGCCACAGGCGTCGAAATAATTGTGGATGACACTCCTGAGGCTATTGTTCTTTCCGCCTTTGACCCGGTACGCCGTGAGATAGCAAGACTTGCCCTTCATCAGCTTGTGACTGACGGACGCATCCATCCTGCACGCATTGAGGAGATAGTGGAAAAAACCCGCAAGCAGATAGAGGAGGAAATAGTTGAAATTGGAAAACGCACTACAATTGACCTTGGAATTCATGGTCTGCATCCTGAACTGATAAGACTTGTCGGTAAGATGAAATACCGTTCCTCTTACGGTCAGAACCTTCTTCAGCACTCGAGGGAAGTTGCCAACCTCTGCTCGATTATGGCTGCAGAACTTGGTCTGAATCCAAAGATCGCCAAACGCGCCGGATTGCTGCACGATATTGGCAAGGTACCTGACGATGAGCCTGAACTTCCGCATGCAGTCCTCGGAATGAAACTGGCTGAGAAATACAAGGAGAAGCCTGAGGTTATAAATGCAATTGGTTCGCATCATGATGAGACCGAAATGAGTACTCTCATTGCACCTATTGTGCAGGTCTGCGACGCCATTTCAGGAGCACGCCCGGGAGCACGCAGGGAAATTATAGAATCATACATCAAGCGTCTTAATGAGCTTGAGTCGGTAGCACTCTCTTATCCCGGAGTCACAAAAACTTATGCCATACAGGCCGGCAGGGAACTGAGGGTAATTGTGGGCGCAGAAAAAGTATCAGACAAGGAAACGGAAAATCTCTCGTTTGAAATAGCCCGGAAAATTCAGAATGAAATGACATACCCGGGACAGATAAAAATAACAGTTATAAGAGAGACAAGGGCCGTTAACTATGCGAAATGAAGAAGCTGAAAGTTCTAAATATCGTAGGCGCCAGGCCTCAGATAATTAAGGCTTCCGCTATCAGCAGGGCAATCGCCGGAGAATTCAGTGAGGAAATTGAGGAAATTGTAGTCCATACAGGCCAGCACTATGACCGTGAGATGTCAGAGGTGTTCTTTGATGAGCTGGAGATAAGGATGCCCGACCATAATCTTCAGGTGGGCTCAGGCAGACACGGCCGCCAGACAGGTCTTATCCTCGAACGCATCGAAGATGTAATAATCAGTGAAAAGCCTGACTGTGTTATCATTTACGGTGATACCAACTCGACACTTGCGGCCGCACTGGCAGCATCAAAACAACACTTTCCGGTAGTGCATATTGAGGCCGGTATGAGATCATTTAACAAAACCATGCCTGAGGAACTTAACCGGATCCTGGCTGACCATACCTCGACACTTATGTTCGCTCCCACGAACACTGCTTTCAAAAACCTGATGGCTGAGGGCTTCAGGCCTGAAAACATGGCACCCTTCTCAATCAACAATCCGAGGATCTGCCTTACCGGGGACATAATGTATGACAACTCACTTTTCTACGCTGACCTGGCCATGCGGAAGAAAAGCGATTTCCTTCACAAAATGGGACTGGAGGAGGATAAATATGTCCTGGTCACAATTCACAGGGATATGAATACCGATGACCCGGTAAGACTTTCTGCAATTTTCAGAACACTGAAGGAAATAGGAGCGAAAAACAATACTGTGATGGTCATGCCGCTTCACCCGAGGACAATAAAAGCACTCCGCGACAGAACGCCGGACCTGTGGGATGAAATTTCAGGCACAGACCTGATAAAGGTAATCAGGCCTGTCTCATTCCTTGAAATGATACTCCTGGAGAAGAATGCCAAAATGGTAATTACCGACTCCGGCGGTGTTCAGAAGGAGAGCCATTTTTTCTCAAAACCCTGCATCGTACTCCGGAAAGAGACAGAATGGGTCGAACTGGTAAAGAACGGAACCGTAAGGCTGGCCGATGCTGACCCGAAAAAGATCACCGAAGCATGGGATTACTTCATGAACAACAAGGAATTACTACAGTATCCGGGCTTTTACGGTGACGGAAAGGCTGCCCGGGCAATATTGAAAGAACTACTGGAAGTCTTTAGAGACTGAGACCGTCAAGTACCTTCCTGGCAAGGTCTTTTATCGCAGGCTGGTAGTCATTGAGGAACTCTCCCGTGACCCTGTTTCCGATCACCACACACAGCGTGAGGGCCTTGTGGTTCAGCAGCTTCGACAGGCCGTAAATGGCAGAGCTTTCCATCTCATAATTAGTGATCTTTAGTCCCGCGAGCTGAAAAGCTGTAATCCTGTCATTCAGCTCGTTGTCAAATGGTTCGAGCCTCAGACGGCGTCCCTGAGGTCCGTAAAATCCCGGCGCCGAAATAGTAACTCCCCTGGGAAAATCAGCACCTATTGTTTCCAGCAGCGACTGATCGGCATCAACAACGTAAGGATAAGCAAGAGTATCCGGCCATTCGAGATACTCAGTCAGTGCATCTGCAAAACGGTGATCCAGGAACCATTCATAACCCTCATAAAAGTGTATAAGACCGTCGAAACCTACCGCTTTGCCTGTAGCAATAACTGATCCTGCGGGTATGCCTGCCTGCAGTGCTCCTGTAGTGCCAATCCTGATGAAGGTGAGGGATCGCGGGTTCTCGCTGACCTCTTTTGTCTTAAGATCGATATTGGCAAGGGCATCGAGCTCATTAACCACTATATCAATATTGTCGGTACCAATCCCTGACGAGATCACTGTAATTTCACTGTCGCGGTATGACCCCGTCACAGTGGCGAATTCCCTGTTGCTTTTCCTGACCCTGACAGAATCAAGCATCTGTCCGATAAGTTCAACTCTTCCCGGATCACCTACAATTATGATCTTTTCAGCAATGTCTTCAGGAAGAAGGTGAAGATGGAAAATTGATCCGTCAGGATTGGTAATGAGTTCTGTTTGCTTCATCGCTGTTTAATAATGAGCAGCAAAAATACGAAAAATGTAAGGCGCAAATGCGTCAGCCACTCTCAAAAGTTGGCTGTTAATATTTGTTAATTGCCCGAAGACTGGCGGTTGGTCACTTCAGGTAAGGTATATTTGCCTCCTAAAACCTCAAATCTTTTTAAATGGATTCTGCTAAAACAGGTCAGTTTTCCGGAAAAGCGACGGCCGTTATCGGGCTGCTATTATTTACTTTCTTTGGCAATGCCGGTGCACAGGAAACTCAGGGTGTCGATCTTCAGAAGAAAATATTAAACGTCGTCAGGGCTGTTTCAGCTCCGAAGATTGACGGTGTGTCTGATGATGAGGCATGGCAGAACGCGGCCATGGCGACTGACTTTGTCATGTACAATCCGTATAACGGGATTCCCTCAAAATACAGGACTGAAGTCAGGGTACTTTATGATGACGATGCCCTGTATATAGGAGCAATGATGTTCGACTCCGCACCTGACAGCATTTTTACTGAGCTCGGACCAAGGGATGCAAGCAATATGAATGCTGATAATTTCTATGTCGAAATATCTCCTTTCAATGACGGCCTCTACGGTGAGCAGTTTAAGGTCTATGCCTCAAATGTTCAGGCAGACATAAAGCTGAATTCAGGTGAGGATGATTACCACAGGGTGGACACATGGGATGCAGTGTGGGAGAGTGAGACCGGGGTTACTTCCAACGGATGGTTCGCAGAAATAAGGATACCATATTCAGCGCTGAGATTCCCGAAATCGGAAACACAGATGTGGGGTATCAATTTTTTCAGGGAGGTAAGGAGAACCCGCGAGACATCATCGTGGAGCTTTGTCACAAAGGAGTACGGATCATCGGTCTCACATATGGGCGGTATGAATGGCATAACAAATGTTACTCCACCTCTCAGGCTTTCACTTATTCCGTATGTCTCCGGATACATTGAGAATAATTCAGATCAGTCCGGCGTAGCAACCTCATACAACGGGGGACTCGATGTTAAACTGGGGCTCTCCGAAAGCTTCACCCTTGATGCCACTCTTATACCGGATTTCGGTCAGGTGGAGTCTGATGAGCGCATTCTTAATCTTACACCTTACGAGGTAAAATACAATGAGAAACGGCCGTTCTTCATGGAGGGCACCGAACTCTTCAACAAGGGAGATATTTTCTATTCGAGAAGGATAGGAGGTACCCCCCGTCTCTATGATGATGTCTATGATTATCTTGAAGCCAATGAGACAATCACCCGTCACCCGTCAGAGGTCCAGCTGATTAATGCGACAAAAATCTCCGGCCGGACTAAAGGCGGACTTGGCATCGGTTTTTTCAATGCAGTTACATCTCCCGTTTATGCCGATGTGACAAATGCAATTACAGAGGAGACAAGGAAAATAATGATTGAACCGCTCACCAACTACAACATGGTGGTTCTTGATCAAAGTCTCAAAAACAACTCGTTCGTCAGTTTTTCAAATACAAATGTGATCAGGGCGGCGGTGAAAGATGAAAATTTCTATACAGCAAATGTGACAAACCTTCAGACCCTGTTGAAAACAAACAATAAACTGTATTCTGTTTCCGCGGGCGCCACACTAAGTCAGAAGTACTTTGCCGGAGCGGATACTGATCTCGGCCATGCGCTCAGTTTCAACGCAGGAAAGACCGGAGGGGCTTTCAGAGCTGATTATAACTTTTCGATGATGAGTGACCGATATGACCCCAATGATATGGGATACCTGCGCAGAAACAACGAGTTGGGGCACTCGCTCGACTTTTCATATAACACCTATGAACCCTTCGGGAATATTATGTCTACCAGGAATTCTGTCGAGCTGAATTACGAGAAGCTTTTCAATCCCAGGGAGTTCACCTCGGCTGGCATTGAGGCGAGCAGTATGATCATTCTCATGAACTACTGGTCGATGTCACTGGATGCCGAAGTAATGCCGTGGGGTGAAAATGATTATTTCGAACCCAGGCGAAGGGATATGTCAATCTTCTATCACAGGCCTGCAGCGATGCAATTCGGCTTCCGCGGTGACACCGATAAAAGCAAGAAGTTCTATATCGAGGCACAGATGGAATATTTCAACAGCCTGGTCAGATTATGACCAGAAAGCCTTCGGCTGGTCACTGCAGCCTGAATATAAGGTAAGCCGCAGGTTTTCATTCGGCTACTCTCTCGAATATTCGAAGAATCTTAATGACATAGGATATGTGGATGAAGTACTTCTCCCTGATGACATCATTTTCGGCAAAAGGGATGTGACTACAGTGACGAATACACTGTCAGGGGCATTCATTTTCACTGCCAAATCATACCTCACCCTGCGCGGGCGCTATTACTGGTCCAGGGCAGAATACGACGGCAACTATTATATACTGCAGAATGACGGCAGTCTTAATGATACGAGCTATCCGGGAGAAGCAAATGTCAATTCCAATTTTATGAATATTGATATGGTCTATACCTGGCGTTTCGCACCCGGCAGCGAATTATCGCTTGTCTGGAAGAATTCAATCGCTTCATCAGGAAGTGTAATCATAAACAATCCCTTCGACAATCTCCAGCGACCTGCTGGGTATGCCTCAGTCGAACAGTATTTCTTTGAAAATTTTGTACTATCTTGATTACCAGAATTTCAAAAAGCTTTTCTCATCTAAATAGATATATATTAACATGATACAGAGAATTCAGTCTCTCTTTCTGCTGGCAGTGGCTGTACTTTCAGGACTGCTGATGGCAGGTGATCTGATAATTCTTGACAACGGTACCGGTACATCTCTTTTCAGTGGGTTTTGCCGGTCTGGGCGAGGTCGGAGGGAAGCTCCTTCAGAGGCTCTGGCCCCTTTCGGTTATTATTGCACTGGTGCCTGCGATGGCTCTGGTAGCGATTTTTCTTTATAAGAAAAGGAAGTCTCCAGATGAGGGTGACGATGCTTATCGTTCTGCTCTCTATCGGGACACTGATCCTGGGAGCTTTCTATATTTATATGTTTGACAGGAAAATCGATGTGTCTCTGATCTGGAAAGTCAAGGCCCTGTTCCCACTTATCTCAGCAATCCTGGCCGGGCTGGCCTACAGGAAAATTCTGGAGGACGACATGCTTGTAAAATCCTACGACAGGCTCAGATGATCTCAAGCCTCTCCTGGTCTGTTATCTTTTCACAATAGTGACATTTCAGGGCCACCGGTTTCTTTGATACAACCTTAAACCGTGTTGTGACCTTTTCAAAGTTTGTAATGCACTTGGGGTTCATGCATTTTGCAATTGCACTTACTTCATCAGGAACCTCCACCACCCGCTTTTCAACAACCTTGTAATCCTTGATGATATTCAGTTTTGCCTGGGGTGCAACAAGGGCAATCCTGTTTATGTCATCGTCCTGGAAAAACTTCCCGGCAATCTTAATGATAGCCTTCCTGCCGTCGGTTTTACTCTCGAGGTTGGTGCCGAAAGTGATCTGGTTCTTAATCTTGTCGAGGCCAAGGATCTTTATAACCTTGAACAGTGTAACGGCGGGTATATGGTCTATGACAGTACCGCTTTCAATGGCACTGACAAGTAATTGTTTCGGATCAGTCATCTTTTTCATTGCAGTTATTTTATACCAAGTAAAGTGCAGATGATTGCCTGCCTTGTGAAAACTCCGTTAAGGGCCTGTTCGAAATAATAGGCCTTTTCATTCGAGTCGACATCAGGATTTATTTCATTGACCCTGGGGAGAGGATGCAGGATTCTCATTCCCGGTTTTGTGTCTGCAAGCATATAGTCATGGAGCACATATGCATTTTTAACTTTCTCATATTCCATCGGATCTGAAAACCGCTCCTTCTGGACCCTTGTCATATAGATTATGTCAGCCTTGTCAATAACACTGTTCAGATCGGTGGTCTCACGGTATTTAAGACCGAGGTTATCAAGGTAAAGCTTGTATTCATCAGGCATCTTGAGCTCCTCGGGGGCAACGAAATTGAATGAGGTGTTCCACCTTGACATTGCCATCATGAGAGAGTGAACGGTACGGCCGTATTTCAGGTCACCAACCATACATATATTAAGATTTTCAAGCTTGCCCTGAGTTTTCAGTATCGAATAGAGGTCAAGCAGGGTCTGTGTGGGATGCTGGTTTGCGCCGTCTCCAGCATTTACAACGGGTACTGTAGATATTTCGCTTGCATAGCGGGCACTCCCTTCGATCGGATGCCGCATCACAATAAGGTCGACATAGTTATTGACAGTGCGTATAGTGTCATTTAGTGTCTCTCCCTTGGTCACGCTTGATGTCGAAGAATCGGTGAATCCGATGATCTTTCCACCAAGCTTGTTCACGGCACTCTCAAAGCTCAGCCTTGTGCGTGTTGAAGGTTCGAAGAAGAGTGTTGCCACGACCTTGCCGCGCAGAATATCCTGAACAGGATTCTTCTCAAACGCCGCGGCAAGCTTCAGGATCTTCAGGATCTCTGCAGTTGAGAGATCATCAATTGATACTAAGCTTCTGGTTTTCATCCGTATATTATTATCATTCGTTAAAGGTCGGATGGAACGCGCATGTTTATGTACATTTTTATCAGGCAAATTAGTCTGCCAAACCTGCGGGTTTCATTAATATATGTGTTTATTGACCTGAACAGAACAAAGTTATTACAAGAAGAGCACAGTTTGTACACCTGTTAAAAAGTATTGAAAAGTATAATGATCAAACTGTTTTCAGCCAGGTTGCGGTGAGCCCGTCGATCTTCCGGAGCCTTTCCGTAATCCGTTCAGCTGCCAGTGACCGCACAGATATCTCTACCGAACAATCATTCCCGTAACTGTGTGCGCTCTGGCTGCACCCTTCCTCTTTGAGCACCTTCATCACATCGTTCATGGAGAGGTAAGGGAATTTTAATTCAAAGGTCTGCATCACAGTTTTTTCAATTATACTGGCATTTGACAGCGCATCTTCTGCTGCTGACCGGTAGGCGTTTATCAGGCCGCTGACTCCAAGGAGGGTGCCTCCGAAGTACCGTATGACTACTATCAGGATGTCTGTCAGCTCCCTCGAATTAATCTGCCCCAGTATAGGCCTGCCTGCGGTGCCGGAAGGTTCCCCGTCGTCGTTTGCCCGCGAGGCTTGCCTGTCAGGGCCTAGTACCCAGGCATAGCAGTGATGCCTTGCATCGTGGTATTCCTTCCTCAGATCCTCAAGTTTTTCCTTAATTTCCTGCTGACCCGATACCGGAATAACCAGCGCAATGAACCTGCTGCCACGGTCCTTGAAGAGCCCATGTGACTCCGCTGCGATTGTCCTGTAGACGTCAGAGAATAATTGACTGCTCACGTTCCGGTTCCTTGTCAGAAAAATTTTATGCGGTGAAATATACTATTTTTGTTAGTGATGAAATGTAAACAGGTTCCTTTTTTAGAACTGACTTCTTAACACCCCTGAAATGTGAATCCCGGTAATAGACTGAAATACCTCTTGCCCGCTGTTCTGAGTCTGTCATTAGTTTTTGCAGTTATATGGATCATTAGCCTGCCGGAAAAAGACAGGATAAATGAATATTCAGGATCGCAAAGCTGCCGGCCATGCCACGAAAAGTTCTACAACCTGTGGGACGGTTCGCACCACGGACTGGCTATGCAGCCTGTCACGGGTGATTTCCTGGCTAAAAACAGATTTGAAAGGGGAACCCTGATACAGGTTGGTGATTTGTTATATCTGCCCGTTGTCATCGGTGATTCTCTTTTCATCACGGAGTACAGGGAGAAGGGTGATTCTGTCGTCTACAGTGCAATTCATGCAATGGGAGGTAAGTATGTGTACTATTTCCTGACATCACTTGAAGGTGGCAGGTTGCAGGTGCTCCCACTGGCATATGATCTGAAGACATCTGAATGGTATGATAATCCCGGCAGTGGCGTAAGACACTTTGAAAATACAACTGATGCCGCTCTCGACTGGAAGAGTCATTCATTCACATTCAACACCTCCTGCTACAGCTGCCATGTGAGCCAGCTCTCCACCAATTATGATCCTGTAGAAATGGTTTACCGGACCGAATGGCATGAGCCTGGTATTAACTGTGAGACATGCCACGGTCCGGCAGAGGAACACATAAGGGCCTTTGCAGAAGCCGACAGCGGAGAGTCTCTGCCCGATGTTAAGATCATAAGTACAAAAGCATTTTCAGCGGAACAGCACAATTCATCATGCGGGTCATGCCATGCCAAAATGATACCCATAACCGCCACATTCACCCCCGGCGAATACTTCTATAATGCCTTTGATCTGATCACTCCTGAAAATCCCGATTTTTATCCTGACGGTCGCGACCTGGGAGAGAATTACACCTACGGCTCCTGGGAGATGAATACATGTAAGGAGAAAGGCGACCTCCACTGTGTAACCTGTCACACATCCAGTGGCAGGTATAAGTTCAGGGAAAAACCCAATGATGCCTGCCTGCCATGCCATGAATCCAGAGTTCGTGATCCACAGCCTCATACCAGGCATAACCCGGCCGGAGTCGGCGGCAGGTGCATCGCCTGTCATATGCCGAAGACTTCTTTTGCCAGGATGGATCGCAGTGACCACTCTTTCAGGCCACCGGCACCAGCCGCAACCATTGAATTCGGATCGCCGAATGCATGCAATTTATGCCATACAGATAAGTCTGCCTCCTGGGCAAACGCTATAGTAATTAAGGAGCGGGGAAACTATCAGGATGAAATCATCCTGTTGGGAAGACTGATGAAGGAAGCGAGGGCCAACGACTGGAAAAATGCTGAAATTATCTCCGAAGGGATAATAAATAAAAAATTCAACCACCTCTTCGTAACCGCATTTATCAGGTTAGCAGATATTTACAGTTTTGAAGGATTGAACAAGACAATTACAAGTCTCAAAGACAATGACTCACCCCTGGTCAGAGCAGCAGCCGCTCATGCAATGTCAAATCAGGCCAATATGGAGGGAATGAAAGCGCTGGAAGGCTTTGCACGGGACAGCGTGGTACTTGTAAGAATGAATGCCGGTTATGCTCTGAGCAGGATGCCTGCTGATCTGGTCCTAAAGAGTGACACTGCGATTCTTTTCAGGGCTCTCCGCGACTATGCCGGGTCACTTATCACCCGTAAGGATCAGTGGGGCTCATGGTATAACCTGGGCAACTTCTATGCTGCCCTGGGGGAGAATGAAAAAGCTGTGGTTTCATATGGCCTGGCGGTGAAGATCTATCCCGGGGCCACACCAGCTCTTGTGAATGCCGGCTTCTTATATTCTCAGATGGGTGAGACAAGAATGGCTGAGGCTTCTTTTCTTGAGGCACTCAGGTCTGACAGCATGATGGAGGCTGCCAACCTTAATCTGGCACTGCTTTACGGCGAGGCAGGCCGCATTGCTGAAGCTGAGAAATATCTTGAAAAAACACTGGTCATAAATCCTGATAACGCTGTAGCTTCTTATAACCTTGCTATCCTGCTTTATGAGACAGACCCGGTGAGAGCCCGGGAATTATGTCGCATCAGCATAAAAAATGGAGCCGGGACCGAAAAGTACACCAGTCTGCTTGAGCTACTTGAGAAGAAGATCTCAGAAAAGGACAGGAAATAGGCCCTTGATTCCTTTCAGGATGGTGATTACCCCCATGATGATAAGTACTGCGTAGACAATATTTGTGAACCATTTCTGGCTGATGTGTTCAACGAGCCGGTCACCGGTGTACAATCCTGCCAACAACGCCGGTATTGAACAAAGTGCAAGTATTGCGGTCTCCTTTCTTATCAGTCCGGCAAGGAGGTAGAAGACAAGAGCATATGTGACAGCAAATAGAATGAAGACCGAAATGATAGCATTGAATTTCTCTTTTGGGGTATGCATTGACGAAAGAATTATAGCCACCGGCGGCCCCGTTATTCCTGTCGAACCGGCTAGTATTCCACCGAAAATTCCGGAAAGCGTCAGGGCTGTCTTTTCGGATCTGATTTTAAAATTCAATCCCCTTGCCAGGAATAAGACAATGAAAAGGATAAGGATGCCCCAGATAAGCTGGATATAGGCAGGGTAAATGAATTTCAATATCAGGGTTCCTGCGGCAACTCCTAATCCGGTAAAGAGAGCCATGGAGCCAAGGGGCTGACCCTTTATTACCTTCCTGGAGCGCCGGTAATAAAGGACTGAAAAAACCAGGTTTACTATTGCGATGAATACGGCAGTATCTGTGACAGGCATAAAGAACTGTATCAGGGGTACTGCCACCAGGGCGAGGCCGAATCCGGTAAATCCCCTTACCACGCTGGCGAAGAAAATGATGACTGATATTGCAATTATTGTCGGGATTGTAATCACATTACTCCTTATAGATTGCGATTTCCCTGAACTCTGCTGAAAAGCTTCTGATCTCGCTGTCCCAGCGTGATATCTCGTCATTGAGTGAAAAACCGCCCATGAGTACTTCACGCATCCGGCTGTCGCCGGCAAGGATGTCAAAAGGCATCAGGTTGTATTCATATTCATAGGGAGGAGGATTGAAGGTAAGGCTCCCTTCAGGGGAAGTTCTGATAATTGCATCAAAAAGGTGAAGGGCCGTGGCAACAGGCCTGTAAACAGAAGGATCAGTCACATGGATCTGTATCCCCCGGCAGTACTGACCGGTATATTTGTTGAAGGTGGGAATGAAATCATGAATGCGGAATGCACATCCCGGCAGTTTCCTGCTGCGGAGTTCACTGAGCAGCTTCTCGCCATTGATATATGGTGCACCGGTCAGTTCAAAGGGTATCACGGTGCCACGGCCCTCAGAAAGGTTCAGAGCCTCGGCAAGAACTGTTCCCGGATAAACAAGGGCCGATTCGGGAGTTGGCATATTCGGTGAGGGGAGGACCCAGGGCAGTCCGGTTTCACGGAATATGGAATTGCGTTTCCAACCCTTCATTGAAATTACTTTCAGGTCACAACCCCGGTGATATTTATCCTTTATCCAGAGTGCCATCTCTCCAATTGTCATCCTGTGGCACATTGGTATTTCAGCTCCCCCGACGAATGTAAAAAAATCTTTCTTCAGGACCGGCCCGTCGCATTGCAGACATCCAATCGGATTGGGCCTGTCAAGGATATAGACAGGTATGCCTGCCTCTGCGCATGCTTCCATGCATAGCTTGATGGTCCAGATATATGTATAAAGTCTTGCCCCAACATCCTGAAGATCAACCACGAGGGCATCAAGGCCTTCAAGCATTCGGGGAGAAGGTTTGCGGTGTTCTCCGTAGAGGCTGTAAACCGGGATTTTTAGCACCGGATGCATCGATCCTTCCCATTCGATCATATTATCCTGTGTCTGCCCGAAGATTCCGTGCTGCGGCCCGAAGAGGGCACCCGGGGTGCATCCTGATTCATGATTAAAAACCTCGGTGATATACCTGAAGTCAGAAGTTATGGCTGAGGCATGACACAACAGTCCCGGTTTCATGCCCTTCAGGGCAGATGGCATTTGCCTGCTCACAACATCAAGACCTGACTGTACTTTCATTGTGTTACAAAAATATTAAAAAAGAGATTCAATCAGTCACAACAGTCGCGTGGCCATGAGTGTTGTTTTTATATGATTATATTTGGAATCTGTAAAACTTCACATATGAAATACCCGCTTTTCTTATTCCTTGCTGTATTCACACTTGCTCTTGGCTCCTGCAACAGAGGGAGCCAGCTTGACATTTATGGAACGACAGACCTGCACGGCATGCTGCTTCCATTTGATAACACCGAAGGAACATCTACAAACAGGTCGCTCTCGAATGTGGCCTCACTGGTTGAATCCAGGGGAAGTGATGAACATTGTCCTGCTTGACAATGGTGACATACTGCAGGGAGATCCTCTGGCATATTACTATAATTTCGTTGACACAACGGCTATCCACATCGTTGCTGATATACTGAACTATCTTCGTTATGACGCTGCCACTGCCGGAAATCACGACATAGAAACAGGACACAAAGTCTATGACCGGGTCAGAAGTGAGTACAAATTCCCGCTCCTTGCTGCCAATGCAATTGACATTCAACACCGGAAAGCCTTATTTTGAGCCGTACACAGTCATTAAAAAGAAAGGCTTTAAGATAATTGTATTCGGACTTATTACTCCGTCGGTTCCCAATTGGCTGCCCGAGTCTCTCTACGAGGGAATAAGGTTTGAGGGGATGATTGAAACTGCCAGGAAATGGATGCCGGTTATGCAAGAGGAGAAGCCCGACATAATTGTCGGACTGTTCCATTCAGGTTTCGGAAGAGAGGATAACATTGAAGATGACGAAAACAGTTCCCTTGCCGTAGCCGTCAATGTACCCGGATTTGACATTGTTATGTGCGGGCATGATCATAACCAGGAGAATAAGACAATTAAAAACAGTGACGGCACGTCAGTCCTGGTCCTTGACGGCGGAAGCCGTGCCTCGGTGCTGATGCATGCAAATGTGTCATTCACAAAGACTTCTGACGGCAGAACTGAAAAAACACTCACCGGTGAACTGATCCCGATGGAAACACTTGCCGAGTCAACTGCATTCAATGAACGGTATAAAACCGCCGGGGAAACGCTCAGGAAATATACATCCGAAGTCATTGGCAGGTCAACTGCCTCAATCACCACACGCGACGCATATTTCGGTCCTTCTGCATTTGTCGATCTAATCCATCAGATACAGCTTGAAATCACGGGAGCCGATATCTCCTTCGCTGCTCCTCTTTCATTTGACGAGAGAATAAGTGAGGGAGACATCCTCATCAGGGATATGTTCAGGCTCTACAGGTTTGAAAACTTTCTGTATGAAGTGAAAATGACAGGCAGTGAAGTCGATAAATACCTTGAACATTCCTATGGATTATGGCTTAATACAATGGACAGTAAGGATGATTACCTGCTTAAATACAGAACCAGGGAAGATAATTCACTTCAACTTTCAAACGGTATGGCAAGGCTGAGAAATCCTTCCTATAATTTCGATTCTGCAATGGGTGTCAGCTATACTGTCGACGTCACCAGACCGGAGGGAGACAGGGTAACGGTTTCCTCACTTGCAGACGGTTCGCCCTTTATGTCTGATTCAACGTATACGGTGGCTGTCAATTCATACAGGGCGAATGGCGGCGGCGGACATTTTAATGCTGCGGGAATAATCCATTCAGAACTGGATTCACGAATAATTTCTGCCACAAGCCGTGACCTGAGGTATTATATGACTGAATGGATCAGGAAAGAGGGAGATATAGATCCTGCACCGCACTCTGCCTGGAAGATCATCCCTGAAAAATGGGTTTCAGACGCCAGAAAACGCGAGATGAAATTACTTTTTAATTAAAATTAGTATGTTACACCTAAATCTGAATATTCAAATGAAGAAGTTTCTGATATTTGCCATTTTCTCTGTTATATTTATTTCATTCACCTCCGCAAAGAAAGAGAAGGAGAGACCGGTCAACCTTATAATATTCATTGGTGACGGCATGGGTGCTGATCATGTGTATGCCGGAATGACCTGGTCAGGCTTTACAGATGACCTTCCCTGCATTTCCGGTTACAGGGTTCAGCATTACGAATTCAGCCGACAGGTATATAACTGATTCTGCAGCGGGTGGGACAGCTATTGCGACAGGGGTAAAGACAAATAACGGAATGATAGCCGTCTCGCCGGATGGGAAGGAATTAACAACTGTCATGGAGATGGCCAGAACAAAGGGGATGTCATCCGGCGTCATTGCTACTTCTCAGATAACACATGCGACTCCGGCGGGATTTATTGCACATGAGGGGGCCAGATCAGATTATTTTGAATTGCAAATGACTTATCTCAAAGGCACGGCTGATGTTTTTATCGGAGGAGGAAAAGCCCATTTCGCAAATCGCAAGGATTCGGCAAGATCTTACTGTGGAACTGAAGGAAATGGGATATGATGTGGTCTTCACACTGGACGATCTCAAAAAATCTTCCTCTGCGAAATATTGCAGGTCTGATGGCTGACGTTGCCATGCCGTCAATTGCCGCCGGAAGGGATACCAATTTTCTTGCAGAGGCGACCTCAAAAGCCATCGAAGTGCTTTCAAAGAATCCAAAAGGATTTATCCTCATGGTCGAAGGGTCCCAAATAGACTGTGCAGGACATGACAATAATCTTGAGGGCATAATAAGTGAAACTGCTGGATATGGACAGGGCTGTAAAGGTGGCTTATGAGTTCGCAAAAAAATCAGGGAACACCCTTATAGTTGTTACAGCGGACCATGAAACCGGTGGCATGACAATCACTGGTGGAAACGTTCAGAACAAAGAGGTAAAAGCATCATTCTCCACCAAGGGCCATACAGGCGTAATGGTTCCGGTATTTGCTTTCGGACCCGGAGCGGGAGCCTTTGCAGGCGTTCAGCAGAATACCGAACTGTTTGATGATTTTGTAAATCTGCTTTCCCTGCAGAAAAAATAGCATGGCAGGGGATTTAAATATTAATGACGGCTCGATACTTCCAATTGTTGAAGAGTTCTATTCAATACAGGGCGAAGGATGCAATACCGGGAGGGCCGCTTACTTCGTCAGAATAGGCGGGTGCGATATAGGATGCAGCTGGTGTGATACGAAATATGCGTGGAATGCCGATCTTCATCCCATGGTGGCAATAGAGGGAATAATAGATAATGTCCTGAAGTCCGGTGCTGATTCTGTGGTTGTCACCGGGGGAGAACCACTGATGTGGAACCTAACTCTTCTGTGCAGCTCACTTGCGCACTCACGGAATAAAAACTTTCATCGAAACTTCAGGTGCATATCCTCTCACCGGCAATTGGGACTGGATTACCCTTTCACCCAAAAAGGGAATGCTCCCGGAACCTGAGATATGGCTGAAGGCCGATGAACTTAAGGTGATAATTGAGGATGGCACTGATTTTGAAGATGCAGAAACGTACAGTCTGAAGGTGGGCCCGCAATGCCGCCTTCTGCTTCAGCCTGAATGGAGTCGCTATGAAAGTATGATTGGAGTTATTACAGAATATGTAAAAAAGAACCCGAGGTGGGCTGTATCCCTGCAGGCGCACAAATTCATGCACATCCCGTAAATGAAGCTGAAAAGCCTTCTCATATTGCCACTCTTTTATCTGTTATGGATCCCTTCCGTTTCGGGACAAAATTTTCACACCAAATCAAACCGTGCATTAAAGTATTATGATCTCGGAAAGAGGGATTATGACATGCTTTACCTGGACCGTGCTGAAAAGTCACTTCTGGTTGCTGTTTCAGAGGACGATAAATTCTATGAAGCACATATTTTACTGGGGCAACTTTACAGTGACACGGGAGACTGGGAGAAGTCAGTCAGACATTACCGTAATGCAATTGCAATTGACTCCCTTTATTTTACACCGGCACTATACAGTCTCGGTAAGGCTGAACAGCGCACAGGACGGTATGCAGCATCAAAGGCTCACCTGGAGGCATATCTCAAACAGCCAAAAACATCATCAAAACTGCGTGCAGAGGCTGCTACGCTGATATCTAACTGTATTTTTGCCCTCTCTTACTCCGGTAATATGTTCAGTAATAATCCCCGCAGCGTCGGCGATTCTGTCAACACAGATCTGGATGAATACTGGCCTTCGGTTACAGGAGACGGCTCTGAATTGATCTTTACACGTGAGGTAAAGAGAGCCGGCGGATACGGCCGCGACAGGCAGGAAGATTTTTATATAAGCAGGTGGTCTGACGGGTACTGGGGTACGGCAAAGAATGCCGGTACCCCGCTCAACACGGCAGGCAATGAAGGCGCCCAGTCAATTGCCTCCGACGGCCGCTCGATGTATTTTACAGCCTGTGACCGGAATGACGGGCATGGACGTTGCGATATATATTATTCGGCATTCGACGGTAAAAAATGGTCGCCCGGGGTGAATGCAGGATCTCCCGTCAACAGCCCCTACTGGGAGTCACAGCCATCAATAAATTCAAACGGCCGGATGTTGTTTTTTGTGAGCAACAGACCAGGTGGAATAGGAGGGATGGACATCTGGTACTCTGTGGGGAAAACCAATGGTAAATGGAACAACCCGGTTAACCCCGGAAAGATTGTAAATACTACCGGAGATGAATTCTCCCCGTTTATATACTTCAACGGAAAAACCCTCTATTTTTCATCCAACGGCAGAGAGTCGTTCGGGGGATTTGACATTTATTCCACAAACCTTAATCCTGATTCAACCTGGTCTGACCCGGTAAACCTCGGTCCATCCGTGAATACACCAGCTGATGAGACCGGCCTGGTGATTGAGTCTTCGGGTTTCAGGGCTTTCTTTTCCTCAGTAAGGGAAAAGGCAATGGGGAAAGACATATTTTATATTGACCTTCCTGAAAATGTACGGCCTGAACCGGTGTCATACCTGAAAGGAACGGTGATTGCAAAAAACACGGGAAAACCGCTTAAATCTGCATTTGAGCTTACAGACCTCACGAATAAACAGGTGGTCATCGCCTCACAAACCGGCACTGATGGCGGGTTCTTCGTCTGCCTCCCTTCCGGATGCAGCTACGGACTTAATGTTACTGCTGACGGGTATATGATGTACTCAGAGAACTTTGACTTTGAAGACGGATATTCATCTGCTGAACCGTACCTCAAGACAATCAGGCTGAATAATATCAGGAAGGGAGAGTTCATGAGGATGTACAATGTTTTCTATGATACAGATTCCTGGAAGCTGCTTGAGTCATCAGCTCCCGAGCTTGAGAACCTGCTTGAATTCCTGACTGTAAACAGTACTGTGGTTGTGGAGGTAGGCGGACATACTGACTCTGATGGAACCGTGGAACACAACAATGTCCTGTCGGAGCGGAGGGCTCTCTCGGTTAAAGAGTACCTCGTAAAACGGGGCATAAGTCCTGCCAGAATTTTTTCGCATGGTTACGGCGAATCAAGCCCTGTCTCAGACAATGAAACACCCGCAGGAAAAAGACTGAACAGGCGGACAGAGATCACAATCCTTTCAGAGGGTACAAACTGAGAGAGGGGGCTTGTAGCCCCCTCTGCTCAGACATTAACCAGACAACTAAAGATTCCGAATTTTCAGATTGCAATCCGGTTTCCAGTTTCAGTATCGGAGAGAATTTTTAACCCTGAACTCTCCTTCACCGGGAATGATATAAAGACTGATGTTCCTCCGGCTTCGTTGGCTTCAACCCTGATGGAGCCATCCAAAGCCGTTATTAAATTTCTGGCCAGGATTAAATTCATAGCGGAATAAGTGTCCTGACTATCGGTGTAAGAAAACTCAGGATTGTCGGAAAGCAGAAGTTCTCTGCTCGAGGATAAACCCTGGCCAGAATCTTTTATGTAGTAGGTGATTCTACCTTCTCTGTATATGCACCCCAACTTTATAAACCCTGAAGAAGTATTGTCAAGTGCATTTCTGAAAAGGTTTTGAAGTATTCGGCTGATCCTCGAAAAGTCCATTCGGAGCATCAGCTTTGCGGGAAGATCATCTTCCTGAATCAGGATGACATTATTCTTATCCCTTTTCCTCATAAAAACCCTGAATTCTGAGGCAAGGGTTTCAAATGCTTTACCTGCATCATGAACTTTATGATCTTCCCTGACAGTGCCTGTTTCAAGTGCAGCCGAATCGAGAAAGTTCTCAAAAAGCCCGATCAGCTGTTCACAGGACATAATAATCTGTTCCGAAAATTCATGTTTTTCTGCATCACTGAATCTGCGGTTGTTGATCAGGTACGAGAAAGCAACAATAGCGTTCATCTGTGTCCGTACCTCATGAGATACTCCTGCTAATATGTCAGGTTTTTTTAACATCTGATTGCCTTTGTTTTGCCCGGATCCAGTGGTCAGACCAAAATCTTTTGAAGTATTCCGAAGAATTTCAAACATGGTAGTTATCTTAAGGTTATACCTTAATTAAGCCTCTTTGCCAGCTTTCTGGCTTCTTTGTTATATCTGCTCTTTGATGCTGCAATCAGGTCAAACTGCCTGACAGCCCTGTCAGTCTCACCGGTCATCATATAGCAGAGACCCAGGTACCATGCAGCATCTTCCAGGTACAGGTTGTCATTCTGCTGTAATACTTTAGTAAATGAGCCTTTTGCAGCAGGATAGTTTTTGACTTCCATATTGGCCATACCATGCATGAATACAGATTCCATGTTATTCTGTTCGGTACTCAGTACCTGCTCCAGGTAAACAATAGCCTTCTCATATTCATGAGCCTGGTATGATTCAAGGGCATTGATCATCAGCGTGTTATTGACTGCGCTTACCGACCTGACAGACCCTGGTGAAACATAATGGGTATAATACTTATTATACAGCTGATTGCCTGAATTCTGCTTCAACGGGAAGTAGAGAGCGGCAGAAACCAATGCTACTGCTGCAAATACAGCTGCATACCTGGAAATTTTAACAGCTGTCCTGCGTAACGAGCCGGATGAACGCCTTTTCATTTCAATTGCATTGAGCTTGCTCCTGAGCTGAAGAGTACTCCTGTCGGCCAGTATCTGATTGGTACGGCGCCTCAGTTCCACCTCTCGCGCAAGATCCTTGTTATCTTGCATCTCGCCGAGAAGCCATGCCTCCTCAGCCTTGCCTGCTGACCCGCTGAGATAATTCTCAATGGTGTCATTGATGTTGATGGTCTTCATAATTTATATATATTTTATTCTTTCTCAGATTTAAGTCATTATTGATAATCAGCTGTATTACAGCTATATATGTAACTCTTATCTGTTACTCCGGGTATGACTGCCAACATGAGTTCACATTCGCATATTCAAACCAGGGGACCTGCCTTACGGCAGCAGACCTGTAAACCAGTATTTCAAAAACTACAGCCTTCCGGCTGCCTGACGTAACTATAGTTCAATAATTATCGGCGGACGTGTCGGACCGTTTTCCGGCATAACAGCAACACCATTTCCACCACGTACATTAATCATCTCTTCATTTGAAAGAACAAATTCAGCAAAAAATTCAGGGTTCAGGGTTTTCATAATCTTAATTTTATAATTTTTAATTCAGGGTTTTTATAATCACTCTACACCGTACATGTCAGAAACTATCAGTTTGTGACACGAAAAAATGAACTATTTTTAAAATATTTTACAAGTGACTGATATTCAGTGGATATAAAATCAATAAAATATGATTTCTCGCAATTATTGATTTGTTTTCCTATTTTTACGTCGGGAATGAAAGAAGAATCTTGCTGATGAGGCGTTTTTACAAGACTTTTTACCTTTGTGCTTTTTTTACTCTCCTTTTTCAGGGAGTGTACTGCGCCTCGTACCAGGATAAGGACGTGACAGAACTCCTTCGCTCCACTTACAATTGAACTTCAGGCTGCCATGGAAAGCAAATCCGTGACCTGAAAAGGTAGAAATGTTAGCCGTAAAGATTGATGAAATCCTGGCCCTGAATGAGATCAGTGACACAATCCTTCTTTCTGATGTGCACTTTCTTGCAGGGACGTGGCTGCTAAACAACGGAAGATACAACCAGGCAATCTACAGGCTCACATTATCAGCAAAACTCAGGGAAGCCAAAGGTGTAAGAGACAGTAGATATGCAAAATGTCTAAGCAACATAGCTATGTCCTGGTTTAAGGTGGGGGATTATTCCCGGGCGCTCGATATAGGAAAACAGGCAATTAAAGTGAAAAGGGAAACTTCCGGTTCTGATTCATCGTCAGTAGCTTCAAATTGCCTGAACCTGGCAAGCATTTACCTTGAGCTTAACGATTCAAAGAGAGCCATAGCTAATGCCGAAGCCGGGCTTACGATTTCACGTGAAAGCAAGGGCGGGGTGCCGACTATCGGTAACTGCCGACCTCTACCAGGTAATCAGCCTGAGCCTGTTGCGTAATTCGGAATACACAAAAGCACTTGTCTACTCGAAGGAAGCACTGAGGCTTTATGATCTTGACAGTCAGACCAGTGAGTCCGAGCAACTTATGCTAAATACAACTGCTCTGCTCTATATCCGCCTGAACCAGCCGGAGGAGGCTGAAAAATATATACTTCGAGGGATAAGGCAGATCAACAGTGACAACCTTTCAGACAATTACCTGCTTTTCATAAATTATGCAGACTTCCTGGCTGAAAACGGACGTACACAGGAAGGTGAGAAGGTTCTGGAGCAGGGGTTGAAAATGGTTCAGGAGGTTTTCGGCGGTGACAGTCGTGAGTACTATCTGATGCTTGCCGCCAACGCCTCATTTATTTATGAAGCAACACACGACAGCAGCCGGGCGCTTAAATTATATGAAGCCTGTTTCACCTATTTCACTTCCCACCCCTGGGATATTTCAGTGAAGAGGTCAATTCTTGCCGAATATGCGCATGCACTGACTGATGCGGGACAAAACCTTGAAGCCCTGGAGGTACTGGATGAAATCCTCGGCACATCTGAAATAATAATTGATCCTGGAGAATGGACCGTCAATGATTCCGTCGGGTCTGAATTTTCACAGAACACCCTTCAGGCACTTTCCTTAAAATATAAAGCTCTTAACACTCTTTCTGCCGAGACCGGTAATAAAGGTTATACTATCCAGGCCATTGAAACCGGTAAGATACTGATATCACTGTATGACCGGTTAAGGCTCGGGATGAGTGAGGAGGAAAGCCGCAACCTGCTAAGTGCCGATGCCCGAGAATATTATACCGGCATAATCTCAAACTATTATTCTCTATATAAGAATGACCCGGATCCTGCGCTTCTCGAAGGCGCATTCGAGTATGCCGAGAGAAGCAAAGTGGCAGGTTTTCTGGCTTCAATCCGGGAAGTCAATGCAACTCGTTTTTCAGTCCCCGAAGATCTGGCCCTCCTTGATACTGACATCCAGAAGCGCATAGGCCAATACAGGGAATTCATCAATAATGAAAAGTCTAAGGTTCAGCCTGATTCCCAAAAGATAGTGACCTGGGAGAAAATCACATTCACTCTTCTGAGATCCAGGGACTCGCTGATTTCAATTTTTGAAAAAAGGTACCCTGCATATTATCAGCTTAAGTTCAAAACTGACATTACACCGGTTGATAAGGTCAGGAAAGTCATTGGGAATGAAGCCAATCTGCTTAGCTATGTCCTGACCCAGAATAAGCTGTTCATTTTCGTCGTAAACCGGCGTCATACCGAGGTGATAACCCGTGATGTGGACTCACTGTTTTATTCCAGGCTGCTTCGTTTCAGGCAGATGCTTACTACGCTTCCCCGGAAAACTTCAGTTCGCGAGCCGTTCAATGAATATATGGATCTGGCCCATGAACTCTACCGTGTTCTGCTTGAACCTGCAGTCCCTTACCTCAATGGGAACAAAATTGTTATATCGCCTGACAACATACTCTCATATCTGCCCTATGAAACGCTTATTACATCTCGTTTCAGAAGTGACGAACTGCTATACCGTGATGCTCCTTTTGCCCTTAAGAGCTACAGGTTTTCATATATTTATTCGGTTACCCTCTCTTCCGAGACTTTAAAGCGAAGCAGAAGACTTGCCAATGACCTGATTGCCTTTGCTCCCTCGTACGATGGAATGGAAATACCCGATTCGCTGCTGATGGTATATCCAAACCTCCGGGGAAGGATTTCTGCATTGCCCTATGCCGTCGGTGAGGCTCAGGATGCTGTTGACCGGTGCGGAGGCAGGGCTTTTTTGAAAGAAGCAGCAACCGAGGAGACATATAAAGAAAATGCTGCAGATTTCGATATTATTCATCTTGCGATGCACACCCTGGTTGACGATGAACGGCCCTCTTATTCAAAGATGGTCTTTGCGGGGAACGGTGCAGGGGTGGATGACGGTTTCCTGAATACGTATGAAGTCTATGGCATTCCTCTGGATGCAATGATGGTGGTCCTGAGTTCCTGCAACACTGGCTCCGGAATCCTTATGACTGGAGAAGGCATTCTGAGCCTGGCAAGAGGCTTTCTGTTTTCAGGAAGCAGGTCGGTTGTGATGTCGATGTGGGAGGTTGAGGACTATTCAGGGTCTGCTGTCGTAAAATCCTTTTATCACAATATTAAGAGAGGTCTGTCTAAGAGCGCCGCTCTGCGAAGTGCCCGACTCGACTTCCTCAGAGATGCATACCAGGCCCAATCACATCCTTATTACTGGGCTACCCTCGTGGTTTACGGTGATGATTCTCCGCTGTATTTCAGCAAGATAAGACTCTATTCGGCACTGATTGTACTTCTTTTTGCTGCAACTATACTGACTCTTCTTGTCTACAGGGGCCCGAGATCCTGATACTCAGGGTCTGTCTTTATAATCTGCATCAGTGCTTCCTTGCACAGGTACTTCTTGCGACGGGCGTAGGCTTCGTTTTTCATTCCCATTTTTCGGGCAATCTCTTCATAACTTTGCCCGTCAATGAACATGTTCATTACAATCTGACAGTCCTCCTGCAGCAAGGCAAATGACCTGGTCACTATCCGCTCCAGAATTGCATTGTCTGCATCTGCCAGGTCTCCTTCATCTGAAATATCGTAATCCAGGGCGCTGACCTTCGATTTATGCCTCAGCTGCGTGTTCCAGATGTTTCTGGCAATACCGAAAAAATAGCCTTTCAGATCGGAAGTCAGGGTGAACTCACCAGCGGTGACCTGTTTGAAGAGAACAACCACTGCCTCCTGTAGCACATCATAAACGTCATCATCTGAACCGCTGTTCTTCCTGAGGTGATCCCTCACCATATCATAATAGGCATCGTAGAGGTAGGTCAGTATCTTATTATCCTGCCTCCTGATTCCATCAATGATGTCGTTGTCCGAGTACTTCTTGAATAAGCCCAAGCAAACTGTTTAATTGGCAAATATAGTATTTCCGCGGTCCGTTAACACCGAAGGCCCTTCATCTCTTTTTCTGCCGGTGCGTCGGAAGCGGTCTGCAAAATATGGATATATTTACGCTGACAAACCGTTTTTACAGCCTGATATGCCTTTCCCTTTCGTGAGACAATATGATGCAATGGATTGCGGTCCTGCATGTATCAGTATGATTTCCCGGTGGCATGGCAGGTACCTTTCACTTGAAACAATAAGGAACAAGGCCTGGATAACCCGGGAAGGGGTATCGTTCCTTGGCCTGAAGTCAGCAGCCGAAAGTCTTGGATTCGAAGCAATCGGGGTGAAGATACCCTTTTCGAAATTATCGGAACAGGCTCCGCTGCCTTGTATTGTGCACTGGGAACAGAATCATTTTATTGTCGTAAATAAGATTGATAAGGGGAAAGTCTGGGTCTCTGATCCGGCTCTGGGCCGTATTCGCCTTACCACCGGCGAGTTTTTGAGGGGATGGTCCTCTGACAGTGCCGGAGAGTCGTCTTCAGGCATGGCCCTCTTCCTGAAACCGGGGACAGAATTTGCAAAACTTAAAAATGATCCGGAGCCGGGTAACGGACTGGGATTTCTTCTTCCTTACCTTAAACCCCACGGGAAAAAGATAGCCCTGCTTGTCCTCGGCCTGGTTGCAGGCAGCCTCATTCAGCTCGTCTTCCCGTTTCTGACACAGGCAATAATAGATAAGGGTATTGCAAATCAAGACCTAAGGCTGATATACCTTATACTGCTTGGGCAGATGGCACTTATTGGCGGACGCCTGGTTGTGGAATTTGTGCGTGGATGGATACTGCTCCACCTGGGAACCAGGCTCAACATCACAATTGTCTCCGACTTCCTCAGGAAGCTTATGTCCCTGCCAATCGCATACTTCGATACCAGACTGAACGGTGATATTCTTCAGCGCATTGACGACAACAACCGGATCGAAAGCTACCTCACCTCATCAAGTCTGGTCATACTTTTTTCATTCTTCAACCTGGTGGTCTTCGGTGCCGTACTCGCCTTTTACAGTATCCACGTACTTCTGATTTTCCTTGCCGGCACCATGCTTTACCTGTTGTATGTCAGCCTCTACATGCCCTCGAGGGAGGTTCTTGACAATATTAGATTCAGGCAGATGGCTGACGCGGGGAATAAGATGATAAACATCGTCAATGGAATGCAGGAAATTAAACTGGCAGGTAATGAGAAGACAAACAGGCAGGAGTGGGAGGCACTGCAGCTTGACCTTCACCGGACAAGGGTCAGGGGCCTGAAGCTTTTCCAGTTCCAGGCTGCAGGGGGTACCCTGATTCATGAATCTACAAATATTCTGATAACTGTCGTATCAGCCACCTCAGTTGTAAACGGAACAATGACCCTGGGGATGATGCTTGCCGTACAGTTCATTATAGGTCAGCTATACGGACCGGTATCACAAATTATCAACTTTCTGCGTGCCACTCAGGATGCGAGAATCAGCCTCGAACGTCTGGCGGAGGTGCATGCAATGGAGACGGAGGAGGGCAGCGATGTTACGGCACGGAAGCCAATGCCGGATGATAAGACAATCAGCATTAACAATCTCTCATTCAGGTACGAAGGTCCGGGCTCCCCTTATGTTATTAATGATCTGAACCTGATTGTCACCCCCGGAAAGGTCACGGCAATTGTCGGTGAAAGCGGCTCCGGCAAGACAACACTGCTGAAGCTGATGATGGGATTCTACGAGCCCTCGGCAGGAGAAATAAAAGTCGGAAATGTAAGCCTCAGAGACATAAAGGTTTCGGCTCTCAGAAAATCGGTAGGGGTTGTGATGCAGGAGGGTTATATATTTCCTGATACTATACTGGCGAATATTGCTCCCGGCGAGGAAGAGCCGGATCTGGATAGACTGAACAGGGCAATCACTCTCTCGAACCTCGGGAAGATTGTTGATTCATTGCCGTTGGGTCTGAAAACCAGGATTGGTCCCGGCGGGCATGGTCTGAGCCAGGGCCAGAGACAGAGGATACTGATCGCGAGGGTTGTTTACAAAGAGCCTCAGATTGTTCTTCTTGACGAAGCTACAAGCGCCCTGGATGCTTCAAATGAGAGGCTTATTGTCGAAAACATGGCTTCATTTTTCACGGGAAGAACAGTAATAGTTGTTGCCCACCGCCTTAGCACAGTCCGGAACGCCGATACAATTATTGTTCTTGAAAAAGGTGCCGTGACTGAATCCGGCACCCACGAAGAGCTTGCAGAAAAGAAAGGGACCTATTACAGGCTCATAAAAGACCAGCTTGAACTGGGGCAGTAATGCCTGAAACTAATTTATTTACCTGAATAAGGTTCATAGTCGTCAGGCTGCCCTGAAAGCCCCGTTTTCCTGTCGGAGGGCATTTTCCCGCCTGTCACACCCGCGTTCTTCTTTTTTACATATCTCAAATAAAGGCTGATGCCAGAGAAAACAATTATGAAGGCAAACAGCAGGATGTCTTTCTTTTCCATCGTGATTTGATCTGAAATGTTTTCCCAAAAATAAGCTAAATGTGCATTCGCTCATGCGGCAATGAGATTAAAATGGACTAATGGTTTGACTTTTACCAATAATCCATTATTTTCGTGGTTTGAAAAATGGGGAGGTCGCAGGAAGCCTCAGTTATTTAACGCACTGATCTAAAAGGATTAAAGATGATTACCAAAAATCCGGTAAACTCTGTTCAGGATGAACAATTCGATGCTGAAGACAAAGCACGCGAATCTACGGGAGAAGAAACTACTACTGAATCCGGTGAGAATGAACCGGAAGAAACCGTTGCTGAGGCTGTGGCTGTAGCCGAAGCCGAAGTTGTCAGCAAAGAGGCTGAAGTTGTCAGCGAAGAAGTTGAAGCTGTCACTGAAGAGGCTGAAGTTGTCAGCGAAGAAGTTGAAGCTGTCAGCAAAGAGGCTGCAGTTGTCAGCGAAGAGGTTGAAGCTGTCACCGAGGAAACCTCAGATGTCTCCGAAGAAGCTGAAGTGGCTGTGGCCGAAGTTGCGGAAGTACCTGTCATTGAAGCTGCAGCAGCCGACACTGTGGCAGTGGAAGAAGACAAAAGTGATGAGGAAGAAATTGCTGGCGATACTGCCATTGAAGGACTTTCTGAACCTGTCACTGAAGATGACGGCACTCTCCCTGAAGAAGAGCCTGTTAACTACGATGAAATAATCCTGCCTCAGGTTGATTATTCCGGGTACTCGAGAAAAGAACTTCTTGAGACCCTGATATTGATTGTTGACAACAGGCCACCTTCAGAGATTTATGATGATGTGACCAGGATCAAGGAACTTTTCTATAAAAAGACAAAGGTCGAGTTTAATGAGAAGCGCCTCAATTTTGCAAAGGAGGGAGGCAATATTGATGAGTACAAGCCAGAATATGATGAGTTCGAGAACCAGATAAAAACTGTTCTTGAAAAATACAGAACAAAAAAGAATGATTTCAATAAGGTGCAGGAGAGCGAGAAGCAGGAAAATCTCAGGCGCAAGCATGAAATCATAGAAAAGATAAAGGAACTTGTCAACAGGGAAGAGGCTATAAACAAGACTTTCCAGGAATTCAGGAACCTCCAGAATGAATGGCACTCTATCGGGATTGTTCCTCAGTCAGCCCTTAAAGATCTGTGGGAGAGCTACCATCACAGTGTTGAGATATTCTACGATTATATAAAAATTAACCGCGAACTGAGGGATCTGGATCTGAAAAAGAATCTGGAAGCCAAGATTATACTTTGCGAAAAGGCTGAAGAGCTGCTGATGGAGCCAAATGCAGTCAATGCCTTCAAATTTCTTCAGGAATACCACAACCGGTGGCGCGAAATAGGACCTGTGCC
This sequence comes from uncultured Bacteroidales bacterium, assembly GCA_963736735.1. Lineage (GTDB taxonomy): Bacteria > Bacteroidota > Bacteroidia > Bacteroidales > VadinHA17 > SR-FBR-E99. The sequence goes on along the minus strand of CAVTPX010000009.1, from coordinate 320,180 downwards.
ACACGAAAATAAAAATGATGTCTGGGAACGCTTCCGCGAGGCTACCTCGAAGGTAAACAAGAGACATCACGAGTTTTTCGAAAAGCAGAAAGACGAGCAGAAGACAAATCTTGACGCCAAAACTGCCCTCTGCGAAAAAGCTGAGGAATTAGCCAAAAGCGAAATACTCACATTCGCTGATTTCAGGGAGAAGTCGGATGCAATTCTCGAGTGCCAGAAAATGTGGAGAACTCTGGGCTTCGCTCCTAAAAAGTACAATAACAAAATTTACCTGAGATTCCGGTCAGCATGCGATACATTCTTCGAAAAGAAGCGTGCCTTCTTCGCTGAAAGCAAAGATGTACAGGTCAAGAACATGCAGGCCAAGACAGAACTCTGCATGAAGGCTGAAGCTCTTCAGGAAAGCACTGACTGGAAAGAGACCTCCGATATCCTTATAAAACTGCAGAAGGAATGGAAGGAGATCGGTCCGGTACCAAAGAAGTATTCAGAAAAGATATGGAAGAGATTCAGGAAAGCCTGTGATACATTCTTTACCCATAAGTCAGAATTCTTTGCAGGGAGAGACACCTCCTACGAGGATAACCTGACTGTCAAGCTTGCCCTGATTGCCGAACTTGAGTCATTTGACCCGGATGATGATATGAAAGCCGGCTTCGAGAAGCTGAAGGAGATTCAGAAAAAATGGACTGAAACGGGTTATGTACCCTTCAACAGGAAAGAGGAGATTGCCACCAGGTACAAGGATGCTCTCAACAAACAGTTCGACAGGCTTCAGCTTGACGATGAGGATAAGAACATCCTGAAATACCGCACCAGGGTTGACAGTGCAAAATCAGACCCGAGAGCCGCCCGCAAGGTCAGGAACGAGAGGGAGAAGTTCTTCAGCAGGATCAAACAGCTGGAAAGCGATATAGTGCTCTGGGAAAACAACATTGGCTTCTTTGCCAAATCCACCAACGCCGATACAATGATCAGAGAGGTGGAGGAGAGAATAGCTGATGCAAAGAGAAATATCAAGATACTTGAAGAAAAGGTGAAGCTGATTGATAAATCGATGCTTGAAGAATAGTAAATCCTTTTCATAGTAATTTAATTCAAATTTTCACTGTTGTGGCTGAAGTAAAGTATGTTTTTGTGACAGGTGGTGTAACATCATCGCTTGGAAAAGGGATCATTTCTGCATCACTTGCGAAGTTGCTTCAGGCGCGGGGCTATTCAGTCACAATTCAGAAGCTCGATCCGTACATCAACATTGATCCCGGGACACTCAACCCTTATGAGCACGGTGAATGTTATGTCACAAATGACGGAGCCGAGACAGACCTTGACCTTGGCCATTATGAACGTTTTCTCAACGTACCTACGTCGCAGGCCAACAACATCACTACCGGAAGAATTTACCAGTCAGTAATAAGCAAGGAACGAAAGGGGGACTACCTCGGGAAAACGGTCCAGGTTATTCCCCATATTACGGATGAGATTAAAAGAAGGGTTAAGATTGTAGGCTCGCAGGGAAAATTTGACATCGTAATAACTGAGATCGGAGGAACAGTAGGCGACATCGAGTCGCTTCCATATATTGAATCCGTGCGTCAGATGAGATGGGAGCTTGGTCCCCAAAACTGCCTGGTGATTCACCTTACGCTGGTTCCTTTCCTCTCCGCATCCGGCGAACTGAAGACTAAACCGACTCAGCATTCTGTTAAAATGCTGCTTGAGGAGGGTATACAGCCCGATGTTCTTGTACTCAGAACAGAGAAGAATCTTACGGAGGATGTCAGGAGAAAAGTGGCATTGTTCTGCAACGTCGAAGCTTCTGCAGTTGTTGAATCGATAGATGTTTCAACCATTTATGAGGTGCCTGTCAGGATGCAGGCTGAAATGCTTGACACAACAGTATTGCGTAAGCTGGGACTGCCTCCCGGCCATGAACCTGCTCTTGAAAAGTGGAATGAGTTTCTTCATAAACTTAAAAATCCCCGGCACAATGTCAGAATCGCCCTTGTAGGCAAATATGTTGAGCTGGCTGATGCATATAAATCCATTTCTGAATCGTTCATCCATGCCGGAGCAGAGAATGAGACTGCCGTGGAGCTTGTCTATGTGCATTCTGAGGAGATAACTGAATCAAATTATGAGGAGGTACTGAAAAAGTTTGATGGTATCCTGGTGGCTCCTGGTTTCGGCTCAAGGGGCATAGAAGGCAAGATTCTTGCAGCACAATACGCACGTACCCATGAAATTCCCTTCTTTGGAATATGTCTCGGTATGCAATGTGCAGTGGTGGAATTCGCCCGTAACGTGCTGAATCTTGAAGGAGCTCACTCGACTGAAATCAACCCCAAGGCAAAATATCCGGTAATTGACATAATGGAGGAACAGAAGAGCGTGACTGAAAAGGGCGGAACAATGCGTCTTGGGTCATACAAATGCGAAGTGCTCCCCGGGTCAGAATCCTATAAGTGTTACCAGACGGAGGAGGTGTCAGAACGGCACAGACACAGGTATGAATTCAACAACAAATACCTTATTGATTTCAGAAATGCCGGCATGATTGCTACGGGTGTCAACCCGCAGTCAGGCCTCGTGGAAATCATGGAAATTCCTTCCCACCCCTGGTTTGTGGGTGTACAGTTCCACCCTGAATACAGCAGTACCGTCCTGAAGCCTCACCCGCTTTTCGTCGGATTTGTCAAAGCGTGTATAAACAGTAAATAAATATATTCAAAATCCTGATGGACAAGAACACAATCACCGGACTCGCACTGATCTTCGCGATCTTTTTCGGGTTCAGTATATATAATAATCAGAGGACCGGGAAGATATTCAACAGTGAGATTGCTACGGCAGACTCGCTCTATGCAGCCGGCAATTACGGTGAGGCCAGAGACGCATATATTACTGCCCTGGGTTACAGACCCAAGGATCAGAAAGCAATTGCGAGACTGACTGAACTGAACGGTAAACTGGGACTTACTACCCAGGTTCAGACTGTAAAGCCTGACTCTGTAATTGCAGATACGGTTTTAAAGAAAGCAGAGTCCATTCCTACGCAGGATATCGGAGCTCTGGGAGTGTTTGCAGCCCGGGTCTCGGGTGAAAATAAATTCTACACTATAGAAAACAACAAGCTGAAACTTACAATCTCAGCCAAAGGCGGAAGGATCTATTCAGCACTTCTGAAAGACTACAGAACGCACGATTCACTTCCAATTGTACTTTTTAACGGTGACTCAACTGTATTCGGCTATAACTTTTTTACCCCTGACAACAGGGCAATACGTACCAACGATTTATATTTCGAAGCTGAAAATGCAGAGGGTCCGATAGTTGTGACCGATGCACCAAAAAGCCTTAAGATGAGGCTCATTGCCGGGGATGGTGCTTCCATCGACTTCGTCTACACTCTCTATCCTGATGAATATATGACTGACTTTGAGACGAAGCTTGTCTCAATGGGTACAATCATACCGCCCAATACCTCATCGCTGGTATTTGACTGGAAGATGTATGTACCTCAGCAGGAAAAAGGGCGTCAGAATGAAGACACCTATACCGGGCTTAAATATAAAGTATACCAGGAAGCCGCAGAAGATCTTTCACTGAGACAGAAGAAGGGAACGGAGACCGCCAGCCTGCTTAAACTTGACTGGATAGCTTATAAAGACCAGTTCTTTTCGACTGTTGTGATCGCTGACGATTTCTTTCTGAATGCAACAGTTAATTCAACCAAGGTAGACCCGACTTCAAAATACCTGAGATATTTTGAGTCAGAAATTGGTGTGCCAATAATACAGGGAGAGACTCCGGGCGTGAAGATGAAACTCTTTTTCGGTCCCAACAGTTTTACAAGCCTGAAAAAGTATGACATGGGGCTGGAGGAACTCGTTTTCCTGGGTCGGAATATAATAAGATGGATTAACCAGTATGTGATAATTCCGATTTTCAACTTCCTTGACAACTACATTGTCAGTTACGGACTCATTATTCTCATACTGACGCTCCTGATAAAACTGGTGCTGTCTCCTCTGACACATAAGTCGTTCCTTTCGCAGGCCAAAATGCGGATCATGAAACCGCAGGTGGATGAACTGGCCAAAAAGTTCCCTAAGTCGGAAGATGCGATGAAAAAGCAGCAGGCTACAATGGAACTTTACAAGAAAGCCGGCGTAAGCCCCATGGGAGGATGTCTTCCCATGCTCCTGCAGATGCCTATTCTGTTTGCCATGTTCCGGTTCTTCCCTACATCCATTGAATTAAGGCAGCAACCGTTTCTCTGGGCACATGACCTTTCTACATATGACTCCATTCTGAACCTGCCCTTTACAATTCCGATGTATGGCGACCACGTGAGTCTGTTCACACTTCTGATGACAGTTTCGACGATTATCTCCACTAAAATGACTAACCCGACAGGGGGAACCGAACAAATGCCTGGCATGAAGGCAATGATGTACATGATGCCGGTGATGTTCATGCTCATTCTGAATAACTTCTCGGCAGGACTGACATATTATTATTTCCTGGCAAACGTCATTTCTATTGCCCAGACTGAAATATCAAAACGGTTTGTCAATGAGAAAGACCTGATGAAAAAGATAGAGGAGAACAGGAAAAAACCTGTTAAGAAATCTACATGGCAGGCGCGTCTGGAGGCAGCGGCCAAACAAAAAGGCTACAAACCTGCGAAAAAATAAACCTTATGAAAGGCTGCCTCACCGCAGCCTTTTTACATTTCAAAAAAAAATATGCAAATATGATTGTCAAACATATTCTTCGTAATCACTTTTATCTAAATTAGCTATCTAAATCTTTGTTAAAATGGGGAAGAAATTAAAAAACAAAGACATAGCCGCCAGGCTGGGTCTTTCCGGAACACTTGTTTCACTGGTACTAAACAACAAGGCTGATCAGCACGGCATAAAAAAGGAGACTCAGGAAAGGGTCCTTGCCGTGGCGCGACAGATGGGTTATTTTAATGAGGTGGCCGCAAAGGGGGAAACCGCCGCCACTGAAGATAAACCGGGAATTATCGGAATGATAGTTCCATCGATGAGTGACCCTTTTATTTACGAGATAACTCCTTATCTGCAAAAGGCTTTTGCAAGCATAGGACTGGGATTCTCAGTTTTCACGCGTGATCCTGATGATTTGCGCTTCAGCCGTCTCACTCTTTCACTCAAGAAGTTCTTCAGCGGAATGATACTTGTCGGTGAGGCCGCTGATGACCACATTGTAAGAACGCTCAACCGCGATGAATATCCACTGGTGGTTCTCGAGAAGAATATCAAAAGAATCAGACTGAATACTGTCTGCTCTGATAAACTTGCCGGTGCCGGAATTATGACCGAACACCTGGCCGGCCTCGGATATAAAAACCTGCTTATTGTTTCAGGTGAGGGATCGGCGGGTTCTGACAAGGAGATGCTTGACGAACTGAAAAATGCAACCAAAAAATCGAAGGGATTTGCCGATGTGCAGTTTACTGTCGCCCGCATTCCTAAGGGTATTGAAAGTCTGGAAATGGACCAGATTGAACCGTTTCTCAGGCCTCCTCACCGTACCGATGCCATAATTGCCGTAACCCCGGAACTGATCTTTCCTTTATTTATGGCTCTGAAGGAGAAAAATATACGCGTACCCAATGATGTGGCTCTTGTTTCGATGGAAGAGGGATTAGGATTTGACCTTCTGACAACTCCCGTCACAAGACTCAGGAGACCACTCTCAGGTATGGCACTCAAAACTGCCAATACAATATGGTCTGAAATAAAAAACCAGGGCAAGAGCAAATACAAGCGTCAGGTGAACCTGACTCCAGAGCTTGTTATCAGGAGCAGTTGCGGCTCTTACCTGAAATAAACGGCAATGAAAAGGTTTCCCCTGTTGCAGCTTATTATGCTGACGGCCACACTGGCCTCCTGCAGGAACCTTCACCTTATAAGTGACAGGTCCTACAGGGAGGCAGTCCGGAAGGACTATAAAATCAGGAGTGAGCGTTACGGGGAACGCAGAAACGACCTTTTCTCTGCCCTGGAGACTGCAGCAGATCGTCAGCAACGTGAGGCGCTGCAGTTCATGCTTGCCTATATGCCACTAAGCGACATTGCCTCTTATGATCCGGAATTCCTGAAAGCAAATATTGATGCTGCACTGAGTACAAGGAAGGAAATGAAGTGGGGTGCGACAGTGCCCTATGAAATTTTCCTTCACTTTGTGCTGCCTCAAAGAGTCAATAATGAAAATCTCGACTCCTTCAGGCTGGTATATAAAGATGAGCTTATAAGGAGAATATCAGGGCTCGACGCCAGGGCTGCCGCGCTGGAGATTAACCACTGGTGCCATGAGAAAGTGGCATATCAGCCTGCTGATATCAGGACATCGGCTCCGATGGCGACAATACTGTCAGCCCGCGGACGCTGTGGTGAGGAGTCGGTCTTTACTGTCTCAGCCCTCAGGGCTGCCGGTCTCCCGGCACGTCAGGTTTACACTCCCAGATGGGCTCACAGTGATGATAATCATGCCTGGGTGGAGGTGTGGATTGATGGTAAATGGTACTACATGGGTGCCTGTGAGCCGGAACCGGTACTCGACCGGGGATGGTTCACCGTGCCTGCCACGAGGGCCATGCTGGTTCATACAAAGGCCTTTGGGAGATACAATGGTGATGAGCCTTTGGTAAAACGGGAGAACATGTATGCCGAAATAAATGCCCTTGGAAAATATGCCGTGACAAAAAATCTGAGGGTCCTTGTGGCAGATGAAAACGGTAATCCGGTGACCGGCGCTAATGTGGATTACCTCCTTTATAATTATGCGGAACTTTACCCTATCGCTTCCCTCGTGACAGATGACAGGGGCGAATGCAGTTTTACGACCGGAATCGGCAGTCTGGTGGTTTGGGCACGGGTGGATGAAAAGTACGGTTACGGATATGTGGCTCCCGGCACTGACAGCATAACTCTTTCCGTGTCCACCGATCACCTGCCTGATCATCTTCCTCTTGATTTGAAAGCCCCGGAAGCAGAAACGGCAACTCAGTCTCCCTCAGATAAACAAATCCGTGAGAATGACTTCAGACTCGAACGCGAAGACAACATCAGGCTGGCGTATACCAGTTCCTGGCTCGAAGGTGTTTCAATTGCAAACATAGCCGGGGGATTACAGTCAGACAGCACTTTAATTACCAGGTTGCTTGAAACATCGATGGGCAACTGGCGAAGCATACTCTCATTCCTGAGGCAATCAGGCGATAAGACCGGACTGGCTCTCCGTCTTCTTGAGACAGTTTCAGAAAAGGACCTGCGTGATACACCGGCTGCAATTCTGACGGATCACCTGAATAATGCCCCGGAAAATCCAGGTAACTATGATCAGGGATTCTATGATGAATGGGTGCTTAACCCGAGAGTTGCTGAGGAGATACTCTCTCCTTTCCGGAGTGAGCTTAAACTTGCCTTTCCGGATGAAACCACCGGTAAGTTTACGGATGCGGCTGAAATAGTCAGTTGGATCGAATCATCTGTAGCAATTGATGGCACTGAGAATTACTACGGTACACCACTGACACCCTCAGGGGTTGAAAAGCTGAGAATCTCCGATCGCCGTTCCCGGGACATTTTCTTTGTGGCACTTTGCAGAACCGTCGGTCATCCGGCGCGACTTGAGCCCGGAACCGGCAGACCTCAGTATTTTAAGGCCGGGAAATGGACAGATGTCTGGTTCAGCGATGCCGTCAGACCCTCCGCCTTTAAAACCTATGTCACATTCACTTCGGATGAGACAAACCCGAAACCTGAGTACAGTATCCACTTTACGCTTGCCCGTTTTGAAAACGGAAGGTACCGGACACTTGAATTCGGCGAGAATGTAGGTGTTGGTGAAATGCAGAAAAACATTCCCCTGGACCCCGGGAAGTATATGCTTGTCACAGGCAACAGAAACGAATCAGGAGATGTGCTGGCGGAACTTGACTTCTTCGAGCTTCTGCCTGATGACAGTACTTTAATTCAGGTCAGGTTAAGGAATGAAGAAAAAGAGGTCCCCGTGAAAGGAAAAATCGATGCTGACAGGACCATAACCCTTGCCGATGGTAAAATGGCACCACTGCTTATGATTAAGGAAAAGGGTGTTGTTATTCTCTGGATTGATCCCGGGACAGAACCCACAAGGCATATTTTCCGTGACCTGCCCCTCCTCAGGGAGGAGTTCGATGAGTGGGGAGGATATCTGCTCTTTATGCTCCGCGGGGGTGCGGAAGGGAACTCATTTAACACGGCAGATGTTCCCGGATTGCCACAAAACGCCCTTTTTTGCCTCGATGAAAATCACGAGTTCCTCAAGTCAGTCTGGCCTGATGATTATCCCGGATTAAGATATCCTGTTGTCATTTATGCAGACAGCACAGGGAATATCCTGTTCTCCTCCCAGGGCTACAGGATCGGTATCGGGGAACAGATTCTTAAAAAGATTAAATAGGACAAATCCGATGAACAGAACACTTCTGTCGCCTGTTATTGCGGCAATTATTGTTTTATCCTGCCAGGGACCGGCAGAAAGGGATGTGACAGCTTTTGTAGATCCATTCATTGGCACTGCTGCACACGGCCATGTTTTCCCTGGTGCCGCCACCCCCTTCGGAATGGTTCAGCTGAGTCCTGATAACGGCACTTCAGGGTGGGACTGGTGCTCGGGTTACAACTACAGCGACACAGTCATTGCCGGGTTCAGCCATACGCACCTGAGCGGTACAGGGATAGGGGACCTGTGTGACATCCTTTTCCTCCCTTCAATGAATGAATTCAACATCACCCTGCCTGACTCCGCGGCTTCAATAGCCAAACTCAACCGCAGTACATTCTCTCACAGTCTGGAACAAGCCAGGCCTGGATACTATTCTGTAGTGCTTGATAATGGTGTTGCTGTTGAACTTACCGCCACCCCCAGATGCGGCATTCAGAGATATACCTCTTCCGTGGAAGGCAGGATGCAGGTTCTGATTGATCTGGGGTACGCAGTCAATTGGGACAGGCCAGAAGACTGCAGCATTCACTGGGATGGCAATACGCTTTCAGGCATGAGGCTATCTGCAGGCTGGGCGGAGAAGCAATACCAGTTCTTCTGCTCAGAATTTTCAAAAGTCCCCTCGTCGGTAACAATTATTAATAAGGGTTCGGTCATTGAAGGTGGCAGTGCAAAAGGCAGGAATATTGCCTGCCTGCTCGGGTTTGATGTTGAAAAGGGAGAGGAACTTATTATTAAAACCGGTATCTCTGCAGTTGATGAAAATGGTGCATCCGCCAACCTGAAATCTGAAATGCCCGGATGGAATTTTACCGCTGCAGCCGCCGAAGCGCAACAAATGTGGCAGAACCGGCTGAATGTGATCGATGCTTCCTCGGCAGATCAGGAGACAAACAAAATTTTTTATACGGCACTTTACCATTCCATGATCGCTCCGAACCTCTATTCCGATTCTGATGGCAGGTACAGGGGCACTGACCTTGAAATACACACTGCTGAGGGATTCACCAATTTTACGGTCTTCTCGTTATGGGATACCTACCGCGCTGCCCATCCGCTGTTTACTCTTACGGCTCCGGACCTTATTCCGGACTTCATAAACACAATGCTGAATATTTACCGCGAGCAGGGAAAACTCCCGGTGTGGTCACTTGCAGGCAACGAGACTAACTGTATGATCGGCTACCATGCTGTGCCGGTAATAGCTGACGCAATTCATAAAAATTTTACGGGATTCGACTATGAACTTGCATTCGAGGCATCAGTGGCATCGGCAAACCTTGATTTCATGGGACTCAGTCAATACCGTAAATTAGGATATGTGCCTTCCGACCTCGAGAATGAATCAGTTTCAAAAACACTTGAATATTCAATTGATGACTGGTGTATATGGCAGATGGCTGAAGATCTGGGCAAACCAGAAGTGGCAGACCAGTTTCTGAAAAGGTCAGGGTATTACCGCAACCTCTTTGACACTTCGCTCTTCTTCGTTCGCGGAAGGATGAGCGATGGGAGCTGGCGTGACGGTTTTGACCCTCTCTATTCCCATCATACCAATTCCGATTTCACTGAAGGAAATGCCTGGCAGTATACATGGCTGGTACCTCACGATGTTGAAGGCATGATAACTCTTTTCGGAAGCAGGGAATTCTTCCTTGAACGTCTTGATTCGCTGTTCAGGGTATCAGAAGGTGTAAGAGGAGAAAACTCTTCTCCGGACATCAGCGGGCTGATAGGTCAGTATGCCCATGGTAATGAGCCGTCACACCATGTGGCATATATGTTTTCTGCAGCCGGGGCTCCTGAAAAAACAGCAGTGACAGTACGCCGTATAATGAAAGAGATGTACACCGGAGAAAAGGACGGGATATGCGGTAATGAGGACTGCGGCCAGATGTCTGCCTGGTATGTCTTTTCAGCAATGGGATTCTACCCAATGAATCCTGCAGACGGGAAATTCATTATAGGCAGTCCGGCCCTCGACCGGGCTTCAATTGCACTGCCCTCCGGGAAAAAGTTTACTGTGATTGCAGAAAACAATTCTCCTGACAGGGTAGTAGTGGAGAAAATATTCCTGAACGGCCGCCCACTTGACCGTAATTATATTACATACAGTGAAATAGTCAACGGTGGAGAGCTGAAGTTCATAATGAAATGAACATCTCCCTGCCGTATTGTTGATAATTATCATTGTGCCCTGTAACCTTTATTCTTACCTTTGTTTCATTCTGGTGCTGCAAACGATATTTCGTTTACAGTGAAAAGGGAACCCCGTGTGAATCGGGGACAGTACCCGCTGCTGTGAAGCCCGTTCCGCCAATTGGCGGATCATTATTTCCGGAACCCCGCCACTGTCGTTAATCAAGACGGGAAGGCCCGGCAAATAGGGACAAGTCAGAAGACCTGCCAGAACGTTACCGTAAATTGGAGCTTTCGGGAAAAAAAGCAATGAGTTATAGAGATATAATCTATAGATCCGCGTTCGTATACATCAGCCATAAAAGACTGGCTCTGATCGCTGTATTCCTGTGTCTGACCCTGATTTCTGCCGTCAGCCAGGATATGTATTCCGAAGATACAATTACTATCGGTGCAGTAAGAGTCACAGCATCACCATCCATAAGGCACATTCCATTCAGCACTGCAGAAATTGACAGCCTTTCACTCTTGGTTTTTCGTTTTGACAACCTGGGGACACTCCTTCAGTCTTCTTCACCCTTCTATATTAAAGAAACCGGTAACTCCGGCCTTTCCTCAGTTATAATGCGCGGATTGTCAGGCAGTCATTCAATGGTTCTCTGGAACGGTATTCCGGTTACAGGTTCCAATACCGGAATGGCCGACTTTGCCCTGATTCCGGTAATGTCGGCATCATCGGTGCTTGTCACGGGAGGAGGGGCTGACCTTGAAGAGGTTTCTGGCGCAATCGGAGGAAAGATCGAACTTATATCAGAACCCCCTGAAATTCATGGTACAGAGGCATCTCTTGCAACTTCGGCAGGAAGCTATGACGAATATGCAACGGCACTAACGGTTAGGACCGGAAATGAAAAACTGTCAGCCAACTTAAGCATATGGGGCAATAAGTCCGGGAACCATTTCCTTTTCACCAATCAGGATGATCCGGGAGGACCTTCACCTGAAAGACGGGCAAATGCCTCTTCTGCTTCAGCAGGCATAATTCAAGACCTATTCTTTAGGGGAGTCAACTCGACTCTTACAATGCATTTATGGTATAATCTGTCTGACAGGGAGTTGCCGGGCCCGGTGACAACTTTCCAGCAGAATTTCAGGGAGACCCAGGATGACAGGTCATTGCGCAGTGCATTGTGCTTTAATACAACTGCCGGCAGGTTCTCACTTGAAATCATATCAGGACTAACAAAAGAGGCCAATTTATATAACAATGAGACGGCAGCAATAAGTGGGAATAACAGAACTGCGGCATTCACCTTCCGAACCGGAATTAAGTACAGACTGAGGGATGACCTGGAACTTGGGCTTAATATAGGCGATGAGTATCAGACTGCAAGATCTCTTTCATATGAGGAAAGAAAGGACAGAAACCTATTTTCATCCACAGTGTCATCTGTTTATAACCCGTCAAAGCGCCTGAGACTGACGGCTCAGGCAAGGCAGATTCTCAGGGAAAATTCATTTGTGACTCCTGAATTTACCGCCGGCGGCTCATACCTTCTTTCAGGTGACGGCAGCAGCATAATCAGAACGAATTTAAGCCGCAACCTTAAAATGCCGACCCTGAATGATCTTTTCTGGAATCCCGGCGGTACACCCGGTCTTGATCCTGAAATAAGTACGGGAGCAGAACTGGGCTATTCATATAATGCTGTGACAACATCCGGAGTGCATAACTCGGCTGATATCACATTTCATGCATCTGCTGTTAAGGATTTAATCCAGTGGGTGCCAGGAGTCTACGGTTACTGGACAGCTGAAAATATCAGAGATGTTAAAGTATCCGGTCTCGAAGCCAGGCTTAGAAGGAGGGTCCCGGTCAGCAGAGGGTCCCTGGCGTTCGGATCCAATTATTCACTTACCCATTCAGTAGTTGCCGCATCAGAAATACTGAATGACAAAACGGTGGGAAAACAGCTGATATATACCCCTGTTCATCACTTTTCTACAGACATTTCTGTGATTTATGCATTTCTTAACGGAGGACTGAGACTTGTTGCAGACAGCAGGCGTTTTACAACTGCTGATAACAGCGAATGGTTGTCGCCGTCATTTCGCCTGAACGCTGACATGGGGGCAGCGCTGCCCGTGAAACAGGCATCTTTCAAAATAGGACTATTCGCTGATAACATCCTGAATACAGACTGGGAAAGTGTGCGTAATTACCCAATGCCCCTTAGAACATACAGGATCAAAATTATTTTAACACTGTTTTCACAACAAAAAACTTCTAATCCATGAAACATCTTATCGGAATTATTGTCTTCATTGCTATCATTGTATCATCATGTGACATCCTGAGGGATGACCCTGAAATGCCTTTCCCCGAAGGACACGGGGCCTTCATTCTCAATGAGGGAAACTACCTGGCAGGCAACGGATCACTTTCATTTTACAGCCTTGAAACGAAGGCAATCTACGATAATCTTTTTTCTTCTAAAAATGAACGTCCTCTGGGTGACATTCCGACATTCATGGCTGTCGATGGCGACAGGGCCTTCATCATAGTGAACAATTCAGGCACCATAGAGGTGATTGATCTTAACACGATGGAGAGTCTCGGAACAATAACCGGTATCATTTCACCACGACAGATGGTCATACGTGAGCGGAGAGCCTATGTAAGCTCTCTGATGTCAGACCTTATATATATTGTTGACATCGATAATCTTGTTGTCACAGGTACTGTCGACATTGGATGCAATTCCGAGGCTCTGGTGATAGCCGGTAACAGGCTATTTGCTGCCAACTGGTCCGGCGGTGATAAAATAACTGTCGTTAACCTGACCGATAATACTTTGGAGACTGAAATTAGTACAGGACTGGAACCTGAGAGTATGGTGCTTGACAGGAACAACATGTTGTGGGTCCTTTGTACCGGAGGTTATATGAACGAGGAGATTCCCAGGATCATGAAAATAAATGCTCTGACACTGGCTGTGGAGGATGAACTGGAATTCCGGACAGTCTCTGACAATCCGTCGTCGCTCACTGTTAACAGCGGTGGTGATACACTGTATTACATCGATGAAGGAGTCCGCAGAATGACTGTAACAACTGCTGCTCTGCCTGAGAATGCCTTTATCGGTGCGGGGGGCAGGCTGTTTTATAAACTGGCTGCCTCGCCCTGGAATGGTATGATCATGGTAACAGATGCCATAGACTGGCAGCAGAAGGGAGACCTGCTGATCTACAACAGGAACGGATCACTGGTTGATACCGAACAGTGCGGAATAATCCCGGGATTCATGCGTTTTAAGGAATAGGACTTATTTTAATTACTTTTATTGCAGTAATAATCAATTGATGCGGAGCTGGATCTATTTAACAGTTGTGTTCGTTTTCGGCTGCAATACCATGGTGGCGCAGACGGAGTTTCCTGCGGGCAAGCCACTGTTTCCACCGGTAACATCCTGGTATGACGCTTCAGTTGATCAGTCACAGATTGACCTTATGAGGTCGCTCGATCAGCCGAAGGATCAACCTCTGCAGTTTGCGCTTCCGTTACCCGTCTCGCTCAATCCCTCAAATGCCGGTTTCATTGTGAAGAATGACAGGGAGACCGTCTGGGTTATGGCTGTGTCCTCAAAAGGGGCTCTGTCGCTCAATGCAATTCTGAGCCCCTTCAACCTGCCCGCAGGGGCTTATGTTTATATTTATGACGAAGGCCGTGAATTTGTGAGGGGTGCTTTCACCTCAGGAAGCGGAACAGGCATTCTGGCTACGCTTCCGGTGCCGGGAGACAGGATTGTCATCGAGTGTCACTTCCCGGGTGGCACGATTCCGGGTAATTCAATAGGTGTGAGTCAGATAGCCCACGACTTTGCCGGGTTCTTCAGGCTGACATCCTCCAAGGATATTTACTACGGGAGGTCGGGCAGCTGCGAAGTTGACATCAACTGCTCAACAAACCAGAAATACCTGCTTTCATCACGTTCTGCCTGCCGCCTCCTGGTGGCTGGCACAGAGCTTTGTTCAGGAACACTCATTAATAACACCGGACAGGATTACAAGGCTTATGTACTCACGGCTAATCACTGCGTTGAAAATGAAGGGAATGCTCTAAGCACAATTTTCGTATTCAATTATGAAAGCCCGTGGTGCGACGGACCGGACTACTCGAGACCGCATTCGATATCCGGTTCAATCCTCAGGGCTTCAAATGCTGAAATCGATTTTTCCCTGGTCGAGCTTTCATCTTTTCCATCACTTGTGATCAGGCCTTACCTTTCCGGATGGGATATTACAGCAACGGCTCCTGCAAACACCTATACAGTTCATCACCCGGAAGGGGATGTGAAGAAAATATCCGTAGACGACAATCCGCCTTTATCATCATCCTATCCGGTGAGCGGCTATGCTTCCTTCGGTTTCTGGAGGATTCTCAGATGGGACCTTGGTACCACCGAGGCGGGATCCTCAGGAGGAGGCCTCTTTGATCAGAACAGCAGGCTGCGTGGATCCCTTACCGGCGGTGCTGCATCATGTGCGAATCCGGAAAATGATTATTATGCCAAACTGAGCAGGATGTTCAGCATTTCCACTATGCCCGCCTCGAATCTTAAGCCCTGGCTTGACCCTCTCTCTACCGGCGCAACACTTGTAACCGGACGAGATCCCTATGCCTGGAACATTTCAAGGTCTGACACCCTCCGGAATATGCCAGCCGGTGATCCCGGCCTGACGGAACTGTATTCATCGCCGGGTTACGGATATTCAACAGGTACAAACAGTGACAACCTGACACGGTACGCCGAGTATTTTCCTTTTGCCGGAACAGGGGAAATTGCCTGGATACGAATGAATATTGCCAACACTGCCTGGATAAACACTGCCGATTCGGTAAGGGTAACCTTATGGGGAGGAGGTGCAGTGCCCGGGTCAGCAATTGCATCGAGGCTTATTAAACTTCAGGAAGTCAGGGACAATTTCAGTCTTGAAGTCGATTTCGGCAGGACTGTTGCTGTAAACGAATCGTTTTATGTGGGTTACACTGTCTATTACAAGACCCCTCCGGGTACTGCACAGCCGCAATTTGCCGTCCGTCACTCACAGCCTTACATCCAACCGGCATTAAACACTGCCTGGTTTAATGACGGCAGTGTGTGGAAGCCATTTACGCAACACCCTTCATTCCCAATGGCCGTTTCCCTTGATATTAATGTCATAATGGTTGAGAATTCAATACTGAATGACACTGATGATCCGGTTGTGCCGGATCAGGAGTCGCTGGTCTTTCCTAACCCCTTCAGCAGAAGTGTCTCATTCAGTATGAGTGATTCAGCAGGGGTAACATCACTGACAATATATGACAACAAGGGAAGCGTGGTAAGCGCCACCCGGTACAATAATATTTTTCCGGGTATTCTTACGCTTGACCTTCAGGGTCTCGCACCAGGGGCCTATCACTATATCCTTAATAATGATTCTGAGATCCTGAGCGGAACAATAATAAAAATTGACCCCGACTGATGAGAGCCTCTGTACTTTTCGTTCTTATCACGCTTTTCTTCTTTTCCTGCGGCAACGGAAACACTGTAAGTGTTGGAAAGACAGGAGGTAATGGCGTGTCAGCGGTCAGTGCCTGCAGGTTCACAATTGAAACGGACGGTGATATTAACACTTTAAAAATACTTAACCCGTGGCAGGATACGGAATCGACTGAGTTAGTCTATTACCTGCTGCCGCGTGAAATGATGTTGCCTGATTCCCTTCGGGGAAAAACTGTAATTCGGGTTCCGATTGACCGGGCTGTTTGTATGTCGACTACGCATCTTGCAATGTTGAAAGCCCTTGATGCCACAGAGACAGTGGTGGGAATTTCGGGCACAGACCTTGTTTATGATCCTGAAATCCGAAGTGCTATAGAGTCAGGTGTCATACCTGATGTGGGTTATGAAAACAATCTTGACAAGGAACTCATCGTCTCACTAAATCCTGACCTCCTCATTGCCTACGGAGTAAGTCCGGCATCTGCCGAATACCTCCGGAAACTTTCAGAAATGGGAGTGACTGTAATGTTTGATGCCGATTACCTTGAGGAGCATCCTCTGGCCCGTTGCGAATGGCTTAGGGTGTTCGGTCTGCTGACAGGGAAAAGGGAAATGGCAGACAGTATTATTGGAACAATATCACGAAGTTATATTGAGCTTGCAGACAGTCTGAAACTGATGATAACCAACCGTCCGCGCGTATTGCTGGGTGCTCCGTGGGAAGATGTCTGGTATGTGCCGCCTTCCAACTCATTTGCCGCAAGGCTTATAGAAGATGCAGGAGGCAGCTATCTCTTCGCTGATCTTGTCACTCCCAATGCCGTGCCCTTCTCTACTGAATCAGTATTCAGAAAAGCAACAGATGCCGAAGTATGGCTTAATCCGGGCAGTGCGATCAGCCTCGATGACATACGTCAGGCTGATTACCGTCTGGCTCAACTGCCTGTATTCGAATCCGGAAGGGTTTATAACAACAATGCCAGGGCACTAAGCTACGGCGGAAATGATTACTGGGAGAGTGGAGTCGTGCACCCGGATATTATTCTCCGTGATATGGCTGCGCTTCTTCATCCTGAATTATTCCCCGGTTATTCACAAGTCTATTACAGAATACTTCAATGAGCATGGCCGGGAGAACAAATATCTCTGTAGCATTGACTTTCATTATTCTGGGACTGCTGCTGGTTTTACTCTTCGTTCTCGATATCCTGATCGGCAGCACAAGGCTTGAGCCTTCCGATGTTTTTCGCTCGCTTTTCGGGCAGGGAACACTACATGGTGAAATAATAGTAATGCAATTCCGTCTGCCAAAGGCTGTCACAGCAGTCATAGCCGGAGCAGCAATGTCAGTTAGCGGGTTGCTGATGCAGACTCTTTTTCGCAATCCCCTTGCCGGTCCTGATGTTCTGGGGGTAAGTTCAGGCGCCGGTCTGGGAGTGGCACTGATGATCCTTACCCTTTCACCGGTCTTCGAATTCAGCTCACTGAATCCCCTGCACGGATGGAGCCTCATTATTGCTGCCTGTGCCGGCGCGGGAGCTGTAATGGTGATAATAATGGCTGTCTCGGCAAGGGTGAGAGATATAATGACAGTGCTAATCATCGGCATCCTGCTTGCCAGCGCCATATCTTCGGTAGTGAGCCTGTTGCAGTATTTCAGCAATGAGAGCATGCTCAAGACCTACGTTATATGGACGATGGGAAATCTCGGCAATCTTTCACCGGTGCAGGTGCGTGTTCTCCTGGTTGCCGTTTCCGCTGGTATGCTTATGGCATTCATGCAGGTGAAACCACTGAATGCCCTGCTGATGGGCGAAACTTTCTCCAGGTCAGTGGGAGTGAATATGAAAAAGACAAGAATTGCTCTTTTTGCCTCGGCAAGCATACTGGCGGGGAGTGTAACGGCCTTCTGTGGTCCCCTTGCATTTATAGGCATTGCAGTGCCTCATGTAACACGGCTGCTGTTCTCAACCTCAGACCATAAGGTGCTTGTTCCCGGGGTCATTATTACAGGGGCTACCGTTGTGCTGCTCAGTGACATCGTCTCAGCCCTCCCGGGCGGCGGTCACATAATACCCGTTAATACTGTCACCTCACTGATCGGTATACCCGTAGTGCTGTGGATTATTGCAGGTAAAAACATGATGGGACGGAAGGTCTGATGAAAAGGGGCGATGAAATACTTGTGACCGAAAACCTTTCTGTGGGTTATAAGAGCCACGGAAGGGCATTGCCGGTGATGGAACATATAGGCCTTTCCGCCAGGCAGGGAGAACTTGTGGCCCTCATAGGCCGGAACGGATCGGGAAAGAGCACGCTGCTGAGGACCCTTGTGTCGCTACAGACTCCTTTATCAGGAAGGGTCATTATTAAGGGAAGACCTGCTGACAGCATTGATTCGGCAGAACTGCCTGTGATGGTAAGCTTTACATCCACAGAACCGTTCCCCGGTCATAATATCAGGGTCCGTGAGGTTGTAGCCCTGGGCCGCTTTCCGCACACAAACTGGCTTGGTTCACTTACTGATGAAGATCTGAAGGCTGTGACGGAAGCGCTGGAGGTGACAGGATTGCTTTCGCTTGCTGACCGGAATATTGACAACATCTCAGACGGTGAAAGACAGCGTACCCTTATAGCCAGGTCACTTGCCCAGGATACTGACATTCTGGTGATGGATGAACCGACGGCTTTCCTGGACCTGCCATCCAGATTCTCAATAGTCAGCTTGCTCAGAAAGCTCACAAGGGAAAAGGGGAAATGTGTGATATACTCCACCCACGACCTCGATACAGCGGTAAATGAGGCTGACAGCATCTGGCTTATGGACGGAATTACAATCGGACAGGGGGCGCCCGAGGATCTTGTCCTCAATAAGACGTTGGAGAAGGCCTTCGAAAGCCCGCTCCTGACTTTCAGCCAGTCAGACGGTACATTCAGTTTCCTCAGACCAGGAGCAGGGGAAATCGCACTGGAAGCTACAGGGGTCTGCAAAAAGCTTACTGCAAAGGCTCTGAAAAGGTGCGGTTACAGAATTAATCCAGATGCCGGATTAAAAATTATTGCCGGGTCTTCAGGTACCGGTAACATTTGGCGTATCACAGGGGGAGCCACGGAGGAGGTCTTCCGGACTATTTATGATCTTGTGAATCACCTTCCTGAAGAACCCCCTGAATGAGTGACATATTTCCTGTAATTATCGATGAACGAACCGATATCTCCGACTGCCAGTTTCTTTGCAATTATTTTCTTGTCCCTGTCAAGAATATAGACCAGGGGAGTGGATTCCACGTTGTAAAAGACATCAAACCGGCTCACCCTGTTGGGATCCCACCCGTTGATCCAGGTCAGGTTGTTGTCAGCGATGTACTTTTCCCACTGCTCTTTTTTGTTCTGAGTACATACGGCAAAGACCTCGATACCTGATTTCCTGTTCTGGTCATAGTACTTCTTCAGCATTGGAGTTGACTCCTTGCAATGGCCGCAGTCAGGTTCCCAGAAATAGATTATTGTAAATTCTGCCTGAATATCATACAAAGAGACAAAATGGCCTGCAAATGAGTCCATTACAAGGTCAGCTCCTTTTTTGCCAATCAGGGTAGGTCTGATCTTTGCTATTTTCGCAGCAAGATCAGTCACAAATTCTTTCGGGGCCCATTCAGCATTACCTGACAGGTATATTTTGTCAGCAAGGTGAACCAGTACAGCATCATGCCCCATAATTTCACTTGTTGCGTACTTGTTGAACAGCCAGACTGCAACATACTGATATACCTCCCTGTTCGCACCGCTCATCTTAAGCACCCGGTCAGCTTCCTTATTCACCGAATCCGGCATCTGAATTACAACCTGGGTGAAATACTGTTCCAGTTTTCCTGCCAGCACAGGACTGCGGATTAGTCCTGGCTCAGTAAAAAGAGTATTGTCAAAGAAATGATTTTTATAATATATGTACGAACGGAGTCTCGCCACGGAATCGGGATTTATCACCCCGGCAGGCACCACAGGTTTTATTGTCTCAACGGGGATCAGTGACCTGACGATGGCCCCCAGAAGGGTTCCTTTATTGAAATCCGAAACCTCACGGAGGTATTGTTTCATCCTGGTTTCCTGGCCTGTCATCTGGACTTCAAGCGCCTTTCTGGCCGGAGTTCCTGCACCTTCTGCCTTCATTTTGTCACTTATGACAATGGCTTCCTCCTGAAGGCTTTTCCACCGTTTCTGGTATTCGATGAATCGTTCATTTTCATCGGTTCCCATGAATCCAATTGAACCCGGAAGATCCCTGACATTGCACGTTACCTCAAAGTGCTGATCATCAACTGCAAGAAACTCGAAGTAGGAATTCCCGGGAAAAACTATCATATAAACGCCTTCAGGTAACTTTTCTTTCCCTGTAAACCTGCATTTGCCGGTTATGTCAGTTGTTGTGCTGTCCTTAATATATTGTTGATTGCCAAGGTGATAGGCAAGTCTGATCTTTGAATTTGATACACCCTGGGCTGTAATTGCTATTGAATAGCCATCCTGACCGTTAAGGGATAAGCAGCTGCCGGATGCAATAAACAGAATTGCTGCGAGAAAATACCTGATGGTCATATTCCTGAAATTGATCATTTATGCTGTCAATATTACAATTTCCCTGCCACAGTGTAAAATTTGCGATTTTCGATTTTCGATTTGCATTTGGCGATTTGCGAATTTCGACTTCTGACATTACATTTTCGCTCCAAACTTCCAACTCCAAACTTCCAAACTCCAAACTCCAAACTCCAAACTCCAAACTCTACCCATTCATATCAACCCTTACTATCTCAGCGTGGCCTGCATCAGTCACAATCGCTTTCAGGATGAAATTGAACCTGTTAAGATCGATGCAGAGAAAGAAGTCAGTGGGAGGGCTGAAGCTGAGGTTTGACGGGTCAAAGAAACGTTTTCCTGATCCTGTCCGCAGCGCATTGAGGCTGGATGTGATATCATTTTCCCGTCCACCGAGCAGATCTTTTATATACCGGGCGCACAGAAGGTCTTCTTCTGCGCTTTCAACTGCCCGATAACCCATTGCCACCAGGGTTACTGTTTTTGGTTTTACAAGGCTTATATACCTTGCCACTGCCCCGGCATTGACAATTCCGGCACCCAGGATTTCCGTGGCACCCCGTGCATTCAATATCCCGTTAGTGCCGGCAGTGGTGCTATGTATCATTGTTTTACCCTCAAGAGCAGCTGTAAGCATTTCGGTAGGGCTGTTGCAGAAGTCGAATCCCTCCGGTTTTTTCTCGTTCTGTTCTCCAACAAGAATGGTATCTGCCCGGAGTTGCTGTTTCAGTGAACGGGCTTCCTCCGGAGTGGCCACATCGATAATTCTTTTAATGCCGTTATCAAATGCATAGCAGGCGACGCTGAATGCCCTGAAGACATCAATGATTACAGTTAATCCTTCCGCCTCCTGCGCTCCGCTGATAAACTCCCTGATCCTGATATCCATCTGCCAAAATTCAAAGTGTGAAGATAATAATTGTGTTTAAAGATCATTTGCTAATTTTGGTGTCAGGAATAAATCTATGAGGAATGAGAAATCCGGTTACCTGGTTACGAAAGACATACACAAAACTCAACCACGACATATGGATGACTCCAACGAACCCGCTGTCAGAGAAAAAGGTGTACATGTTACGCCAGTACCGCATTCTCTATATGTTATTCAAAGGACTGAAAACTGACGGCATCTACATAAAAGCGTCAGCACTTACTTTTTTTACAATTCTGTCAGTTATCCCGATGGTAGCCCTGGCGTTCGGCATTTCAAAGGGTTTCGGTCTCCAGGATGAATTAAGAGCTCAGATCATAACCCAGTTCCATAACCAGGAGCAGGTGATGGCATGGATCCTTGATTTTGCAAACAACACCCTGGAGCAGACAAGCGGGGGATGGCTCGCCGGAATCGGGATTGCCTTACTCTTTTATACCGTCGGGCAGCTGCTCACCTATGTCGAAAGCATCTTCAATTCAATCTGGAAGGTTGATCAGACACGTGTATGGTACAGGCAGATTACAGACTACCTTGCAATTATAATCCTGGTGCCTGCACTCTTTATTGCCTCCAGCAGTGCAACTGTGATGGTAAATACCAGGCTGGCCGAAATACTTGAAAAACACGAGGTTCTCGAAAGCCTCAAGCCGTTCATCACTTTCCTGTTCCAGCTTACACCCTTTGTTCTGATGTGTGCAATAGCTACGGCCGCGTTTCTTGTGATGCCGAATACAAGAGTGAGATTCAGATCGGCTATTGTGGCAGGTTTGCTCACCGGTATCTTTCTTCAGGTTATACAGATTCTGTATATCCAGATGCAGATAGGTGCGACCAGATTAGGGACCCTCTACGGAAGTTTTGCAGCTATTCCGCTTATGATGGTATGGGTCCAGATGAGCTGGGTGGTGGTTCTGTCCGGTGCACAGCTCTCATTTTTCCTTCAGAATATTACGCGGCACGAATTCGAATTTGACGTGGAGACAGTTTCACTCAAACAGAAAAAACGTCTCTCGCTCCTGATAATGCATGCACTTGTGAAAGATTTCGTGAAAGGTGCTAAACCGAGGGGATCTGAAGATATATCAATTGAGCTAAACCTGCCTGCAAGAAGCGTCAGGGAGTCTCTTATTGCCTTGAGGGATGCCTCCCTGTTGACTGAGGTATACGAGGAGGTGCATGACAAGTTTCTTTACCAGCCTGCCACGGATATTAATAAGATGACACTCGCCTTCGTGATGGAAAAGCTTGAGAATTCAGGCTCTACCCACAAAAACGTCATCAATAATTCAGATTACCGTAAGATCGATTCAGCGCTTTCGAAAATTGAAGCCCAGATTGCTGCCTCGGATAGTAATATTCT
The DNA here is from genome assembly GCA_963736735.1 of uncultured Bacteroidales bacterium. Classification (GTDB taxonomy): domain Bacteria; phylum Bacteroidota; class Bacteroidia; order Bacteroidales; family VadinHA17; genus SR-FBR-E99. Next base: position 297,076 of record CAVTPX010000009.1, on the reverse strand, counting down.
GTTGCGTGACTTGTAAACGGTTATTTATTCCGGAAAGGCGACAACCGGTGTCTTGAAACGTATTTTACGAGGTCTGGAAGGGAGTTCCAGTTATCGAAGAGGTAGTGAGGTGCATTCACAATTATCTGCCTTGTCTCGACATGCTCAGACCAGTAACTTATAAGATTTGATGCCCGGAATACCCTGTCTTCCAAACCTATCAGGGAGTAATCCCAGACAAATCCTGTTTCCACAGGCTCCATCATCCGGTTGTAAAGCCACCTGAGCTCGTCGCGCAGGGACTTTTCCGTACGGGTCGGGATCGTACTCTTGTTAGCCTCATATTGGCTCTTGGTGCCGAATACCCTGAGATAGAACTTTGCCATACTGTAGTTGGAAATGTTCTCGAGAGTAGATTCAATTATCTTTAGCGGAATTCCGTACTTATCATCTGCGGCTGCCGGTGTTCCATTTATGGCAATTGTAATGTCAGGCTTAATGCCAAGCTTGCGGCTGTAATACTCTGCCGCCCAGACCCCCAGTGACCAGCCAATTACAGTGACCTTCCTGTAGGTCTTCATCTCAGGCAGGATAAGAGGCTCGTCAGCAGAATAATTATAGAAGAGGACAAAATCAAAGTTCTCGTTACAGAGATTTGTAAAGGCTTTTTCGTCTATGCCCCATGTACCAAATAGAACTATAAGTTCTTTATTGTGCTCAAATCGTCTGAGAAAGGTTTTCATCCGTTGCAGAAAAAAAATAAGAGGAGAGGGTTATTGTGAGACTTTAAGGAACGGGCTTATGAGATAATCCCGGAATCTACTGTCTGATAAAAGGAAGTAACCTTTGGTAGTCAGTCAAAGGTCCATGTGAAAGTCAATGTCTGCAATACAATCCTGTTGATTCTCACAAATAACCCTTACTCTCCTCTTTTAAAAGCATAAGCTTTGTACAAATATACTAAAAGAATATTACATAAAGCAAATTTATCTGAAAAAATACCCGAAATCTTTCCGGTTTCAATAATATAGTATTTTTATTTCCTGTAAATCCTTCTTACAGGCACAGTGTCAGTGAGATACTGGTCAGGGGCTTCGATGGAATGAATCCTGTGAACCACTTCCATTCCGTGGGTGATCCTTCCGAAAGCAGCAAATCCTTCCCCGTCACTGTTTCTCATTCCACCCGCATCAAGAGCCGGCTGGTCGCCAACAGTGATGAAAAATTCAGACGTGGCGGTACCCGGGTGCCACCTGGCCATTGAAATGGTGCCGTCGGTATGCATTATTCCCGTCAGGTCCGTTCTCTCGTGGGCCACAGGAGGAATTGTTTCATCTTCCTCATTGTATCTGCCTCCCTGAATGACAGCTATTTTTATGCTGTCACGGGGTTGATTGTCGCTCCTGACAACCCTGTAGAAACATGAATTATCAAATAGTCCGCTGTCAACGTACCGGAGAAAGTTTGCAACGGTTGCAGGAGCCTTTTCCGGATACAGTTCTGCAGTTATATCACCCAGACTGGTCTCAATCACAATTGAGGTGGTTTTCCTGCATGATGCTGAGAGCAGGAGTCACAGGCATCAATACTAAAAATAAATATCTTTTCATTCTGTATGTTTTTTATAACCCGATGATAATGAATATCTCCGGAATTTGCTAATTTTATTGGGAATATCAGTTTTTTTTCTGAAGGACAAAACAGATCATATATGATACCTGAAATTATCAGCATCAGGCACGACGACGGATCAGGATTCAGAGTCGGCTGGCTTGATACCGAGAGCAGTTTTCTGCACATCCATCCGGAATATGAAATTGTCCTTAACATTTCCGGCAACGGAACCCGCGTGGCCGGTGATTCCGTTGAGATATTCGATCATTATGACCTTGTAATCTTCGGTCCTAATCTGAATCACTTCTGGAATTTTTACCATATTGACGACAGCGGTCTTGAGAAACAGGCAATAATGTGTCACTTCAGACGCGACTCCCTGGGTGATGCCCTTCTCTCGCAGTTTGAAATGGAACCGCTTAGGCATCTTCTTGATGAAGCCTCAAGGGGAATAGCATTCCCGTCTGAGACAGGCAGATCAGCCGAAGGCCCTATGCGAAGGATGCTCACTGAGACCGGCATGAAGAAGATGGTAAGTCTGTTACAACTTTTTGAAATCCTGTGCTCGGCAGGCAGATATGAGAAACTCTCTGGAGAAAAGAATGCAGGCGACAACACTACTGTTGATTCACGACTTTCTGATATATGCAATTTCGTCCGGGAGAATTTTTTCAGGCCCATACCCATAGCCGAAGTGTCGGCACTGGCCAAAATGAAACCTCATTCCTTCAGCCGATTCTTTTCACGGAGTACCGGATCAGGATTCGTTGATTATGTTAACCAGGTAAGGACTAATAAGGCCTGTTACCTCCTGAGAGAGACTGACCACCAGATTAATGAGATAGTTTTCGAATGCGGGTTTGCCACTGTCTCAAACTTCAACAAGCAGTTCCGGAAACACTCAGGGATGTCTGCCCGCGATTACAGAGCACAATACAGATCATAGCTCCGGCTGACTTCCATGGAAGAGATTGGCTGCTGTCAGCAGGGTTAAATGGTTTATCTATGACAGGGGATATGATTTTTCGCATGCAGAAAACCGGATTCTAATACTAATTTTGTTTCGTTAACCAGATTAAAAGTCCGCATTATGGGAATGACAATCACCGAAAAGATAATAGCAGCTCACTCCAAATATTCATCAGTAAAGCCTGGTGACATTGTTGATATTGTCATTGATGCGCGTGCCGCAAGGGACTTCGGAGGTGCAAATGTTGTGAAGAATCTCAATGATTTCGGACTCATGGTGGAAGACCCTGGCAAGACCTTTTTCACATTTGACTGCAATCCCACCGGATCAGATCAGAAATACGCTGTCAATCAGCATATATGCAGGCAGTATGCCCGTGATAGAGGGATAAAGGTCTACGACATCAATGCCGGTATTGGTACTCACCTGCTTATCGAGGAAGGTTACGTCTTCCCGGGTGCTACCGCCGTATCAACTGATTCTCATGCAAACATCCTGGGTGCGGTAGGTGCTTTCGGACAGGGCATGGGTGATATGGACATTGCCGCTGCATGGAATAGCGGAAAAGTATGGTTTAAGGTCCCTGCTTCTGTAAAACTCAACCTGAAAGGGGAGATGCCCGAAGGTGTTTCAGCAAAGGATGTGATACTGAACCTGCTTAAGATATATGGCGCAAATACGCTCCTGGGATACAGCATCGAGCTGTACGGCGATGCAATTGACCGGATGTCACTCGATGACCGTATAACAGTCTCTTCGATGGCAACAGAGATGGGGGCAATAATAATTCTTTTCCCTCCTTCAGAAGAGGTAATCAAATACTGCCGCCAGAGAACAAAAACGAACTTTGAGCCGGTATATGCTGACAGTGATGCATCATATGAAATATCGGCTGACATTGATGTATCAGAATTTACTCCCATGGTGTCGCGTCCCGGTGAACCCCATGATACTGTTCCGGTAAAAGGACTGCCGGTCACAAAAATTGACTCAGCGTTCATCGGAAGCTGTACCAATGGTCGGATGGATGACATGAGGATTGCGGCATCAGTACTGAAGGGGAAGAAAGTTGCTCCCGGCGTGGTGTTGAAAGTTGTTCCTGCAACTGATGAGATATGGAATCAGTGCCTTACCGAAGGCCTTCTTGAAATATTCAAGAGTGCCGGTGCAATGGTCTCGAATGCCGGTTGCGCAGGTTGTGCCGCCGGACAGGTGGGCCAGAACGGGAAGGGTGAGGTGACTGTCAGCACGGGAAACAGGAATTTCCCGGGTAAGCAGGGACAGGGCAGTGTCTTCCTGGCGTCACCGGCAGTGGTTGCTGCCTCAGCGCTCGCTGGGTATATAACGACTCCGGATGCCCTGCCCGAACATCCGGCAGTGTTCTCACCCAGGAAGGCTGAGATTAAGGCTGAGGCTTAAGGCTAAGGCTAAGGTTGAGGTTAAGGCTGAGGCTGAGGCTGAGGTCAGTCCGGATGTTATCAGTGGGAGGGTCTGGATAATTGACCGTGATAATATTGATACAGACATGATATTTCACAACCGCTACCTGGCAATAACTGATATTCGCGAGATGGGACAGTATGCCTTTGACAACCTTGCCGGCTACAACGACTTTGCAAAAAAAGCTCTGAAGGGAGATATTGTAATTGCAGGGAAGAACTTCGGAAGCGGTAGTTCGCGTCAGCAGGCGGTAGACTGCTTCGTTTCACTTGGTGTACAGGCACTTATTGCCAGATCTTTCGGGGCGATATACGAACGCAATGCAATAAATGCTGCTTTCCCTGTGCTCACCTATGAATCATTTGAAAAAATAGATCTTAAGAATCATGATACCCTGACAGTAAATCTGTTAACAGGAGAAGTGACTAATGGACGCAACGGACTGAAAACTAAAATCAATCCTTTCTATGATGCCCAGACTGAGATTTACAGAAAGGGCGGCCTCCTGGGTCAGATCTAAGCAAAACAACGAATTATGAAAGCAAGAACCTTTGTTGAGAAGATCTTCGGAGCTCCTGAAGGAGCAATTGTATTCAGAAAACCTGATATAATCCTGACACACGACAATACGTCAAGCATCTACCAGACGTTTAAGAAAATGGGAGGAGGGAAGGTCTCCGATCCGGGTCAGATGCTTGTTGTGCTTGACCACAATGCCCCCCCGGCGGATGCTAAACTGGCGACCCAGTATCAGGATGTCAGAAATATTGTCGGTGAACAGGGAATAAAGATGTTCTATGATTCCGGAATGGGCATCTGTCACCAGATGATGTCCTATCATGCACGTCCGGGGATGATAATAGTGGGATCAGACAGCCACACCTGCACCGCCGGTGCATTCAATGCAATGGCTGCGGGAATAGACCGGACAGAGGCTGCAGGCATCTGGAAACGAGGTGAGACCTGGTTTCTTGTGCCCCCTTCGATGAAGATTGAACTTAGAGGGAAGCTCAGGAAGGGAGTGAGTGCAAAGGACCTTTCACTGTGGATCATCGGGATGCTCGGGTCTGACGGGGCCAATTATCTGTCAATAGAATTCCACGGAACAGGCGTCTCCACACTTTCGGTAAGCGATAGAATGACTGTGGCAAACCTCGCATCCGAAATGGGAGCGAAGAACGCTGTCTTCCCTGCAGATGAGGTACTTCAAAAATTCTTCGGCAAAAAGGTAAAAGGGGTCTGGGCCGATGAAGGTGCGGAGTATAATTGCTCGGTTATAATTAACCTTGACAAAGTTTTTCCGCTGGTTGCCGCACCGCACAATGTAGATAATGTAAAATCAGTTGCATCCGTTGCCGGTACAATCGTTCATGAGGGACTTATTGGCACCTGTACAAACGGCAGGATTGAAGACCTCCGCACAGCCGCCGGAGTCCTGAAGGGAAAGAAAGTAAAAGACGGCTTCCAGCTTCATATTATACCGGCATCAAAGGAGATCTACCTCCAGGCTATAAATGAGGGCATTGTAACAACCCTGATTGAAGCCGGGGCAAATATACTAAGTCCCTCATGCGGACCCTGCCTGGGTACCGGACAGGGCATCCCGGCCAACGGTCATACTGTAATCTCCACTGCCAACAGGAATTTCCTTGGCAGAATGGGCAATAAGGATGCCTCAATATACCTGGCATCCCCGGCAACAGTTGCCGCTTCGGCAATTACAGGAGTCATCACCGATCCGCGCAGGGTGAAGGGGAAAGAGGAATTCCCGTTCAATCCTCCACAGAGTACTACCAATTTCATCCCTGCAGGAGAAAACCGTAAGCTTGGGAATGTCTGGAACTATGCCGATGTTGACAATCTGAATACAGACCAGATGTTTGCCGGCAAGCATACATACAGTGTCATGAGTTCCGACGCTTCTGGAATTGTGCCGCTGTTATTCGCCGACTTTGATCCGTCATTCAGCGGCAACGCGAAAGCCGGTGACATCATTGTTGCAGGTGATAATTTCGGATGCGGGAGCTCGAGGGAACACCCCTCTGTCGGTCTTGCTCATATCGGAATCAAAGCTGTGATAATCAAGTCAGTGAACAGGATCTTCTATCGTTCTTCAGTAAACCAGGGGCTGCCCCTGATAGTGCTGAAGGAAGCCGTTGAGGCATATAAAGCAGGTGATAAGGTAGAGATTGACTTCGATAAAGGTTTTGTCACAGTGGGAGGGAAGAAGTTCGATTTTGAGCCCTTGCCGCCTGAACTGCAGCAGATAATAGAGAAGAAGGGCCTGGTCAACTGGATGAAGTCGGTCTGATCTTCACGCGGAAACTTAAGCAGCCTTTCCCGGAAACAAAAAAGTGATTATATTTGCCGCGGTCTTAAAAGACCGGGAACCGGTTCCGTAGCTCAGTTGGATAGAGCAACAGCCTTCTAAGCTGTGGGTCGAGCGTTCGAGTCGCTCCGGAATCACAAAGTCAATGTTTCTGTCTGCCACCTGCAGTTGGCAGGCTATGTTCAGAAGTACTGTGGAACTTAATTGAAGGGTAGGTCTCACCTGTAATTTTCAGCATCCAGTCATTCTCGGCAAGAAAAACCGGATTCTCCTCCTTGTCATATGCAATAAACCATGCTTTCCTTGTAAGCATCTGGTTAAATTCGGTTTTATTGTCCGATGTTATCCAGCACGCCTTTACATATGGCAACGGGCGGAATTCGCACTTAGCCCCGTATTCGTGCTCCAGCCTGAATTTTATTACATCGAACTGCAGGTCGCCGACCGTACCGATGATCTTCTTGTTTCCGGGCTGCTGTACAAATAGCTGCGCCAGTCCTTCCTCAGTGAGCTGCCTGACACCTTTCTCAAGCTGTTTGGTCTTCATGGGATCCATATTAATCACCTCCTTGAGAATCTCGGGCGAAAAACTTGGAATACCAGTGAAATGAAGCAATTCACCTTCTGTCAGTGTATCGCCTATTTTCAGGGTGCCATTGTCGTAAAGACCGATAACATCGCCCGGAAAAGCTTCCTCTATAGTGCTTTTACTGTTGGCCATAAATGATGCAGGGGCTGCAAAACGCATTTTCTTGTTCAGCCTGGTGTGATGGTAGAGTTTGTTTCTCTCAAATCTTCCGGAACAGATTCTCAGGAAAGCCAGCCTGTTCCGGTGGTTAGGATCGAGATTGGCATGGATCTTAAAGACGAAACCGGAAAGTTTGGGCTCTGAAGGAAGTACCACCCGTTCAAGGGTTTTGGCTTTCGACGGGCAGGGTGCGATTTCAATAAATGACTCAAAGAGCTCCGGAACACCAAAGTTATTGAGTGCACTGCCGAAAAAGACCGGTGCGAGATAACCTTCGCGGTAAAGGCTCTCATTGAAAGATTCGAACATATCTCTTGCGAGGTCAATCTCCTCCCAGAGCCGCTTCAGGTTGTCCTCACCCACGAATTCCTTAATCTTAGGGTCTTCCACATCATCAGTATTCAGCAAAACCTCTGAAATTGTTGATTTCTGGGGACTATAAAGCTGTAAACTCTCGGTTGTAAGGTTAAAAACTCCCTTAAAACGGTTTCCATTGCCAATAGGCCAGGTGAACGGAGATGTTGCTATTTTCAGCTCATCCTCCAGTTCCTGAAGCAAATCAAACGGGTCTTTTCCTTCCCTGTCCATTTTATTGATGAAAATCATCACTGGAGTGGCTCTCATTCGGCACACTTCCATTAGTTTCCGTGTCTGTTCCTCAACACCTTTCGCACTGTCGACAACCAGGATCACACTGTCGACTGCAGTGAGGGTGCGGTAGGTATCCTCGGCAAAATCCTTATGGCCCGGGGTATCGAGTATATTAATCCGTTTGCCCTTGAAATCGAGCGTCATCACAGAGGTGGAAACCGAAATGCCGCGCTGTTTTTCTATTTCCAGGAAATCAGAGGTGGCAGTTTTCCTTATTTTGTTGCTTTTCACAGCTCCGGCAACCTGTATGGCTCCGCCGAACAGCAGCAATTTTTCAGTCAGGGTTGTTTTCCCGGCATCAGGATGAGATATTATTGCGAATGTCCTTCTTCGTTTTATTTCACTGTTTAAATCCATAGAATGAACCCTTGGTATGTAGCTGCAGAAATGTCCTTATCCAAATAAGTGCGCAAAGTTAGTAAAAATAAAAAAGACCGGGGTGCACGCACCGCCGGTCTTCGCATTAACCATTGAGAGAAGAATTAATTTGCTGCTAATGTGCTTTTAGCTTTTTCAAACCACAGGAACCATGCCAGCCTGTAAAAACCGTCGGGCACATTTTCTGCACTCTGATCAGTAACCGGAGGAGTGACGATGATGAGGTCATTACCAGCCTGCCAGTTTGCAGGTGTCATGTGCGTGTTTCCATCAGTAGCCTGAAGGGCAACGACGGTCCTGATCAATCTCATCGGTGCTCCTTCCGATATTCATCGGATAGAAGGAAACAGACTGAATAATATTATCAGGGTCAATTATGAAGACACCTCTGACTGCTTTGGTACTGTTTGAAACAGCCTGAATCATTCCGTACTTCTTTGCTACAACCAGTGATTCATCATCAATAAGCGGGAATTTGATTTTCTGAGGCAGTGTGCCTTTGTATTCAATGCCCTCAAGCGCCTTTTTCCACTGAACGTGTGAATCAAGGGGATCGGTAGATACAACGACAACCTTTACATTGAGCTTGTCGAATTCTTTCTGGAGATTTGCGAGCTCCAGCAACTCGGTTGAGCATACGGGTGTAAAATCCTGGGGATGACTGAATAAAACCTTCCATTTCCGGCCGTAATCTGTCGGAAAATTCAATGTGCCGCTTGTGGATTCAGCGGTAAATGAGGGTGCGACATCACCGATTAAAGGGATCTTAAAGTTTCTGTCCTCCTTCTGCTTCTCCTGCGACCAGATTAAGGAAGCAGAGAAAACCAGTACTGTGAATAAAAAGATCTTTCTTTTCATAAAGCTCTCATTTATTAATATTATTTAGACTGAATAAAAATAGATAACATAAATCAGGTTCGGGTTGTTCACAGTTGACAGATGATATTTAAGAATTATTTACCTAACTTTCTGACAGATTAACCCGTGATAACCGGTAAGAATGAACAAGAAACAGTGGTATGAAGCTCTTTTCGAGGACTATGCGAAAAAATACGACAATGAAGTCTTCACCCGCGGCACCGGTGGAGAATGCGATTTTATTGAAAATGAGCTCGCATTTAACAAGTCACTTAGAATCCTTGATGTGGGGTGTGGCACCGGCCGGCATTCAATTGAAATGACGAAAAGGGGGTACAGCATCACAGGGATCGACCTGTCTGAATCGCAACTGGCCCTGGCACGGGAAAAAGCGACGAAGGATAATCTTAATATTGAGTTTCTGAGAATTGATGCAAGGAACCTTCCGTTTAACGGTGAATTTGATGCTGCAATCATGCTTTGCGAGGGAAGTTTCCCGCTTATGGAAACCGATGAAATGAATTTTGAGATACTGAAAGGCATTGCCAGAGCCCTGAAGAAAAACGGAAAGGTCATCTTTACAACCCTGAACGGTCTTTTTCCGCTGTTTCATTCTGTGGAAAAATTCTTAGCCTCTGAATCCGGAGAAAAAGGTGCCACATACCGCAGTAATACCTTTGACCTGATGAGCTTCAGGGATAAGAATATTACCGAAGTGGAAGATGATCATGGCAAAATAAAAAGCCTCGAATGCAACGAGAGATTTTATGTCCCCAGCGAGATAACATGGCTTCTTAAATCGCTCGGGTTTCGTGAAAATTGAGATCTTCGGTGCAAAACTGGGAGCGTTTTCACGAAAGGACACCCTTACCACTGAAGACTTTGAAATGCTGGTGACCGCTGAAAAGAATCAATGAGAGTAGTTTTGTCCTGCCCTGTGTCAATTACCCGGAACTCAGGGAAGTACTCAACAATTTCTTGTACCAGTGCGTTTAATAAAGGGAAAAACAAATAATAACCATAAAGAAATGGCATTCACATTAAAGTTGGGAGACAATGCTGTAGACTTCAGCCTGCCGGCTACAGACGGTAAAAAACTACTCCCTCACCGATTTTGCAGACAGCAGGTTTCTGGTAGTTTTCTTTACGTGCAACCACTGTCCTTATGTCATAGGTTCAGATGAAATGACAAGGGCTACTGCCGAAAAGTTTGCTCCCGCAGGCGTGCGGTTTATTGGAATAAACTCAAACAGCGAAAACACCTATCCCGAAGACAGCTTTCCAAATATGGTTAAGCGAATGGAAGAACACCGTTTCCCATGGCTCTACCTTTATGACCGCGAACAGACCGCAGCAAGGGCCTACGGCGCACTGCGCACACCTCATTTCTTTGTTTTTGACGAAAACCGGAGGCTGGTTTATACCGGAAGAGGGTTAGACTATCCGAGAGATGCATCAAAAGCCACGGTGAATGACCTTGACAGGGCACTCACCGAACTGACATCGGGACTACCGGTAACAGTTCCACTTACAAATCCCATCGGATGCAATATCAAGTGGGACGGAAAGGATGCCCACTGGATGCCCGCCGATGCATGTGACCTGGTCTGAAGGTCTGATCCGCCGGCTGGCGGATGAGGGTCTGAAGGTCTGAGAGTCCAAGGGTCGGAGGGTCAGAATTTGATCTATTGGCGGTGATTAGACAGTGTTAAATATGTTAAAATTATAGGTACGTTTACGGTTTAATTCCGTACCATGAAAAGGTTTGCTGCAATTCTCGCCGTTATCGCCCTGTTTTCAGGCTCCTCAGCCAAAGCAGGAGTAGCGGACAGCACAGATGTTTATCTTCTGACCTGTGAGCCAGGCAGTGAAAGTTATTCTATTTACGGCCATTCAGCCCTCCGGATAGTCATCAGGGGACAGAATTTTGACAGGGTCTACAACTGGGGAATATTCGACTTTTCAACCCCCAATTTTGCATTCCGCTTTGCTAAAGGTAAACTTGACTATATGGTTGGAGTTCATGGATATACTCCTTTTCTTAATGAGTACCAATCAGAGGGCAGGTCGGTATGGTCCCAGAAGATTAATCTGACGGGCACCGAAAAAGAGAATCTGTTTGCCCTCATAAATGAAAATATGAAACCGGAAAATATAAGGTACCGTTACGATTTCTTCTTTGACAACTGTGCCACACGTATCCGTGATATTATTGAAAAAGCTGCCGTTGACACTGTAATATACGCTGAAAAGGCGAAGCTTCAGACTTTCAGGCAGCTGATCGATCCCAGGCAAAAAGTACTGCCGTGGCTCGATCTGGGAGCAGATTTCCTGCTAGGGTTGCAGGCTGACCGCAAAGCATCAGCATCTGAAGAGATGTTTCTGCCGATGTACCTGATGGAAAACCTCTACTCGGCCAGGGTCATCCGAAACGGAAGCCCGGTGGAACTGCTCGGACCTCCGGAGACAATTATTGATTTTACGGATGCCCTCATTGAGAAAAGCCAGCCCCGGATTCCCCAGGCCATATTCTATGCTGTACTCATGTTTGTTGTGCTGGTTACATTTGTCTTCGGTTCACCGGGTCTGGGGCTCATTACTGACATAATTATCTATGCAGTTTTTTCACTTCTTGCCATCCTGCTGGTTTTCTCCAACTTCTTCTCGGAACATGACGCCATGCATTATAACCTTTTAATTCTGGCTATAAATCCTCTGATTCCGGTACTTCTGGTTTTTATCCTGAGAAGAAGGAGAGCAGTAATTCTGAGCCGCACTGCACTAACCCTTGCCCTCCTCTTTTTTCCTGCCGCCCTGATTGCCGGACAGGGAATAAACGCCGCAATTATACCGCTTGTACTGATGCTTATGGTGCGACTCTTCAAGCACTGCGAGTTCGGGAAGAGCATTTAACACTTCTTTAACATCATTTAACACCATTTTTTAATATCACTGGTGATCTTTGCGGATGTTTTTGCAATACGAAAATCAACATAATTTCATACAATGGAACATACAACCGACATCCGGATGCTGAATGAGAAGATCGAAAAGGAAAGCGCCTTTGTTGACCTCATAAAGCAGGAGATGAACAAAGTCATAATCGGGCAGCGGCATCTTACTGACTCCCTGCTCATTGGACTGTTGTCAGACGGCCATATACTTCTTGAAGGGGTGCCCGGTCTGGCAAAGACTCTTGCAATAAAAACACTCGCATCAATTATTGACACTAAGTTCAGCAGGATTCAGTTCACGCCTGACCTGCTGCCTGCCGACCTCCTTGGAACAATGATTTACAGCCAGAAGAGGGAAGAGTTTGTTGTGCGGAAAGGTCCGCTTTTCGCAAACTTTATCCTTGCTGACGAGATAAACCGTTCCCCGGCAAAGGTCCAGAGTGCTTTGCTCGAGGCAATGCAGGAAAAGCAGGTAACAATTGGCGAGCATACATATAAGCTGGATGAACCTTTCATGGTACTGGCAACTCAGAACCCGATAGAGCAGGAGGGCACATATCCGTTGCCTGAGGCGCAGGTCGACAGGTTTATGCTCAAGGTAGTGATCACCTACCCCGACAAGGAAGAAGAGCGTCTGATAATCCGTGAAAACATGGCCAGTATATTCCCGTCTGCATCAGCTGTAATCAAACCTGAGGATATTCTGAGGGCCCGAAAGGTTGTAAAAGAAGTTTATCTTGATGAAAAGATTGAAAACTATATTCTCGACATCGTATTTGCAACACGTGAACCGGAGAAATTCGGGCTGGCTAAATTCTCTCCGCTGATTTCATATGGCGCTTCACCAAGGGCGGGAATCAGCCTGGCCATCGCTTCAAAAGCCTATGCGTTCATTCGCAGAAGAGGTTTTGTGATTCCCGAAGATGTAAGGGCCCTTTGTGCCGATGTGCTGAGACATCGCATAGGCCTTACATATGAAGCTGAGGCTGAGAATATTACACAGGATCAAATAATTACAGAAATACTGAACACTGTTGAAGTCCCGTAGCAAAATGCGAAGTTGCCTTTATATAATTCTGTTTCTTTTCTCATTTGCAACGACAGGAGCACAGGATTTCATTGGCCTCACCGAGGTGAAGATAAAGGAGATAATGTCTGCCGAAAATCCCGGAATGGACCGGGATCAGAATTACAGGAACGATCAATTCCGGTACCTGAAATATGTTTCTGGTGGTGGCGATGAAACCTGGCTGATTTTCATCGGTGAAAACGGTAAATGCAACGGTGTAAGGATAACATGTGACAGTATCGCCGTTGCCTCAAAGATTAAGGAACTAGGGAGACTTTACAAATCTGCGGGTGACAACAGATGGGACTTTTACAGCAGGGGAGATGAGATAAGTGTAGAGCTTAAAAATGAAACTTACTTCTATACTATAACCTACAGACGGATAGACAAAAGGGTCGGAAGTGGAAACAACAGAGCTGCTTAAAAAGGTCAGGAAAATTGAGATAAGGTCGCGGGGACTCACACGGCAGATATTTGCCGGTGAGTACCACAGTGCCTTCAAAGGCCGCGGTATGGCATTCAGCGAGGTACGCGAGTACCAGTTCGGGGATGACATTAGAAGTATCGACTGGAATGTGACTGCAAGGTTCGGACATCCCTATGTTAAGATATTCGAGGAGGAGCGGGAGCTTACAGTCATGCTCGTTGTTGATGCCAGTGCTTCCGGCGAGTTCGGAACCATTACCGGGACCAAGCGCGAAATAATGACTGAGATTGCCGCTGTCCTGGCTTACTCTGTAATTGCCAATAACGACAAAGTGGGACTTATCCTTTTCTCTGACAGTGTAGAGAAGTATATACCTCCGAAAAAGGGAAGAGCGCATATGCTCAGAATCATAAGGGAACTGCTGACTTTTACACCTGCTTCTTCCAAAACATCTTTGGGAGAGCCACTCAGGTTCCTTACCAATGTAATCAGAAAGAGGTGTACGGCATTCATCCTCTCGGACTTTATGTCTCCGGCTTTTGAGGAAGCACTGAGGATTGCCTCCGGGAAGCACGACCTTGTAGCACTTAACATTTCAGACAGACGTGAAAAAGAGATCCCGGATCTTGGTTTCATAAGGATCTCTGATCCCGAGACCGGGGCAGAAAAGTGGATTGACACATCTTCGGCCAGGATCAGGAAAGAATATTCTGACAGATGGAAAGCGCATGACCGGACAGTTGTCACAAGCTTCAGGAACTGCGGCGTAGATATGGCGGCTATAAATACCGGCGACGATTATATCAAGCCACTGATATCACTGTTCAAACACCGGTAGAAAATGAAGAGAACGATAGCCCTGGCAGCCTTTTTATCATGCTTCTTCCTGGTTGAAGGACAGGATATTACTGTCACGTCTGCCCCTGATACATCTGTAATCTTCATCGGAGATCAGATACACTTCAAGGTGACCGCCTCATTGCCCGGAAAGAGTGAAGTCAATCTTAACACTGCCGCTGATACATTGTCAGAAAAGATCATTATTCTTGGTAAACCCGGAAGAGATACGCTGACAATGGCTGACGGCAGCAGGGCCATTATTGATGATTACCTAATCACCTCCTTTGAAGCAGGCACTTATTCAATACCCCCCTTTTATGCTGAAATTGAATCTGGTGACACTGTTCTGAGATTCTATTCCGGCTATTCCGAACTGGTGGTCACCAGACCTGAGATTACTCCGGCGGATACTACCGACGTGATATTCGATATTATTGCGCCCAGAAAAGCACCCCTGACATTCGGTGACATCCTTCCATGGATAATCATGGCAGCAATGATTGCCCTGATTGTATGGTTGCTTGCAAAGTACCTCCCCCGGAATCCGATAAGGAGATTGATGAAACCGGCGCCACCTGCAGAACCCTCTCATCTCACCGCTCTGCGTGAACTGGGCAGGCTGAAGGAGGAACAGCTCTGGCAGAAGGGTGAGATAAAGGAATACTATTCGCGTCTCTCGGAGATACTGAGAAGATACATCGACGGCCGGTTCGGCATTTCATCACCGGAGCTTACAACTGATGAGACTGTAAGAATGCTGCAGCGTGCAGCCGTGCTCAGGCAGTCTGAGATGGCGGTGATAAAAGAGATATTGTCTGTTTCGGATATGGTAAAATTTGCCAAATATCTGCCATTGGCGGAAATTCACGATAACGCTTTTGAAAGCTCTCTCAGGTTTGTGGAACTTACAAAAATTCCTGAGTCAGTCCCTGATCAGGCAGGTGAAGTGAAGAAAGGAGGTTCCGGTGCATAATATTGTCTTCGAAAATAGCTGGTTCCTCTGGTTTGAGCTCCTCATTCCTCTCCTTGTGGCATATTATATCTGGCAGAGGGGAAGAACACATGCCTCGGTGCAGCTGTCCACTGCCGGTTTTTTCGATTCGCAGCAGAAGACATTCCGTCACTACCTGAGACATATTCTTTTCGCCTTGAGACTCATTGTTCTGGCTCTTGTAATTATTGTGATTGCACGACCTCAGAACGTAGACAAATGGCAGAGTTCCACCACTGAAGGAATTGATATAATAATGGCACTTGATGTATCTGGAAGCATGCTTGCCCGCGACTTCAATCCTGACCGCCTGGAGGCTTCTAAGAACGTGGCCACAGAATTTATAAGCGGCAGGCCATATGACCGTATCGGGCTCACCGTCTTCAGCGGAGAGAGCTATACCCAGTGTCCGCTGACATCTGACCATGCCGTTCTAATAAACCTGATGCGTGAGATAAAAAGCGGTATAATCGAAGACGGAACGGCTATAGGGGTTGGACTCTCCACCGCAATAAACAGGATTAAGGATTCGGATGCGATAAGCAAGGTCATTATCCTGCTGACTGACGGTGTCAACAACAGGGGAGCGATAGATCCTCTGACAGCCGCTGAGATAGCCAAAGCCTTCGGGATAAGGGTATATACAATCGGAGTTGGCAGCATGGGCTATGCCGACTACCCTGTGCAGACCCCTTTCGGCATGCAGTTTCAGAAAATGCAGGTTGAAATTGATGAAGCACTGCTGCAAAAGATTGCATTAATGACAGGAGGAGTTTACTTCAGGGCTACAGACAACACCAGTCTGCAGCAGGTGTACATTGAGATCGACAAGCTTGAAAAATCGAAGATCGAGACCAGGGAGCACAGCAAGAGGGAAGAGATGTTCATGCCCTGGGCTCTCGCTGCCACTCTCCTTCTGACTGTCGAACTTCTCCTCAGGTATCTCCTCATGAAAAATATGTCATAGAAAGCGGAAGGAATGAGTACATTCAGATTTGCACAGCCTGATATGCTTTACCTGCTCCTGCTGGTACCGGTTCTGATAATTATTTGGATCCTCGGTAACCGGAGAAGAAGGATCGCACGGGAAAGATTCAGCGAAAGTGCCCTGCTTGCAAGACTCTCGCCCGATTATTCTCCCGGCCGGATGATAATGAAATTCTTTGTCCGTCTTACTGCCTTCATCTTTGCGGTACTACTGATTTCCAGGCCCCAGTTCGGATCCAAGCTTGAGGAAGTTAAAAGGGAGGGTGTGGAGGTGATAATAGCTCTCGATGTAAGCAACTCGATGCTTGCAGAGGATATCGCACCCAGCAGACTTGAAAGGGCAAAACAGGCAATCTCACAGCTGGTTGACCAGTTGCGCGATGACAAGATAGGGCTCATACTATTTGCAGGCGATGCATATACCCAGATCCCGGTTACAAATGACTACCTGTCGGCAAAGATGTTCCTTGAGTCAGCAGGACCAGATGCTGTCTCCAAACAGGGTACCTCAATCGGTTCAGCAATTGATCTCGGGATGAGGTCATTCTCACCTGACGGTGACAGGAGCAAGGCCCTCATAATCATTACTGACGGCGAGAACCATGAGGACGACGCAGTGGCTATGGCAAAAAGTGCAGCTGAAAAGGGTGTGGTGATTCATACAATTGGCATAGGGTCGCCTGTCGGATCGCCGGTTCCTTTAACCCTGAACGGTAAAAGAGATTACCTGAAGGACTCTGACGGCAACACAGTAATTACAAAACTTGATGAGGAGGGTCTGGAAAAGATAGCATCGGCAACCGGCGGAAGATATGTCAGGGCGAACAACACAAGCCTGGGACTGAATGAGATATACAACGATATCGGGAAAATGAAGAAATCGGAGACAGCAGGCGTAATGTATACAGAATACAACGATCAATTCCTGGTTCCTGCAGTGCTGATGCTTTTACTGCTGACAGCTGATATCCTGATAATGGACCGGAAAAACCGACTGCTCCGGAAACTCGGAATCCATGAACGGGAAAACAACAGTGTAATGCGATGAGAACAGGATATAAAGGAAAGATTTTGCTGTTTGGCTTGTTGCTGTTAATAACACCTGTTGTGATGACAGCACAGGATGAAAAGGAATACATCCGCAAGGGGAACAGGCTGTACAAAAAAAGTGAGTATTCGGGAAGTGAATCAATGTACCGCCGGGCTCAGAACCAGGAGAAATCAACTGCTGATGCCGGATTTAACCTTGGCGATGCTCTTTACAAACAGGGCAGATTCAGCGAGGCTGCAACAGAATTTGAGAGAGCTTCGGAGGGATATGATGACCCGGCCAGCAAGGCAGAAGGTTTTTACAACCTGGGCAATGCCTTACTGAAGGATCAGAAATATAAGGAAAGCATTGAGGCTTACATAAATTCACTGAAGGTTAAGCCTGACAACAAGGAGGCCAAGTATAACCTTGCTTATGCTCAGGACCAGCTTAAGAAGCAGGAAGAACAGCAGAAACAACAGGATGAGCAGCAGCAGGATCAGAACAAAGACAAGCCGGAAGATAATCAGGAAAAGAAAAACGAGCAGCAGCAGGACCCGCAGCAGGGTCAGGACCAGCCTGAACCGCAGCAGGGAACAATGAGCCGTGAAGATGCCAAACGTCTTCTCGAGGCTCTTTCTGCCGCTGAGAAGAAAACCCAGGAGAAGGTACAGAAAGAGAAAGCCCGGGGGGCAAAATCAAGAGTAATTAAGAACTGGTAACGGGACGGGATGAGAAAAATATTGCTTACATCGGGATTACTGATAATCTGTATGAGCCTCATTGCTCAGGAGATTGCCATATCGGTTGATGCACCCCCGACAGTCGTGGCAGGACAGGGTTTCCGGATGGTCTATTCCGTCAATTCCACCGACGGACGTTTCCAGCCTCCTGCCTTTGACCGTTCATTTACAGTTAATGGCCCCCAGATATCAACAAGCCGTCATGTAGAGTTAAGTGACGGAGAGGTTTCCAATGTGGCAACCACTACACTGTTATACTATGTTGTAGCATCGGAAACCGGTAAGTACACTATTCCGGCGGCACAGTACATTACAAAAAAACTGACTGTTGAGTCGGCTCCGGTTGTAATTGAGGTGGTGTCTGACGAGTCTGCCGCAGCCGGTGCCACAGGAGCATCAGGGCCTGCAGGCAGTGGCACGGGTCAGTCTCAGAATCAGACAGGCCAGTCAGCTTCAGGCGGAGCGGAGGTCTCATTGCGCCTCATAATGAGTGACAATACAGTTTATGTGGGCCAGCCTGTGACTGTGACGCTTAAACTCTATACCAGGATTAACCTCTCGGGTATTAATGACCTTAAATACCCTGATTTCAAGGGTTTTCTTCGGGAAGATATCGAAACACCCCCGCTGAACTCACTGCAGCAGGAGACCATTGGCGGCGTAGTATACGGTACCGGAGTTCTGCAGAAGTTCATGCTTTTCCCACAGGTGCCAGGCGAAATAAAAATTGATCCCGTACAGATTACGGCTTTGATTCAGCAACGTGCATCCGGGGGTGATCCTTTTTTCAATGACCCGTTCTTTGACAGTTTCTTCAGCAATGTGACAACAGTTCCCCGTACTGTCTCATCTGGTCCGGTAACTTTGAATGTCAAACCACTGCCGTCACCTCAGCCGTCTGACTTTTACGGTGCCGTAGGTTCCTTTGGAGTCACTTCCTCGCTAAACAGGACAGACATTGAAGTCAATGATGCTCTTACATATACTGTCACACTGAAGGGATCAGGCAACCTGAGCCTGGCAGGTGCACCGGTTATCTCTTTTCCTCAGGGCATTGAAAAATATGATCCCAAAGTAAATATCAAAAGCACAGGAGCCGGAGCAGGCAGCAAGACATATGAATACCTGCTTATCCCCCGGAACACCGGCACTTTTGACATACCACCGCTTTCATATACGGTATTTGACCTGAGTCAGCAAAAATATATCACCTACAGAACAGAGGGTTACAGAATAAATGTCACCGGAAGTACCGGCACAGGTGACGCAGCAACTACACCGGCATTTATTCCCGGTGATGATGTGAAATACCTGGGACAGGATGTGAGGTTTATCCGCAATGACGATCCGGAATTCAAAACCGGGGCATCACCCCTCGTAGAATCCGTATCATACTGGCTGTGGTTTCTGTTTACACTCCTCGGTGCTGCGGCAGTATTGCTGGTACGGCGCGAGCACATAAGGCGCAATGCAGATATCACCGGAGTGCGTAATAGAAAGGCTGCCACTGTGGCCCGCAAGAGACTCGCGAAGGCAAACGCCCTGCTTGGTGCAGGAAAGGGTGATCTGGTACACGAAGAGCTGGCAAGAGCCCTCTGGGGCTACCTCGGTGATAAGCTAACCATTACGATGTCTGAGCTGACACGCGAAAATTGCTACACTGCCCTCCGGGCTAAGAAAACAGATGAAGAGACAGTAACTGAGCTTGACAGGATACTTACAGCCTGCGAATACTCGAGGTATTCACGTGCAGGGGAAAGCGAAAGTCCTGCCAGTCTCTTTAAACGGACTGTTGAACTTATCAGGAAACTGGAAAACCTGCTCTCATGAAAAGAATAAGCATAATTGCATTAATCATGCTCCTGATGCTGCCGGTAGCATCTGCCCAGACTCCGGAAGTCAGGTTCAGCGAAGCCAATGATCTCTATACTTCGGGAGACTTTTCCGGAGCAGCAGCGCTTTACAGGAAGTTGTATGAAGAAGGCCTGAGATCTGATTACCTGTTTTATAATGCCGGTAATGCATACTTTAAGTCTGGTGATGTTGCTTCTGCCATTCTCTTTTTTGAGAGAGCAAGGCTCATTTCGCCTGCTGATGAAGACATAAATTATAACCTCCAGATAGCCCGCAGCAGAGTGTCAGACAGGTTTGAGGAGATTCCGCCTCTCTTTTTCGTCCGCTGGTTCGATTTTGTCTCTTTGCTGACAACCACAAACAGATGGGCAATCATTGCAATCACACTGTTTATACTATCACTTACCACCGGTATCTTCTTTCTGACCAAATCAAGAGCCAATGGAAGAATTCTGACATTCTGGCTTTCGGTGGCTGCACTTATTCTCACCCTTATTTCGTTGTCACTGGCAATGAGGAATAACTCGCTTGTAAACCGCAATAGCAAAGCCGTTGTAATGTGCAGCATCCTGACGGGTAAAAGCGCTCCCGGAGAAGGAGGGAGTGAGCTTTTTGTAATTCATTCCGGGACCACGGTTACAGTTGAAGAATCACTTGGCGAATACTCGGAAATAAGGCTGCCCGACGGTACCAAAGGTTGGATCAAGGCCGATTGCATTGAGAAAATATAGTACGCTGCAACAATTTTTGTATCTTTTCAGCCGGTTTAACGTTTCATTTACCGGCTATGAAAAGAACGCTCCTCCTTATTCTTATAGTACTGTCAGTTGTTGCCTGTAAAAAGACTCGCATTGAACCTGAAGGTCCTACCGATGTCCGCGTCTATAACAATACTGACCTGACATTTGACAATGTAACTGTCAATACTTCAGGGGGTGAATATATCTTCGGCACTGTTGCCCCACACCAGTACTCCGGTTACCACAGATACGAAAAAGCCTACTCGAAGGCTGACATATCACTTACAATTGCCGGAGTTGAATATTCAACTCCGCAGCAGGATTACACTTATATGCATTACATGGGACAAATGAAGATATCCTATAAGATATTTATCCGAAGCCAGGTGCTTAGAGAGCTTGATATTGAAGTAGTTACTGAAGAAGCAATTGAAGATCTTTAGTGGTCTAATCCTTATGAAGGAATTCCTTACCGTCTGTCCGAGAAACTGTTACAGCACCTGCTCATTCCGGGTCTTTGTCGAAGACGGGAAAGTAAAGCGTATACTTCCTTACGGGGGAAACCTCGCAACACCTGAAGGACCCTGCATTAAAGGACTATCATACCTTGAGCGCGAGTACTCACCGTCACGAATTGTACACCCCCTGAAGAGAAACTCCAAAGGAGGGTTTGATTCAATTTCGACTGCAGAAGCACTTGAGATAACCGCACATAAACTTCTGGAAGCCAGGGAACAGGATGGTCCTTTGTCCGTTCTTTTCTACAAGGGAAGCGGCAGTTCAGGCTTAAGCAATGATATTGCAACTATTTTCTGGAAACTCTTCGGCGGCGCTACAACAACCTACGGGAATCTATGCTGGCCGGCAGGCCTTGAGGCTGTCAGGCTTACCCTCGGGGAAGTGAAGCACAATGTTCCGTGGGATCTGGCTGAAGCCCGGTTAATTATTATGTGGGGCAAGAATCCGGCCGAAACGAATGTTCAGGAGATGGTCCATATTGACAAGGCCCTGAAGAACGGAGCGCGACTGGTAGTCATTGACCCCCGCCGCACCCTGACTGCCGACAAGGCTGACCTTCTGATCAGGCCACGTCCCGGCACCGACGCTGCCCTGGCCCTGGCCATTGCCAGTATCCTTGTAGAAAGAAAACTTACTGATACAGAGTTCATTGGCAAATATGTCAAGGGCTATGACAAATTTATTGATTCACTGGATATTACTCCTGTAAAGGCTGAGGAGATAACCGGTGTGCCGGCACAGGCAATTGAAGAGCTGGCTTTGATGATCGGGCAGACTGAGAAAGTGACTTTTGTGGTTGGTTACGGTCTTCAGAGGTATACAAACGGTGGACAGACCGTGCGGTCAATCCTCTCCCTGCCAGTGATCACCGGAAAAATAGGCCGAAGCGGCTGTGGGTTTAATTTCGCAAATCTTCAGGGGTATATCTATGACGATGAGAAGGAGCCGGTGAGTTATTACCCGGATATCGAAAATGACAAGCCCTTCAGACGCAATATATCAATGGCAAAATTCGCAGAGGGATTTCTTAACCTGAAATCACCGCGAATCAGGGTTGCCTGGATTGAGCGTGGAAACCCGCTTACACAGCTCCCGGACAGTCATGGAGTAAGAAAAGCGCTTGATTCTGTTCCGTTTAAAGTCGTTGTAGATCAATTCCTTACTGATACAGCCCAGATGGCAGACATCATTTTTCCGGCAAAGGGTATATTTGAACAGTCTGACATCGTAAGCTCTTACTGGAATCCGTATGTGCAGTTTAAACCGAGGGTGACTGACCCGCCCGGCGAGGTTATGCCGGAAAGTGAATTATATTACCGGCTGGCTGAAAAAATGAACCTGTGCGGGAATGAAAAGAATCCGATACCTGCCACCGGGTAATGATAATTTTGAGAACTGGCTTGCCGGAAGGATAAGTACATATGACAGTATTACCCTCGATGATCTCAGGAAAGGACCGGTAATTCCATCGCGAATCGAGAGAATTGCGTACAGTGATATGAGATTTCCTACGGAGTCAGGCAGGATTGAGCTTTACTCTGAAGCTGCTGCCCGTAAGTGGGGCGTAAGTCCTTTACCATCTTATGTATCACTTGATATCAGAAGCAGTAACAAATTGCCATTCAGGCTTATGTCTCCCAACATAGGATCAAGGATTCATTCCCAGTTTGGCAACCTGGAAGTAATAAAGAGTGTGACCCTGACACCTGCCTGGGAGATGTGTCCGGAAGATGCAGGAAGGCTGGGAATAAAGACAGCTGACACTATTAAAATATGGAACAGCCGGGGTGAGATCACCGGAAAGGCAAGAGTGACAAAGCGTGTAAAAAAGGGGAGTGTCATATTCCCCAACGGGATATGGCTCGGTGAGGGCGGAGGGGTGAATGCTCTTATTGACCCTTTGGAAACTGATATGGGCTTCGGGGCTGCATTTCACAATGCTCAGGTAAATATTGAAAAGGCAAAGGGATGAGAAGGGGATTTTCATTTGATGCTGCCCTGTGTGTAAGCTGTAAAGCCTGCAGTGCCGCCTGTATGCTCGAAAACGGTCTTCAGGAGGGGACACGTTCGGTATACATCTGGAATGAAGAGGCTGTAATACCTTTCAGTGTCATCAGCCTGTCACTTGCATGTAATCACTGCGCCCGGCCTGTGTGCCTGACAGGATGCCCTGCAAAGGCATACACAACCGATGAGACAGGTGCGGTGATCCACCATGCCGAAAGATGTATGGGCTGCCGCTACTGTACCTTAAAATGCCCCTATGACGCTCCAAAGATCAATAGGGTAAAAGGATATATCGAAAAATGCCACTTCTGTTATGAAAGGGCAGCCGAAGGCATAGATCCGGCATGTGTGACTGCATGTCCTACAGGGGCCCTTAAAATTACTTATGGTGAGGATTACCCTGACCGTAACCTGGAATGGTTCCCGGAGAAGGGAATTGGCCCTTCGGTATTAATATCCGGCGCCGAAAACCGCAACAGACCCCGGGTAATCCCACCCGAACCTGATGAACCGGAAGTGCAGGCCCCGATCCCTGAAAACAAAATACAAAAGGAGTGGAGCCTCTTGCTCTTTTCTCTCCTTGTCATCTTCAGTTCTGCTGCTTCAATATATTCTTATCAGGGTGAAAGTCGTCTTCTGAGCGGCCTCTCCGCCCTCGGTGCCATGCTGGCAATGACAGTATCACTCTTCCATCTTGGCGTAAAGAAGAAAGCCTGGAGAGCTCTCCTGAATATTCTTTCGTCGCCGCTCAGCCGTGAGATTGCCGCGGTGACAATCCTTACTGTCGCCGCAGTGGCAGATTTTATTATGCCCGGACTCCTTCCACGGTTCATAGCTCCGGCGGCAGCTCTTGTCACACTCCTTTCGGTTGACCTTGTATATCTTTCCGCTGACCGTTCGGGGAGAATGATGCTGCACAGCGGTCAGGCTCTGTTTTCAGGGTTATTTGCTGTCTCATGGTTATCCGGGTCTGTTAACGTATTTATTATCTTTACATTACTTGCAGCCGGTTCAGTAGTCTTTAGAGGAACATCATCAACGAGGGGCCCACTTGTAAATAATCTGTACTACCTGCGAGCCGCCCTGCTTCCGGTTGTACTGATTCTGGTGTATCTGACCAGGGAGTGGGCTACGGCTGCTGCATCTGTACTGTTCATTGCCGGGCTCGTGGCAGACAGGGCATTGTATTATGACGATTTCAGACCTGAAAACATAAAAGACAAAATATCTGATCACTTTTACGACGAATATGGAAAAGAAAGAGATTAACAGCGCCAGAACTCCGGTGTACCGTGATGCCGGCTTTGAACTTCCTTCGGCTGACAGGACTTCAGCCGCCTTTGCAGCCGAGACTGAACATGAACGTGAGCCTGATCAGTATATCTATTCACGGTACCGGAATCCTACAGTGGTGTCGGCCGAAGAAGCCATAATGAAAACTGAGGGTTCACAGTGGGCATTGCTGGCCCAGTCAGGTATGGCTGTAATCGATATTGCACTCTCTCTCTTTCAGGAGACAGGGAAGCAGTCGAGGTGGCTCTTTTTCTCAGAGATCTATGGTGGAACACTGTCATACATAAGTAGTATCCTTGAAAAAAGGAGAGGGATTAATGTTGATTTTTTCAAGCCTGAGGGTGCTGTTTACGACTATGACCTGCTGGCAAAGAAAATTGCTGAGATAAAGCCTGACCTGGTATATTTTGAGACCATATCGAACCCTTTGCTCATTGTAGCTGACGGAAGGAGAATTATCAGGGAAGCCCAAAAATACGGGGCCAGGGTCATAATTGACAATACATTCGCAACATCTCTGCTCTGGAAGCCACTCGAAGATGGAGCAGACCTTGTCATTCACAGTGCAACGAAATATCTCTCAGGTCACGGGAACCTTACTGCAGGAGTGTTGTGCGGCAATGACCGTTCACTAATGCAGAAAGCAATCGAATACCGGAAATTCGTTGGGCACATGCTCTCCCCTGATGATGCCTACAGGCTCCAGACACAGCTTGCCTCATTCGGGCTGCGCTTTGCAAGGCAGTGCGAAAATGCCTCCAGGCTTGCAATTATGCTTCAGAAATCACCTCAGATTGCAAGTGTTCTGTACCCGGGGCTGGAAACGCACGCGACCCACAAGACGGCACTTGAAATGCTGGGAGGAAAAGGATACGGGGCAATGATAACATTCGACCTGGCAGGAAAAACAGCCGGAGAAAAGAGAGCAAACCGCGACAGGTTTATTGCTGGAGTCTATCCGGAAATAAAGCTGATTCCTACACTCGGTGATTTTCATACAATCCTGATGCCGGTTGAAGCAGTATGGGGCGCCAAATATCCTGAGCCCGGAATGATAAGGATGTCACTTGGATTTGAACCCTGGGAAGAAATAGAAAGTGTGATCCTGCGGGGCTTGCAGGCCTGATCACCGGTGGACTGATTCAGGTCCTGATCACCAGGCTACAGGCTCAAGCCCCTTTGCCGTGAGCCACTCGTTGCATCTGCTGAAGTGGGAACATCCGATGAATCCTCTTGATGCCGAGAGGGGAGAGGGATGTACTGTTTTCAGTATCAAATGTTTGCCGGGGTCTATTGCTTCACCTTTTTTCTGTGCATAAGAACCCCACAACAAGAATACAAGGTTCTCCCTGTCGCGGTTCAGGAGGCTGATCACTGAGTCTGTGAAAGTTTCCCAACCTTTGTTCTGGTGTGACAAAGCCTCATGTGCGCGTACAGTAAGTATCGCATTGAGTAACAGCACACCCTGACTTGCCCACCTTTCAAGGTTACCTGACCTGGGAAGTTGTATACCAAGGTCACGGTTCAGTTCCTTGAAAATATTGACAAGACTGGGGGGAAATTCAGTGCCGTCAGTGACGGAGAAGCAAAGTCCGTGGGCCTGCCCGACATTGTGATACGGATCCTGCCCGATGATGACAACCTTGACCCGGTCAAAGGGGCAGAGATCGAAGGCATTGAAGATCCTTTCACCGGGAGGAAAAATCCGCCGTGACATGTATTCTTCGCGCACGAAGGCAGTAAGTTTTTGAAAATATTCCTTTTCAAATTCCTTTCCCAGTTTTTCCTTCCAGCTTTTCTCTATTCTGACCTCCATCGGCAGTTGCGGTTTGAGTATATTTCAGATCATAAAAATACTCACTTTATCCAAATGAGTCCTGATACGGGGCCTTCAAATTTGTCTCCGGCGGATGTAAAACTGCATTAAAATGTTTGCAGTGAGCTTCTAAGTTCTAACTTTGAAAATCCAAAAAAAAATACGCAGCAATGATCGATCTGAGAAGTGACACAGTGACAAAGCCGTCACCCGGAATGCTGAAAGCAATGATGTCAGCAGAAGTAGGTGACATGGTATTCGGTGAAGACCCCTCCGTCAATGAACTCGAGGAACTGGCCGCCTCGATGTTCGGTACTGAGGCCGCTCTCTACTGTCCTTCGGGGACAATGACTAACCAGATAGCCATCAAAGTGCATACACGACCCGGAGATGAGGTCATTTGCAGCCGTATGGCCCATATTTACCAGTTTGAGGGAGGTGGCATCGCCTTTAATTCCTCTGCCTCCGTCGCGCTTATCGACTCATTATCAGGCACATTCACGGCTGATGATGTAACCGGATATATAAACAATCACGATGATCCGCACAAGGCCTATACGCGGCTTGTTGCGGTTGAAAACACTGTAAACAGGGGAGCGGGAAGCTGCTGGGATTTTGAAGAACTGAAACGGATCCGGGAAGTGTGCGACAAGAACAGCCTCAGCCTGCATCTCGACGGCGCCAGGCTTTTCAATGCAGTGACAGTTGACGGAAGGAGCCCGAAGGAGTACGGTGCGCTTTTCGATTCTATATCGATATGTCTTTCAAAGGGCCTGGGCGCGCCTGTAGGCTCTCTTCTGCTCGGCAAGAAAGATTTTATAAAGCAGGGAGCCAGAGTAAGAAAGGTATTTGGCGGGGCAATGAGGCAGGCAGGATTTATTGCATCAGCCGGGATCTATGCGCTTAAAAATAATCTAAAGAGGCTGGAAGAGGATCACCGGAATGCTGCTGCAATTGCGGCTGCCCTGGAGAACTGCCCCGATGTTGAAAAGGTACACTACGGGGGAACAAATATTGTAATATTCAAGGTCGCCGAAGGTTTAACCGCCACTGATTTCCTGAAGAAAATGAAGGAAAACGGTATACTGGCATTGAAGGTCAGTGCCACCTCAATCAGGATGGTCACTCATCTTGATGTCTCTGAAGATGATACAGCGCAGGTTTGCAGGTACCTGGAGGGATAGCATGGAGCAAGGGGCATGGGGCATGGGGCATGGAGCAAGGAGCATGGAGCAAGGAGAGATAGAGAACTAATTAAGTTTCTGGAATTCATAATATTTTCAGACCTTCAGACTTCAGACCTTCAGACTTCAGACTGTCAGACCGCAAGACTGCAAGACTGCAGGACCTTCAGACCTCAGACCTTCAGACCTTCAGACTTCAGCTTGTCATTTCCTGAACGCGAACCAGACGGCTCCCAGAATGCATAGGAAAGCGAAGAGATGATTGAGCTTGAATTGCTCGGTCCTGAAAACAATAAGTGTGAATATTATAAAGACTGAAATTGAGATGACCTCCTGAATGATCTTCAGTTCAATAAGCGAAAAAGGTCCTCCCGTGCCCTTATAGCCGAGTCTGTTTGCAGGCACCTGGAAGAAATATTCAAAGAGTGCAATACCCCAGCTTATCAGTACGATGGCCGTTAGCCCCCAGGCTGCGTGCTTCGAGACATTTTTATACTTAAGATGGCCGTACCAGGCCATCGTCATAAAAGAATTTGAGAAGATCAGCAAAATAACCGTCCAGAAACCCTTCATACTTCCTTCCTGTAAACCAGCTTGTCATCACCCGGACCGTAAAAGTCGCGCAGTGAAGCTTCAAGCTCATATCCGTTTTTTGTGTAAAAATGCCTCGTGGGTTCATAGAGAGGCCTGCCGGAAGTTTCTATCCATACAATTTTGCCGCCGAGCTCCTTTATCCTCTCCTCAGACTTTTTCAGCATGAGCGAACCATAGTGTTTTTTTCTGTGTTCCTCAAGCACTGCCATCCAGTAAAGATCGTAAGAGTGTACCGAAGAAGGATTAGGACCGAAATTGGCAAACCCGATTACTTTTCCCTCCTCGAGAAGTCGCAGCCAGTAATAGCCGCTCTTCTCCTGTCCGCTTTCGATTGTCTCATCGGCCAGCGACAGGGCAACTTCAATTTCAAAGTCATAAAAAAATCCAGAGGAGGCGAGTATCTTTTCAAGGACAGGCCTGTCTTCGGAGGTTATTTCATACGATATTTCAGCCATCAGAACTTGCTGTTTAGGTCTTCAACTATCTGTCCTACAAGGTAAGAGTATTCATAACCGGCATGAATGCCTGCCGAAATAAATCCGCTGTCCGGTGAAATGCAGGGATTCGAATTTACCTCAAGGACATATACATTTTCATCGCTGTCAGTGCGTATGTCAACCCTGGCATATCCCTTTAAACCGAATGTATGCCAGCATCCGAGAGCGGCGTTCCTGATATTCGTTTTCAGTTTTTCACTGAGGTCAGAAGGAAAATCCCTGCGACTGTTCTCATACTGAAATGAACCCTCAACCCATTTTGCCTTAAAGCTGACTATTTTGGGCATATCGGCTGCATAGTTATGGAACAGCATTTCTGCCGGCGGCAGAACCTGCGGTCCGTCCGGACCTCCAAGGACGCTCACGTTAAACTCCCTGCCGTCAATGAATTCCTCAATGAACCAGTGTTCGTCATTTTTTTTCGCCAGGATATCGGGAAGAGTTCCGTTAAAGGTGAAGACAGACTCCTCGGTGATGCCCAATGAACCATCTTCCCATACAGGTTTAAGAATATACTTTTTTCCCCGTCACAAGCCGGTCAGCCTCGGAAACCTTGAATCCTCCGGCAACAGGTATACCGTTAGTCTGCATGATCTTACGGGCGAGCACTTTGCTTGCAGTCACAAAAATGGCCTCAAGCGGGCATCCGGCATAGGGTATATGATACATATTCAGGAGCGCCGGGATGAAATAGAGTATTTCGCCTTTCTGTCCCACTGACTCAACAAGATTGAAAACATAATCGTACCCTTCACCGGCAATTACTGCTATCTCACTGAAGAAGTTGTCAGTAATTCCCCGCTGCGAAACCTCGTGTCCTATTTCAAGCAGGGTCTCCCTGATAAAATTCACCTGGTCAAGCACATCGAGCTCGTCAGCCAGTGCATCAGGTCCCGGCTCATTATATATTATCAGACACTTTTTCATAATTATCTCAGTCCGTAGCGCTCTTTAGCCGATTCCATTATATATTTCATGAGGGTATCGTAATCCGTACCGCACATACGCGAAAGAATCGGCAGGTCGGAATGTATCGGATTCAGTCCTGCAAGCGGATTGGCTTCAATGAAGCATATTCTGCCGGACCTGTCAGCCCTGAGGTCGACACGTCCTGCATCAACTGCACCAAGGGCACGCCAGGCTGCAAGGGCAACGCGGTTGCACTCATCCCTGTATGTATCATCGATGAGTTTGTAATCCACTATTCCCTGGTAGTTTTCCTTTACCTCGACCGAATAGGGAAGATTATCCTTGCAGATAACTTCCATTCCTCCTGCAATTTTTGATCCTGCTCCGCTACCGGTTACCCCGACAGTAAATTCACGGCCAGGCAGATACTCCTCAATAAGAACCGGCTGTTTGTACTGTTCAAGGAGTTCGTTTACAAGCACATTAAGGTCATCAGGGTTCAAAACTATGCTTCTTGCCGTGATTCCCTTGCCTGTGCCTTCTGCTACCGGCTTAACGAAAAGAGGGTAGGTGAGTGCCGATGCGTTACCGATGTCTGCCGGCACGGATGCAATAATGCCGGGACTCACCGGAACGCCTGCTGCGCTGACAACCAGCCGGGCAAAATATTTGTTCAGCGAGATGCCCATCACAACCGGCCCGCTGAATACATAAGGTATTCTGTACTGGTCAAGCAATGCGGGAACCACAGACTCGCGTCCGTCTCCGTAAAGTCCTTCGGTAATATTGAAAACCATATCCCAGCGACTACCTGATGCAAGTTTTTCGACAAGCTCAAACACATTTCCAATCCGTACGGTTTCATAGCCCAGACGGCTCAGAACGCTTTCCAGAGCAGCAACGGTCTCCTCCTTGTCAAACTCAGCTGTTTCATCCATAGTATAACCGCGCTCAAGATACCATGAGCGAAGATCATACGTAAGTCCGATCCTCATCCCTAGCTTACTTTTTATTCGGGTAAGTGTATTGCTTCTTCTTGTAGTTCCTCAGAACCCACTTTTCGGGTCCGCTTTCGACGACATAAGCAGGCAGGATAGGTATCTTGCCGCCACCGCCGGGGGCGTCTACAACAAACTGAGGCACAGCATATCCGCTGGTATGACCCCTGAGATTCTCAATGATGTCGATTCCTGTCTCAATTGTTGTCCTGAAATGGCTTGAGCCCGGAATCAGGTCACACTGGTACAGGTAATAGGGTCTTACCCTGATTGAGAGGAGCTTCTGCATGAGGCTCTTCATCACAACCGGGTTGTCATTGATACCTTTCAGCAGTACTGTCTGGCTACCGAGGGGAATACCAGCATCGGCCAGCATGTTGCACGCCTTGCTTGTCTCTTCTGTGATCTCATCCGGATGGGTGAAATGCAGGCTGAAGAAAAGCGGGTGATACTTGCGTAGCATAGCCACCAGTTCAGGTGTTATTCTCTGCGGAAGTACAACAGGTACTTTGGTGCCTATCCTCAGTATTTCGATATGTTTGATTGCTCTGAGATTCGAAAGCAGGTATTCGATCTTGCTGTCATTCATTGTAAGAGGATCGCCGCCGCTGATAATAACATCACGGATCTCAGTGTGCTCGGCCAGGTACTTGAACGCACGATCCCATTCACCCTTTGTCAGATGCCCCAGTTTACCCACAGAATGTGACCTGGTGCAATACCTGCAGTATGATGAACAGAACTGGGTAACCGTAAACAGAGCCCGGTCAGGATAACGGTGGACAATTCCCGGAACAGGACTGCTGCCCATCTCATCGAGAGGGTCAGCCTTCTCAGCCTCGGTAATGACCAACTCATCACCTGATGGAATCATCGTCCGGCGCAGGGGAGACCCCGGCGCTGAATCATAAATAAGGGACGCATAATACGGGGATATTCTGAGCGGAAGCCTGTTTTTCAGCTTGTTTATTGCGTACGTCTCATCATCTGTAAGCACCATAATACGTGACAATGCTTCGACAGATGTAAAAGAGTTACGTAACTGCCAGCGCCAGTCATTCCATAATTCGGCATTTGTTAGGGGGAAGTAGCGGCGTATGAATTCCGAACTTCGGTTGCTAACTAAATGATCTTGGGATCCGATCTGCGGGAAGATCATGGTACCCGCGCCAGGTTCTTCGTCAGAAGAACAACCCATGAGGGGACTCTCAATTCGAGTAGCCGTCACCTCTTTCCTGTTAGCGTTCATACTTTGGTAAATCGAATTACCTGTTTCTTGTTTGTTAATTATGAGTTTTTAGTTATTAAAAAATCTATAAAATTTTTGTCTAAGGTATTAAATGCATCAACTTTGGTTTCCCTGTTTGGTCAAAAGATATCAACACATCAACACCTTATCTTTATGCTCTGATTATCATTACTTTACTTCTGTATTTCTGCAGTTATTCACTGTCATTTATTTCAGTTTTTTTGTTAAGCCCGCTTAATGAGGCGCAAACTTAAATCAAAATCTGATATACGTATATTTTTCATCCGGTATTTTCAATCTTTTTTTCAGTCATTTCATCCCTTTTCAGTGAACACATTGGGCAGATCCCCGGGAGTATTCATTACATTACTTTTCAGATGTTGTGGTTGCTATTTTGTACTCTTTTACACGAGAATGCGTAGTACACAAACACCGTGCCATCATAATCAGTTTTCCACCTGTTACTGTAATACCAAATTTATCCTTACAGACTTTTACTAATTGTTGAATTAAGTCGTTAAACGCCGCAATTGTAAAAATAGTTTCAACTTTACCTATACAAACACTTTCAATTGAAAAATTGTTTTCCGGGAATAACCGGAAATGCAGCAGGTAAACTGCTGTCAGTGAGCGTTGACTGACAGCAAAGTCGCTGGTAAGTACTCAATGGTTACATAAAAAAGAGAGCCACGCCGCAAACGCTTATCACCGCACCGATAACCTCCGCTTTGGTGATCTTCTCCTTATATATTAAAACAGAAGGTGCGATAATGAGAATCGGTACTATTGCCATAATTGTTGAAGCTATGCCAGCTTCGGTGTATTTGACAGCTATAAGAGAAAATGAAATCCCCAGGAATGGTCCGAAAACAGCACCGAGTGTCAGTGACTTCATGGCTGCAATGTTTTTCATTGCATTCCTGACAACCCCCCAGCGTCCAAGGACTGTAATTACGAAAGAATAACCCAGCACACCCGCGATGATCCTTATATGAGTCGATGCAAAAGGATCGTAGTCTTCCATGCCATATTTACTGAGTACAAGCCCAAGTGCCTGTCCAAGAGCCCCAATAAGTGCAAACAGGACACCTTTGGGAGCAAGTTTCATTGAAAGCTTTTCTCCTTTTATCGGCCTGTTGAATATGGCGGTAGTTATTCCGCCGATTACAACCACCATTCCTGCAAGGTGCATGAGCTGCAGTGATTCGCCGAGGATGAGGAATCCGAAAAAAGCAGCCATCGGGGGTACTGTCGTCATGATGAGCATTGCAAACCTTGAACCGATCAGGGCATATGACTTAAACAGGTAGTAATCGCCCAGTACCAGGCCAATAAGCCCTGAAAGCGAAAGCCAGATCCAGTTGTGGTTTGAAGCATCGAGGGGAATAAAGCTGCCACGGCTTATCAGGGTAAAGGTGCCGATAAAGAAAAAGGCCATAACAAGCCTCATGATGTTGACCGGGATTGACCCGATTTTTCGGCTGGCAGATTCGAAAGCCAATGCTGTCACCGTCCAGAAAAATGCAACCGCCAGCGCGGCAAACTCGCCGGTATGCCCGGCAATATAATCCATCATCTGCCTTGATTTATAAGGGCACAAAAATATACATTAACTGAAACAGCACCTCACGGCAAGAGGTATTTTACTAATATTTGTAAAAAACATCATTTTATAAGGGCCGGAGTAATAATCAATACATTTTATTAATAGATTTGTAAGGCAAATGAAGAAACAGAGTTTTACATACGGCGGCTATTATTTCCATTTTTACCCGGACAATCGGAGGGACTAAGCAGTTGTATGCATATAAACAGCATAATAAATGAAGAGTCCCGATATTCCGGGACTCTTTTTTTACGATTAACGAATTAATTGGTGATGAACACAACGGGAATTAAACCAGCCTTGAGGATCAGTGAAGTAGAGGAATACTATTTTTCACGTAAACTGAGGGAGATAAGCGCGATGCGCGCGAAAGGGATAAATGTAATAAACCTCGGAATAGGAAGTCCTGACCTTCCACCCTCAGAAGCGGTTATTGAGGCACTGCATATCAATGCACTAAATCCTGAAAACCACGGATATCAGAGTTATACAGGAATACCGGCGCTCAGGAACGCCTTCGCCAAATGGTATAAAACATTTTTCAATGTCGAACTTAATCCTCTGGAGGAGATTCTGCCACTCGTTGGGTCAAAGGAGGGCATAATGCATATCACAATGGCGTTTGTAAATGAGGGTGATGAAGTCCTTATACCCAATCCCGGTTACCCGGCTTATGAAGCTGCGACAAAGCTGGCAGGTGGTGTCCCCCGGCATTATGACCTTACAGAGAAGACTGGCTGGCTGCCTGACCTGGAAATTATCGAAAGCGAAGGCCTCGGACAGAGTCAGGATAATGTGGATAAATTACCCGCATATGCCAACAGGGAAGAAGGCGACAAGGGAATCTATCAGCAGGCTGGTAGCCTTTGCACTGAAACACAACATCCTGCTGTGCAATGACAATCCGTACAGTTTTGTCCTCAATGATGATCATGTCAGCGTTTTTTCCGCGCCCGGATCCATGGCTACCGCCCTCGAACTGAATTCTCTCAGCAAGTCTCATAATATGGCTGGCTGGCGCATCGGGATGGTAGCCGGAAATGCAGCCTTCATAAATTCAATTCTCAGGGTAAAAAGCAATATGGACTCGGGGATGTTCCAGCCTCTGCAGGCAGCGGCTGTAGAGGCTCTGAACTCAGCTCCGCAGTGGTATAAAGAGTTAAACGTTGTTTACACAAGACGCCGTATAGTGGCTGAAGAGATAATGAAACTGCTTAATTGCTCATTCGACCCTGCACAGTCAGGATTATTTCTCTGGGGCAGGATACCGTCAGAGTATAAAGACTCGGAGGAGCTTACTGAAAAACTGCTTCATCAGACAAATGTCTTCATAGCACCTGGTAAGATTTTCGGAAGCAACGGAGACAGTTACATCAGAATATCACTTTGCTCAAAGGAAACAGTCCTGACAGAAGCAAGGGAACGCATCAGGAACTTTACTGAGAAAGCGTTGTTGTAATCAATAAATCTTAAGAAAATGGATATTTGTATTGTTGGTCTGGGCCTTATAGGGGGCTCGCTTGCAAAAGGCCTGAAAAGCAATGGATTCACCGGGAAGATAATTGGTGTTGAATCAAGCCCTCAGCATTGTACAATTGCGATGTACAGGGGCCTGGCAGATAAATTCATGCCACTAAGTGAGGCAGTGAAAGAATCGGACATCATAATCCTTTGCGCACCTGTCGATACCAATTGCCGGTTGCTTCCGGGGATACTGGACGACATCAGCGGGACAGGCAAAATAGTTACAGATATGGGATCCATAAAATCGGATATTGCAAAAGCCACCAGTAATCATCCGGCGAGAGGCCGCTATGTCTCAGCCCATCCTATGGCCGGTACAGAATATTCCGGTCCTGCTGCAGCGACTGATATGCTTTTCAACAACAAGGTCGCGATTATCTGTGATCCGGAACTGTGCGATGATGATGCACTTAATCTTGTGACTGCACTTTTCCATTCCCTTAACATGCATATCCAGTACATGAATTCAACTGACCATGATATACATGTTGCTTATGTTTCACACATCTCTCACATCACCTCATTTGCCCTTGCCCTGAGTGTACTTGACAAGGAGAAGGATGAAAAGAACATACTCTCACTTGCGGCCGGTGGCTTTGAAAGTACCGTTCGCCTGTCAAAGAGTAACAGTGATACATGGGCGCCTATCTTTACAGGCAATTCAGTACCGATCCTGGAGGCGATAGACACCTATATCGAAAAGATGAAACTCTTCAGAAAATACATTAGTGAAAAGGACTCTATATCACTAAGGGCTCTTATGAAATCGGCAAACAGCATCGAAAGGATCCTGAAATAAAATCTGATACAGAAAATTAATATTCAAATAAAGAAAAGATGACGTCAGTAAATAGTCAGATAGTACCGCTTGAGGGACTGGAAAATATTCAAAGGGAGGCCACTGTTGATATCCGGACCCTGCAGTGCAGAGACTGAGGAGCAGGTAATGGAGACAGCCCGTCAGCTGGCCGCATCGAAGAGGGTCGATGTTTTTCGTGCAGGTATCTGGAAGCCGAGGACAAGACCGAATTCCTTCGAAGGCATCGGTACCGAGGGGCTGAAGTGGCTCAGGCAGGTGAAGCAGGAATTCGGTTTGCCGGTTTCAACTGAGGTTGCAACTGAGAAACACGTTTTCGAGGCTCTGAAATACGGGATAGACATTCTGTGGATAGGAGCCCGCACCACGGTCAATCCGTTTGCCATGCAGGCACTGGCTGATGCCCTGGAAGGGGTGGATGTGACTGTTCTTATAAAGAATCCAATAAATCCGGAACTCGACCTGTGGTTAGGTGCAATCGAGAGAATTCAGAAAGCCGGAATAACTAAACTGGGTGCCATTCACCGGGGTTTTTCCTCATTTGAGAAAAGTGCGTACCGCAACCAGCCCAAGTGGCAGATACCTATTGAGCTGCGCCAGCGACTGCCTGATATTCCTCTTATATGCGACCCGAGTCATATGGGAGGGAGCAGAGCCTTCCTGCTCGATCTTGCCCAGAAATCAATGGACCTGAACTATGACGGTCTGATGATAGAGACACACTGTGACCCTGAGAAGGCCCTGAGTGATAAAAGGCAGCAGATCACTCCGGCTGAACTGACAGAACTGCTTGATAAAATAGTTCTGAGAAACCCGGACTCTGATGACAACAGTTTCCTGAATTCAATAGAGGAGCTCAGGAGCCAGATAGATATGTATGATGACCAGCTTTTTGAGATACTTGAAAGTCGGATGAAGGTTGCAGAAACAATAGGGAAATATAAAAAAGAGCACAATATCACAATTCTTCAGACTCAGCGGTGGAAAGAGGTTGTAAATAAAACTATTACCAAATGTGCAGGAAGCGGCCTCACTGAGGAATTTATTTCAACAGTACTCAAGGCCATCCACCAGGAATCTATTAACCGTCAGATGAAAGTGATGAATGAATAATAATCGCGTTTCTTTGAATGCTCAAATGGGAGATTTGTAATGATTAAAACTATCCATCAGTCCAGGGTTACTGGCACGGTCATTGCGACACCCAGCAAGAGCCTGACACAGAGGGCTATTGCTGCAGCACTGCTGGCGCAAGGCAAAACAGTAATAAACAATCCCTCTTTCTGCAATGATTCGCTTGCAGCAATGAAAATGGCTGAAAAACTTGGTGCTTCTGTCTCCGCAGGTGATGATTATATCGAAGTAAACGGCTCTTCGGAAACACTTTCAGAAGTTATTCTTAACTGCGGCGAGTCAGGCCTGGCGCTGAGAATGTTTTCACCTGTTGCGGCATTGCTTAGCCGCATGAGTACATTAACCGGTGAGGGGTCACTATTGAAAAGGCCTGTTTCGATGATCACAGATGCCCTTGCCCAACTCGGGACTACAGCTGAATCTGACAAGGGCTTCCTTCCACTAATAATAAAGGGTAACCTGAAAGGAGGAAAAATTGAAATCGATGGTTCATCCGGATCCCAGATTCTCACAGGCCTGCTGCTTGCCCTTCCGTGTGCATCAACTGACTCTGAAATAAATGTGCTGAACCTGAAAAGCAAACCCTATATCGATCTTACCCTGAAGCTTCTCGACGATTTCGGAATATATGTTGAAAATCACGGTTACATGCGGTTTGTAATTCCGGGCAGACAGGTCTACAAAGCGCGGAATTACAGCGTTGAGGGCGACTGGAGCGGCAGCTCATTTTTACTTGTCGCAGGTGCTCTTGCAGGAGAGGTCAGAGTCAGTAATCTTCAGTCGGGAAGTAAACAGGCTGATGTTGCTGTTATTGAAGCCCTTAAGCTTGCCGGCGCAGAGATTATAATTGAAAGTGACTCAGTAACAACATTAAACAGAGAACTCAGATCATTTGACTTTGATGCCACAGATTCGCCTGACCTGTTTCCACCTCTGGCCGCGCTTGCTTCAGGTTGCAAGGGGACGACAAGGATAAAGGGGATAAGCAGGCTTGAACATAAGGAAAGCAACCGGTCCCTGACAATTGCAGGGGTACTCGCAGGATTAGGTATCAATTACACGGGTCTCAGGCGATGAAATGCTGATTGAAGGCGGAGTAGTTACCGGCGCAACAGTCTCGTCATGTGATGATCACAGAATAGCCATGATGGCTTCTGTTGCCGCACTCACAGGTCGCGGCAGCGTGACTGTTACCGGGGCTGAAGCAGTCTCCAAATCATATCCCGGATTTTTTGATGACCTCAGTAAGCTGGGGGTTAAAATATTCTAAGCTTGAATATTTGAGAATTGCAGGTAAGGGAGTCGAAAAATCTTCCTAAATTTGATTGAACCTTAAATCAAATACCTATGGATGCAAAAATGAAAGCCATCATTTCTCACCTCTTCGGGATAGGGTGGGTTATCGCTCTTATCCTCAATATGAACAATAAGGAGGAATACGCCAGCTACTATATCCGTCAGAATCTCGGCATCATTATTATCGGTTTCGCTCTCGGATTTATCAATGTAATTCCCATCCTGGGTCAGATAATCTGGTTGATAGGGTCAATAATTTTGTTTGTTTTCTGGCTGATGAGCTCTTATATGGTCAATTCAGGGAGAAACCAAACCCATTCCATGGGTTGGCACCTTGTTTCAGGATTGGTTTAAAGCATTCTGATCTGCTAAAGAAGAAATTGTCAAAGGGTGCCTGTGCACCCTTTTTTTTCAGGATATTGATTTCCTGACAGGAAATACAAGCTATAATGATATCTTTGGGTCGGTTTAAAACAAACGATGGCCCTGAAGCGCAATTGAGCAGGATAGACAAGATATTAATGAACTTCGCTCCGATAGATCTCGAGGGGATGAAAGGTGTCAGGTTCATGAACAGGATTGATACCAAGTACCTTTTTTCTGTACGCAAACTTCATGATTTGCTTGTCAGTTGCGCAACTGACTACAAGGTGCTGGAGATCAATCATCAGCGCCAGTTCAATTACAAAACTGTCTATTTTGATACTCCCGAACTGCTTTTCTATTATCAGCATGTTACAGGCAAGCTAAGCAGGTACAAGGTAAGGATCAGGACCTATGAGACAAACGGACTGACATTCCTGGAGGTAAAACACAAGTCGAACAAAGGCAGGACATCGAAGACCAGGATAGAAAAGGAGAACGGAGACCGGTATGGTGATCAGAAATCCCAGAGTTTTCTGAATGAGCTTGTGTCTCCCGAAGCCAGTTCACTTAAGCCTGTGATTACCACAGGGTTTACGAGGATAACTCTTGCCGGCCTGGATGCTTCCGAGCGTATCACAATCGACTTTAATCTTTCATTTAATAATTTCAAAGGAGCAAAGGCTGAGTTACCCTTCCTCGCGGTTGCTGAAATTAAAAGGGACAAGTCACACGGTCATTCGGCTTTCGTGCAACAGATGAAAAAAATGGGATTGCACCGGAGCAGCTTCAGTAAATACTGTGTGGCAATGGCTCTTGTAAATGATGTGCCCAAACAAAACATACTGAAACCCAAGCTTCTGCTGTTAAATAAAATAAAGGATGAATATGACAGATACAGTTCTGCCTCAGGGCAATGATGCAATTACAGGAATGCAACTCAGTCTTTCCGGGTTACCCGAACTGGCAATCAGGTTCGGGATCAACCTTATTGT
Organism: uncultured Bacteroidales bacterium; assembly: GCA_963736735.1. Classification (GTDB taxonomy): domain Bacteria; phylum Bacteroidota; class Bacteroidia; order Bacteroidales; family VadinHA17; genus SR-FBR-E99. The sequence continues at coordinate 257,673 of CAVTPX010000009.1, read as the reverse complement.
GGTGCTTTTGCTTGTACGATGGCTTTATTATTCGGCATCCAAAAGAAAGGACTATCTCTTCACATACATTCTTATTTCAAGTGTCGTATTCCTTCTCTGCTTCCTTCTCGAAAGCGTCACACTCCAGATAGGTTTTGCGCTCGGACTTTTCGCCATTTTCGGGATCATAAGGTACCGGACAAACCCGATGCCTATCAAGGAGATGACATACCTCTTCCTTGTCATAGGTATTTCGGTTATTAATGCGCTTACCACAGGAACCGGGATGGTTGAAATCCTGTTTGCAAACGTTGTCATTATACTGATCACTTTCGGTCTTGAGAAAGTATGGCTTCTCCGGCATGTCTCCTCCAAAACAATAATATATGAGAAGATAAACCTCATTGTGCCTGAGAAATACGGTGAACTGATTGCTGACCTGAAGGAGAGGACAGGCATCAGCGACATTAAAAAGGTAGAAATCGGAAAGATAAATTTCCTGAAAGATACCTGCAGGATGATTGTTTATTATGAGGATAAGAACAGGTCCATGAATATGGCAGACATCAACGGAAACATAACCGACGACAATGATGAGGATTAAAAATCTGTCTCTTTTATTGGCGGTTCTACTTCTTCCTGCAGGGCTGGCAGGGCAGAAGAGCGACTTCGGCCTATGGTATGAGTTCAGTGCTGAGCGTGAACTGGTGAAAGGCCTGAGAATTGAGGCAGAGGCAAGCCTGAGGACTGATAACAATGCTTCGCGGGCAGAATCATGGTATTTCGAGCCCGGATTGAGGTACAAGATCAATAAGTATTTTGCAGCAGGGATTTATTACCGCTTCATTGAACAGGTTGAAAAAGACGACAGGTTTCATGTACGCCATCGCTGGTTTGTGCAGGTGAAGGGTGATCTGCCTGTAAGCAGGTTCACTTTTTCTGCCAGGTACAGGATTCAGCAGCAGTTTAAGACTTATTTCACCGACCCGGAGGATGAAGTACCTGTATGGTCGCACAGGCTCAGGGTTGAACTTGATTATGATGTTAAATCGTTGCCCCTGAAACCCTATATCAATGCCGAGATATACAATCAGGTGTTTGCAGGGAATGACATAGGGGTTGAGAAAATGAGATATACGGCAGGGGTGGACTATACAATAGCCAAAAGACACACTGTTGGAATTGAGTATGTTTATCAGGATAGTAAGGTCTCAAAACCCGCCTGGGTGAATGCTATTTCCCTGAATTACGCGGTTAAGCTCTAAAAAAAACTGTACCGGTCTATCGTGATGAAATGGCGGTGGGACGAAAGGCTGTTGCCCTCGATAAATAACGTGTCCTGGCTTCTTCAGGATCAGCTCCGACTGCAATATATATTTTTGTCCTGTGATCGATTACAACTTCCTGCATCTTCGTCAGATCAGGCGATTCAAAAGTTTTTTGCTTCTTCTCATACATATAATTATTCCTCTCCATAAATGGATCCTTTTATCCCAGCCGTTTCTATTACAATCTATAACTTGAAAATCGATTGGGATTATATTTCCTACAAGATAACAAAAATTTTCTATAGAAGTTAAAAATCAGAGAATAATAAAAAAATATTTTTTGAATATAAATAATTAATTGTAACTTGCGCCCGTAAATTAAATAACATCATGAACAAAGGAACAGTAAAATTCTACAATGAATCCAAAGGATTCGGATTCATCAAAGATGCAAATTCACCCAAAGAGTATTTTGTACATTCATCGGGTCTCATCGACAGGATCAAGGAAAATGACGAAGTAACCTTCGATTTGCAGGAAGGCAAGAAAGGTTTAAATGCAGTAAATGTTAGACTTGCGTAGTTTATAATATTAAAGACATTTAACAGCTTAAGTCCCGCCTGAACAGCGGGACTTTTTTATTTGTAAGAGTTGGGAGATGTGGCGGAATGAAACCGTGAAACGCCGGGTTACCCTTTCTGCGAACAGAAATACGTCAGCCCGTTCATGTCTGTCATACTCAGAAGCTGCAGTCCGGAGTCCTGAATATAAGCTGAAACAGTTCTCCTGGTAAGATAAGCATTGGTCTTGAAGTCAATAAGGCTGTAAAGTCTGCTTATAAACGGTATTCTTGATTCTATGCCATTTTCATAGGCATTTGTCCTTTCTGAGAGACTCATAGCCCGGTTATGGTATTTGTCTGAGAATCCGTTCTGAACTTTGTTGTCAACAAAGGATCCGACGAATCTGCTTGAATCTGGCAACAGATAGAATATATTCTGAAGGAAGCCTTTTATGTCGCTGACATGGTTAAGCTGTTTGAGATTCAGGATTGTTTTTACACCTTTAATATCCTCGGCATTATAGAAGTAATGACGTGTGGAAGGAATAACAAGCAATCCCGATACATCTGAAACACCCAGCTGATTCAGGTATCCAATCAGATCCCCCCGGCTTTCGACTGACAATTCGCTGAATAGCCTGTAGCTACTGGCATCATTGAGTGCAGTAGACTGCTGGAATATCATATTGTGAGTCTCACTTCTGATAGCGAACTGTCTGCGGTTTGGGGTTTGTTCATCCATTTGAACAAAGATCGTAATCAGCCGGCTCAAAAGCCTTACATAACTTATTTGAAAATTTATATCATTCACACATCCATTGTACTGTACATCAAAAAAAAAGTCCCGTCCACCAGCTGGCGGACGGGACCTAAAATCTTAAATGTTTTATAATGGGTAAACTAAGCTAGTTTAACATTTACTGCATTTAATCCTTTTTTACCTTCCTGCAAATCAAAGGTTACTTCATCGTTTTCACTGATAGTATCTTTCAGTCCTGACGAATGTACAAAATACTCTTTGGGTGAATTTGCATCCTTAATAAATCCAAATCCTTTGGACTCATTGTAAAATTTTACTGTTCCGTTATTCATTATATTATTTTAAATTAACCTGCGCAAGGTACGCATTATTATCTGTTTATCTATATATTTCTTTTTTATCCTGATTTTAAATATTGCAGGAACCGGCATTGCTACCGCCACAAGTCCTCCGGTCTCCCCCGAAATATAAGATATATACAAATGAGAGAATCCCTATGAAAAATAGGGATGCCTTTGCAAAAAACGGAAATTTAATTCATTCTCAGTTCACAGGTCAGGAGGGAACCTTTTTCCTTGTGAGGAAGCGTTGAATGAAAGTATGTCCCAATGATTTAACAGCCTCGGGATTGCGTACAAAAACCGATGTGACCCCGAACTGCAGAACGGTTCCAATCAGTTTCTTTAACACACCTCCTGTTGACAGCACAAGTGTTTTGTTGGTTAAATACCCTGCAGTAAGGCCAATTGATGTGCTAAGGATATTGCTCAGCAGGTCAGGTGATGAGGTCAGATCATTGAAAGTGCTTTTTATAAGGTTTACAGGTTTTACACTGTCAACAACAACCAAAAAACATTCCTTCAGTTCCTGGCCTTCAACAACCTGCTTTTCCTGCAGTTGCCTGATGGCATCCTTTATCCCTGAGACGGTGGTTATATTCGCCATTTAATCCTCTTTCAATGCGTGTTTGATTATCAAATCCCCCACAACCCTCTTAATCCATTTGTTTAAAAGGAAATAAAGGACAAACCCCATAATCCCGTAAAAGCCTGCTACGGCAAAAAAACCGTACCACGGCTTCCCGAGAAGTTCCCCGAGCCATAACGCCAGCCCTATTGTACCCATGATAAAGAAAACGGAAATAATGATTATGAAAGTCCCGTTCAAAACCAGGGAAGAGGTCAGTTCAGCGATCTTTTCCAGTGCCTTCAGCTTTAACAGTTCCAGGCTGGTTTTTCCATATTCTTCACTTTTTTCCAAAAGGGACTCCAGCGGACTATTTCCTTTTTCTTCCATCTGATCAGACCTGAAGTTGATTATTCCGTTGCAGATTTCATGTCATTTTTGACTGACTCTGCCTTCGCCTTCACTTTGCCGGCTTCGTCTTTAACCTGTTCAAGCTTTTCGTTGACATCATCAAGGAATTCATTGAATTTTTCAGTTAATTCCTCCTTAAGGTCGTGACCCTTTGCAGATATCTTTTTACGCGTTACAGAACCTTTATCAGGAGCAAATAAAACTCCGAGCAGGGAACCTACGGCAATACCAGCCAGGACTCCCAGAAGTACTTTTCCTGTGCTCATAGCCTTTTCCCCTGTATAATCCTGAATAAAACGGCAATGACTGCTATAACAAGCAATACGTGAATTATGCCGCCGGCATGAAATCCGACCAGTCCTACCAGCCATGCTATGACCAATATAACTGCGACAATGTAAAGTAAATTTCCCATGATTTTAATTTTTAGTTTGAACTTATATAACTGCTTGATTTTCTTATTCTATGAAGATCCTGTCCAACCGTTTACCGAATGATTTTTTCAGCATTTATTCATAGCCGCTTTTAATGACTGTTGAGATCATCTTGAACCGCTCGTTTGCCTTTACTATGTTTCTTGAATGAGCAGGAATTATTATCGACTGGCCTGTGCTAAGAAAATTGGACTCTCCATCGATTACTATTTCTGCATTGCCGTCTATTACCTGCGAGAAGGTGTCAAAGGGAGATGTTTTTTCTGTCAACTCTTCTCCCGCATCAAATGCCTCGGCGGTAACATTTCCGGAAGACTTCTTTATAATCGTCTTGCTGATAACGGAATTTGGTACATATTCAATTATTTCAACAATAATGAATGCTTTTGACTTTTCAACTTCCATGGTTTTCATCTTCTTCCTTCCTGAGAACCAATGCCGTGCTCCATCAAAGAGTATTATGCTCCTGAATTTTACCCGGCGCCGATCCAACCACCCGGATACAAAGGTGGGCATCTGCAATACGGAAAGTCTTACAAAACTCAGGGATAATCTTACATTATTCCCACATTGCCCTGAGTTTTCACCCTGATCTCCCTGATCTTCCTGTAATGCGATGGAGAAAGACCGGTAGCTGACTTGAACTGGCTGATTAAATGAGCAATGCTCCTGTAGTTTAACTGGTATGCAATCTCATTTAAATTCAGTTTATAGTAGACCATTAGTTCCTTTACCCGCTCGAGTTTGTGGGTCAAAAAGTAATTTTCGATTGTCTGGTTCTGAATCTTGAGGAAAAGCGAGTTCAGGGATTCATAATCCTGATTTAACTTACTGCTGATTATATCGGGGATATTCTCAGCCAGTCTGTCATCTGAATAATGTATAAGCTCAATAATGAGTTTCTTGACTTTCTCTACCTGGTTGCCTTCAGCTTCGTCCACCAGCCCGAACCCCGACTTCTTCAGTCCGCGATCCAGCTGCTTTAGCTGGTCAGGGGATATACCTTCCTTAAGTCTCACTTCTCCGAATCCGATAACGAACTTATTTAGTCCAAGTTTTTCAAGTTCTGATCTGACTGCCATCTTGCATCTGATACAGACCATGTTCTTAATATACAGTGTCATGACCTCAATTTATCCCGTTAAGCCCTGGAAGTGGCATGCTGTACCTTTTCCTTATTATCAGGGCAGTAATTTAAAGGCATAAAGATCTGCCTTTGGTACAGGTGGTTGTTATATAATTTTCAGAAAAGGTTATATTATTCACACATTTTCAAGCGCATTACGCTGCCTGTGCTTGAGTTGCTTGAACTGTGAGGGAGTCAATCCCGTAATTCTTTTAAATTGGCTCGAGAGATGAGCCACACTGCTGTAGTGGATTTTATAAGCTATTTCTTTAAGATTGAGTTCGTCATAAACAAGCAGCTCCTTGACTCTCTCAATCTTGTGATTTATCAGGAATTTCTCAATTGTGGTGCCCTGTGTCTCGGAAAACAGGTTGGCAAGATATGTATAGTCGTAATTGAGCTTTTCGCTTAAAAAATCAGAGAGGTTTACTTTAAGCTGATCCTCACTGTAATGAACAAGCTCGATTATAATGATCTTGATCTTTTCAACGAGCATACTTTTCTTATCGTCCAGCAATTCCAGGCCCGATTTTCTTAACGCTACATCCAGGTTTTTCTTCTGTTCCTCTGAAATATTAACTGCAAGATTAGCCTCCCCCAGATCGACACTGATATACTCCAGTCCGAGCTTCTCAAGCTCAGCTTTCACCACCATTTTGCAGCGGATGCATACCATATTCTTTATGTAGAGCTTCATCAATATTTAACTTAACCACTGACTTCCTTGTTTACGCTAAATTAATATTTTTTGTTCATAAAAGCATTCTGAAATGCATTTGGATATTTTAAGTGTGAATTATATAAGTTAATCAAAGAATTATGTAACAATCAGATAACCTCCCTCATTTACCTTTATACCATAAAGATTTACACTAAAACGAGAGAGAGATGAAAAAGTTTATTTACTTAATGTTCCTGATGATTTTCACATTAAGCGCATCAACAGCATTTGCAATTAAATCTGATCCGAAACGCGTATCAGACAATAATGCAACACCGGTCAAAACCGAGAATAAGTTGACTGAAGAGGAGATGGCCAGGCTAAAAACCCGGGTCGAAGAAATCCGTGACATGGATAAAGAAAATCTCACTACTTCGGAGAAGAAGGACCTGAGAAAAGAACTTAAGGGAATAAAGGAAAACGTAAAAAACAATGGTGGTTACGTCTATGTAGGTGCAGGTACCATCCTTCTTATAATCCTTCTTGTCATCCTTTTAGTTTGATCTGACTGAGCATTTGAAAATTCCCTTTACCATGCAAATTCATTTTACCAGGATATATTTAGTTCAGGTTTCTAGTTTAGGGTTAGGGTTTGTTTTAAAGACACACTGGCAGACCTGGCTGCCAGTGTTTTTAAACAATTAATCAGATAAAGATGTTTAAAGAACATGAAGTTACAGACATGAATCCGGTCCAAATAAATAGTAGCGGGATACATAATGCTCCTTATCTGAACGCCGTTCCGGCCCTGATAAAAATTATGAAGGAAGAAAAGTCCTGGAAAAAGGGAGACCTTAATACAATGGTACTGCTCCGTGAACCCGACAAAAAAGTCATTCTGACTGTATTGCACGAAAGGACGGAAGTCAAATCGTTCCAGTCTGATGATTCAGTGACATTCCACGTTCTGGAGGGAAAACTGCAGCTTCATATCCGCGGTGGTTCAGTTACTGTGAACAGCGGGGAGGTCCTGACAATGAATGAAAAAACAAAATATAGCTTTGACACCCCTGAGGAAACAGCGTTTCTGATGACAATGCAAGCGGGAATTTGATAATCCCTGAAGAACCCTCCAATGGTCCTCCTGATTAAATATATGAGAAGTGAAAGATGCTGCTCCGTTGTCAGAGAGGAACTGGATAAACTTGGTCTGTCATACAGGTCCGTCACGATAGGAGAGGTTGAGCTATCAGAAAATATTTCCGAAGAAAAACTTCATCTGCTTGACAACGAGCTCAGAAAGTCAAAACTTGCAATAATCCGCGACAATAAATCACTTCTCATCGGAAAAACCAAGGAGGCAATAAACCAGCTTGTCTATTCAACGAATATACTCGAGAAACCGGATTTTTCTGAATACATTTCCAAAACCGTAAGTCACGACTACACATCACTCAGCAGGATTTTCCTTGAAGTCAGAAGGCATAACGGTCGGGAAATATTTTATACAGCAGAGGATAAAACGTGCAAAGCAATTGCTGATAGATAAAAAAGCCAGTCTGAGTGATATTTCCTATATGCTGCTTTACAGCAGTGTGGCACATCTTTCAAATCAGTTTAAGAATATTACCGGTTTTACCCCGCAGCAATTCAGAAAACGCAGGGAGAAGAATTGCACTAAATCTGCAAATGAGTGAGCATTCCCGACTCCTTTAGATCTTCACTGTTTTCTGTCCGGGTCAACAGTCGCCGGAGCCTCATACTGATAATTACCCTTACAGCCTTAACGCTCTCTCCGGAAGTATCAGGCCAGGAATACTTTCAACAGAAGGTAAACTATAAAATTTCTGTAAGTCTTGATGATCAAAAGCACGAGTTAAATGCTTTTGAAACCGTGGATTATATCAATAACTCCAACGATACGCTCCGGTATCTGTGGTTTCACCTGTGGCCGAATGCCTATTCTGATAATAGTACGGAACTGGCGAAGCAACTGATAAACACCAGGGGAAAGGAAAGGCTCTTCAATGATCCCGGACTGAAGGGATACATCGATTCACTGGACTTCAAGGCAGACGCCAGGGATGTGGAATGGTCACTGTAGCAGGGAAATGCCTGACATCTGCCGTATTGAACTTAATGAATCCCCTCAACCCCGGTGACACAGTCTCAATAACCACCCCGTTCCGTGTTAAATTACCCGAAGGAGTAACTTCCCGGCTAGGGCATACCGGACAATCATACCAGATTTCACAGTGGTATCCAAAACCCGCAGTTTACGATAAATCAGGCTGGCATCAGATGCCATACCTGGACCAGGGCGAGTTTTTCTCGGAGTTTGGAAGCTTTGATATCAGCGTGACCCTTCCTGACAATTATACTGTGGGCGCTACCGGTGACCTTCGGGATGAAGGCGAATCGGCAAGACTTGATATGCTTGCCTCCGATACAGCCTGGAAGAATTTCTACCGTTACGGTGAAGCACCCTTTCCTCTCTCATCAGACAAATTGAAGACATTGCGTTATACGGCTGAGGATATCCATGATTTTGCCTGGTTTGCCGACAAGCGGTTCCATGTGGTTAAGGGTGAAGTGTTGCTGCCTCGTTCCGGAAGGGAAGTGACAACCTATGTGATGTTCACTGACCGTCAGGCTATCCTGTGGAAAGATGCATTGCAATACGTTAACAACTCTATCCGATATTTTTCTGAATTGATAGGTGACTATCCATATGGAACCTTCACGGCAGTGCAAAGTTCCCTGGGTGCTGGAGCCGGAATGGAATATCCTGGTATTACAGTGATTGGCCTTGCCGACGACGCATATGCACTCGATGAGGTTATTGCCCACGAAGCATGTCACAGCTGGTTCTACAGCGCCCTGGCATCAAATGAACGTCGTTACCCTTATCTGGATGAAAGTATCGTCAGCGCATATACTGCCAGGTATATGAATGATAGGTATCCTGATAAGAAGCTCTGGGAAGTCTATGTGAGAAACCGGAAAATGACAGAATTTTTCCATTTGGAACACCTGCCGTTGGCACGTATGGATGAAATTGAGTGGCTGATGCTGGCACGGAGTAACTTCGAACAGAAAATCAACCTGCAGGCGACTGACTACAGCTCGCTGACCTATAGCCTGATAATCTACGGCAAGGCGGCAACAAGCTTCAACTATCTCAGGGCTTACCTGGGATCATCATTGTTTGATTCAACTATGAGTTATTATTATACTCAGTGGAATTCCAGGCACCCGGGACCTGACGATCTTCGCTCTGTTTTCGAATCCCGTACCGGCAAAGATCTCTCCTGGTTCTTCACCGATCTGCTGGGCACCGTAAAGAGGCTGGATTATAAAATCATAAGTAAGGAGGGCGGACAGCTGTTTGTAAAGAACAGGGGAGAGCTTGCGTCACCGCTTGTCATCTCAGGTATGAGGGGTGACTCGGTGCTTTTTGAGCAGTGGGAAGAAGGCTTTAAGGGAAGAAAATCAATTATTTCTGCCAGCTGGCGATTATTCGGAAATAAAGATAGACCCTCTCCATGTAATGCCCGAGTTATACAGGCTTAACAATAACATTAAAACCTCAGGCATCCTCAGAAAATCAGACTCCTTCAGGACTCAGCTCCTTTTTACACTGATTGAGGATCCGGACAAACCTACCCTGGTATATATCCCGACCATCAACTGGAACCGTGAGAACGGTTTTATGGCGGGGGTGGCGCTCCATAACGGATTCATATTGCCGAAACGCGTTGAATACCTGGTGATCCCGTTTTACGGATTTAAAAATTCCGACCTGGGAATGTTCGGCAGGGTTTCATTCAACGTGACACCATATGACAGTTTCCTGAGAATGGCGACTCTTTCATTGGAGGGATCTCAGTTCGGAGCACCCGGCAACCAAAACTTCCACATGGTGCAAACCGGACTTCAGCTCTTTTTCAGGCCTGCAGCCATGAATAATCCTTTAAGTCAGAAAGTCTATGTAAATTATATCGCAGCCTCTGATCTGTCGCAGATACTACTCAAGGAAAAGGCAAAGATGAATTCATTTATGCAGTTTGGCTATGTTCTTGATAAGGAAAGAATAATCAATCCGTTTAGTCTTTCTGTTTCACTTGAAGCCGGCAAATCATATCAAAAGACCGGTATTGAATTCAATTACAGGCAGAGCTATTACGGAAGAGAAAACGGTCTGGATATGAGGCTATTTACCGGGCTAATTCTGAACGACAATAATGATCTTCAGTATTATTCCCTGGCAGCCGGAGGCAGGAGCGGACGTGAACAGTATCTTTACGGAGGCACCTTCCCCGGCCGGTTCAGCCAGTTTCCCGAATCGTTCTGGTCAAGGCAGATGACTCTTTCAGAGGGGGGGCTGGTTTCTCCTGTAAATGACAGCCTTGGGTACAGCAACTGGCTTATATCACTCTCCTTCACATCCAACCTGCCGGGAAGAGCAGGCAAACTGCCTGTCAAACCCTTTGTCAACCTTCTGATTAATGATCACGGTCTGATTACCTCAAATCAATCGCCTCTGTTTTTCGAAGCAGGCCTCAAGGCAGGCATATGGGATTTTTTCGAGATTTTTGTACCTTTGGTTGTCTCCGGAAATATCAGGTCAGTGAATATTCAGTTCAAGGACAGGATACGTTTTGTTTTCAGACTCGATTCGTTTCAAAAATCAAAATTGAAGACCGGGTTTGCAATCTGAAATCTTCGCGGAAAACCGGGGCAAAAAGTATTTATATGAATACACCGGCAGTCGAAATCACAGAACTCTCGAAATTCTACGGAAAAGTAAGAGGCATCGAAAATGTCAGCCTGGAAATAGGTGAAGGAGAGATATTCGGATTTATCGGCCCCAACGGAGCGGGTAAATCAACCACTATAAGGCTATTGCTGAACCTAATCTTTCCAACACGGGGCAGTGCCAGAATACTGGGAATGGATTTTATACGGGATACAAAGAAGATAAAATCCCTGACCGGATATGTTCCTTCTGACGCCAACGCTTATCCTGACATGACAGTAATCGAATTCCTGACATACTGCACCCGCTTCTTCGGTATGCAAAATGGTGCAGCCAGGATAGGGGAACTGTCAGGGCTTTTTGACCTCGATCTGAAAAGGAAGATATCGGGGCTCTCCATGGGAAACCGCAAGAAAGTTTCAATTGTTCAAAGCTTGCTGCATCATCCTGAATTATTGATAGTTGACGAGCCTACGACCGGGCTTGACCCGCTTATGCAGGAAAATTTCTTTGAACTTCTGCGATCGGAAAACAAGAGGGGAATGACAGTCTTCTTTTCATCTCATGTGCTGAGCGAGGTTCAGATGCTGTGTAAACGGGTTGCAATAATTAAGGAGGGAGGAATTGTCCGTATTGAGGATATAGAAACGCTGAGAAACAGGCAGCTTAAGAAGATACAGGCCTCCTTTGAAAGTCCGGTAACCCAAAAGGATCTTGATCTGGAAGGCATAAGCGAAGTGAAGGCGGGTTCCGGCAGGACCCTTTCGTTCATCTGGTCGGGTGATATCAATGCCCTTACCGCCTTTCTGGCGGGTAGGAAGATGTTGAATCTGACAATTGAAGAGCCTTCGCTGGAAGAGATTTTCATGCATTATTACAGATAAAAGCGGTTGATAAAATGAATATGAACCTGTTTCTGAAGGAAATGAAAAGGAATGGCGCAAGCCTCCTTATTTGGATGTTGTTGATAACGCTGCTCATTTCTGTGACAATGTCGTTCTATAGCACCTTCCTGGAGAACCAGTCGAAGATTCTGGCTATGATGAGCATTATCCCAAAGGGAGCCCTTCAGTTCAAGGGCATTTCGAATATTGAGGATCTAATGTCAGTCCTCGGTTTTTATTCCGCAAATAATGTAATCTACATGATGCTGTTGGGCAGCATTTATGCAATTGTTCTTTCCTCCGGAATACTATTGAAGGAAGAATATGGAAAAACTGCAGAATTCCTTCTCACGTGGCCGCTTACAAGGAGTGAAGTTTTCATAAGTAAACTTGCAGTTGTTGCAGTAAACGTTCTGCTTTTAAACCTGGTCACGGCTCTGGCGGGACTGGTGAGCATGGAAATTGTGAAGAAAGAAGGCTTCAGCGAAAATGCATTTCTTGTACTTTCAATCTATACCCTGCTGTTGAATTACCTCTTTTGTGCTATCGGGATATTTTTATCCACCCTTGTTAAACGGCCAAAGCCTGTAACCACATTCAGCATAGGACTGGTACTGATTTTCTATTTTGTTTTTACACTTTCAAAGATCACGGAGGGAGCTTCTTTATTGGGCTATCTGAGCCCGTTTAAGTATGCCGATGTGAATGCAATCAATCCGTCGTACCACCTGGATACACTGAATCTTATCTATTTTTGCGGGTTCACCCTCTTACTCACGGTTCTCGCATACAGGTTTTATATCCGGAAAGACATTTACACCTGATTTCCCGTTTTCCGGCAATTTGATTTTTCGTGGATTTGCAAAAAAGCAAAAGTTGCATAATTAGAACCGTTATGTACTTTTACGGCAGGATAAAATAATTGATTTAAAAGGCGGACACCCTGAGGTATTATGAAAAACTGGAACACAGATCAGATCAGCAGTCAGAAAGGAAAAGTTATAATCGTGACCGGGGGCGGGAGCGGGATAGGACTGGAGGCGGCTAAAGCACTGGCTTTAAAAGGTGCGGAGGTCATTCTCGCAGTAAGGACAGTTGAAAAGGGAGACAGGGCTGCCGCCGCCATCAGGGAGATCAGTGCTGATGCAAATGTATCGGTCATGCATCTCGACCTTGGTGACCTGGGTCTTGTGAAACAGTTTTCAGATCAGTTTAAAAACCGGTACAACCGCCTTGACATCCTTATAAACAATGCCGGAGTTATGGTTCCCCCGTATAAGAGGACAAAAGATGGGTACGAACTTCAGTTCGGAACAAACCACCTGGGGCATTTTACGCTTACCGGATTACTGATGCCGCTGATACTTGAGACTCCTGACTCCAGAATTGTCACCGTCAGCAGCATTGCCGCAAGAAACGGGCAGATAAATTTTGAAAATCTCGACGGATCAAAAAGATATAACCCGATGACTTATTACCGGCAGAGCAAATTTGCAAATCTCCTCTTTGCGGTTGAACTTCAGCACCGGCTCAGCGGGAAGGGTTCAAAAACAATAAGTGTTGCCTGCCATCCCGGAATATCAAATACCAATCTGGTATCAAGAGGTTCAGGAAGGGAGACCGGATGGTTGCTCAGACAGGCGATGAAACTGGTGTTGCAGTCCGCAGAGATGGGTGCACTGCCGACACTTTTTGCTGCCACCAACCCTGATCTAAGAGGTGGTGAATTCATAGGTCCTGACGGCAGGGGAAACCACCGGGGTTATCCGATAATAACAGGGGAAGAATCAAAGATCTTTAAGCAGGATGTTGCCACCAGACTCTGGGAATTTTCCGAAAAGGTGACTGGTGTAAAATTCCCGATCTGAAGCTAGCAGTCCGGTACAACCAGTTAATAGCCTCAGTACCTAAGAAAACTCTACCCTGTAGACGCAGGTCTTATCACCTCGTCTGACTGATGATATGACAGTTGCTGAGGCGGGGGCACAGGCTACCTTTGAGAACATCTTTTCTGCAAATCCCTCTGAACAGTAACACATTACTGATGAATGAGATCCCGACTTAAAGTCCGAGACCGGACAAACACAGTAATCTTTATTCTCGTTGGCAGTTAATGTTTTAGCAGCCTTGTCATAATCAATCTTCCATCCCCATTTTTCTTCCAAAAAACCAATGAACTTATCAAGATCGCCAATATAGGGAGAAAGCATTTCATCCATCTTCAAATTGTCATAATGAACTTCAGATGTTTTTTTCAGGACTCTTCTTTTTAAATCGTCATCCAGCTCGCCATCCATTACTGAGAGAATCTTTGATATCCAGTTCTGAACAAGTTGTTTGTTATCATCCTGGACTAATACACTACTGGCCGTCTTATTACTGCTGTCTCCAGAAAAACCAACTGATGCGAAATCCGCATAGACAGGCCCCTGATAAACATGCCTTTTTAAAGAAATCCTTTCTTGTTATTTCCATCGTTTTATTAATTACTTTTTCAAATATATGCCTAAATGGTAATTAATTGTACTCCGGAGGCTATTAAATGGATAGTTATAAAACATTTTCGATACTTTTATGTTCTGTTAATAATGAAAAAGGCAACCGCAATATTACTTGTTCTGGTAATCCTTCTCGCCGGGTTTCAGGCTGTGATCTCCGCGCATTTCTGCGGAGGCAGGATTGTTGACACCAACGTTTCTCTGGCCGGAGCCATTGCATCATGCGGGATGGAAGGTACGGAAGAGACTTGTCCTATGCCCGGAAGCAATCTCGACAGGCATTGCTGCGAGGATCAGATTAATATTGCAGGCATTGTCAATCACTATACAGCGCCTTCTTCAGAACCTGACAACAGCCTCAATAAAATTTCGAACATCCCGTTCGTTCAGATGCACAGATCTAACCCTCTGTCAGTTGCATCGATAACGGCTTTCACAGGGTTCTATCCACCGGGCTACGGGTTAACAAACAGAGTCAGCCTGGACAAAATCTGCGTTTTCAGGATTTGAATTTTACGATTCATTATTCTTTTCCAACAGTGTTTCTGACCTATTGGAATTGTTGTATTATTTCAATTTGTTCAACAATCGTAAAATTTCAAAAAAATGAAAAATCTTAGAATTATATATACGCTGCTGTTCGTGTTGGGAATAGCCACAGTTGCTTCCTCACAGACCGATGATAAAGTAAAGGCAGCTGCTTCAAAAACTGAATCCTTTAAGGTATGGGGCAATTGTGAAATGTGCAAGGATAGAATCGAGAGCACTGTCAAAGCCGCCGGTGCAACAGCTGCAGCGTGGGACTCAAAGACAAAGTTGCTTTCTGTAACATTTGATCCCTCAAAGACAAACAGGGATTCGCTGAGCAAAAAGATTGCTGCAGTCGGACATGATACTGAAAAGTTCAAGGCACCTGACGAGGTTTATGCAAAACTTCCGGGATGCTGTAAGTATGAAAGGAATAAATAGGGTCAGGGTAGTTGTCTGCCCGCTATTGTAATTATCCGGTCTGGCCGCCGGAAATGTACCGTCATTTCCGGCGGCTCTTTCCCGGATTCTATTCATAATCAGAACTTTATTATCATGTTTAACAGACTTGTAAAATATTTTCTTGAAAACAGGCTGATAACCTTTATTTTCCTCATTGCATTTGTTGTGATGGGACTGGTTACAATGCCGTTTCCGCTGAAAACCAGGATTCTTCCCCGTGATCCGGTACCGGTAGATGCCATCCCTGATATCGGCGAGAACCAGCAGATTGTGGCAACAGAATGGATGGGCCGTTCGCCGAAGGATATCCAGGATCAGGTTACCTATCCGCTTACAACAGCCCTGCTGGGTATTCCCGGTGTTCAGACCGTACGAAGTACCTCGATGTTCGGAATGTCATTCATCTACATCATTTTTAAAGACAATGTCGAATTCTACTGGAGCCGGTCACGGATACTTGAAAAACTGAATTCCCTGCCTCCAGGCACATTGCCTGAAGGTGTGCAGCCGACCCTTGGTCCGGATGCCACTGCACTGGGTCAGATATTCTGGTACACCCTTGAAGGCCGTGATCCGGAGACAGGTAAACCGAACGGTGGATGGGATCCGCAGGAACTCAAGAACAATCCAGGATTTCTATGTAAAATACGGCCTGTCGGCTGCCGAAGGTGTTTCCGAAGTGGCATCAGTGGGAGGATTCATGAAGGAATACCAGGTCGACATTGACCCTGATGCACTCAAGGCATTCAATGTTTCCGTAATGGATGTAATGAATGCCGTTCAGAAAAGCAACCTCGATATAGGTGCTGAAACCATTGAACTGAACAATGTCGAATATATTATCCGCGGACTCGGATATGTCAAAAGTCTCGAAGACCTTGAACTGTCAGTGGTTGCTGTTCGTAATAATGTTCCGGTCCGGATCAAGGATGTTGCCCGTGTCACTTTCGGTCCGGCTACCCAGACGCGGCGGGCTCGACAAGGACGGTTCCGAAGCTGTGGGCGCAGTGGTGGTTGCCCGGTATGGCTCCAATCCCATGGAGGTGATCAATAATGTAAAGGATAAAATAAAGGAAATTGAAGCCGGTCTGCCGCAAAAAACCTTGCCCGACGGAACCGTCTCCAAGGTGACAATGGTGCCATTTTATGACCGGACAGGCCTGATAAAGGAGACCATAGGAACGCTTGAGTCAGCCCTTTCGCATGAAATTCTCATCAGCATCATAGTTATTATAGTGCTGGTACTGAATCTCAGGGCTTCACTTATCGTTGCCGGACTGCTGCCGATAGGTGTCCTGATGACTTTCATCCTTATGCGGTTTTTCGGCATCGATGCCAATATTGTGGCTCTGTCAGGTATTGCAATTGCCATCGGTGTGATGGTCGATATCGGCATTGTAGATGTGGAGAATATTCTCCGTCACCTTGAAATGCCTGAGAACAAAGGTATCCGCGGTAAAAAGCTTATGAGGGTGATTTATGAGGCGACAACAGAGGTAAGGGCTGCAGTTGTGACTTCAATTGCCACCACAATTGTAAGTTTTCTTCCGGTTTTTGCGATGCAGGCCCAGGAAGGAAAACTCTTTCACCCGCTGGCCTGGACAAAGACCTTTGCGCTTCTGTCTGCATTTGTACTGGGAATTGTCGTTTTGCCGACCCTCGTACATATTTTCTTCAACATTCGTTTCGACAGGAAAATGATCAGAAGGATATGGAACGGAGTACTTATAATTGCAGGGATATTTTTCGCGTTGTTATGGCACACATGGCCAGTCCTGGCCCTGACAGCCATAGGAATAAACAACCTTCTCGACCACAGGTGGCCGGAGAAGCGCAGGGAATTCCCAAACTACATAAATATTGCAGTGACGGTTCTCGTTGCATCATGGTACCTCTCGGTTGAGTGGCTGCCGCTGGGAGCCCATAACAGCGATATTGTCAACTTCCTTTTTGTGGCCGCAATAATTTCGGTCATTCTCCTGGCACTGATGTCAATGGTGCATTTTTACGAAAGGATACTTCGCTGGGCACTCGCGAACAAGTGGAAGTTCCTGATGATTCCCGCCTTTACACTGGTTTTTGGACTTCTGGTCTGGCAGGGTTTTGATACGGTGTTCGGATTTGTTGCATCAGGAGCAGAAAAGGCAGGCTGGAAAAGTTTTCGTCAGACAGCTGTCTGGCAAAACGCCATCACCACCTTCCCCGGTACCGGCAAGGAGTTCATGCCCTCGCTGAATGAAGGATCATTCCTGCTGATGCCTACCAGCATGCCGCATACCGGCATTGAACAGAACCTGAAGTATATTGAAACACTCGATAAAAGACTCTCTGCAATCCCCGAAGTGGAAGTAGCCGTTGGTAAATGGGGCCGTGTAAACTCCGCCCTTGATCCGGCGCCTGTGCAGATGTTCGAAAATACTGTCAACTATCGTCCTGAATATATCCTGGATGAAAATGGTCACAGAATGAAGTTCAGAGTCGACCGTGACGGCAACTTTGTCCTCACCAATGATTCACTGTATAATCCCGGAAATGATATTTTCAGGTCTATTCCATCCGACAGTCTGATTCCTGACAGCAAGGGCGAATATTTCCGCCAGTGGCGGCCGGAGATCAAGAATCCACAGGACATATGGAATGAAATTGTCAAAGTGACCGATATTCCGGGACTGACCTCTGCTCCCAAACTGCAGCCCATAGAGACCCGCCTGGTGATGCTTTCGACAGGGATGCGTGCTCCGATGGGTCTTAAAGTCTACGGACCGGATCTCAGCTCGATAGAAGAAGCCGGGATGATATTTGAAACGGCACTAAAGGAAGTGCCATCAATAAAAAGTTCAGCGGTATTTTACGACCGGGCCGTAGGTGCCCCGTATCTTGAGATCAGGCTTGACCGTGAGGCGATGGCTCGTTACGGGATGACAGTCAGTGATGTGCAGGAGATACTGCAGGTGGCGGTAGGAGGAATGACCCTCTCGACATCGGTAGAAGGCCGCGAACGGTTCCCCTTAAGGGTGAGATATGCCCGGGAACTGAGAGACAATCCCGAGGATCATGAAACGGATACTGGTGCCGGCAATGAACGGGGTCCAGATACCGCTGGGTGAAATCGCGGAGATTGGCTATACAAGAGGTGCACAGATGATCAGAAGTGAAGATACCTTCCTTGTGGGCTATGTCATTTTTGACAAAACAGAGGGAAAAGCTGAAGTCGATGTGGTGGAGGAAGCAGGCAAGGCCATTGAGGCATAAGATGGCTTCCGGGAGATTATCCTTCCCGTTTGGCGTCACATACAAATTTGCAGGTAATTATGAGAACCAGTTAAGGGCAACGAAGCGACTTGCACTGGTTATACCGGTCAGCCTGTTGTTAATCCTGCTGCTGCTGTTTCTCCAGTTTCGCACCGTAACCGCATCACTTATTCACTTTTCAGGGGTGTTTGTCGCCTTCTCCGGTGGTTTTATCATGCTCTGGCTCTATGGGCAGGATTGGTTCCTGAATTTCTCCGTCGCCGGGATGAACATGCGTGATATGTTCCAGATGCACACTGTCAACCTGAGTGTTGCGGTGTGGGTGGGATTTCATAGCCCTGTTCGGTATTGCCACGAATGACGGCGTCCTGATGGGTACATATATTCACCAGGTGTTCGAAGAAAAGAATCCGGCTACAGTGAATGAGGTTCGTGAAGCTGTTGTCTTTGCCGGCAAGAAAAGAGTCAGGCCTGCAATGATGACAACCGCAGTTGCAGTAATTGCACTGCTGCCCGTGCTTTCATCAACCGGAAAAGGTGCTGATATAATGGTGCCAATGGCGATCCCGGCATTTGGCGGAATGATAATTCAGGTAATGACAATTTTTGTCGTACCGCTTCTTCAGTCAATCTGGCGGGAGGGTGCCGTTACACGAAAGTTACGGGCTACCGGTAACATAAATATAATTGAAACTTACAATGAAGATGAGACTATATAAGATACTGCTTATCAGCATGTTTATAATGAGTTACCGGACAGCAGGATACGGTCAGCAATACCCTGACTCGCTGGTCAGCTATCTGGAGATTTCAGTAAAGAATAATCCGGCGGTGCAGCAGAAACTCAGCGAATATAAGGCGGCTCTCCAGAGAGTACCTCAGGCAGGAGCACTGGCAGACCCGGAGTTAAGTATGGGGTTGTTTCTGGAGCCTATGGAACTCATGAACGGCAACCAGCTGGCAGATATAAGGCTTATGCAGATGCTGCCGTGGTTCGGGGTACTTAGGTATGCCAGAGACGAGATGAGTCTTATGGCAAATGCGAAGTATGAGCTTTTCCGCGATACAAAACTCCAGGTATTTTATGAAGTGGAACGTAGCTGGTATGAGCTCTATAAGGTCAGGAAAGAGATATTAGTATCAGAAAAGAATATCGAAATCCTTAAAACGATTGAACGCATAGCCCTTGTACGCTTTCAGGCAGCCCCTGATGGTAGTATCGCGTCAGCTACACAGTCGTCCGGTATTGGTTCAAATCCTTCTCAAGCAGGCAATACAGGAGGGTCAGGAATGCAGGGAATGGGTGGCAGCCAGGCCAATCAGGGTTCGATTTCATCAGGGCAGACTGCACCTCCCATGACTTCTGGTTCAATGGGCTCACCTTCAGGCGGATCAGGGTTGGCCGATCTTTACAGGATCATGATTGAGGCCGGGGAACTGGAAAACAATCTGGCATCACTCAGAAGCCAGGGAGCGATCTCTCCTCGCACGTTTTAACAGTTTTCTCGACAGACCTTCTCTCTCTCCTGTTTTCACGGTAGATACTCTGTTCGGCTGATTCGCTCTTTTTCCCTCTGGCTGAACTTCCAGACACTCTCATTTCAGAGAATCCAATGCTTGCTATGCTTGAATATGAGGGACAGGCTTATGAGGCAAGGAGTAATATGGTGACGCGTATGGGTTTTCCGATGGTAGGACTTGGAGTAAACTATTCGCTTATAAACAGGAGCGAAATGTCTGCTTCCCCAATGAACGGCAGGGATATGATAATGCCAATGGTATCGGTGACACTGCCTATTTACAGAAAAAAGTACAGGGCGATGCGGACCGAGGCCGGTCTGCTCAGTACCGCAGCATCTCAAAACCTGCAATCCGTCTCAAATTCATTACAGTCAGAGTATTACCAGGCATTGCAGATGTATGAGGATGCCCGGAGAAGAGTCAGACTATACGAAAGTCAGTATCAGCTGGCATCAAGGTCACTTGATCTCATTATGAAAAGTTTTGCGGTTTCTTCATCAGGATTGACTGATGTTCTCCGGGTGCAGCAGCAGACACTGGACTATGAACTGAAACAGGTTGAAGCGACGGCCGACCTGAATACGGCTGTCGCATGGCTTAAGCGGTTAACAGCAACTGTAAAAACTGAACAATTCTGAAAAAAAGTGTAAAATGAAACAAATGAACATATTTTCAAATAAATACCTGAAATACAGCCTGGTACTGATAGGTGGTATTTTGATAGGGTGGTTAATATTCCGTCCTTCACAGAAGAACGAAGAGAGTCATGACCACTCCGGCCGAGGCGGTTCAGGAAACAGTATGGACCTGCTCAATGCATCCCCAATTCAGATTGGCTGAACCCGGAAAATGTCCTATCTGTGCCATGGACCTGATTCCGCTTGTCCAGGGTGGTACATCAGCCTCTGATCCGGATGCAATCAGTCTGAGCAGGGAAGCTGCTCAGCTGGCCAATGTTCTCACATCGGTGGTCACAAAGCAAAAACCTGTCAGGGAGATTCGCCTCTACGGCAAGGTTCAGGCAGATGAAAGGCTGATACAAAGTCAGGTGGCGCACATTCCGGGACGCATTGAAAGCCTCAGGGTCAATTTTACCGGTGAAGCGGTATCCAGAGGTCAGGTTCTCGCCAGAGTCTATTCGCCGGAGCTTGTCACTGCCCAGCAGGAACTGCTGGAAGCCGCAAAAACGAAACAGTTGCAGCCCTCCATCTATGAAGCTGCGAAGGAGAAACTGCGCCAGTGGAAAATGACAGACGAGCTTATAGCGTCTGTTGAAGCCTCGGGGACGGCTCAGATGACTGTTGATGTGGTTTCGAATACAAACGGTATTGTTACATCGCGCCTTGTCAACGATGGAGATTATGTCTCCAGGGGAACAGCGCTCTTTACAATTGCTGACCTGTCACGGGTCTGGGTATTGTTTGACGCTTATGAGACTGATCTTCAGTTTTTAAGCAAGGGAGAGAAAATATCTTTTACAATCCAGGCGCTGCCGGGTAAGGATTTTTCTGCAAATATTTTGTTTGTGGACCCGGTTATTGACCCGGTTACAAGAGTAGCGAAAGTAAGGGTCGAAGTCGGAAACATGTCGGGAAAACTGAAACCTGAAATGTTTGCCACCGGGATTGTCTCGTCAAACCTCTCAGAATACAGTGACAATGTCATTATTCCACGCTCAGCGGTTTTATGGACTGGGAAGCGGTCACTTGTATATGTTAAGCAACCAGGGAGTGAAGACCCTGTTTTCAAAATGAGAGAGATTGGCCTTGGCCCGATGCTCGGTGAGAGTTATGTGGTCACTGACGGTCTTGCTGAGGGCGAGGAAATTGTTATAAGCGGGACTTTCAGCGTCGATGCCGCTGCGCAGCTTGAAGGAAAACCGAGTATGATGAACCAGGCAGCAGGTGCCGTCTCCAGTAGTCATGAACACGGGGAGGATCAAGACATGAAGGAGAATCCGGACATGAAACACGAAGAATTTGAGGTCGCCGGGCTCTGCGAGATGTGCAAGGAGAGGATTGAAAACGCGGCCAAATCAGTAAGTGGAGTAGCATCGGCAACCTGGGAAAGCAGTACAAAGGAAGTCCATATAGATTTTAATGGCGCTGTAACCTCAATTGAGGCCATAAGGAAGGCTATTGCGGCATCAGGCCATGACAACGGCAAATACAGGGCTCCGGATGATGTCTACAACAGCCTCCCGGCTTGCTGTCTTTACAGAAAATAGGATAAAATGGAAAGTGAAAAGAAATTATACAGCTGGGCATTTCAGTTAAGCCTGTTTACGATCTTCTATAATGTCGCCGAAGGTCTTATATCTGTCATAATGGGCTACAGTGATGAGACTCTCGCACTGTTTGGCTTCGGGGTCGACAGCTTCATCGAAGTAATGTCAGGCATCGGTATAGCTGTAATGATTTTACGGATCAGACAAAATCCCGACAGCCCGAAAAAACAGTTCGAAATCAATGCTCTCAGGATTACAGGAACTGCATTTTACCTGCTTTCGGCGGGATTGCTTGCCGGGGTGATAATTAACATAATCACCCGGCATAAGCCCGAAACTACATTGTGGGGCATTGTCATCTCAGTGATTTCAATCGTTGTGATGATCTGGCTTATGAATGCCAAAAAGAAAGTTGGAATGAAATTGAATTCTGCACCCATTATCTCAGACAGTAACTGTACCAGGGTCTGCGTATATATGTCCGTGGTACTGCTGGTTTCAAGCCTGATATATGAGACTACCGGCTTCATGTATGCAGATACGATAGGAGCCGCCGGGTTGATATACTTTTCTGTTTCTGAAGGGAGGGAGGCGTTCGAAAAGGCAAAAGGCAAAGAGTGTTGTTGTTAAAATATTTGCTATAATTGCAGGCAAATCTTCTTATGGAGTGATTAAGAGAAAATTAGCCATACTGCTATTAAGTGTCTCCAGTCTGTTCTTGCTGGTGCACGGTGCTGTACCCCATCATCATCATGGCAGTGCGGTTTGTTTTATACAATCCCACTGTATTCCCCAGAATACCAATCATGATCCGGGATCAACCGGTCATTCACATGACGATAGAACCCCTGCCAGTGAGGAGTACTGCATTTTAAACCAGGTCTTTATAACGCCAACAAACCAGTTAAGACCGGAATTGAGTCAGCTTTCTGCCTCAGATGATTTCTCAGTAGCAATTGATTCCTTTTCTGCTGTCCTGACTGGGGACATATACCTGGCGGCTTTTGAGAGTCTTGAAGACGGCAGTCAGCCACCTTTCCGAAATGACTCTCCTCAACCTGAGGTCACCTGCCCGGGTCTGCGGGCTCCCCCGATCGTTTAAATTTTAATTTACCGGACTTGTCGGTACATGATAATAGTGTTATCATGTAGTTGATTGTCTGTTACTTGCGTAATATTAAAATTTAAACAAATCAAACAATGAATTTTAAAATATTTTTCTTTCTCCTGTCGGCACTGGCTGTTGCCGGATGCAATAACGCCAGCCGAAATAAGTCTGCGGGTGAGTCTGAGATCAAGGATGAACCAAAATTTCAATATACTGCATACAGTAAAGACTTTGAGCTTTTTGCCGAAGCAGATCCTTTTGTGGCTGGGGAAAGCGCCAACATCCTTTCGCATTTCACCCGGCTTGAATCTTTTAAACCCCTTGATTCAGCTACCGTAACGGTCAGGCTTGCAGCAGGGGGACAGGAGATAACTCAGGTACTTGACAAACCAACCAGGAAAGGTATTTACAGCTTTGATATTGTACCTTCCGCTTCGGGCAGTGGGATGCTTACATTTGAAATAAAAACGGGTGATGGTGAATATTTGGTAGAGATACCTGGCATTACAGTATATTCAAACGAAGAACTGGCTCACGAAGCGGCTGAAAAAGTCGTACTGCCGTCAACAAACACAATTGTCTTTACAAAGGAACAGTCCTGGAAAATTGACTTCAGCACTGCAAATCCTGAAGTAGAATCTTTCGGACAGGTTATCAAGACTACCGCGCGCATCGAATCTGCACCGGGAGACGAATTCATGGTATCGGCAAAAACAAACGGCATTGTTTCTGTCGGTGATGGCACCTTTGCTGAGGGCATGGCCGTGTCAGCAGGACAGACAGTATGCACGGTAACCGGCAGCGGTCTTGCAGACAACAATTCAACCGTACGGTTCGCCGAAGCAAAAAACAATTATGAAAAAGCCAGGGCTGATTATGAGCGATCAGAGAAGCTGGCGGTCAATAAGATAGTTTCTGAAAAGGATCTCCTGTCGGCCAAAACCTCATTTGATAATGCCAAAGTTGTGTACGAAACCCTGAAGAATAATTTCAGCACCTCCGGACAGGCTGTTACGAGTCCTGCAACCGGCTTTGTAAGACAGATATTTGTCAGGAACGGTGAATATGTCGAGGCCGGCCAACCGGTATTTGTTGTCTCCCGTAATAAGTCACTGATTCTCCGTGCGGAGGTTCAGCAAAAATATGCTTCGATGCTTTCATCCATTACTTCAGCTAATATTCGTGATATTACTGAAGATAAATCGTTTACACTCGAACAGCTGAACGGAATAATAGTATCATACGGACGAGCTGCCAACAGCGACAATTACCTGATCCCTGTCACCCTGCAGGTTGACAATTCCGAAGGTTTTGTTCCGGGTTCTTTCGTTGAACTTTACCTCAAAACGAAGACAAGCGATAAGGCAATGACGGTTCCGGTTTCATCACTGCTCGAAGAACAGGGGAAATATTTCGTACTGGTACAGATAAACCCCGAACTGTTCGAGAAACGTGAAGTAAGGATAGGCGCCACCGATGGCATTAAAGACGGAAATTGTGCAGGGACTTGCTGCTACGGAACGGGTTGTCACCCGGGGCGCGGTGCTGGTGAAACTCTCACAGACTTCAGGCGCACTGGATCCACACGCAGGACACGTTCACTAAACACCGCCTATTCATGATAAACAAGATTATAAAATTCTCACTGGACAACAAGTTCCTGATACTCTTGCTGTCAGTTGTGCTTATCGTATTGGGTGCCAGAACGGCAGTCAATATGGATGTGGACGTATTTCCCGATCTCACGGCTCCAACGGTGGTGGTTATGACAGATGCCCACGGAATGGCCTCGGAAGAGGTTGAACGTATGGTTACTTTCCCAATTGAAACAGCCATGAACGGAGCTACAGATGTCCGCAGGGTACGCTCGGCGTCGTCACAGGGTTTTTCTTTCGTATGGATAGAATTTGACTGGGGAACGGATATTTTCAAGGCACGACAGATAGTAAGCGAAAAACTTATCAGCGTCACATCAGTAATGCCTCTCGGTGTGGGCCAACCCACACTGGCACCGCAGTCGAGCGTTATGGGAGAGATATTTTTTATCGGGATGCAGGCTGACAGCACCAGCATGATGGACCTCAGGACCATTGCCGAGTGGAATGTCAAACCATTGCTTCTGGCAACCGGTGGCGTCTCCCAGGTAACTATAATCGGAGGCGATTACAAGCAATACCAGGTACTTGCCGATCCTCAAAAAATGAAATTCTTCAAGGTCTCCTTCTTCGAACTGGCAGATGTCTGCAGGGGAATCAGCAGCAACTCTACCGGAGCTCCTGTAAGGCAGTACGGAAACGAATATGTGGTAAGGGGAATCGCAAGGACTTCAGACCTTGAGACACTCGGTAACTCTTACATTAAATCTGTCAGCGGAAAACCTGTAAAGGTCAGTGATGTAGCTGATGTTATCATAGGAAGCGCTGTAAAACTCGGCTATGCATCTGAAAATGGAAAACCTGCAATCATAGTATCAGTCTCCAAGCAGCCCAACACCAATACACTCGATGTAACACAGCGAATAGAACAAAATCTGCTGACACTTCAGAAGACACTTCCTCCGGACGTTAAGCTCGATACAAGGATATTCAGACAGGCGGATTTCATTGAAACCTCAGTAAGCAATGTCGGGAATGCGCTGCTCGAAGGAGGCATTTTCGTTGTTATAATTCTGTTCCTGTTCCTTGGCAGCTTCCGTACAACCGTTATTTCCCTGGTTGCAATTCCATTATCACTTCTGGGAGCTGTACTTGCAATCAAAGCCCTGGGTCTCAATATAAATACGATGAGTCTCGGGGGAATGGCCATCGCAATCGGAGCGCTGGTGGATGATGCAATTATCGGAGTGGAGAACGTTTACAAGCGTCTCCGGCAGAACCGACTGAAGCCTGTTAACGAAAGAGAATCATCGTATAATGTTGTCTACGACGCTTCACGGGAGATTAGATCATCAATTCTAAACGCCACACTCATTATAATCGCGGCTTTCATACCGCTGTTTTTCCTTTCCGGGATGGAGGGAAGAATGCTGAAGCCACTCGGTATTTCATTTATTGTTTCGTTGTTTGTTTCCCTTGTGGTGGCAATGACGCTGACCCCACTTCTTTCATATATGATGCTCACAGGGGAAAAGTACCTGGCAAGGAACGAGAAGGAAAAATGGCTCGTCCGCAACCTGAAGCACTACTATGAGAAGTCCCTCGAATGGTCTCTCAGGCATAAAAGACTTGTTGTTTTTTCGACTCTGGGGTTGTTTCTGGCAGCACTGGTTGTGGCCTCAACAATGGGCAGAAGCTTCCTGCCGGAATTCAATGAGGGGTCTCTGACACTATCGGTAATAACAAAACCGGGAACATCGCTTGAAGAAAGCAACCGGCTCGGCAACCTTGTCGAAACAGAACTACTGTCAATACCTGAAATATCCAGTACTGCCAGAAGAACCGGCAGGGGGGAGCTTGACGAACACTCCCAGACCGCCAACAGCGCTGAGATTGATGTAAACTTCCAGCTGACTGAAAGAAGCCGTGAGGATTTTCTGACAGAGGTACGGGCTAAACTGGCTGGGATTCCGGGGATTGCATCCACAGTGGGACAACCGCTGGGCCACAGGATAGACCATATGATTTCAGGAACACGGGCAAATATTGCAATTAAACTTTTCGGCTCTGACCTGAATACAATGTTTGCACTTGGAAACCAGGTGAAAAACTCTGTTGCAGGTATAGAAGGTCTTGTTGACGTAAACGTTGAACAGCAGGTTGAGATACCACAGATTCAGATCAGGGCAAACCGTGATATGCTGGCAGTCTATGGCATTACCACAGCAGAATTCAATGAATTTATTGACATCGCCTTCGGTGGTGAAAAACTTGCTGACATTTATGAAGGACAACGCAGTTTCGAGCTGGTACTAAAGCTGAACAGAGACTATACCGAAACCATTGAGGGCATACGTGCAGCACTTATCGATACTCATGATGGAAAGAAAGTGCCCCTGGAACAGGTTGCAGAAATTGTATCTGTTTCAGGTCCGAGTTCAATAAGCAGGGAAAATGTGCAGAGGAAAATCGTAATCTCGGCAAATGTGGCTGGTCGCGATCTGCGAAGCGTGGTAAGGGAGATACAGGAAAATATTAGTCAGAAGATAGTTCTGCCTGAGGGTTACCGCATCGAATACGGGGGGCAGTTCGAAAGTGAGGCCAAGGCGTCACAGACACTTATGATTACCTCCTTGCTTGCCGTCTTCATAATCTTTTTACTGTTGTTTCAGGAATTCAGGAATTTCAGGCTTGCCGGAGTCATCCTGCTGAATCTTCCGCTGGCACTTATTGGAGGCGTGTTTGCAATATGGGTAACTTCTGGTATACTGAGCATACCTGCAATAATCGGGTTTATAACACTTTTCGGAATTGCAACCCGAAATGGCATCCTTCTGGTATCCAACTACCAGAACCTGCTTCATCAGGGGGTTTCGCTTCACGATACAGTCACAAAAGGTTCATCTGACAGACTCAACCCCATTCTGATGACAGCACTTACGGCAGCGCTTGCACTTATTCCTCTGGCACTCAGAGGCGACCTTTCAGGAAACGAGATACAGAGCCCCATGGCAAAAGTTATTCTCGGGGGACTACTTACCTCCACGTTGCTGAATATTTATATCGTGCCGATTGTTTACAGTACTCTTACAAAGCACGGAATTCTTAAAAATGACAATGTATGAAACCCGGAAATTTTTCACTTATAATTACAATGATCTGCCTGGCGGCACTGAATCTTAACCTTTCAGGTCAGATCGCAGTTGACAATCTCCTTTCAGAAATCGAAAAGAACAATTCCACCCTGGCAGCCATGCGGAAAAATGCAGATGCTGAAAAACTGGGCTTCAGAACCGGGCTCAACCCGGAAAATCCCGCAGTGGAGTTCAACTACCTGTGGGGCAGTCCTGATGCAACCGGCAACCGCACCGATCTGCGGATAAGCCAGAGCTTCGATTTTCCGTCGGCCTACATTTATCGCAACAGGATCTCTGAATTGAGAAACAGTCAGGCTGAACTGGAATTTGTTAAACAGCGGAATTCAATACTTCTTGAAGCCAGACTTGCATGCAACGAGTTGATTTACTGCAATGCCATGAGAAATGAGCTTAAGAAGCGAACTGAAAGTGCGCAACTCATTGCGGACTCATACAGGGAAAAGTTCAATGCAGGCGATGCCGGTATTCTTGAATTCAACAAAGCGCAACTGGTACTTGTAAATCTGACCAAAGATTATGAAGCAAACGAAATCGTAAGAAACTCCCTTTTGTCAGAACTGACGAGGCTGAATGGTGGAACTGCGGTCGTTCTTGACGACACCCTGTTTCTGGCAGAGGCGGTGGCAGCGGATTTTGAAAACTGGTACCGTGAGGCCGAGGCAGGCAATCCGCTGCTCGGCTGGGTGAGGCAGGAGGTTGAAGTGAGTCTGGCGCAGGAAAAACTTAACACTGCCATGAGAATGCCGAAGATGGAGGGGGGGTATATGAGTGAGAAGACCCTGGGGTCAGAGTTTCGGGGAATCACTTTCGGCATTTCGGTGCCTCTCTGGGAGAACAGGAACACTGCAAAATATGCAAAGGCCAGAACACTGGCAGTGCAGAGCGCCGAGGATGACTCCAGGCTGCAGTTTTACAATAACCTGAAATTACTTCACGGCAGGGCTGTTGCTCTTTCGTCAAGCCTTGAGGACTATAAGGACCAACTCCGGCTATTCAGCAATGCTGATTTGCTTGGAGAGGCTCTTGACGGAGGCGAGATTTCACTTCTTGAATATATCTTCGAACTTTCAATTTATTATGAAAGTGCAGATAAGCTTCTGGCAATGGAACGTGACCTGAACAGTACAATTGCAGAACTGAATCAGTTTCGGAGGTAAACCCTGAAGCTTCCGTCTCCGGCATCTTCAACCCAGTGCAAATATCCAAGACTCAGCGTTTTGTCAAGAAGCGGAGCAGGGATGAACGGGGCGATTATAAGGAGTATCTGATCCTTCTCAAGTCGCTTCGCTGCAGCAAGAACCTCGTGAACGGGCTGCTCACCGCGATTGAGCATCTCCCTTATATCTATGCTGTTTATAACTGCTTCTTCAGTAAACCATGACGGCTTCACTGTTGTGTACTTCTGCCCGCCCTCATTGATTATAGAAATTGCACCCTGTCCGGCCTTTTCCCTCAGCCTGTTTACAACTTCTTCGACATTCAGTCCGCCCACAACGGCTGCCTGCCCGATATTCGTTATCCGGGCAATTGTCTTTCTCAGCACCGGGTTTTTGAGCTTCCTGAATTCCGGCGCCAGAGCAATCAGAGTCTCCTCAAGTTCCGGGTAAGCCTCAAGCAGGTCATAAATCTTCGTTTTGGGTGTTATTATCAGTTTATCCATTTTTCTCCTCCTTGTTTTCCCTGTATGACAGTATTCTCTGCTCACCCTCCAGCTTCCTGTGGCCGGTAAGGTCCTGCGAGACCTCGAGTGTGCCAAGATATTCACCGTTGGCATCCCTGAGCGCATAGTATTCGATATAAATGAATTTGCCCTGCATCTGGATCCAGAATGGCGCATGCGATGCCTTCCCGGCTTTGAAGTCCTCGAGTATCTTTTCCACTATGTGGACACTTCCCGGAGGATGACAAAGCCTGACGTCACGGTTGATTATTGAACGGCTGCGTGCAAAGATCCGGTGACTGCCCTGGGTGAAATACTTCACCTTGTCGTTCTTATCGACGAATGTCATGTCAAGCGGTACAGTGTTCAAGATTGCCATTATCTCACCTGCTGTAAAACTGCCTGAGGGGAGCTGAATTATTCCATTCTCACCGGTGACGCCGTTCAGACCCGCAGCACCTTCAACAGAGGAAACACCTTCAGGTCTCCAATCAACCTGAGGATCATACAGTGTAAATCCGAATTCAAGTGTTTGTTTATGTATTTCCCACCACTCTTCCTGAGTCAGCAGATCCATGCTCATCGGAAAAAGGATGTCCTCCTCCTTCTTCGTCATGTCTTCAAGACCTTTAAGAACAGGGACAAAGAGGAGGTCAACTGCATCAGCAAGGTCACTCCTGGTCAGTTCGTCATTCCGGAGTATTTCCAGGCATCCTTTCAGCTGTTCCCTGATCTCGTCATGTTTTCCCCACATCACTTTCGGCGGTCCGGTGATCTCATTCTTCTCGAGGTAGGGGAAAAGCAGGTATTCCTTGCGGCGATAATGCTTGTCAACATCCATAAGCTCGTTGAAGGCTCCCAGGAGGCCATAAGTGTAATTTTTAAACCCTTCTGCTTCCACGGCGTAAAGTGTGCCGAGCATGGTTTCTGCCTTGCGTATGACTTTAAGAAGTTCCCTGTTTTCCTGTTTGAACACATCCACCGGATGCCCTTCAGGTATCTCAGCGGCACCGCTCACATCGATATGCCCGTCGAGAACCTCGCCATGCACATCGCACAGCCTTAGTACCTCCGATTCGGGAAGCCCTTCGGATATCAGTTCCTGTTCAACCTCTACGACCTCGCCATAAGGAATGTCGCGAAGAGTTTCCACCAGTTCCCGGCGTACCTTCTCAGGTGACTCGCCAGCATGGAGCTTCAGGATAAGCTCTTTCAGACGCTCTTTCCTGAACTTTGAATTATTTATAAGCTCGCTCATATGATTATATATTAAATTTTTCTGAATATTTTGTACAAGTTACTCATTTGTAGCGACTTCCTCGGGCCGCTTCCGGTATTTTCTTCTCCATACAATATAACCGCTTATGACTACAGTTATGCCTG
Organism: uncultured Bacteroidales bacterium; assembly: GCA_963736735.1. Taxonomy (GTDB): domain Bacteria; phylum Bacteroidota; class Bacteroidia; order Bacteroidales; family VadinHA17; genus SR-FBR-E99. Next base: position 226,531 of record CAVTPX010000009.1, on the reverse strand, counting down.
TCAGACCGGCCAGCGGCACAACCAGGATATAGAAACTGCCAAGGAGGCTGTTGAATATCCTGCCGGTATGTATCTCAAGGGAGACACTCCAGAGAGATATCTTTCGATTCTTCCCGGATGTTATCCGGCATTTCCGGAAATATGCCATTATGGCCAAGAGGCAGGACACCCAGATCATAATCTGAGATGTATTTTCTTCCCGAGCCGTCAGTTATAATTCCTGATATTTTGTAGTCACCCACCGGACGACCTGAAAGTTCCACATATTTTTCCCCGGTGATAAAGTTATAAATCTCAGGATCGGAGGGATGCCAGAGAAACAGTCCGCTGAACGATCCTACAAGGTACGCATCGTTACCGTAAGGCTCCAGGGCGTTAATACCCATGACGCTTACCGGAGGCTGAACTGGCATGTGAGCAGGTGTTTCCCCCGGCTCGCTGAAGAAATACATTCCCTCAGAAGTCGAGAGAAGGAACTGATCTTTGCCGCGGTCGTAAAACAGCTCCCTGAGCTTGTCATGCCACGGGTTAGGCTGGTCAAGGTTGGAGAATATGACGGGCTTTACCTTCGATGATGCGATTGTCAGCAGGAGCGGAGGCCTCAGAAAAATGCCGGTGAAATAAAGGATAACCAGGAAGACGAAAAACCATGCGCCCAGTTTATTATGCCATTTCAATGACCACTTATTGATTGTGCTTATCCGTGCTACACTTTTTGTTTTCTTCGTCCTGCTGACAATCCACCCCGGGAAAAAGAAGTATATAATTCCTGTCAGAGAGAGAAAGACAGTAAGTGCTCCAAGCAGATCGACAAAAATTTTTCCGGGCAGACCGAATATTTCACCGGAGTGTATCTGCCAGACGGTCTCGAAGAGACCAACCTCGTTGCGAAAACCCGCCGGAGCCGGCAACGGCTCACGGTTCAGATTTGTGGCCACTCCTGCAGAAAATCCGGTATAGAGAAATGAGCGGCTGAGGGCATAGAGAGTGTCATCCCTGCTTTCCAAAGCTGTAAACCTTTTATCTCCCTTACCTGTATTAATAATTTCCCAGGAATTGTCGGAAATGTCAAAAGCATACAGTCCAAAAAGGGTGGCGGCATACAGTCCACCGTCATCACAGCGATGAATATCAGCCACCTTCCGGTTGTCAGTACCCTTCGGGAACCCGTGATTCAATGACCTGTAGGTTGTGAAGGCGCTGTCTGTTACCCATACGCCTATATTGCCGAACACCAAAATACTGTCTTTGTTAATCTCCAGATTTCCCTTGACTGCAGCGTTGTTCCAGTTCCTGTATTCATATTCTTCCGGCAAAACGGTTCTCCTCAGGTCAACTCCGGAAAAGAGTTCGCGGTGATTCATAAACGTTCCGGTAATGCCGTAATAAAGAAGTATGAATGATATTATAAGCCCCGGCCACCTGTGCAGCTTTTTGAATATTCCGTTTTTCTTCTTTTTCTTTTCGCCTATAATGTCCTTCATTGCGGGTTAAGCTGTTCTGGTTCCATTTTCGCGACAAATATAGCAAATAATATTATAACAAGACAAAATAGTCCTTTTATAATATTAGTCATGAAGTTGATTAAAATTCAGAGGGTAGGAGACAGCTGAATTAACTGAAAATAAGGGTGAGCACAGTGTATTTGAAGAGCAGCCCGGAAACTGTATAAATCACTGCATCCTTGATACGGTGTTTAAGCATGCCTGCTGCCAGAGTGATCACCGGAGAGGAGAGAGGCAGTGCATTGAAGACGAAAATTGCAATGTTACCGTATTTTCTGATCCTTGATTCGGCTTTTTCATATCTCTGTTTGCCTATAAACCTGTCAATGATCTTTTCGCTGAGTAAAAAGCCAATCAGGTAATCAACAGACTGGGCAAGAAGCGCAGTACAGATTGCCACGGCATTAAGCATCCATACGTTTACATCACCGGAGAGATAATAGATAAATGCGATCTCAACAGGCATAAAAAGGAAGAACAGGTAACCGGAAAAATTGACGATTCCAAAGGATAGGAGACCGTGGTCACCGGTGCCGTAATAGATATCCCTTCCAATCGTCAGAGAGGCGATTGTAACGGCGGCAATTACAAGCAGTGCTGCAACAGACCACCGCGCAATATCAGCTTTCTTCCATTTTAGCCGCACTTCCCCTTGAGATTTTTAATAAATGTACTGAAATATCCTGATCCGCCAAATCAGGTCCTCAATTTCACCAGCGCGAAAAGGGATTGTCCTTGAGTGCCGAGTTATAGTACTGACTTTTACCTGTAATTTCCTTTCCGAGCCAGGCGGGCATTTCAAAGTATTCATTTTCCGAAGCCAGTTCAACTTCAGCTATGACCAGTCCTGCATTATCTCCGCTGAATACATCGATTTCAAAGAGATGATCTCCGTGCCTGACCTCATACCGGGTTTTATCAATTATGCCGGGTTCGCATATTCTGAGCAACTCCTCAGCTTCAGCAAGCGGGATCTCTTTTTCCCATTCGAACCGTGTGGTTCCTGAGTCATTTCCGGGTCCCTTTACTGTTATGTATCCCCTGTCTTCCTTCAGCCTAATCCTGATGGTTCGTTCCGGAATTGAAGACAGATATCCCTGGGTGATTCTGAATGCCTTCCATGCCTCATTCCTGAATTCGCCCTTTACCAGGAATTTCCTTTCGATTTCGAATGCCACTTTCTTTATATTTTCAGTTCTGTAGTCCGGAAAAGGTAATATGTCCCGTGGTGCCGCGATTAAGATTACTTTCCGATACAAAAGTTTTTAAATATATCTCCCAGTATTTCATCACCGGTGATCTTTCCTGTAATCTCCCCGAGGTAATGAATCGCCTGACGGACATCTGTCGCGATAAGCTCTGTCGGGATACCGTTACGGAACCCCTCCAATGCCCTTTCCAGGCTTGCAGAGACATTTTTGAGCGAGTGCCAGTGCCTTGCGTTTGTAACAATCAACTGCGGCGATTTAAGACCTTCCGATTGAACAGCCCTGATGAGATGCTGCCTGATATCTTCAATTCCCACAGACTCCCTTGCTGAGACAAAAAGTGGTATAAAACCTCCGGATTCTGTAAGGATTTCCCTCAGACTGCCGATTTGACCAGTCGTAAGGAGATCTGACTTGTTTATCACTGCAATAATTTTCGACCCCGGGGCAGCCTGAGTATTCTTTACGGAGTTATGGAAAGCGATTATCTCCTCGGGAGTGTCAGTGGCTTCGGCGACCGCAAGTACTACCTCGGCCTGGCTAAGCTTTGACAGGGTCCGTTCAATTCCACGGGCTTCAATTTTATCCTCAGCCACTTCCTTCCTCAGTCCTGCCGTATCTATGAACCTGAAAGAAAACCCTCCCAGGTGAATTACCTCCTCAATCGTGTCGCGGGTAGTGCCTGGGATCTCCGAGACTATTGCTCTCTCTTCGCGGAGCAGTACGTTAAGTAAAGACGATTTTCCGACATTTGGTCTGCCGGTGATAACTACAGGTATCCCTTTTTTAATAGCATTGCCAAGCCGGAATGAAGCGGCAAGAGTATCGACAATGTTCTTAATCCTGATTATGGTTTCTGTCATTTGGAACCTGTCTGCGAACTCGACATCTTCCTCACTGAAATCGAGCTCAAGCTCTATCAGCGCAGCGAAGTGCAAAAGCTCCTGCCGCAGCCTTTCAATTTCTGCAGAGAAGCCTCCCCTGAGCTGGGTTGCCGCCAGTCTGTGGGCAGCCTCTGAGTCTGAGGCAATGATGTCAGCTACGGCTTCCGCCTGCGAAAGGTCCATTTTGCCGTTCATGAATGCACGCATTGTAAATTCACCCGGATCTGCAGGGACGGCACCACAGGTTATCAGGAGTTCCATAATCTTTTCCCGGATGTAATGTGAGGCGTGACAACTGATCTCAATCATATCTTCGCCTGTATAAGAGAGGGGAGCCCTGAACAGGGAAATAATCACTTCATCAAGGAATTCATCTGCCGAATGGAGGGTCCCGAATATGAGGGAGTACCCCTTCGTACTCTGTATATCTATCTTATTATCAGCGGGTTTAAAGATATTATTAACTATCCTGATTGCATCAGCACCTGAAACCCTTATAATTGCAATGGCACCGCCACCCTGGGTGGCAGGTGCACAGATTGTGGTACCTTTTTGAACTATGCTATTCACTACGGCCCAAAGATATTAAACATAGGGTTCACAACAAATCCGGGCCGGTATAATTAGTGTTGAGGCCTCAAGAATTCAGCCAGCTATCTCGCCAGATTCCCGACCTCGAAGGTATTTTCAGGGATGGCTGCAGTGGTGTTAACATCATTGTAGACTATCCGGGAGCTTCTGCCGTTAAGAAGGTTTGTCGCCACCATCTCAGTCATTATGTATCCGTCGCTACCAGTAACCGGCAGGGAGGCAAGGATTTCGATAGTACGGCAGAGAGTATTGTCAAAATTATAATACTCGATCTTGCTGATCCGAAGATCCTTTTTGCCGAGCCAGGTTACCTTGCGGCTATAGCCGTATTCTTCTGCCTTCTCTTCGGTTACAGGTTTGCTCTCAATTATCCATGATTCGCCGGAGCCGGAGAGTGGAGTGTGTGAAATCGTGAAGTCCGAAAGAGCCGCCGTGGTCATATCTGCATTAGAAAATTCGGAGCTCATAAAGCTCTTACCTTTTTCAGTGGATACAATGCGCCTTGTCTTTTTAAGTGCGGGAAGGTAAATCCACATTTCATCCTGGGCATCCTCGTTATCTACAATAAGCATTGCAGTACCGCGCACATCAGCAGGCTCAATGAACCTGACCAGTCTCTTTTCAGTTCCGCCAATTGTCTTTGAAACCATGCTGATAGTCCTTACCCTTTTTGCGCCGTTCTTCTCGTAAATTGTAAGGGTCATCGTCGACTTAAGGGCAGAAATCATCGTGAGATCACGACCCTTTTCCATTAACTGTACAGGGTCAGGCTGTTTTTGTCCCGTGGCTGCCACGAAGACTAGTGCCAACACTGACAGTAATAACATCTTTTTCATTTCTTTTCATTTTATTGATTTTACGACTCAGGTCTGCCTCTATGAAAGCCGGTTTGAATTTCAGCAGGAAGGCAGGGATTAAAATAATTGCGAACAACAGACAGGATCCGATTGAAAGGAGTACCATGTAACCGAAAAACCTTATCGACAGGAACCCTGAGAAAAAGGTGGCTGAAAACCCAGCCATCACACTCAATGCATTTATTATGATGCTCCTTCCGGTTGTAGTGTAAGTATTTAGGATTGCCTCACTGTGGCTGAGACCTTTCCTCAGTTCGAAGTTGTAACGCCACATGTACTGTATTGTGAAGTCGACCCCCACACCTATCATTATTGAGGAGAGCAGGGCGGTAGCGGCGTCAATGGCTATACCGGCAAAGCCCATGACCCCGAACTGAATCAATATTGATGCGGCAAGGGGGATTGATCCGGTCAGCCCACCCCTGACCGACCTGAAAATAACAGAAAGGAGTATGAATACAGTAAGCAGGGCAAACAGTAGCGAAGTGAGCTGTCCCTGGATTATCTTCCGGGCGAAATCAGTCATAATTATGGCATAGCCTCCGACTGTCACCTTAGCAGGAAAGTCGGCTGTAATGAGTGCGATATCTTCACTTAATGCCCGTATAATCTCATTCTCCGGCTTCGAGAGCCTCACGAGGATATGTGCAGCGGTGTTCTCAAAATTCATAAGCTGTTTGAAGTCGTCAGGATCGCCGCTCATATTGTAAAGTTCAAACATCTGGGCAATTGCCTCTCCGGATGAAGGAATCATGTCATATCCGGGTTCACCCTGTTCATACAGGGATTTGCTCATCTCCCTGACCACTTCGGAAATTGAAAACACATTACCGACACCCTCGGCGGCCTTCAGATGAAGTGTCAGATCATCAATGGCATTCATAACACCCGGATCCTTAATTTCTCCCTTTATCATTATTGATATAGTCTGGGATCCTCCGAATTTTGAATTGATGATTTCAGATGCCTTTCTTACAGGGTGCTTTTGTGGAAAATAGTTTTCCTGGTTAGTTTCTGTTCTCAGGAGGAATATTCCCAGGGATATAAGGAGCGTCAATACAACTGATACCGTCAGGACACGGCCCGGCCATCTGATGACAATTCTTGAAATACCCCCTGTAATCCTCAGGAGAAATGCTCCCGGATCCTTCCGTCTGGCGTCGGTTTTTCGGGTGGGTTTTATAAAGGAGATCATTGCCGGAATAAACAGGAGACTCATTGCCAACGCAGCAGAGATACCTATTGCAGCCAGCACCCCAAGCTGACGGGCAGGAATTATCGAGTGGGAGAGGAGGCCAAGTATACCTGCTACTGTAGTTAGTCCGCTGAAGAGTATCGGCATGTTGAGTGAACCTATTATCCCGTGGAGGATTTCACTTCTGTCAGGATTGGCTTCAGATGCTGTCAGTTCCTTGTACCTGGTGACAAGATATATCCCGTAATTGTTGGCCACGGAAATCATTATTATCGGGACAAGAAGGCTTATTATTGAGATCTTCCACCCGAACAACGGAATGAGGCCCATGCTCAGTGCGGTTGAAAGCACTACGACGCTGAATGGCATGAGCACACTCTTCCAGTCGCCAAGGGTCACCTTCAGTATGGCCAGCATGATGAGCAGAGCCAGCGGCACAAGTACCACAGCATCACGGTTGACATCCTTAATTATATACCTTCTTATGTAGGGCAAACCCCCGGTGAGTGTCTCAGCGTCACCGCCGGAAGATGCAATTATTGAATCGATTTTCCCCAGAGTAACACTTTCAGGAACACCGGGGTTAACAGTGCCTGTAATAGCTGCAGTTGTAAAGTCTGAAGAGATAACAATATCGCGGGCAAACTGATTTGAAAGTATCTTTTCCTTTAGCAACGCTATCTCCTCAGTAGTTTCAGGAATTTTACCCACCAGAGGATCAACAATCATCATGCCCCCTTCACCCCGGATATCACGGGCCGTATATACGGAGTTGACTGTTCCCAGCCCCTCAAGTCTTTTGAATGCCCTGTCTGCTTCCTTTATCTGCCTCAGATCGGGCCCGCTGATTACAGAGGAATCTGTAAATAGGGCGACAATCATATCCTGTACACCAAACTGCTGTTCAATTGAATCAGTGGCGACCCTTGAAGGCATAGACCGGGGTATATAATTACGTATCTCCGGATCCGTCTCAGCCGACGGGATTAACAATCCAAAACCGGCTTCCAAGTAAAACAGAGACTGAAATAATAACCCATCTGTATTTTAATATAAAGGCTGCCATATACTTAAAAATCAATTCTTAATGAAAAATATGCCGCATTCATGAAGTCATCAACAATGTTATATAGACCGCCATCAGATCCTGAATAAAACTCAACTCCCGCAATAAGTGCCACTCCGTCAGAAGGTCTGTACTTAAGTGAAGGCATCAGAACCAGGTCATGAGATGTGAAATTGTATATTCCTGAAAGCGAAGGCGTCAGCCTGCCGTAAAATGTTTCCGCTTCTATTCTCAGCCCGGCGGAATGATAATATTCTTTGAGCTGATTATTGTATAGCCTGTTAAACGCTTCAGTCTGCAGCCTGACATACTCCACAGGGTTGAATCCCGGCGTCGCGAACAATTCCGCAAGAGCAGCCGGGTCTGATTCCGACCCGATAAAAGGAGGGTAGGGAGCCTCATAAAAATCCAGTATCTTTTTTCCTGAGTATTCAGCTGTTATGCGAAATATCCCCGGTGTCCAATCCATCCCTGCCACCCACTCGATCTGGGGAAAAGGTATTTCTTCATTTCCGGCTTTTTCCCCGGCGGGTGCCGCCCATGCAAAAGTTCCCCTCGCAACGACAGCTGAAAGCACGGTCTCAAAGTCGATACCGGCACTGTTGATGATACGGGGCACACCCTTTATTGTCATCAGCGGGCTCATCGGATTTGTAAAATCTGCTGACAATAGTGACAGTCCCGGCATCAGATCAGGACCGTGAAACCACTGAAGTCCGGCATCAACGCCTTTAAGAATAAAGTCTGTCCGGATTCCGTACGAAGCATATCCGTTGCCGGATTGCAGGCCTGACGGCAGGTCAAGTGAGATACCTTCAGGAAGAGCGAGGGGTGCGGTCATTAAGACAGATGGATTCCATAGTGGGGCTCCAACAAAAGTTAGTCTGAAAGAAGGGGTGGGAGTAAACTCTATTTCAGCCAGCAGGTTGCCAAGGTCAGAATCTTCATGGTCAGGGCTCCGGAATGAATAGTCGGTCGGATTGAATCTTGAGAGGGGAGTGAAGAAGTCCGATTTCCCCCATTTGATTATCTTTTTCCCCAGCGATACCCTGAATAGCCTGTTATAATATGATCCCCACGCTTCGCGGAGGTAAAAGCTGCTGACCTCTTCACCGTATTGCTGTCCGGTTCTGAACCTCAGGTCAGCAAATCCTTTGTAACTGTTGTCATCTGATGCCGTAAGGGAGAAGGCTGCATCAGCGAAGATTGCGTTTACATCATGACTATAATCGCCCGTACTTATAAACAGGCCTCCTCTTATGAAACCTCCCGGAGTGAACATCTTGTCCTGGGCTTGCAGAACAAATGTGGGGAGTATGATCAACAATAATATTGTCCAGCGCTTCATCAGATTCCGTTTTGCACAAAGTTTGCAAAGTGGATGAAGCTTACTGACCGGACCGCTCAGGACGGACAGGTTAAAATACGGGGATTGGTTTGCGCCACACGGCTGACACTATGATATTATGAAATCAGGTCCTCCCTGTACTGACTTGGAGTCTTGCCTGCAAATGTCTTGAAGAATGAGTTGAAGGTTGATTTTGAATTGAACCCGGAGTCGAAGGCGATTGCAATAATTGTATAATGCTGGTATTTTGCATCGCTGAAGCGCGAAATTACCTCCTTAACCCTGTATTCATTTATAAATGTAAAGAAATTCCTCCCGTGCTTTTCGTTCAATACCTCGGTGATATAATGTCTCTGGATACCGGTACTTCTGGCAAGGTCATGGATTGTAAGGTCACTGTCGAGATAAGGCTTATCTCTATCCATGTATTCCAGTAGTCGCCGCAGGTATTCCTCTGCCTGGTCATCCCTCAGCCCGCTTCGGGCATATTTTCCTGACACTTCAGCATTCTCCTGGTTATCAGGTTCGTTATGAGCAATTACATCGAAGATCACCGGTTGTCGTATTGCATAGAAACTGTATGCAAATGAAAAGAAAGTGATAAAGATGAAGACTGTAATATAGGGATCGAAGGGAAGAAGTCCCGCCACCATTTCAAATCCACCAAGTAAAAAGACAATCAGGTAACCTATATAGAATGTTGTGGAGAGTATCTTCAGCCAGTTAAGCGTCATCTTCGAAGGGGTGTAGGAGACTATATCACGGAGCCTCGACTGGTGATGCCTTATTTCCAGGAAGGAGAGGATGCTGTATCCGGTTATGGAGAGGAAAAAGCTGATACTGTAAACAATCCTGAGTGAGATGAACCTGTCCACAACGAAGAAGCCTGTGAGGTCGTCAAACATGGGTTTGGCCCTGAAAATGACTGAAACTGTAAAGAACCCGATAAATGGTATAAAATGCAGGTAGTTCCATGGCGAAAACTTCAGGGAAGGATCAGTCTGATGTCTTACATACAGATAAAGAAGAGGTCCGTAAGTGAATGAAATAAAGGGAAAGAATACATTTCAAGCACAGTCCTGTTTATGAGTGCGAAGATCAATTCAGTGCAGAGCAGAAATACCCATGCTGACATAAGACGGTTGGAGGTATTAAACGGCCTGCGGGTTGCGATCAGCAATCCCGCGAAAAATGACTGGGCAATTCCGATATACAGTATGGGCTCGACAAATTCCACCGGATGACAATTATGAGTAAAATTAGTAAAAGGATAAAAAAAAATTTACTTTTGATTTAAAGGTAATAAAAACAACCATATCAATATGAGTGTACTACTCTCGGCAAAATCAAAGGTCATCGTTCAGGGCTTCACCGGCAGTGAAGGGACCTTCCATGCAACCCAGATGATTGAATACGGAACAAAAGTGGTAGGTGGTGTCACCCCGGGTAAGGGCGGGCAGACTCACCTGAATCTTCCCGTCTTCAATACTGTCCGTGAGGCTGTGGCAGCAACCGGTGCAGATACATCAGTTATTTTTGTCCCGCCTGCATTCGCTGCCGACTCGATCATGGAGGCAGCGGAAGCGGGTATTGGTCTGATAGTGGCGATCACTGAAGGAATACCTGTCTCAGACATGGTAAAAGTAAAAGAATATGTTAAGAAATTTAAGACTGTCCTGATTGGCCCCAACTGTCCCGGTGTAATTACCCCCGGGGAGGCTAAGGTGGGCATCATGCCCGGCTTCATTCATAAAAAGGGATCGATTGGAGTGATTTCAAGATCGGGCACACTTACATACGAGGCTGTAGACCAGCTGACCAAGGCCGGACTTGGGCAATCGACCTGCATCGGGATAGGTGGTGACCCGGTCATCGGAACGACATCCCTTGATGCTATTCAGCTTATGATGGATGACCCTCAGACTGAAGCCATTGTTGTGATAGGAGAGATTGGAGGGGTGATGGAGGCTGATCTTGCCCATTGGGTGAAAGAACACGGGACGAAGCCTGTGATTGGGTTTATTGCCGGGCAGACAGCACCCAAGGGACGCAGGATGGGTCATGCCGGGGCGATAATTGGTGGTAAGAATGACACTGCCGGGGCAAAGATGAAGATCATGGCTGAATGCGGCATTCATGTTGTGGAGTCTCCTGCCGAGATAGGGATTACTGTGTTAAAAGCCCTGAAAAAATAATTTTCTATATTTGGGCCTCGAAAAAGGATGGAGGTTCCATCCGGCGAAACAAATCAAATTCTTAAATGATGAAATTACTTGAAGGAAAGACCGCTGTTATCACAGGAGGATCACGCGGCATAGGCAAAGGCATTGCACTCAGGTTTGCCGGTCAGGGGGCAAATATTGCGCTTACAAACATCGTTGACAATGAGGAATTTGCTGCCGCAGTCAGAGAGATAGAGGCGCTTGGAGTGAAGGCAAAGGGATATGTTGCCGATGCTTCGGATTATAAGTCTTCGGAAAAGATAATTGATCAGATAGTTGCAGATTTCGGAACTGTCGATATTCTCGTAAATAATGCGGGAATTACCCGTGACACTCTGCTGATGAGAATGACTGAGGAGCAGTGGGACCTGGTGCTGACAGTCAATCTGAAGTCGGTATTTAACATGACAAAAGCTGCAATCAAACCAATGATGAAGCAGAGGTTTGGGTCAATAGTCAATATGAGTTCAGTCGTAGGGGTTACCGGTAATGCCGGACAAGCTAACTATTCGGCATCAAAGGCAGGTATCCTCGGTTTTACCAAGAGTGTTGCCAAGGAACTGGGTTCAAGGAATGTGAGATGCAATGCAATTGCACCGGGATTCATCCTCACTGAGATGACTGATAAGCTTCCTGAAGACGTAAAGAACGAGTGGATATCAAAGATTCCCCTTCACCGCGGAGGCACCCCGGAAGACGTTGCGAACATAGCGTTGTTCCTTGCTTCAGACCTGTCGTCATATGTTACAGGACAGACAGTTAACGTCTGCGGCGGCATGGTGATGTAAAATTATTTTTGCAATTAATTTATTTGTTATATTTGCACCGGCAGGGCGCTATTCCCTCAAGCACGAGGAAATGCAGCGAGACATAATTATTCCACACTTATATCTTATGCGCCCTGCTTTTTTCATTATATATGCCTCCTTAGCTCAGTGGTAGAGCAGCTCACTCGTAATGAGCAGGTCGTGGGTTCAACTCCCATGGGAGGCTCGGGTTAGTGTAGGCAAAAGGCAGTAGGCAGTAGGCGGGCCGAGCGTAAAGAAATGCCCCAGTGGGGCATTTTAGCGAGGAGACAGACAGTGGGGAGGTATTAAATATAAGCGGGAGTAGCTCAGGGGTAGAGCATCAGCTTCCCAAGCTGAGGGTCGAGGGTTCGAATCCCTTTTCCCGCTCAAACAAAAATAGCCACGCCAGTGGCTCTTTTTGTTTGGTATCATCCCTGTCAGGTAACGCTGAGCCGCAGGCGAAATGTGGAACCAGCATTCACGGAGAACTCCACTTTTTTTATTTGATCAATCAGATTTTTCTTCCGACATTTGATTCTGCAGCGGCTCCAGAGGGTTTTTCAACTCAAAACACATAAAAACAAGTTTTGGCAAATGCTCATATGAAAAATAATCCTTCTGCTGACACAATACTTGAAGCATCAAAAATGCGATAATTAAAATGAATAGAGGACGATTTTTTACTTTAATTCTTTCAGCGCATATTCTCTTCTATTTTTTTAAAATAGACCGGGATCTCAATGCTTTTCAAGGAATTATTCCTCATCCACATCAGACTTATACCGAACAACCTTTAATAGAAAACACCTCATATTTATTTACTTCTATTTCAGGTCTTTCAAATTTACATGGTGAAGAGAATCTTAAAAACAATCAAAAGTCCATATGGCATTCAATTTTATTATCCTACAATTCCAAGCTTATTCATTTCCAGAAAATAAATAAGGCTCGAACTTACAACATATTACAAATTGTATCAGTTCAATATAAAAAGAATATATGTCATAAGTCTTCTATCGATGAAGCAATTCCATCACATTTCCACATGAAGCATATGTTTTTCATCCGTCTGTTTAGCTAGAACTTTAATAATTATTCAGAGTTATAAAGCTTTCCCTTATTCTTGATGGGAGCATTCTGGCATTAATTGCTTCGCTTATAAAACACTTTCTTTCAGTATCTGCCCAGGATCAATATCAATTGGAGATCGACAGCGGTAATCCAAAAAACATAAATACAATTCAATAGTAATTTCATCTTAAAAAGAAATAATTATGCCTAAAAATATAATGTACAAAAAGTCAACAAAAAGCAGAACATTAGTCTCCAGGATATTAAAATATTCCTTAATCTGTTTCGGATCAATTGCTTTCTTGATTATTGCTTTTGCAGTGTGGATCTACTTCTCGCTTATTTCAGGTCCTGATTTTATGGAAATATCAGAATTCCATCCCTTTAAATCACCGAAAGCCAGAACTGCGTATTTGGCGTTTGAAGAAAAAATAGCAGAAAAATGGCCTGTAATTTCTGAGGAAAAGATTATTGAATCGTCGTATGGAAAAACATTCATGCGAATAAGCGGGCCAGCAGATGGACCAACTCTTGTACTATTGCCAGCAGGAGGAGATAATTCTTTGATCTGGCACGCAAATATTAAAGCCCTGTCTTCGATTTACCGAACCTATGCATTAGACAATATTTACGATTATGGACGAAGCATTTATACACGGAAGATGGAAACTCCAAATGATTACTCTCAATGGCTTAATGAACTCTTTGACTCTCTCTCGTTTGGTAATGACATTCGGATTGCCGGATATTCATATGGGGGTTGGGTTACCGGGAATTATGCAGTAAGCCATCCAGATCGGTTAAGCAGAGTCATATTAATTGCACCTATATTTTCAATTCAGCCTGTTACGAAAGATTTTGTTTGGAATATGGTTATGGGACTTTTACCCTGCAATTACATGAGACGAAGATCAATATATTCAATTTGGAATGACTTGGTTTTAAGTGGCGAAGAGGGTAAGACAAATTGCAGACGACAGAGTTGAGTATATTAATATTGCAATGAAGAGTTTCAAATTCAAATTTGGTGTTGAGCCAAATACACTTTCCGATACCGAACTTAAAAAATTGAAAATGCCTGTACTTTTTTTAATTGGAGAAAATGAAAAGGTGTGTAATCCACAACAAGCTATTGACCGCCTAAACAAGGTAGCTCCCGGAATGAAAACCGAAATATTTTCAGGGACGGGGCATGACTTACTCTTTACTCATACTGATGAGATAAATAATATGATGCTTGAGTTTCTTAAATAAACTTCAGACATGTATTAAGAGAAAGAAAACGGTATCTGGTTCTTCAAGGGCAAGTGATGAGCGATTAATAAATGCGCATTACTTGCCTTTGTTTCAGTCATCAGAACTGCTTCAGAACAGCAATTCTCTTTTCGATGGGAGGGTGTGTTCTGAACAGTGATGTAAGTGACATTGAAGGTCCTTTTTTTTGATCAGTTTCGCCGGGATTCTCTATGAACAGCTGAGCCACGTCGTGGCGTTCAACTGCCTCAATCCTCGGGTCTGAAGAAATCTTTTCAAGTGCGGCAGCAAGTGCCAGAGGTCTTCTTGTCATCTGCGCAGATCCCGCGTCTGCCATATACTCGCGCTGTCTTGAGATGGCGAACCTGAAAAGGGTTGAGAGCAGGTAGCCCAGGCCGGCAAGCAGAAGGGCTATAAGCACCCAACGACCGTCTTTTTTTCCACGGCCTCCGACGCCGAACCTCATTGAACGCAGCAGGGCTTCCGTGATAAAAGCAAAAATACCCACGAAAATTATTGATACTATTAGCAGCCTCACATCACGGTTCCTGATGTGCGTAAGTTCATGCGCGATGACGGCTTCGAGTTCCTCATCGTCAAGCCTGTCTATTATCCCCCTTGAAAGAGACACCGTAAATGTCGATGCGTTTATACCGCTGGCAAAAGCGTTCAGCGAGTCATCATTTATTACATTGATTTTTGGCATCGACATGCCGCTCCCGATACACAGGTTCTCAACAAGGTTATAGATCCGCTTGTTTTCCTTTCGGCTCAGGGGTACCGAACCGGTGGCACTTTCAATCATTTTGGAATGGGAGAAAAATGCGATTGTAAACCACAAGAGTATCCCGGTGGCAACCCAGGGTATAATCTGCATAAAGGTCCGGTTGGAATTTGCAATTCTGTATTCTGCCTGAGGCTGAACAAAGTAAAGGAACAGCCAAACCAGCCCGAAAACTACCAGCGGAAAAAGAATAAGCAATACAACCGATTTGAAGTTATTTGTCCAAATCTGCGTATTAAGACCGACATATTTCATCTTAAACTAGAATTTTAAGGTAGGCGTCTCCTCTGCCTTAGCCCTGTCAGTGCCCAGGTCATACATTGTTTCACGCTTGAACCCGAACATGCCGGCAAGCAGGTTTGAGGGGAATGTCTCAACTGCGTTATTCAGTTCTTTGGTTGCTGAGTTGAAGAACCTGCGGGCCGCAGCGAGCTTGTTCTCAATGTCCGATATCTCTTCCTGCAACTGCATGAAGTTCTGGCTGGCTTTAAGATCCGGGTATGCCTCCACAGCTACCCTCAGGCCCTGAAGGGCAGCGGTCATGCCGGCATCGGCGGCAATCTTCTCATTGATCCCGTTAGCCTGCAGCGCACTTGCACGTGCATTTGTAATGTCAGTAAGCACAGTGCTCTCGTGCTTCATATAGGCTTTCACCGACTCAACAAGCTGAGGGATCAGATCAAGTCTCTGCTTCAGCTGCACATCGATGTCAGCAAAAGCATTCTCGCGGTTATTCCTGAGTTTAACAAGCCTGTTGTAGAGTCCGACGGCAAAAAAAGCCACAACGACCAGAATAATAAACAATCCGATTAACATGTCAGTACGATTTAGTATTTGTTCTGCTAATGTACAATAATATCATAATCAGTCAAAGCCTGTCAGCTGCACTGACCCAGAATAAGCCAGATGATTATAAACACCGCCACAGTTCCGAGGCATCCGCCTCCAAGTTTCCAGGCACCGACACCTGCCAACAGTCCTCTGAATAAATTATTCATACAATTATTATTAGTAACCAAAGATACAAAATCTGAATCATACAAATGGATCACATCATGCGAAGTTGGCAGCGGGGTTGTATAAATCACCGGAGATCATTATTTTCACACCTTAATTTAAGAACAGGATTTTACTTCACATTCTCTGCGCTTCAGCCCCATGAAAGACAACTCCGGAAAGCCTTTAAAAAAACTGTACTACGGTGCCGGCTCTCTGCTGCTCATGATTCAGGAGGCTCTTTTCCCGCCGAAAAACAGGGATCATAAGCAGATTCCTGTCATCATTAATAACTTCAACAGGCTGGAATCTGTGAAGCAGCTTATTGCCGCCTTGGAAGAGAGGGGATACAAAAACATATATATAATTGATAACCTCTCAACATACCCGCCACTTCTCGAATATTACGATACCTGTCTGTACCCTGTTTTCAGGCTGGAAAGGAATATCGGCATCAACGCCCTCTGGATCTCAGGCATCCATAAGAAATTCAGGGGAGAATACTTTGTTTACACTGACTCCGACGTGGTGCCTGTAAAAGAGTGTCCTGAAGATTTTATGCTTGTTTTTCTGAATGCCCTGAAGAAGCACAGGATGGCAAGGAAGGCAGGTTTTTCGCTGAAGATCGATGACCTCCCTGACTGCTATGCAATGAAGGAGCAGGTAATTGAATGGGAGAGGAGGTTTTTTGAAATTAAGGTTGACGAAGTGCTTTTCCGGGCGCCGATTGACACCACCTTTGCCCTCTACAGGCCTCGTGCCAGGCGCCGGCCCGCAAATTTCCACGCGCAGATGTTCCGAACTGCCTGGCCCTATATGGCACGGCATATCCCCTGGTATGTCGACAGCCTTAATCCTGATGAGGAAAACCGTTATTACATGGAACACTCGCGTGTTCCGACAAGCTGGACGAGCAGGGGACACAAGGTGATAAACCAGAAATGACCCCGCCAACACCCCTGGCTTTTATTCCTCACTTATCCTCACACCTCAGTTTTAATTCTATCTGTCCCCCGGATCCCATTCCCGGTAAAACTGCTCAAGGTATTTCACCATAAATGTATGGCGCTCCTCAGCCAGCTTTTTACCGGTAGGGGTGTTCATGAGATCTTTGAGCAACAGGAGTTTTTCATAAAAGTGGTTTACAGTAGCTGAGACAGTTACTCTCCCTGCACCAAGATTACCCGGAGCGGCAAATCCTGCCCTCGGGTCATATATCTCCCTGCCTTTATAACCACCGTAATTGAAGGCCCTGGCTATCCCTATGGCCCCCATGGCATCCAGCCTGTCTGCATCCTGAACTGTCATCAGTTCATCACTCTTAACGGAACCGGACTCACCTTTAGAAAATGATATCTTCTCATTTATTGAAACTACCTCATTGATCACTTTTTCATTCACACTCAGTTCACCAAGCAACCTGCGGATCTCTGCGGGACCGTCATGCGCGGCAAATTTGTGATCACCGACATCATGAAGCAGGGCGCCCAGCTCCACAGTGAACCTGTCGCCACGCTTTTCAGTGTCATGTATATGCAATGCCAAACGCACAACCCGCTCGATGTGAGACCATCCGTGCCCGCTGTCATAGACTCTCACAACCCCCTTTACAAACTCTTCCACTGACCTTATAATTCTGTCATTCTCCGCCATCATCAACTATTTTTATTCGGGATACAAATTATTGATAATTTTGTCCGGTCCTTTTATTCCCGGCCAAATAGATATGAACACTGCAGAAATAATAACGATAGGAGACGAATTACTTATAGGTCAGACAGTCGATACAAACTCAGCCTGGATGGGCGCCGAACTGAGCCTTGCCGGTGTCAGGGTAAACCGCATCACTTCAATTTCAGACAACAGGGAGGAGATAATAAGAGCTCTCGACGAATCACTGGCCCGGGCGGATATAATTCTTGTCACCGGCGGACTGGGACCCACCAGCGATGACATTACAAAAGAGACACTCTGCGGCTTTTTTGAAGGAACAATGACACTCAGTGACGAAGTTCTCAAAGATATTACCGAAAGACTTCGTCGCCGCAATTTCCCGATGAATGAGAATAACCGCAGGCAGGCAATGGTTCCGGATATTTGCACAGTGCTCAGGAACGCCACAGGTACAGCACCCGGAATGCTGTTCAGAAGGGGTGAGAAGATTGTAATTTCAATGCCGGGAGTTCCGAATGAGATGAAATACATAATGAAAGAACATGTACTGCCGTTGGTTTCACATAATGCTGCCGGCAGTGTTATAATACACAAGAATATTATGACGTTCGGCACCTTCGAGGCCCTGCTGGCAGAACGGCTCGGGACATTCGAAAAAGAGCTGCCAGGCCGGATAAAACTGGCATACCTTCCCGCGCAGGGAATAATAAAACTTCGTCTTACAGCTGCCGGAGATAACTACAGTGAAATAAGAGAACTGGTGGACCAGCAGGTGAGGAAGCTGTACGGGATAATCCCTGATGTCATCTACGGTGAAGATGAAGTAACACTTGAAGAGACTATTGGTAAATTACTTTTGGATAATAACTTAACTGTATCCACCGCTGAGAGTTGCACAGGTGGAAGGATCGCTTCTTTAATAACATCCGTTGCCGGCAGTTCAGGCTGGTACAAAGGATCCGTGATAGCATACGATAACAGTATCAAAGTCAATATTCTGAATGTTGACCCGGAAATCATCTCAGATCACGGAGCTGTCAGCAGGGAGACTGCAGCTGCAATGGCAGAGGGTGTCAGAAAGCTCACAGGCACAGATTTCTCCGTTGCTGTAACCGGAATAGCAGGGCCCTCAGGAGGAACACCCGAAAAGCCGGTCGGGACAGTATGGCTTGCCGTAGCTTCTGAAAAGGGCACGGTGGCGGAGAAACAGACTTTCGGAGATGACCGTCTGACTAACATTTCACGCTCTTCATACACCGCACTTAACCTGCTTAGAAAGCAGATTATCAATCGATAACGATACTGAAACAATGTATGTGGAAAAAAAATGAATGGTTTATTTGTTTAATAGAATAAAAATCACGTATTTTGCGAACCGATTTTCGGAGTTTTTGAGAACCAGTTAAAACGAAACAACAATGTCAAAAGTTTGTCAGGTCACCGGCAAGAAGGCAGTAGTAGGAAACAATGTTTCCCACTCAAAAAGGAGGACCAAAAGAAAATTCATGGCCAATCTCTTCAATAAAAGATATTTTCTGCCGGAAGAAAATAAATGGATTACCCTTAAGGTTTCAGCCGCAGGTATGAGGAATATCAACAAGAACGGGCTCACCTCGGTGCTTAAGGAAGCAAAGGAAAAAGGATTTATCAAAAATTAATAACCGGATAAGAAATGGCAAAGAAAAGTAAAGGCAACAGGGTGCAGGTAATTCTTGAATGCACCGAGCACAAAGATTCCGGGGTACCTGGCACATCAAGGTACATCACAACAAAGAACCGTAAGAATACCCCAGACCGTATCGAGAGAAAGAAATACAACCCTGTCCTCAAAAAGGTGACAGTTCACAGGGAAATCAAGTAAATAAACAGTGAGTTATGGCAAAGAAAGTTGTTGCAACACTTAAAGTAGGCACCGGAAAATCATTCACCAAATGCATCAAGATGGTGAAATCAGAAAAGTCCGGCTCATATCAGTTCAAGGAAGAAGTTGTTCATAACGACCACGTTAAGGACTTCTTTACGAAGAAATAAGATCGGGTAATTCTGATCTGACATTACAGGGAGACGCAGAAGAATGCGTCTCTTTTTTACTTTTATCGCTCAATTGTTCCCAGATGGCATTATTCGGTTTATTTAAGAAGGAGGAGAAGGAGATACTGGACAAGGGCCTGGTCAAAACACGCGAGAGTTTCTTCGGGAAGCTCACCAGGGCAGTGGCCGGCAAGTCAACAGATCGATGACGGCCTTCTCGATAAGCTTGAGGAAGTGCTTATATCATCGGATGTGGGTGTTGACACTACACTCAGGATCATCGACCGGATATCAAAGAGGGTGGCACGCGACAAATATGTGGACTCCGCAGAACTGAACAACATTCTGAAGGAAGAAATAGCCGGTCTCCTCGAAGAAAATTTAAGCACCTCATCCTCAACCTCAGCCTCAACCTCAGCCTTTACCTTCGATTCTCCGCTGCCTTCTAAACCATATGTAATACTGGTTGTAGGAGTCAACGGCGTGGGCAAGACCACCACAATCGCCAAGCTTGCATATAATTTCAGGAAAGCGGGGAAAAGTGTGCTACTCGGCGCTGCAGATACTTTCCGTGCTGCAGCCATTGATCAGCTGAAGATATGGGCCGAAAGGGCAGGAGTACCTATTGTCTCTCAGCAGATGGGATCAGACCCGGCTTCCGTGGCCTTTGATACTGTTAAATCAGCTGTTGCAGCAGGCACCGATGTTGTAATCATCGATACGGCAGGGAGGCTGCACAACAAGATCAACCTGATGAATGAACTCTCAAAGATAAAACGGGTCATGGAAAAGGTCGTACCCGAAGCGCCGCACGAGGTACTGCTTGTGATCGACGGCTCCACAGGCCAGAATGCCTTTGAGCAGGCAAAGCAGTTCACCGCAGCAACGGAAGTCAATGCACTGGCTGTCACAAAATTAGACGGCACTGCAAAAGGCGGTGTGGTAATTGGCATTTCCGATCAATTTAAAATACCCGTCAGATATATCGGTGTGGGTGAGAAAATGGAAGACCTGCGCATCTTTGACAGGTACGCATTCGTCGACTCGTTCTTCACCCCGTGATACGGATGAAAAGAAACAAAGTCAACATCGTCACGCTGGGTTGCTCCAAGAACCTTGTCGATTCACAGAAGCTGATGAGACAGCTCGAGGCTGGCGGTTACCGTGTAACAAGTGAATCGGCGGATCCCTCTGATATTGTTATCATAAATACCTGCGGTTTTATAAATGATGCCAAGGAAGAGAGCATCGATACAATCATCTCCCATGCTTCTGCAATCAAGGAGCAGGGACATGGAAAGCTCTTTGTAATGGGCTGTATGGCTGAACGTTATAAGGATGAACTTGAAGAGGCTATACCAGAGGTGAAGGAGTGGTTTGGCGTTAACAGACCATCCGAAATCATTAACCGTCTGGGACTTGTATACCGTCCCGAGCTGACAGGGGAGAGGGTAGTCACCGGACCCGGTCATTACGCCTACCTCAAGATTGCCGAGGGTTGTGACCGTACCTGCGCCTTTTGCGCAATACCAGGCATCAGGGGAAAGTATATTTCAACCCCTGTTGAAGAGCTTGTAGCGGAAGCACGGTTTCTGGCTTCGGAAGGAGTGAAGGAACTGCTGCTTATTGCACAGGATCTCAGCTACTACGGAATCGACCTGTACGGGAAACAGTCACTTACCCGCCTCGTTTCAGAGTTGTCAGCTGTTGAAGGGATCGAATGGATAAGGCTGCATTATCTCTATCCGTCGAACTTCCCGATGGAACTGCTTGACCTGATGCAATCGAACCCGAAGGTCTGCAGGTATATAGACATTCCAATCCAGCACATCTCTGACAAAATGCTGAAGATGATGCGCCGTGCACACACTGCTGCCGGCACACGGGCACTGCTGGAAGAAATCCGCAGAAGACTGCCTGATGCTGTGATTCGCACCACTGTAATTGCAGGGCACCCGGGTGAGACTGAGGAAGACTTCAAAGAGCTGCTGGGATTCATAAAGGAATTCAGGTTTGACAGGCTTGGTTCATTCCGTTACTCCCATGAGGAAGACACCTACGGATATATCAATTACAGTGACGATATTCCCGAAAAGACCAAGGAGAAGAGGGTGGCGCGGATAATGGAGCTGCAGCAGAAGATCTCCGGAGAACTCAATGAGGCGGCCATCGGAAAAACCATCAGGGTGATCATTGACAGGAAGGAGGGGATCTTTCATATCGGTCGCAGCGCCGGTGACTCGCCTGAGGTAGACCAGGAGATTTTCATCACCGGCGCCGGAAAAATTAAACCCGGCACCTTTATCAACGTAAAGATCACCGGGTCAACTGAATTCGACCTGTATGCCGAAGCTGTAAAAGACTAATCTTCCTTCTTCTCTGTCTCTTCCGGCAGAATGGCAGGTTTTTTTCTCGAGACCTTGAATGAGAGTTCCTCCTTACCCTTCGAGTACCCTGCATTTATTATTGCACCCTCTTTCAGAGCTGCTTTAATAATAACTTCAGCCAAGCGGATCCTCAAGATATTTCTGAATTGCGCGCTTCAAAGGACGGGCACCGTACTGAATATCAAATCCGCGTTCAGCAAGGAAATCCCTTGCCTGGGCAGACAGTTTTACAGTAAAACCTAGTGATGCCGTGCGATCAAAGAGGCCCTTCAGTTCGATGTCGATAATCTTGTCGATATCCTCCCTGGTAAGGTGGTTGAACATAATCACATCATCGATTCTGTTCAGAAACTCCGGTGCAAAGGTCTTCTGCAAAGCCTTCTGCAATATGCTTTTGGAGTAATCATCACGCGTTCCCTTCTTTGCGGTAGTCTCAAAGCCAACGCCGGAACCAAATTCAGACAGCTGACGGGTACCGATGTTGGAGGTCATTATAACTATTGTATTCCTGAAGTCGACCCTGCGACCCAGGCTGTCGGTGAGCTGACCTTCGTCAAGCACCTGCAGCAAAATGTGAAACACGTCAGGGTGGGCTTTCTCGATTTCATCAAGAAGCACCACCGAATAGGGCTTGCGGCGTACCTTTTCAGTAAGCTGGCCGCCCTCTTCATAACCTACATATCCGGGAGGTGCTCCCACAAGCCGTGAAACGGAGAACTTCTCCATATATTCACTCATGTCAACCCTGATAAGGTTGTCTGTTGTCTCGAAGAGAAACTTGGCAAGCACTTTTGCAAGCTGCGTCTTTCCAACCCCGGTTGGCCCCAGGAATATAAAAGTTCCTATAGGTTTGTTCGGATCTTTAAGTCCCGCCCGGTTTCGCTGTATCGATTTCACGATCTTGCCGATAGCCTGATCCTGTCCTACAACACTTCCTCTCAGCTCATGTGCCATCTGGAGGAGCCTGGTGCCTTCCGTCTCTGCAATCCGCTGTACCGGCACGCCTGTCATCATGGCTACCACCTCGGCAACCTTCTCTGCATCAACCGTTTCCCTGTTTGCAAGAAGTTCCTTCTCCCATCTTTTCTTTTCCACCTCAATAAGATCAAGGATATCGCGCTCCTTATCCCTGAAGCTGGCAGCACGCTCGTAGTTCTGGTTCTTAACGGCGCTGCTCTTTTCCTTCTTGGTCTCCTCCATCTGTTTTTCAAGCATGAGGATCTTTTCAGGGACTATTATATTTGAGATATGAACCCGTGAACCTGACTCATCGAGAGCGTCAATGGCCTTGTCAGGCAGGTGCCTGTCGCTTATGTACCGGTTTGTCAGCCTGACGCATGCGATAATGGCGTCAGGTGTATAAGATACATTATGGTGATCCTCGTACTTATCCTTAATGTTGTTAAGAATTTCTATTGTCTCCTCGATTGTTGTAGGTTCTACAAGTACCTTCTGGAACCTCCGTTCGAGGGCGCCGTCCTTCTCGATATGCTGGCGGTATTCATCCAGGGTTGTTGCCCCGATGCACTGAATCTCACCCCTTGCCAGTGCTGGTTTGAGCATGTTGGCAGCATCAAGTGATCCGCTGGCGCCTCCGGCACCTACTATAGTATGGATTTCGTCAATGAACAGAATTATATTGTCATTTTTTGCAAGCTCATTCAGGATGGCTTTCATTCTCTCCTCAAACTGACCGCGGTATTTGGTACCGGCAACGATTGATGCAAGGTCGAGGGCAACAACCCGTTTGTTGAAAAGTACCCTCGAAACATTCCTTTTAACTATCCTGAGTGCCAGTCCTTCAGCAATTGCGGACTTGCCAACGCCAGGTTCGCCAATGAGGACCGGATTATTCTTCTTTCTTCTGGAGAGTATCTGTGCAAGACGCTCAATTTCACGCTCACGGCCTACGACAGGGTCAAGACGACCTTCTTCTGCCGCTTTTGTCAGGTCGATGCCGAAGTTGTCAAGAACGGGTGTATCAGAGGAGGGCTTTGCCGTAGCCGGTCCCTGGGCCTGTTTGCCTCCCTGGCCGCCGCCGCCACCGGGGAATGTGCCCTCATCATCCTCATCACGCGGAAAATCGGCCTGTGAAGCAGGGTTGCCTGCCTCTACTGCCTTCTTGACAATTGAATAGTCTATGTCAAGTTCGGTAAGAAACCTTGTAACCAGGTTGCTTTCATCGCGCAGTATAGCCATGAGAAGGTGTTCCGTGTCAATCACCTTCGTTTTCAATGCTTTAGCCTCGATATGTACCAGCCTCAGTACTCTTTCGGTACTCTTAAGCAGGGGCAGTATCTCATTGTCAGCCATCGCAACGGGTTTTTCAGCCTTGATGCTCTTTTCTATCGAACCCTTAAGCATCAGCAGGTCAACGCCGTTGTTGAGGAGAATATCCACAGCAACGCCTTCGCCTTCCCTCAATATGCCAAGGAAAAGGTGTTCGGGGCTGATATGGCTGTTGCCCAGCCTGATTGCTTCCTCCTTGCTGTAACCAAGGATATCGTTTACTCTCTGTGAGAAATATGCGTCCATTCTTTATTTTTTGTGGGCTTATATGACAATAATGTCAATTTTAACTGCCAAAAGTGCATAAAAAGCCCGTTTTCAAAGTTAATTCTATTGTTAATAAGTATAGACAATTATCATGCCCAATTTTTAACACTGAATGTTAACAAATCTACCCGAAAAAAGGCTTAAAAGACCGCCAATTTTCATTACTTTCGGGGACAAATAAAAACAGAGTTACAGAATTTACTAAATTATTAAAAGTCAATCTGATATGTCAGATCAATCAAAGATTATTAGAGTAAATATTGAAGAGGAGATGAAGTCGGCTTACATCGATTATTCGATGTCAGTCATTGTGTCAAGGGCATTGCCAGATGTAAGGGACGGCTTAAAGCCGGTCCATCGCAGGGTACTCTTCGGTATGTCAGAGCTTGGAGTTAACGCTAACAAGGCTTATAAGAAATCAGCAAGGATAGTGGGGGAGGTTCTCGGTAAGTATCATCCTCACGGTGATTCATCGGTTTATGAAGCCATGGTTCGCATGGCCCAGGAGTGGTCTCTGCGTTACCCGCTGGTTGACGGTCAGGGTAACTTCGGATCGATCGACGGTGACAGTCCCGCAGCGATGCGTTATACAGAGGCACGTCTGAAGCGTATTGCCGAAGAGACACTTGCCGACATAGAAAAAGGGACAGTTGATTTTGTCCCAAACTTTGATGACACGCTTGAGGAACCGTCTGTTCTTCCGACGCGTATACCGCAGCTCCTCGTTAACGGAGCGTCAGGAATTGCAGTGGGGATGGCCACCAATATGCCGCCTCACAATCTCACTGAATCGGTAAATGCAATTATTGCTTTCATTGATGATCCGGAAATCACGACCGACGGTCTGATGAAGCACATCAAGGGACCTGACTTCCCAACCGGCGGTATAATATACGGCGAGCAGGGTATAAAGGAAGCCTTCGAGACCGGCAGGGGCCGTATCGTTGTCAGGGCAAGGACTGAAATTGAGATTACCCGTACAGGCAGGGAGTGCATCGTCGTTACCGAGATACCCTATATGGTCAACAAGGCAGAGATGATCAAAAAGATCGCTGACCTTATCAATGAGAAGAAACTGGAGGGCATATCTTATATTAATGATGAGTCCGACCGCAACGGGATGCGCATAATCATCATCCTGAAGAAGGAGATGCCTGCCAATATTATCCTGAATCACCTTTACAAGCATTCACAGTTACAGACTTCGTTCAATGTCAATAATATAGCCCTGGTGAAGGGCAGGCCCAAAACACTGAATCTAAGGGAGCTTATTGACAACTTCGTAAAGCACAGACATGAAGTAGTTGTGCGCAGGACAAGGTTCGACCTTGATCAGGCTGAGAAAAGGGCTCATATTCTTGAAGGTCTGATAATTGCAAGTGACAATATAGATGAGGTGATTGCAATAATCAGAAGCTCGCAGAACACTGACATTGCCAGGGAACGACTGATGGAACGCTTCAGTCTCAGTGAAATACAATCGCGCGCCATTGTGGAGATGCGTCTGCGTCAGCTGACAGGGCTGGAACAGGACAAACTGAGGGGGGAATATGACGAGATCATGAAGCTCATTGAATATCTGAAGAATGTGCTTTCCGATGAGAAGCTCCAGATGCAGATAATAAAGGATGAGTTAATTGAGGTCAGGGAAAAGTTCGGTGACAAGCGCCGGACAGAGATCGTACCTGCTGCCGGGGAGTTCAATCCCGAAGACTTTTATGCTGATGATGAGATGGTTATCACCATTTCGCATATGGGATACATCAAGCGCACCCCGCTTACAGAATTCCGCCGTCAGAACAGGGGAGGGACAGGAGCGAAGGGAGGCGCCACACGGGACGAGGATTTCATTGAGCACCTTTATGTTGCCACAATGCATAATACGTTGCTCCTCTTTACACAGAGCGGCAAATGCTATTGGCTGAAAGTTTATGACATTCCTGAGGGAACGCGTACCAGCAAGGGCAGGGCTATTCAGAATGTCATCAATATCGGGCAGGAGGATAGTCTGAGGGCATTTATAAATGTACTTACGCTTTCTGATCCCGAATACATCAACAATAACTTCATTGTGCTCTGCACAAGAAAAGGGGTTATTAAGAAGACCTCGCTTGAAGCATACTCCAGACCACGTGTCAATGGCGTGAACGCAATTACTGTCAGGGAGGGTGACGAGCTGCTCGAAGCAAGGATGACAAACGGCAAGCATGAGATAATGCTTGCGGTAAAATCAGGACGTGCAGTCAGATTCCCTGAATCCACTGTAAGGCCAATGGGCCGTACAGCTTCGGGAGTGAGAGGAATAACGCTGTCGGGAGTAGATGACATGGTTATAGGAATGATCACTGTACTGAATGAATCCGAGGATGTGCTCGTGGTTTCGGAAAAAGGCTACGGGAAAAGATCTTCTATTGCTGATTACCGTATAACCAACAGGGGCGGGAAAGGTGTGAAGACTATAAGTGTAACTGAAAAAACCGGTAAACTGATTGCCCTTAAGGATGTCAGTGACCAGAATGACCTAATAATAATTACCCAGGGAGGGAACATCTTAAGGATCCCTGTGAGTGCACTCAGAGTAATGGGAAGAGCAACACAGGGGGTCAGACTGATAAATATCAAAGAAAATGATTCAATTGCATCCGTGGCTTATGTTGAAGTAAATGAGGAGGATAACATCGAGGAAGCAGAGAATCCTGTACAGGCGCCGGAAACCGAAGAGTAATTTGGCAAATTATTTGAAGAATAGATTCTAAAGTTATAATTTTGAAACCTTGATAAATTTCTAAAAGCAAATTATCGAATCATGAAGAAGATCACGTTTTTATTTATGGCAGTAATGATTTCAGTTGCTGCTTCTGCTCAGAAGGGTAAAATTACGGCTGCAGAAAGCTTCATCGCACAGGGAGCTTTTGACAAGGCCAAGGAAGCAATTGAAACAGCCATTGCCAACCCTAAGTCTGCTGTGCTTGCAAAGACCTTTTATGTAAAAGGGAAGCTTTGCCAGGCTGCTTTCGATTCAGGCAATCCTAAGTTCGCAGAACTTTACCCTGACATCCTGAATGAGGCCCTCAAAAACTTCGGAAAAGCCATTGAGATGGATCCGAAGATGAAGAATATTCTCATTAAGGACAACGCGTATGCAATGCTTGGAAACTCATTTCTCAATGATGCTATTGCAAAGTTCTCAGCAAAGGATTATGAGGGAGCACTTAAGGCATTCGAAAGCAATGTAAAGATCTCTGAAAGTGATGTTTACGTAGGCATGGTTGACACTCTTGTTATTTTCAATGCCGGACTTGCAGCATACAATGCAGGCCTGTATGAAGAAGCAATCAAGCACTTCCGTACATGTACTGCTTCAGGCACTGAAGATACAAAACCGTATATCTTCATCTCAGACAGCTACCTGAAACTGAAAGATACTCTTAGCGCTGAAACTGCACTGACAGAAGGTGTTACCGCATACCCTGACACTCTTGACATAATCCTCCAGGCAACACAGTTCTATCTCGATGCTGATAATTCAGAGAAGGCATTCCAGTTTGTAAGCAAGGCAATGGAAAAGGATCCGGGCAACTATATCCTTTACCTTGTAGAGGGCAGCCTTTACATGAAAACAATGGATTTTCCCAAAGCAATTGCAAGCATGCAGAAGTCGCTTGAACTCAATCCGACTCAGTTTGAAAGCAATTATAACATTGGGCTGTGCTACGTTTCTATAGCCAACCAGATGCTGACTGATGCAAATATGATAGCTGACAACAAGGAATATGAGGCAGCCAAGAACAAGGCCTTTGATAAAATGAAGGAGGCAGTTCCGTTCTTTCTGAAGGCTGAGCAGGCTAATCCGACTTCACTTGCAACGCTTGAGTTCCTTCGTGAGATCTACCTGAAGGTCAAGATGATGCCCGAATTTGAGGTTTACAAGAAGAAAATTGAGAATCTTCAGTGATTCTGAAGTTGATATTTTTAAAAAAGCACCGGAGACGGTGCTTTTTTTTTGGCAGTAGGCAGCTTTTAGGCAATAGGCAGTAGTGAAAGAGACATTGGCATGGAGCATGGAGCATGGAGAACCCCGAAGGGGGAACGATCCGCCAGCTGGCGGAGAGCAGACAGATAGTGCGGAGAGTTAAATTGCATTGAGCATGGATCATGGTGCAAATAGAACCCCGAAGGGGGGAACGATCCGCCAGCTGGCGAAGAGGATACAGACAGTGTGGTGAGTTAAATTGCATTGAGCATGGAGCATGGTGCATGAAGAACCCCGAAGGGGTGACATTATGATAGGGGAGAATCGATTTTTAAAATCTTACCCGAAAAGCCCGTCTCTGTGCCATTCAGTTATATGCTATTTAACATAATATTAATTATAGGCAAATAGTATATGAATTGCCATTTTATATAATTCGCTAATAAATTCAGATTAAAAGGCAGCCCTTCAATAATATAACTACATCAATTTCGAATGGCGGGCTCAATTCTACCCTTGCAGTTGTTTCAATTATAGCCTTGCTGCAAATCCTTCAATGCTTTGCATTCTTTCCTTGATGTTGTTCAAATCAAAAGACTGAGCTAATCCTGTCCGATTATTTCAAATCTGGCCTGACGGCGATTCTATTCCAATGTAAGATTTAAGGTTTAATAAAAATCACTTCTTGCCGGCCGACCAGTCGTAATAAGGAATACTTCCTTTATAATGCCCTGTCACAGTTGCGCCTCCCTGGATCTCACCACTGAAAGAAAACTCATATTCATTTCCCGATTTTGAAACAGTAACCTTGCCTGATATAATATTTATCACCTCTCCGGTCTGAGCATTAAAATCGAGGTTTGTGCCGAAGTTACCCTTGTCGAAAGTCAAAGCGTTTTCCGAAGCCAGCATGTCAAAAAGATAGTCGCCATTTGCCAGACCGGTCGCCGAAGAAGAAAACATTTCGAAGTATATAGCCTGTCCTGTACCATCAAGATCAGCCTCAACCTCATCAAATGTGATACCTGAAGAAAACAATGATACATCAAAATTATAGCCGGCTCCCTCGGACAATTGTCCGTAAAACTGCATAACACCCTGATTAAGTGGGTATTCCACGCCACCATAAAGGAAGTAGTTACCTTCTTCCTTGTCCTTTGAGCATCCGGCCATTCCCAACAATGAACAAATAACCAGTCCGGTAAGTATTTTCTCAGCTTTCATAAATTATCTGTTTGATACGGATTGAAATTATAAAGGTTTCCTGATTAACAGAATAATGATTAAATGGTTCTCACTTTTGTCGCAGAATGTACTAAGATAGGATTAATACATATTAAATTTGCAATATGCACAGAAACTAATTTTCAAGGATTATGCCTCAGATAGACAAATCGACCCTGCTGTTCCTGTCCGATCTCAAACTACATAATGACAGGGATTGGTTTAATCAGAACCGTAAAAGATATGAAGCTGCAAAGTTTAACTATGAGACTTTCGTTCAGGAAGTTATAAACAGTATTGCCACTTTTGATCCGATTTTCAAAGGTCTTGAGGCCAAAAGCTGTACATTCAGGATTAACCGTGACATAAGATTTTCTACTGACAAATCTGTCTACAAGACTCACATGGGGGCATTTATTGTAAGGGGTGGTAAGAAGAACGGCGACAAATATACAGGCTATTATGTGCATGTTGAGCCAGGTAACAGTTTCATTGCCGGAGGAGCACACATCCCTCCTGCCGGTTGGCTTAAAGAAATACGTGAAAAAATTGCCGAACGGGGCGATGAGCTTTTAAAGGTCTTAAACAACAAGGATTTTTTAAACTACTTTGGCGGCATCGAAGGAGAGAAACTCAAGACTTCACCCAAAGGATTCCCGAAGGATCATCCTCATGTTGAGTTGCTGAAATTCAAGAGTTACATTGTCGAGAAGTCGTTTACTGATAAAGAGATCACCTCCTCAGAGTGCTTTGCCGGGATTGTTAAGGGTTTCAGGACGATGAAGCCGTTCAACGACTTTCTCAATGTTTGATCAGCCCAGGTTCTCTTCTTTTCTGATAATCTGATTCCTGCCTTCCCGCGTGTACTTTTTTCTGTTGCGGTAAACCCTTGTAACAGTAAGTCTGTCTGCTCCTGATTCCTTTGTTGCTTTTCTGACTGCGCTTTTATAGGCTCTGCGCTTATCCTTCTCTGAAAGCTGTATCTTTTTTATTTTCATTACTTTACATTTGCCAGGTAATCTTGCTCAAACCCGGAGGGCTGTCCGGAAGCCCGGCCATCTTCACATTTTGGTCTGATTTGTGCAGTGAAGTTAAAAAATTGTATCTTTCGCCCTCAACCAAAGAAGTACTTGATATGAAAAAATTGTTATTCGCTCTTCTCCTGGCAACATTCGTTCTCCCTCTTGCAATGGCGCAGGGAAAACTCGAGATTGGCAAACCGGCTCCGGAGTGGGTCTTCCAGGATGCCGATAAAAAGGAATTCACGATGGCCTCATGGCCTGGTAAAGTTCTGCAGATCAACTATGTGGATCCGGATGAATCTGATCTTAACGATACTTTCAATGATGCCGTAAATAAGGCAACTGATGTCGATAAGATCATAAATAGGGATTATTTCAAGGGATTCGGAATTGTCGACACCAAGTCGACCTGGAAACCAAACGGCCTTATCAGGATGATCGCAGGTAACAAGGCAAAAAAATACGACACAACCATTCTATTTGACTTTGACGGAACCCTTCATGAAAAATGGGGAATGCCGAAGGACAGTTACACCATTGTAATTGTGGACAAGGCCCGAATTGTAAGGGCTGTTTATGAAGGTAAAGTGCCTGATGCTGAAATTCCCGCTATTATTCAGCTGATAGTCAAGCTGACACAGGAATAAACAAAGCAACTCCGTTGATAATCAATCTCGTACAGGAATTTCTGACAGAATTCATCGGAAGTTAAGCGCTAATAAGAATAAAAGAAACCGGCTCCTGCCGGTTTTTTTATTATCCGGCACTTCTCCGGAACTTATATTCATCAGTCAGAGCCTGTCTTCTTCTCCGCCAGCTAGCGAATCGACCCTCATTGCCGACTGCCTCTATTTGTTCAGTACAAACCTGATCCTGAGAATACCGTCCTCAAAATCACAGGATGATATCGAAAACTCACCGATCTCTGAAGTATTTGACACATGTTGGCCGATGCACGGACAGGCATCAAAACTGCCGACGGTGATGACCCGGATTTTTTCCCCTGCATCTTCAGGCAGCTTGCCGGTAAAGTACTTTTCATCAGCCTCCCCCCTGCTGACAAACGACTCCCCTATCGGGATATTCAACTTAATGATCTCATTTACTGTATTCTCCACGGCTGTCAACTCCCCTCTGGAAAGACATCTCTTTATACGATAGTCGCATTTGCTCTTCTTCTCCTCGATATGACTGCGAAATGACCTGCCGCAGCCAAACATTTTATCCATCACTGAATTCAGTATATGCTCTGCAGTATGCATCGCAGGATTGTATTCTTTGCCTGACATGAGTTATATTTGGCACAAAGTAAATAAAAAGAGATTAAAGTGCCTATAACGCCGGCAGCAATTGAGCACAATGTTTCGGATCTTACTGAATATGACGGCATGACAAGAACAGAACGACTGCTGATTATCGGAGGTACTGGCAGGGATGCCGGCAAGAGTTCCCTGGCTGCCCTTCTGATCTCGAGATATGCAGGGAGAGGGATCACTGGCATAAAGATTACTCCTCATCCCCACCCTGAGGTGACAGGTCTGACGTGATTGCCGGCAATACTGAATTTCAGATATATGAGGAAAGAAACAGCACCTCCGAAAAAGACAGTTCGAGGATGCTCAGGGCCGGAGCCTCGAAAGTCTTCCTGATTGTCTCCGGGGAAGCCTGGCTTGGCTGAGGCCTTTGCCGCGTTAATTCCATTTCTGCCGGAAGGCATGCCGATTATCTGCGAGTCTCCCTGCACTTGCGCCGGCTTATCATTACCGGACCTGTTTGTCCTTATGCTGCATTCTGAGGGGCAGAATCCTGAAAGGAAAAACATAGATGATCTCATCCCTCTTGCCGACCTGCGTTTCACTCTGCAGGACCTTGATCACAACAAGGCTGATATAATTGACCTGGATGCAGACAACAGATGGTGCTTAAAGCCATAGTCAAATGTCGAACGTCAAATGTCAAAGGTCAAACGACGAATGTCATAAAATCTGGTAACAGCTGATTTTGACCTTTCGACCCTCAGACTTTCAGACTTTCAGACATTCAGCCTTTCGACTTTCAGACATTCGACTCTTCAGGCCACTCCGCCTCTGTCGCATCCTCGATATCCCTTCCCATGCTTTTCTTAAGCTGGTCAAGGTCGTGCTTCATCGAAGCCACCGTTCTCATCAGCTGTTTTTCGGGAAGGACAGGGTCTGGCAGCTCGTCACTTATGTAATTCACAAACTTCCATATTTCCCTGACATCATTTACATGAACCTCATAAGGTTCGTACAGAGGGTTCAGCGAATAAAGGGTCAGCCTGCCGCTTTTTTCGATATTGTTCTCCACAACCTTGAAGACTATCCCGTCACTGATTGTCAGTATTATATATGCTTTTCCGCTCCTGATACCGCGCCAGTCCTGCAGGAACTCGCCTGTCACCCATGATTTGTCAGGTATTGGCAGCATGGAGTCGCCACGCAGCTGGAAAGTCCGGTATTTACGGTCACGGGAGAGGAACGGCAGGTTGAACAGAGGCAGGTCGCCAATGAATTCAGGATCTGCATACCCGGTGGTGTAACCCGCTTTGGCTTTCTCGTTCACCAGCTCGATGTTTTCCCTGTTGTCAGGGGCGACGGTTGTTGTCAGCACCCTCAGGTTGCTGCCCCTGATATAGGCGTCATATCCTCTTTCAAGCTCGCCCAGCTGGCTCTCTGAGAGATGTGTCAGATCGACCTTCAGCATGGTGTCAAGCGAGATGTTGAAGTAGCCTGAGAATGCCACCAGGGCATCAATGCCAGGCTGTGCTACTCCGTTCTCATAGCCGCTCAGTGTTGAGCGCTTCATCTGCAGCGCCGAGGCAACGTCGTCCTGCGTACGTCCCCTGCGCCTGCGTAAAAATTTTATGTTAGATGCGAAGTACATGTTATGAAAATTGATTATATTGTAACCATAAGTTTGATTAATTTTTAATCAAAGATAAATTAAGTTTTGGAAATAACAATGAAAAAATGAAAAAAGTGCAGGCAGTAGGCAATAGGCAGTAGGCAATAGTGAAAATAGTACCTGATTAATGCAGATTTGCGATTTTTTTGACTTTCGACTTTGGACATTAAGGACATTACAGACTAATTCATGGACTCGCGCAGCATCTTACATCTCGATCTTGACACCTTCTTCGTCTCCGTGGAGAGGGTGAAAGACAGTCGTCTCAACGGCCGCCCGGTGATCATCGGCGGCGGTTCTGACCGTGGTGTGGTCTCCAGTTGCAGCTATGAGGCCCGCAGCTTCGGCGTCAGCTCCGCCATGCCCATGAAGATGGCCAGGGCGATGTGTCCCGCGGCCGTATTCATCCGGGGTGACATGGAGGCCTACACGAAATATTCGCGCATGGTCACTGACATCATTGCGGAAAAATCTCCGCTGTATGAGAAGGCCTCTGTGGATGAGCATTATATTGACCTCACGGGCATGGACCGCTTTTACGGGTGCGCACGGTGGTCGCATGAGCTGCGCAACACAATAATAAAGGAGACGGGACTGCCTATCTCTGTCGGTCTCTCGGTCAACAAGACGGTCTCCAAGATAGCTGCCGGCGAGGCGAAACCCAACGGCGAGAGGGAGGTCGGGCAGCAGTATGTCATCCCCTTCCTTGATCCGCTCTCAATTAAAAAGATACCCATGATAGGCCAGAAGACCTATCACACCCTTCGTTCCATGGGCATCTCAACGATACACACGCTGAGGGGCATACCTGCCGAGATGCTTGAGTCGCTCATGGGAAAGAACGGCACCGAAATATGGAAGAAGGCCAACGGCATTGACAACAGTCCCGTTATAAGCTACTCAGAGCAGAAGTCGATCAGCACCGAGCACACCTTTGAGCGTGACACCACTGATGCGGTGATGCTCAACCAGTTGCTGGTGAGCATGACGGAGAAGCTGGCTTATGAGCTGCGCAGCCATGAGAAGCTCGCCTCATGCATCACGGTGCGCATACGGTACTCTGATTTCGACACCCGCACGCTGCAGCAGCGTATACCGTACACCTCCTTTGACCATGTTCTCATCAGTGAGGCGCAGAGTCTCTTCCGCCGTCTCTGGCAGCGGCGCATGCTCATCAGGCTGATAGGTGTGCGTGTCAGCGGCCTGGTGCGCGGGGTGCATCAGATGAACATGTTTGAAGACACCCCCGAGATGATAAGTCTCTACATGGCTATGGACTCACTGCGCGGTCGTTTCGGGCGCACGGCAGTACGAAGGGCCGCCGGGGTGATGACCGCCGCGGAGCGCAGCGAGCGCGAGCTCAGAAAGGCGTCAGAGGTGCTTGTTGAGAAGTCCAGGATGGAAGAACGTCTTCGGGGGTGGCATCACTAAGGGGATAGGCAGTAGGCAGTAGAGTACAATAGCTCGGAAAGTGATAATGTGATAACATAGGTAGTTAACACTCAGAACTTCAGACTTCAGACCTTCAGACTTTCAGACTTTATCAGACCTTCAGACATCAGACCGCAAGACAATGTTCCTCAACTGTCACTCATACTACAGCCTCCGCTACGGAACGGTTTCCGTCGAACGCCTTTCTGAGCTCGCCGCGGCTGCCGGCGTGAAACGCATGGTGCTGACAGACATTAACAACACCACCGGGGTGCCCGATTTTGTCAGGGAGTGCGGCAGCCGCGGCATCACCCCGGCGGCAGGAATAGAATTCCGCAGGGAGAACACGCTGTTATATATCGGCATAGCACGCAACAACGAGGGATTCAGGGAACTGAACGAGTTCCTCACAGACCATAACTTCAAGGGTGAACCTCTCCCCCTCCGGCCTCCCTCCTTTCCGAATGCATATGTTATCTACCCTGCCGGCAGACTCCGCCAGCACTGACCCCTCGGAAATGCGCGACAATGAATTCATCGGCATAAGACCCGCCGCCGCCGGCCGACTCATCTCAATGACCAAAAAGCAACAGTCGAAATGCGTCATCCTCCATCCGGTGACAATGGAGTCGGCATCCGACTTCCCCATACACCGCAGCCTGCGCGCCATAGACAATAACCTGCTGCTGAGCCGTCTGGAGCCTCACCAGACAGCCTCCCCCGATGAGATACTGCTGCCCGGCGAGTGAGATAACACGACCCTTCGCGATGTGGCCGCAGGTGACAGAGAACACGCGCAGGCTGCTGGAAGACTGCTCGCTGAGCATAGACTTCACAACCCCGAAAAACAAAAAGATATACTCGGCAAGCAGGTATGACGACAAACTGCTGCTTGAGAAGCTGGCGTGGGACGGCATGAAGTACCGCTACGGAACCAAAAACAGAATAGCCCAGGAGAGAGTAAGGCATGAACTGGAGATTATTGACAAGCTTGGTTTTTCATCTTACTTCCTCATCACATGGGATATAATCCGATACTCAATGGCATGCGGATTCTATCATGTGGGACGTGGCAGCGGAGCCAACTCTGTAGTTGCTTACTGTCTGAAAATCACCAATGTTGACCCCATTGACCTGAACCTTTACTTTGAGAGGTTCATAAACCCGAAACGTACCTCTCCGCCTGACTTTGACATAGACTATTCGTGGAAGGAACGCGACACAGTCACCGAGTATATATTCCGGCGTTACGGTCACCGTCATACCGCCCTCCTGGGTACGATAGGCACCTTCAGGGGCCGCTCCATCGTGCGTGAACTGGGCAAGGTGCACGGACTGCCCGTTGAAGAGATAGATGCGCTTATCGAGAATCCTTCAGCCACAAACAACCGCGGAGAGATCCAGGATATGATTTTTGAAACGGGAAACAAGATCGTGGACTTTCCCAACATGCGCAGCATACACGCCGGCGGTGTGCTCATCTCCGAAGAGCCTGTATGCTGTTACACTGCACTCGACATGCCCCCCAAGGGATTCCCGACAACCCAGTGGGACATGTACACTGCCGAAGAGCTGGGATATGAGAAGCTTGACATACTGAGTCAGAGAGGCATAGGCCATATAGCTGAGAGCGCCGAGATCATCAGGATGAACCGCGGCGTTGATGTGGACGTGCATGCCGTGCAGAAGTTCAAGAATGACCCGCTGGTTAAGGACCACCTGCGCCGGGGCGACGCCAAAGGGTGTTTCTACATCGAAAGCCCCTCGATGCGCGGCCTGCTGCAGAAACTGCAATGCGATGATTACCTGACGCTTGTGGCTGCCAGCTCGGTAATCAGACCGGGGGTGGCCCGCTCCGGAATGATGCGGCAGTTCATCTACAGGTTCCACAACCCCGACAAATTCGAATATATACACCCTGTCATGAAGGATCTCCTCAGCGAGACCTTCGGAGTGATGGTGTACCAGGAGGATGTGCTGAAGGTATGTCACCACTTTGCAGGGCTCGACCTCTCCGATGCCGACACCCTGCGCCGCGCCATGAGCGGCAAATACCGCTCGAAAAAGGAGATGCAGAAGATTACTGAACGCTTCTTTTCCAACTGCCGCGACAAGGGCTATCCCGAAGAGATAACAAAGGAGGTATGGCGCCAGATCGAGTCTTTTGCCGGATACTCTTTCTCCAAGGCACACTCGGCATCCTATGCCGTGGAGAGCTTCCAGAGCCTCTGGCTGAAGTCGCACTACCCCCTCGAGTTCATGGTCGCCGTCATCAACAACTTCGGCGGCTTCTACCGCACCTGGGTCTACGTTCACGAAGCGAAACGACAGGGAGCAGCCATTGAAGCACCCTGCATCAACAGAAGCACATACAAGACCTCAATCAGGCAAAGCACCGTTTATATCGGGTTCATTCACCTGTCAGGACTTGAAAACTCCCTCTCTCATGAGATCATAACTGAACGCGATGAACATGGTGAATATAAGGATCTTAGCGACTTTATCTCACGTATAGGTCCGGGTCTCGAACAGTGCATACTGCTGATCCGATCCGGGGCCTTCAGGTTCACCGGAAAGAGCAAGGCCCTGCTGCTGTGGGAGGCACATATGCAGATAAACAGGGGCAAGAGTGAAAGTGCCCGTACCCTCTTTAATCCTGAACCGAAGAAATTTGCAATGCCTCCGTTCGAACAGAGCCGGCTTGAGGATGCCTACGATGAGATAGAGTTGCTGGGCTTTCCTGTGTCAATGACATGGTTCGATATGCTGCAGACCAGGTTCCGTGGCGATATAACGGCAGCAGGGATGAATGGTATGATTGGCCGCAAAGTGAAGATGATGGGACATCTTGTCAACGTCAAATATATCAAGACAGTAAAGAGGGAGTGGATGAACTTCGGCTGCTTCATTGACAACGCCGGAGAGTTCTTTGATACCGTGCATTTTCCTCAGACACTTGACAAGTGGCCGTTCCGGGGCAGCGGAACATATCTTATTCAGGGAAAGATAGTTGAAGAGTTTGGTTACACAACTATTGAGGTTGAGAAGATGGCGCGCCTGCCGGTTCAGCCTGACCCAAGGTATTAGCTTTCGATGCGCATGGCGCGCGTTATACCCTTGACGGACTGAATCTTCTTTAGCACAGAATAGAGAACATTTACATTGGGAACGAGAAGCTCGATCTTTCCTTCAAAAAGACCGTTGTCCATTTTATATGTAAAGTTTTTTACGGAGAGCTTATACTCCGTGAGAATCTCCGAGATGCGGGCTACAATTCCGAGGTTTTCCACGCCTGTGACCTTCACTGAGGTTAGAAATCCGCGTGAGGCATCAAGACGCGTCCAGCGTGCCCTGACAACACGGTACGGAAAGTTTGAAATCATGTAATCGGCATTGGGACAACTGGCTCTGTGGATCTTGATCCCTTCCAGCACTGTCACAAACCCGAAAACACGGTCGCCGAAAACCGGATTACAGCATTTTGAGAGTTTGTAGTCAAGTCCTTCAACCTTCTCATCAATAACCATATAGTCAGACTGAGATGAAGAAGGTTCATCATGCTGTTCCGCGTGTTCCGGAGGTTTCGCTGTCGCAGGGGCGGATTCAGATTCCTCAGAACGGAGCAGCACTTTTTTTGCCTGGAGAAGTTCTATCTCTCCGATGGCTATTTCAAAATAAAGATCCTGTGCCGTCTTCAGCCCGTATTCTTCCAGAAGCCTTGTAACAGTATGATCACCGTAGGGTATCTTCCAGTTTTTAAGTCTCCTTGTAAGAATCTCTTTTCCCTCCGCCGCCAGCTTCACCTTTTCCTCATTCAGTGCCTGTTTGATCTTCGACCTTGCCTTGTTTGTTATCACATATCCAAGCCAGTCGCGTTTGGGCGACTGACTCCTGGAAGTGATCACCGAGACATGGTCGCCGTTCTGGAGCTTGTATTTAAGCTGCACATTGCGGCCATTGACCTTCCCTCCGACACATTTGGAGCCAACCTGGGTATGTATCTCAAAGGCGAAGTCGAGAAGCGAGGATCCTGCCGGTAACTGTCTCACCTCGCCTTTGGGCGTGAACACAAATACTTCATCGGAGTATAGTCCCGGTCTTATCTCACCGAGGAAGTCGGCGCCGTCTTTCTCCAGAGTGCCCAGTACCTCGCGCATCTGCGCCATCCAGGCATCGAGCCCTCCCTCTCCTTTGACACCCTTGTACCGGAAGTGAGCGGCAAGGCCTTTTTCGGCAATCTCATCCATGCGCCTTGTCCGTATCTGCACCTCAACCCACCTGCCGGTTTGTGTTCCCACAGTGGTATGCAGCGACTCATACCCGTTCGATTTAGGTACTGATATCCAGTCGCGCATCCTGCTCGGATCAGGCTGATAGAGATCCGTCACCACGGAGTATACCTGCCAGCACGCTGACTTTTCATGGGTAGCTTCGGCATCAAGGATTATTCTTATGGCGAAGATGTCGAAGACCTCTTCAAAGGCCACACCCTGCTTCTTCATCTTCTGCCAGATGGAGTGGATAGATTTGGTGCGGCTCTTTATCTCGTAGTTAATCTTCAGTGAATCAAGCCTCTGAGTAAGCGGCAGGGAAAACTCCCTGATAAGTTTATTCCTCGAGTTTGTAGTGCTGCGAAGCAATGTTTCGATCTCGCCATATTCGGAGGGCTCCATCAGTTTCATTGCCAGGTCTTCCATCTCCGATTTCACGTTATAGTAACCGAGTCGATGTGCCAGCGGAGCATACAGGAAGTAAGCCTCGGAGGCAACCGGCAATCTCTCTTTTTCAGGCAGTTTATCGAGGCTGCGCATCATCAGCAGACGTTCTGCAAGGGTAATCAGGATTACCCTGCCGTCATCAGCAAGGGTAAGGAGCAGCTTCCGGAAATTCTCTGCCTGTCCGGTGAAATCGCGCCCATGCAGGGCTGAAACCCGCGATAGTCCCTTAATTACACTTCTTACCGCCGGGTCTTTCAGTGCTTCAACCTTCTTCCATCCTTCAGTACCTTCCCTGATACCTGAGAGTAAGGCACAGATGACGGCTGATGAACCGAGGCCCATTTCGCAGGCTGCAACGCGAGCCAGTTCGCAGTAATACATTACGAGCGGCTCATCAAAATGCTTTTCTTCAGGCGCATAGGTAGACGCTGCAATCTCCAGGGCTTCTGCGACAGCCTTCTTTTCTGCATCGGTAACAGGTGCAGGGAGGCATTTAAGGATTAGCCTCTGCTTGTTGCGTATCTGTACCGAAATATCTGACATCAATGCTTACTTGTTTAAAAATGAACTGGTTACTTCAGTGGAGATTCCGGCTCTTTCTTCATTTCAAGGTAATAGACATAATCTACAACATCAGGTATGATTCTCTGTAAAAGTGCCGTAAAACGTCCCTCCCAGGTGAGAATCTTGTTTCTCTTCTTTTTCTTAATTCCTTTAAGCACCCATCGGGCCACATGCTCAGGAGTCATCATCCTTCCCTCCTCTCTGGGGGAGGTTCCCTGTTCTTTGCCGTTGGCAGTCAGTGCATGTTTCCTGACTTCCGACGCAGTAAATCCGGGTGCAATTATCATTACATGAAGCTTCTCCTTCAGGTTCTCAATGCGTATTGTCTCAAGGAATCCGTGCATTGCAAACTTTGAGGCTGAATACCCTGTGCGGCCAGGAAGTCCGTGAAACCCTGCCACCGAAGAAACACCCACAACAGAACCTTTGTTCTCCAAAAGGTAAGGGAGAGCATATTTGGTACAGTATACGGTTCCCCAGAAATTAACATCCATCAGTCTCTTAAGGACAGACAGATCAACGTCGCTGAACAGTAGCCCGCATTGAAATACCGGCATTATTAATAAGAATATGTACAGTGCCATATTTCGCCACTGTTGCTTCAACCAGACGGCGGCAGTCATCTTCGCTTGTGACATCAGTTACGCAATACGATGCCTCAAAGCCATTGCCCCTGAGTTCAGACTCCAGGCTGGCGAGTTTGTCAGCTGACCTGGCTGCGAGCATTACCCTGCTTCCATTCCGTGCAAACTCTCTTGCAATGGCGTTCCCGATACCGGTTGATGCCCCGGTTACAATGACGACCTTATCTTTAAAAATATTATTCATGTAGTTTTGATCTGGACCGATAAATATAGTTACAAAAAATGGTGGTAGTCCCGATGAAAAAAAAATTGTAACATTGTTCGGTAAAAGTCAGTTTTTTCTTTGTTCAGAAATATTTTTACCATACATTTGCACTCGCAAAAATCAGGTCTGATTCAGTAGCTCAGCTGGTAGAGCACATCCCTTTTAAGGATGGGGTCCTGGGTTCGAGCCCCAGCTGGATCACAAGGCAGCCGCAATGGCTGCCTTTTTTATTTGCATATATTCCTTGTCCCCCCACTGGCTCGACAGCTCTGCCTGATCCCGACGCATACACCCATGCTCGGGACTTAACGGTCGCTTCGGATCACAAGGCAGCCGCAATGGCTGCCTTTTTTATTTGCACAAACCGAACCCGCATCAGCGTATAAGGCTCGCTAAGCATTACCGGTATAAAAAAAGAGAGGCAAAACCTCTCTTTTCTGATTTTCAGTAATAGTCTATGCTATTTCGATAGCACCGGAATCTGTCTGCTGATTGATTCTTCAAGTGAAATAAGTGTCTCCGTGCGGGCCACACCGGTTATAGTCTGAATCTTCTCGGTAAGAACCTCACGAAGGTGCTCATTATCACGGGAATAAACCTTAATAAAGAGTGAATAATTACCTGTAGTATAATGACATTCAATTACTTCCGGAATATCTTTGAGTTTTTTGATCACCTCTTTGTATTTGCCGGGGTTGTCAAGAAAAAGCCCGATGTAAGCACATGTCTTGAACCCGACCATCACCGGATCAACCTTAAACTCAGATCCCTTAATTACACCCACACGTATTAGTCTCTGAACTCTCTGATGTATTGCTGCTCCCGAAACATTGCAGTCCCTTGCCACCTCAAGGTAAGGTATCCTCGCGTTCTTGGTAATTATGTCCAAGATTTTCCTGTCCAGACTGTCAATCAATAAGTTTTCTGCCATTTTGTCTCTCATTTTTTTAGTTATCGTCTTCTTTTACGGCTATAATTTTACAAATTTAAAGGAAAATAGTCGGGTTTCCAACAAATATCTTAAAAATCAAGCTGTAAAACTTAACTTATCGTTTACTTAAAAAATGATATTCTGAGAAGTGTGAACAGTACTATCGGTTAAGAATACCGGTTATTTCAGAAATACTGCTGAAATTCTTCCGGGTCAGAAAATTGGTAATCCCGGTCACGATCATTTCTGCGGTGCGCGGTTCAATAAAAGAGGCTGTGCCGACCTGTACAGCAGTGGCGCCGGCCATTATGAATTCGAGGGCATCGTCGGTGTTCATTATGCCTCCTATACCTATCACCGGGATCTTCACCGCCCTTGCAACCTGCCACACCATGCGGAGAGCCACCGGCTTGACTGCCGGTCCGGACAAGCCTCCGGTAACAGTGGAGAGCCTCGGTTTCATTGTCTTAACGTCGACAGCCATACCCAGGAGGGTATTGATAAGCGAGACTGAGTCAGCACCTTCACCTTCAGAAATGCGGGCAAACTCAGTAATATCCGTCACGTTAGGCGACAGCTTGACTATCAATGTTTTGGTATAAACCTTCCGGACTTCTGCAATCACTTCTCTCGCTGATGCAGGATTAGTGCCGAAAACCATGCCTCCCATTTTAACGTTGGGACAGGAGATATTCAGTTCTATAGCAGGGATTGATTCCAGGAGATTGATCCGTTCAGAAAGTTTTACATAATCATCTATTGTACTGCCGTTTACATTGACAATTACATTTGTTCTGTATCCTGCAATACGTGGGTAGATGTGTTTTTCAAAATAGTCGATTCCCTTATTCTGAAGACCAACAGCGTTAAGCATTCCCGAAGGAGTCTCTGCCATTCTCGGGTAAGGATTGCCCTCCCTGTGTTCAAGAGTTGTGCCCTTGACAATTATACCGCCAAGAGCGGAGATATCAATAAAATCCTCTAATTCAGGTCCATACCCGAAGGTCCCGGAAGCAGTCATCACCGGGTTCTTCATAATCATTGACCCTATCTTTACATTCAGATCTGCCATTTTAAAACACTTGTATTAAATACAGGACCATCGGTGCAGGAACATACATTGCCGGAGGTAGTCTCCACAACACAGCAGAGGCAAACCCCTATTCCGCATGCCATCAGGTTCTCCAGGGATACTTCACAAAAAATATTCCTTGCTGAACACTTTGCAGCTACGGCTTTCATCATCGGTTCGGGACCGCAGGAATAGACTTTATCCCAGTGATTATCAGTGAATACGGGCAGATCTGTCACAAATCCCCGGTGCCCGGAGGATCCGTCCTCCGTAGAGAGATGTACCTCTCCGAGCTTTTTGAATTCCTCATGCTCCAGTACCCTATCCCTGTTGCGGAAACCAAGGGCGAACACCGGATCAATTCCAGATTCTTTGATTTTTCGGCCCAGGTAAAGCAAGGGAGCCATTCCGCAACCGCCACCGGTCAGAAGGACCTTTTCTCCGGGCGATGGCAGAGTGAATGAATTACCAAGGGGATAAACAAGGTTAAGTGTATCACCGGATTTCAGCCTGCTCAGACTTTCTGTACCGCTACCAGCAATCTGAACAAGTATTGAGATTGTGTTTTTCAGCTGATCAACATCATGAACTGAAAGTGGCCGGCGAAGGAATGTGGAAGAGTTGTCTTTAACAAGTGCCTGAACAAACTGGCCGGGGAGAATGACTGGAATGGGTGATGGAAGAAGAGAGAGTGAGGACAAAGAACTGTTCGTTAAGCTTCTTGTTCTCTATTACAGTGAGGTCTTCTATCCGCTTCTTCATCAGGCTCTCATTTGACAGCAAAATTAGCTAAAATGAGTGAATTCTATCATTCCGGCCGGTATTCACTGAAAGATTTATCAGAATAAAAGAACATTACCCTGGTAAGTCTCTTATGTCCATTGCTGACCTCATGCAATTCAATTTCCTTCGTAACAGGGGCATTTTCCACCCCTTCAGGGACATCAGGATTGAGCAGGTGTGACATTTATCCCCTCAAGGGGCAGAACAGCGTTATCGGCCTCAATTTGAGGCTCTGTGTCGAATAATGTAGGCTGCGAAGCATATTTATGCATAGCACCCCGGCCGAACAGAAGCCAGTCAGCAGATAGTGAAGGGTACTTCAGAAGCATTTTAACAATAAAATCGAGGCTGGGGTTATTCCTTCCGGACAGAATATGAGAAATCCCCG
The DNA here is from genome assembly GCA_963736735.1 of uncultured Bacteroidales bacterium. GTDB lineage: Bacteria > Bacteroidota > Bacteroidia > Bacteroidales > VadinHA17 > SR-FBR-E99. Next base: position 182,234 of record CAVTPX010000009.1, on the reverse strand, counting down.
ATGGCTGAACTCCTATTTCTTCAGCAAACTGGGCGTAACTCTTGTTCTCATTCTGCAAAAACACAAGGATTCTCTCTTTCATGACAATTATACTTTTTACAAATGTAATCAGATTATAATTTACAGATGTAATTTAATGTTATTTACACTTGTAATCATGTAATTAGAATAGTAATATAGTAAGGCTAATAATCCGGTGCTTTAACCTATATATTGTCTCTCATACCCATAAAATAGCTATTGTATTACTTTACTTTAGATCTATTTACTCACTGATATATAGTTATTTATAATATAAATATAATGAAATCTAATGCCATGAACCTTATCCAGCGCCTCACACATCAGTAATAACATGAAATGTTTTATGTATATCACTGATAAATAGTAATATAAGTGAACTTATATTCAATATCAAACACTATTTACAAGTGTACACTTTGAATGATTACATTTGTATGATAACTGATCTGTTTCAGATCATTTCTTATTGATTACAATTGTAAATCAGGACTGAATATTATTGTTTACTGTAATTTGTGAGAGTTCAATTTACCTGTTACAAGGGGGATGTTCCTTAAACTCCTGAGAATCGAATTTTCTCCCTCCCCTTTCCCGTTTGCCAGGAATATCCGATTGTCGTCACATAATGTAAAACATCTTTCAGGCTGTCTCACTTTTGATTATCTTCCCGCAGCACTGATTCATAATTCAGTTAAATTGCATTCTGTTTCCGAAATATTGAGTTAACGCATAACAAGAGTTCCTATGACCGGTAAAAAATTCACCCTGGCCCTGCCTTACCAGATTCTTATCGCCCTGGTACTGGGCGGTTTTTTCGGGTATCTCTTTCCTGAATGGACTGTATATACCAACTGGATCGGGGATGTCTTTCTCCGGGGTCTGAACATGATAATTATCCCGCTGATCCTCTGCTCAATCTCTACCGGGGTGGCAAGTGTAGGCACTGCAGATAATCTTGGCAGGCTAGGTGCCAAGACAATGGGGTATTATGTTTTCTCCACACTGGTGGCAATTGTGACAGGCTTTTTCTTTGTAATGCTTATCAAGCCGGGTGTGGGTGCTGACCTCGGATTCAAAGTACCTGTGGAGAATATATCAGCTGTCTCGGAGAGTTTCGGACAGACTCTTATTAAGATAGTTCCTTCGAATATATTTGATTCGATGGTTCAGGGGCATATGCTTTCAATTATCTTTTTTGCAGTGATCTTTGGTTATTTCATCACGAAGGTGGATGACAAACCCCGCCTGCTCATGATGGATGTGCTTAATGCGGTGCTGGATGTGATAATGAAGATCACTATGTTCGTTATTAAATTCACTCCTCTCGGCATTTTCAGCATTTCTGCCAAGGTCATTGCCCAACAGATTCTTTTGGGAAACCAGGTAAGTGAAATCATCAGTCGTCTTGGCCTGTACTTCCTTACCGTACTGCTTGGACTGACAGTTCACGGCCTTATCACCCTTCCTCTCTTCGTGAAGTTTCTGGGCAGGGCAAACCCGATCAAGCATTTTAGAAACATGTCGACCCCCCTTCTTACTGCCTTTTCGACTTCATCATCAAATGCAACACTTCCCCTTACGATGGAAGCGGTTCAGGTTGAAGACGGTGTATCGAACAAAATTGCCAGTTTTACCCTTCCCCTGGGTGCAACTATAAACATGAACGGCACTGCCCTGTACGAGTGTGTGGCGGTTATGTTCATCGCACAGGCTTATGGCATCGATCTTACTTTCGGACAGCAGATTATAGTCATTTTCACTGCATTGCTTGCGGCGATAGGTTCAGCCGGAATCCCCATGGCGGGACTTGTTATGATGGCTGTTGTGCTCAAGGCAGTCGGGCTTCCACTTGAAGGTATTGGTCTGATCCTGGCAGTCGACAGGATCCTTGACATGTTCCGCACAACAATTAATGTTTACGGTGACACATGCTGTGCTGTAATAATCGCAAAATCTGAGGGTGAGACGCTGAAAGTATAAAAAAATCCGGACCTGCCGGCCCGGATTGTTCAGGGAATCAATCCCGGAAAAGAAATTAGGCTTGAATCAACCGCAGGAACCGCCGCAGCCGCTGCTCTTGCTTCCGCAGGAGGAGCATCCACCGGAGTCCGGACCCATAAGTTCTTCAGCCGTAGCTTCTCTTACTTCAACTACTTTACCTGAAAAATGAAGATCTGTGCCTGCAAGAGGATGATTGAAATCCATCTTCACAAATGAGTCACCGATTTCAGTTACGATACCGTTCATCCTGTGTCCCTGTGCATCCATCATGGGTACGTTGTTGCCTATAAAGCATACCTCAGAGTTCAGGACTCCCTCATCTTCAAAAATATTCCTCGGCAGACTGACAACCATCTCTTCGCGCTTTTCACCGTATGCTTCAACGGCAGTGAGCATGAAATTAAAATCGCCACCTTCCTCGAGTCCTGCAATGTTTGCCTCAAATGCCGGTAGAAGTCTCCCGGCTCCAAACACAAATGTCAGAGGAGAATTCTCCTCCACGGTTTCAATCACCTTGCCGTCCTTTCCACCTTCCTGTAAAGTATATGCCAGGGATACAAATTTGTTAATTTCAAGTTTCATAAATAATTATTTATTAGTATATTATAATATGTTATATGATTTAAAAATTGAAGCTCACACGAATCTCCGGTGAATCATAAACCTGGTACTCTGTATCGGTCAACGCCCACAGGACTGTAAAGTTCATGCTTGACCTCCTTCCTATAGGCTGGGAGATTCCGGCACCGGCAAGGAATGTCCCCATATATATCCTGTTATTACCCTCGGGTATTAAAGACCAGAATGATCTCTCGAGACTCAGTCCCTGGTATTCCGACTGTACGAATATACCCATATTGATTCCGATTGGAATTATATTATTAAGATCCTGAATGAGTGTAATCTGAAGATAGGCCTTTCCTCCGAAAATGGATGTACCATCAACCGGGTCCTTATAGTACTGGTATGAGGGTCCGGCTGCAACGGCAACGCGGGGCAAGACCCACAGGCCTATAACCGGGGATGCCTCAATGTTGGTGATTGTGCCGAACTGCAAACCGAAGGAACCTCCAAAAAAAAGACGTTCTGAAAGTGGCGGACGCTCTCCTGAGGTATCCTGGCCGGATGCCGTTATGCCAATCCAAGCAATAATTATAAACGTTATAACCCTTTTCATTGAGTGCTTCAGAACTTTTGCGGGGCTACAAATAAAATCAAAATTAGTACATTTACATAAACTGATCCGGAATTTTTCTCAACATAATTTTCTAAAATACTGATATTGAAATGAATATAGTAATCACCGGAGCCTCATCAGGCATTGGCAGGGAAGTGGCACTGAAATTTTCAGAATCTTCCGGTAACAGGATTTTTGCACTTGCCCGCAATGAAGCAGCGCTGAAAAGCCTGTTTGCAGACGCAGTGCACGGGAATATTACCGGGATGGCCATGGACATCACCGGCACGCAATCGTCCTTTACAGCGCTTAAAAATCGCATTGAGAATGAATTTAAGACTGTTGATATCCTTATCAATAATGCAGGATACCTTGTAAACAAGCCTTTCGGCGAACACAGCCGGGAAGATGTTTCTGCAATTGTGGGTACAAATTTTACAGGACCGGCAGCAGTGATAAACGCTCTTCTTCCGATGCTCGTAAGTGGGTCACATGTGGTCAATATCAGCAGCATGGGCGGATTTCAGGGAAGCATGAAATATCCGGGTTTGTCGTTTTACAGTGCTTCAAAGGGAGCGCTGGCAGTGCTCACTGAATGTCTTGCTGCCGAATTTTCCGGAACCGGCATATCATTCAATTGTCTCTGCCCGGGAGCAGTTGACACTCAGATGTTCAACACTGCATTTCCGGGATACAGGGCGCCTGTGTCAGCGCCAGATATGGCGGCCTTCATCGCAGACTTTGCAGAAAAAGGAAATAAATTCTTTAATGGAAAAATCCTGCCTGTTGCTGTTTCGGTGCCGTGAGGCATGGGAGCATGGAGCATGGAGACATGGAGCCAGTGGAGCATTGGAGCGAGCATGGAGAAGGAAAATGGGTTTATTATTTACGACCGGTCACAACTGCCTACTGGCTACTTATTTGCCGTCCCGCTGTCTGTCTCCGTCGCTAAAATAGCCCCCCGGGCTATTTTTAAACGCTCGGCCCTCTATTGCCTAACCCAGATACTCCTTCACTGTGATGAGCCCTGAAACAGCCAATAAGCCGTTAAAAGCCAGAGCCTTAAGCTCATCCTCACCGGGATAAACTGAAACCGGTGCAAATTTCTTAACCATCGAGGTTATCATATCAACATGGACTTTCTGATATGCCATGCCTCCTGTGAGAATGATCGCATCAACATCGCCACCCAGCACTGCAACCATCGCCCCGATCTCCTTAGCCACCTGGTAAGCCGAACCTTTCATTACAGCCTCTGCCATCGTGTCACCGCCGGCCGCCCTCGCACAAATCTCCATGAAACTGTTGGTCCCCAGATATGCCACCATACCTCCTTTTCCGGTTATCATGGCTTTTACTTCCTGAATATCATATTTCCCGGAGAAGCACAACTCGGCAAGCTGCCCTGCAGGAAGACCGCCTGAACGCTCAGGTGAATAAGGCCCGTCACCATTGAGTGCATTGTTTACATCGATTACCCTTCCCTTACAGTGAGCTCCGACACTTATCCCTCCGCCCATATGAGCAATTACAAGATTCAAATCCTCATACTGCCTGTTCACCGAGGCGGAGTAAATCCTTGCGACCGCCTTCTGGTTCAATGCGTGAAAAATGGATCTGCGTTCAATGAGCGGATGCCCCGAAAGTCTGGCAACAGGCTCCATCTCGTCAACCACCACAGGGTCAACGATATAAGCCCTGGCTCCGGGCAGATCCCTTGCAATCTCATCAGCTATCAGTGCTCCCAGGTTGCTGGCATGTTCTCCGTTAGGTGCATCTGAAAGATGCTGCTTCATGAGGTCATTTACCTCATAAATACCTGATTCTATGGGATTAATGAGTCCTCCCCTGCCTACTACGGCTACTATTCCGGCAAGATCTGTATTTTCATCGGCAAGTGCCTTCATTATAAGGTCATGGCGAAACGACTTCTGATCAATAATTCGCTCAAAAATCTCAAGTTCAGGAGTGCTGTGTCTCAGTGTCTTTTCGAAAACCAGCTTTTCCCCCCTGAACAGGGCAAATTTTGTAGATGTCGAGCCCGGATTTACTGCAAGTATCAGTTTATCATCCATATTGTCAGTTATTTTCTGATGCCATAAGACATGAAAGTGCCACACAGTAGTATTTTGAGAGTTCGCTTTCGCTTCTGGACATAAGAACGACCGGTTTCGTGGTTCCGCAAATCATTCCGGCAAGTTCTCCCTTTCCAAAGAGCATCAGGCTTTTGTAGAAAGGATTGCAGGCCTCCAGTGAAGGAAACAGCAGTATGTCGGCATCCCCGTCAACCGGTGTGGGAACACCCTTTATCTTCACGCTTTCAGGGTCGCAGGCGAGGAACAGGTCAAGCGGACCATCCATAATACACTGTGAAATCCTGCCATCCTCTGCCATTCTGCACATCTCCGAATAATCGAGTGTGTTCGGGAAATGATCACTTACCTTCTCCGAAGCTCCTATAAGGGCTACTTTCGGCATTGCAATACCGAAGTGTCGCGCCATTGTCAACGCATATTCAGCCATTGCTACCTTCTGCTTAAGGTCGGGAAAAGGTATAACGGCAGTATCAGTTACAAAGAGCAATTTCTTATAAGCGGGAATCTCAACGGCGCATACATAGCTCATCACAGCGCCAGGGGCGAGCAGGCCATTTTCCTTGTCCATCACTGCCCTGAGGAACTTATCGGTACCGACAAGACCTTTCATGACAATATCAGCCTCACCCTCTGCTGTCATTCTGACAGCAGTTGCGGCGGCGCTTTTTTCATCATCCGATCCGATAACAGTAAAAACTGAAGGGTCACATCCGGTTTCACGGCAGACCTTTTCAATTTCGCTGACACTGCCTATCAGGACAGCTTCGACAAAACCCTCATTTACAGCCCTGTGAAGAGAGCTAATTGTATTCTGATCCTGTCCCCATGCAACCGCAATCCGGTATTTTCTTCCGGCTGTCCGCACCGCGTCAGCCATCTGCCTGAGGCTGGTGATCATATTATTCGTTTTTGGTGACTGCAGCGGCCAGCAGAATGCTGTCATATTTAGCCTGGTCCGAATCGCTTCTGGATGTCAGGACGATAGGCACCGTGGCACCCAGTATAACAGCAGCTACCTTTGCATGTGCAAAGAATACAAGTGACTTGTACAATACATTACCTACCTCAATGTCAGGCATCAGCAACAGGTCAGTGTCTCCGGCGACATCACTCCTGATGCCCTTGTGGATTGCGCTGTCAAGACTTATTGCATTATCAAATGCCAGGGGACCGTCTATGATACAGTGCTTAATCTGGTCACGCTGGTTCATCTTTGACAGAAGGGCAGCGTCGAGGGTCGCCTGCATGGTTTCACTTACCATTTCAACGGCTCCCAGAACGGCAACCTTTGGAAGTTCAACACCCAGCCTGTTCAGGCAGGCTACAGAGTTATTGACTATTGCGATCTTATCCTGGAGGTTTGGCGCAATATTCATTGCAACATCAGTTACAGCTATGAGCTTGTGGTATGCCTCGACCTCAAATATTGCAATGTGCGAAAGCAGCGAACCTGTCCGGAGGCCCCACTCCTTGTTCAGAACTGCCTTCAGCAGTGTCGACGTTCCAACCTTCCCCTTCATGAGGATGTCAGCCTGATTGCTCCTGACCATTTTAACGGCTATTTCAACAGCCACTTCCGTATCCGGTTCATGGATCATTCGTACGCCGGAAATATCCAGGTTGTTTTGAGAGGCAATGTTCTGAATAGCCTCCTTATCACCTACAAGTATAGGCTCAATATAGCCATCCCTGGCGGCAGAGATGACCGAAGTCAACGATGTCTGGTCCTGCGCGGCGGCAAGAACAAGTCGCCTTGTGGGCTTGTCAACAAGGATATCCTTGAGCTCGGATAAGTGTTTTAGGACCATTGTATTACGGTATTAATTTGTAAACTTTTCAATTATAGTTTTTGTATCAGAGGCAATCACAAATTCTTCATCGGTGCTTACAGACATTACAGTTACCCTGGACGAGGGTTTCGAAATCAGGAGATCCTTGCCCTTCATTCCGTGGTTGGCTTCCGGATCGAACTCTATTCCCAGGTATTCCATGCCAGTGCAGATCAGCTTCCGCATGTTGAAATCGTTTTCTCCTACTCCACCGGTAAAAATCAGGAGGTCCAATCCGTTCATTGCTGCAACATATGCGCCAATGAACTTCTTCACCTTGTATGCATACATATTCAGAGCCAGAAGGGCTTTTGTATTACCCTCAATAGAAGCAAGTTCAAGATCACGCATATCGGAAGACAACTGGGAAATTCCTGCCACACCGCTCTTCTTGTTTATCATATTGTTTACACCTGTAATACTAAGCCCCTCCTTTTCAGCAAGATACAGGAGAACACCGGGATCAATCTCACCAGTCCTGGTGCCCATTATGAGTCCGTCCACAGGGGTGAAACCCATAGAGGTGTCAACCGAAATCCCGTTGTGAATAGCTGTTATTGAGGCTCCGTTACCCAGATGACAGGTAATTATCTTTTGTTTTTCAAATTGCCTGTTCAGAATGTTGCAGGCCTTGACTGCCACGAACCTGTGGCTTGTGCCGTGAAAACCGTATTTTCTGATGCGGTACTTTTCATAATATTCGTACGGAATTGCATACATGTATGCATAGTCGGGCATTGTCTGATGGAATGATGTGTCGAAGACTGCAACCTGCGGAATGCCTGGAAGAAGTCTCTCGCATGCCAGTATCCCTTTCAGGTGGGCCGGATTGTGAAGCGGAGCAAGTTCTCCACATCTTTCGATATCCTTTTTAACATCATTGTCTATCAGTACCGACTCCTTGAAGTTTTCACCGCCGTGAGCAACACGGTGCCCCACGGCTTTGATCTCATTAATATTTTTGATCACCCCGTGCTTAGGGCTGACAAGAGCTTCCATGACCAGGTTAATGCCGACTGTATGGTCCGGAATGTCCATTACGATTTTATATGGGTCCTTACCTGCAGGTTTATGTGTCAGGATACCGTCATTTATACCGATGCGCTCGATCAGTCCTTTTGCAAGAACCTCAGAACGGTCATCCATATTGAAAAGCTGATATTTTATTGAAGAACTGCCGCAGTTAAGTACAAGAATCATCATGATATTTAAGTTATTTTTTCATCCCAGCTGCCTGGTTTGCTGTTATTGCAATGACGTTAATAATGTCGCTTACCGAGCAACCGCGCGACAGGTCGTTTATGGGTGCTGCCATTCCCTGCAGGACAGGACCGATAGCCTGCGCATGTGCAAGCCGTTCCACCAGTTTATAGGCGATGTTTCCGCTCTCAAGGTTAGGGAAAACCAGGACATTGGCTTTACCTGCAATCTTGCTTCCGGGCGCCTTCTTCTGGCCAATGGCCTCAATAAGAGCTGCATCGACCTGCAGTTCGCCCTCGAACATGAATTCAGGGGCCATCTCCTTTGCCATCTTAGTGGCACTTATAACCTTATCCACCAACGGATGCTTTGCACTCCCCATCGTCGAGAAACTCAGAAGAGCAACTTTCGGCTCCACGCCTACAATGTCCTTCATTGTGCGGGCAGTAGCAACTGCTATTTCTGCCAGCTCCTTGTCTGTAGGATCGGGATGAACAGCACCGTCAGCAAATAATATGATGCCATCAGCACCGAACTCCTTGTCTTTCAGTATCATGATGAAAGCTCCGGAAACCACAGAAATGCCGGGTGCGGTCTTTACATACTGGAAAGCCGGCCTGAGAACATCACCCGTAGTATTCCTGGCACCTGCAACTTCACCGTCGGCATCGCCGTTTTTTATCATAAGAACTCCCAGGTAAAGAGGATCTTCAATCAGCTTTGAGGCCTCCTCACGTGTCAGCCCCTTTGCCTTGCGAAGCTCGACCATCAGGTCGATATACTTTCCCTTCATGGGATGATCCAGCGGATCAATGATCTTTGCCTTCGCGATATTTTTGAGCCCGAACCCGGATGCAAGAGAGTTTATTTCTGCCGGGTTTCCGATGAGGGTAATCTGTGCCAGATTTTCTCCCACGGCAACATCAGCAGCTTTGAGTGTTCTCTCCTCTGTTCCCTCAGGCAGAACAATTCTTTTATTATGCTTTCTTGCATTCTCCTTGATTTGTTCAAGCAATTCCATTGTATATCAGTAAATTAGTTTCAGATTATATTACGGGTTAAAAGTACTAAAAAAGTATAATCTGCAATTGGCTGCTGTATGATTAAAATCAGATTTTTAATATTTTGTAAAGTTTTTTACTGAAAGAACAAAAAGTTTTAGGGCGGACTTCATTCAAATCTCTATTTTTGGAGGATATTCAGAGACCTGATGACTGATAGATTAATGGCGACTGCCCTGAAGGAGCTGTCGGACAATACAGAAGGTGAGTTGCTGACTGACAGACTTACCACCCTTATGTATTCCACCGATGCCTCTATCTACCGTGAACAGCCCCTTGCAGTATTTTATCCCCGCAATATAAGTGACCTTAAGAAACTGCTTGCATTTGCAGGAAAGCAAAGGGTGGGTATTATTCCGCGGGCGGCTGGTACTTCCCTTGCCGGCCAGGTAGTGGGTTCAGGAATCATTGCCGATCTGTCCAGACATTTCACCAGCATACTGGAGATAAATAAAGACGAAAAATGGGTCAGGCTGGAACCGGGAGTGGTACTTGACGAACTCAATGAGGTAGTGAGGAAGGAAGGGTTGTTTTTCGGACCTGAAACTTCAACAGCAAACCGCTGCAATATCGGGGGGATGATCGGAAACAACGCCTGCGGGCTCCACTCGGTGATTTACGGGTCAGTGAGGGATCATATTTCCGAGGTTAAAGCTCTTCTGGCTGACGGATCCGAAGTTGTTTTCGGAAGTATTTCAAATGATGAATTCGTAACCAAGTGTAACCTAGAAGGACCCGAGGGCCTTATATACAGGGGGATACGAGACATGATGAATGAACCCGGAAACAGGGAATCAATCATGAATGACTACCCGGAACGGACGATCCCGAGACGCAATACGGCATACTCACTCGATGATCTTCTGTATGGAGAGCCATTCACCCCCGGCAGCGGCCGCCCGCTTAACATTTCAAGACTTATTGCCGGATCCGAGGGCACTCTGGCTATTGTGACGGAGGCTAAACTGTCACTGGTGCCCCTGCCACCTCCGGTAAAGGCACTTGTCTGTGTGCACCTTCGCCACAGAAACGAAGCTTTCAGTGCCAACCTGATAGCCCTGAAATACAAACCCTGGGCAGTGGAACTGATAGACGACAAGATACTCTCACTGGCTGAGGAGAGTGTCTCGCAGAGGAGTAACCGGTTTTTCATCGAAGGTCATCCCGGTGCCCTGCTGATAGCTGAGTTATGCGCTGGCAATGCCGAAGAAATAAGGTCGGCTGCAGCGGCGATGGAGAACGAATTGCGCACAGCGGGGCTTGGTTATGCATATCCTGTTGTATGGGGCGCTGACATAAAGAAGGTGTGGGATCTGCGCAAGGCCGGCCTAGGAATACTCTCAAATATGCCCGGTGACGCCAAGCCCATATCGCTGATAGAAGACTGCGCGGTGGATGTCGTTAAACTCGGAGATTTTGTAGCCGAGGTAGAGAAAATGCTTGACTCTTACGGAAAGGACTCGGTCTACCATGCCCATATAGGGTCAGGAGAGCTGCATATCAGACCGTTAATCAACCTGAAGGATACGGAAGATGCTAAACTTCTGCGGATCATAGGTGAAGAGACAGCCCTCATTGTAAAACGTTACAGGGGATCTATGAGCGGGGAGCACGGCGACGGTCGCCTGAGGGGTGAATTTATCCCAATCATAATAGGAGAACATAACTACCTGTTAAACAAGAAACTGAAGGAGTGTTTTGATCCGCTGAATATCCTGAATCCCGGTAAAATCGTCAACACCCCTCCTATGGATACCTCCCTGAGGTATGTCCCCGGAAAAGTTACACGTGAACTCATGACCTGGTATGACTTTTCACCTGAAGGAGGAATAGTGAGGGCTGCCGAGAAATGCAACGGATCGGGCGACTGCCGCAAAAGCAGTTTAATTGGCGGGACGATGTGTCCGTCTTATATGGCCACGGGCGATGAGCGTCTCACCACGCGTGCCCGGGCAAACATTGTACGTGAAATCCTGAGTGCAGAAGGAGAAAATCCGTGGGACAGCAGTGAGATAAATGAAATACTGGATTTGTGCCTGGCATGCAAAGGATGCAAGAGTGAGTGCCCGTCAGGGGTTGATATGGCCAAGCTTAAATCCGAGTTCCTTCAACACTACAACGAACAGCATTCGCCTTCGCTCAGGACGAGGCTGATAGCCAACCTTCCACAGATTAACTCTCTATTCTCATCATGTCCGGGACTCTTTAACTTTTTCGCCCTCAACAGGGTCACATCGCTGGTAATCAAAAGGATTTCAGGATTTGCCGACAATCGCAGCATACCCGTACTGGCACCCCTGACATTCAGAAAGTGGCTTCGCAGAAACCTTGCAAAACATAATCCTGCATCTCCCACGGGCTCCCTATACCTTTTTGTTGATGAGTTCACGAATCATAATGACACAGCTGTCGGTATTGCCGCGGTAAAGCTGCTTACAGCCCTGGGTTATAAGATATTGATTGTCAGGCATTCTTCGAGCGCAAGGACATATATCTCCAAAGGATTCCTGAGAAAGGCCAGGAAGATTATAATCAAAAACATAGAGGCCTTCAGTCCAATTATAACCCATGAAGTACCGCTTGTTGGCCTTGAGCCTTCAGCCATCCTCGGCTTCAGGGACGAATATCCGGAGCTGGCCGGTGAAAGTCATAAGCCAGCTGCGCTTAAACTTGCTGAAAATGCATTTCTTCTGGAGGAATTTCTGGCAAAGGAATTCAATGCCGGCAGGATAAGCCGGGGTTCATTCACTGATGAGGCATCGGAAGTCCTGGTACATGTTCACTGCCAGCAGAAGGCCATAGCTTCATCTTCTGCGGCTCTTGCTGCGCTTGCAATTCCGGCACATTACAGCGTCAGGGAGATCCCGTCAGGATGTTGCGGCATGGCGGGTGCTTTCGGTTATGAAAAGGAGCACTTCGAACTTTCACAAAAGATTGGTGAGCTTGTTCTCTTTCCTGATGTCAGGTCAGCTGCCACTGGGACCATAATCGCAGCCCCGGGAACAAGCTGCAGGCATCACATAAAGGACGGAACCGGAAGAAAAGCACTGCATCCGGCGGAGGTGCTCTTCGCTGCGCTCAGGGTCTGAAGGTCTGAGGTCTGAAGGTCTGAGGTCTGAAGGTCTGAGGTCTGAGGTCTGAAGGTCTGAGGTCTGAAGGTCTGAAAGTTAATCAACAATTAATAAGAGACTTACACTACTGCCTTCTGCCCGCCCCGCTGTCTGTCTCCTTCGCTAAAATGACCCACCGGGTCATTTCTTAACGCTCGGCCCTCTATTGCCTATTCCCCTCAATTCAAATGAATCTGCATCACGCCAGACAGGCATGTCGGCACGGAATTTTTCCAACGACTGTTTTGAGAGTTCAGCTGTAATAACTCCTTCAGTATCAGGATTAAGTGAAGCCAGAATTTCACCCCTGGGACCAATTATGACCGAGTCGCCGGAATAACTTGTCCCGTCAGGACTGGTTCCGGTCCTGTTTACACCCAGGACATAACACTGGTTTTCAATTGCCCTGGCAACAAGCAGTGACTTCCATGCATAGCTTCTGGCAGCCGGCCAGTTAGCTGAATAGATTATAACATCACTTCCACCCTTGTTCCGCGACCATACGGGGAAACGCAGGTCATAACAGACCTGCAGGTTAAAGTTCAACTCTTTATAATTGCAGGTAACTTGCTCATTACCTGCCGTATAAACTGCATGCTCGCCGCTAATTGAATGGAGGTGCCGTTTATCATATTTAACTGTTTTACCTGAAGGAGTGACAAAGACGAGGCGGTTGTAGTATTTCCCGTTTTCCTCAATTATAAGTGAACCGCACACAGCATAATTTCCGGCGGAGGAAATTGACTTCATCCAGTTTACAGAGTGACCGTCCATCGTTTCAGCCAGAGAACCGGATTCATCGAGAAAGCGGTTGTAAACATTTCCGGAAATGCAACAAGGTCTGTCCCTGAGGGTACCTTTGCAAGCAGTGATGAAAGATGCTCAAAGTTGGCTTCTTTATCCTCCCACTTTAGATCTGACTGTATTATTGTTGCCTTCATCACAAAAAAAACAGGCCTGAGCCTGTTTTGTTCCTGAATTCAGATTATTTCTTTAAAGTCTGACTGTATTCGGTGAATATACCGGTCACCAAAGGCTGATAGTAAAGCCAGAAAAATCTCCTGCCATCATCCTGTTTATCAGAATAGAGCATGCCTTTAGGAATCATAGGGCTTTTTAGTTTCGCTGTCCAGAATGGAATTGCATTTGTTGTAAAGTCGCCTGAGAAATAGTATGTATGCTGGGCAGCCGGTTCCTGGACAACAGCAGGAAATGAGGCCTGCAGGCCGAACAGTGTTAAAAGGCTGTCTCCGGCGGCGGTAGTCCTGAGGTTGAAGGTTGAAACCACGTTATTGGACCCTGCGCTGATAATGTCAAATTCATTTTCGAAGCTCACTGTTTGCGGTAGTTTAAAGCGTTCAGCATAGGGTTCGGAAGTAACTATTTCAGGGAACGAAGCGGATAAGGTGTTTCCCTCCTTCGAGAACTATAATGCTGTTATCCTTAAGCAGTACCACGCCAGGTTTGGTAAAACTCCACGGCTCCATGTACTGTTTTCTGTAAAGTGCCGGCATCCAGCCGGGGACACCGGTAGCCTCCACAGTGTCAAGGCTGCTGTAATGCTTTCCCATCCAACCTGTTGAGGTAATTCCAAGAAGTTCCTCCGTCTTATACCGCTCAAGTGCGGCGGTTGGGTAGTCGAACGTATTGTATTCAAGGACAACAAGTTTGTCACGCAGTTTCATCTCTGACAACAGCAGGTAATCGTTGTTATTCAGTCCTCCGTAGAGCTTCCTCGATCTCCTGGCTTTTTTTATTCCCTGGTACCAGTCGTTAAAGAAGACACCGTATGTATCTGCATAGTATAATGCATCATTGTTATCAGCAAGGTCTATCAGTTCGGTGAGCCTGAAATCTCTTTTCCTGAACTGTTTTTCCCTGACAGGTCTGAGGGGAAAGAACCCGTAATAATCTTTTTTTGCTGCGTAGCTACCGCCTTTCTCCTTTTTCACGAAACGGTTGTTCGTCAGGACATATACAAGGGAGTGGTGCGCTGTCCTTTCAAGAGTCGGGACTGTTTTGTCGAGTATGACAATATTCATCGGTTTCTTTTCCTGGAAGGCCCATCTGATGAAGTTCACAGCAGGTAAGGCCAGAATAACCACCAGTATGATTATGGTTATCAGCAGAGGTTTTTTCATAGTGTTCCCAGAATTTGAAAATATTCAAATACTAATTTAGTCTCTTTCCGGAAAGATTTCCCACAAACCGGATTTTAATTGCTAAAAGTATTAATTTATTTCATTCAATGGTAATATTTTGACCGAAAAGATATTTCAGGCACTCCCAGACAGGTTCATCAACTGCCTTTCGCAGCACCATCTGCGCATGCCAATCTTATTCCGTTGCCTGACTAACTCATTGCTGCAATCATCCGGGCAGGTAATGCGGCGTATCGGGTCTTTGCCTCAAAAGCGGTAAAAATGATTAATGTGGAATTGGGTCGCAAATAATCTGTACCTGCAGTAACCAACATTGCTTAAAATGTAATAATTTGCACCCCTTATACAAGTATCCGCATATGTTTTCAAATCAGCCCCTTGCAGACCGTTTAAGGCCAAAATCCCTCGATGATTTTGCCGGGCAGGATCATCTTGTGGGCACTGACGGTGTACTGAGGAAGGTGATAGAATCGGGGAATGTGCCCTCATTCATACTCTGGGGCCCTCCGGGTGTTGGAAAGACAACACTGGCGCGAATAGTTGCGGCCAAGCTTGACAGGGCTTTCTATCAGCTGAGCGCTGTCAACAGCGGCGTGAAGGAGGTCAGGGAGACTATTGAAAAGGCAAAGAGCCAGCAATTTTTCGGTAAACCGAATCCCATTCTCTTCATCGACGAGATACACCGCTTCAACAAGTCGCAGCAGGATTCACTGCTGGGAGCTGTAGAGCAGGGAATCATTACTCTGATAGGTGCCACAACCGAGAATCCGTCATTTGAGGTGATCTCTCCCCTCCTGTCGCGTTGCCAGGTTTACGTCCTTAAACCGCTTAGCGACGAGGAGCTCAGAGGGCTGATTGACAGTTCGCTTAAGACTGACTTTTACCTTTCAAAATATAGTGTCACGGTAAAGGAGTATGAAGCGCTGTTGAGGATCAGCGGCGGTGATGCCCGCAAACTTTACAATGCACTTGAACTGACAGTATCACTTGAAGCAGAGAAAGGTGAAGAAGAGATAGTCATTACCGATGAAATGGTTCTGGGACATGTGCAGCAGAATCTTGCCATGTATGACAAGAACGGGGAGCAGCATTATGACATTATTTCGGCATTCATCAAGTCGCTCAGGGGTTCGGATCCGAACGCTGCTGTTTACTGGCTTGCGAGGATGACTGAAGGCGGTGAGGATGTAAAGTTCATAGCCCGGAGAATGGTCATACTCGCCGCTGAGGATATCGGCATGGCCAATCCCAATGCATTGCTGCTTGCACAGGCCTGTTTCAATGCGGTAAACCTCGTTGGATGGCCGGAATCGAGGATAATACTTTCAGAGACTGCTGTTTACCTGGCCACCTCTCCCAAAAGCAATGCCTCTTACATGGCTATCGAGAACGCCATTGCTGCAGTGCATGAACACGGTGACCTGCCTGTGCCTCTTCACCTTCGCAATGCACCCACCCGACTCATGAAAGACCTGGGGTACCACAAGGGTTATAAATATGCACACGAGTTTGAGGGTAATTTCATTGCTGATAATTTCCTTCCCGAAGAGATCACCGGAAAAATATTTTATGAGCCCGGACCCAATCCCCGTGAGGATGAAATACGAAGGCAACTTTCGGCAAGATGGCAGAAAATTTATAGATACCGGGATGTTAAAAAGCAATAATATTATCTAAATTTATAGCATGAAAGTAAGTGATCTTAATATTCCGTTTCTCAGGTTTGCAGACGGCGGGAATTTTTTTCTTCTTGCCGGCCCGTGCGTGGTTGAAACTGAAAAGATCACGATGCAGGTTGCCGAACATGTAATCAGGCTGGCTGAAAAATATCGTATACCGCTGATATTCAAAGCTTCATACCGAAAGGCTAACAGGTCGCGCCTCGACAGTTTTTCGGGTATAGGTGATGAAAAGGCTTTAAAAGTCCTGGGTAAGGTCCGGGATGCGTTTTCTGTACCTGTTGTGACCGATATCCATTCAGCCATGGAGGCTCCGCTCGCTGCCCAATATGCAGATGTTCTGCAGATCCCGGCATTTTTGTGCCGGCAGACAGACCTCCTTGTTGCAGCTGCCAGGACCGGCAGGGTGATAAACGTAAAGAAAGGCCAGTTTCTTTCAGGTGCTTCGATGAGGTTTGCCGTTGAAAAGATAATTGAATCAGGAAATAACAGGATCATGCTTACAGACAGGGGTAACTTTTTCGGGTATAACGACCTTGTTGTTGACATGCGCAATATCCCTGCGATGAAGGAGATAGGGGTACCTGTCATAATGGATATAACACACTCGCTTCAGCAACCAAATCAGAGTGAGGGAGTCACAGGAGGATTGCCTTCGATGATAGAGACAATCGGGAAATGTGCCATTGCTGCCGGAGCTGACGGCATATTCATTGAGACACACCCTGATCCGCCTACCGCACTTTCAGACGGGGCAAATATGCTCAGGCTGGAATACCTTGAAGACCTGCTGAAAAAACTTACCTTAATAAGAGCTACAATTAACTCATTTTAAATAACACTTATACTGTAAATTATGAAAAAAATACTCGTGCTTGGAACAGCTATTCTGATGGCATCTGTCTGCGGTGCCCAGACACTTGATGAGATCATTAACAAGAACTATTCAGCCCTTGGAGCGGAGAAACTTGAAAAGGCAAAAACAATCTACATGGAAGGCAGGGCCTCCCAGATGGGAATGGAAATGCCGATGGTAATGCAGATGAAGCAGCCTGACAAGGTCAGGGTGGTCACTACATTCAACGGAATGGACATTGTCCTGGCCTATGACGGGGTTAAGGGATACATGATCAATCCCATGACAGGTGCCACGGACCCGGTCGAATTGCCAGAGGAGCAGCTGGGTGACGTACAGCGTTACAACATGTTCCACAATCAGTTGCTTGATCAGTTCCGTGCCGGAAAACTTAAACTCCTTGGGGAGGAAGATGTGAACGGACAGCCTGCCTTCAAGATCGAGGCAACAGCTGAGGAGGGTAAACCGTCATATATTTTCATTGACAAGGCCAGCAGCATGATTGTCAAGGCAGTCGCTACTGTAAACCAGATGGGACAGGATTATGAGGTTGAAACATATACAAAGGAATATATGGATGTCAGCGGCATCAAATTCCCGAAGATCACCACTTCTTTTGTAAACGGCATGGAAGCAGGGGGAATGACTTTTGACAAGGTGGAGATAGACAGGGAAATGGATGATTCAATTTTCACCCTCAAATAACCAATCCAACTACTATCACGAAAACAAGGCTAAACAATAAAAATGCCGTCCTGAGGGGCGGCATTTTTATTTCAGCAGCAGGCCTGTAAGCCGGATTCTGTCGGGGTGCGTCACCCTGCAAGAGGGTTTTGCACCTGTTCCATCATTTATCTTGCCCCGCAATTGCTTGCGGGATCGAACGACCTACCCCCCGGCTCGGGCGAGCAGCCCTCAGACGCCGGTATACACGGTCTTTCAACCCATCAGGTGTACGGCTCCCGGCGTCGCCGCCGGAACCGGTGAGCCTTTACCTCACCTTTTCACCAATTCCCCGCAAAGCGGGACTGTTATTTTCTGTTACACTGCTATACCCTTTCGGATATCTTCCCGTTAGGAAGGATGGTGCTCTCTGTTGCCCGGACTTTCCTCCCTCCGCCCTGCGGCGGGGAGCGATGGAACGGCCTGCAGGCCGCGAAGGTACGAAATTAAAAAATACTTACAGTTTTGATATTGAGGAATTCATGCAAACCCTGGGCTGCCAGCTCACGGCCGAATCCTGATCCCTTTACACCGCCGAATGGCAGTCCCGGCTCTGACTTCACAAATCCGTTGACAGCCACAGTGCCAGCATCAATTTCACTGGCCACTCTCATTGCAGTACTTTCTTCCGCAGTCCAGACTGTCGCACCCAACCCGAAAGGTGTCTCGTTTGCCATCTTTACAGCTTCCTCAAAGGTTCTGAAGGAAAACAGGGCTGCGACAGGTCCGAAGACCTCCTCGCATGCCAGCGGAGCTGTAATAAGTATATTTTCGACCACTGCAGGATTAAACACCGCCGGACCGGCAGAACGGTCGCGACCACCACAAAGCAACACCGCTCCCAGGGCAATTGTGTCATTAATCTGTCTTTCAAGGTCATCAGCCGCATATACGCTTGCCATCGGTCCGACATCAGTGGTCATATCCATCGGATCACCCACCCTGAGTGCAGCTAACTTTCGACAGGAAAAGGCCCTTGAAACAAGCCATAGATCTCTTCGTGTACAATGAATCTCTTTGCTGCGATACAACTCTGTCCGCAGTTCTGAAAGCGAGAGAACACTGCTGCATCAACAGCCCTGTCGACATCTGCATCAGGGAAAACTATAAAAGGATCACTTCCGCCAAGTTCCATGACCACCTTTTTAAGATTCCTGCCTGCCACGGAGGCAATCTCAGCACCGGCTTCACTGCTGCCGGTAAGTGAAACGCCCCTGACAAGCGGTGATGCAATGAGTTCACCAACCTGTTTGTGGCTCGGGAACAGGGATCTGAAGAGACCCGGGGGGAATCCGGATGCAACTACTGCCTCTTCAATTGCAAGAGCACACCGCGGCACATTGGAAGCATGTTTGAGCAGGGCTCCGTTGCCCCCTGCCAAGGTTGGAACTATAAACCTGAAAACCTGCCAGAAAGGAAAATTCCAGGGCATTACACCCACGATCACTCCCTGAGGCTCATAGTAAATATAGCTTTCCCTTGCGGAAGAGGCTATTTTCTGAGGGGCAAGCATCTGCTCTGCATGTGCGGCATAATAACCGCAAAGCGTGGCGCATTTATCGATCTCAGCCAGACCCTGTCTCACCGGCTTACCCATTTCCGAAGCCATAACAGCGGCCAGTTCATCACGGTTTAAAGTGAGATAAGCGCCAAGGGTAAGGAGATTTCCGAGCCTTTTGTTTAAAGGTACCCTGCGCCATATTTGCCAGGCTATGTCTGCTTCATTCAGAACATGCTTCATCTCTTCCGGGGTGGTCTCCGCAAAAGTACCACCGGACACCTGAAGCCAGGGGTCAAAACTAAGGTATCCCATCAGATTTTGTTTTTCTTCAATGTCACAAGAGTAGCCCCTCCAAAGCCAAATCTGCTAAAGGGCGCATCCTGATAACTGCATGTTTTATAATCTGTTTCAATGATTCTCCTCAACTCCTGCTTCAGCTTTCCGTTACCGATACCGTGGATGAATATAATCTCCCTTAAGCCGCTTCTGACTGCGCTGTCAAGTTCAGCCCTGAACCTGGCAAGCTGCCTCTCAACTGCATCGGGCCTGTTATACCCTTCCTTAAGATGCAGGTCGATTTCCCTTATTTTGTTTCCTGAGCTTGCAGTCATGTTAAGCGTTTCAAACTAACGGGCCGTGAGAATTTGTGTTAAAATTAGCTATTTTTGGCGCACCGGAAAGCTTATGACAAAAGTACCAGGAAATATCAGAATTGAAGACTTCACGTATGACCTTCCGGATGAACGGATCGCGCGTTATCCCCTGAAGGAAAGGGACTCATCACGATTGCTGGTCTGGGACGGATCAGGCATATACCGACATGACGTTCAGGGATCTTCCCGGCCTAATTGACCCGGGTAGCCTGCTGGTTTTCAATAACACAAGGGTCATACGGGCAAGGCTTTTGTTTAAAAAAGAGAGTGGCGCTGCGATTGAAATATTCTGCCTTGAGCCGCACGAACCCCGCGAAATTTCTCAAAGCCTCTCCTCCCCGTCGGGAGTGGAATGGATTTGTCTTGTCGGAAACCTGAAAAGATGGAAGAACGGAAGGCTGACTGCAGTGTTTCAGCTTGCGGGAATAGATCATAAGCTTTATGCTGAAAGGATTTCAGCCTCCGGTGATGCTTTCCGGATCAGATTCACCTGGGATGATCCCCGGATAACATTCGGTGAGATACTTGACTCCCTGGGACATGTTCCGATACCCCCTTATCTCGGAAGGGAGGATGAGGAGAGTGACAGGAACCGTTATCAGACAACCTATGCAAGCATTGACGGTTCAGTGGCAGCGCCGACAGCAGGACTTCATTTTACTCCTGCAGTATTGGAGGATCTCGACCGTGAAGGCATAAAGCAGGCCGAAGTCACCCTCCACGTCAGTGCAGGCACCTTCAGGCCCGTGAAGTCAGAGAAGATCTCGGATCACAGGATGCATACCGAGCACTTTTACGTATCAGCTGAGACAATTCAGAAACTTCGTCATTGCAATATTGTAGCAGTGGGCACCACCACAGTGAGGACACTTGAGAGCATTTACTGGCTCGGGGCGGCCATTGCAGCCGGAAGGATACCGGATGAAGAAATCCCATCCGTATCGCAGTGGGAGCCATATGAGCACGATAGCCTGATCAGCGCTGAAAGCGCCCTTGATCATCTGCTGGAGTGGATGCTTAATAAGGCGTGAGGTTAGAGGCTGAGGCTGAGGTTAAGGCTGTGAGGTTGAGGTTAAGGTTGAGGTTGAGGTTAAGACGGATATAATTATTGTTCCGGGGTACCGGTTCAGGATTGTTAAAGGGCTTATAACTAACTTTCATCAGCCTGGAAGCACATTGCTCCTACTGGTTTCTGCCCTGACGGGTGATGCCTGGAAAGGTATTTACAGTCATGCCCTTGCATCCGGTTACCGGTTTCTGAGTTACGGCGACTCCATGCTTCTGCTCCCCAAGTCGCAGAATATCAGATAATTGACAATTTTATGTTGTTGAGCATATTTGTCCTGAACAAGCTTTTGTTAATTTAGTTAGCACTTGAGCTTCTTAATAATCTGAGCTTTGTTTTTTGATTCACACAAAAATGATAATTATCATATCTTTGTCAGCAAAAATTTGGGAAGGATATCTTTGCGGCGGTTCTGAATCATATATATAAAATCCATAAATTATGAGTAACCAAGCCCTTGTTCTTTTATTTTTGGTAGGGGCCATTTTTGTCGGAGTAGTGCTGATCTTCTCCGGTTATGTGGCTCCGCGGTCCTATGCCCCTCAGAAGTTTGACCCTTACGAATGCGGTATTCCCACAAAAGGGACTACCTGGTTACAGTTCAATGTAGGGTATTATCTCTTTGCAATCCTGTTCCTGGTCTTTGATGCGGAGATAGTCTTTCTCTTTCCGTGGGCGGCAGTGATGCGGGAGGTAGGCATGGTAGCCTTCATCGAAATTGTTGTATTCATATTTATTCTGGGTCTCGGGCTTGCTTACGCCTGGAAAAAACACGCTCTGACATGGGAATAAAAGGTATAAAGAAAGAGGAGTTCAGGGACAATGAGACCCTGGCGAAGCTGCAGGAATCAGGAGCAAATGTATTCCTGGCATCCATTGATGGTGTCATCAACTGGGGTCGCAAGAATTCACTATGGCCGCTGACATTTGCAACCAGCTGCTGTGGTATCGAGATGATGGCGGCAGGTGCGCCCCGTCATGATTTTGCCCGTTTCGGCATGGAAGTATACAGGGCCTCGCCACGCCAGGCTGACGTCATTGTTGTTGCCGGCACAATAACAAATAAGATGGCACCTGTACTTAAAATGCTTTATGATCAGATGTCGGAGCCCAAATATGTAGTTGCCATGGGGGCATGCGCTGTCTCCGGCGGACCGTTCTATCTGAACTCCTATAATGTTGTCAAAGGGGTTGACCATATAATTCCTGTCGACGTATTTGTCCCGGGCTGTCCTCCCCGTCCTGAAGCCCTTCTGTACGGCATGATACAGCTGCAGAGGAAAATCGAGACAGAGACTATGAAGTCGAGGAAGAAACGCAGTGAGTCACATAACACCCTGGAATAAAACATGGAAAAGAAACAACTGGCTGCTGCAGCGGCCTCAATTGCACAGGACTCGTTAGTAACCGAGGGGCTGCAATTTGTGGAGATAACTGTTTTGCCTGAAAACCTTGTAAAGGTTGTCTCTGCCCTGAAATTCAACAGGGAAACCTCTCTCGACCTGCTGGTATCACTTACAGGAATGGACTGGGGTACTGACCTCGGGATAGTATATCACCTCAGATCTACACAATTCAATCATATGCTTGTGGTGAAGACAAGGGTCTCTGACAGGGAAAACCCTGAGATCGACTCCCTCTGTCCGGTGTATAAGTCTGCAGAGTTTCATGAAAGGGAGGTTTTTGACCTTCTCGGAATCAAATTCAACGGTCATCCCGACCTGCGCCGGCTGTTTCTTGACAGCACATGGGGCTTCCCGCTGAGAAAAGATTATAAGGACGACATAAATATTCTAGGCAAGTAGCATATGGAAGAAGCAGTAAAAGGCGTCGTTCCGGAGAACGAAGAGTATGTGATCAACATGGGACCGCAGCATCCGTCGACTCACGGAGTGCTTCGGCTGGTTGTTTCACTGAAAGGCGAGATAGTTCAGAATGTGCAGCCGCACATCGGTTATATCCACAGGGGGATTGAGAAAATGTGTGAAAGCATGACCTACCCCCAGATCATTCATCTCACAGACAGGATGGACTACCTGTCAGCCCACATAAACAATGAGGCAGTATGCCTTACTGTTGAAAAGGCTCTTGGCATAGAAGTGTCAGACAGGGTAAAATACATACGTACAATCCTGAGTGAGCTTACCAGGATTCAGTCGCACCAGCTTTTCTGGGCCACCTTCGGGATGGACCTCGGCGGACTCACCTGTTTCTTTTACGGTCTGCGTGACCGCGAAAAGGTCCTTGACATCTTCGAAGAAACCTGCGGCGGCAGGATGATCGTAAGCTACAATGCTCCCGGCGGGCTGATGAATGACATCCATCCCAACTTCCAGAAGAGAACGAAGGAGTTTATCAAATATTTCCGCAAGACAATACATGAATATGATGATCTGCTGACCGGCAACGTCATTTTCCAGGAGCGCACGAAGGGAATCGGAAAAGTCACACGTGAAGATGCAATTGACTGGGGAATGACAGGTCCTGTGGGACGTGCATCAGGGTTCTCATGCGATATCCGCAAACACAATCCCTACAGTGCTTATGACAGGGTTACCTTCAATGAGATCCTTTATAATGAGGGAGATACATTCCACAGGTATAAAGTGAGGATGGATGAGATGCTGGAGTCAATGAACATCATAGACCAGCTTATTGACAATATACCCGAGGGACCGTGGACCGAGAAGATGAAACCGGTGATAAAACTGCCCGAGGGGGAATATTTCCAGAGTGTCGAGACGGCAAGAGGAGAACTGGGAGTATATATTGTCAGTGACGGCAACAAGTATCCCTACAGGCTCAAGTTCCGTTCACCCAACTTTGTGAACCTGGCTCCGCTGAACATAATGTCAAAAGGGTCCAAGATTGCGGATCTGGTAGCCATCAGCGGTTCACTCGACCTCATCATTCCCGATATTGACAGATAACAAAACAGAATCCTGATATGGAGTTTAGTATATACGATTTCTCCTCATTTACAGCATGGATTGACAGCAGTCTCCGTGCTTCAATGTCGCCCGGATGGGCAACAGCAGTTGAGTGGATCATCATCGGTGTCGCAATCCTGACGTTTTATGCGGTGGTAGGGCTATTCCTGGTTTACCTTGAAAGAAAGGTATGCGCCCTGATGCAGAACCGTCTCGGACCCAACAGGGTTGGTCCCGGCGGGATCTTCCAGACCATTGCCGACCTTGTCAAGCTGCTTTTTGTGGAGCTTGTGCCGATAAAGAATGCAGACAGGATACTCTTCAACCTTGCACCCTATATTGTCATTGTAGCCTCATTCATGGCCATCGGGGCAATTCCTTTTGCGAAGGGCCTTCAGGCAATTGACCTTGACATCGGTATCTTCTACCTGATGGCAATCTCTTCTATGGGAGTCATAGGCGTTCTGCTGGCCGGATGGGCAAGCAACAACAAGTATTCGCTCATCGGAGCCATGAGAAGCGGCGCCCAGATTGTAAGCTATGAGCTCTCTGTAGGCCTTGCGCTGGTGACAATGGTAGTGCTTGCCGGCACGATGCAGCTCTCAGAGATGGTCGAAGCACAGAGATGGGGCTGGTTCATATTCAAGGGACATATCCCGGCAGTGATTGCTTTTATAATATATATAATCGCAGGCACCGCTGAGACCAACAGAGGGCCATTTGACCTTGCGGAAGCCGAATCAGAACTCACGGCGGGATATCACACCGAGTATTCGGGAATCAGGTTCGCATTCTTCTTCCTTGCCGAATACATTAACATGTTCATAATCGCATCGATTGCTGCAACAATTTTCCTGGGCGGCTGGATGCCTTTCCACATAAGCGGGCTCGACGGATTCAATGCCGTGATGGATTTTATTCCGCCGTTCCTCTGGTATCTGGCAAAAACATTCGGTGTGGTCTTCATTATGATGTGGCTGAAATGGACCTTCCCCAGACTGAGGATTGACCAGCTTCTGACCCTGGAGTGGAAATACCTCCTCCCGATAAATATTTTCAACCTGCTGCTGATGGCCTTCCTCGTTTTAAAAGGATGGCACTGGTAATAGCATGAATATAAGAAAGTTATGAATAGTGTAACAGAATATTTCAAAGGGATCTTCAACGGCATCAAGTCGCTTCTTACCGGGATGACAGTCACCGGCAAGTACTTCTTCAAGCCGGGAACGACCCTCACTCAGCAGTACCCGAATAACCGTGCGGAGCTGAAGATGTTCGACAAATTCAAGGGCGAGGTTATAATGCCTCACAATGAAAAGAATGAACATAAATGCACCGGTTGCGGCATCTGCGAGATCAACTGCCCCAACGGTTCGATTGAGATCATCTCAGCCTCAATAATAAATGAGGAGGGAAAGAAACAGAGGATAATAGACAAGCATATTTATCATCTCGGGATGTGCACTTTCTGCGGCCTGTGTGTCAAGACATGTCCGTCGCAGGCTCTTGCCTTCGGACAGGAGTTCGAGCATGCAGTCTTTGACAGGACGAAGCTAACCAAAGTGCTTAACCAGCCGGGATCAAAACTTATGAAAGGAGTCGAGTAATGGAAGGCAGCCAGATAATGTTCGCAATATTTGCATTGGTGATAATCGTGTTTTCGGTCTTCACCGTTACCAGCCGCAAGATACTCAGGGCGGCTACTTCACTGCTCTTCGTGCTTATCGCAACGGCAGGGCTTTACTTTCTGCTTAACTACCAGTTCCTTGCAGCGGTTCAGATAACCCTTTATGCAGGGGGTATTGTGGTACTGATAATCTTTTCGATCCTGCTTACGAGCCAGATAAGTCATAAGTTCGAGGCGGTAGAGTGGAAAAAATCGATTTTCTCTGCCCTGGCTTCGGCCTTCGGAGCTGTGGTGGTGATTACAACCGTGCTCAGGCATACATTCGAGGCCGATCAGGCAATTGCCGCCGAGGTGAATATGAACCTAATCGGTAAAAGTCTCCTGAATACCGGGACTGACGGATATGTACTGCCATTTGAGGTCATTTCGGTTCTGCTGGTTGCAGCTATGATAGCAGCAATAGCAATAGCGAAAAAGGGCGGGCCCCGCAAAGACGTTAATAAAAACAACTAAACAGGAAGAGATATGAATTCAGGCATTCCATTGGAGTTTTTCATTATCCTGGCAACCGTAATGTTCTTTACGGGTGTTTACGGCTTTCTTACGCGCCGCAACCTGATCACGATACTCATGTCGCTGGAGCTGATACTCAATTCAGTGAATATCAACTTTCTGGCGTTTAACAGGTATCTCTTTCCGGGCAAGCTTGACGGTCACTTTTTCAGTCTGTTCGTCATCGCTGTTGCAGCTGCCGAGGCTGCCGTGGCCATTGCAATCATAATTAACATCTACAGGAGATTCAACACAATCAACGTTGAGACTGTGGATGAGATGAAGTACTGATAATCAGAAAAGAGCATAACAATGGCAGATTTTGGATATACTATTTGGATTTTGATAATACCCTTCGTCACTTTCGTGGTGCTGGGTCTTTTCGGGATGAAGCTCAAGGCGAAGTTGTCAGGGCTGGTGGGAACCACGGCGCTGGGGATTGTCACTGCTCTGTCCTACATTACAGCCTTCAGCTATTTCAGCGGCAACGGCATGACCGACGGTGTCTTTCAGAAGATTGTTGCCTTCAACTCGGTATGGCTTAACCTGACAGACCAGCTGCATGCCGACATCGGATTCCTGCTCGACCCGATTTCGGTGATGATGCTCATTGTTGTGAGCACCGTTTCGTTCATGGTGCACATCTACAGCCTGGGTTATATGAAGGGCGAGAAAGGGTTTGAGCGCTTTTATTCATTCCTGTCACTCTTCACCTTTGCGATGCTTGGGCTGGTTGTGGCAACCAACATCTTCCAGATGTACATTTTCTGGGAATTAGTAGGCGTTTCATCATATCTCCTGATAGGTTTCTATTATACAAAAGAAACGGCGGTAAGAGCCTCAAAGAAAGCCTTTATAGTTACCCGTTTTGCTGATCTGGGTTTCCTTGTGGGAATACTGCTTCTCTCTTTCAACACGAAAACATTCGATTTCATTACACTTACTGACCTGAACGGTCCTGCGGTGACAAGCACCGGCGGGGCAGTGTTTTTGGGCATGTCAGTTATTACCTGGTCGATGATACTCATTTTCATGGGCGGCGCAGGTAAATCAGCAATGTTCCCCCTGCATATCTGGCTTCCTGATGCAATGGAAGGTCCCACGCCTGTTTCAGCCCTTATACATGCGGCTACAATGGTTGTAGCGGGTGTTTACCTGGTTGCAAGGATGTTTCCGATCTACTTTTTTGCAGCACCAGAGGCACTGAAAGTGGTAGCCTGGGTGGGGGCGGTATCATCGCTGTTTGCCGCAATAATTGCGACTACACAGAATGATATAAAGAGGGTTCTCGCCTACTCCACAATGTCACAGATAGGCTATATGATGTTTGCTCTCGGTGTATCGGGATATGGCGGTCACGACGGTCTTGGCTTCATGGCGTCAAACTTCCACCTCTTCACACATGCAATGTTTAAGGCTCTGCTCTTCCTCGGTGCAGGTGCGGTGATCCATGCCGTACACACAAACTACATGACGGAGATGGGCGGCCTGAGAAAATATCTTCCGGTAACACATATTACATTCCTGATTGCATGTCTCACAATTGCAGGTATTCCGCCTCTTTCAGCCTTCTTCAGCAAGGATGAGATTCTCACCGCGGCATTCCATCATGACAAGCTGCTGTTTGCCATTCAGTATGCAGTTGCGGGTCTGACCGCATTCTATATGTTCAGACTCTACTTCTCGATATTCCATGGTAAGGAGAGACAGTATCACCATACTCCTCACGAAGCCCCGGCAACGATGACCGTGCCGCTTATTTTCCTGGCTGCAGCCTCGGTCTTCAGCGGATTTATTCCTTTCAGCAGTCTCGTTACATCTGACGGTGTGCCATTTGAATCGCACATTGAATTGGGCATAGCAATTCCCTCGGTACTGATCGGGCTTGTCGGAATAGCAATCGCCTGGGTGATGTACAAGAAGGAGACTGCACTGCCCCAACGGATGGCTGATACATTTAAACTGGGATACAAATGGGCTTACAATAAATTCTACATTGACGAGCTCTATCTCTTTATTACCCATAAGATAATCTTCAGACACATATCACAGCCAATAGCATGGTTTGACAGGCATATAGTTGACGGCACAATGAACGGCATTGCCTGGGTAGCACAGACAGTATCATTCAAAATCAGAGGCTTCCAGTCGGGACAGCTGCAGAAGTACGCTTTTGTCTTTGTTTCCGGCGTTATAGGGCTGGTGCTGGTTTTCATTTATATTCTCAAATAGGGTTCTGACATTGATAAATATCATATTATGAATATCTTAAGCTGGCTAGTAATAATACCCCTCCTCACAGTTACGGGGATCCTTTTTCTGAAAGATACCCGCAAGGTGAAGCTGGTATCAGCTATCGGGATGTCAATTCAGCTGATAGTCTCGGCAGTCGTTGTTTACATGTACCTGACAGCAAGAAAGGCAGGCAACATGGAGGAGATGCTCTTCGTAAGCAGTTTCGAGTGGTTCAGGACCCTGCACATTTACTATACAGTCGGGGTCGACGGTGTGTCAGTTGCAATGATCGCCCTTACTTCAGTTGTTGTCTTTGCCGGGATCTTTGCATCATGGGAGATGGAGGATCTGCGGAAGGAGTTCTTCATTTCTCTCATACTGCTTGCCACAGGAGTATTCGGGTTCTTCATATCAATTGACCTGTTCACAATGTTCCTTTTTTACGAAGTTGCTGTTATCCCGATGTTCCTTCTGATAGGCATCTGGGGCAGCGGACCCAAGGAATACTCGGCAATGAAGCTGACCTTGATGCTGATGGGCGGATCTGCACTTCTAATGGTAGGGCTTATAGGTATCTATTTCAACTCGGCTCCTGACGGCGGTCCGCTTACATTCAACATTCTCGAGATTTCGAAAATCACAATTCCAATTGCGGCACAGAGGATCTTCTTCCCGCTTACATTTGTGGGCTTCGGAGTACTGGGTGCACTGTTCCCCTTCCACACCTGGTCGCCTGACGGACATGCCTCTGCCCCTACCGCCGTGTCAATGCTTCATGCCGGCGTGCTTATGAAACTTGGCGGATACGGTGCCTTCAGGGTGGCTATGTTCCTGATGCCTGAGGCAGCCAATGAGATGGCCTGGATATTTATAATCCTCACTACAATAAGTGTCGTATACGGCGCCTTTGGGGCCATAGTGCAGAAGGATCTCAAATACATCAACGCTTATTCTTCAGTGAGTCACTGCGGACTGGTACTTTTTGCGGTTCTGATGATGAACCAGCATGCCCTTGGCGGTGCCGTATTGCAGATGATCTCGCACGGACTGATGACAGCCCTCTTCTTTGCCCTTATCGGGATGATTTACGGCAGAACCCATACAAGAATGATACATGAGATGGGCGGACTGATGAAGGTAATTCCCTTCCTTTCAGTAATATATGTCATGGCAGGACTTGCATCACTCGGGCTTCCGGGCTTCAGCGGCTTCGTAGCCGAGATGTCAATCTTCTTCGGAGCATTTCAGCACCCCGACCTTTTCCACCGTGTGGCAACGATTGTTGCAGTTACATCAATAGTCATCACGGCTGTATATATTCTCAGGGTTGTGGCAATACTCCTTCTGGGTCCGATAAAGGACCATCATTTTGACAATCTTACTGATGCGAAATGGTTTGAACGCATTTCAGTTGTGGCACTTCTTGCCGGCATTATATATATCGGAATGGCACCGCTGGGTCTTGCCACAATGATCAAGGACAGCCTGATGCCGATTGTAGACAAACTGCTTTAATTTTAAAACAACAGGAATAAAATTTAACCTGAGACGAAGATGAGTCTGGAGAACTTTGCAATAATGCGTCACGAGCTGCTGCTGACAGCAGCCTTCCTTATAATACTCATTGGTGAGATCTTCACCGCTGAGGAGAAAAAGGGCAAGCTCAGGGGTTTCGCTGTAATACTATTTGCGGCCGTTACTGCAGCGGGCTTCCTTCCGGGGATTGAGGGATCGCTGTTTGGTGACATGTTCCGGTCAGACCGGACTACCCTTCTGATGAAGAATATTCTAAACATCGGGACACTCATCGTCCTGATTCAGTCATATACATGGCTTGGCAAACCTGAGAACATTGACAGGACCAGTGAATACTTCATGCTTCTCATTTCCACGCTGATAGGGATGAACTTCATGATCTCATCAGGTCATTTCATAATGTTTTACCTCGGGCTCGAACTGGCGACAATTCCGCTGGCTGCCCTGGCTGCATTCGAAAGGTACAGGAACAATTCGGCGGAAGCAGGTATTAAGCTTATACTTTCGTCGTCACTCTCTTCAGGCATCCTCCTGTTCGGTCTTTCGATGATATACGGAACAACAGGTTCACTGTATTTTGCAGAGATAGCTGTCAGGGCTACAACAATGCCACTGACTGTGATGGGCTTTATTTTCTTCTTTGCAGGCATGGCTTTCAAAATGTCACTGGTACCCTTCCATCTATGGACAGCTGATGTCTATGAAGGAGCGCCGGTGAACATCACATCTTACCTCTCAGTAGTCAGTAAAGGTGCTGCGGCATTCATTTTCGTGATAGTACTCTTCACAGTCTTCCCGGTAATAATCCATACATGGGAACGCATAATCTGGGTTATAGCAGTACTTACGATGACAATAGGCAACCTCTTCGCTATCAGACAGAAAAACATGAAGAGATTCCTTGCCTTCTCATCAATTGCCCAGGCCGGGTTCTTCCTCCTGGGTTTCATCGGAGGCAATGAGCTTGGCATGACCACTGTGATCTACTATGCGCTGATCTATATCTTTTCAAACCTGGCTGCATTCGGTGTTGTGGCAGCCATTTCAAATCAGACAGGGAAGGAAAGCATGGATGAGTACAACGGTTTGTACAGAACCAATCCGGGGCTTAGCCTGGTAATGATGATTGCCCTCTTTTCGCTTGCTGGCATACCTCCTGTTGCCGGATTCTTCGGTAAATTCTTCCTCTTTATGGCTGCCGCAGAAAAAGAGTATTACCTTCTGGTCACTATCGCTGTCCTGAATACAATCATAGGTCTCTATTACTACCTGCTTGTCGTGAAAGCCATGTTCATCAACAAGAATGAAGATCCGATTGCCCGCTTCAGGAGTGACAACATGACTAAACTGGGTCTTGCAATCTGTATTGCAGGCATTGTAATAACAGGCTTTGCAAGCGGTATCTTCGAGATGATAAGGAATATGAGCTACGGTATTTAAACTGGGAAAACATGGGATCACTTACAATTGCAAAGCATCAGATTACAGAGATTGACGGGGTACGCTGCACATTGGTCGAAAGCGGTATCTCTTCAGAACGGATGAAATTTCTGAGTGAACTGCTGACACTTAACGGGTTGGAAGTGAAGACCAGGGAGGATGCGCCATCCGAGGGAAGCAATGCCGTAACCTACACCCTGGGAGTGACTGACATAATCTTCAATCCCGTTTACGCAGTTTATGAGAGGACCCTGCACAGAGCCGACGGGAATGTGGTTTCACCGGCTTACTGGAGGCAACAGCCCGGAGATACGACAGGAGATTACTGGGAGTTCGGCAAGACCACTGAGGCTGATCCCTACGAATAGCTGACCAGTCGGAATATTCCGGGACTACTTCCCGGGATGCATCAGTTCATCAAGGCGTTTTGTAAAATGCTCAATTTCGTCAAGCGACGTATCCCAGCTTGTCATGAGCCTGTATTCTGACAGCTCCTCATTCCAGGGATAGAAGAAATACTCCCTGCGCAGCGTTTCAGCCACTTCGCGTGGCATTATAACGAAGATCCCGTTTGATTCGACCTTCTGGGTTATTTTAATGCCGCCTATCAGGGAAAGCCTCTTTTCAAGCTCCAGCGCCATGCTGTTCGAATGTCCTGCACACTCTTTCCAGAGGTCGTGGGTAAAGTAGGCTGTATACTGTGCTGCTATGAAACGCATCTTGGAGGCGAGCTGCATCCCCTGCTTGCGGAGATATTTGAATCCTTCCGCCAGTCCCGGACGCAGAAAACATACAGCCTCGCCGTACATCATTCCGTTCTTGGTACCTCCGAACGAGAGAATGTCAACCCCGGCATCTGTTGTAAAAGCCCTGAAGGGGAGGTTCAGTGAAACTGCAGCATTGGCAAGACGGGCGCCATCCATATGCAGAAGCATACCATGGCTGTGAGCATAGTCTGCCAGGGCCCTGATCTCCTCAACAGTGTATACGGTACCCATTTCCGTTACCTGGGATACAGAAATAACCTTCGGCTGACTGTGATGTTCAAAATCGAAGCCGTGCATATGCCTTGTGATGTATTCTGTCTTCAGCTTGCCGTCGGGAGTATCGACTGTCAGCACCTTGCAGCCTGTGAATTTTTCAGGAGCACCACATTCATCCTGTTCAATATGTGCAGTACTTGCTGTGATGACTGAGTTCCATGAACGTGTCACGCCTGCGAGCCCGAGAACATTGGCTGCTGTCCCGGTAAAGACAAAAAATATCTCAGCATCACTTCCAAGATGCTCCCTGAGCATTTCCTGAGCCTGTTGCGTGTACCTGTCGTTGCCATAGCCCACCTCATGTCCGCGGTTCACACGGTTTATCTGTTCCATTACATCAGGGTGAACTCCCGAATTATTGTCGCTTGCAAATCCCCGTTTAATAGTCTCCGCCATCATAGTCATTCAGTTTGTTTGAGCCGCAATTTAGTGAAAAGAGCGCGGAGGTTCCATGCCGTGCAGCCCTTTTTTCTATCTTTACAGCATATGGCACCGGTATTGAGGTACTTCATTTTTCTCTCCTTCAGGGGCACTGCCTATCACGGATGGCAACTGCAACCCGGTAAACCTACCGTACAGGAAGTGGTGAACAGGGCGCTGAGCACATTGCTGAGCGAGAAAATCAGTGTTACAGGGGCGGGAAGGACAGACACCGGTGTGCATGCAGAATACTTCTGTGCGCATTTTGACTCGGCAAATGACAGCCTTGCCGGTGAGATTACTTTTTTGCACAAACTCAACGGTTATCTGCCCGGCGATATTGCTGTAAGCCGGATAGTCAGGGTGAGGGAGGATGCAAATGCCCGCTTTGATGCACTCTCAAGAACCTACAATTACACTTTTGCAACCGCCAAGGACCCGTTTCTGGCAGACACAGCCTGGCTGCTTTACTGGAAGCCTGATGTTGCCCTGCTCAACCAGGCTTCAGCACTCCTTTTGGATCACACTGACTTTACAAGTTTCAGCAGGCTTCACGGGGGTAACAAAACCAATATCTGCAAGGTATCAGAAGCCTCGTGGGAGGCGATGCCTGACAGGATTGTTTTCACAATCACGGCCGACAGGTTTCTGAGGAACATGGTAAGGGCAATCACAGGCACGCTGGTGCAGGTGGGAAGAGGTAAACTGTCAATCAATGAGTTTGAGGAAATTATCAGGGGCCGTGACCGGGGACTGGCAGGACAGTCGGCTCCTGCACAGGGATTATCACTTACGGATATTAAATATCCCCCTGACGTTTTTATTTAGTTTTGCTGTTCCATATCTCCCAGGCCATTTCTGCCTGAATATGAAACATTTCTTCCCCATTCACTGTCTGGCATCCCTGCTCCTCTCCCAGCCTCAGAAAACGGGTTTGCGGAGGATTGTATACAAGGTCAAAAAGCAGCTGTCCTTCCCTGAGGCAGCTATAGTCCAACGGAGGAGAGCTTTCAACATCAGGAAATGTGCCCACAGGTGTGGTATTGACAACAACTCCCGCCGAGCCCAGTACTTCCCCGGGAAGATCCTGATAAGTAAATATGCCTGCTGCAGGTTTCCTTGATACTTGAATTACCCTGATGCCGAGTTCCAGAAGCTCATGGCAAACGCTTCTTGAGGCGCCGCCGGTTCCCAGTACCACTGCTGATTCAGGAAGGGACAACAGGTTATCGAGAAGTGACTGTCTGAAGGCAGGTGCGTCAGTGTTAAACCCTTTCAGGTATAGATTGCCGTTTCTGCGTGAGACCCTGACTGTATTTACTGCCCCAATTTCTGCAGCAGCTTCGTCGACCTCATTCAGATATTTGATTATCTGTACTTTATACGGGATGGTTACATTAAAACCAACAAGGTCATTTTCCTTATCAAGCAGTGCAGGCAGCAAATCAAGGGAAGATAGTTCAAATTTACGATAGCGGTGGTCAGCAAGTTCTTCCCTGGCGAATTTGTCAGTAAAATAGCGCTCCGAGAAAGAATGGCCCAGAGGATATCCTATGATGCCGAAAAGTTTCATTTCAGTTCTGCCGGAAGAAAGCTGAAAAAGGTATCGCCTCTCAGCCCGAGTCTGAGTGACTCCAGCGGAATGATTTCGTACGGAGCAATATTGCCAAGGTTGACATTCGCCCCGAAGTTCAGGATGAACCAGGCCTGCTGCGACTTCTGCGGCGCTTCCCAGAGAACATTATCAAAACCGATATGTTTTGAAATTGAGTTGATCAGCCCTGAATTGACAGATCCGTCGTCATTATAGATGCCGACTGTCCCTGTTTCGCGGGCTTCGGCAATTACTTTTACTGATCCGGCATCGAGCTCGGCCTTCATCATCTCCACCCATTGATCAGGGGAAAAGACTACATTTTTCTTCTTCGATCCAACCTCCGAGACAACCGTAAAATCAATTGAAAGCTTTCTGATATAATCGAGTTTCTTTTTGTGTTCAAAGTCAAATGAGCCGTCGGAGACCTCCACCATTGTTATGCCTGACGATTTCAGCAGGTCAACATACTCATCGAACATTCCCCTTGCAATGAAGGCTTCGAAGAGTGTTCCTCCGAGGTAAACCTTCATTCCGGCCTTATTGTACAACCAGAATCTTTTTCTCAACATCCGGAGTAATGAGTGAGGTTCCGAAGCCCAGTTTCACAAAATCTGTATATTCGCTTCCCACGGAGGCGAAGTCTTCAGCTTCCCTGAGACTCAGCCCTTTATCCATAACCATTGTGAGCCCCTCATTCCTTGGTTTCGCCGGCCTGTCAGGAATGTGGGTGAGCAGTTTTCTGAGGTCTTTCATCTATTTTTTCTTTTTCCGGGCAAAAAGCCGCTTCATGGAAGGTTTCATCAGTTCTTCAGGAAGAAGGATTGAAAAGTCGGCAAAAAGCTCAGGATCAATTTCTGCAGCCCTTGAAAGGCAGGCAGTGGCTTCCTTGTTTTTCCCGGTCTGGAGGTAACATGAAGCCAGAAGGTACCAGACACCGGGGACATCACCGTTAATATGCCTTATTTCTTCAAGCAGGGGGATTGCCCTGGCAAAGGCTCCGGTCATCAAAATTATCATACCTGATTCTATCCATGCATCATCGAAGTAGGCATCCAGCCTGAGCGTCTCACGGAAGCATTTCAGAGCCTGTTTAAGGTCGCTCAGCATAATATGCGATTTCCCGAGTGAGAACCAGTAATCAGGATTGTTGCTGTCAAGTTCGATGGCCTTCCTGAAATAGGGCTGGCTCTCCGATGCCTTGTCACGGGTAAGTGCCAGCAGTCCGAGTCCGAACCAGGGGTCAGGGAATTCGGGAGTCAGTTCGATGGCTTCAAAATAATATTTCTTTGCCATCTCCTCATTCCCGATCTTGTCATAACACTCTGCAAGATATGTAAGGCCCTCCAGGCTTTCAGGTTCCTCATTTACAAACTCACGGTAGACCTCCATGGCCTCGTCATACTTTTCAAGGTTGGAGAGGATATTTGCCTTGTTAAACAGGGCAAAGGTGTTTTCAGGATTTACCGCAAGAGCGTAGTCATATGCATTGATAGCATTATCGTAATCGCCTGTTTTATTGTATATTATACCTAGATTATACCAGGCACTGTCAGAATTTGGCTCTTCATCGAGATACTGGCAGTAATACTTTATGCTGTTTTCAAAATCACCCCTTTTCTCGTAGGCATAGGCGAGGTCATATATATGAGCCGCAAAATCAGGTTCAAGGTCGGCGAGCCTGTGCAGGTAGGGAATCATCTGTTCGTAATAGTTGAGATTCTGCAGTACCGAGGTGATACTGTAAAGGATAGTCTCCTGGTCATCCTCATCCGACTGCAGGGCAAGGTCGAAGATCTTCTGTGCTCCGTTTATATCTCCGAGCATTGCAAGGGCTGTTCCCTTAATAATATATATCTCATAATTGCCGGGTTCGATATTCTCGATCCGTCTGACGATTGTGAGGGCCTCGAGAGCCCTTCCCTTTTCAAGGAATACTCTTGCTTTGCGAACCTGTATGGGAACAGAATGAGGATGCAGCTCACAGGCAAATGACATCGCCTCATAAGCGTTCATAGGGTTATTGCCCTCGAGATAATAATCTATTATCGCCTCAAACTCAATTACATCGAAGTAGCATGACTCCTTATTCTTTCGCATCTTCTCAAAACGAAGGATCACCTCTTCCACCTCACTGTCATGTACAAAGCCGTACCTTTCTTCTTCCATTTCCCACGAAATATTGTGCAAATGTAATACATATTGTCACACATGAACATTTCCGGTAGCCCAATTATCAACAGGCACCGATTTTTATAAACATGACTTACAGGGTGTTGGAAATTAATTTTCAGGTGACGCAACCATGGAGGCTTTCTTTCCATCTTATAATTGAATTAGAAGCAGATTTACCCTCAAACCCAATATTACCCTAGAATTAACCTAAATTCTACCTTCTGAAACCGGGCCTCTTGCCCGGTTTTTTGCTTATGCCCTGATAATTAATATCTTTGACATGAGGCGATACAAAAAGTTGAAATCATGAATCCAAGAATTTCTTTCCGCACGCTCCTGACTGTCATTGCCATTACTTTAGTTACCGGATGCAAAAAAGAGAATCCGCCTGTCTCTGAACTACCCGATAGGTGTTTTTCCTGATTCTGTAATTGTGCTCGAAGGTCTCAACTCACCGTATGACGATTACAATTCGGACATATGGAGCGGGGAGTACGGTGTATTGTCTGATTCCCGTCCCATTGTATTCTCGTCCAACCGCGCCACCTCCGGCGGCACATTCGATTTTGTTTACGGAATGATCGGCTACAGTTTCGGGCAGACCTCTGGCTTATTTCTTCTAAACAGCGGAATCTCCCAGGACGGATTTCTCACCGCACTGACGGCAAAGTTCAACACCCCGTCAAATGACTTCGGGCCTTACAGGTTCTTTAATTCCGAAGACGGCCTTGAGTATATGGCAGCTGCCACAGAAGTTACGGGCAGAGGTCTTGACATTGTATATACCAGGTTCACCCCGGCTTTTTCAGCTCTCCCCGTCATTCCTGACCCGGTGCCTGCAACTCTGTTCAATTCTGCATCTGATGATGCATACCTGTCACTTGATTCAGGCTTTGATACTGCTTATTTCTGTTCGGACAGGGACGGTAACTTCGATATTTACATGCTTCTCAGACCGGCGGCAAAAACTGTAAATGACTGGTTCCTCAGTCCTGCAGCTGTCACCTCAGGCGATAGACAGTCTGAAAACCTCTTTCAATGAAAAATGCCCGTTTGTCTCTGGCAGGTACCTTGTCTTTGTTTCTGATATGCCCGGCGGTATGGGCGGTCAGGATCTCTATTATTCTGTTTTCAGAGGAGGAAAATGGAGTTCACCGGTGAATATGGGGCCGAAGATAAACAGCTCATACAACGAATACCGTCCTGTGACAGGCACTGATGTGCAGTTTGGAAATCCTTTCATGGTGTTTTCGTCAGACAGACCGGGTGGCAAAGGGGGTTACGACCTCTACTTTACAGGTTTGACTTTTGAATAGGACTGCTCGTACTTCAGCGTTTACAGGCTTTCAGGGTATTCTGCAGCAGGGAAACGACTGTCAGCAGTCCCACTCCGCCCGGAACGGGTGTAATATAGGAGCATTTGGGTGCAACGGAATCAAAATCAACGTCGCCCTTAAGCCTCCAGCCTGATTTTGTGCCGGGGGCATCAACCCTGGTGGTCCCGACATCAATCACAACAACGCCCTCCTTAACCATCTCCCCTGTTATGAACCCGGGAGATCCGATGGCTGCAATAATAATATCCGATCTTTTAAGTATGTCAGCAATGTTTTTCGTGCGGCTGTGAACAACAGTTACTGTTGCGTCAATGCCTTTCTGTGACATCAGGATGCTCACGGGCCGTCCCACTATGTTGCTTCTGCCCACAACAGTGCAGTTTGCCCCGCTGAGAGGAATCTTATACCTCTTTAGAAGTTCCATAATGCCATAGGGTGTGGCGGAGACGAATGATGGAATTCCAGCCATCATCCTGCCAAGGTTCAAAGGATGGAAGCCATCCACATCCTTTTCAGGTGATACTGCCTCGATAATCTTATTCTCATTTATGTGGGCAGGAAGAGGAAGCTGTACAATAAATCCGTCGATATCAGGATTCCTGTTAAGTTCATTCACCTTCGTCAGTAGTTGGGCCTCGGTTGCTGAGGCATCCATCCGGATCAGGGTTGAGTCAAATCCAACTTCGGCACACGCCTTCACCTTATTTGCCACATAGGTTTCACTGCCTCCGTCATTTCCTACCAGGACTGCTGCAAGGTGAGGGGGGCGTGCACCTCTTTTCTTCATTGAAATAACTTCGGCAGCGATTTCGGCTTTAATCTCTGCTGCCGTCTTTTTTCCGTCAATCAGCTGATACATACTATCTTTTTCTTGGTACTAATTTAGACAGATCTCCGCCTTTACCTACCATTTTCATTATTTTTCTTGTCTCGTCAAACTGTTTCAGCAGCCTGTTAACATCAGCAACCGTTGTTCCGCTGCCGTCAGCAATCCGTTTCCTGCGGCTGCCGTTCATCAGCAGCGGGTTTGTACGTTCTGCCGGGGTCATGCTGTGAATGATAGCCTCTATTCCCTTAAATGCATTGTCATCTATATCAAGATTCTTAATGGCTTTCCCAACCCCCGGGATCATCCCCATGAGGTCTTTCATGTTCCCCATTTTCTTGATCTGCTGAATCTGAGAGATGAAGTCGTTAAAGTCGAACTGATCCTTTGCTATTCTCTTCTGCAGTTTCCTGGCTTCGTCTTCATCATACTGTTCCTGGGCTTTTTCAACGAGGGTTACAATATCGCCCATTCCAAGTATCCTGTCTGCCATCCTGTCGGGGTAGAAGAGGTCAAGAGCCTCCATTTTTTCACCGGCACTGATGAATTTGATCGGCTTATTGACTGTCGATCTTATCGAAAGGGCGGCACCACCGCGGGTATCGCCGTCGAGCTTGGTCAGGACCACCCCGTCAAAGTCAATCCTTTCATTGAATTCAAAGGCTGTGTTCACGGCATCCTGTCCTGTCATTGAGTCAACCACGAACAGTGTTTCATGAGGATTGACCGCGTTTTTGACTGCAGCTATCTCTTTCATCATCTCCTCGTCCACAGCAAGGCGTCCGGCAGTGTCTATAATTATGACATCATTACCGTTCTTTTTTGCCTCACGTACTGCATTTCTGGCTATCTCGACAGGATTCAGGTTTCCGTCTTCAGTGTAAACAGGCACTTCTATCTGTGTCCCCAGCACCTTTAGCTGTTCTATTGCAGCAGGCCTGTAGACGTCACCGGCAACAAGCAGCGGGTTCTTTCCTCTTTTGCTTTTGAGATATTTTGCAAGCTTACCGCTAAAGGTCGTCTTACCACTTCCCTGAAGTCCTGCTACAAGTATTACTGAAGGGTTGGTCTTAATGTTGATATCGGTCTTCTCCCCTCCCATCAGTGCGACAAGCTCGTCATGAACGATCTTGATCATCATCTGTGAGGGATTGACCGACTTCAGCACGTTCTGCCCCATCGCATTCTGCTTGACTGTATCGGTAAACTGTTTTGCAATTTTGAAGTTTACGTCGGCATCAAGAAGGGCCCGGCGCACCTCCTTAAGAGTCTCTGACACATTTATTTCTGATATTACCCCTTCACCTTTCAGTATCTTGAAGGAGCGCTCAAGTCTTTCGCTTAGGTTTTCGAACATATATGTTTCTTTATGCTGAATTTACATTCTTTCCGGAGCTTCGATTCCAAGAAGCCACAGTCCTTTTTCAATTATGATACCTGTCATTTCAGTCAGGTTAAGCCTGAAATTGCGTTTTTCCCGGTTTTCTTCCCCGAGTATCGGCAGGTCATGGTAAAACTGGTTGAATTCCCGTGACAGGTCATAGCAGTAATTGGCCACCAGTGCAGGACTCAGTTCCTCCGCAGCTTCTGAGACAACAGACGGGAAATCATTCAACAGCTTAATAATATTTATTTCCTTCGGGTCAGGTGTTACGTTTTCAAATATCGGTTCACCAGGAGTGATTCCTGTTTCAATCCCCTTGGTCAGTACTGACTTAATGCGGGTGTATGTATACTGAATGAAAGGACCCGTATTACCGTTAAAATCAATTGATTCGGCCGGGTTGAAAGTCATATTCTTTTTAGGATCGACCTTGAGAATGAAGTATTTCAAAGCGCCCAGACCTATCTTCCTGAAGATATCCTCTTTCTCGGATTCGGTGAATCCGCCGAGTTTTCCGAGCTCCTGTGACATTGACCGTGCCGTGTCAGTCATCTCAGTGATCAGATCATCAGCATCCACCACTGTTCCTTCCCTTGATTTCATTTTGCCTTCCGGGAGTTCAACCATTCCATATGAGAAATGATGCAGTCCCCGGGCCCACTGGTAGCCCATTTTAAGCAAAACGAGAGCAAGCACCTGGAAGTGATAATTCTGTTCATTTCCTACTACATAAATGTGCCTGTTGAAACTGAAGTCATTGTATCTCAGTACGGCAGTGCCGAGGTCCTGGGTCATATAGACCGCAGTGCCGTCAGATCTCAGGAGCAATTTCTGGTCAAGTTTTTCAGCGGTAAGGTCGACCCATACCGAGCCATCGTCTTTTCTAAAAAGCAGGCCTGAGTCAAGGGCTTCAAGTACCAGTTGCCGGCCTGTTTTATATGTGTCAGATTCGTAATATATCCTGTCAAACTCAACTCCCAGGGCTTTGTAAGTCACATCGAAACCGGCATATACCCATGCGTTCATCATTTTCCACAGGCTTAATGTTTCAGCATCGCCAGCCTCCCACATGAGAAGCATCTCCCGTGCCGCCAGCATCAGCCCGGCATTTTCCCTGGCTTCCTCAGGGGTCGATCCTGACGCTTCAAGTATTGCTACCTGTTCCTTGTATTTCCTGTCAAAGAGGACATAGTATTCGCCAACAAGGTGGTCTCCCTTTTTTCCGCTGTTCTCAGGGGTCTCGCCGTTGCCGAAAAGCTTCCAGGCAACCATTGACTTGCAGATATGGATGCCCCTGTCATTCACAATATTGGTCCTTATAACCTTTTTGCCGGCCGCTGCGGTCAGCCTTGAAAGTGAAAAACCGAGGAGATTGTTGCGGATATGCCCAAGGTGAAGAGGTTTATTTGTGTTTGGTGACGAATATTCAATTACTATCACTTCCGCATCCGGACCAGCCTCTGTAAAGCCCCAGTTGTGCGCCACCCTTATACTTTCAAGTCTGGATGCCCACTCA
Organism: uncultured Bacteroidales bacterium; assembly: GCA_963736735.1. Taxonomy (GTDB): domain Bacteria; phylum Bacteroidota; class Bacteroidia; order Bacteroidales; family VadinHA17; genus SR-FBR-E99. The sequence continues at coordinate 140,481 of CAVTPX010000009.1, read as the reverse complement.
CGGGCAGCGACTGTAATATTCAGAAATCCCTTTATGACGTTGAAACTGCTGACAGACTTAAGATTACCGAGAAGATACTCACCAATATCATTTGCAGTCTGTTCAGGAGACCTGTGGGATATCTTAAGCAGGGGAAACACAACGAGGGTCATGTCGCCTGAAAACTCCTTCCTTGTTTTCTGCAGCTGGATGGACCCATCCGGAACATCCGATTTATAGAGGCTTATCAGAGCCTCCCTGATACCCTTTCTGAGCAGGTTTTCCATTTCAATTTATTTCGGGTGCAAAGATAATATTAAGTGCAATTAATAAGTGCTTAAAGTTAACGGAGTTTGGAGTGCCTGAAGTACTTTATCCCGGCAGGCACTTAAGGCACTCAAGACACTTCAGGCACTTTAGGCACTCAATGCACTCCACACACTATGATTTAATGACTGTGCGATAGGACGAAACAGTAAAAAAAATTGATAATAATACCTTTTTTTTTGACGAAGGCTAAATTAGATCATATAATAATGGATTACCTTTATTCATCGTCAGATTGACTTAAAACATTCAGGGAAAGAACCAATTATATTATGGGTAATTTACAGGATATCAGAATTCAGGCGACCAATAAGACGCCACAGGTAGATCTTGTGGCATCAACAGGTGTACTGGGTTTTACAGGCAAATCTCTGCCTGAAAATGCAACATCTTTTTTCGAGCCAATTCACAGGTGGGCCGGTGAATATGCAAAGAATCCGGCAGAGAACACCAATATCAAATACAACATTGACTATTTCAATACTTCCTCGGCGTTGTGGATGGCTAAAATCCTGAAAGTCCTCTGCAAGATCAAGAGATCTGAACATATCCTGTTCATTCATCTCTATTTTGATATTGAAGAATATGATTCAATGGGTGAAGAAGATGTCAGGGAGGCTGTCTCTCCCATTCTGGACATTGCTTCCAGTGCTACCTGCAGTGTGGGCATCAGACTCTATGGAATAGATGATGACGGGAACACACTCAAGGAGAATATTGTACTCATCTGATCTTCCATTATCAGCTCTCGCGTTTCCACTTTTTTGACTTAACTTTACTTTGTTGTAAAGGACTGTTTCAATGAAAACGGTTGTTGTTATCATTATCTCATTAATCCTACCGCTTATGAGCATAAACGGACAGCAGGCCGGGAAGGACAGGCAACCAGCCGTTGCCGGCAGTTTTTATCCCTCGGGAAGCGAGCAACTGAGAAGTGACCTTAAGGAGCTTTTCGATAAATGTAAAGGTCCCTTGCCCGGTACGACTGTAAGGGCAATAATAGTACCCCATGCCGGATATGTTTATTCAGGACATACTGCCGCCGCCGCCTTTTCTGCAATACCGGCTGACGCAGAATACGACAACATATTTCTCATCGGAGCCAGCCACAGGGTCGCCTTCGAAGGGGCGGCCGTCTTCACCTCCGGGGATATGGTAACACCTCTCGGGAAGGTGATGGTTGACAGGCAAACTGGTGAAAAACTGATTGACGAAAGCCGGTACTTCTTCACCCGTGATGATGCACATGGTCCTGAACACTCACTCGAGGTTGAACTTCCGTTCATTCAGTATCATTTCAAAAAGACTCCCTCTGTTATTCCTATACTGATAGGCACAAGGAACAAAAATATTCTTATCTCCCTGGCTTCTTCCCTGAAACCGTATTTCACCGGCAGGAATCTTTTTGTAATAAGCAGTGATTTCTCGCATTATCCCGCCTACAGCGATGCCGTTAAGACTGACAGGAAGACCAGCGATGCAATCGTAAGTGGTGATCCCGATGCCCTGTTGATGGCTGTCAGGAGTGCCGAAGCTTCAGGGATTGAGGGGCTGGCCACTGCAATGTGCGGGTGGACGGCCGGCATGGTGCTGATGTACCTTACCGAAGGAAACGGGAGTCTGCAATACAGAAATGCCGACTATACAAATTCCGGAGACTCACCTTTCGGAGACAGGCAGCAGGTTGTAGGCTACAACGCCATTATTGTTGAAGAGAAAACAGCGGCAGCCGGATCTCATATAGAGGGTAAAAAATCTTTGGTCCTCACTTCGGAAGAAAAGAAGACCCTGCTTGGAATTGCAAGGGAGTCGATTAAGGCAGAATTAAACCACACAAAGCCATTAACCCCTGATGGACTGAAGCTAACCTCCTCCCTCAGGGAGCCACTGGGAGCATTCGTCACAATAACTGTTCACGGCAACCTCAGGGGTTGCATCGGCCGTTTCACATCACCTGACCCACTGTACCGTGTTGTGGAAGTCATGGCCCGCGAGGCAGCCTTTGGAGACCCGACGGTTCGCTGCACTCTCTGCAAAGGAATACCCTGAGATAAAGCTTGAAATATCAGTCCTCGGACCAATGAAAAAGATAACTGACATCAGCGAAATAGTAATCGGAAAACACGGCATATATATTAAAAAAGGAATAATGTCAGGTACCCTGCTGCCACAGGTGGCTGCTGAGAGAGGCTGGAGCGTGGCCGAATTCCTGGGCTACTGTGCACGGGACAAAGCCGGAATCGGCTGGGAAGGCTGGAAAAATGCTGAGATCTTTGTGTATGAAGCTCTTGTCTTCGGCGAATAAAGTATGAAACTATGTATCATGTCGGACCTATCGGGCTGACCGCCCTGGTACTATATCTCCTCAGCCTATACCTGTCGTCGTCCGGACTTTTAAGCAGGCAAGTTCACCGCAGATTGTGGAACTGGATATTGCTTATCACTTTTCTTCTGACGGCAATAGCCGGCATTTTCCTGGCATTGCAGGTTAATTACAGGTGGAACATTCCGTTCGTTAAGGAGGCACTTCACCTGCATGTGGAGTTCGGAACAGGAATGGCCTGTGCCGCCATTATCCACCTTACGTGGCATCTGCGGTACTATTCCGGAAGGGAAACACAAAAGAGTACCGCTGGGGATTATCCTCCGGAAGCTAAGCCGGAAACAGAATCTTCAGTTCCACGCTTTCTGCTGCTCATAACGGGGTTTGTGAGTTCATCGGTCCAGTTCATCCTCCTTCGGGAAGCTGTGATTCTTGGTGGGGGCAGCGAAGTATCTGCAGGATCCTTCCTCTGGTTCTGGCTTATGATTTCAGCCCTCGGGGCCGTCGCAGGAGGCAAATCGCGCTTCACCGGGCTCAGGCGGATGATGTGGATAATGGCAACAGCTCCTGTAATATCACTCCTGCTTTTTATAATGATGAACACAGTCATCCTGAAACCGGGAGAAATGCCTTCAGTCTTCAAATCGCTGGCTGTCATCGCCGTCAGTGTGGCACCTGCAGCCTTTGTTTCCTCATTCGTCTTTATCCGTCTGTCATACATCAGAAGCATAAACACAGGCACCGCGAGCGGTAACAGCTTCGGACTTGAGACCCTCGGATCTGTGGCAGCAGGGATACTGACTACAATGGCCTTTCTGATGTATATCGGGAACTACCGGCTTTACATGCTTGTGGAGGCATTGATTGTTTTCCTGGTGGTTATGATTTTTTATTCCACACGCCGGTGGCGCATCGGGGCTTGGGTAGGACTGACAGCTGTAACACTGGTTTTATTCATTTTCAAACCTGATCCGTTTGTGCGGGGGATGCTGCTGAGAGGCGTCAGGGTTACATCCAGCACAGACACCCCTTACGGAAATATTTCCACCGGCACCTATGGCGGGGAAACAGCGGTGTACTATGATCACCGGCCACTCTTCTTTTCAGGCGACATTGCCAGGGAGGAGGAAAATATCCATTACACTCTGCTTCAGAGAGATGAATACGAGAGAGTTATGATCATATCCGGGGGTCTGCAGAAGCACCTTTCCCAGCTGTCAAAGTATAACATTAAAGAGGTCGTTTACATTGAACATGATCCCGGAATTATTGGCGCTGAGAATGCGCATGACACCCTTCTCAAAGAAATGCAGGTCACAGTGGTGAAGAGTGATCCGGTAAAGTACCTGAAAAACAACAGAATAGCTTTCGATGCTGTAATTCAGCTAATACCTCCGGCAACAACTCTTGCCGTAAACCGGTATTTCACCCGTGAATACTTCGCGACAGTGAAGGAACATCTGAATGAAGGAGGAGTATTCACATGCACACCTGCACCCTATTATAACTATTCGCCGGAGAGTTACCGCAAAAGCTTTTCGCCCGTATACAACAGTCTGAAGGCAGTATTCAGCAACGTTACGGCAATCCCCGGGTCATCTCTTTATGTGATGGCTTCAGACGATTCCCTGACTGCCGCGATAGCTTCCCTTGTTACAGAGAGAGGCATTGAAAACATATATGTAAGCAGTGATTATCTTGATGATGCGGATATCAGGATCCGCGGAGATCTGATAATATCGCAGACTGATACAATGGCAGGGCAGAACTCTGTGACGAAACCCGTATCCTCATGGTTCAGTAATTCTCTGTCACTTGAACACAGGGGAACAGGGAATAGTGCCCGGGCAATAACAGTAATCCTTGTAATACTGCCATTCCTTTTCGTACGCCGCAGGGGATTTGTGATGTTTGCAGCTTCGGCCGGTCTGGCCGGGTACGGGATGATTATTGTTTTCCTGCTGCAAGCGGCGATTGGCAGCATGTACATCCTGTCAGCCCTTGTCCTTTCACTTCTCATGGGGGGACTGGCTTCAGGTGCTGCGTGTGCTTCCATGCGCCTGAAACATACACTTGTAACTGTTCCGCTTCTGCTGGCATTATTATATATCATCACCGGTATTGCGGCTGTACGGCTGACAGAAACCGGGCCCTCCCTCCTCCTGCTGATTGTTTTCCCAGCGTTGCTGATTGCCGGATTCCTGACAGGGAATATTTACAGGGTACTGACCTCGGGAAGCCAGGTTGATTTCACAGGCAGGATTTATGCCTCCGACCTTGCAGGTTCTGCACTTGGCTACACGGTTGTCTCCACATTGCTTGTACCACTTGCCGGAATAATGAATGCTTCATTTATACTTGCATTTTTCATTTTAATGGCTGTGGCACTTGTATCGGTCCTCTTTAAACGTTAGATTTATACTCATCATTTGATAAGCGTATGACGCTCATAATCAGGGACAGAAAGATAACACGCAGGGTATTTGCGCACCGGGGATCACTGGCAGTTGCCGGAGGCATGTTTGTTCCGCTGGCTGGAAATGGTTCGGATAAATCATCGCCGGTTGTTAATAGTGCGGTTGAGTCTACCCCGGAGAGGCTGGCAATGTACCAGGAAGAAAGTGCACGAGGCGTTATGTGCCGCATCTGCCCGAATGAATGCACCCTAAAGGAGGGGGAAGTCAGCGATTGCCGAAACCGGGTGGTAAGAAAATCAAAACTTTATACAAGGGCATTCGGTAATCCTTGTGCCGTGAATGCTGATCCCGTCGAGAAGAAGCCGCTCTATCATTTTCTTCCTGGATCATCAGCATTTTCAATTGCCACGGCAGGATGCAACTTCGCCTGCCTGAACTGCCAGAACTGGACCATTTCGCAGACATCTCCCGACAAAACCAAAAACTATGACCTTCCTCCGGGTGATGTGGTAGCAAGTGCAAAGGCAAACAATTGCAGGTCAATTGCATATACATATTCCGAACCCGTGACCTTCTATGAATATGTATATGAGACCTCAAAGATCGCAAGGCAAGAAGGGATCCTGAACATAATGGTTTCAAACGGTTACATCAATCCTGCTCCCCTGAAAGAGCTTTGCCGCTATATCGACGGAGCCAACATTAATCTGAAATCATTCAGTGACGCCACATATGTTAAGCTTAACGGCGGCAAGCTGCAGCCGGTACTGGATGCACTCAAGATATACAGGGATGAAGGGGTCTGGCTGGAAATTACAAATCTTGTCATACCGGGCTACAATGACAGTCCTGACGAAATCAGACTTATGTGCAAGTGGCTCTTTTCAAATGGATTTGCTGACACTCCGATTCACTTCAACAGGTTCCAGCCAATGTACAAACTTGAACATCTGCCACCCACCCCTCTGGCAGTCCTGAACACCGCTGCCGGAATAGCCCGTGAAGCCGGGCTTCGTTATGTATATGTTGGTAATGTCCCCGGGTCAGGGACAGATGACACGGTATGTCCGGAATGCGGTCAGAAAGTAGTCGAGAGGACCGGAATAAGAATAATATCGAATAAAATATCCGGCGGCAAATGCACGTGCGGGAATGTGATACCCGGCAGATGGTCGTAACAGTTTACTATAACCAATAATTGAAAATGAAGCTTGCCGAAGCGAGGAAAAGAGCCGAAGAGCTCAGGAAAACAATCGATGAACATAACCACAGGTATTATGTTCTGAATCAACCTGTAATAACTGATTTTGAGTTTGATATCCTGCTCAGTGAACTTCAGACAATCGAGAAGAATTTCCCTGAGTTGCAGACTGATGATTCACCCACAATGAGAGTTGGCAGCGACCTGACAGTCGAGTTCAGTCAGCATGAACACGTCTATCCGATGATGTCACTGGGGAACACTTACAGTGAAGCCGAGGTCAGAGAGTTTGGTGACAGGGTAAGCAAAATTCTCGGGTATGTTCCCGAATATGTGTGTGAGCTAAAGTATGACGGTCTCTCAATCAGCCTGATCTATGAAAACGGGAAACTTACAAGGGCTGTTACAAGGGGTGACGGGACCAGGGGTGATGACGTGACGGCTAACGTCAGGACCATCAGGAGCATACCTGTAAGGGTCTCTTCGGCCAATCTCCCGCGAACTTTCGAAATGAGGGGTGAAATATATCTTCCCCGCAGGGGATTTGAGGAGATGAATGCAGAACGCAGTGCCAGGGGAGAACCATTGTTTGCCAATCCCCGCAATGCTGCCGCCGGCACTGTCAAGATGCTTGATCCGAGGGTTGTTGCATCAAGGCCGCTGGAGTGTTACCTCTATTATTTGCTTGGTGAGACCCTCCCGGCAGATAACCATTATGATAACCTGATGGCGGCACGGGCCTGGGGATTCCGGATCACTGAGGTCATAGGAAGGTGTAAGGACATTGATGACGTCATAAGTTTTATTCACAAGTGGGACAAAGAAAGAAGGGAATTGCCCTACGATACCGACGGTGTGGTTGTAAAGGTCAACTCCCTCGAAGCGCAGGCGGAACTGGGATATACTGCAAAATCACCCCGCTGGGCTATTGCTTATAAATATGCGGCGGAACAGGCGCTGACTACCCTCCTCTCAGTGGTTTTCCAGGTGGGGAGGACGGGTAACATCACCCCTGTGGCCAATCTGCAACCAGTACTTCTGGCCGGAACCACAGTAAAGCGGGCTTCACTTCATAACAGTGATCAGATTGAGTTGCTTGGACTTCATTACGGTGATGCGGTGATTATCGAAAAAGGCGGAGAAATCATACCCAAGATTGTAACGGTTGACATTGAAAAACGAAGCCCCGATGCAGAGCCTGTGGGCTTCCCGGAGAAATGCCCCGAATGCGGCACACCCCTCATACGCGGGGAAGGCGAAGCCAATCACTACTGCCCGAATTATCTTCACTGTCCGCCCCAGATAACCGGCAGAATAATTCACTTCGTTTCACGCAAGGCGATGAATATAGAAGGTCTTGGTGAGGAGACAATTGAACTGCTTTATTCCCAATCACTCATTCGCACGGTTGCCGACCTTTACGACCTGAAGAGGGAGCAGCTTTCCACACTTGAAAGGATGGGCGACAAATCAGCAGCCAATATAATTGCAGGGCTTGAGAAATCGCTGTCAGCTCCGTATCACAAGAAGCTTTTTGCACTGGGCATAAGGCATGTAGGTGAAACAGTTGCCAAAACGCTGGCTTCCGGCTTCAGTGATATTGAAAAACTGATGTCGGCAACAGAAGAAGAGCTTACCGCATTGGCGGAAATAGGGCCAAAAATTGCATCCAGTGTTCGGGAATATTTCAATGACCCTGAAAACAGGGAAATAATCAGGAGGCTAAGGGTGTCAGGCATGGAATTTTCGGGTCCGGCTGCCGTTTCTGTCAGCGGTCCTCTGACAGGAAAAACAATAGTGATTTCCGGTACATTTGTCAGCTATTCAAGGGAAGAGCTGAAAGCGCTTATCGAAGCACAGGGAGGGAAGGCAGGAACGTCGGTATCAGGCAACACTTCCTACCTCCTTGCGGGCAGCGATATGGGCCCTGCCAAGAAAGCCAGGGCAGAACAAAACGGTGTACCGGTGATAACCGAAGAGGAGTTCCTGAAAATGATTAAAGAATATTAGTCTGTGAGTGGTTATGAAAACAAAAAAAACATAGGTTTGCATTCACAATGGAACTTTTAGGCACAATAAGGCAAAACATCGGGCGTGCGATCCTACGCAGGCGGACATTCTCTGTCATGAGGAACAAGTCCAGATTCGATTTCGACAGGGCAAAAAGCATCGGAATTTTGTGGGACGCTTCAAATGAAGAAGATCTACAGCACATTGCAGCAATGGGCCGTCGGATGACAGAGCTTGGTAAGACTATGGAGGTACTTGCCTGGATACCCGGTAAAACCGTTCCTGACAGATTAACCGGTCTGACCTATATGAAATTTCTGAAACAGACAGATCTGAACCTGTTCTTCATACCGAAATCTGAAGACTTCAGACTGTTTTCCGAGAAAAAGTTTGATCTTCTCATAGGAATAAATCCCATGCGCGTTTTTGCGCTTTCATATATTGCAGCCGTTTCTCCGTCGCCAATGAAAGCAGGGCCTGATGATTCCAGGGAGCCTGAGAATGAGCCCTATGACCTGATGATCCAGGCAGGGAGTCAGTTTAAAACAGATCATTTTCTTGAACAGGTATTTCATTACCTGACAATGATCAGCGGTCCTGAAAAAAGGGCCTGAGTAGTTAGGCAACCCATAATAATTGAAAACTGAGTAAATGAAGAAATTCAAAGGTACGGGTGTTGCGGTAGTGACTCCGTTTAAGAACGATCACAGTCTGGATTTTGCAGCCATGGGGCGCATTATTGAGCATCTCATTTCCGGAGGTGTGAACTATATAGTGGTATCAGGCACTACAGGTGAAGCCTCCACTCTTAACAGGGATGAAAAGTGTGCACTGACGTCATTTGTGACGGAGGCAGTGAATAAGAGGGTGCCGGTTGTAGTGGGTATCGGGGGAAACAACACCTCTGAACTTGTCAGCTACATCAGGCAGGCTGATTTTGAAGGTGTTGATGCAATCCTATCAGTGTCTCCCTATTACACAAGGCCCAGCCAGAGGGGGCTTTACCAGCATTACAGGCAGATTGCCGCCGCAAGTTCCATACCGGTCATACTCTACAATGTACCTTCACGCACATGCGGGGGCCTGGCACCAGAGACAGTATTGGAGCTTGCACGGGACTGCGAGAATATTATCGGGATCAAGGAGGCCTCAGGTAATTTTGAGAATCTGATGAGGATACTCAGGGATAAGCCGGAGAATTTTCTTGTCATCAGCGGTAACGATATGGATGTCCTTCCTGTGATTGCTGCTGGCGGAGCCGGGGTTATTTCCGTCCTTGCCAATGCTTTTCCTGCTGACTGGTCAGAGATGGTAAACCAGGCTCTAAAACATAACTTTAAGATTGCCAGGGAGATACAATTCAGATACCTGGATTTGATCACTCTTCTCTTTGCAGACGGAAATCCCGGTGGGATAAAGGCCATTATGAGCAGTATGAACCTCTGTCAGAATATCCTGAGACTGCCGCTGGTACCTGTAAACAGGTCAGTGCAATCGCACATAATGAAAGCTATGGAAGCTTTCGGCAGCGGTTCCTGAGGTCTGTCAGACGCCGGCGCCGGGAGAATCGCTTAGACCCTGCCCGTGGCAGTGTTTGTACTTCTTACCGCTTCCGCAGGGACAAGGATCATTCCTTCCAACTTTTTTGTCAACCCTTACCGGAGTGGTCTGTTGCTGTTTCTTTTCAGCTGCACCTCCGCCGGCGCCTCCGCCAAACGAGTCGACCTCGCTCTTCTGGGTACGAAGACGACTCATATCAGCCTGTCTCCTTCTCTGTGCCTCGCGGACATGGTCCGGTGAGGTAACGGGAATAGTACCCTTCATCAGCAGGCTGACAACGTCATGATTCACCTTGTTTATCATGGTCTTGAACAGTTCAAAAGACTCGAACTTATATATCAGCAGCGGGTCTTTCTGTTCGTATGTGGCATTCTGAACCGACTGTTTCAGATCATCCATTTCACGGAGGTGCTCTCTCCATGCATCATCAATTGTGAGAAGCACAGCTGTCTTCTCAAAGGCGCGCGAGACCTCTTTACCCTCAGTCTCAACAGATGCTTTCAGGTTCGTAATCACATTATACGTCCTTGCTCCGTCAGTGATTGGGACAACTACATTTTCATATGTAGCAGACATCCGTTCGTAAACATCCTTCAGTACCGGCAGTGCAGTGGCTGAAATTGTCTCAGCCTTGCGGCGGTAGGCATCGGTTACCTTGGCAAAAACCGTCTCCGTAACGTCTGAAGCCTCCTGCTTGTTAAACTCCTGCTTTTGCAGCGGTGAATCTATTGACAGAGAGCGTATCAGGTCAAACTGAAACTCATCATAATCACCGCTGTCTTTTGTCTTACTTACAATATCGTCAGTGACATCATACATCATGTTGGCAATGTCTACACTGAGCCTCTCGCCGAGAAGTGCATGCCGGCGTTTGCTGTAGATGACTTCTCTCTGTGAGTTCATTACATCGTCATATTCAAGGAGTCTCTTCCGTATTCCGAAGTTGTTTTCCTCGACCTTTTTCTGCGCCCTTTCAATTGATTTTGTAATCATCGAGTGCTGAATCATCTCGCCGTCTTTGAGGCCCAGCCGGTCCATAATGCCGGAGATCCGCTCCGATCCGAAGAGACGCATGAGGTCATCCTCAAGCGAAACGAAGAACTGTGACGAGCCGGGGTCACCCTGGCGTCCTGCACGTCCTCTCAGCTGCCTGTCGACACGCCTCGATTCATGGCGTTCCGTGCCTATGATTGCAAGTCCGCCAGCTGCACGTACTTCGGGTGTAAGCTTGATGTCTGTACCCCTTCCCGCCATGTTTGTGGCTATCGTAATTGTTCCTGTCTTTCCAGCCTCAAGAACTATATCAGCCTCACGCTGGTGAAGCTTGGCATTCAGCACGTTATGTTTAAGACCTTTCATCTTGAGCATCCGGCTGAGAAGCTCGGAGATCTCGACAGAAGTAGTACCAACCAGGACAGGTCTCCCCTGCTTGTTCAGGTTCAGTATCTCATCAATTACGGCATTGTACTTCTCACGTTTGGTCTTATAGACAAGGTCCTCGTGGTCATTCCTGATAACCTTCACGTTTGTGGGTATTATAACCACATCAAGCTTGTAAATATTCCATAGCTCACCAGCTTCCGTAATTGCTGTACCGGTCATCCCGGCAAGCTTGTGGTACATCCTGAAATAGTTCTGAAGGGTTATAGTCGCGTAGGTCTGCGTTGCAGCCTCCACCTTGACGTTTTCCTTGGCTTCAATTGCCTGATGCAGACCGTCGGAATAGCGACGGCCTTCCAGAATACGGCCTGTCTGTTCATCCACGATCTTCACCTTGTTGTCCATCACAACATATTCGATGTCAATCTCAAAAAGTGTGTAGGCCTTCAACAACTGGGTCATCGTATGCACCCTTTCCGACTTTACGGCGAAATCCTGCAGCAGTTCATCCTTTGCACGCAGCTTTCCCATTTCATCACCGGTACTCTTTTCAATATCAGCAATCTTGCTGCCGACATCGGGGAGCACGAAGAAGCTGGCATCCTCAACAGATGTGGAGATAAGGTCCAGGCCCTTCTCAGTGAGTTCAATCGAATTGGCTTTCTCATCAATCACGAAATAGAGCTGCTCTGTAACTTTGGGCATCTCTTTCGAGTTGTTCTGCATATATAAGTTCTCGGTCTTCTGAAGAAGCGTTCTGACACCCTCCTCGCTGAGGAATTTGATGAGGGCATTATTTCTCGGAAGTCCCTTGTATACTTTCAGGAGCAGCAGGCCACCCTCTTCATTCTTTCCCTCGGTGATAAGTCGCTTGGCATCTGCAAGAAGCTGTGTAACAAGCTTTTTCTGAGCACTTACAAGCAATTCCACCTTGTGTTTGTACTCATCAAACTGGGAAGTGTCATTCTTGGCAGTCGGGCCTGAAATTATAAGTGGTGTTCTTGCGTCATCGATCAGTACCGAGTCGACCTCGTCAACAATTGCATAATGGTGTTTCCTCTGCACAAGGTCTTCGGGATTGAGTGCCATGTTGTCACGGAGATAATCGAAGCCGAACTCATTATTGGTTCCGAATGTAATATCCGAGTTATAGGCTTTGCGTCTGGCCGGGGAGTTAGGCTCGTGTTTGTCAATGCAGTCAACCGAAAGGCCGTGGAATTCATAGAGGGGCCCCATCCATTCTGAGTCGCGCTTCGAGAGATAATCATTGACTGTCACGATATGCACTCCCCTTCCCACAAGCGCATTCAGGAATACCGGAAGGGTGGCAACAAGGGTCTTGCCTTCACCCGTGGCCATCTCTGAAATCTTACCCTTGTGAAGGGCTACGCCGCCGATAAGCTGTACATCATAATGCACCATATCCCAGAGGATTTCGTTTCCTCCTGCTAACCAGCGGTTTTTCCAGTATGCCTTTTCACCTTCAACTGTAATTGAAGTGCGGGTAGCTGCAAGGTCCCTGTCAAACTGCCTGGCAGTAACTTCAAGAACATCATTTTCCTTGAACCGGCGTGCGGTTTCCTTTACTGATTGCGAAGGCACGTGGCAGTACTTCGTCAAGTTTCTTTTCGAGCTTTTCAAGGATCTCCTTGTCAATCTTGTCAATCCGGTTATATATCTCTTCCTTGGCGTTGACATCCTCTTCGTTCTCAGCTGTAGTTTTCAGCGTGCGGATCTCATCCTCTTCCAGGGAGAATGACCCGGTGATCTCCTTCTTCAGTGTTACCGTGAGGTCTCTCAGCTGGTCATTTGAAATTGAACCCAGTTTTACTGATTCCTCCCGTATCTTCCCTACAAAGGGTTCCACCTCGCTCAGGTCACGTTCATACTTGTTACCGAGAAACAGCCCCAGGACCTTATTGACAATACTCATTGAATGTTGATTTTTAAAAATACCACGCAAAATTAATTAATTTTCCGGTTCAGCGCTTACGGCAGGCTTAGCGGAATCTAATTTGCAGCGCCTGTAACGAGGCTCTGATAAATATAAATGGCACACCTGTAATGCCGGTATGCCATTTCTGAATGATTTTGATCTGTAATTCTAAGTCAGGGCAGGTGCTGCAGGTGCTGCCCTGAGACCCATGATATCCCTGTCAAGGAAATAAAGACCGGCTGCTCCTGCAAGAGCGATTTTATCGAGGATCAGACGCACATTGGATTCTTCCTCAATCTGTTCTGTGACAAACCACTGTACCCAGTTTGCGGTTGAAAAATCATTTTCCTTCATTGCAGCTGCCAGAACCTCATTAATGCTGGCACTGACAAACTGCTCATGTTTAAACACCTCAGTGAACATCTCTTCTGCACCCTTAAATTTCAGTGGGGGTTTTTCAAAAGCAGGAATGACCGCGTGGCCTCCTCTTTCATTTACATATTTGATGAACTTGAGCATGTGCATTTTTTCTTCTTCTGCCTGGGCGTACAGCCAGTCTGCAATGCCAGGAAGTCCTTTGTTCTCTGCCCATGATGCCATTGCGAGGTACAGGTTTGACGAGTATCCTTCTCTTTCGATCTGCCTGTTGCAGATTGCCTCAACGTTTTTTGTAAGCATATGATTCTATATTTAATTGTTAATCTTTCTGTTCATAGGGAACAAGTTCCCCGGCTAAATGTTTAACCCAAAATCTCCCTGACTTTCTGCACAAGTTCTGAGGGAAGGAAGGGTTTGGAGAAAACCTGATCGGCGCCAAGGGTTTTCGCTATTGTGAGATAGCTTCCCGGGCCTGCTTTTCCGCCTCCGCTGATTGCGATGATCCTGGTTTCCGGCTTTATCTTCCTGACATTCATTATAACACTGAGTCCATCTTCTTCAGGCATAAGAAGGTCAGTGATCACAATATCAATAACCGAGGGCCGGAACTTCAGCATTGCCTCCCTGCCGTCACAGGCAGTGACAACTGTGTACTTTCTCTTCTCCAGCGCTTCCCTGAGCAACTCCCTGAGAGAAAGATCATCCTCAACTATCATTACTCCGGGCATACTTTGTTTTGGCTTTTAATTCCCGAAGGTAACTCTTTTTCACAGTTCAGCAAAACAGGTGAGTCAGAAATCAGCTAAGGGATGGGATGAGAAGCTCAATTACAGTACCTCGTGCCCTCTTTCGTTGTCACGCTTATTTCACCGGCAATTGCAGAGATAATTCCGTAGACGACTGAAAGTCCGAGGCCTGTTCCAATGCCTTGTTTCCCGGCAGTGAAGAAAGGGTCAAACATCCTGGAGGCAGTTGTCTCATCCATGCCGGGGCCGGTATCCGCAAAACGGATAAGTGCATATTCAGCTGCCACCTGATTACCGGCGGCGGGGTTGCTAACCTCAGCGCCCTTTCGTGTATCCAGTGTTACTGTGAGAGTACCCCCCTTTTCCTCCATAGCATGAACTGCATTGCGGGCCAGGTTTATGAACACCCTGTAAAGTTGAATTGGATCAGCAGATACAGTCACCTCAGGAGTCACCATTTGTTCGCTGAAAATGACTCTGTCAGTCACCAGAGGACGAAGGAACTCAAGTGTTTCCTGAAGGATATCCTTAACCGGCACTCTCATTCGTGCCTGGTCAGCCTCCATGCCAAGGGAAAGCAACTGGCCCGTGATGGCCTTTGCCCTGTCGGCAGACTGAATTATTTTTTTTATGTTAGCGAAATTCTCACCGGCCGGGTCGAGTCCCTCGAGTGCCAGTTCACTGTATCCGTAGATCAGGGTCAGGATAGTGTTCAAATCATGGGCAATGCCCCCGGCAATAAGGCCTGAGGAGTCCTGTTTCACAGCCTTTGGCATATTCTTCTCAGCGTCTCCCGGATTGCCTTCCTTAGGCACCGTAAGACTTTTTCCGGGGGTTTTCACAGGAACATGTATTATATCATTCAAAATCGAGATTGAAGGTCTTTTTCAGGTCCTTCAGCGCAGGATTCTTATTGACAAGATGGTTGAACTTCTGATCCACTGAATAAAGGATATCACCTCTTTCAGTTGATTCGACGACTGTTGTAATTTTTATTCCGGCATTCCGCAGGGTTTCCCTGAGATGGTTCTCAAGTTTTGACTTGTAGTTGTGGTCAAAGGTCTCCTTCAGGGCTGAATTATCCAGTTTGAGTTCAATGGTTTTATCGGGAAGGATACCCGGGGTAACTGATGAGAGTGTGATTGAAATGCGGGGACTCTCCTCTTTAACAGTATTTGCAAACGAATTCCATGATTCAACCAGTTCTTCAGGAGTAAATTCGCTGTCGGGTATTGGTTTGCTTATCGTTTCCGAAGGCTCGCCAACAGTGCCGGCATTGGGCATGGCCTCAGTCATCAGGTTTTTAATTGAGATCTTTTTCCCGTCTTCAGGAGCCGGCTTTTGAGACTGAGGCTGAGGTTGAGGCTGAGATTGAGGTTGAGGTTGAGGTTGAGGCTGAGGTTGAGGCTTCGCAGTCAGAGGGGCCCCGGGTGAAGGCAGAGGGGATGACTTTAATCCGTCATATTCACCTGAGAGAGGCTGTTCAGCTTTTTTTTTTGACTGTATTTCAACTGTCTCTCCTGAAAGCTGACACATGCGCAACAGGGCAAGCTCGACATGCAGCCGCTGGTTCTTGCTCGATTTGAAGTTGAGCATGCACTGTGAACCTATCTCAAGGGCATTGTAAAGGAATGGAAGTGATGATTTCACTGCCTGCTCCCTGTAGTGTTGCCTGACAGACGGAGATGTTTCGAGCAGTTTTACTGTGGCCTCGTCACGGCTTACGAGAAGGTCACGAAGGTGATTGTTCAGTCCCGCCATGAAATTGTAACCGTCAAATCCCTTGCCAAGTATCTCATTGTATGTGATCAGCACTGCAGGTATATCCCCATCAACGGCGGCGTCAACGATCTTAAAAAAGTATTCATAGTCGAGCACATTGAGATTCCCGATCACATCGGCATATTTTATCTCCCTGCCGCTGAAGCTTACTATCTGGTCGAATATAGAAAGTGCATCTCGAAGGGCACCGTCAGCCTTTGTTGCGATTACATGCAGCGCTTCGTGTTCTGCCCTGACTCCCTCATTTCCGGCGACCCAGACAAGCCTGTTGACAATATCATCGACGTTGATCCGGTTGAAATCAAAAATCTGGCACCTCGAGAGAATTGTGGGTATGATTTTGTGTTTCTCGGTGGTGGCAAGTATAAAAATGGCGTGCGGCGGCGGTTCCTCGAGGGTCTTCAGGAAAGCGTTGAAGGCTGAGGCCGAGAGCATGTGAACCTCATCGATTATATATACACTGTATCTGCCGATCTGAGGAGGTATTCTCACCTGGTCGGTAAGGTTGCGGATGTCATCGACACCGTTGTTGGAGGCGCCGTCGAGTTCATGTATATTAAATGATACCTGGGAGTTGAAAGAGAGGCACGACTCACATTTGTCACATGCTTCAAAATTGGGCCCCAGGCTGGCACAGTTGATAGTCTTGGCAAATATGCGGGCGCATGTTGTCTTGCCGACGCCACGGGGCCCGCAGAAAAGATAGGCCTGTGCCAGATGGCTGTTCTTAATTGCGTTCTTCAGAGTTGTTGTAATGGTCTCCTGTCCGACTACCATATCGAATGTTGCAGGCCTGTATTTGCGGGCGGAAACAATAAAATTATCCATGTCTTTTTTACCGGGTCTTTCTCGTTATACCAGCCACAAATATAGTTAATTTGTTCTGGCAGGAGGCAGCTTGTTCAAAAATCAGGAAAGCCTGCAGGGCCTATCCACCATGCTGCAGATAAAATAGTTAAGGCATTATTTTTTTTTACAATAAATTGTCTTACTTTTGCCACCCGATTTATTAAACAAATTATAAACAAAAAAGAGATGTTGAATCAGTACGAAACCGTTTTCATTGCAACTCCCGTTTTGTCTGAAAATCAGATGAAGGAAGCGGTCCAGAAATTCAAGAAGATCATCACCGACAACACAGGTGAGATCATTCACGAAGAGAACTGGGGCCTGAAGAAACTCGCTTATCCCATTCAAAAGAAATCGACCGGGTTTTATTACCTCGTCGAGTTCAGGGGATCAGGTGAGTTGATCGAAAAACTAGAACTGCAGTACAGGAGGGATGAGAGAATCATCCGTTTCCTGACCTTCCGTATGAACAAGTATTCAGTAGAGTATGCTGAAAAGAAAAGAAGAATGAAAGAAACCGCTAAAACTACGGAGGCATAAACATGGCACAGAATAACTCAGAAATCAGATATCTGACACCTCCGACAGTAGAGATTAAGAAGAAGAAATACTGCAGGTTCAAGAAGAACAAGATAAGGTATATTGACTACAAGGACCCCGAGTTCCTGAAGAAGTTCCTGAACGAGCAGGGTAAGATACTTCCGCGTCGTATTACCGGAACATCGCTCAAATACCAGAGAAGGGTGGCACAGGCTATCAAGCGTGCCCGTCATCTTGCTATTCTGCCTTATGTAGCTGATCTTTTAAAGTAAAGGAGGAGAGAAATGAAAATAATTCTTAAACAGGATTTTGATACACTGGGACAGAAGAATGATATCCTGACTGTAAAGACAGGTTATGCAAGAAACTATCTGATTCCCAAGGGGTACGCCGTTCAGGCAACTGAATCAGCCGTAAAGGTTCACAATGAAAACCTGAGGCAGAGAGCCCATAAGGAAGAGAAGATCAGGAACGAGGCCGAAGTAATTGCTAAAAAGCTCGAAGGAATCAAGCTTGTAATAGGAGCCAAAACCAGCTCAGCCGGCAAGATATTCGGTTCAGTGAACACAATTCAGATTGCTGAGGCACTGAAGGAAAAAGGGTTCGACTTAGACCGCAAGAATATTGTCCTTGGTGAAGATACAATTAAGGAAGTTGGTAATTATAAAGCTGTTGTGAAGCTTCACCGCGATGTAAGAGTAGAGGTTGAATTCGAAGTGAAAGGTGAATAAGAACTTCATATGATATAAAAAAAGCTGCCCCCAGGCAGCTTTTTTTTATCTGACAGCGATCGTCTCAATCTCAATAAGCGCCCCCAGAGGTAATCCTTTCACTGCATATGCAGCCCTGGCAGGCTGATCTTCGGTGTAGTACTTTGCATATACCTCATTCATTGCCTTGAAATCGGACATATCTGCCAGCAGGCAAGTCGACTTTACAACATCCGCCGCCGAATAGCCGGCAGCCTTCAGAATTGCCTTAATGTTTTTCAATACCTGCTCAGCCTGTTCGGTTATGCCACCCTCTGCCATTTTGCCCGTTGCGGGGTCAATGGCTACCTGGCCAGAGATGTAAAGTGTTCCGTTGGCTTCCACAGCCTGACTGTAAGGTCCGATAGCCCCCGGTGCAGAGGTTGTGCTGATGATTTTTTTCATTCCAGTTGTTTTTATTTCGTTAAAAATTCTCATGATAGTCCTTTTTCCGTTCGTACTTGAGATCCTGAAGCACACCTGATTTAGCCCTTATTGTGAAGTTCCAGCTCTTCAAGTAACCTATTGGAATCCAGGAAAAGCTCATCTCCCAGCAGTGGAGATCCCTTGAAATGCCCACACGGGTAGAGGTTATCTCTGCCTGGGCAAAATCGTACCCGGTACTGTAGTTTATTGCAGTTTTCGGGGTGAGCCTCACATCTCCGGAGAGTGTCAGCTGCTGACTGATTGTTGTCTTGAAGGTGGGCTTGCTGTAGCTGAAGTTGTAGGCCATCCTCAGTGACCACGGAACATCGAACCTGATATAACCGTATTCATCGAGGTTTTTGTTGGACAGCGGAAGATTATTCGCCGGTCCGGATTGCCCTTCCCCCCCGGTGCCATCCCCCGTAGTGCCCGTGGAAGAACCCGGAGAACCCAGGCTGAACATCCTTTTTAGTCTTACCCCTGAGCAATGCTCCCAGGTCCATATCTATGCTCATGTTAAGGTTCGTCATTCGCATTATGCCTCTCCCCTGCAGATATGCAAGTTCGGCCACTGTGACGCCTTTCTCACTGAGTCCGTAGATTGTGAAGCTGCTCCCGGCCTGGAAGTTGATGTTCTCAGCCAGAACTGTCCTGAATGAGAGGCTCACCGGTGACCAGTTCAGGGAATCTGAGAAGAGGTTATAGCTGGTACCCAGAGAGAGGTTGTCTATCAGTTTTATTTTCTTCGGTTTCCCTGTTGTGTCATTCCTTTCGAAAACCTTGGCTTCCACAATATTGGACAGGCTGAATGTAACAGATCCGCTGCGGGAGCCCAGTGAGGGAGTTGTGAATATATTTCCTTCAAAGATGGAATATTCTTTCATCCGGCCCGTTGAATCATACTGAACCTCCCTGTACATATCGGTGGATAAACCCGGGAGATCAGGTCTGAATGAGAAGCCGATGGATGGTCTCATGACGTGTCTGATTGCCTGCAGACGCGATCCCTTTCTTGTAAACTGATAGTCGCCGTAAAGGGCGGGATTGAATGATGCACTCACTGAAGGTATCAGCGCCTGTCCGTAAAAGAACCCCCGGGTGGTGTCATTTACAATTGAAGGGACGATTTTGTTGCGGGTTTCGTCATAATAGAGAGGATCCCATCTCTTTTCGATCTTATGAGTAAAAACTACACCAGAATAGCTTAACTGAGGGGAGATTGAAAAGTTACGGAAAGGCCTGATCTGCAGGCTGACTGGTATGCTATGCTGGAATCCGGTCCTCATGCTCTTCCATATCTGGTTCGTAAAGAGCAGGCTGTCATAAGTGTCTATCTCGTTGTCAAGTGATGCCGTATACTGCATCTGAAGGTCATGGTACCAGCGTGCCTTCAGTACCGGTTTCTTCGGCTTGAGGGGGTAAATGCGCGCGATGGAGAAACTGGCTTTGGGAAGGTTAAGATGCATTGTTTTGTTCTGAACATTCTGACTCTGGTTTAAGCTTGTTGAAAAATTGAAGGGTGTGCCAGCCCAGTTCCTTGTATAACTGATCCCCGATTGTCTTTGGGTGGTGACATGGTCTTCAATATCATAGCTGTTGTTCTTGTCATAACCGCTTGAGCTCATATTTACATTTGCTGAAAAACGTGAGCCTGGGCTCGCTTTGGTATCCTGAGCATGGTTCCAGCTGATGCGGTAATTGGTTGACTTGCTATAAGTCGGGAGACCCTTATAACTGATTATATTATTTGCATAATTGAATCCGAAAGAACCTGAATACCTGTATCTTACACGATACGAAGTAGATGCGTCGGCAAGCCAGTTACCATTAGTATATGCGGAACCGGTAATCTTGAAATCGAAATAATCATTTATTGCGAAATAATATCCTCCGTTGGAAAGGAAATAACCCCTTCCCGCTTCCTGTCCGTATTTGGGGATAATGAGTCCTGAGGCCCTTCTCTGCTGTACCGGAAAGAACCCGAAAGGCACAATGAGAGGAAGCGGGATGTCAGCAACGACCATATAGGCAGGGCCTGAAACGATTTTCTCACCCGGATAGACCTTGGCTCTGTTCAGGGCCAGGTAAAAATGCGGGAACTCGGCATCGCAGGTGGTGAACTTGCTCTTGTTTATGTGCAGGCTGCCGTCCTCATGACGCTTCGTAGTCTGGCTCTGAAGGAAGCCTCCCTCCTGCTCGGTGGTCACATTGCGGATCACCCCCTTTTTTGATTTGAAGTTGTATGTAAGCTCTTTGCTGTCAAACTCTTCGGAGCCGTCCTTGAAATGCGGTTTGCCGACCATTGTGCCGGTCGAATCCTTTCTGCCCGTGGCATAAACTGAACCTGTCTCCATATCGAGGACAATCGAGTCTGCCTTAAGCTCAATTGTCCCGTAGTTTACCTGTGCATTCTGAACCAGGTAGACCTTGCGGCTCCTGATGTCAGTTTTCATATACCCCTCTGCGGTGTAAACAATTGTCTGATCGACGGCGTCATCAGATATTTTCCTGCTGCCCTGTGAAAGTGAGTCAAGGGGTATTGACACCCCTCTTATCCGGATAGTGTCACCAGGCAAGGGGTCCTGCCCTGAAACTGCCATTGAAAAGATGATCAATATCGATGACACAAATAACCTTTGTGAGAGAAAATGCAAGTTAAATGCTATTTTTGCGTGATATTTGTGCATACGTGGCAAGCCGGTGACAAAACTAATTAAATTTCGTGAAGGAATAATGTGGCAGAACACCAAAATAAGAGGGTTCAGGAGTATTCTGATGTCAGCTGTGATTATGGCCTCAATTACTATGCCATTCAGGATTGCAGCGCAGCATGCTCCTCCGGTGAAGGAGTGGACAGTTGTAATTGATGCCGGTCATGGAGGAAAAGACCCGGGAACCCTGGGTTCAAAATCAAAGGAAAAGAATGTTGCTCTCGCTGTTGCTCTGAAGACAGGTAAGTACATAAGTGAAAACCTTAAGGACGTCAGGGTGATATATACGCGTGACGATGATACGTTTATAGGACTCGATGAACGGGCTGCCATTGCGAACAGGAATAAGGCCGACATCTTCATTTCGATACATGCTAACGGGATGGATGACAAACGGCCCTACGGATCTGAAACGTGGGTGTTGGGCCAGAGTATGGACGATGCCAATCTGAAGCTTGCAATGAAGGAAAACTCGGTTATAACCTTCGAGGAGGACTATGAGACCAAATATGAGGGGTATGACCCTAATTCAGTTGAATCGTTCATCATTTTTTCCCTGATGCAGAATACATATCTGAAACAGAGTACCGAATTTGCTTCAATAATTCAGTCCCAGTTCAGGGACAGGGTAGGCCGCAAGGACCGGGGTGTCAAACAGGCCGGATTTGTGGTTCTCTGGCGCAGTACAATGCCGTCTGTCCTTGTGGAACTCGGGTTTCTGTCAAATGCAGAAGAAGAGAAATACCTTATTTCAGAAACCGGGCAGGACTTTCTGGCTTCGGCAATATTCAGGGCTTTCAGGGATTACAAGATCACAATTGACAGCCGTTCGGGAATAAAAAAAGTTAACGGCGAAGTTAAAGACAGTGCAGGTGAGAAGCCTGATGTGGTAAAGACAGAAATGACAACTACCGGAGAAGCCTGCTTTGACCACTACGGATAAGGCAGTGATTATCACTTCGGAGAAACCTGCCGGTAAGCCAGCAGAAATTAAGCCAGCTGTAATTCCGGCTGACAAATCAGGTTCGGATAAACCTGCTGCAGTTGCTGAAAACCCAGCCAACAGACCCGCCGGTGAAGAGATTTATTTCACCGTCCAGCTATCTGCGGTGCCGAAGAATAAAGTCCAGAAACAGGTCAGATTCAAGGGAATAGAATCTTTCGAACGTATAGATTCAGGTGAAAGGTACAAATACACTGCCGGCAGATTCAGTGAAATAGACCAGGCTATGGCATTCAGGCGAACCATTTCAAAAGATCATCCCGACGCCTTTGTGATTGCAATTCAGAACGGTAAGATTATCCCGCTCAGGGACGCAGTTGAAGCAAAAAAAACAAGAACAGACAAATAATGAAAATCTCAAACGAAATCAAGGTAGGTATTGTAGCCCTTTTAACAATTGCAGCTTTCATCTGGCTCTACAGTTTCCTCAAGGGTAGTGAGTTGTTTACAAAGACCGCTACCTACAACATCATATATAAGGAGATAGGCGGACTTAAGGAATCAAGCCCGGTTGAGATCAACGGCTATCAGGCAGGCATAGTGCAGGATATAAAATTCATAAATGACGGCTCGGGAAGGCTGGCCGTTTCTGTGTCAGTAGACAAGAATTTTAATCTTCCTGTAGGCACCACTGCAGAGATCACTACCGCATCGCTCATTGCCGGAATGAAGATAATCCTTATTATGGGTGACGGAAAGGAAATTTACAGTAATCACGACACTATTCCGGGCATTCTTGCCACTTCAATAATTGACAGGATCGGCGACCAGCTTTCTCCGGTTGAGGGCAACATCACGCATATGATAGTAAAGCTTGATTCTCTCATTACACGAATTCATGATGTCTTCTCACCGCAATTTTCATCTGATATCAAAGCCTCCCTCGACAACGTAAACGGCATCACTGCCAACCTGAGAGAGATCTCAGATAAAGAAAAAGAAGCTCTCATGGCATCGATTAGTGACCTTAACAAATTCACAACCATGCTTTCGGCAAACAGCAATTCCCTGGATGCCACGCTGAAAAATATCGCCTCAATCTCTGACACCTTAGCCTCAGCTGACCTTGCAGGGGCACTCGGTTCACTGAGATCGTCACTTGTCAGCACAGATTCTATTCTCAGGGGACTGAGCAACGGAACCGGGACGGCAGGCAAGCTAATGACAAATGACAGTTTGTACAATAATCTCAACAATAGTCTGAACAGTCTTGACAATTTACTTCAGGATATGAAAGACAATCCAAAGAAATATGTACACTTCTCCCTTTTTGGCAGAAAGGACCAGTAATTTGTCGAAATTTTGATAAACACTATCAGATCACCCTATTGCGTACCTCCCCGTTTTTACCTTTGCCGGTCAAACAGATAAGGATCTGCAAATCTTCATTTTTATAAAGCGCTGTAATACATAGGATTCATTGTAATTAGCTTATAATCATCTAATTAATTATTTAATATTTTTTTTCATCTATAATAACCTGATGTTCTGATGAGTATATAATATTTGTAAAAGTCAAGGGAAAAAAATTTTTTTTATTAGTTTTTTTTTTACAAATATTGTGGCACGTTTCAGCGAACAAAAAAAAAGAAGAAATTTTAATTTTCCCCTGAATGAACAAGTCACACGATGAGGTTTGGAATAATTGTCTCGGTATAATCCGTGATATTATTCCATCCGCCAGTTTCAAGACATGGTTCGAGCCAATTGTCCCTCTCCGTCTGGAAAAAAATATTCTGACAATTCAGGTACCCAGTCCCTTCTTTTATGAATATCTCGAAGAGCAGTACATTGACATTCTCCGTAAGACGCTGAGACGTGAGATTGGAAATGATGCCAAGCTGGAGTACAACATTATAATGGAGAACTCCGCATACAGTAACGGCAAGCCGTTTACTGTCAAATACCCTTCGAGAAACAAGACTGACCTGAATAACAAGCCGATGCAGGTTCCTTTTGAAATTGCCCAGCCTGCAATTAAAAATCCCTTTATAATTCCGGGGATCAAGAAGCTTCACTTTGATCCGAGACTGAATCCGGATTATTCCTTCAGTAACTTTGTCGAGGGAGAGTGCAACAGGCTGGCCCGATCGGCAGGTATTGCCGTAGGTAACAATCCGGGAGGCACTGCCTTCAATCCATTGATGATTTACGGCGATTCAGGTTTAGGGAAGACTCACCTTGTGCAGGCCATTGGTATCCTTGTCAAGGAGAAATACCCTGACAAGACAGTGCTTTATGTAAACGCGAACAAGTTTCAGACTCAGTTTGTAGAGTCAATCCGCAACAACAACAAGAATGATTTTCTTCATTTTTACCAGATGATTGACGTTCTCATAATCGATGACGTTCATGAATTTGCCGGTAAGGAGAAGACTCAGGATACTTTCTTTCACATTTTCAATCACCTGCACCAGTCAGGCAAGCAGCTGATACTCACCTGTGACAAGCCGCCTGTAGAGTTGCAGGGAATGGAGCAGAGGCTTCTGTCAAGGTTCAAGTGGGGATTGCTCGCAGACCTGCAGAAGCCGGACTTTGAAACCAGGCTTGCTATACTCAGGAAGAAAGCTTACAATGACGGTATTGAGCTTCCGGATGAGATTTTCGAATTCCTGGCTGAAAATATTTCGAGCAACATACGTGAGCTTGAGTCGGGGCTTATCTCACTCTATGCACAGTCGACACTCAACCGCAAAGAGGTGACACTTGATCTTGCACGCCAGATGGTCGACAGACTCGTGAACACGCAGCGCAGGGAGATTACAATTGATTACATTCAGAAAATAGTATGCGAATACTATAAGATTCCGGTTGACCAGATGCAGGGTAAGACACGGAAGCGTGAAATAGTACAGGCCAGGCAGGTTTCGATGTATTTCTCCAAAAGCCTCACCAAGGCTTCTCTTGCCAGTATAGGATCAATGATCGGGGGAAAAGACCATGCGACTGTACTGCATGCATGCAAGACCGTGAACAACCTGATTGACACAGACCGTCATTTCAGAAATCAGATACTTGAAATTGAAAAGAAACTTAAGGTATGAAAGCAGATATTAACTTCCTGCACGAAGAGTTTTTCAGGATATACGGAGACAGGGGAAATACCCCTGTTCTTTATTTCTCACCGGGTCGTGTAAACATTATAGGAGAGCACACTGATTATAACGGAGGCTATGTCTTTCCGTGCGCCCTCGACTTTGGAACATACCTGCTGGTACGGAAAACAGGGTCGTCGGAGATAAGGATGAACAGCCTTAATTTTCCCGGCGACGTCAGAATACCTGTAAGCCTGTCTTTTGCAAAAATTGAAAACAGCTGGACCAATTATCCTGTCGGAGTAATAAATGAGTTTGCAAAACTGGGCTTCACATCTCCCGGAACCGAGATGCTTTTTTACGGAGATATACCCAACGGGGCAGGTCTTTCATCATCGGCTTCGATAGAGATGGTTACGGCGGTGGCAACAAATTATCTCTGCAATGCAGGTCTGCCAATGATGGAGCTAGTAAAAATGAGTCAGAGGGCAGAGAACATGTTCGTAGGAATGAACTGCGGCATTATGGACCAGTTTGCAGTGGGATTCGGGAAAAAAGACCACGCAATTAATCTCAACTGCGACACTCTGGGGTACAAATATGCACCCATGAACCTTGGTGGCAGAAGGCTGATTATCACGAACACAAATAAGCGCAGAGGTCTTACCGACTCAAAATACAATGAAAGAAGAGCGCAGTGCGACAGGGCTGTGGAACTGATCTCTGCACATCACCCGATAAGGAACCTGAGTGAGCTCGGGATCGGTGATCTGGGTCTGCTTGATAAGTATATCACCGATGAAGTTGTAAGAAGAAGGGCCAGGCACGTAATAACCGAAAACAACCGTACCCTCGAGGCAATCAGTGCACTTGAAAAAAACGATATTGTAAGCCTTGGAAGGCTGATGAACGAGTCGCACGACTCACTCTGTAAGGACTATGAAGTTACAGGTGCAGAGCTTGACACACTTGTTTACGAGGGCCGCAAACTGCCGGGAGTGGTCGGAAGCCGGATGACCGGGGCAGGTTTCGGCGGTTGTACGGTATCAATTGTCGAGGCAGACAAGGCAGAGGCATTCATGACAAAATTAGCCGGGATATACAATTCCAAAACCGGGCTTGTTGCTGACTTCTACCTGCCGGGAATAGGTGACGGTGCCCGTAAAATAGACTGACAGCCAATTCTTATTCTTCTACAGATCCTTCACGCACCTGAAGCCTACCGTTGCGCTCCTGTCATACCCCGGAGATACCAGCAACTGTAATTGGGTCATATCCAGCCGCTGGGGCCCTCCCTGGATGTACCACCAGCTTGATTCAGGCTTGTAGTAGCTGCCGCCTCTGATTATGTTAAAATAATAGGCTCCGTTGCACCAGACATCGTTTGTCATCTGCCATACATTCCCGACAAGATCTTCCACCCCGTAAATGCTTCCCCCTTTCGGGAAAGCATCGACCGGTGTTGGTCTTCCGAATCCGTTGTTACATTTTGTGGCATGGAATTCTTCTCCCCAGGGCCAGGGCCTGCCGTCAGTTCCCTGTGCCGCAAGCTGCCACTCTGCCTCAGTAGGCAACCTTTTTCCGGACCATCTGGCATATGCCCTAGCATCCTCAATGCTTATCCATACTACAGGATACCTCTCCTGCCCGCTAACCGGCATACCTTTCTCCCAATGCCTGAGAAAATTTGTCGTGTCATCAGGGAGATACCTGCTTTCACGCAGAAAACGCAGGAACTTCTCATTGGAGACCGGAAAAATGTCAATCAGGAAACTGTCGATGTCAGCAGTAATCTCCCGTCCTGTTTCCGGGTACGGAATAAACTCATCATTTGAAGATAGTTTGTACTTTATTCTGGTCGCAGGGACTACAACCATTCCTTCGGGAGTTCCTTCAGCCGGGTCAGTGCGTACAGTTGAGCTTACAAGCCAGGGTTTGCCACCGGTGAGGGATACAACACGTTCATCGCAGCAAAATGTCATTTTCAGTAAGTTGAATTACAATCTTACCCTCCATCACACCGAATAACCTGTCAACAGACAACAAAGTATCCACAGGAGAATTAAGAGTTACAGGTTTTGAGCCGTACCCCGGATTGCCTTTCCAAACGGTTATCCGGCCATCCGCCATAGAAGATATCCGGAGTCTGTCACCTTTCATTTCAGCCTTAAGAAGTGATGGAAGAAGGGCTATGCAGTCAACAGAGCCTTCCCTGCGGGTTCCGTCATACTTTTCATCCCACATTGCAGCCTTTACCGGCACCATATGACGGCCGCCGGACAATACCGGATCAAGCTCTTCGTGATTCCACAGAGAGACAAGATGCTTTTCATTATCCAACTCTGTATCAAACAGAAGTGTATCCAGGCCGCTGTGGTTCATGTTCAGAACAGTGTATATGATTTTGTCACCAGATTTCCACTTGTTTACATATGTCCTGTCAGCGGAGGTGGTTATCAGCGGTGTCCAGTTCATATCAAGGAATGCATCGCTGTTCTGTCTGAGCACAAATGTTGTGGCGGCAAGGAATTGAAGGTCATTCGTATACTCATCTCCCCGGCCACCCGGTCTGAAGAGATTCAGTTCCGTGCCGTATCCGTTGAAAAATGCAACTGCTATTTCACGGTGAAGCACATCCTCACCTACGTCAGCAACTCTGAATATAGCGAAATCAGGCCTTATCAGCTTATTGAGGTTCAGTTCAGGACTGAGAAAGATAGCGTTATGCACGCGGCCTGAGATGATGCCGGGCATGTCTTTTACAATTGCCATTCCTTCCGAAAACATAATCACACCGCTGCGCACACTGTCGGCAGCCTGCTGCAGTTCTGCACTCGAGCTGCCCTTTGTGTCAAGCACTACGCCGTCGGCCTCGGTAAGGGATATCAGTTCAGCCATTCCTCTCAGGTGATCTTCCTTCCTGGTGCTGTTGTCCCATGGATTATAGGCAATGAAGAACCGGCAGTCGTTCGCCCTTGCGTACCGGCTGAAGTTTTTCAGACCCTGGGTGCCGCCGGGAAGATCGCGGTACATATCCCACTGATTTCTTTCGTCAAGTCCAAGCCTGGGCCAGGTGGGCCAGATCCCGAAAACGTCTGCATGATCAAAGAGCTTATTGTATTCTGCGAGAAAATCTGCAAATCCGCTTCTGGCCTGAAATCTGTCATAAAACTGCCTGTCCCAGGACATCTGCAATATTATAAGGTAGCTGCTTCGAATCCATTTCAGGTCTTCACGGCTGTAAAGAGATTCATCGAAGGCAGTCAGATCATACAGGTACCTTTTACTGAACATCAGCCTGAGTCCCTCCTGCCACTGTCCGGAATAAGTATCTCCGTAAATGTTGTAGGTCACCGAAGCTCCCGGAGGCAGAGTAGTCTCATACCTGCCTTTTTTACCGTCCTGAACAGAAACCCTTCTTGCTATAGCGCAAACAGAATGATTCCCGTCTGCCTCAAAGGCTGAAAATCCCATCTCCCAGGCATTATCAGGCAAAATCACCCTGAGGGGAGT
This sequence comes from uncultured Bacteroidales bacterium, assembly GCA_963736735.1. GTDB lineage: Bacteria > Bacteroidota > Bacteroidia > Bacteroidales > VadinHA17 > SR-FBR-E99. The sequence continues at coordinate 111,616 of CAVTPX010000009.1, read as the reverse complement.
TTTTCCAGGAAGAAACAGGCGTGCCCTGGCAAGATCCCATGGCCCGAAGCCTGTAATATATACATTGTTAATGTCTTCGGCGAACGGAACGACATCACTTACAGATACAGTATCACTGCCGTGGTTACGAAAAACCAGTTCAGCCATCCAGCCCGGGTGTGAGCCTCCGCGTGAAGTAAATGCAGCTTCCACCCCACCCGGGTAGATCATCACCAGCCGGCTGCCCGTCAGCCCTGCCTCCACATCATCTGAATCGTAATACTTACCGTCAAGTCTGAAACTAAAAACAGGCCTGGCCGCAGAAAGTGGCACCACAGTGCTGTCACTGAGAAGTAAACGAACCACCGTAGCACCTTCATCCTTGGTGACACCTATGTTCTCCAGTGACTGCGCCGGTGAAACCAGTGCATACAAAGTAAAACATGAAATCAGGAGAAATCTCATCTTATGCATTTTGACTAAATGTTCAATTCCGCTTTTCCGAATGAAACGAGATGCAATTTAAGATATTAACGCAACAAAATGAACAGGAATCCGTATACCTATTTAAACATTAAACTTTTTTAATCAGGATTAAATTGCTAATTTTAGGCGTCTGACAAGACACTACGCCGATGAAAAGAATTAATCACAAAGGCACTTTTTTTATTATTTTGATTCTTTCAGCCATTCTGCTGATGCCTGGGTGTGCAACATCTAAAAAGAACGCTTACCTGACAAAAAAAGCAAAAGCGGCCTCCTACATCAATACAACTCAGCTGGGTCGCAACAAGTACTTCTTCTCGCCTAAATACCAGAAGAAACTGTTCAAGTACAAAAAGAGATAGACTATTCTTTGCAGCTTACTTCAAGGCCATCCCAGGCAAGCGTTACATTGGCAGGCAACTCCCTGTTAATGTCTGCGTGCTTCCCCATCTGGTGACCGATGTGGGTTATGAATGCATACCGGGGTGATATCTCCTCAACAAAGCTTAATGCTTCACCAAGACTGAAATGCGAAATATGCTTCTCTTTCCTTAATGCATTAATTACCAAGTATTTAACACCAATTAGTTTTTCTTTGGTTTCTTCGGGGATATAGTTGGCATCGGTTATATAAGCCATATCCCCAATCCTGAACCCGAGGATAGGAAGTCTGTAGTGAAAAATTCTAAGGGGGATTATAGTATCGTCACCTATGATAATATTGTACTTGTCAATATTATGAAGTTCCATTTTAGGAACTCCGGGATACTGATTCTCAGAAAAGACGTAGGCATATTCCTTTCTTACAGCATTCTGCACCCGCTCCTCTGCATAGATATCAATTGCCGCCTGGCTCCTGTAATTGAAAGCCCTGAGGTCATCCATTCCGGATATGTGATCTTTATGTTCATGTGTGAGAAAAATACCGTCAATTTTTTTAACCCGGGCACGAAGCATCTGCTGCCTGAAATCAGGTCCGGCATCTATGACGAATGTATTTGAAGCTGTTTCAACCAGGAGAGATGCACGAAGCCTGTTGTCTTTCGGGTCATCAGAAAGACATATGGCACAGTCGCAGGCTATCACTGGAACACCCTGGGAAGTTCCGGTTCCGAGAAAAGTAATCTTCACTGCAGATATATTCTTTCACAAACATAGCCTGAAAATGAGAGAAGAACAATGAAAAAATTCATTTTATGGTAAAGGGTGCTTTTATATATCTTTACTGCACAATCTCAATCTGACAAATGAAAGGTACCGTAATCATGCTGCCTGTTACCCTCGGTAACCCCGAGTATTCACTGACAATACCAGGAAGGGTAGCTGACATAACCCGGTCATTAAGACTCTTTGCAGTTGAGGATATCAGGAGTGCACGAAGGTATCTGAGAAGCATCGACAGGCAGTTTCCGATAGATGAATCTCAATTCTTCGAGATAGGAAAGCATGCAAAGCCTGAGGATCTGAAAGAGTTCTTCAGAATTGTTACTGACGGTTCCGATGCCGGAGTGATGAGTGAGGCAGGGATGCCGGGGCTTGCCGATCCCGGAAACATTGTTGTAGAAGAGGCTCACAGAAGGGGTATCAGGGTCATCCCGCTTACCGGGCCATCATCAATTATCCTGGGTCTTGTTGCATCCGGATTCAACGGGCAATCATTCGCATTCAACGGCTATTTGCCGTTAGATGCCGCCGGCAGGCAGAAAGCGCTTAAAACCCTTGAACAGAGATCTGCCGGCGGGCAGACCCAGATATTCATGGAGACACCTTTCCGGACGGAGAAGATGCTTGATGACATCCTGACGGTGTGCAATCCTTCAACAAGGCTGTGCATTGCTGCCGATCTCACGCTCGAAAGTGAATCGGTAAAAACCATGACCCTAAGGGAATGGAGTACCCAAAAGCCTTCCCTGGACAAACGGCTGGTTGTCTTTTTGCTTATGGCATGACAATAAATCACTGTACTACCATAACATATTGTAAAACACAATCTCCCCTGTTTCCGTCTTTCTTATTATTGACTAAATTGTGTCTTTTAAAAACTGCTGTAATGACAAAACGACTCCTTACTCTTACCGGACTGATTTTGATCGCACTTGGGGCTTCAGGACAGAAGACTGACATGACCCTTTTTAACGGTATCAAACCCAGAAATATCGGTCCCGGAGGCATGAGCGGAAGGGTAACTGCATTTGCTGCTGACCCGCGAAATGAAAATGTCTTTTACATTGGCACCGCATCAGGTGGCCTGTGGAAGACTGTAAATGCAGGCACAACCTTCACTCCCATCTTTGACGGGGAGGCTGTGGCATCCATCGGAGCACTGGCGGTAGACCCTGTTCGCCCCGATGTGGTATGGGCAGGTACCGGCGAAGGCAATCCACGCAACAGCGTGACGGGGGGTTACGGCATTTACAGGAGTCTTGACGGCGGAGTGACATGGAAATGTATGGGACTTGAACTTACCCGCTATATTCACAGGATAATTATTGACCCTGCCAATCCTGATATTGTCTATGCAGGAGCCATTGGGAACCCATGGGCCCCCCACAAGGAAAGAGGACTGTTCAGAACCACTGATGGCGGGAAAACATGGAGCCAGGTTCTCTTTACAAATGAGACCTCGGGGGTCGCTGACATGGTGATGGACCCGTCAAACCCCGGGAAGATTTTCGTGGCTATGTGGGATCACCGGCGGTGGCCATGGTTCTTCGAATCATCAGCCGCAGGGTCAGGACTATGGGTTACACATGACGGGGGCGATACCTTCACCAGGGTCAGTGAAGGTCTTCCGGAGGTGACAGGGCGCATGGGCCTTGCAATTGCAGCGTCAAGACCTGATTATGTATATGCGTACGTGGAATCAAAAACCACCGCAATATACAGGTCGACTGACGGTGGTAAATCATGGCAGAAAAGGGGCGAAAACAATATCGGAAACAGGCCGTTTTATTATGCAGAGATATATGTCGATCCGAAAAACGAGAACAGGGTCTATACTCTATTCTCCGGTGTAAATGTAAGTGAAGACGGTGGACTTACATTTCCTGAAAGCATTACCGGATCTGTCCACCTTGATCACCACGCATGGTGGATAGACCCGGTCAATCCTGACAGGATGCTCGACGGAAATGACGGCGGCATGGCCATAAGTTATGACCGCGGTGAAACATGGCGTCACATCGAAAATCTCCCGCTGGGGCAGTTCTATCATATCAGGACAGACAATGAGACACCTTACAATGTTTACGGAGGACTACAGGACAACGGATCGTGGCGTGGTCCGGCCTATGCCTGGTATAACGGTCCCATTATCAACGAAATGTTCGATTTTCTCTCGGGCGGTGACGGCTTTGATGCCATGCCTGATGCAGGAGATGCAAGGTACTGTTATGCACAGTCGCAGGGGGGGTCAATCAGGAGGTATGATGTACTTACCGGATGGTCGAAAAGCATCAGACCGGGACCCGAAGGTGAAGAGAAGCTGAGGTTTAACTGGAATTCAGCCCTCGCACAGGATCCGTTTGATAACGGCACCATATATTTTGGCAGCCAGTATGTGCATCGCAGCAATGACAGGGGTGACACCTGGACAAAAATATCACCGGATCTTTCCACCAATGATCCGGAAAAGCAGAAGCAGGATAAAAGTGGAGGTATTACAATTGATGCCACCGGTGCAGAAAACCACTGCACAATTATAACAATAGACCCCAGCCCTGTAAAACAGGGAGTGATCTGGGCCGGAACCGATGACGGCAATATTCAGGTCACTGCTGACGGTGGAAAAACCTGGGATAATGTATCAAAGAATATCAAGGGTCTCCCCCGTAGTTGCTGGATTCCGCAGGTCACTGCATCTGTGTTTGACCCTGCAACAGCCTTTATAGTGGCAAATGACTACCGTCAGGGAGACAACTCGGCATATCTGTTCAGGACTGGCGACTACGGAAAGAGCTGGAAAAGGATTATTGATGACACGGATGTCAGCGGATATGTTCTCAGTTTCGTTCAGGATCCGGTAGAGCCGGCTCTGATGTTTGCCGGTACTGAATACGGGCTTTATGTTAGTTTTGACGGTGGAGAGATATGGAACAGGTGGACCAGCGGTTATCCCACAGTCTCCACATATGATCTGGCAATTCAGCCGCGTGAGCATGATCTTGTGATTGCCACCTTCGGGCGTGCTCTCTGGATACTCGATGATATACGTCCCCTCCGGGCCCTGGCAAAAGAGGGAAGCAGGCTGCTCAACAGAAAGATAGCAGTTTTCGAGGTGCCTGAGGCTATAATGGCTTCGTCGAAAAACCTTCCCGGATACTATTTTTACGGAGATGCAATGTTCAGGGGCGAAAACCGTCAACAAGGAGCCATGATCTCATTCTTCACCCCGGATGATTCTGTGAAAGTGAGTGTCACGATAACGGATAACGGGGGCAAAGTGGTGAAAACAACAGAGGCAGCTGCTGTAAAAGGATTCAACAGGTTTATGTGGAGATTTGACAGAAATGCACTTCCACAGGCCGGTTTGCAGAATCAGGATGAGAATCCCCGTGCAAGATATTTCAGGAGCATGGGTGGAATTGCCGTACCCGGAACCTACAGGGTTACCGTGAAGAACGGCGAAGAGATGGCAGAAACATCTGTAACTGTAAAACCCGACCCGAGACTGCCGGCACAGGACTTCGCAGCAATACAAAAGAACCAGTTGAGGGCAGAGGCTTTCGGATCAAAAATCACAGCATTTAATTCAATGCTTGAAAAGTTTTCGGAGATGAAGATCCAGGCTGCGAAGGCAGACGATCTTATCAGCAAAACAACCTGTATTCGCAGAGGCTGTTTCAGTAGCACAAAAGACTGTCAAAGAAGCTATTGGAAAGGTTGACCTGAAGCTTATATTCAAGACAGCAGGGATTGCTTCAGAAAATTAACGGATACAGGGTCTTGATTATGGCGACAGGGCCTCTTTCACAGCAGGAAGAGAAGAGTATGAATGATGCTGAGACAGCCCTTGATGAAGCTGAAAAACTGTTGAATGATTTCATTGAAAAAGATTGGGCGGCTTACCGCTCAGCACTGGAAAAAGTATCACTTACCGGTGATAAAATTATTATTTTCCCGTCCTTGACGAGGTCGACAATTTCTATCTCGAAAAACAAAGGAGTGTAACCCGGTATGACTGTTATATATCGGCCGTAATAGTCATAATAGCCGTACCCCATTGTTCCGTAGGCAAGACTTGACGGAATAAGCAGTTGCGCTTTTGTCCCGGCTTTCATATTCTGAAGACCGATGTTCCATCCTTCGATCAGGCCAACTGACCCGAGTCTGAACCTGAAAGGAGTGTCTTCTTCAAGGTTGCCGTCAAATTCGGTTCCGTCAAGGAATTTTCCTATATAATATACACCCAATGAGTCTCCTTCAGCAATCTTTTCGCCTGTTCCGGAAATCAATTCGATATAATAAAGCCCATTTGCATCAGGTTCAACAGTGATACTGTGAGAAGCGATAAAACCTTCGATCTGGCTTCTTTCTTCCTCCTCGTATTTCTTTGCAGGATTACATGCAACTGCGGCTAAAAGCACAGCAACGGCGACTAATTGTATAGATTTTCTTTTCATTGTCAGATTATTGTTTGGGATATCCCGCAAATATTGTTCCAAAATTAAATTATCTCTCTTATCCTTATTTTGTATATCAGAATTGACCTGCCCGGAATCTTGTTTCCGTCGCCGGTATGACCGTAGGCGAGGTAAGGCGGAATGATGAACATGAACTCACTGCCGGTGTTCATCATCTGCAGGCCCTCGGTCACTCCGCTTGCTGCATCAGCGTAGCCTACCTTCAGTGAGGATGTGCCCCTGTAACACAGTGTTCCGTCGAGGAGACTGCACTCAAAATCAAATTTCACATTTTCGCCCAGTTCGACCTCAGGACCTTCACCGCTCTTCATTTCAAGGAACCATAGACCTGTAGGAGTTTCTTTTACAGGGAGCTTTTCCTTTTCGGCAAATTCTGTTATCAGGGCGCGGTCTTTTACAAGCAGTGATCTGTTGTATTCAATCAGGTCTCTGTCATTGTTTCGTGAGTCTGTGCTTTTACTGTCAGGTCTGCTGAGGCAGCCGGAAAGCGAGATCACAGACGGTAAAAAACAATGGAATGAGTCTTTTCATCTTGACATATCAAGAGCAGCAGCATCAAGCTCTGGTTTAAATGTCGGGAGTACCTTTTCAAAATGATTCAGTACGTCCTGTATCGTACCCTTCATCTCTCCTCCTGCCGCATTACGGTGTCCGCCGCCGTTGAAGCATTTGCGTGACAGAACATTGGCATTAAAGCTGCCCTTTGATCTAAGAGACATCTTTACAAATCCGCTGCGTTCGACAAAGAGAATTGACAACACAATCCCGTTGATTGCAAGCAGAAGGTTGGCAAAACCCTCGGTATCGCCCTTGACATGGTTGAACGATTCAAGGTCTTCCTTGGTCAGCCAGATATAAGCTGTGTGAAGATCCTGATGGACTACCGTTCTGGAATGGAGTGCATATCCCTTGAGTCTCATCCGGTCTGCCGAGAAATTACTGAATATATGATTCAGTATCTTTTCCTTATCGACTCCCTTATCGAGCAGGTGGCCCACGGTTCGCATCGTGTCACCGCTGTAGAGTCCGTGTTCAAAATTACCTGTATCCGTAATTATCCCGACATAAACCGCCTCGATAAAGTCGTGATCGGAAAACTCTCCTTCTTCCATCCCGTTGACAAGCGCATAGACGAGCTCTGATGTTGAGCTTCTGCCTGTGTCAGAAATCACGAGATCTGCAATGTTTCCCGGATCAGGATGATGATCAATCATCACCTTGAATGCTTTTGACGACAGTACAAGTTCCTCGGCTTTTCCAAGACGGGAAGGCGAGTTGAAATCGACCATGATTATCAGGTCAGCCTCGCGGATCAGTGCCGAACCTGCCTCGATGTTATGATGAAAGTCAACGATCTTGTCTGCATCGCGCATCCACATCAGGAATTTCTGCAGTGAGTTGGGCGAAATCATCTCCGCAGTCTTGCCTGTTGAAATGATCCATCGCCTGATAGCCAGCATTGCTCCTGCCGCATCACCGTCCGGGTTAATGTGGCAGATTAGCAGAATATGATTAGCTCCTGAGATGAGCCTTTTCAATTCTTTTGTATATTTACCGATATCTGTCAATTTGCAGTTTTGTAGGGGCGACAAAGTTAATTAAAAAACCAGGGTTACAAAAATCAAGCCATTGAAACCATAAAGCATAAGTATCATGTTTGTAGATTACACCTTCTCAATCATCAAGCCCAATGCCGTAAGAACCGGGAAGATAGGCCCCATCCTTTCAATGATAAATGAATCAGGATTCGAGATAGCAGCCATCAAGATGATACGTCTCACGCGATTCCAGGCTGAGGAGTTCTATGCAGTTCACCGTGAAAGAAGCTTCTATGAGGGTCTTGTTGAATTCATGACCTCAGGACCTGTAGTAGTAATGGTGCTGAAACATGACAATGCCGTTGAGCAGTTCAGAAAGCTTATCGGCAACACTGATCCGGCGAAAGCCGAAAAAGGTACAATCAGGGCGGAATTTGCAGTAAGTGTGCAGATGAATGCCGTGCACGGCTCGGATTCAAAGGAGAACGCATCAAGAGAGGCAAATTTTTTCTTCTCCTCAATTGAGGTGTTCTGATTTTTTTCTCCGGCCGGAAAACAATAGTGCCCTGTTTCTGTTAAGTCTAAAAGATTTCTGATGACAATGCCTTTAAAACCTGATTTTTCCGATAAGAAAACCCTGGAAAAATACTCATCTGCATATACCCTCTCCGACATGGAGATCTTCATATTCCCTGATCTTTTCTACCCGCTTGTAATTGCAGATATCATGTCGCCGATATTATGGAAGTGGCTCGATGATCCCTGGTTCAGGGATATCAGGAAGAAGAACTTTGTCAGCAGGTCGAACCGGATCAAACAGTATATAATTGATAATTATGTCTTCAATCTTGACCTTGAGACCTGGGGCCTCACTGAAAAGGAGAAAGAGATTGGCCGGTTCAGCGACTTCTTTGATACGGAGCTTTTGAAACATTCAAATGCCCTCTTCGGTTACGAGGGCGACAAATATTACTTCAGCATTGATATAAGGAAGCATTTCGGGCTCGATAAATATAATACCTCGGTCATTCCCTACTGGAAGACTGAAACAATTGAAGCGATGACCGCATTCCGGCACAAGGAGCATTTCTCAACCGGAGCCGGAGAATGTGTGAGCCTGGCAGCCCTCTATGCCGCCGCAATGTTCGTTGTGGGAGGCATCCCGCTTGATAAGATCTACCTGCTGGCCACCCCGCTGCACTCCCAGAACTTCATCGATGAAAAGGATGGCCTGATAACAAACAACCGCCGTATAATGACCCGCAATATGTGGTTCAACGGCACATCACTGTCAGAAAAGGCCAGAAGGGCCCTTGAGAATGAAAAAGTCACAATCGTTTCACACATCACCGGATATATTCATACTGCTTTTGAAAGAGCCACAATTGACAGGGAGGTCTATGACAAATTCAGGCAGAAACTGTCAGATTTCGTGACAACCCAGCTTACACCGACAGTCTTCATAAATTTTCTGAGATTCAAATCGGAGTACAAGTGTCTCTTTCAGTACAGGTACCTGAATGCCGGCGTTCCCAATTACATTACGCTCGAGAAACTCTTTGAATATGAGCACAGTTCCAAATTCAGCGTGAATGCCGAGACCCGTGAAAAGCTTCTGTTTGAAGTTGACGGTGAAGAATTTTCCCTGGAGCCGGTAAACGGAAAGATAATCCTGAATGAGGTTGAGGAATTTCTGAAGCTTCAGTCCGCCTCAGACCTGGATACAATTGAACAGGGATTCTTCAGCCGTTACAGGACTGAGCATGTGGACTGTGTGCACAGGATGTTCCGTGACATTAAGGCGTTTACAGTCACCGTACCTCAGCTTCCTTCAGGTGAGAAAGTATACGGAAAGGAAGATTATCCGGTAATAGATGTTTCTGACTCACGTGAAGATATTATCAGGAAAGTAAAGGCTGCCTCAGGAACTTCCGAAATGGCCTTACTCTCGCTGTATGCATACCGTGATATGGAAATTACTGACTGGAAGCCCTTTATCAAGGCAGCCATGGAGCGTAACCCGGTGTGCCATTCATTTATTCAAGGGAAAAGACCTGAAGAGATCTACAATATTATTTCTGTCCTGAAGAATAAATCTGTTTATGACGGAGGGCGTCTTTCACAACCTGACGAGGTCTGGAACTTCCGCCGGGGTGACGGAGTGGAAAAGGCTTTTCTGATGGCTGACGCACTCCTTCATAATAATCCTGATGGTCAGATTGACATTAAATTAAACGGTGACACAGTCATTCTTAATTTTGCCGGAACGGATTTTCCCTTTGAAACTGTCAAAGGGTACAGCAGGAACATCTCGATAAGGGGTTACAATTACACTGTCAGCTGACCTTTCAGGGGTCAGTGGATAACGATTTCCCTGACAACTTCCTCACCGGCATCCTTGTTAAGTCTCTGGCGAAGGGCTTCGCGCAGCATCATCAGTTCATTTTTTACGACCGATGAGGTAAGGTAAACATGCAGGACTCCGTCACGGATATAGATTTTTGATGTCCGTGAGGAGATTGCTTTCCCAGTCACTTCGCTCCAGAGGTTTATTACAGAAGCCTCCCTGAGCTTTGGCCCGATGCGGTACTCGGCGATCAGGTCGGTAAGTACTTCTCTGAGAGTGAGGGTCTTGTTGCGGCGCATACAATTTTACTTCTTACCGTTTCTTATCTCTTCCTCAATGCCTTTGCGGCCTATTCTGTAAAGCCGGAAATCGACACCGGTATTGTCAAGAATGCGGTGAATGCGGTCCTGCTGAGTATCTGTGACAAATACCTGACCGAAACCACCGGATCCGACGAGTCTTATTATCTCCTCAACCCTTGTCTCGTCAAACTTGTCGAAAATATCATCGAGCAAGAGGGCCGGATAAAATCCGTTCATACGGCTTATATAAGCGAATTTTGCGAGCTTCAGGGCCACGACGAACGACTTCTGCTGTCCCTGTGAGGCGGTTGTTCTTGCGGAATGGCCGTTTATTTCAAAGACCAGGTCATCACGGTGAACACCGAGACCGGTGAACTGGAGATTACGGTCGCGGTCCCTGGAGGCGGCAAGCTGCACCCCGTAGTCTGACGATCCGAGATGCGACTTGTATCTTATGTTCACCTCCTCGGCACTGCGGGATATTCTTTCGTAATATGATGAGAAAAGCGGCAGCATGTTTTCTGTAAGGCTTCTCCGGGCCTCATATATTATTTCGGAAGCTGTTATCATCTGTTCGTCATACAGATCCAGCAGACCATCAGAGTCATAACCGCCCTCCCTCAGGACTTTATTTCGCTGCAGGAGAGCCTTGTTGTACCTCATCTGGGCATCGAGGTAGACAGGGTCATACTGGCTGATAATCATGTTGAGGAAACGGCGGCGTTCTTCACTTCCCTCAGTAATAAGTGTACTGTCTGCCGGTGACACCATTACAACCGGGTATCTGCCCACATGATCCGACAGTTTTGAGTACTCTTTCCCGTTTCTCTTGAAGACCTTGGGCTTCTGCTTCTGAAAAGCACAGAAGAGCTCATCCTCCGACCCGTCCTTCTCAAACTCACCCCTGAGAATAAAAAAATCTTCACCGTGCCTGATGCTCAGGGTGTCCGAATTATTGAAGAAGCTCTTTGTAAGTGAAAGATAATGAACAGCATCAAGGATATTTGTCTTCCCCACTCCGTTATTGCCAACAAAACAGTTGAACCGGGGAGAAAAGTCCAGTGATACTTCTTCGTAATTCTTGAAATTTGTAAGCTCTATTCGGGTGAGGTGCATTGGCCGACTCTTCAGCGGATAAGTGCACAAAGTTAAGAAAAGTTACGGCGACGGCAATTATAAAAACACCGGTCAGGGCACCCTGATACGACAACCTGCAGCAGCAGTGCATTTTTTTAATCAATTGTTTTAAAATAAGCAGGGAAATACTACTTTTGCGAAGTTATTTTTTTGACCTGTAATAGTATAATACTGATATGACTAAGAAAACAGAGACCACCAAAGGTATCGAGAACGTTGAACAGACACTGACACAAACAGAAAAATTTCTTGAAGAAAACTACAGGCCCATGCTCTACGGGCTGATTGCCATTGTAGTACTTGTCGGTATCTTCTGGCTTGCGAAACTCTATATGAACAAACAGGATAAGGAAGCCCAGAGCCAGATGTTCATGGCAGAACAGTATTTTGCACAGGATTCCCTCAAGCTTGCGCTTTATGGTAACGGCAACGACCTGGGATTCATTGACATAGCGAAAGAATACAAAATCACCAAATCAGGAAAACTTGCGAACTTCTACTCAGGAGCCTGCTTTATTCATCTTGGCGATTTTCAACAGGCAATAGACTATCTTGAAAAATATTCACTCAAGGACGAAATACTTGCACCGCAGGCAAAGGCTCTAATCGGAGATGCCAATGTTGAACTGGGTGACAGCGAAAAGGGAATTAAACTCTATCTTGAAGCAGCTGAAATGGCAGGAAATGCATTTCACTCCCCTATTTATCTGATGAAAGCAGGGGAACTCTATGAAACAGCGGAGAAATTCGAAGAAGCCCTGAAGGTCTACGAAATGATCCAGGACAAGTATCCTGAAAGCAATGAGGGCAGGTCAATTGACAAGTACATTGCAAGGGTTAAGCTGCACATCAATTAGCATAAATTTTTATGGCAACCCGGGATCTTTCAGCCTATGATCCGAAGGCCGTTCCCAATGCCTCGGAGATGAGATTCGGAATAGTGGTTTCAGACTGGAACAATGAGATCACCGGAGCGCTTTTGTCCGGAGCAATAAAGACACTGAGCCTGCACGGAGTGGCTGCTGAAAACATCGTCGTCAAACATGTTCCCGGCACCTTCGAACTGACCCTTGGCGGACAATGGCTTGCAGAATATGATGATCTTGACGGAGTGATCTGTCTCGGTTGCGTCATACAGGGAGAAACACCGCACTTTACATATATATGCCAGGGAGTCACCCAGGGCATTACACAGCTTAACCTCGATTACAATATCCCGTTCATCTTCGGCGTGCTTACCACCCTGACCCGCGAACAGGCTCTTGAAAGAGCCGGCGGGATTCACGGGAACAAGGGCGACGAGGCTGCAGTCACTGCAATACGCATGGCTGCACTGCAGTCCGACATGGAGGACTAATCTCACCGGCGACACAGCCTGATAAAGGGGCAATAGGTGCAACGCCTGTTGAATTCAGTCATTTTAAACGGTTCATCAGGGGAAAATATTTTTGCGAGGGTAGCAGACAAACCTGAGTCGAAGCGTTCCATAACCTCCTTCCAGGTTTTCAGATCAGGTACTTTCGTTCCAAATTCAGTCAGATACGACGAAGGATTAAAATCCGGTGAGGAGATCTGCTGGACCCAGAATATTGCCGGATTGATAACAACTTCCCTGTAAGAGTCGGAAAGCACGCTGCAATAGAGCAATGTCTGAAGCACTGCATCACTTCTTTTTTCGCGGGTCTCATCGAACAGGTCATCGACCTGGACTGATTCAATTTTAGGCGTGCCGGTCTTATAATCGACCACCCGCATGACACCATCTGAGATATCAACCCGGTCAATGACCCCACCAAGCTGTATTCTGACATTTCCTGAAGTTGTACTGACATCGAGCATTCGTGCAAACCGGTTCTCAAGGTGGCTGATAGTCAGGTTTTCACTCTTCATGTCGAATCGAATGACATCCCTGACATATCGTTCCAGAACATCCAGAATTATGACTCCCTTGCCCTCCAGTATCGTCTCTTCTGACCATTTCATCTCCACTGATGCAGCTTTTCTGACAGTCTTCTGAATAAGGTCTCAGTCAGAAGCGATAATTCTCAGCTTTTCAGCCGGGTTTGCGTCACCAACAAGTGGTTCGTAAAGTCTCTTCATCACATCGTGGAGGATGTTTCCGAAACGCCGCTGATCAATGTCAATCTCCAGTTTCTCCTCTTCGGGAATACCGCATACATATTTGTAGTAAAACTTCATGCGGCAGTTCAGCCAGGTATTTACGGCGCTGGGAGAGAAAATCCTGTCACTGCCCCCGCTCACTTCGTACCTCTCAATCAGCGACTTCATATGACCGGCTTCCCTTTCAAGGGTCTCAGGAATTATCCGGCTGCGGCCGACAGTGATATGCATAGTCCTGAACTCCGGACCGTATGCCTCGTTCATATTTCATCTGTATCAGGTACCGGCTCATCTCGCCGGAATTCAATCCCTGTGCAGTGGAATTGTAAAGAAACCATCCCCGCTCAGGCTTTCTGAGCAGCCTGAAGAAGTGGTATGAATATATTGACTCATGCTCGTTTATTGTGGGCAGACCGAATGCCCTCCGGATATTGTATGGAATGAAGGTGTTGTCATAACTCTGGTGAGGGAAAATACCTTCATTCATTGAAAGGAAGATAACCTTCCGGAACTCGAGTGCCCTGGTCTCGAGTACCCCCATCACCTGGAGTCCTTTTAAGGGCTCACCTGAAAATGGCACAATGAGTCGTCTAAAAACCCTGTCAATCAGCCTTATACAGGTCTCTGTCTTCATTTCAAGAAAGTAGTCCCCGATCAGGTTCTCCAGTTTACGGGTCTCTGCAAGAGCCATCCTGATATATTCGCGGTCGATGCTCATCTCATGCTTTGGTGCCAGTGCACTGTATGTTCCGGACTCCAGCCGGCTGAGAATACCGGTAAGGTAAGCGGGGAAGTCAGCTCCGCCCCCGGGGATCAGAAACAGTTCTGCATTGCCAAGTCTGTTTGCCAGAAAATCAGTATCAACCCTGATCATGTTGCCTTCAATCATTTCAGAAATGACTTTTTCCTCCTTCCCGCCGGAGAGCAGCCTGAAGTACTGGTGCCTGAGCACGGAGAGAATATCTTCAGTCCTGAATGATGTTTTCTGCCCGCTTCTCCGGGCAGACCGTGAAAGGATAAACAACTGCCTTACAAACGAATAGAGCGGAGTAAACCGGAACGGATGACCCATTGTCACATTTACGTCTCCGATTTCTGAAGGCAGTGAGGTAAGTACGGGTATCAGAAGTTTTTCATCGGCAAGGATGACAGCAGTTTCAGTCAGATCATCATTTTCATTTATCCCCGCCTCTCTGAGAATATCCGGCAGCATTTTGGCCTGCGCCGTATCAGAAGGAGTGTCTGTAATTACCCATCTGCCGATATCCTTTTTATAATTTCGGTTTGCACGGCTCCCGAGGTCATTTCCAAAAAGACTAATGTTTTCACGTATAAAGACTGAAGCCATGTGGTCAGCGTCATCCATGAAACGGTGGTCATCATCCCAGTAGAAACGTGCCTGATTTTTTCCTTTCAGGTATTTAAACAGTCTTTTTTCACACTCGTTCAGTGCATTCAGGCCGGCAATATGCCATGTGAACCCGGCTGGCACTGTCAGAGTGTTCGTTATCTGCCGCGGAGGCTACACTGCGGCACAGCATGCCATCGCCTGCATATCCCCTGCTGACAAGAGCATCCCTGAATCCCCTGTAGAGTGGTCCCAGCATCATCCAGACTGCCCTGAACCTGTTCCTGGCCTCGCTCCCCGATGACCCGGGATTAAAGGAGATCCAGAATTTCCTTATTATTTCAACCTGTTCTTCTGTCAGATCTCCGAATTTGTCATCTATTTCTTTCAGATCCGAAATGTTGCTGTATAGCTTTTCAGCATCAGCCATGTAAAGGTCTATATCATTGAAGTCAGAAATTATCACCTCTCCCCACGACCAGAAGTCGTCAAACGCCATTGGCTCCGGAACAGATGCGGCATAGATGCGGTAAAGTTCGAAAATAAGTATCTCAGTACCGGCGGGCTTAACCGTTGTGAACGACTGGAACAGTTCGGTGACAGTGACCATTTGCGGAGCCCACTGCGGATTGCTGCTGAGTCTCCCCAGGCATCGTGAGAGATAGAGTCCGGCACGACGGCTGGGCAGTACCACTATCTGGTTCTCCATATCTCCGTGATGTTCATCATAGAGCTTCTTCGCCACTTTCTCAAGGAAATCCACCGTCGTATCTATTTAGTTTTATAAAGTCTTCCCTGCCAGGTGCCGAGGGTTTCCAGCCGTTTCTCGAAAAGCGCGAAGATCTCGTTGCTGCGCAGGTGCCAGTTGCGTGGGTCAGCCAGCATCCTGGGCGGAGCTTCGCCGCTTATGCGTTCTATCATAATTGAAGGGTCAAGTCGTTCAACAAATGACACGGCGAGGTCAATGTATTCTTCAAGTGTAAAGAGGTCGAAATGGCCCGGATGTTCAGCATATTCGGCTGCCAGGGCTGTACCCTTTATCAGTTGGAGCTGATGCATTTTAAGTGAATTGAGCGGCAGTTCCGAAATTAACTGAGCGCTGGCTGTTATCTGTTCCCTGCTCTCTCCCGGAAGACCGAAAATGAGGTGGCCACCCGTCGGGATGCCGCGGGATGCCGTTTCTCTGACTGCCTTTGCGGAGGCTGCAAAATCGTGACCACGGTTTATTCGTCTCAGGGTCTCATCATAAACGGATTCTATGCCATACTCTACAATTATTATATGTTCCTGACGCATCTCCGCCAGGTAATCGAGGAGTTCGTCATTTACGCAGTCAGGCCTGGTGCCTATCACCAGTCCGACAACTGCAGGATGAGCAAGTGCTTCCGAGTACAGGCTCTTCAGCCTGTCAATACCCGCATAAGTATTTGAATATGCCTGGAAATAAGCCAGGTAGGTGTCTGCCCGGCGGTACCTGCGACGGTGGAAGGCTATGCCCTGGTCAAGCTGCTGCGTCACACTTTTGTCAGGGGTGCAATAGGCCGGGCTGAATGCGTCATTACTGCAGTATGTACATCCTCCGGTACCCTTCGAACCGTCACGGTTCGGACATGTAAAACCGGCATCGAGGCTCACTTTCTGCACTCTCTTACCGGCTATCGAAGTAAACCAGGCCGTGTAGGCATTGAACCTGCGTGTGCTTCCCCAGGGATATGTTTCCGGTTCGTTCATGCTTATTTCTGCTTCGTTCATGCTTCCTTTAACAAATCCTTTTCGACATACCATAGCCAGGCCTTCACCTCTTTGTACCCCATTTCCTCCAGCAAACGGCGGTATCCGGATGCCTGGTTCACGTGTTCATCTGACGGTTCCCCGAATTTAAAATCCAGGACGTACAATTTACTGTCACGGATCATAACCCTGTCAGGGCGGCGGGCGGCGCCCGAGGGTAATATGATTGTGGCTTCGGTGCGCACGGCGGAAGAGCCGTCAAACCACTCCCTCACCTTCGGAGATGTCAGGAGGAGTCTCACCTTGTCAGTCAGCGGATCGCGCTGGGCGTTGTTTATCAGTCCCCTGTCGCACACATGACCAACTGCTTTGGGTATGTCATCAAGGGTTTTCACCCTGCTCAGCAGTTCATGCATCATGATTCCGTAGGCTCTTCCGCCGGGCTCATCAAGCTTTATCTCATCGAGAGGGAGGGCGCCGCCCGTCCTCAGCCGCATAGTGCCACGACGCTCTGAAACAGGGTAACGGTCCATCGTGATCACCCCCTTTTCCTGAATCCTTTGAGGCAGAGGAAGCTCCCCCAGCGTCAGGCAGCGCAGGTTTCCGGACTCTGTCCATCGGGCATCCCCTATTCCATCGCCTATCGCATTTATAAGGAGGCTTTCAGTATTGGCGTTTATATTGCCGCCCTTCCTGTCTTCCGGAGCCATAATATAAAGGGCATCGACAGGCCTGGTGAATGCAACGTAAAGCATATTGATGCCGTCAAGCCATTCCGAAGCCTTTTCCAGGGCTGCCTCCTCAGCAAAGTACGTATTCCCGAGCTGTGCTGTTAGTTCAGGCAGCACTACAGGCATCGGTGCGAATTGTTCCGGGACGTTTCTTACCCACAGCAGTGGTTTTTTAAATCCGTGCCGGGAGAATTCCCATGAGGCAAATGGTATTATCACAACCCTGCTCTGTAACCCTTTGGCCTTATGGATAGTCATTACCCTGATCGCCTCCTGCCTGTCTGACTGGGCAACTGTCTTCTTGTAACCTTCGGTCTCCCACCATGTTACAAAAGATGAAATGTCAGAGCTGTAACGCGATGAATACCAGAGCACAACATCCTGAAAGGAGTTGATAAAGGCAACATTCTCCCTCCCCTTGCCGTCGCCTTTGGCATTGCCCAGACCGAAAAACCGGATCATCTTTTCTGAGGCAGTGAACAGTGACGAGTTACGTATTTCATTCAGGCTCTCCTCC
The DNA here is from genome assembly GCA_963736735.1 of uncultured Bacteroidales bacterium. Classification (GTDB taxonomy): domain Bacteria; phylum Bacteroidota; class Bacteroidia; order Bacteroidales; family VadinHA17; genus SR-FBR-E99. The sequence continues at coordinate 93,737 of CAVTPX010000009.1, read as the reverse complement.
CATCCGTCAGGAAGAATACCGTCAGGGATCTCTGTGCCGGCATCGGCAGAATAGACGGTTGTTTCGTCAGCTCCAGTGGCCAGAGCAAAGGACCTTACCATCAGGCTTTTGTTTACCCTGCTTCCCGGATCAACCATGAACCGGAGGCACGAAAGAAGCAGGCTGACGGCAGGATTTCTTTCGAGGTAGAGTGATTCACCGGAGGTAACCTCAAAATTATACCTTGTGAGTTTTTCGGCGCTGCATCCCGCGCTGTGCTCAAGGATTGAGTTTATGATGCTCTTGCCCTCCTCATTCGTCCTGCAAAGGAACATAATGTCCCTGGCACTGTAACCTGCATCCTGAAGTTGTTCCAACAGTTCAGGGATCTGCCTGAGAATGCTATCCTTCCACGATTCCTCGCCGTTCCTTGGGTACAGGGTCACCTTCACGAGCCCACCGGGTCTCTTGTCGGTACCTGTCTGTTCTGAGCCTGTGTAGACAGAGCTGAGACTCAGGTTTTCATTTACAAGTCTTGAATCAGCCAGTGCCGGAATACCCTGAGGTCTGAAGATATGGTTGTTAAATGCTATTATATTTGCCCGGCTGCGGAAGTTTACATTCAGTGGCATAGTCGTGACGGTTTCATCGCCAAACGCCTCTGTAACACGTGAATGGAGAATCCGCCAGTCGCTGTTTCTCCACCTGTATATCGACTGTTTCACATCTCCCACAACAAGGTTATCCTTGCCACGGGAGAGAGTCTCATTTATCAGAGGCATGAAATTCTGCCACTGAATCTGTGAGGTATCCTGAAATTCATCGATTATAAAATGGTCATAAGCTGTGCCAATCTTCTCATATATGAAGGGTGCATCATCATCGGCAATGAGTTTATTGATCAGCTCACCAGAATCAGACAGCAGAAACAGGTTTTCGTCGTGTGCAAGTGTCCTGACTTTTTCAGAGATTGCACCGAGAATGCCCATTACGTGGATTGTCCTTTGCTGTACCAGGGCTGAGACATATAGTCGGTGACCCTTTTCAAAGTGACTGTCTATCTGTTTCATTACTGTGAGCAAACCCGCTGCCAGTGCGGCATCAAGTGCCGCGACAACCGGAGCCGGAGACTTTTTAGGCAGGAACCCGGAATCTTCCACGGCTCTGCTCCATATCTTACCCGGGATGTCTGTATTTCCACCTCTCATTTTCAACAGTACAGCACCAATACCACCCTTTTCCCTGTAAGAGAAGTCATCAACAGTCAGACCGCTACTTTCATAGATCCTGACTCCCTCTGTTGCCAGAGCCTTAAGTTCTGATTCGAACCCGTTCTTAATGCTGAATATTTTAGAAGCATACTGCTCAAGCACCTCATAGTCACCGAGTTTATTGCGGTCATCGTTACTGAGTTGTCTGAACTTCTCGCCAAAAATCAGCCCTGCCACCTCCGTTATCTCACGCCTGATATCCCAGTTCCGGTTGTCGTCAAGGCGCGATGCCACGTAGGAAGAGATCCAGGATTTGAGTCTGGTGTCCGAGGAGACCTGGTAAAGTATCTCATCTACAGCATTTCCAAGGAGAATCTCGTGCTCCAGTTCTATCTCATAACCGGCAGGTATATCTATCTCGCGGGCAAATGCCCTGATAATCCTCTGGAAGAAGGAATCTATGGTTCCGACTGTAAACCGCGAGTAATCGCGGAGTATGTTCCGAAGGGCGACAGGAGCATTTTTGCTAACAATTTTTTCAGCCGATGTCCCGTCAGGATAGAGTTCAGGAAAATTCTCACACAGATATTCGATGAAATCCTGTTCTTCATGTATACCCTTCTCCGAACAGAGTTTGTCGAGCCTTGAAAGGATGCGGCTCTTCATCTCCGCAGCGGCCGAATTTGTAAAAGTAACGGCAAGTATTCTGCGGTAGGCCGATGGATCATACAATACCCTTGAAAGGTAGAATCCTGTCAGTGCATGAGTCTTACCTGACCCGGCCGAAGCGCTGTATCTGAATAACTTAGCCTGTCTATTCATTTTGCTAAATATAGCCTTTATAAGCGTACTGAAGTCAGGGCGGGGTATTGAGTTTTCAACATATAAAGATAAACAGCTACCTTTGGCGCGTGAAAAAGAAGGCGGTAGTAGGGCTCTCGGGCGGGGTTGATTCCAGCGTGGCAGCATATATCCTGAAGCAGCAGGGCTATGAGGTGGAAGGACTCTTCATGGTCAACTGGCATGATCACAGGGGTTTGCTTAAGGGAGACTGTCCGTTTGACGAGGATATTACTTTTGCCGAAATGGTTGCGAAACGTCTTGGCATCAAGCTTCGGACTGTTGACCTCAGTGTCGAATACAGGGCCAGGGTGGTCGATTACATGTTTGATGAGTACGCCCTCGGACGTACTCCCAATCCTGATGTGCTCTGCAACCGTGAAATAAAATTTGATTCTTTTGTCCGCGAAGCGCTGAAGTACGGTGCAGACTATACTGCCACAGGGCATTACTGCCGGAAGGAGGTCACTGAAATTGAAGGCAGGCCTGTCTCACGTTTGCTTGCCGGATTGGACCACAATAAGGACCAGAGTTATTTTCTCTGCCAGGTGAGCCAGGAACAGCTTAAAAACGTGCTGTTTCCCATAGGATCTCTTACAAAACCAGAGGTCAGGAAGATAGCGGCTGATCTGGGGCTGGCGACGGCAGAGCGCAAAGACTCACAGGGCATATGCTTCGTCGGGAAGGTCGATCTGCCCGTCTTTCTTCAGCAAAAGCTCGAAGCCCGGACCGGCAGGGTCATAAATGTCAGTGACAATTATAATTTCGTGAACTGGGAAACAGGACTGCCTGATCCCGATTCCATCAACTTCCCTTTTGACTGAGATGTCAGCACCTCATCTATCCGGGTCCGGGTGACGGGATCACGATTGGCAAGCATTCAGGGGCTCACTTTTATACCGTAGGACAACGCAAGGGCCTGAATATAGGGGGATTCAAAGAACCGCTGTTCGTTATTGCAACGGATGTGAAAGAGAATATCGTCTATGTTGGTGAAGGGCAGGCTCATCCCGGACTGCACCGCAAAGGGCTTTTCATAAAGAATAACGAGACTCACTGGATCAGGCCTGACCTGGCAATGACAACAGGTGAATGCCGTGATTATCAGGTAAGGATACGGTACCGGCAGCCGCTGCAGCGGGCGCGTATTTTCGCCCGTGAGGAGGGTTATTATGTAATCTTTGACAAACTGCAGCGGGGCATCACTCCGGGCCAGTTCGCAGCCTGGTATGACGGGGAGGAGCTGCTGGGATCAGGAGTAATCAATGCATGAGAATCTGCAATTTGCTATCCATTGACAGTGACCTGATCATATAGGATGGTAACAGGGAGCAATTGTACGGCCCGGGATGTTGAATTTGTTTATTTAAAGTTTGACAGGAAAACTCTTTGCAATAATATTTGTTTTATTTTTACAGTTGTTATTAATTATTACTAAACTAATTAGATAACCATGAAAAAACTATTTCTTACCCTGACCTTTGTTGCCCTGGTATTAAGCTTAAGTGCACAGAGCAATGTAGTCAAAACCAATCCTCTCGGAATGGCATTTGGAAATTTCAATGTCACCTATGAAAGAGTATTGGGTACCACATCATCTGTTTTAGTAAGAGGGCAGTATATGTACAAACTGCTTGGTGTAGAAGTTAACCTGGCCGGATTCGGGCTTGGTTACCGTTATTATTTCACGCATGCCAAAAAGGCGGTGCCGGGCGGATTTTATATCAACCCGCAGGTAGCCTTTGCTTTTGGCAGCCTTACAAACGTTTTAGATGAAGAAATAAGTGCAAACACGATTGGCTTCGGAGCCGAATTAGGCTATCAGTGGGCGTGGCCCAGCGGTTTTGTCCTGGATCTGGGTATCGGGCCGATGTACACTTTTGCCACTGGTGGTGGTGCTGACGCAGAAACAATCACCGGAATCATGCCGAGCGCTACACTCGCAATCGGATATGCATTCTAGCAAGAATCTTAAAAAAATATAACAGAGCAAGCGGAGAAGATTGTCCATGTGGCCGAAGTACAGGCTCATCCCGTACTTCACCACATTGGACTGTTGATAAGGAATCATGAGACTCACAGGATCAGGCCTGATCTGGCAATGACAACAGGTGAGTTTCATGATTTTCTTTTCACGATAAGTGATCGCCTGCCACCAGCAAACAGGGGTTTATGGCAAAGAAGACAGAGAACAACCGTTTTACAGTTATCTCCGGCGGCGGAAGCGGCCTGGGGATGGCGCTGGCCGGGGAGGCACTCCGCAGAGATAAAAACGTCATCATCACCGGAAGGGATGAGGCCAAACTGATAGATACAGCCGCCGCACTTTCTGAAAGGAAGGGTACAGGAACAATCATCCCATTCCCCTGTGACATCAGCAACCAGGAAGAGGTTGATAATTTGGCCGGCTTCATTAAGGAAAACGACTTTTCAGTTGAATATCTGTTCAACAATGCAGGGACAGGGTCATTTGGCAGCGCGGCAGGCAACAGATCGCCGCGTGTGGAGGAGATCCTCGGATCGAACCTGACCGGAATGATCCTGCTTACATCGGCAATTCTGAGCATCACGCCTGCAGACAGTCCCCTGACCGTTGTCAATGTAATGTCTACCTCTGCCCTTGTCGGCCGGTCGACTGAGACAGTGTACTGTGCTGCAAAATGGGGTGCCCGTGGTTTTACGGAAGCCCTGAAGGCTGAACTGAAAGGCACAAACCGCAGGGTTGTCGCTGTTTATCCCGGCGGCATGAACACACCGTTCTGGGCAGAAGCTAAGGGAAAGGACGTATCTGCGTTCATGAATCCCGCTGACGTTGCGGAAGAGATAGCCCACGCGGTCTTCTCCGCTGCAAAAATCATGGTCACCGACATCACTATTAACCGCCCGTAAAGAGCCCCGGGCTCAGGAGAGTCTTTCTTTGTAATCGCTGTAGCCAAACTTCTTCACCAGCCTGAATTTCTGGTCGCGGCCCCATATGCCGATTGACGGATGAGGTACTCCGTTGAAAGTGGTTGTCTTGACCATTGTATAATGGATCATATCCCAGAATACGATCCTGTCTCCCGGCTTAAGTTCACGGTTGAAGGACCAGTCTCCCATCACATCACCCGAAAGGCAGGAGTTACCTCCCATACGGTAGACAGGTTTTCCCTTTTCAGGTTCAACAGCACCTAAAATCACCGGTTTGTATGGCATCTCGAGGCAGTCAGGCATATGTGCAGTAAATGATACATCAAGGATTGCCGTTTTTATTCCGTCTCTTACAATTATATCCTCAACAGTAGACACAAGTTCTCCCGTTTCCCAGGCAAAAGCACTGCCGGGCTCAAGGATTATGTGAATGTCATGCTTCTCCCTGAACTTCTTCAACAGCGAAACCAGGTGTGCCCTGTCGTAACCTTTGCGTGTCATCAGGTGACCGCCGCCCATGTTAAGCCATTTTATCTGCGGCAGAAGCTTTCCGAACTTTGCCTCGACAACTTCAAGTACCTTCTCAAGGGTATAGGAGTCCGATTCAAACAGTACGTGAAAATGAAGTCCTTCAATCCCCTCCGGCAAGCCATTCTTCAGGTCTTCAGCGGTCACTCCCAGCCGGGAGCCGGGTGAGCAGGGATTGTATATTCCGTGGGCGATCTCAGAGTATTCCGGGTTTATTCTCAGGCCTGCTGAAACATGAGATCCTTCCTTCCTGATTACAGGTGCGAACTTGCTGTACTGTGCCAGCGAGTTAAATGTCACATGTGAACTGTAGCGGAGGATTTTACCAAACTCCTCATTACGGTAGGCCGGGGAATATGTATGTGCCGGTACTCCCATCTCCTCAAAACATAGCCTGGCTTCATGTATTGAACTTGCAGCTGCGCCTGAGACATATTCTCTGACAATCGGGAAAACCGACCACATTGCAAATCCCTTGAAGGCCAGAATGATCTCAGCGCCTGACTGCAAGGAAACATCCCTGATCAGTTCCAGATTGCTGCGAAGCCTCTCCTCTTCAATTACATACGCGGGTGAAGGTACCAGTTTATAATCAATCATTGTTTCAGAGCTCGAGATCAATGTCAAATTTCTCGTGCCACGGCAGACCCATCCGGTTAAGTTCTGTCATGAAAGGATCAGGGTCAAACTGTTCAACGTTCCATACTCCGGGGTTCTTCCATAATCCTTTCATGTACATCATTGCCCCGATGGCGGCCGGCACACCCGTTGTATAGCTTACCCCCTGCGTACCAGTCTCGCGGTAGGCCTCCTCGTGGCTGCAGTTATTCCAGATATAATAACTGCGTTCCCTCCCCTTGCTTATTCCTCTTATACGGCATCCGATCGAGGTCCATCCGGTATAATTCTCTCCAAGGTCACCGGGATTTGGGAGTACCGCTTTCAGGAACTGGATGGGGACTATTTCAACTCCGTTATAGATTATAGGGTCTATGCGAGCCATGCCTATATTCTGTATTACCCTGAGGTGGGTCAGATATTCCTGGCCGAATGTCATCCAGAAACGTGCCCGTTTCAGTGTGGGGAAGTGCTTAACAAGCGATTCAAGTTCTTCGTGATAGATCAGATATGACTCTTTCGGTCCGATGTCAGGATAATTGAGGGGTTTGTGAATTTCATGCGGTTCGGTATAAATCCATTTTCCGTTTTCGAAGTATTTGCCCTTCTGGGTCACCTCCCGGATGTTGATTTCAGGATTGAAGTTTGTGGCAAACGGTTTCCCGTGATCGCCTGCATTGCAGTCGACAATATCGAGGTAATGAATCTCGTCAAAATGATGCTTTGCAGCGTGTGCTGTAAATATGCTTGTCACTCCCGGATCAAATCCGCAGCCCAGGATAGCGGTAAGTCCTGCTTCACGGAAGCGGTCATGGTAGGCCCATTGCCAGCTGTATTCGTATTTTGCCTCCTCAGGCGGTTCGTAGTTGGCCGTATCGAGATATGCCACTCCTGTTTCCAGGCAGGCATCCATAATATGGAGATCCTGGTATGGCAGGGCCACATTCACAACAAGGTCAGGCTTATAGGATCTTATCAGCCTTACGAGCTCAGGCACATTATCTGCATTTACCTGCGCGGTCTGCACCCTGTCTCCCCCAATCCTGGAAGCAATATCGTCACATTTCGACTTTGTCCGGCTGGCAAGCATTATTCCGCTGAAGACCTCAGGCATCCCTGCCATTTTGTGAATTACAACTGTTCCTACGCCTCCGGCGCCAATAACTAAAACTTTTCCCATTACCTGAATTTGAAGGTTTATGTGCAAAGGTAAATTTTTTACGACATTTTTTTTGGCAGGCAGAACTCTTAAGAATAAAAGTTATACTTTTGCGACAAATCAACATTATTGTCTGGTATGGACGATTATCACGCGGATAACTGTATTAATTTCATTCTTCTGCTGAGGTAACTTGCGAAAGCAACCTCCGCGGAAAATAAAAAGAGGAGGTATTATAATGATTACTTACTGGCAGATGATCCCCAACGGTCTCCTTCCGTTAAATTCTTTCGAAAAAAGCTGCATTGTTCATGTTACTGATCCTACACCTTCGGAGATTGGCACATTAAAGACCGCTCTCAAGGTCCCGGACGATTTCCTTGCCGATATTCTCGACGTCGATGAAAGATCAAGGATGGAGATCGAGGATGACATGCTGCTTATGATCTACCGTATTCCGTACCAGAACATGTCAAACGGATTTCCGTTTACAACGGTGCCTCTGGGGATTGTCCTTGCGAAAGACAGTCTTGTTATAATCTGCCACAAGAACAACGAGGTTCTTGACGACTTCTTCAGCCGCAGCGGGAAAGGCATAATAATTGAAACGAAGATTGACCTGATTCTTCATCTCTTCCTGCGCACGACAATGTTTTATCACCGGTACCTGAAGCAGATCAACAACCAGACAGGAATGATTGAGCAGGAACTGGAGAAATCGACCCGCAACAAGGAGCTGCACAGGTTGCTAAAGATGGAGAAATGCCTCGTATATTTCACCACCTCACTCCGGTCCAACGAAATGATGATGCTGAAACTCAAGACCTCAAAATGGATCCGCGAATATGAATTCTCGCAGGATCTGCTTGACGAGGCCACAATTGAGAACAGGCAGGCAATTGAAATGGCAAAAATATACAGCGACATTCAAAGCGGTATGATGGATGCATTTGCTTCGGTCATTTCAAATAACCTGAACATAGTGATGAAGCAGCTGACAATCATTACTATTATTCTCATGATCCCCACATTGATTGCCAGCTTTTACGGGATGAACGTGCCTAATAAATTTGAAGAAAACAAATATGCCTTCTGGTTCATCCTTGGCGGATCAGCACTGATCGCCACCATAGGCGCCCTTCTGATACGAAGAAAGAAATGGATGTAGGCTGCTGCCTGAATCTTCAACTGTATATCTGGCTTAATATGAGATATATAAACTTCAAGTCCCTTCTTAAGATATTAAGCCTGATTCTTATAATTGTATCATTTACCTACCTTTTATGTATCCCGGTTGCCTTAATTCACAATGAACCCCTGCGACCGTTCCTTGCCTCTTTCCTTATCACAATTATCCCCGGCATGTTGTTCTATTTTCTTATGCGGGCACCTATTGAGGAAAAGGTAACCACCCGCGAGGGCTATCTCAGTGTTACCCTGTCATGGATAATGCTTAGCCTGGCAGGGACCCTGCCCTATCTTTTAAGCGGTTCCATCCCCAGTTTTGTACACGCACTGTTCGAATCGGCAAGCGGATATACAACCACCGGAAGCTCAATATTGGCTGATGTGGAGATACTCCCCAGATCCATACTCTTCTGGAGAAGTCTCACGCACTGGATCGGCGGTATCGGAATCATACTTCTTGTTATAATAGTTCTGCCGACTCTTAAGGTTGGCGGTTACAGCCTCTTCTCACTTGAATCTTCAGTAAAGCAGAAGATACTTCCCAAGACCAAGTCGGTGGCCATTACATTTCTTTTAATCTACCTCGGGATCAGTCTTACCGAAGTAATATTTCTGCTGATCGGTGGTCTGGGGCTTTTCGAAAGCATCTGTATTACTTTTGGCACTGTGGCAACCGGTGGGTTTTCAATCAGGAATACAAGTCTTGCCGACTTCTCTCCATACCTTCAGTATGTTGTAGCCGTCTTCATGTTCATGTCAGCGGCAAGCTTCATACTCTATTTCTTCCTCCTTAAAAGAGAATTTAAAAGGATCAAACAGAATGAGGAACTCTGGTTCTATATCTTTTTCGTAACCGCATCTGTTGTATTTATTACACTGACATTATTTTTCCGTACTGAGAGGGACTTCGCGACCTCTTTCAGACATTCATTTTTTCAGGTAATTGCACAGATCACCACCACCGGTTTTGCCACAACAGACTATATGAAATGGCCTGCAATCGGATGGTTCTTTATGTTCCTCCTTTTGTTTGCGGGTGGCTCTACCGGGTCTACAACCGGCGGTATCAAGATGGCGCGCCATATGATTGCGCTCCGGAACATGAAGAGTGTCTTCCTGCGGATGCAACATCCAAATCTGGTGATCCCCATCAAGCTTAACGGCAAGGTCATACCGGATAACATTAACATGATGATGATGCTCTTCATATTCATTTACATATTAATTTTTCTGATTGGTGCCTTGCTGCTCATAATTACAGGCTTACCCGTGAATGAAGCTGCAGGAGCCAGTGCAACAGCCATGTCAAACGTTGGTCCGGGACTTGGTACTTCCGGGAATATGGGAAATTATTCAACTTATAACGATACGGCGCTCGGGTATAATGACAATACTGATGCTTATTGGCCGTCTTGAACTGTTTACATTCCTGGCCATTTTCACCAGGTCATTCTGGAAGAATTAACTGTTGCCTGTACCGGTAAAAGACCTGATCTTCTCAAGATTCTGAGGCGTCCCGCAGTCAAACCAGTAGCCCTCGTCATGCAATAATGAGGAGATAATATTTTTGCCTGCCACCATCAGAAGCAGAGAGATCATTGAGTAAATACCGGCAGGCATCATTTCAAAAATTGCAGGAGAGACCACCTGTATGCCTGAGAATGCTATCTCCTCCAATCCTTTGCGACTGTCAACAGTCAGTATCTCCTCCTTTGTCGCCTTGTTGCACCATCCGCGTACCCGTGCGTGACGGTCGACGAGCAGAAACCTGTTACCAGGGCGGTGCCTGACTGCGAGTGTTGCCAGTGCTCCGGCAGCCATGTGCTGATCATATAAAGCCTTGATATTAAGATCAGTAAATATATCCACATTATAGCATACAAACGGTCCGTCTGTAAAAAACGACTGTGCTTTATAGAGTCCGCCGCCGGTATCCAGAAGTTCTTCGCTCTCGTCAGACACTGTGATTTTGAATCCATCGGTGTGTAGCTTTTCAATCTCCTCCATCATCAGTGCCGGATGGTGGTGAAGGTTCACAAGTATATCATCAAATCCGTATCCGGTGAGTTTCTCAACAGCTATACGAAGTGCCGTTTTTCCGTTTATGTCAACAAGGGCTTTGGGCCTCTCACGGCTTATTTCACCGAGCCTGGTGCCAAGCCCGGCTGCAAAAATCATTGCCTTCATAAGCGGTTCAGTACAGTATGGGTTACTTCAACAGTCACCGCCGGCATTCCGCTGAGCATGGAGCCTACTTTGGCGGCGCACCATACAGAGCGGTGGATTCCGCCCACACAACCGAATGAGACAAATATCTCGGTTACCCCCTTGCGCCTCATAAGCGGAAGAGAGTTGCGAATTATACTCATACAGTCTCCTGCAAATGCAATAGCCTCGTCATCATTACCATAAAACTCTGCAAGCTCGGGATCCCTTCCTGTAAGGCCGCTGAACTCGGGCATGGAGGCAGGATTTCTCAGGCCCCTGCAGTCGAAGACGAATCCGCCACCATTTTCGTAGTTTACCTCTTTGCCTTTCAGGTAGGAAAAGCTGGATACGCTTATCTTCATCAACTCCTGCGACTGAGACAGGGCTCTGAATTTTCTCTGAAGCGGAACAGCCCGTGAAGCGCTCCTGAGTTCAGGCACATCGATCTTCACCTCACCGCTCTCGAAGAGCTGGTTCATCAGTTCGACTGCCGGCACAATGCTTTCTGTGAAGGTAGGCTTGTTCTCATGGAGACCCCGGAAACCGAATGCCCCCAGTGCCTGCATCAGCCTTATAAGGGTAAATGCCCCGGAAAATTTTCCCAGCTGGGATTTTGATATTCCGGTCGTTTCCGAAAAGAGTGTTAGGTGATGTTCCATTGTCCTTTTCCTGATGTGCTCAGGAATAAAGGCCTTGGCATCATATACAAGAGAGGCGATGTCATACTGTGGAGCGCCGCAGCGCCCTCCCTGGTAATCGATGTACCACGGCTTGCCGTCGCGTATCATTATATTGGCGGTCTGGAAGTCGCGGAAGAGAAAATAATCCTGCCCGGCATCCAGAAGAAAGCGTGTAAGTGTCTCAAAATCACGCTCCAGTCTTATCTCGTTAAATGGTGCTGCGATGAGCTTCAGGAACATGTACTTGTAATAGTTCATGTCCCAGATGATGCTCTGCCTGTCAAAGCTTTTATGCGGGTAACAGAGAGTAAGGTCGAGACCTTTTATGCCTTCAGTCTGAATCCTGACAAGGTCAGAAGCAATTGTCAGGAACAAGGATTCGGTCTCATCGTTGAATCTCTCACTTTCGGAACGCAGTGCCAGCCAGGTAAAAAGATTTATGTCGCCCAGATCTTCAAGAAAATAGACTTTCTGTTCCGGATAATAAATATAAATCTCAGGCACTGGCAGGTCTTTTGACCTGAAGTGATTTGAGAAGCCGACGAAAGCGTCATTCTCCTCCCTGCTGGGGTTATAGGCTCCGATAATATGGTCTCCCCTGTCAATAAGCCTGAAGTATACCCTGTCCGAGCCGGACTGGGGCAGCCGTGTCATTGACTCAGGAGACCTGCCTTTCCATTTTATGTACTCAGTTTCAACTGTCGCTCTTATATCCATTTCAGAACCTGAGGATTATTTTTCTGCGGTAGAGAATGTAGCCGAATAACCAAATAAAACAAACCTGCATCAGGGCGAACATGAGGCTCGCAATTTTCTGTTCTGCAAACAGCGGGCTGCAGAGATGGGTGAATATCCAGTTATACAGTGTCACCTCTCCTATTTTGACTGCCAGCATTGTCTTTGTCCAAATTCCGGCGAGCACATATGTAAACATCGGGTTGGTGCCGAATGTATTAAAGAAACCGGTCCAGCCCCGGAGTCCCCATATGTCAATTATGATGAAGAGCAATGACAGCAGTATCATGCCGATCCCTCCTGCATACAGTACATAAGAGCTCGTCCAGAGCGGTTTATTGATCGGGAAAAACTGTCCCCACACAAGACCTGCGGCAACAAGCGCTGCACCGATGGCAGCCAGGTAACCGACAGTCTTCCATGATGTGCCGAAACTGCCGATGAGATTGCCTGCCATGAACCCGAGAAGGACAGTACCTACTGCAGGAATTGTACTCACAAGACCTTCAGGGTCAAATGGTACTCCGAATCCCTTGTAGAGGTGATTGGCACCCATTATAGCGGCATCAACCCTTGTTGCCAGGTTGCCTTCAAGGCTGTAGGGATCGCTTCCTCCAAGGAAATACATTAAAGCCCAGTATCCGAGAAGTATGATTGCCGTTACGATCCAGATATAGTTTCGTTTTACAAGCAGAACAATGATGGCACCCAGACCGTATGCAAGGGCAATGCGCTGCAATACACCCAGTATACGCAGAGTGCTGTAGTCACGGTCAAAATGAGGAAATATATTTAAGAAGAGACCTGCAGCAAAAATCAGTGCCACTCTGCGCAGAATGCGAAAGAGTGAGGGCCCGGAAAACTCGAAGTTGTATTTTTTGAGAGAATAATAGATTGCGACGCCTGCAATAAACAGAAAAGAGGGAAAGACAAGATCAGTAGGTGTGCATCCATGCCATTTGGCATGCCTGAGTGGCGCGAAAACGTGACTCCATGTTCCCGGAGTGTTGACTATTATCATAAATGCGATTGTCATGCCCCTGAATACATCAAGGGACATCAGTCTCCCGGTTTTCACGGAGCCGGACGTGCCTGAAGTTGCTCTTTTAGCCATCATTATTTATTTTGTTCCGTAAAAATAGCAAAATGCCACATATAAACGGATTAAGATTCATGAAGAAAAATGCTATTTTTGATTGATTCCAAGAACAGTAGTAAAATGAAGAGAAATATCAGTAAGCTGTCATTTTTCCTTTTGGTGGCAGCATTGCCCCTGCACAATGTTTCAGGCCAGACACACGATGTACCATGGTTAAAATACCTCAGGGTACCTGAAGTTGACAGCATTCTTAACTCCATGTCTGTCAGAGATATGATTGCTCAGAGTATATGGGTCGAGGCATGGGCCGGGGATGAAAAAAACAATTTCGAAGGAGTAAGGGACCTGGTTACGAACCATGGGATTGGCGGTGTTATTTTCTTTGAAGGCTCTGCTGAAGATCAGGTTGACTTCATCGCCCGCCTTGACAAAATCACCAGGATACCTCTTGTTTACGCCCTGGATGCCGAATGGGGTACCGGTATGCGTTTGAAAGGCGTCGAGGATTTTCCATACCAGATGACACTCGGTGCCATTCAGAATGACTCCCTGTTATACAGGATGGGGGCGGCTGTTGCCATTCAGTGCCGTGAAACAGGCATCAACCTGAATCTGGCACCGGTTGCAGATGTAAATAACAATCCCCGCAATCCTGTTATAAACTATCGCTCATTTGGTGAAGACCCTGATAAGGTAGCAAGGAAAGCTGCCCTGTATATGAAAGGTATGCAGGATAATGGCATAATGGCCTGCGCCAAGCATTTCCCCGGTCATGGCGACACTGAAACTGATTCACATTTCGGATTGCCTGTCATCAACGGCAAACGTGACCGCTTCGAGAGTGTGGAGTTTGTCCCGTTCCGTTATCTGATAAGCCAGGGTGTCGGGTCTGTTATGACCGCACATATAAACGCTCCTGCACTTGACGATACCCCCAGGCTGCCGGCAACCTTTTCATCGAAGATCATAACAGGACTTCTGAAGGAAAAGATGGGATTCAAAGGGCTGGTGCTTACTGATGCTCTTAATATGGCCGGCGCCACGATGACATTTCCATCAGGCAAGGCCGATGCTGAAGCTTATGCTGCAGGAAACGACGTGCTGGAGTATTCCACTGATCCGGTCAAAGCGATAAGTGAGATCTTAACAAGAGTGGAGAAAGGTGACATACCAATTGAGGATGTCAGGACCAAATGCCGAAAGATACTGGCTGCCAAACACTGGATGGCTATGGAAAAATGCCACAGCAGGATTATAGCGGATTCGTCCCTGGTAGTTTTGGCAGATTCGTCCCTGGCAGTTTCGGCGGATTCAACCGCTACATCTCTCCCCTGCTCCGTTTGCACTTATAAGGGATCTCTATGCCGGTGCTATTACCCTGTTGGAGAACAATGACAATGTGATCCCTGTTGGCAGACTTGACAGGCTACGGATCGCCACGGTTGCAGTAAATACATCAAGCCAGGCTGAGTTTCAGACAATTGTAAGCAAATACACCCGTGCCGATCATTATTTCCTCGATCCGGAGAACCTCCGCACATCTGAGTTTGTCTATTCAAAACTCAGGGAATATGATATTGTAATTGCAGGAATTACCGGGCTGGAACCACGTGCTTCAGCCTCCTTTGGTGTTACGCCGGCACTTACAAACGCCGTGAACAGGCTTGCTTCCCTGCAGGGCACAATAATAACCTGGTTTGGCAATCCATACGGCATTGAGAAGCTGAATCTTACATCCACTCCATCAGGACTGATAATAGCTTACCAGGACAATTCATATACGCAGCAGGCAGCAGTGCAGGTTATCTTCGGAGCCTTGGGTGCTTCGGGAAGGTTGCCGGTTACAATAAATACAAGGTATCCGGAAGGATACGGGTTGAAGTCCCCCGCAAACCTTCGGCTTCAGTATGGATTTCCGGAGAATGCAGGTCTTGCTTCAGGAATGCTGATCAGGAAAATTGATTCAATCGCCGTTGCAGGCCTTGATTCGATGGCTTATCCCGGATGCCAGGTACTGATTGCAAGGAAAGGAATTGTAATATTTGAAAAAAGCTACGGTTTTCATACGTATGACAGCACACTGAAAGTCACCGAAGATGATCTGTGGGACCTGGCATCGGTGACAAAGGTTTCTGCTGCAACACCGTCTCTGATGTTGCTTAATGACCGCGGTCTGTTTAATCCTGACAGGACACTCGGTTTTTATCTGCCATGGTACAGATTCTCCAACAAGGGCGATATGGTACTTCGTGACATGCTTGCCCACCAGGCAGGAATGACGCCATTCATTCCTTTCTACAGGTATACAAAGAAGGAAGACGGTACCTTTAAAAATGGGATTTTCAGTGACCGTGAGAACCGGAGATACGCGATGCCTGTGACTGATTCACTCTACATAAACAGACGCTATACGAAGGAGATTTTCAAGGAAATCAGGGACAGCCAGACCGGGGAGAAAAAATATGTCTACTCGGATCTGACCTTTATTCTTGCTGCTGAGATAGTTGAAAGTCTTACAGATACTACTATCGACAAATTTGCACCTTTAAACATTTACAAGCCTATCGGGGCGTTTGATATCACATACAATCCGCTTGACAGGTATCCAAAGGATCAGATAATCCCTACAGAATTTGACTCAACATTCAGAAAGCAGCTTATATGGGGTACAGTTCACGATGAGGGTGCTGCAATGCTGGGGGGTGTCTCCGGGCACGCCGGACTCTTTGCCACTGGAAGAGATCTGTTGAAACTCTGGGAGATGTACCGGAGGGGCGGCACTTACGGCGGGACAAGAGTATTAAGTCAGGAAGTGCTTAAAGAATACACAAGGGTGCAGTTCCCTGAAAATGATAACAGGCGCGGACTTTGTTTTGATAAGCCGATGCTTCCGAATGACACAATACCCCCGGAAGATATCTATCCCTGCGAATCAGCCTCGCCTTCCAGTTTCGGACACTCCGGTTTTACCGGGACATTCGTCTGGGTTGATCCTGATGCAGAACTTACCTATATCTTTCTGAGTAATCACGTCTACCCGACACGCAACAACTACAAGCTTTCTGAAATGAAGATACGGAAATCAATCCTGCAGGCGGTCTATGATTCAATCATGGATTAAATAATCAACTGCAGTATTGAAAAGAAAAAGGCCGGAGAATCCGACCTTTTTTTTGTGGTGCCCAGAACAAGACTCGAACTTGCACACCGTAACCGGCACCAGCCCCTCAAGCTGGCGTGTCTACCAATTTCACCACCTGGGCAGGTTGTTTTTGCGGTGACAAATATATAAATTTTTTCAAAACCGAGTACCTGGAGATAAAATAAAACCTTATTAAATGAGCTTCTCCTCCAGTGCTATCTTAACAAGAACGGCGGTATTCCTTGCGTTAAGTTTAAATAGCAGGTTCTTCCGGTAGCTGTTTACAGTTTCAACTCCGAGGAAAAGCTTGCCGGCAATCTCCTGGTTGGTATAGCCGTCGACAATAAGACGCAACAGGTCAGTTTCACGAGGGGTGAGAAAAATATGGCGGTCAGATTGCCTCTTCAGAAAGAGGTCAATTTCATGACAAAGAAAGATCTCTCCTCTTGACACTGACCTTATACCCTCGATGATCTCCTCGGGCATTGCATTCTTCAGAAGGTAGCCTTTTGCCCCGTTGTCAAGCATTTTACGGACACTTGTATATTCGCTGTAACTTGTAAGTGCAACAATATTTACCCGGGGCCATTTGCTGTTTATATTGGCGCACAAATCTATCCCGCTGATATCCGGCAGGTTTATATCGAGAAGCAGGACATCCGGGTTTTCTGCTGCCAGCATTCGCATGCATTCTCTTCCGTTCACTGCGGTGCCGGTGATAACTGCTTCCCCTGATCCTTCGATTAGTTTTTTCAACCCTTCGATCAGCAAGGGATGGTCATCGACAATGGCCACTCTTATCATTTCCCTGTTTTATTATATTATGAAATCAACATGTACTTCTGTTCCGTTGCCCGGCGATGAAAGCAGATCAAGCTGACCATTCAGAGATTCAACCCGGGATCGGATGCTGTTCAGACCGGTTGTTTTTGAAGCGTCAGTTGCTTCCACATCAAAGCCTGATCCGTTGTCCTGTACCACCATGCTGATTCGGTTGGGTTCAAAGATAAGCTGCACATTTATCTGGCTTGCCCCTGAGTGCTTGATTGCATTATTGACCAGTTCCTGGATGATCCTGAAGAGTGTAATCTCCAGTTTTTCATCGAGACGGCGTTCTTCACCATAGAAATGGAGGCTAACCAGTTCGATGCCACCGCAGAAATCTGTGAGTGCAGCCCTCAGCCCGTAGCGCATGAGAGATTCGGGCATCAGGTTCCGGGCCACGCGTCTTAATTCTGTAATAGAATTATCAAGTAAGCCAAGTGCATTCTGAAAAAGAGGCACATCTGATTCGGGCAAAACAAGATTCCCTTTCATGTCTATCAATTTTAATTTAACTACTGAAAGCATTCCGCCCAGGCCGTCATGGAGGTCGCGGGCAATTCTGGCACGTTCTGTCGTTTCGCCCTTTAGTACGGCCTGTGTGGCAATGAGCTGCTTCTCCTGCTCAAGCTGTGAAACCTGTTGTTCAGCAAGGTCTTTTTTATGGCTGATAGCCTTGTGACGGAAAAACAGTGAGGCGATAATAAGAATTGAAATCAGGGCACCCAGAACAGTGATTGCTATGCCCAGTTTCTTCTGCTTCTCAAGGGCGGTCAGTTTGAGCTCTTTCTTTTCGGTCTCATATCTCGTCTGCATCTCAGTCAGGGCATTCTGGTACTCCCTGCCGGCCCTGTAGTCAATAGCCCGGCGATAGATGTCAAAATACCTTAGGGCATTTGCTCTATCACCTGTCTCAATTCCTGACCTGACTACATTGGCAGCCATGTTACTGTAAATATTCAGGTCAGTAGTATCGGTTGCAATTGCCTTTAAAGCATACTCTTTGCTTTCATCATAGCGGCCCTGATGAAAATAGATATTGGACAAATTATTCTGCATCGATGCGATGTTCGCCGGGTAACCCAGCTCCTCGGCCAGTGCCAGCCCCTTTTTTGCATACTCCTCTGCCTTGTCAAAATCATTAAAATGGGCATAGTAAACCTCGGAAATTGTCTGCGCGGCCAGAGCTTCGGTCTGCAAATCTCCGCATTCCTTTCCGATTTTTTCAGACCTCAGGGTATAGTCAAGTGCCTTTTCGTATTCCTTTTTGCTGCAGTAAATAATGCCTAACCCGTTGTAAGCCTGTGCGAGACCCCATTGATCATCAAGTTCAATACTCAGTTTTTCAGCCTGAAAATAGTACTTTTCCGCCTCATCAAAGTTCTGCAAACTGGCGTACAGAACCCCTATATTTCCAAGGACCCTGCGTACACGCGGCTTATTCCCCGTTTCCTCAAAGACCGGAAGAGTCTTAAGGTAAAGTTCAAGGGCCTTCTGATATTCTCCGTTAAGATTATAAAGATTTCCCCTGGCGAAATTGACAAGTGCTTGCAGATTTAAGTCACCGGTTTTTACTGCATACTCCATTGCCCTGTCGAAGAACAGGTGGGCTGAATCAAGTTTGCTTGCCATATAATAGGCCACCCCAAGATTACGGTACAGAGTGCCTGTCATTAACAGGTCATTCTCTTTTTCGGCAAGGTCAATTCCTGCCAATGCATATTTCTTTGATTTGTCAAAATCTGAATTAAGATACCCCCAGCTTAGATCATCGCATATTTTAATCTTTTCCGAAGGTTTAATGCTGGCTGTTGCAAGTACATTCTCCAGCGAATCCAGATCCTGAGCGCTCGCCTGGAGGAAGAAAAACAGGCATAATAAAGGGGTTACTGTCAGGAGTTTTTGAAAACGGGTCAGGATTGGTTCCATGGTTTACCTAATATAATCTAAAGATGGGTAAAACTTCTTGAGATGCAACAGCAGTTTAATAGGTACAAATATATTTTGTGTTGCCGAAATCAGATACCCCTTTTTGGGGGTAAAAACAGAATTGTTATTCCTCCTACATTCGTATTACCAAACTTGACAGTCTCCAACATACGCCATTTAAAACAAGGCTCAGTAAAATTTTATTTAACTTTAATTAAATACTGAAAGTATGAAAAAATGTTCTCTGATACTGGTTACCCTGATTTGCAGTTTCAACCTCTTTGCCCAGGGATATAAACTGCCTGCCTACTACTCCCAGCGTGAAATAAAGGCGCCGGTTGCCGTAAAAGAACAGCTTGAACTTATGAGAAGGGAAATTACAACCAAAAACCTGAAATACCAGGTAGGTTATACATCTGTTTCGGAGGTGCCACTGGAAAAATTTCCCACTCTGAAAGCACCAGCACCTGAAAGAGATGGGAAGATTGGATCAGAAATTCAACCTGATGTTACAAAGTCAGCCAAATTATCTGTTTCTCAGGACAAGCTATCGAAGGAGGCAGTATCACAATTCGTTTATGGAGAACCTTGGGCGAGGAGTCTTGACCTTCGGAAAGCAGGTTTTGTCACACCTGTACGTGACCAGAAGGAGGCATACGGTGCATCATGGGCATTTGCTACCATGGCAGCATACGAGAGCAGTTACAAAATAATTACAAAAAAGGAGATTAATGCTTCAGAACAGTATGTACTGGACTGCTCAGGGGCAGGTACCTGGGAGTCCGGAGACCCTTTTTCGATATTTCTGTGGATGACGAAGAACAGGAGAAAAGTTGCAGACGAAAGCTCAGTGCCTTATACAGGCTCTCCAATGAAATGCAACGGAGCATCCCCGGCAACTGATTATTATGCAACAGAATGTGGGTTTGTTAGTGCTACACTACTATAGCATTCCGACAGTAAACGAGATAAAGGTGCAATATGCATACACGGGGCTATTGTAGCAGGTGTTCATGTTACAAATTCCTTCAAGAATTATGTTGAGGGAATTTTCATTGGTCACAAACCCAACATTAATATCTTTGGCTGCAATCATATAGTAACAATTATTGGTTGGGATAATTGGAAAGCATGCTGGCTGATAAAGAACTCATGGGGAACAGACTGGGGAAGTGAATGCGGCTACGGGTCTGAAAGGGGTTATATGTGGTTAGACTACGATTCAAATAATATTGGTTATGGTGCTACATGGGTTCAGGCCTCACAGACAGGACTGAAATAGACCCGGGTGAATATTCAAAGTGAATTCTATAAGAATTAAATTAAATACTGAAAAACATGAAAAAATTTATTCTGTTATGCACGATTCTTCTGTCCGGCTATTTTTTTATAGCTGATGCCCAGGTAATTCTTTCAATAGAGATAAATACCGGGAGTGACGATCTGAGAGGAGGCAATGATAACGTTAACCTGATAGTACTTATGAAATCAGGCGGACAGGTAAGGTTCAACAACCTGAATCTCAGTTCACGTCTTGCTGATAATTCAACCTATAAAAGTACCCAGATACTTACGTCAGGGAAGGTTGCTGATATCTCAGGTTTTCGGCTGGAGGCAACTTTGGGCGGTGGTATGGGCGGTGACAACTGGAACCTGAACCACCTTACAATTTATGGCATTGCAAACAATGTGCCCACAAAGATGATTGATGCGGGCGGTAATCCACTATTCAGGTTTACCGGAGATCAGAAGGTAAAGGATTTCATGTACACTCCGGCCGCTACCTCAACCTCAACCTCAACCTCAACCTCAGCCACAACCCCCTCTGCGCCTGCGGTCATGACAAAGTTCAATCCCGGGGTTCACGGGTTCAAATTCGTCAACCAGTTCAAGAATATCTTCGTCAGTGGAATAGACTGGTTCACAGGGGGTCTATGCGGAGGGATGAGCTATGCGGCTCTTGACTACTATAAAACAGGGAAAAAAATTCCACAGCAGAATTATATGCCTGCCGAAGGAATGCCTTTGCAGAGCTATCTCTATGACAGACAGGTTAATTCAATTACAGCAAATGTCGACAGATGGGCAGAATTGGGTGCTACCAACCTCTTCGGGGCACGAAACAGGGAATTCTTTAACTGGGGGCTTCAGAACGGTTCCGGGCAGCTCGGCAGGCTGATGTCATCTATTGACAGGGGAGAACCGGTTGTTCTCGGGCTTTCGTCATGCGGAGACGGTTGCGGTGGCGATCACCAGGTAATAGCTATCGGGTACCAGCTCGGAAGGTATAAAGGTGATCTGGGGTATTATGCCGATGACCTCACTATCTTCGTCTGTGACCCTAATCTCCCCGGGAAGACAGTAAAGATGAGACCAAACTTCTCTCAGGGATATTTTTATTATCCGGAAGAGGGCAGTAATAAACGCTGGCGTACATATTTCGTTGATACTAAGTACAGTCCAAAGACTCCACTGGTAATTACGGATAATCCCAACGAGATAATTGTAACCTTCACGACAGGTAATGATGACCTGCGAGGCGGAAATGATAATGTGAACTTTAGTATAATGAAAGTTTATAATCCATCCACCCGTCAGTATTCAGACATCAGGTTCACTAATGTAAACAACGGAAAACGCTGGATTAACCGCTCAATGCAGACAATCGCCCGTCCGCTGCCCGATTATGTCACATTTGATCTGGTTAATGACTTCCTTATAGAAACAACTTTTAGCGGAGGATTAGACGGCGATAACTGGGATATGAATGGAATTGCTATCTCAGCCCGTATTAACGGAGTAGTCAAGGAGCTTTACAGAAAGGATGGCTCCCCATTTGTACGATTTACAGGTAACTTTAAAGGATATAGAATTCAGCTTAAGTTACTCTCCAGATAGAACAGCAGGAAGAAACTACCGGAAGCCGGGAATAAAACCGGTAAAGGAGTATCTGTTAAATAAACAGCCCCGGACATTTAGCCGGGGCTGTTTCTTTGTGCCCAGAACAGGACTCGAACCTGCACATCATTACTGACACTAGTCCCTGAAACTAGCGCGTCTACCACTTTCGCCATCTGGGCGCATGGGATAGAAACTCCCAATGCGGCTGCAAAAATAAAGATTTTTTTCAATCAATGACCCTAATTGAATAAAAGAGATAAAATAATTGACCTTATCTCCCGCCGGGGTCCAGGCTAACACCATTACTCTCCTCGAAGTATTTGAAGTAGTAATAGAGACGCCGCTCAAATTCCGGCCCGTAGTCGATGAAATAATCATAGTCGAGATGGCTCCCGTACTGGCCACCGTAACGAGACTGGTTCATGTAGCGGTAGTTCCACTCACTAACATATACCCTGTTTTTGGCCTTGAAGTAGGTGGGTGAATGTTGCTGTGAGGGCTGCATCAGCAACCATGTTTCAAAGCCCTGATCAAATACTACAAGTTCGTATTCGGTGCTGTCTGCTACATCTGAATTATGTATGACCTCCACCCTCTTCGCCTCTTCCCTGTTGAATATAGCACAGGCAGGGATTACCAGTAAAAGAATCAAAATGAATCCCAGGTTTTTCATGTCAGCCTCCTTTTTACTTATATGACAATTTATGTACAAAAAATATACCGGAACGTTATAATCAGCTTCACTTTTATTTATATTTGCCCCCGCAAATCTGATAATGTATAATCTGAAGATATATAAAAAGATGGAGAACCCTGAAAGGTAACGGGTTATCATTGTCATGATGTTTGAATAAAAATTAAGATGATAATGGAGACCCGCGACAAAAGCAGGTCTTTTTTGTTTTAAAGAGATGAAAGTTTACAAATTCGGAGGAACCTCGGTAGGGTCGGCAGAGCGCTTCAGGGCTCTTGTACCCCTGATAAACGACGACACGCAAAAGATAGTTGTCCTTTCAGCCATGGCAGGGACAACAAACGCTCTGGTTGAGATGTCAGAGCTTTTCTCAGCTGGAAAGACGAATGAAGCCAGGAAGAAGTGTGAGGCATTGCGGAAACAGTACCATTCGGTTGCCGGAGAGCTTTTCGCTTCAGTAACATGGACAGACAAGGCAAATGATCTCATAAATGAGCACTTCGATTATATTGCCGGTCTCTTTTCAAGGGAGTACAGCAGGCATAATGAAAAACGGATACTCGCCCGCGGTGAGTTAATATCTACAGCACTGCTTCACTTCTTTCTTTCGGAGACAGGGATTGAGTCCAAACTTCTTCCCGCCCTCAATTTCATGCGTATTGACAAGGACGGTGAGCCGGACTACTTTTATATAAGGGAGAACCTGAAAAGGGAAATGGCTACCCTGAGTGATGAGAACATCCTTGATCACACAGGGTTTCATCTGCCGCAACGTCTTCGGTGAGACCGACAATCTCCGCAGGGGAGGCAGTGACTACAGCGCTACGATTATAGGCGCGGCCATCGGTGCAGATGAGGTCCAGATATGGACTGACATCAGCGGGTTTCACAACAACGATCCCAGGTACGTTGCAAATACAAGCGCTATAAGGGAGCTTTCCTTCGATGAAGCTGCAGAACTTGCATACTTCGGTGCAAAAATACTTCATCCCTCAAGTGTCAACCCGGCGAGACTCAAAAAGATACCTGTAAGGCTTAAAAACACATTGGATCCTTCCGATGAGGGAACCCTGATTACAGCTGAGTCAAAACCTGAGGATTACAAGGCCGTGGCTGCAAAGGACGGGATCATTGTGGTCCGTATCAGGTCGGACAGGATGCTCCAGGCATACGGATTTATGGGAAGGATCTTCGATGTCTTCGAGTCATTCAAGACCCCCATTGACATGATCACCACCTCGGAGGTGGCAGTATCGCTCACAATTGATGAACCTGCATTACCTCCCTGAAATCATAAAGGCACTTGAGAAACTCGGTACCGTTGAGGTGGAACAGGAACAGACCATAATATGTGTTGTAGGCGACTTCCGCACCGGAAGAGTCGGATCGGCGCCGGAAATCTTTGAAGCCCTCGACACAATCCCGGTAAAAATGATATCTTACGGTGGAAGCGACAACAGTGTTTCAATACTTATTGATACAAAAAATAAGATAGACGCTCTAAAGGCGCTCAGTAACAAACTATTCCCTGCAAAATAATGATTGACAAGAAAACCACGGACAAGCTTCTCAGCCTGCCAACACCGTTTTACTTTTATGACATGGCCATCCTGAGCGAGACTCTCAGGCTTGTAAAGACCGAAGCTGAGGAAAATGGATTCAGCGTGCACTATGCAGTAAAAGCCAACTTCAATCCTGTAATAATGAGTACTATTGCAGCCACAGGTATGGGGGCCGACTGTGTAAGCGGGAATGAGATTGAGCATGCCATAAGTTGCGGATTCAGTGCCGGTGATGTGGTTTTTGCCGGTGTGGGCAAAAGCGATAATGAAATTGAAACAGCACTCAGGGCGGGTATTCAAGCGGAGATGACCAGCTCGGATCTGCTCGTGCTCCTGTCCGACGTGGACGGACTCTATGACGGTGATCCCACGCACAATCCCGCCGCCCGGCTGATTCCGGAAGTGCGCGAGCTGACGCCGGCAATCGAGGCACTGGCCGGCGACTCCGCCACGGAGTTCGGTTCCGGCGGCATGATTACCAAGCTCATCGCTGCCCGCATCTGCATGAATGCCGGCTGTGCCACGGTGATTGCGAGCGGCAAGCGCTTGTATCCCCTCAAGGCCATCGAGGAGGGCGCCAACTGCACCTGGTTTCTTCCCGGGCGGACACCGCGGCAGGCCCGCAAGCAATGGATCGCGGGCACGCTCGTGCCCCGGGGCACCCTCACCGTCGATGAGGGTGCCGAGCAGGCCCTGCGGGCCGGCAGCAGCCTGTTGCCCGTCGGCATCGTGGCGATTTCCGGGGACTTCCAGTCCGGCGATGCGGTGACCATCCGCAGCCGCGCCGGCCGGGACCTGGGGCGGGGACTCGTGGCCTACTCCAGCGAGGAGGCCCGCCGCATTCTGGGGCGGCGCAGCGACGAATTGCCGGCGCTCCTCGGTTACAGTGGCCGGGACGAGCTGATCCACCGGGACAACCTTGCGCTGCTGGACGCCTGACGATGAACGCCACCGAAGCCGGCCACCAAAGCCACTGCCGACGCCCTCACCAGCCCGGCCGATCTGGCCCTCATGATGACCCGGCTCGGCCGCGCGGCCCGGAGGCAGCGCCGCCCTGGCGCGGGTGACGGCGGCGCAGAAAATCCGGGCGCTGGAGGCCGGCCCGCCGCGGCCATCCGTTCCCGGCAGGAACAGATTCTCGGCGCCAATGCCCGGGACATGGACGGCGCGAAGGCCCGGCAACTGTCCGGCGCGCTGCTGGACCGCCTGCTCCTCGACCCGAAGCGCGTCGAGGCCATGGCGAAGGGCATCGAAGAGGTCGCGGCGCTGCCGGACCCGATCGGTGACGTCATTGCCGACTGGACCCGGCCCAACGGCCTGCGCATCCAGCGGGTGCGTGTGCCGCTCCGGCGTGATCGGCATCATCTATGAGAGTCGTCCCAACGTGACCGCCGACGAGGTTGCCTTGTGCCTCAAGCTGGGCAATCGCGGTATCCTGCGGGTCGGTTCGGAATCCTTCCAGCTCCAGCGCAGTGCCACTACGCCGCGCCGGTGGAGGGCCTCCGGGCCGGCGGCCTGCCGGAGACGGCCATCCAAATGGTCCCCACCGCCAGCCGGGACGCCGTGGGCTACCTGCTGGGCCACATGCAGCAGTTCGTGGATGTCATCGTGCCCCGGGGCGGCAGGAATCTGATTGCGCGGGTCCAGGCCGATGCGCGGGTGCCCGTGATCGGCCACCTGCAAGGGCTGTGCCATGTGTATGTGCACCGCTCTGCCGCTGTGGCGATGGCGCGGGATGTGACACTGAACGCCAAGATGCGCCGCACGGGAATCTGCGGCGCGGCGGAAACGCTGCTGATCGATCGTGACTGCCTCGCGACGCACCTGGCGGCCCATCGCCGATGCCCTCGTGGCGGCGGCTGCGAGCTGCGCGGCGACGCAGAGTTCTGCCGGCAGACAGCCGCCTGAAACCGGCCACCGAGGACGACTGGCGCACCGAATACCTGGACGCCATCCTCGCGTGCCGGGTCGTGGCCAATGTGGACGAGGCGATCCGCCACATCACCACCTACGGCTCAGGCCACACGGAATCGATCATCGCGAGCGACCCCGGGGCCGTTGAGCGCTTCCTGCACGATCTGGACAGCGCCATCCTGCTGCACAACGCGTCCACCCAGTTTGCCGACGGCGGCGAGTTCGGCATGGGCGCCGAGATCGGCATCGCCACGGGCCGCATCCATGCCCGGGGGCCGGTCGGCGCGGAGCAGCTCACGAGCTACAACTACGTGGTCCACGGCACAGGCCAGGTCCGGCCCTGACGCACTTCGACCTGATCGTCGTTGGCGGCGGCATCAACGGTGCCGGCATTGCGCCGGGACGCGGCTTTGCGCGGGCTGCGCACCTGCCTGCTGGAGCAGGGCGACCTGTGCAACAGCACCACGCGCTGGTCCAGCCGCCTGATTCATGGCGGCCTGCGCTACCTGGAATTCGGCGAACTCGGACTGGTGCACGAATCCCTGCAGGAGCGGGAAACCTGCTGCGCAATGCACCCCATCTCGTGCGGCCGTTGCCGTTGCTCATTCCGGTCTACGAGAACAGTCGCCGCGGCATGAAGACCGTGGACTTCGGCCTCTACGTGTACGACCTGCTGTCCATCGGCCGCTCCGTGCCGGGTCACCGGCGCTGTCCCGACGAGGCCCTGCAGGAGATGCCGGGGCTGCGGCGGCTGGCCTCACGGGCGCCGTCATTTACTACGACGCGCAGGTTACCTATGTGGAACGGCTGGTGGTGGAGAACGCGCTGGCGGCCGTTGCGGCGGCGCCCGGTCGAAACCCATACGGTCGTGGAAAAGGTCCTCCTCGAGCGCAACCACGTCACTGGTGTCGAAGTGCGGAACGTGCGCACCGGCGCACGCTCCATCCGGCACGCCACGGCCATCATCAATGCGGCAGGTCCCTGGGTCGACCGGGTGCTCGCAGCCGCCGGCCGCCCGTTGCCGCGGTTCCTGGGGCCGACCAGGGGCACGCACATCGTCGTCCGGCCGTTTCCGGGCCTGGCGGGCATCGCCTGCTACGCCGAGGCCCAGTCTGACGGGCGCCCATTTTTCATCCTGCCCTGGAATGGCCTCGTGCTGATCGGCACCACCGACACGCGCTGCGATGACGAACCTGCCACGCTCCGGGCATCCGAGCCGGAGATTGCCTATCTGCTGGACGAGACGCACCGCACGTTTCCATCCTGTGGCTCACCGCCGAGTCCGTGCTCTACGCCTACTGCGGCGTCCGCCCGCTGCCGCGCCAGGGCCTCAGGGAAACCTCGGCGATCACCCGCCGCCACCTCATCCGGCATCACGGCCGCTCCGCCCGCGGCCTGACCTCCATCATCGGCGGCAACGATCACGACCTTCCGGCACCTGGCTGAGGAAGTCCTCGACGAGGTGACCAGCCGACACCGCCTGAGGGCGCGGGCCTGCAGCACCGCCAGGCTCCCGCTCCCGGGTGGCGAGGCTGACCGGGAGGAGGTCCTGAAGGAGCTGCTGACCTTCACGTCCGTACCCGTTGCCAGCCACGCACACCTGTATGCCGTGTATGGCAGTCGCGCACCGCTGGTGGCCGCGCTGACGCGGGACGCTCCTGATCTCGGGCAACCGGTCTGTGCCCTGACCGGCGCCATCGGCGCGGAAGTGGTGTTTGCGGTCCGGGAGGAGCTGGCGGTGACGCTGGGCGACATCCTGCTGCGGCGACTGATGGTGGGCCTGGGCCCGGACCTCGGACGTGGCGCCCTGCCGGGCGCGCTGGCCGTGGCCGCCCGTCACCTGGGCTGGGACGCCGTGCGCTGCGAGGCGGAGGAGGCTGACTACCTGGCCGAGATAGCCCCGCTGACCGCACCGGCTGCTGCCTGAGGCAGGCTACAGTCACCCATGGCCGATTTCCCCCAGCCTGGACTCCCGCAGCAGGACCAGGCAACCCACATCCTGCGCACCGTTTTCGGGTATGACCGCTTCCGTCCGCCCCAGGACGAGGTCGTGGCGCACCTCATTGCCGGCGGCGACGCGCTGGTGCTCATGCCGACGGGCGGCGGCAAGTCGCTGTGCTACCAGATTCCGGCCCTGGTGCGCGCCGGCACCGGCATCGTCGTCTCGCCGCTCATCGCCCTCATGCAGGACCAGGTGTCGGCGCTGCGCCAGAACGGCGTGCGGGCGGCCTTCCTGAACTCGTCGCTGACGCGCCGAGAAGCGCGGCGGGTCGAGGCGCAGCTTGCGCGCGCGGCGAGCTGGAGCTGCTCTACGTCGCGCCGGAGCGGCTGCTGCAGGACCGCACGCTCGACCTGCTCGTCGACGCGTACGCCGGCCTCGCGCTCTTCGCGATCGACGAGGCCCACTGCGTCTCCCAGTGGGGACACGACTTCCGGCCGGAGTACCTGCAGCTCGACGTCCTCGCGGCGAGCGCTTCCCGGGCGTGCCGCGCCTCGCCTTCACGGCCACGGCCGACGCCGCGCACGCGCGGCGGAGATCGTCGAGCGGCTCGCGCTGGCGGACGCCGCGTCTTCGTCACCGGCTTCGACCGGCCGAACATCCGCTACCGGGTGGTGCCAAGAGCGGAACCCGCGCCGGCAGCTGCTGGCGCTGCTCCGCGAGCGAGCATGCCGGCGACGCCGGCATCGTCTACTGCCTGTCGCGCAAGCGGGTCGAGGAGATCGCGGCGTTCCTCGCCGAGCCAGGGCGTCGCGGCGCTGCCCTACCACGCCGGCTCGACGGCGGACGTGCGGCCGCGCAACCAGACGCGCTTCCTGCGCGAGGACGGCCTGGTGATGGTGGCGACCATCGCCTTCGGCATGGGCATCGACAAGCCGGACGTGCGCTTCGTCGCCCACCTCGACCTGCCGCGCAGCCTCGAGGCCTACTACCAGGAGACCGGCCGCGCCGGCCGCGACGGCCTGCCGGCCGACGGCGTGGCTCGCGTACGGCCTGCAGGACGTCATCACCCTGCGCAAGATGCTGCCGAGGCGAGCGCCGACGAGATGCACAAGCGCCGCGAACGCCAGCGCCTCGACGCCATGCTCGGCTACTGCGAACTGGCGACTGCCGCCGCCGCGCCCTGCTCGCCCACTTCGGCGAGGACCTGCCGGACGACTGCGGCAACTGCGACACCTGCCTCGAGCCGGTCGCCACCTTCGACGGCACCGTGGTCGCCCAGAAGGCGCTGTCGTGCGTCGTCGCACCGGCCAGCGCTTCGGCGCCATGCACGTCGTGAACGTCCTGCTCGGCCAGGACGACGAGCCGATCCGGCGCTGCGGCCACGAACGCCTCACCACCTTCGGCATCGGGACCGAGCTCGACGCCTTCGGCTGGCGTGTCGTCTACGCCAGCTGGTCTCGCGCGGCCTGCTGCAGGTCGACCCCGACGGCTACGGCGGCCTGCGGCTGACGGACGCCGCCGGCCGGTGCTGCGCGGCGAGGCGCGCCTGGAGTTGCGGCGCGAAGCCGTAGCCTCGTCGGTCAGGCGCTCCCGTGGCGCAAAGGCTGCCGCTGACCGATCCGGGACTGGCAGGGCGGCAGCCGGCAGTTTCGAGTCCGCGGAGGACGAGGCACTGTGGGCGGCCTTGCGGGGTCTGCGCACGGAACTGGCCCGGGCCCAGAATGTGCCGCCCTATGTGGTCTTTCACGACGCCACGCTGGCGGAGATGGTGCGGCGCCGGCCGCAGACGCTGGACGAACTCGGTGCGGTGTCAGGGATCGGCGAGCGCAAGCTCGCTGCCTTCGGTGAGCAGTTCCTGGCGGCGATCCGGGGGCCCGTCCTGTAGGAGCGCCTTCAGGCGCGACCCAGTTTCTTTACCACCCGGCTGCGCGGCAAGTCACTGAAGCCCGCGCGCTCATAGAGCGACCGCACGCGTTCATGCCCGCTGTCGATCTCCAGGTCCAGCGCCGCGCAGCCTGACGCTTCGGCAGCCGCGATGACGGCCTCGAGCAGGCGGGTGCCGACGCCGCCGGCCCTATGTTCTGGCACGACGTAGAGTTCCTCCAGCCAGGCCGCCTGGCCGCCGTGCTCAAGAGCCCAGATGAAGGACACGTAGGCCACGCCGATGCACAGGCCGTCGCCGAGGGCGACGAGAAAGAAGCCGCGCCGCGGGACTTCAAGCACCCCCTCAATGGACCGCGCCAGTGCCTCGGCGGAAATGCCGACGTGGTGTTCCGCCAGCTGCACGGCCAGCAGGCGCTGGATATCAGTGGCGTCTTCCGGTCCGGCGCGGCGAATCAGGACGTTCATCGGTCTGGCGCCCGACCCGGGTTGGGCAGCACGGTTCAGTCCTCCTTCAGCGCCTCCACCTGAATGCGCAGCCTGACCTTGCCGGCCTCACCCTCCGCGTACTGGGTCATGCCGAAGTCGGCACGGTTCAGCAGTCCTTCCGCGTCGGCGCCGCAGGCTTCCTTCTTGTAGAAAGGGTGCTCGATGCACGTGAAGCTGTTGATGCTGAGCCTTAAGGGGCCGTGTCACGCCGCGCAGGGTCAGCTGGCCGTCCACGGCGACGGGCTTGTCTCCCTCAAAGACGAGCGACCCCGTGTAGGTCATGACGGGAAACTTCGCCACGTCGAGCCAGTCCGGGCGGACGGCGTACTCGTGCATGGAGTCGAGGCCGAAATCGATGCTGTCTGTCTCCACCCGGACCTGGACGGTGCCTGTCCGGGCGGCCAGATCGAGCGTGGCTGAGCCGGTGGTGCGGTTGAACTTGCCGCGCCAGACGGAGATGCCCATGTGGGAGAACTCCAGGCTCGGAAAGGTGTGGTCCGGATCCAGCCTGTAGCTGGCGGCGGCGGCGACCCCGGGCAGCACGGCGCCTGAGAGGAGGGCAGCGATGACGGCGATGACCAGGCGCATATCTCTATTCGTCTCCGTCCCAGTGAAACTTGTGCAGGACCCGGTGCAGCACCGGTGCGAGCATGAGGCCGGCGATCACCAGGAAGACCAGTCCGGCGTAGAGGGCATAAAGCCCGGCGAACAGCTTACCCGCGTTCGTGGTGAGGGCGTTCACCGGCCCCATTCCGCCGAGCAGCATGGCCGCGTTGAGGAACCCGTCGAGCCAGGGCAGGTTCTCGAAATACACATAGCCCGCCATGCCCATCAGGAGGGAGAACAGCAGGAGGCCCGAAGCGGCCGCCGCGTGCCGCGCCACGCGCCGGACGAAGCTGGCGTGGCTGATCGGGATGCTGCCTGCGCTCGTACACGGCGGCATTATCCTGCCGATCCGTGCTCCTTGGCCACCGGGCTAGACGACCGTCCCGAAAAGCCGGCCAACCAGCGCCGTG
Organism: uncultured Bacteroidales bacterium; assembly: GCA_963736735.1. Lineage (GTDB taxonomy): Bacteria > Bacteroidota > Bacteroidia > Bacteroidales > VadinHA17 > SR-FBR-E99. The sequence continues at coordinate 62,290 of CAVTPX010000009.1, read as the reverse complement.
CAACCCATCGCCACTGAACCCCAGAACATCACCCGGGTGGCGCCGATGACCAGGGAGGCGCGGCCAAGACGGGCCGCGATAGCTCCGAGGACGGCGAGCAGCACCAGCGTGCTGCCGGTAACGGCCAGTGTGAGGCTTGCGAGTGGCACGAGCAGCACGAGGAGCACGGGCAGCGCCGCGCCGAGCGCGAAGGCGGCGGCCGAAGCGAGTGCCGCCTGGATGCGGCCTCGCGCGGGTAATTTCCGACAGGCCCAGTTCATCGCGGGCATGGGCGCCCAGTGCATCGTGGGCCGTGAGCTGGTCCGCAACCTGCCGGGCGAGCGTCGGGCGTGAGTCCGCGGCGGACGTAAATGCCGGCCAGTTCGGCGAGTTCCCGTTCCGGCTCGTCGGCGAGTTCCCCGCGCTCGCGCTCCAGATCGGCCCCCTCGGTGTCGGCCTGGGAACTGACCGAGACGTATTCCCCGGCCGCCATCGACAGGGCGCCAGCCACGAGGCCCGCCAGCGCGGCCAGCACCACCGGCTCGCTGGTACTCGCTGCGGCAGCCACTCCCACCACCAGACTGCTGGTGGAGATCAGGCCGTCGTTGGCGCCGAGCACGGCGGCACGCAGCCAGCCAATGGCGTCGGTGCGGTGCAGTTCAGCGTGGGCCATGCCTCGCGAAGCGTACTCCGTCCAGCGCGCGCCTACCCGCCGCTGGTCCACAGGGCCAGCACTGCCGCCTGAAAGTCCGCGGTGGGGTTCCTGGTGCAGAAGTCCAGCAGGGACTGGAAGTGCTGTTGCCGGGCCTCACCGCTACCGGGCAACGTCTTTCTGGCCGCCACCGGGCCAGCCGCGCTGCGTCCGGCGTAATAGCCCTGGGCCCAGTTGTAGAACTGGCGCTCCGTGCCGCTGGGTGCCCGTTCGTGCATCTTCACCAGGAGTTCGCAGGAAACGAGCGCCGGGTCGTCTGCACCGAACGACGAGCCGAGCGCTTCGGCTGCCACAGCCGGACCGGCCGCCAGCAGCGCCGCGACCACCAGCGCGTACCCTGTCGACGTCTTCATGCCGCCTCCAGTTCAGACGGCTTCTTCGGGCTGCGCATGGTCAGGATGGTGACGATGATGCAGCCAGCCAGGATCATCAGGCACTCCAGGACGTAGTCCTGCGGGTGGATCCAGACCTCCGTCAGCAGGTCCCAGCGGCTCAGGAACTCCACGTCCACCCAGAGGATGATGGACGTGGGAATGGCGTAGCGCACCGCAGAGGAAACCCGCCTGTACTTCATCAGCCGGATGAACAGGAAGATGCCCCAGATGAAGCAGGCGAAGAAGGACGCGTAGGCGATCGGGTGCCGTGCGCCGACGAGCGCGGGGTCGTAGATCGTGAGCTGCGCCAGGTAGAAGAACCAGGTGACGAACACGGTTTCCATGAAGGTGATTGCCGCGAAGTTCCGGTCCCTGCCGCTGACGCGTTCCCCCATGTTCATGCCGAAGAGCTTGTGGAACCAGACGAAGAAGTTGCAGCGGGTGTCCTTGTTGAAGAAGAAGTAGAAGAAGCAGGTGCCCATGACGCCCACCGACGTGGTCATCATCATGTACTCGGGCAGCTGGATGATGTCGCCGCCTTCCAGCTGCACGGGCACGCCGTAGAGCACGCGCCCGTAGAACATGAAGGCAAATTCCACCCAGCTGGTCCAGAGCAGCGTGCCCGCGAAGAACCCCAGCCAGGTGCCCAGCGCCTCCCTGCGCAGCTTCACGCCGATCCAGAGGATGTAGATGCCTGCGGCACCCATGATGAAGGCGGCGGTGTAGCGGTGCTCCTCGCCGAACAGGTGCTCGGTGAGCACCATCAGGGCGTGGGCGAGCGGGATGATCATCAGCGCGGCGGTGAACGCCAGGATACCGATGAACGGCGGCCGGTAGAGGGCGCGGAGAAACGGGTTGGCGGGAGCAGTTGTCCAGTGTGGTCGTCGTCATGGTCTGACCTCCGGGTGGTGGCAAGGGGGGTCGCTAGGCGCGTGCAGCCTGGTTGGCTTCCGTGGGGCCGGCCGGCCGCACGAGCGGCACCGTGGGAAACTGCCACCCGCGGGACTCCCGCCGGCCGGGGCTCGGGATCACATGGAGGGCCGTTCCTGGTGGCGCGGCGGCCAGCCGGTCCGTGTCGATGCGCCAGCCCAGGGCTTCCCATTCCTTCAGCTTGCGCCGGTAGCAGAGCTGGATGGCGTCGGCCTTCACCGAGAAATCGGCCGCCGCATTCTCGAAGGGCACGGGCGGCTCCAGGTGCTCGATCACCCGCCGGTCCTCCTCGACGATGACCCGGTTCTGCCGCTCCGAGACGAAATCGAAGACGTGGCAGGGTGAAGAAGTTCCGGGCACTCACCAGGAACGAGCGGGTGGTGAACAGGTCGACGGGCGTGTCGAAGGCGTACTGGTAGACCGACATCCGCTTGTCGATGTGGATGCGCGTGACGAACTGGGAGGGACCGTGGAAGGTGGTGCCCGCAACGGTCTCGCGACTCTGGTCCCGGAAGTACTTCCAGAAGCCGCCCGCCTGGTTCCGGAAGCGCACTTCCATCCCGGCACCCCAGGTGGATTCCACCACCTCATAGGCCGGCACGGCGTAGTTGGGATCGGCACCCCGGCGGCCCGACCACGTGCACGTACTCCGCGTGGGCCGGATCGAGGGCGTTTTCCACGACGCGCCGGTAATTGGCCCTTAAGTGAGAACTCCGAGGTATTGCAGCGCCAGCCGGGCTGGTCCCACTCGGGCACCGCCATGAGCGGGCGGGCGCTCGGCTTCCGGCAGGTCGCCCAGGAACACGAAGACGATGCCGTAGCGTTCCTGCACCGGGTACGAGTCCACCCGCACGCGCGCCGGCACCGGCGCCTGGCCCGGGTCCCAGGGACGGAATGCGCTGGCACTGGCCGCTGCCGGCGAACTCCCAGCCGTGGTAGGGGCAGACCACGCGGTCTGCTGACACCCACCCGTCGGACAGCGAGGCGCAGCGGTGGATGCACACGTTGCTGAGGCACCGGGCGCTGCCACTGCTGTCCCGGAACAGCACGAAGTTCTGCCCGAGCATGCGGGCCTTGACGGGCTTGTCCCTGAGGTTCCCCGACAGTTCCGCCGCGTACCAGAAATTGATCAGCATGGCTGCCCCCTGGCATTAACCCTACAGGTTGGGGAACTCCGCGATTCCCGCCAGGCTCTTGCGCTGGCCGCCGTGGTCCGTCTGCACGTGGGACAGGATCTCGCCGGACTCCAGGCTGAACTTGCAGGCGATGCCGGTGAAGATGTTGGCCGCGACGGCGTGGCTTCTGGTCGTGGCAGACCGCAATCTGCGCGAAGCCGTAGCCAAACTTTTCCAGGCTGTAGTTGCGCAGCAGCTTGCCGCTCTCGTCGTAGCAGTCGACGGTGCCACCGCGGGTGACGAGCAGGCGCCCGTCCTGGCAGTAGGCGAGGGCGATGAACCAGTTCCGGTCGTACAGGCTGCCGCCCTCGACCACCGCCAGGTCCGGCATCTGCTGCCGCCTGATCACGTCATAGCGCATCAGGCGCTTGCCGGTCTCGGTGGTGTAGGCGATGTACTGACCCGACGGATGCAGCGACAGGTGGGTCACGCCCTTGAAGCCTGACAGTTCAGTGGCCGTCTCGGTGGGGTACTCGTCCACCAGCTGCAGGTCCTTGTCGAACTTGAGCACGTGGCCCTCGCCGATCCGGTTCGTGCCCGGCACGTACTTCATCATGGAGCCCCAGTAGGGCTTGCTGCCCTTCAGGGTCTCGCCGAGGTAGATGCTGCCGTCCCTGCCGAAGGCGGCGGCACCGAAGGCCCGGTGGGCGAAGGTGTGCTCCGGCATCTGCCGGCCGTAGCGGTCCACCCGGAGCACCTTCTGGGTGTGGATGTCGAAGCCCCAGAGGGTGCCCTGAAGGTCGAAGGTGAGCCCCATCACCAGGTGCCGGTGGCCCTCGGTCCAGAGCACGCCCTTCGGCTTGAAGTCTGGCGTCGTACTGCAGGATGCGGCCGAGACCCGCGTGGTCGTCGGTGGGGTCGTTGAGGTAGGTGCACCCCAGGAGGATGTCGCCGGGCTCGAAGGGCTGGATGGTGTTCTCCAGCACGTAGTAATAGTTGCGGGTGACGACGCGGTTGAAGTCCTGGCCCGGCTGCGTGTCCACGAGCTGCGCGGTGGGCCGTGCCGGGTCGGCGCCGTACTTCGGTGCGGTCTGGGCTGCTGTATGGGCTGCGGTCTGGGCTGCGGGTCGGGCGGACATGTTGTGCGTCTCCTAGAAAACGAAGCCGTAGATGTACATGGGGATGGCCGTGGCGCCGGAGCCGAGCATCAGGAGCATGGCCAGGCGACCGAAGTAGCGGTGGGTCGGGAAGAACCGGGGTTCCGGCGGGCTTGGGAAACTTGATCAGGCTGGCCAGCACCAGGAAGAGCCAGACGAAGGTGGAGCTGATGGCGAAGGCCGTGTGGATCCAGATCCAGAAATTCAGCGTGGGCGTGCCGGCATAGCTGCTGTCCGCCGTGACCTTGAAGATGCCGCCCATCTGGTTCAGGTCGATCTCGAAGAGCAGCACCACGACACCGAGCAGGGACGCGGTGGCGAGTTGTCGGGGTTTGCGGCTGGAAGTCCATCTGCACCTGAACTTCGCCATCGAGGAATTCCTGGCGGCAGCCGACGAAGGCGGGAGCGGCCACGTCGCAGAGGGTGGTCGCGATGCAGCGGAGCGAGAGCGTGCTGGGGCGGCGGGAAAGCGACCAGGCGCTGTCATCGGGGTTGCGGCGGAAGTTCCACTGCAGGCCGAGCCTGGGGGAGGAGAAGTCGTCGGCGAATCCAGTGTCGCGGATCTGCTCGGGCAGCGGGCGATCGGTTTCGACCTCCAGGCCCACGGGCTTGCCGCCGTTGACGATCGGCCAGCCGTCCTTCGTCCACTCGACGGGCGCCAGGCAGGTTTCCCGGCCGATGTGGTGCATCTTGGGATAGCCGACATGGCGGCAGGCGAGGAACACGATCCACCAGCGGCCATGCTGGTCCTCGACCAGATCCGGATGGCCGGTGGATTGGAGCGGCGTATTGATGCTGCGGTGGGTGAGGATCGGATTATGCGGACAGGGCTCGAAGGGGCCGAAGACGCTCTTGCTGCGGGCGATGGTGACCATATGGCCGAACTCCGTGCCACCCTCGGCCATGAGCAGGTAGTACCAGCCATCCTTGGTGAACACGTGCGGGCCTTCGGGATACTGGCCGCCCGTGCCGCCCCAGAGATGCCGGCATTCGCCGAGCAGCTTGCCGGTGGCGATGTCGATCTGCGACTGGAACGCGCCCTGATTGCCCTGCGGGTTCTTCGAGCCGTTGCTGACGAAGTAGGTCTTGCCGTCGTCATCGAAGAGCAGCGAAGGGTCGATCCCGGGCTGGTCCACCCAGATTGGGTCGGACCACTCGCCGGCCGGGTCATCGGTCTGGACGTAGAAGTTGCCGCGATGGGAGACGTTGGTGGTGACCATGTAGAACCGGCCGTTGTGGTGGCGGATGGTCGGCGCGTAGATGCCGCCGGAGGAGCCGGCCTTGTCGAGGGGAAGCTGGCTTTTGCGGGTCAGGCAATGGCCGATCTGCTTCCAGTTCACCAGGTCGCGGCTGTGGAAGACGGGGACGCCGGGGAAGTACTCGAAGCTGCTGGTGACGAGGTAGAAGTCGCCGCCGACGCGGCAGATGGAAGGATCGGGATGGAAGCCGGGGATGATCGGGTTGTGGTAACGGGCCATGTTGTTCTCCATAATGCGAGCGGGACAGCGTACGCGATGGAGTGCACCGAGCCAAGCAGTGCACCTATGATCAGGCATGAGCGAGGAATGCCCAACCTTGCAGGAGATCGCGCGGGAGATCGGGCAGATGGGGCAATCGGCGGTTTCGGAAGCGGAGATCACCGGTGCAGTGCGCCGCGCGGGTATCGGATCCGCTGGATGAGAACGAGCGCGAGCGGTTCCGGCGGCTGGTGCACGCCAGCGCGGAGTTTCAGCGGCAGGAGATCGCGGCATCGCTCTCGCCGTGGTATGAGCGGGCGGCGGATGAACTGGGGCCGGATGCGGATGAGTACCAGGTCGTGAAGCGTGCGCTGGAGCTGTGGGATGCCGCAGAGTGAGGACCCCGCCAGGGCTGTATTTGCAGGAGAATGATGGCTCCGCCAACTCGGCCCGGTTTGTAGAATCGGACCGCCGGGTCTTCTGGTGCGACTCCCGAGCTGCACACCACTGCGCACCGCCTGGCCAGAGGGAGGAGCCTGACATGGCCGAACGCACACGCCCGATGGTGATCTCGTCGCTGTGGCTGCAGGTTGCGATCCTCACGTTTGTCGTCGGATTTGCGGTGCTGGGCTACCTGGCGTATCGCGATCCATGCGCAGCAGCCGCCGATCCCCGCGCAGGTGAAGACGCCGGACGGGACGACGCTGTTCACCGGCGACGACGTCATGGCCGGGCAGCACCTGTTCCAGAAGTACGGGCTGATGCAGTTCGGCACGATCTTCGGCCACGGGGCCTATCTGGGGCCGGACTTCACCGCGCAGTACCTGCACCGCGGCCGGCCGAGCACATGCTGCGAGTTCTACCGCGCGGGGGCAGTCACCGACGCCGGAGGCGAAGGCGCGGGTGGCGGCAGGAGTTCAAGGCGAACCGCTACGACGCCGGCCAGCGGCGTGCTGACATTCACGCCGGGCCAGGCGTATGCCTTCGAGCAGATGGAGGGGTTCTACCGCGACTGGTTCGGCCCGGCGGCAGCAGCAGGAGGGGCTGCAGCGGCCGCACATTGCGGACCCGGAGGAGATCCACCAGCTGACGAGCTACTTCGCCTGGGCGGCCTGGGTGGCGGCGGCCGCAGCGGCCCGGGCACGGACTACTCCTACACGAACAACTGGCCGCCCGAGCCGCTGGCCGGCAACGCGCCGACGGCCGAGGCCTTCCTCTGGAGCGTGCTGAGCCTGATCGCGCTGCTGGGCGGCACGGGCATCGATCCTGTTCGTCTTCGGCCGCTACGACCTGCTGGGCTGGCACCGCGCCGAGGAGGAGGAGCCGGAGCAGCAAGCTGCAGTTCCGCCCGCCGGAAGAGGTGCGGCTGACGCCGGCGCAGCGGGCGACGGCCTGGTACTTCCTGGTGGTGGCCGGGCTGTTCCTGCTGCAGGGGCTGCTTGGGCGGCGTCAACGCGCACTACCACGTCGAGCCGGCGGGCTTCTACGGCATCGACATCGCGCAGCTGGCTGCCCTACAACCTGTCGCGCATGTGGCACCTGCAGCTCGCCCTGTTCTTCGTCTCGGCCAGCTTCCTGGCGATGGGCATCTTCATCGCGCCGATGATCGCCCGCCGCGAGCCGCAAGCACCAGGACAAGCTGGCGATCGCCCTGTTCGGCGCGGTGGTGCTCGTGGTGGTCGGCAGCCTGCTGGGCGAGGCGGCCAGCATCAAGGACTACATCACGCCGCAGCGGCCCGTGGTTCTGGATCGGCGCGCAGGGCTGGGAGTACCTCGACCTGGGCCGGCTCTGGCAGATCCTGCTGACCGTCGGGCATGGTGCTCTGGGTGGTCATCCTCGTGCGCGGGCTGTGGCGGCCGGCTGCCGGGCGAGCACCCGGGCAACCTGCCGTATCTGTTCCTCTACAGCGCGCTGTCCATCCCGCTCTTCTACGCGGCCGGGCATGGTGTTCGGGAAGAACGTCAACTTCGCCGTGATGGACTTCTGGCGCTTCTGGGTGGTGCACCTGTGGGTGGAGGATTTCCTGGAGCTGTTCACCACCATCATGGTGGCCTACATCTTCGTGCTGCTGGGCGTGGTGCGGCCGACGACGGCGACGCGCGTCGTCTACCTGGACATCATCCTCTACTCGATCGGCGGCGTGATCGGCACGATGCACCACCTCTACTTCAGCGGCGCGCCGGCCGTCCACATGGCGCTGGGCGCGTTCTTCTCGGCGATGGAGGTGATCCCGCTGCTGCTGCTGACCTTCGAGGCCTGGCGGTTCATGCAGCTGGGCGGCCGCGCAGGACGAGACGCTCGCTGCTCGGCACGCCAGCGCGGCGAGTTCCCGCACAAGTGGGCGGTGATGTTCCTGATCGCGGTCGGCTTCTGGAACTTCCTGGGCGCGGGCGTCTTCGGCTTCCTGATCAACCTGCCGATCGTCAGCTACTACGAGATCGGCACGCAGTTCACCGCCAATCACGGCCACGGCGCGATGATGGGCGTCTACGGCATGCTGGCCATCGGCTTCTTCATGTTCGTGGCCCGCTACTTCATCCCGCCGCGACCGCAGCGAGCGAGCGGGCGATGAAGATCTCGCTTCTGGAGCCTGAACATCGGCCTGGCGCTGGATGCTCTTCGTCAACCTGGTCCCGATCGGGCATCGCTGCAGCTCTACGACAGCTTCCAGCAACGGCTACTGGCACGCCGCGAGCCGGCGTTCTTCGAGCAGCCGGCGGTGCGCGTGATCGAGTGGCTGCGCCTGCCGGGCGACGTGCTGTTCATCGTCGGCGGCATCCTGCCGGTCGTCTACCTGGCGATCCGCATGTTCGCGGCGCGCAGGCGCTATGGCGAGCTGCCGGCCGGGGCGGAAACGGAGCAGTTGACGGAAACGTAGGCTCAGTCCGGATCGGGCGGCGGGGATGCGGATGCAGTCACCTTGACACATCCGATAGACCAGGTGGCGGTTAGTCTGCGCTCACTTCATCAAGCACGATGCCATTGACCCATGAGTCTGCCTACAATACCGGTGGTCTGCAGAGTTCGCTTAGTGAACGGACGAGGTGGAGTTTCCTAAGTGAAGGATACACGCACCAGGTCGGGAACTGAGCGTAGGACTTCAGGTGGAGCCGTCGTACACCGGGCTTGGAGTGATATGGCCGGGTGAGGCAGTCTGGACGGCTCATATCTGTTCTGATATCCAAAGGTGCCTGGTGGACCGCCAAGACTCGGCCATGTCGTTGCCCGTTCTAGATACTCCCGCGCATGCTCCCGCGGAGCGGTGGACTTCGCACTGGCCGCCGCGTCTGCTCTGGTCGAATGGTGGGATGCGGTGCCCACCTTCATGCTGGCCACGGACGAGCAGGGACGGGTGGTCTTTGCCAACCAGAGCTTCTGCCGGTTCCTGGGCGTTGAGCGGCGTGAGACGCTCTATGGCCGGGTGTTTGGCGATATGGTGTGCTGCTCGCACAGTCTGGCTGCCGGCTGCGGCGGGATCGGAGGCATGCCAGCATTGCGATGTCCGGAAGGCCCTGACGCGAATGAACCAGCCAAGCGTGCAGGAGTATCACCTGGGGCAAGGGCCGGGCCAGCGGACCATGGACGTGCGCGTGGTGTCCACTCCGATCGAGCTGGGCGGTGAGCGGTTCACGATCATGGCGCTGACCGACATCAGCGACGAGAAGCGCCGGCAGGCTCTGGAGCGGGTGTTCTTCCACGATCTGCTGAACACGGCCGGCGCGGTGATGGGGTATGCGGAATTGCTGCGTGAGGCGGACCTGAGGAGATTCCGGAACTGATCTCGGCGATCAGCCGGCTGACCGAGGAGCCTGGCAGACGAGATCCGCGCACAACAGCAACTGGCGGCGGCCGAGCGCGATGACCTGTACGTGAGATGGGAACCGGTGCGCAGCCGGGAGATCATCTCTGCTGTGGCCCGGAGCTACCAGAACCATCCAACGGGCAGGGACCGGACGATCGTGCTGGATGAGCGGAGCGTGGATGTTGTGCTTGCCAGCGACCGTGTGCTGCTCTCGCGGGTCCTGGGGAACATGGTGAAAAATGCCCTGGAGGCATCGGATGCGGGGCAACGAGTGACCATGGGCTGCCGGGCGGACGACAGCGAGGCCGAATTCTGGGTCCACAACGCGGGCGTGATCCCGCGCGAGGTCCAGTTCCAGATCTTCCAGCGATCGTTCTCGACCAAGGGGGTGGGCCGGGGGCTGGGCACCCACAGCATCCGCCTGCTCAGCGAGCGATACCTCCACGGGAAGGTTTCGTTCAGCAGCTCGGCGGAGGAAGGCACCGTGTTCCGTGCCCACTATCCGCTGCGGCGCCCGGCCTGACCGGTGGATCGCGGGCCTGTATGTTTTTGTGCGCAGCGGTTGCACGAAAGTGCAGGGATGGCGTACAACCTCCGGCATGAGCACTCTGCGGACAGCGCTACGAATCACATCCCTATGAGACGTCGAACGTTGCTCATGCGCATCCGGCCCGGCTTGCGGCGGCGGCGCTGATCAACGGCATCGAGGCACCGGACCCGCAACGCAGGCGCGCATGCTGGAGCTGGGTTGCGGAAACGGGCTGCATTCACTGGCGCTGGCGCAGTATCTGCCGGAGAGCCGGTGCATCGGCGTGGATTTCGCGAGGCCGGCGATTGAGCGCGGAGAGCAGATCCTGCGCGAGGCGGGCCTGCGCAATGTGGAGCTGATCTGCCGGAGCCTGGAGGAGCCGATCGAGGGGGAGTTCGACTACATCATCGCGCATGGGGTCTTCTCGTGGGTGCCCGAGCGGGTGCGGCTTGCGCTGCTGGATATCTGCAGAAAGCATCTGGCGCTGGGGGGCGTGGCGTTTGTCAGTTTCAACGCCCTGCCGGGCTGGAAGACGCAGCAGGGGCTGCGCGAGCTGGCGTTTCGCACGGTCGGCCAGCCGGCCGATGCCGGCGGCGTGGAGCGGGCGCGGAAGGTCTTTGATGCGCTGGCACAGACCTGGTCCGGCGGACTGGGACTCAACACGTGGCATGCATCAGCGCGGGCGGCGGCGGCGCCAAATCGCAGGCTCTTCCATGACGATCTGGCGGAGATCAACGACCCGTACTATCTCACCGATTTCGTGCAGCTCGCAAAGCAGCACGGGCTGAGCTATGTGTGCGATGCCCAGTGGCCGCTCGGGCACTGGGCCGCTGCTGCCACCGCCAGTCCGGCAGGTAATCAAGGAACTGGAGCTGGGGGAGATGGAGCGCGAGCAACTGGCGGATTTCGTGCTGATGACCAGCTTCCATCGCGTGCTGCTGGTACGGGAGGATGCTCAGCGGACCGCACAGCCTCTGGAGAGCCTGCTGGACCGCTTCCTGTACAGCACTGCGCTGCGGCCGGCACAAGGGTCGAGCACCGAGTATGTGATGCCGTCTGGGCTGAAGTTCCAGTTGCATGAACAGACGCAACGGGCGATTGTGGCGAAACTGGCCGAGAAGTCGCCGACGCTTTGCGGGATCGAGGAACTGGGCACCGTGGTGGGCGATTTGGCCAAGGCCAGAGCGGCGATGGCTGCCGATTGGTATCGGGTGGGCTGGTGTGGGCGGCGATGCGCGAGGGGTGGCCGGTGACGGGTGAGGCATCGGATCATCCGCGGGTGTGGCCGCTACTACGGGCCCTGGCGAAGCATGAGCGCATGGTGATCACGCCGGCTTTGGAGATCGCTCATCTGGACAACCACACGGTGGAGTTGATCGAGAAGATGGATGGCCAGCACAGCATCGCGGAGATCAGCCAGCAGGCGAGCTTCGACCCGTCGGAACGAAATCTGCGCGAGTTGGACCAAGCGGCTGGCGGAGCTGGGGATTCTGCAGGCGTGAACTGCGGGTGCTGCTACCAGAGCAGCTTTCGCGAATCGAAGATCGGGCCATCCTTGCAGGCGAGCTTGTACACCCAAACGGCTGGCCGGCGAGGGCGGGGATGTCGTTCTTCGTCTTGATCACGCAGCTCTGGCAGGTGCCCATGCCGCAGGCCATCGCGCGCTCCACCGAGACATAGCAGAGGATGCGGCGGGCTTCGGCGATCTCGGCGACCCGCCGCATCATCGCCTCGGGGCCGCAGGTGTAGATGACCGCCTTCTCGGGCGAGTTGGCGAAGTAGGCGTCGAGATAGCCCTCCGAGGCCTGGGTCACCAGTCCGCGGAAGCCCCAGGAGCCGTCGTCGGTGCAGATCGACGGCCGGCACGCCGTGCGGGCGAACTCCTGCGATGTTGTAGAGCGGCTCGAAGCTGTCGGCCGACGGGCGTGGGGCGTCGGCCGTGATGGTCAGCGGGACGCAGATCGCGATTGAGGGAGCCGGCGAAGGCGACCGCCTTCCGGCCGGCAAGGGTCGAGGCGAAGTAGATCATCGGCGGGATGCCGACGCCGCCGCCGACCATGATCGCCGACCTGGTCTGGCTTGCGGCATCGGGAAGCTGTTGCCCAGCGGCCCGATGAGGTTGACCTTGTCGCCGGCGGTCAGGGCGCTCATCCATGTGGTGCCGGTGCCGACCTTGCGGTGGATGATGTCGAGTTCGACGCTGATGCGAGTATCACGGCGGTCGGCGATGGAGAAGGGCTTGCGGAGCAGCGCAAGGGGAGCCGGCGAGTTCCCGGCCGGCGATCTGGATCCGCTGCCCGGGTTCCCAGTCGAATTCCTGCTCGACGGAGTAGTCGAAGTCCAGCTGGTCGCGGCAGGCGATCTGCACGAACTGGCCCGGCGCGGTGGGCGGGAAGGCTGGCAAGCTGAAGGACGAGCCGATAGTGATCGCGTGCAGAGCGGAAGATTGGAGAGGACGTCGGCGAGTAACATGCGAACGGGCCTTGTGCATGATGGGCGAGGATTCTACAGAGCGAGCAGGTGAGCTCACAAGAGCGAGGCTGAAAAAAAGACTTCCGGAGGGGTGGCTCCTAATCCGCCTCCGGAAGTGCGCCACGGCTTTGTGAAGCCGTTGAATTCCGTTGTGCTTATCTCGGGCCGGCAGTCAGTATGGCTACATCCCCGAATGCGAAAAGCGACTATACCGCTGCCGAAACCGGGTGTCAACGCAAGTCTGAGCTGGCCGTGATTCAGTGCTATAAGTCATTATGACATATCATTTGCATTATGCTATAGGCGAATAGGAGTATACGTGATTACGGCTGGATCAGTTGCCAGCTTGGTAATCCCTGCTTGGAAGTGCTACAGAATTGAGGTGACTATGGTACAATCCAGGTGGCTATTGGGATTATCGTCGACGAGCGGGCACATCCTCGTCACCCGCCGGCTGGAGGCGGACCGATTCGCAGGCACTGCTGGGAGTTCCCCGGCGGCAAGCTGCTGGCTGAAGAGAGTGCGCACGGAGTGCATTCACCGAGAGCTGGCTGAGGAACTGGGGGTCGACGGTTGACGATCGTCGGGCAGGCTCGCACCCGTTGCCCACGACTATGGCGACTTCAGGTGTCCCTGCATCCGTTTGTGGTCGACGCTGGATCGCGGTAAGCCGCGCCAGCGCGCTGGCGTCGCCGAGCTGCAGCTGGGTCACGGTGTGCAGGAATGTGCGGAGCTGGCATTTCCCGGCGGCGAACGCATCTTTGCTCCGGCAACTGCAGCCTGTCTTACATTCGCTGGGCTGCTGGGTCTGAGACGAGCGCGGAGCTTTGGCTTACCACGGCGAGCGAAACAGGTATATTGCCATCCTGTCGGCGTTTACCCAACGTCAGTGAGTGACTATCGCATACGGGAGTCACGGATGGCCAAAGGCAAACCCAAGCAGAGCTTTCCTGGAGGCCTTAAAGCAGGACAAGAGTCGCCGCGGGGACGACAGTCCGGCGGCGGCTTCAAGACGCCGGAGTGGTTCTTCAACAAGCAGCAGCCGAGGCGTCGAGCTACAGCGCCGCGCCTCCGGCCGCAGGTGCAGCCCCTAATCCGCTGCATGCCGGCCAGGCTAGGCTGCTCCACGAAGTCGGTCTATCGGCTCAAGCCCCTGCGCGCCGTCATCGCGGTCGCAGGCGTGCGTGGTGCTGGTGGTGGCGGGCTGGCGTACATGGCCGGGCGGACGGCAGCAGCCGCCGCAAGCTGAGCCCGGCCATCGAGCAGGTTCGCGAATCGGCCCCGCCAGGGCAGCGTCATGGAGTGCCGGTGGACCGCACGATGTACGCCGCCAGCCCCGCCGACCTCAGCCGGTGCCGGCGCGGCGAACCGCGGCACAGGTCGGGCAGCCGGGGCCGACGGACCTGCAGCCGGCCGGCCGCACGTGGTCGGCATGAACTACGTGGTGATTCCAGAGCTACAAGGATGAGAAACTGGCGAACGAGGCGGCGGATGCCCTCGCGGCGGCGGCGTGAGGCTGCACGGTCGAGACAGGGCTGCCCGGATACTCCGCGACATGGTATGTGGTGGTCGGGACGCAGGGATTTGCGAAGGACGACCACGCCGGACTACCAGGCGTACATTGCGTAAGGTGGCAGGTCCAGCAACAAGTTCGCGGGCAAGAGCAAGTGGAAGCAGTTCGAGCCGAATCCGTATAAGTGGCGGTAAGATTTGGCCGCGTCGCGTGCGGCTTGCAAACGACTAGCGGGCCTGTAACCTTATCCGCTCCCCGAGGCATCAGAGCCTCAACGGGGCCGTAGCTCAATTGGGAGAGCACTGCCTTTGCAAGGCAGGGGTTGCCAGTTCGATCCTGGTCGGCTCCAGTAGACCCGCAAGCTCCTCGTGAACAAGAGACTTGCGGGTTCCTCTGTTTTTGGGGATCTGAGATGCGGTCTACTGGCCGGCCATTGCGGTTTCGAGGGGCTGCCGGGCTGATTGGTGGGATGGTGTCGGTTTCGGCGAAGCGCTGGACGGTGTAGAGCCGGCGGTAGAGGCCATCGAGCTTCATCAGCTCGTCGTGGGTGCCCATCTCGCGGATGGCGCGATCCTCGAGCACCACGATCTTGTCGGCGTTGCGGACGGTCGAGAGGCGGTGGGCGATGACGATGGTGGTGCGGCCCTTCATCAGCCGCTCGAGCGCCTGCTGGATCAGCAGCTCGGTCTCGGTGTCCACCGAGGAGGTGGCCTCGTCCAGGATCAGGATCGGCGCATCCTTCAGCACGGCGCGGGCGATCGACAGGCGCTGTTTCTGCCCGCCGGAGAGCTTCACGCCGCGCTCGCCGATCAGCGTGTCGTAGCCGTCGGGAAGCTGCGTGATGAACTCGTGCGCGTTGGCCGCCTTGCCGCGGCGATCATCTCCTCCTCGGTCGCATCGGGCCGGCCGAAGAGGATGTTCTCGCGCACCGTGCCGTAGAACAGGAAGACATCCTGCAGCACGATGCTGATCTGCTGGCGCAGGCTCTCCAGCGTGTACTCGCGGATGTCGCTGCCGTCGAGCGTGATCGCAGCCGCTGGTCACATCGTAGAAGCGCGGGATCAGGCTGACCAGCGTGGACTTGCCCACGCCGGTCGGCCCGACCAGCGCCACCACCGTGTGGGCGGGGATATCCAGGGTGATGTTCTCCAGCACCGGCGTGCCGGGGATGTACTCGAAGCTGACATCGTGGAGAGCGATATCGCCTTCCGCCCGGCCGGTGATGGGCACCGCGCCGGACACGTTGTGCGGCTCCTCCGCCTCGGTCAGCAGGGCCGAGACCCGGTCCGCGCCGGCCAGCGAACTCTGGATCGCTTCCCAGGCGCCGCTCAGGTTGCGCACCGGGGCGTAGAACATCTCCAGGTACAGGAAGAAGGCCACCAGGTCGGCGACCGGCAGCATGCCCTGCAGCGCCAGCCGGCCGCCGAAGAAGATCACGATCAGCGTGCCGAGCGACGAGGTGAAATCCACGAACGGCTGGAAGGTCGCCATCAGCTTCAGCGCGTTCAGCAGCGACTTGCGGTAGTTGTCGATCTGCTCATGGACGCGCTTGGCTTCCTCCGGCTCGCGCGTGAAGGCCTTGATCTCGCGGATGCCCGACAGGTTGTCGTTCAGCATGGCGTTCAGGTCGCCCAGTTCCTGCTGGCGGTGGCGGAAGGCCGGGCGCACGTATTTGGCGTAGATGCGCAGCGAGAGGATCACCAGCGGGATGGGGATCGTGCTGAGCAGGGTCAGCTTCCAGTTCAGGCTGAACAGCACGCTGGTCACGCCGACAAAGGTGATCACGTTGACGATGACATCCGGGATGGCGTGCGAGATGAGCTGCTCGAACAGGTCGGTGTCGTTGACCACGTTCGACATCAACTGGCCGACCTGCTTGTCCTCGTAGAAGCGCAGCGAGAGGCGCTGCATGTGCTCGTAGATGTACTTGCGCACATCGGCCACCACGCCCCAGCCGGCCAGGTGCGCCATGTAGGAGCGCAGGAACTGCAGCCCGGCCCGCGCCAGGTAGACCACCAGCACGATCACGGTCAGCTGTGACACCATGCCCATCGCCGCCAGCGTGGCGCCTGGAGCGGTCGATGGTCTCCAGCAGGATCTTGATGACCCAGGGGATCAGCAGTTGCACGCCGACCAGCAGCAGCATGGCGATGGCGGCAATACCGAGCGACGACCTGTACTTCCGCGCGTTGGTGAAGATCAACTGAAGAGGTTTCATCGGGGTCCTACGTGTAACAGCCCGCGACAAGCATACCCATCAGGGCGGTTCTCTGCACTGCCTCAGCCAAACACACACGGCAGACGCCTTGGTCAGGCGTCTGCCGTGCCTTGCTTGCTCAATGGGCTCTCAATCGCCTTTACACGCGCACGCCGACGGGCCTCGAAACCTTCGCAGCCTGCGCCAGCGCCGCCGCCTTGTCGGTCTTCTCCCAGGTGAACAGGCCATTGACCGGTTCCCGGCCGAAATGGCCGTTCGCGGCGGTGACCTGGTAGATCGGCCGGCGAAGGTCCAGATGCTCGATGATCCCGCGCGGGGTCAGCGGGAAGTGATCGCGGATCAGTTGCGCCAGCCGCTCTTCCGGAATCCGGCCGGTGCCTTCGGTGTTCACGTTCACGCTCACCGGCTCGGCCACGCCGATCGCGTAGGCCAACTGCACCTCTGCGGTGTCCGCCATGCCCGAAGCCACGATGTTCTTCGCGATATAGCGACCATATAGCACGCGGAACGATCCACCTTGGTGGGGTCCTTGCCGCTGAAGGCTCCACCGCCATGCCGGCCACGGCCACCGTAGGTATCCACGATGATCTTCCGGCCGGTCAGCCCGCTGTCGCCGTGCGGGCCGCCCACCAGGAACAACCCCGTCGGGTTGATATGGAAGATGATCCGATCATTCCACAACTCGGCCGGGACTACCGGCTTGATCACCTTCTCAATGAGCTGTTTGCGGGCGTCTGGCTGATCGCCTTGGTCTGCGGGTCAATCACGCTGCTGTCATGCTGCGTCGAGAGCACGACCGTATGCACGCGCACCGGCTTGCCATTCTCATCATATTCCACTGTCACCTGGCTCTTGCCATCCGGCCGGAGCCAGGGGATCTCGCCCGACTCGCGCGCCTTGCTAAGGCCTTCGACCAGGCGATGGGCAAGATGAATCGGCAGCGGGAGATAGGTTGCCGTCTCGCGGGTGGCAAAGCCGAACATGAGCCCCTGGTCGCCCGCGCCGCCGGTATCCACGCCCTGGGCGATATTCGGCGACTGCGTATGCAGCTTGGAAACTACCTGCGCGGTGCGATAGTCAAACCCGATGTCCGAGTGGACGTATCCGATCTTACGGATCGTCTCGCGGGCGATCGCCTCGGCGTCGAACTTGGCGCGGGTGGTGACCTCGCCGGCGATAAGGACGAAATCGGTCGTCACCAGCGTCTCGGCCGCCACCCGGCCGGTCGGGTCCTGCGCCAGCACCGCATCCAGAATGCCATCACTGATCTGGTCCGCCACTTTGTCCGGATGCCCGGCCGTGACGGATTCCGACGTAAACAGGTAGCTCATGCTTCTCCTCTTGTTCCGGTTCTGCCGCAATCGCGCGGCATCAGCAAGCATAACCGCGAGACCCATCACTGGTCGAGGGGATATGACCCCTGTAACCGGATTGTGCTGTCAGCGACTTTGCAGCAGCATCGTGCTCCACTTCTGACCGAAAGATGATGAGACCGCCATTGCCGGCTCGGCCATATGGCCCACGGCAGCCTGGCACGACAGAGCCCAGACCCAAAAACAGGAAAAGCTCCCGCCGTGGCCGGGGAGCTTTTCATTGGATCGCAGACAAGAAGTTGGAGCCACTGTCCGGATCGTCTTGCTAATCTCCGACACGGGGTCATAGTGTGATCAAGAGCCACACCCGTGCCGGGGGCCATTTACAGCCCTTACTTCTTGGCCTTCTTGGCCGGCTTCTTCGCAGCCTTCTTCGCTGTCTTCTTTGCAGCTTTCGCCATGGCGCACTACCTCCTTTCTTCTGTTGTGGAATGTACGCACGCTTGAAAATGCAGTCAACGCTTTTTTACTGAGACGCTCCGCATTACACTTCCCTCACCGGCAGCCTGGCAGCGGTGCGTATCATGTCTGGCGAACCTTGTTCACAGCACCGCATCTCGCCAAAGATGGAGCAGGTGAAGAATGGTGATGCCTGATAGCTCGGCATTCGATGTGTGGCTGAATGTACTGCACCTGGTCTGCCGCTATCTGCACATTATCGGCGGCATGCTGCTCGTCGGCGGCATTCTCTTCTACGAAATGGTCGTGCCGATCGCGATCTCCGACTTGAAAGAGGAAGTGCAGATCGCGGTTTTCGCCCGTGCCCGCTGGGTGTTTCGATGGATTGTCTGGACCGGTGCGGCGATCCTGCTGCTCACCGGGGCAGATCCTGACGCTCGCAAAGCTCAATGTCTATGTCGAGAGCGAGTTCCTGCCGCAATCGCTGGTGATGGGACACGGGCAGGAGTATGTGTCGTGGCCCCTCCGGACCGGCTGGTGGTGGGCGGCCCACGTCCTCTCAGCCGTATTCGCGATCGTGGTCGGGCTGCACCTGGTCACCGGCAACCGTCCGCCGAAGCACCCGGTCGGCTGGCTGCGACTGGACCTGATGCTGCTGCTGATTGTCGTCTTTTTCGCCACTGTCACCCACCAGGTTGACCAGATCCATCAGGAACGCGCCATCCGCTGGATGTACCTGCCGCTGGTCCGCCTGATCGAATCTGCCGAACAAGGGCGAGGCGACCACGCAGCCCTCTACGCAGCCGACTCCGCGCCCACGACCACATGCTGCCACTACCGCACCGGCCAATGCCCCGTGAACCCGCATCCTGCACAGTCTGAGGCCATTTCCGCCGCGGCCCTGCGCATCCCGCTCTCGGCCATCGAGACCGGTGTCTCGCGATCTTCCGGCCCCGGCGGCCAGAACGTCAACAAGCAGAACACCCGCGTCGAACTGCATCTGCCGCTCTCGGCCATCGAGGGCCTGACCCCGCCCATCGAGCAGCGGCTGCGGATGCTCGCGGGCAAACGGCTCTCCACCGGCGATGAACTGCGCATCGTCTGCCAGCAGACCCGTTCCCTGGAACAGAACCGGGCCATCGCCTTCGGACACCTCCAGGATCTGCTGGAGGAGGCATCGCATCTCCCCCGCAAGCGTCATGCAACCCGGCCTACGCGGGCGTCGAAGCGAAGACGGGTCGAAAACAAGCGGCGACGCGGCGAGATCAAGACATCGCGGCGGTCAACCGGTGAATAGGGGACCCTCCCCGAGCCCGCGCGGCTGCGTCCAGCCTTCAGGCGGAATCCGCCGCGCTTTCCCGCTCAACAGGCTCCAGCACGCGCACCGGAATATCCGGCGGCAGCAGCGTCTCCAATCTGCGCTGGAAACTGCCGCGAATGATCTGGTGCAGCTTCCCGCGGCGGCTTGAGCCGATCAGGACCTCCTGCGCGCCGTTCACGGCCGCTGCTTCGGCAATCAGTTCGGAGGCATCCCGGCCGACGTCGTAACTCGGGATGATCGGCACCCCGTAGCGCTGGCCCGCCTCGAGAAAGTCCACGAACATCGCCTGCGCGGCCGGGTCGGTGTCGATGGTCATCATTTCGTCCAGGCCGGCACGCAGGTCCACCGCCACCTCGCGGACGAAGCTCACGACCAGCGTTGCATCCAGCGCCTTGGCATGCAGGACCGCGGCGTCTGCAAGAGCCGATGAGCCTGCGGTCGCCATCAGAACCTTGGGCCTCGCCCAGGCATCCGGCGTGAGCTGGTCGATGATCGCCTGGCGAAGCAGGCTGGGTCGCGGCTTGCGTCCCGCCGCGTACTTCGTGATCGCCCGAAGCGTCAGCCCCGCCACCAGGACCAGTGTGACGAAAACCGTCGCATGCCACTTCGTCCACGCCAGGGTGACCCAGATCGCGACCATGACGATGCCCAGCACGATCAGCAGCGCCTTGCGCCACGGCCGGCGCAGGCGCGGATGGATCGCGCACAGCAGGCAGTTGATCGCCACCGCCCCGACAACGCCGATCGCATACAGCGAAGCCAGCGTGGTCAGGTCGTGGAAGACCAGCAGCACGACCGCCGGCACCACCGTTGCCAGCGCCGCCGCGATCCACGGCGTGCCAAAGCTGTTGAGCTTCTGGAACACCGCCGGCATCTCGCCATCGCGGCTCATGACGTAGCAGATGCTCATCAGGCCATTGAGCGCCGTGTTGGTCGCCGAGAGCAGCAGCAGGCCGCCGATGATACGCACCGGATACTCACCCAGCGGCCCCATCGCCGAGCTGGCAATGTGGGCCAGCATGTCCTCCGCATGGGCATCCCGCGGCGGAGCCAGCGCCACCATGCAGATCGCCAGCAGCACGTTCACCACGGCAACCTCGACCGCCACAACCCAGATCGCCTTGCGGGCGGTGCCATACACCGGCCGTTTCATCACGCCCGTCAGGTTCGAGATCGCCTCCACCCCCGAGAGGGCCAGCACAATAAACACAAACCCCTGCCAGGCATCCCACCAGTGATGGTCAATACGGCCCCACCGGATGTTATGCCAATCCAGTTGTGGCAACGCCGCGATGGCGATCAGCAGCGTCAGCGCGATCATCATCGCCGCAGTTACCGTCGCCATCCGGGCGCTGTGCTTGGGCCCGAGCAGATTGAAGCCGCCGATCAGGACGATCGAAACGATGGCCCACAGGCCTGGCGAGCGGATATCCCAGAGCTTCTCCTTTGCGGCCCCACCAGCATCGTGCGGAATGACGATCTCATCGCCCGGATCGGCCTTCAGTCTCGCCGGCCGGGGTCACATGCTCAACCGTTGTCAGGCCGAAGTAGTGGAACGCATCCAGTGCCGACAGACTTGCAGTCACCGTGTAATCGGCAAACAGCAGCAGTGCCCCGACCACGCCGATAATCCGCGCCCGCTGCTTGCCCGCCGTGTAGACGCCGCCGCCATCAGGATAGAGGCGGCAGATCTGGGTGTAGGCCCACCCGACCGCAAGCAGCAGCAGGCTCATCACCGCGATGAGGTAGAAACTGCTCCGGCCGGCCACCAGGAATGCCAGTCCAAGCACATACAGACGACTGGTTCCCCAGTCGCCAAACAGCATTCCTGCGGCGCCTAGCCAGCTCACACTCCGAGGGCGTTCGCTGGTCAGCAGGGACAAAGCCCCCGTCTGGCCGTGCGTGCCATGCTCGTTGTCCATCTTGGATGCTTCTCATCGCGACGTCAGCCGGCTCGCACGCTCCTGCACGCTCGTCAGCTCACATCGCATTCGCGCCCGGCACACTCGGAAGTCGCCCTGGCCGCGCTATTTCGCGCCAGGACGGCAGGAGAGTTATGCAGTGCGCTCTTTCAATCGCCTGCGGGGTTAGTTGTCGGGCTTGGGCTTGAAAGTGCCCTGGAACTCGCCCGCTTGAGCCACAATTCATGGCCGAGCCGGCATTCCTTCGCCCCAGCAGCATCTCGCCGACTTCCCGGCCATGCTGCATGCTTGTCCCCCGTGCCGTCGAGGTGCCTTTCACGGGTCATCCCAACGACTTCGGCGGTCTTCGCGGATATGCTAAGCCATCGGCCAACAACGTCAATGTTCCAGCCCAAGGCGGTGCTAACCCTTTTTCATGGAAAGCCTTATGAACATGGCCGCCGGCCGGAACTCCCGCCGGACACTATTACCCACATAAGCCCCCTGTAGTGGCGACAATCCTGTCGCCAATTCCGCCTTAGCCAATCGCGCGAAACTCTTTGGGCATTGCGACACCTCCAGGTGCGGTGCCGTTCCCATCCGAATCCCTTGGGTATAATGTTCAACTCGGTCCGGCGAGCGGTACTGGTTTCGCCGCAGTTGTTGCGCCCAACTCCATCGGAATCGCGCGGGAGACGTACTTCTGTGATGCACGAACCCAATGTTCCCCAGAGTCGGCCATTCTCCGACCAGATCAAAGTCTGCCAGATAGGCTACCTGCCCGGCGAAGCCAAGTTCGCAATGGTCACTGACGCGCCAAAGGGCGACATCATTGTCCGCCGCGCATCGGATGCCAAAGCTGTCCTGACCGCCATGGCCGAACCGGCACGATGCGACGCCGACTCAGGCGACACGATCTGCCGCGTTGACTTCTCCTCCCTCACCGAGCCCGGAACCTACTACCTCGAGGTCCCCGGCGTTGGCAACAGCTTCCAGTTCCGCATCGCCCCGGACGTTTTCGCCCGCACCTTCCGCCTGGCGATGCGATCCTTCTACGGCCAGCGCTGCGGCATCGCAGTCAACCTCGCGCCCGACTTCCCCGAGTATCACTATCCAGCCTGCCACCAGGGCGATGCCCACTTCGATCCCTCATCGGGCACGGCCGGCCAGATCGAGTGCGGCCGCGGTTGGCACGATGCCGGCGACTATGGCCGCTATGTCGTGAACTCCGGCATCACCACCGGCTCACTGCTCTGGGCATACGAACTCAACGTGCACAAGCTTGGGAAACTCAACCTCGACATCCCTGAATCCGGCGGCAAGATCCCCGACTTCCTCGCCGAGATCCGCTGGAATCTTGACTGGATGCTCAAGATGCAGGACCAGGATGGCGGCGTCTGGCACAAGGCCACCTCTGCAAAGTTCGCCGGCTTCGTCATGCCGCAGGATGACCACGATCCGGTCCTGATCATCGGCAATGGCAAGATGCCCTTCAAAACCACCGCCACCACCGCCGATTTCGCGGCCGTCTGCGCCATCGCAGGTAGAGTCTATCGCGACTACGACCCCGAGTACGCCCAGCGCTGCCTCAATGCGGCCATTGCCGCCTGGGGCTGGCTGATGTCGCACCCCGATAACAACTACACCAACAACCCCGAAGGCATCCGCACCGGCGGCTATGGCGATGCCCGTCCCGAGGATGAAAAGCTCTGGGCCGCCGCGGAACTGTTCCGCACCACCGGCCGAGCGATCAATACAACGACTACTTCCTCCAGCACTACCGCCGCTGGCAGCCATCCATCAAGCCCAGCGAGCCGCAGGCATGGCCGCATGTCGAAAACCTGGCGATGCTCACCTATGTCCTCAGCGCCCGGCCGGAAGCCGATGCGGACGCGATGGCCACTATCCAGGCCGACCTGGTCAATGCCTGCAACCAGATCGTCACCCGCGCCGCCGACAACGGCTATCGCATTCCGCTGCTCAGCCGCGAATACATCTGGGGCAGCAACGCGGTCGTCGCAAACTACGCGATGCTCTTGTTTGTGGCCGACCGTCTCTCACCCAACCCCGACTATCGCAATGCCGCCCTGGACTGCCTGCACTACCTCCTGGGGCGCAACACGTTCAGCACCAGCTTCGTCACCCACGTCGGCAGCCGCTGGGCGATGAACCCCCACCACCGTCCAAGCGGAGCCGATGGCATCCGCGAACCCTGGCCCGGTATGCTTGTCGGCGGCCCCAACTCCTACGGCAAAACCCCGCCGGCCAGGCAATGGCTCGATGAGCAAGCCAGCTTCCAGACCAACGAAATCGCCATCAACTGGAACGCCCCGCTCGTCTTCATCCTGGCCGAGGCTCTGCCGTAAGGGCAAACCCCCCGGACTATACCGGATTGTCCTATGCAGTCGTCGCGCAGGTCACGCCGGAGTTGCCACGGTCTTCCATGAGCCCGCTGAAATAGCGCACAGCAGCAGAGCGGTATCCACCTGCGGCTTCTGCAGGTCAGGCGGGAGGATGATTCGTATCGCCTTACGGTTCCAGCCGGTCATCGCGTTGATGTAGGCGGGCGGGTTCTCCGTCTTGCCGTTGAACTGCTCGATCGTGAGGGTCAGACGCGAACTGCAGATCCGGTACTGCGTACCGGTCACTGGCGCAATGACCTCTGCAGCCACCGCGGTCTGCAGCACATCCTCGCAGCAGACGACCAGCGTGTTATCCTGGCCATCGTCGATGGCGAAAACCTGCATCTGGTAGGCGCCGTCGGGAACGTAGAGCATCACCGCTCGCTGCAGCGTGCCGCGGCCGCCCGGGGGCCATCGCCAGCAGCGTGCGCCGATCCGGCCGAAGGCCTCGCGCCCGGTATGGGAACGACTCGGCAGTGGCGGCAAGACGGCGGGAAAGCGCCGATGTGCCGCTGGCCCCGAGCTTCTGCAGAGCGGCGGGAATATCGACTGGTTCGGTCAGTCGGGCACTGGGCCTGCTCGATGATCTGGACGACTGAATCTGGACACCTTGCGAGGCATAGCTGCCGCTCCTGTAGCGGAGAACGGATGAAGCAGACCCTTCCCCCAGCGGCAGCAGGACGCAGACGCAGAACCGGACACGGGCCGGGTCGTGACGACCCGGCCCGTCCGTGTTTATTCTGCTGATCGACTTACCAGCGGTTGCCGCCGCCGGAGCGGCCGCCACCACCGCCACCACCACCGTAGCCGCCGCGGCCACCGCCGCCGCGGCCGCCGCCGCCACCGCCGCGACCGCCGCGGCCACCGCCGCCACCGCCACCGCTGCGGTTCTCACGCGGCTTGGCTTCATTGACGGTCAGCGCCCGGCCAGTGTTATCCTTGCCGTTCAGGGCGGCAATGGCCGCCTGGGCCTCGGCGTCGCTGGACATCTCGACGAAGCCGAAACCCTTGCTCCGGCCGGTCATCGCGGTCCGCGATGATCTCAGCGCTCTCGAACCGTGCCATGCGCGAGCGAAGAGGTCCTGCAGTGCAGAGCTATCCACGTCGTAGCTCAGGTTGCCAACATAAAGCTTCTTGCCCATCTCAAATCTCCTTGTTGAGGGCATGTGGGCCCGTGCCTTTTACTTTCCGGGCCGATTATGAAAGGGGCTCATAATGCTCAAGCCCAAAGCGTCGGAATCGAAGGAGAGACCAGGCAGGCAGAAAACGTACACAGAACTGTCGCGAAATCGTCTCGATAGAAAACCAACTGCCATTACAATATGCGACCCGGAGCAGTCTGTCCAGCCACGAATTCAGGCCTCAAAGACCGCATCGCTACCAGAGGTCCTCCGGCAGGGGTTGATTGACCTCGATGTCGGTGACGATGCCTTCTCTGGCGTGCCCCTCGGTGATGCCGGGATTGTCGTAGATGACGACGCCCTGGGTTACGGGGAAGAAGATTCCCGGTGCTACCTCTTCGTAGTCGCGCACCCAGTTCTCCGCGAATGGAACGGCCAAGTGATAGGTACGGCGGGAAACCTCACGGGCGATCTCGATGTGTTGCGCGGGGAGAGCGCCTTCATCCAGGCTGCGAGTTCCCGATCGGTCATGGCGCGGCCGGCCTTCTCGGCCATGACCCGCCGCATGATCCGCTGGTGCTCATCGAGTGTTGCGGGGGTGTTCGTCTCAACCATCACGCCGTAGATGCGGTGATCGCTCACGCCGATGTACCAGCGGCGATAGGAGGCGGGGCAGACCAGCAGGTAGCAGTCCGTGCCGTGGTAGGTGGTTCGACCAGCAAGTTGGAAGTCCTCGGGGCGGGCAAAGAAGTCCTCGCCAACTTCCTCGCCAGGGGCATAGCGGCCGGGATGGTTAGCGGTGCGGAAGCACGAGAACGTTAGGAGCACCATGCGGAAGTTGACGGGCGCACCGTCGATCGTGCTGGCAGGCTGCGCATCGGTGGCAGTTGTTGATTCACGGCGGAACCTCTGGCCGTCCCAACTGTCTCTGGTCCCTGTGCCAACGTCGAGGTCGGTACGCTCGATGCTGTAGCGTTTCTGGTCAAAAGCGATGTCAATCCGCGTCGTGGCGCTGGGACGCAGTTCGGGATGACGTGCGGGCGAGAGATCGGCTCTGGGGTCTTGCTTGAGCAGTTCGGCCCTGCGCTGTCTGATCTGCTCGGCCGAGCGGGCACTGGTCCACTGGTATGTGGCCCGGAAGCTCTGCACATCGTCGATCCACGCCTCCTTGGCGCGTGCTTCGCGCACCAGTGCCGGGACATCGATCTTCTCTTCGACAGGCCGAAGATCGGCGGGAAGTCTGGGGAGGGCGGTGGGGAGCGTGGTGGCGGCTGTGGTAGGGTGTGTCTGGGCGGAGATGGAGCAAGGGAGGGCGATCATGCAGAGCACGCCGATGAGGTGGATGATGCGAGAGGACATGCGTGGAAGTGTATCACGTGCTTGTCGACAATCGAGGTTCGAGCCGGGATGTGATTGCACGAGATGTACGTCTGGAACTGAAGGCTCGACTATGAGCAAAGGTGGTGCTGGGCGGCGTACTACTTCGGGATGGTGCGGGTCTGGGGTTGGGGGCC
This sequence comes from uncultured Bacteroidales bacterium, assembly GCA_963736735.1. Lineage (GTDB taxonomy): Bacteria > Bacteroidota > Bacteroidia > Bacteroidales > VadinHA17 > SR-FBR-E99. Next base: position 36,000 of record CAVTPX010000009.1, on the reverse strand, counting down.
GGTGTGATCGGTGATGTGGGTGCCGGGGGTGGTGTAGTCGAGGCGGAAGGTGGTGGGGGCGGGGCGGTCGAGGGTGACGCTCTTGAGGGTGAGGGTCTGGGTAGTCACCGGCCGGTCGAAGTAGTGGTCGGGAGGGTACCAGTAGGCCTGGATGACGCACTTGCGCGGGAGCCAAGTCTGGCCGAGGGGCTGCGGGTCGGTGCAGTCGGTGGCGGTGAGGAGCCGGCCATCTTCGTAGCGCCGTTCGTACCGGCGCAGCATGTAGGCATGGTTGGGGTCGAGGTAGAAGTGGTGGACCCACTTCTCGGGCAGGTTCTGCATCTTCCGGGTTCCGGAGAGTTCGTGCTGGATCATCTGCTCGGAGTTCCTTCCGGAGCGAAGTCTGGCCTCGTAGGCCTTGAGGTCGGTCTGGCGCATGGCCTCGCGCTGCTCATTAGGGGCGAGGATGCGGACGAGGAGGAGCGATTGGTCGTCGAGCGTGGCGGGTTGGGCATCGAGGAGTTTGCCATCGCTATGGAGAAGCTCCGCGATGCGAGAGATGGGCTTCTGGTGGGCGGCGAGGTCGGCGAGGGTGGATGGAAGCACGATGCCGGCGTCGTCGAGGTAATGGTTTTCGATATGCGTCCAGTCCGGGTGCTCGGCCGCGTAGCGCTGGATATCGTAGAGGACGAGGCTTGGGGTGGATCTGGTATCAGGGTAGCCGAATGCGAGGGTTTTGCCGTCAAAGGCGACTTCGACGACCTCCAGCCTGGGTACGGCTGGCGGAATCGTCGGGTCCATCTTGCGCCAGACGTAGATCTGGCCGTTGTCGGTGGAGAGGCGGTACGTGGCGCCCTTGTTCAGGATGGGGATCATGTAGGGCTCAAAGCCAAGCTGCTTGATGGCCTGGTCGGGCGGGAGGCCGAGAGTCTTCGCTTCGTCCCATTCAAGGGTGATGGTTTGGAACTGCTGGGCGATGCGGGAGAGGGCGGCGGCGAGGTCGGGCGGGAGAGTGGGATTGGTGGCAGGTAGCGTGGCAGCTACAGAGGGCTGTGAGACAGCAGAGGGTGCTGCGGGGGAGGGCGCACTGGCGGTCTGTACGGCGAGGATGGCGGTTGTGGTGGCGACGGTGGCTCCTGCAACGATCAGCGCGGCCACCTTGGCTTTGGCCCAGGCGAGCGTGTATGCGGTTCGGGCCGCGATAGCTGCGGCGGCCGAGGCGGTGGCGGGAGAAGCCGCAAGGATGGACTGAGCAAGCGTGGCGGGGGCTGGGGCGGTTCCGTGAGTGGCAAGAGCCAGGGCCAGGGAAGAGGCAGAGAGCGAGGGCGCCTGGGCAGAGAGCAATCCGCGCAGGCGGGCGATGCCGCGGTCCACGCGTTTGCGTGCGGCCTCTTCCGAAAGGTTCAGCGACTCACCGACCTCGCAGAGTGGCAGATCGCGGAGGTAGCGCAGGACGATGGCAGCCCGATCGATCTCGGGGAGGCGGGTGAGGGCCTGGTCAACGGCCGGGGCACAGGTCTGCCAGAGAGACTCGCTGGTGTCCGCTGATGGAGTGGATTCGGGCTTCATGGTGGCGGCCTGTTGTTCGTGGTGCTGTCTGCCGCATCCGGGTCTTGAGAGCATCACAGGCGGCGTAGCGGGTCGTCTGGAGAAGCCAGGCACCGAGGGCAGCGGGATTGCGCAGGCTCCCGGCCCGCCGCGAGAGCAAAAGGAACACGGCCTGCGTAATGTCCTCCGCCATGCCAGGATCGACAACCTGCCGCCGGGCGGCCGCATAGACAATATCGATATACCGGCCAACAAGAGCGGCAAACGCCTCTTGCGAGGCATGGTGGACATACTCAGTAAGGAGTTGCGCGTCAGTCATAGCCGTCCTACGGTCCCAGAGCCTACCGCAAGGGTGCTCTCATAGGGTAGTGGACGGTGCGATCGGAAAGCGGACAGGATTCCTGGGACTCGGTCAAGGTGGATCGCCAAGTAGAGCGCGGCGTCCTCGCCCGCGGGAGCAGACTGTCCAAAGCGGTCCCTGATCTCTCGGCCCTCCGCCTATGGCAGGCGACTTCCGGTATTCGGCACTCGCGGCCGGGGACGGTGCGCTCTACACTGCGCCGCGACCTCCCCCGCACCTGCCTCTCTGCCGGGGAGGGGTGGTGCGCATATGTCACCAAAAGTGATACCACGATTTACAGCAATCTTTCCGGATTTCTGGACCCCCCACCCGCCAATTTCCCCAGTAAACCCGCACTTCCGCTCTCCAGGTGGTGCGCTTTTGGTGACAAAAGCGCACCACCGGGGGTATATACGGAGGCCCATCTTGCGCGCCTGCCACCCCGGAGCCTGCTAAGAGGCCCGGCCATCGCTCTCTGCACAAGTGAATACCCCATACTCCTACCGGACAAGTAGGCAATGCTCCTCGGCAGATGCGCACCGTAACCTGCGCACCTTTATCCGCACCCAGCCAGGTGCGATTCGGCGGGGGAGGCGCAGCACCCCCGGAAACCTGCGCTCCTTGCCCCGGCCAGCGTGATCTCGCCTCACACAGCCCCGCTCACTTGCGCACAGTAACCTGCGCACCTTGGTCTTCCCCCGCGTGCCGTGCCTCTCCCTGCCTGTGGATAACTCCCCCGAATTGTGGATAACTCGGGCCTCCAAATTGCCCAGCTTCACATTCCGCCCGCCCACGCGCGCAGCACCCCCGGAAACCTGCGCTTCTTGCCCTCAAGTAGCCCACCCCGCCCTCGGGTGGGCATTTGAAACCGCTCCTCACCCCAGCCAGCCCAGAGTTCTGCGTATCCGAACCTGCGCACCTTGCCCTCCCTTTCCACCCTAACCCCCTGCCCCACCTCACCTTAACAGGCCCCCGGGTCTATCCTGCGCAACTTGCGCACCTTGGTCCCGTCAGCCCCGTCCTCTTCCACGTACCACGTATCACGTATTACGTCCTCCCCCTCCCCCAACACACAAGGCCGGCCCCGCTTTGGCAGGGCCGGCCCCGTGGTAACCACATCTACGCTCTGGAACGAATCGGCAGCCGCCTAATACCCCATGATCTGGAGCTCAAACATCGAATAGCCCCACGACGTCGCCGCCGTCGTGCAGTTGATCCGCACATACCGCCCGGTTGCGCTCAGGGCCGTGTTCTTCCAGCCCTGCGCGCCATCGGTAACCGTGGCGGCCGTCGTCCAGTTCGTGCCATCGCTGCTCACCTGGATCTGGTACCCCTTGGCCGCCGCCCATTCCCACAGGATGTTCACTCCCGTGATCGTGCGAACCGCGCCCAGGTCCACCTGGATCCACTTCGGCTGGCTCATCGTGTCCCAGCCGCCGGAGGCCCAGCGGGTACTCGTGTTGCCATCAATCGCGTAAGCCGCCGCCGTCGAGGAACTCTCCTGGCCCGACGCCGTTGCGGTTGCCCCGATCGCCAGGTTCCGCGAGGTCGTCGGCGCTATCGCCGTCGAAATCGCCGTGCTCGTCAGCGTTGCATCACCGGTGAAGTTGTACGTTCCCCGGTTGTTCAACTGCCTCACGTTCGACTGCTCGGTGCGGAAGGCATAGCCCCTCGCGATCTGCGTGGTCCTGCCGGCCGCATCCGTCACATACACGTCATAGGTATGCGCTGCGATGTTCACGACCATCTTGATGTGGTACTTGCTGTTGGCGGAGTACCCCACGCTCGCCAGGGCCGTATACGCCCCGCGGTTGCGGGCGTCGATATAGCCCTGGTCATTGAACCGCACGATCGCCGCCAGGTTCGCCACCGAAGTCGCCGTGCCGTTGGACAGCCCCATCGCCATGTCCTGCTTCGCCATCTTCGGCGTCGCATCCCACTCGGCCGTGAAACTGCCCGTCTGGTTCGCAAACGCGGCATTCGTCCACTTCGGCGTATAGGTCGGCGTGCGGCAGTCGGCGTAACCGTCGCAACCACCGGGCCCGTCAGCGTCGCATCGCCGGTCGTGTTGTACGTGGCAAAGCCATTGAGCTGCGTCACGCCCGCCTGCTCGGTGCGGAAGGCGTAGTTCGACGCGATCTTCGTCGTCGTGGTCCCGCTGGTCACGTAGACGTCGTACGTATGCGTCGCCATGTTCACGACGAACCGGAAGTGGTACGTCGAGCCGGCCGTGTATCTCACGCTCGCCGCCGCCGCATAGGCCCCGCCATTGCGGGCGTCAATGTAGCCCTGGTCGTTGAAGCGCACGATCGCTGCCAGGCTGGTGAACGCCGTAGTCGAGCCGTTGGACAGTCCCATGACCATGTCCATCCCGGCCATCTTCGGCGTGGCATTGAGGTCCACCGTGAACTGCCCGGTCTGCGCGGCAAACGCGGTGTTCGTCCACCTCGGCGTATAGGTCGGCGTCGGATCCGGCGTGGGTGTCGGATCGGGCGTCGGGGTAGGCGGCGGCGTCACCGTCGGTGCTGCTGCCGTACTCCCAGGCGCCGATGTCGAACGCCGCGCCGTACGGCCGGGCGTTCATGCCGTAGTCGTAGTTGATCGGAGCAGCCTTGCCCTTGTCGATCGCCGGGCTGCTGCCGGTCAGCTTGTAGTTGTTGTTGGTCGCGTCGAGTTGGGCACTGGCCCAGAAGGAGTTGGCATCAAAGCCCCTGCTCTGCCAGCCGGAGAGACCGCCATAGTAGCCGTGCACATCGTCCGCAATCGCACCGCTGCCGCTGTTGTAGTACTCGTTGTTGCTCAGCGTAAGCGTGCCGGTCAGGCCTTCGCTGCGGATGTTCAGCACCGGCCGCGAGCTGTTCATCTGGACGATGTTGTTGTACATCGTGACGTTGTTCGACGGCACGATGACATACTGCCCGGCCAAGGGGCCCTCCGTCGGCCAGTGCTCCTGCGCCCTGGATCAGGAGGCCGCCGAACATGGTCTTGGCGACGTTGACCAGCGTGTTGTTGTAGATCTGGGCGTCTGCGCCGCCCACGCGCCGATGCCCGCGCCCTGCCGTTGTACACGATGTTGTTGCGGACGATGGCGTCGATGCTCTCGTAGTAGTCCGGATTGACGGAGGCGTCGAACCAGTTCTCGTCAGAGCTCTGGCCCAGCAGGATGCCCGAGTACCCGACGTTGTAGATCTTGTTCCGCTCGATGAGGGTGTTGACCGAGCCGCCCTTGTAGTAGATGCCGTTGGTGGTGGTGTCGTGGATGTTGTTGTCGCGCACGATCGCGTAGTTCGCCTGCACCGCGTCGATGCCCTCGGCGTTCGAGGGGTCGCGCCGGCCGGAGTTGTAGATCTCGTTGCCTCGATGATCGAGTAGTCGGTCTTCGGCGTGAGCTTGATGACATCCGCGGCCGGAGTCGTGGAGCTTCGATCCGTGATCAACAGACGTTCTGACGGTCCGTGCGGATTGCCGGCGCCGCTATCCCAGGTGCTCTCGGTCTTGATGGCATAGTAGTAGCCGCCGGAGATGTCGAGGTTGCATCAGCTTGGTGTTGTGGGCGTCCTCGCCGATGCGGATCGTCACTTCAATGGCGCTGTTCGTATACGAAACCGCGATCCTCGCCGTCTCGCCCGTGTAGCTCTGAATCGTCAGCCCCGGCTTTGCGATCATAAGTGCCTGGGCATACGTGCCGCCGCGGACCGTGATCGTGTCGCCCGAGGCGGCCTTGTTGATCGCGGCCTGGATCGTCTGCAAAGGCGATGTCAGCGAACCGGCGGCCGTATCCGCCCCAGCCGTCGAGACATACCAGGTGCTCAGCAGCGTGCGCGTTTCCAGCGGTTCAATTCCGGCGGCCTGCCGAATGGCGTGCGAGCGCCGGGCCGCGGCCTTCCTGCTGGAGGACGAAGATGAGAAAAGCATCCGTTACTCCTTTGTTTCCGCGCTGCCGGGCGCTCAACCGACGGCGCGGTGGTCTTGCCGCGGAGCTGCGCGCAGCATCTCCGCGTTCGTTGTCCTTAGAGGTGAGTGAACCCGGGCCGCATTTCCCCGTTGCCCGCTCGGATGCCACGTCGCCTCATCCGATTCGCCGTTGCGGCGAAGAGGATGGCACACCGGCAGACTCCCGCCGGCATGCTGGCATCTCCTTACGCAAGGAGACGCCGACGCCGCCGTGCCCTCGCTCGGCAGCGTGCAGATCTTGCGAACGTTGGAGGATGTCCCGCTTAAGCCGGTCAGACCCTCGCAGGCACCCCACAGCCTACCGGAGTCAAACCCCGGTAGCCTTACTACGCCTGCGTCCGCTGCGGGTTCTAGAGCCCGCCGCAAAAACCCGATTAGTGGCGGCCTCAACCGCTACCGCATGCGCAGATTGCGATTTCCGTATTTCGCCACGCCGTGCGACTTCGTTATCATTCTCACACATGCGACTGCTGATCGTCATCAACCGCGACAAACCGCACGTGGCCACCACGCTCGAGAAGATCCTCCCGCGCATCCGCCAGCAGGCGCACGTCGTCGCTGTCGTTGACGACGATGACCGCGACCTCGGGGCGCTCGAACCCGATCTGGTGCTGGTCCTCGGCGGCGATGGCACCCTGCTCTCCGCCGCCCGCCGCCTCTACGGCCGGCAGGTCCCGCTGATGGGCGTCAACTTCGGCCGCCTCGGTTTCCTCGCCAGCTTCACCCCTGACGAACTGTCCGAACACCTCGATCTCGCGCTGCACAACCGCCTCGCCGTCCGGCCGCGCATGACCATCGAAGTCTCCGTTCTCCCCCACCAGGACGGCATCGACCCCCGCGACCGCCAGGCCACCCGCGCCCACCGCCGCTTCGGCGCTGTCGCCCTGAACGATGCCGTCGTCACCGCCGGCGAACCGTTCCATCTCATCGAACTTGAACTCAGCGCCGACTGTCACACCGGCATCCGCTACCTCGGCGATGGCGCCATCATCTCCACCCCTTCAGGCTCCACCGCCTACAACATCTCGGCCGGCGGCCCGATCGTCAGCCCCTCGGTGGATGCCCTCTGCATCACGCCCATCTGCCCGCACTCCCTCGCCTTCCGGCCGGTGGTCATCGCCCCCGACAGCGTCGTCGAGGTCCGCACCATCCGCATCAATGCCGGCACCACCATCTTCTGCGACGGCCAGGTCAGCACCCGCCTGACCACCGGCGAACGCGTCGTCATCCACCGCGCCGACCACGACGTGCTGATCCTCGAGAACCCCCAGCACCGCGAATGGCGCACCCTGGCCGAAAAACTCCACTGGGCCATCAGCCCCAGCTACGAACCGACGCCGCCACGCATGTGATCCACTACATACGGTCTCCTACAATGCTACCGCGGGGGAGAGCAGAGCACTGTCGTGACCAGTCCGATTGAGCAAATGCCAACCAACGGCGGCCAGCCGGCGAGAAACGCATCGTCATCGTCGGCGGCGGTTTCGCCGGCGTCTACACGGCCAAGCACCTCGAACGCCTCCTGGGCCCCAACCCCGCGGCCGAGGTCGTCCTCGTCAGCCGCGACAACTTCTTCCTCATGACGCCGCTGCTCTTCGAGGCATGCTCAGGCACCCTTGAACTGCGCCACTGCTCCGTTCCCGTCCGCGAATTCCTCCAGCGCACCCGCTTCGTCGAAGCCATGGTCCGCGAGATCGACCTCCAGCAGCGCATCGTCCGCGCCACCGCCGAAGGCACCAGCTATGAGCTGTCCTACGACTACCTCGTCCTCGCCCTCGGAGCCACCACCAACCGCCGGCAGATCCCCGGCTCCGAAACGGCCTTCGGCTTCAAGACACTCGCCGACGCGGTCGCGCTGCGCAACCACGTCATCGAGCGGTTCGAACGCGCTGATGCCGAAGCCAACCCCGCGCGGCGAAAGCGGCAACTGACCTTCATCGTCGTGGGCGGCGGCCTGGTCGGCGTGGAGATCTTCGGCGAACTGACGGCGTTCGTGGACGAGATCGTGCAGAACTACCCCCACGTCCGCCGCGAGGAGATCCGCTTCCATCTCCTGCACGCCACCGAGCGAATCCTGCCCGAACTCGAGCCGGCCGCCGCCGACTATGCACAACATGTCCTCAAGGCGCGAGCGGGCGTGGACATCCGCACCAACACCCCGGTACAGCAGATCGAGCCCGACAAGGTGCACCTGCCCGATGAGGTCATCGAGGCCGACACGATCGTCCTGTCGGCCGGAGTGGTGGCATCGCCCATCGTTGCGGCGTTGCCGCTGGAAAAGGGAAAAACGGCCGGGCAAAGGTGGATGCAACGATGCGGTCGAAAAGCCACCCCGACGTCTGGGCACTGGGCGACTGCGCCGAGATCCCCTGCCCCGACGGCACGCCCTATCCCTATCTCGCCCAGCACGCCATGCGCGAGGCCGCAACCCTCGCGCAGAATCTCTACGCCGAGCTGCACGGCAAGCCGGCCAGGCCTTTCATCTACGAAACCAGGGGGATGTTGGCCGCCCTGGGTCACCACAAGGCCTTCGCGCGCGTCCTCCGCGTACGGCTGCACGGCTTCATCGCCTGGTGGTGCCGGCGCACCTACTACCTCTTCGTCATGCCCAAGTGGGCCCGCCGCACGCGCATCGTCTTCGACTGGACCATCGCCCTGCTCTTCCGCCCCGACACGGTGAAGGTTGATCTGGAATCGGAGATCCGCCAGATGCAGCGCGGCCCGGCCGGTGCCGCCGAAGAGCCCCCGCACGCAACCCCCGCCCTCGGTGCGTAGCAGTTGACACCCGGCCCTCGCCCGCCGAACCTCTCGTGCACAAAACGAATGTCGCGCTCGATCAAGCTGGATCTGATAACCGCCTTTGCCGCATCCGGGGCCAAAGCCCTGGCGTATGCGGCCATTTCCTCCATGCTCTTAGCCGGCGGTTCGCGCACGGCGGACTTCGCCATGTTCACCGTGATCCGCTCCACCCTTGGGCTGCTCAACTACGCCGCACTCGGACTGGCCCCCGCGTTCATCCGCCAGTTCGCCAGCCTCCTTGCACTCCCGGTCGCAGCGCCCCCTAACCAGCCTGGTCATCTGGACTACGCCACAGAGCAGACCGACGAATCGCGTCGCCTCTACGCATCAGCGCAGTACCCCGCCCTCGGGATCGGCATCATCGCACTGGCCGGCGTATGCCTGTATGCCTTGCTCTTTCGCCACATCCACAACGTGCCGGCGGAGGTGTTCACCCGCGCACCCTGGGCAGCGCTGATGGTGGGACTGGGCATGCTCGTGCGCCTGGTCTCCGATGTGCCCGGCGGATATCTCCAGGCAACGCACCGCATCACGCTGGACAATCTGCTGGTACTGGCAGCCGATGTGCTCTGGGTTCTGCTGGCATGGACGATGATCCATACCGGATCAACGCCGCTGATCGGCGCATCGCTGGCATTCTGCATCTCCTATGCCCTGCTCTCGATCTCGCGCTTCTCGGCCGCGGCACTGGCCGGGGCGCCGATCCTGGCGCCGTTGTCACAGATGGACCGGCCGACAGCGCGGCATCTGCTCGCCTTTGGTGTGCTGCTCACCGTCTCCCAGCTCTCCGACTTCCTCTACGCGCCAACCGACTTCCTGCTGATCAACTGGTATCTGACCCCCGCGCATACCACCGACTACTCGATCGCGGTGCAGCTTGATGCGGGGCTGCTGCTGATCACGGCGGCCGTTGCCAATGTGCTCTATCCGCGTGCATCACGAGCCATCGCCACGCGCGACACGGCAACGCTGCGGAAGTACTACCTGCGCGGAACCATGCTCACGGCCGCCCTGCTCATCGTGGCGTCGGCCGTGCTGGTCATCGTCGCCCCGCAACTGCTCAAGCTCTGGCTGCGCACCGATGCGCCCGGCGCCCGGGCCATCCTGCCCCTGGTCCTGCTCCACTCCATCGTCGGCGGCTCCAGCGCCCCGGCCCGCGCCATCCTGCTGGCCGCCGGCAAGGCAAAAGTCTTCGCCATCTCCGCGGTCATCGCCGGCGTGCTCAACGTGATCGTGTCATTCATCCTGGTGCGCTACACCAGCCTCGAACTCACCGGCGTGGTCATCGGAACGATCACGGCCGTCATCCTCCGCTGCGTCTTCTTCATCCCCTGGTACACGCTCCGCGTGCTCAAATCCGTGTCCCAGCCGTGAGCTACCAGCGCGGGATATACCGCCGGACCCTTGAGGAGCGCGGCACATCCACAAAGCTCTTGACGCGGGCATGAATGATCAGGTCTGCAACAGTCACCATTTCCGGCGACCGCTGCACCATCATCGCAAACAGGTGCAGCAGCGCCTCGGCATCCCCCAGCGCACGGTGATCGGCATGCGCCCGGCCGAGAAACCGCGAAACCAACAGATCCAGCCGGTGGCTGCTCAACTCCGGGATCCGCCGCCGCGCCAGCGCCAGCGTGCAGAACACCGGCCGCGTCGGGCATGGCATCGCCCAGCGATTGGCGGCCGTGCGCAGGAAGCCCAGGTCGAACGAGGCATTGTGAATCAGCACGACATCGCCCGAGCCGACAAACTCGAAGAACCCCGGCAACGCCTCGCGGATCGTCGGCTTGCCCGCAACCATCTCATCGGTGATCCCGTGGACCGCCGTCGCCGAGTAGGGAATCGGGCAACAGGGATCAACCAACTGCTCATACCGGCCAAGGATCTCCCCAGCCAGGTTAAACCGCACCGCCGCCACTTCGACCAGTTCGGCAAACCTCGGCGACAACCCGGTAGTTTCCGTATCCAGGGCCACGAAGGTCAGCCCGGCCAGGTCGCAGGTGAGGTCCAACTCCATTGGCCGGCATTTTCCTCCACTCTTCCCCACTCTGCAATGCGGCCGGCTTTGTTATACTTCTTGCATGCATCTCGTGATCTTCGAGTCACCCGGTTGGACAGATTTCGCCCCTCTGGCCCTCACCCGCCCGGTGTTCTGCCTCGCCAGCGGCACCGGCACGCTGCTGCAACGGCAACTGCGCCGCTTGCGCCCGCCGCGTCACCCTCTGGGTGCGCCCGGGCCTGAAGGAGTTCTGCGAGCAGCGGATCGTGCCGTTTCTCGATATTCCCGTGCTCGTCAATGAGCCGCTCGATGATCGCCCCGCCCTGCTGCTCAATGCGGCCTCAACCTACCCCATGCTCCCCGAAGGCGAGCTGACCGGTCCATACGTCGAGCGCGCCCCCGACGGCGAAGTGGCACTCACCTTCCTCACCGCATGCGGACTGAGCCATGCCGATATCCTCTCCAACTCGCCCCGCTGGCATGAACTGACCGAGCTCACCACCCACGAGTCCCGCCAGATGGCTGCCGGCCCACATCGCCGATCTCATCCACGCCAACGAACACCTGCTCACGCTCGATCGTGAGGATGCACAGGAGCGGATGGGCGTCCTGTCGGCCGGTCCTTTCCACGCGGTCGGCTGGGAACATATCCGTGTCGGGCCCGACGTGAAGATCGCCCCCGGCGTGGTGCTCGATGCCTCGGGCGGCCCGATCATGATCGGGGCGTCAGCCACCATCGGGGCCAACAGCGTCATCGAAGGCCCCTGCTACATCGGCCCGCAAACCTCGATTCGCCCACTGACCCTGATCCGTAGCGGTTGCAGCTTCGGCCCAAACTGCAGGCTCGGCGGCGAAATCGGCGATTCCATCATCCAGGGCCACTCCAACAAAGTGCACGATGGCTACCTCGGCCACAGCTTCATCGGTGAATGGGTCAACCTCGGCGCAGGCACCACCACCAGCAACCTGAAGAATACCTACGGCGAAATCTCACTGAAGATCGGCGAGCGCGAGCACCAGACCGGCAAGATCTTCCTGGGCTCGGTGATCGGCGATTTCACCAAGGCCGCCATCGGAACGCGCTTCATGTCCGGCACCTATGTGGGCGTCAGCTCGATGATCGCCTGCAGCCGCCATTGCCCCCGGTTCGTCGGCAGCTTCCAGTTCATCACCGACTCCAAGCACGAGCCATATCAGTTCCACAAAGCCGTGGAAGTCGCAGCCCGCGTCTACGCCCGCAGGAAACGCTCCTGGACGGGACTGGATGAGTCGCTGCTGCTCTGGGCGGCCGAGACGGCAACGACCGCCGAATTCCGCGAGTTCCCCCGGGCCGAGGTGTAAAACGCGCCCAGCAGCAGTCCCGGCAGGCGTCATTTGACAATCGCCCCCGGCGCAATAAGGTGGTCGGCGATCACATGGATAAAGCATTCCTGCAATGGTTCATGGGCCGCATCGAGCCCTATCGCGATGTTCAGCCCGACAAGCTCGCCGCCGAGCGCGAAGCGATGCGGCGGCAACAGGAGCACAACACCAACTACGCCGATTTCCTCAACCACGCCGTCCTCCCCGCCGTCGAGCAACTGGTTGGATACCTCAACCGGCAGCGGGTCGTCCACCGCGTCAGCAGTTGGGGCAATCAGCTCTCCCTCCGCGTGCACCTGGCCTGGCGCTGGGGAGAACTGGTCATCATGCAGAGCCACGAGGATGCGGTCACGTTCGAGCACCACATCGTCACTGAAGGTGAACGCCGCAACGAGGATCGCGCCGAAGATCACAGCCATCAATACGACCTGCACGACCCGATCCCGCCCATCGTCGCCGAGCAGGAACTGGTGTTCTTCATGAGCCGACTGGCGCAGGATCTGATCCAGGAACCGGCCGTCGAGACGCCGCCGGGAGAGTAAACGCCAGGCCTGACATCTGTCGCGCAATGTCAAAAGCGTTGACGTTGGCGTAAACGATGCTATCTTTGAATATGCAAATGCAAGCGGACCGAAGACGGGTGGCTCCTCTTCGGTCCGTTTTCGTTGGTATCACAGCGCGATAGAGGGGACCTACTGCTGGGTACCCGCAACCGCAATGCACCTGTCGATCCGCCGCAGCACGCTCTCTTTGCCGAGGAACTCCAGCGTCTCGAAGATCGGCGGGCTGATCGGTGTTGCCGCTGATGGCGACGCGGATCGGCTGGGCGACCTTGCCCAGGCCCAGGCTGGTCTTGGTGCAGTAGTCGTTCACGGCCGCCTCGATGGCCGCGTGCTTCCAGTCGGTCACGGCATCGAGCAGCGGCCGGAGATCCTTCAGTGCCTTCAGGCCCTGGCCATCGCCCTTCTTCAGCACCTTCTCCACCGCGTCGGCGTCGTAGCTGAATCTCGTCATCGTCGCAGGAGCAGGAAGCGGCTCTTGTCATCGAGATCGCGCAGGGTGTGGAAGCCTCGGCTTGATGTCGATCAGCTTGGCCGAGCTGCGCATCGGTGGCCAGGTTCAGCGGCGAATCCGGATTGACCGCCAGGAAATCGCGGAACGCCGGCACCAGTCGGCTCAGCGGCGCCGTGGCGCAGAAGTCGGTGTTGAAGGCGAGCAGCTTGGTGCGGTCGAACTTGGCGTTGCTCTTGCCGATGCCCTCGATCGCTGAAGCGCTGGACCATCTCGTCCATGCGTCATCTTCTCGATGTTCTCGCCGGGGCTCCAACCCAACAGCGCCAGGAAGTTCAGCAGCACCTCGGGGATATAGCCGTTCTTGCGGAAGTCGTGGACGAGCACCTCGGGCAGATCGCTCTCGCGCAGGCCGACGACCGGCATGATCTTGCGCGTGCTCGGGGATATCGAGCTGGCTCTTGCTGTTGTCGATCCAGTCGTCGAGGCGGTCGGCGGCGATGCCGGTGGCGGCCGCAAGATCGGCCGCCGTCTTCTTGCTGTTCTTCATCCACATCTGCACCGTGATGCGGACCTTCTTGTCGCGGTCGCGCTTGCCCATCTTCGAGCCATCGAGGTTCTGGATGACCGGCAGATGCATGTAGATCGGCCGCTGGTAGCCCAGCGCCTCCTGCAGCGCGATGTGGAGCACGGTGTTGAGCAGGTGCTCCTGGCCGCGCAGGACGTGCGTGATGCCCATCTCGGCATCATCAACCACCACCGCGAAGTGATAGGTGGGCATGCCGTCGCTCTTGCGGATGACGAAGTCCTGCACCTGGCTGGCCGGCACGCCCTGGCCGGGCCCGAGCACGGCATCGTCGAAGCGGTACTCCTTCACCGGCATGGCGAAGCGCACGACGTGCGGCCGGTCCTCGGACTCATACTGCCGGATCTGCGCATCGGTGAGCTGCGGCCGGCGATAGATGAACGCCCGCTTCTCCTTCTCGGCCTGCTTGCGCATGGCATCGAGCTCCTCGCTCGTCTCGTAGGCCTTGTAGGCCTTGCCGTCGGCGATCAGCTTCTCGATGAGCGCGTTGTAGATCGCGGTGCGCTTCGACTGGTAGACCAGCTCGGAGTTGTCCCACTGCAGCCCAAGCCAGCGCAGGTCCTCCAGCAGCTGGTCGCAGGCCTGCTTGGTCGAGCGGGCCAGATCGGTATCCTCGATGCGCAGCAGAAACCGCCCGCCGAAGTGGCGGGCCAGCAGCCAGTCGAACAGCGCCGTGCGGGCGCCGCCGACGTGCAGATAGCCGGTGGGCGAAGGGCAAAACGTGTCACGACAGTCTGGTTCATGGTGCAGGATTATCGGCAAGAGACCAGGGTTTCCAGCCGGCCATCTGGATCGGCCCAGGCTTTACCCTGTCGCCGGTGAGCGATACCATGTTCGTGTATGACCTACGAGACCCTTCACCACTTCTGACGAAAAGCCTTTCCAGCCATTGCGGGTTGTGCTGACCAATGGCGAAGAGGTGGAGATCAGTCGCCGATTCCAGGCGGTCGCGACCGTCCGCCATCTGTTCATCGGAGCTGACGACCGCTTCCGTTCGATCCTCGTGGATCAGATTGACCGTGTTGTCGGAAGCCTCGGAGATCCACTTGATCGGTCGACTGATGCTGACCGACTCGTGCTGAGGGTCCTGCGTACCGTCGGAGCAGCTGCTGTCCCACGCTCGCTACGCCGTGTGGATCGGCGTCGGCTGCTCCTGGGCCCCGATATCCTGTACGCACTGCTTCTGATTCGCCGTCTTCCGCCGGCACCCGGTCCGCAGGGCCAGGAAACCGGGAGTGACCTTCCGGACGTGAACGGGCGAGGGGAACGTACTCCGCTCGGCCGAAACCGAACGATCATCTCTACCTGTGCTGGACCAGCCTCTATGCGGCCTTTTCGACATACCCCTCTTTCGTCTTCGCCGCGATCAGATCCGCCATCGCCTCGGCCGCGGCCGTATCGCTGGCGAAGGTCTTGGTCTTGCTCTGACCGGCCGAGCCGATTCGGCCCCAGCGCGTGGTCATCTCGTTGCCGCTCTGGCTCACCTCCCAGAACTTCGCCGACGTGCCTTCGACATACTCGAAGCGCCGCGCCTTCCCGGCCGGCGTGTCAGGCCTTGACCACAACCACCACCGGCTTCGCCGGAGCCGGGACCACCTCCGCAGATGCCGTCCCTTTCGCCGTCGCATCGATCCTCACGCCGACATAGCTCGGGAACCGCGGCACGCCGCCATCCGACAGCTCCTGATAGCGAAACGTCACCGTCGCCCCGACGGCCGGCGGATTCGCCCGTTCGCGATCGCTCAAGCCCGTCCCGATCGCGAACTCCGTCCCATCCGCCAGTCGCACCAACAGCGCCCCCAGCCGCCCCTTGTGTTTGCCCTCGCCGGCCTGGTGGCCGATCACCATCGCCTCGGCATCGCGGAAGCTCTTGATCTTCAGCAGCGTCGACGAGCGCCCGGCCACGTACATCGACCCCGGCTGCCGCAGCATCAGCCCCTCGCCGCCCAGCGCCTCCACCCGCGCCAGCTCCTCCTGCAGACGCTCGATGCTCTTGCAGAGCTGCTGGGCGTGGAGCTGCGTGTACGCCGTCGGCCGGCGGCCGATCAGTCTCGCGCAGGTAGCTCCATCCGCTCCTCGAACCCGCCGCTCGCGGCCGGGGCGTCGAAGACCAGGTAACGGACCTCCTTCCACTGGTCGCTCTTGTCCTGCCGCCGCACGATGCTGACCGTCCGCTGGAACTTCTTGCGGCCGATCCACAGCTCGCCGTCCAGCGGCACCTCCGGCAGCCCCTCGACGAACCAGTCCGGGGCATGGTAGAGATTCCCCTGCCGCGACAGGAACTGCTTCCCATCCCAGTACGCCCGCACCCCGTCGAGCTTCTCGCTCATCCACCAGCCCGTCAGGTCGGCCGCGTTGTCCCAGCTCTCTGCCAGCAGCAGCGGCGGCCCGCCGGCGCCATCGCCCTCCTCCGCGCCCTCCGCCGCCGCCTTCACCGGCCGTTGCGGCAGTGCCCCACGACACCGCGCCTCCTCGGCCGCATCCCCGCGCAGCTTGCGCAGATGCTTGCACGTCCGCCGCTCGATCGGCACCGACTGATTCCGCCACGCCGGGCAAGTGCACGAGTACACCCCGCCGGTGTTCTTCAGAATGTACGGCTTCGCCCCCGAACCCTGCATCTCCACCGTCTGACCATCAGGCAAATCAGGCATCCGCGCACCTCTGAGGCAAATGTGAGCCTGCAGTGTACGTTCTCGGCAGGTGGGTTCCCAGTTCTTGCCGGTAATGCCCCAGCGGCCAGCTCACCGCCACCCGCTGAGGATGTGGATAAGTGAGGAGATGCGGAAGTTGCGCGAGGGATACCCCCCTGCCCATTAAGACCCGCAGCCACAACGGGTTAAGGGCGAATCAGAGGTCAAGATGCGCAAGTTTCGCGCGGATGTGGATAAGTCAGGTGTTGTCAGTGGTTAATCGTCCTTGGTCATTCGTCAGGACCGACCAGGAAGCGCAGGTTTCCGGGGGTGCTGTCGCGCCTCCTCGTCTAATCGCACCTCGTGGGTGCGGATAAAGGCTCGCCTATAGGAAGCAGGAAGTCAACAGGGAAACTCCGGCTGCGCCGTCTTTCCATTTTTAGATCTCTTCTCTGGGCGCATTGGTCATGACACCGGCATCGGCTTGCCAGTCCGCTCTGCTTGTCTCTGACGGCCGCGGCAGGTACGGCAAACGGCTGTGTTCTGGCCGCATTGATCCTCGGTGTCTGGAACTGCCTCCCCGCAGGGGGTGGCGTTGCTAAAGCACCTATCTGGAACTCCCGCGATCGGGGTTCACGAGGACTTCTCGGGGCATAGCACACATCCAGCGGCGTTCATTCACAGGTCGGGCCGCTCCGGAGGGGCGGCAAGCACCTTTCTGGAACTGCCACGCTGGACCCTTGATTCGCAGCACCAGCCGATTCACCACGTTCTGCCGCTCCCGTCTTCAACCGGGCCTGCAGATCAGACGGACGTCAAACGCCGTGTCGCTTTTCCACATGCCCCAGATCGCCGTCACCTGGTCGCGGGCCACGTTCCGCCGGGCATTGCCAAACGAGAGCCCGTTGCGGATCCAGTGGGCATCGCGCTGGGCAAACACGCTCCTTTTCTGCTCGATGACACTCTGGGCAGCAGCCGATGACCACGTCGCGCAGCAGCCGGTTGCACGCCTGCTCCACACCGACCACGTCCAGGTCCTGGCCGCTCTTCTCCCGGTGCAGCCCGATCCCCACGTACTTCCACAAGGCCGACTTGCTTTTGAACCGCCAGGGCGTGTCCAGATAGCTGATCAGGGTGGCGGACCGGATGGGGCCGTATCCCGGCAGTTCCGCCACCCGCGACATCACCTTGTCCTTTTTCACCATGGCGCAGAGCTGAGCGTAGAGAGCCTGCTCCTGTCGCAGCGCCAGCTCCAGACCCTCCCACAACTCGCCCGCCAGCATCTGAATCCGCTCCGGCACGCCGGCCTGCGCCAGGCAAGTCTGCAACGCCTGGCGGGCATCGACCTCCTGGAGCGTCGAACGTTTGAGCAGCACGCCCCAGCGTTTGCCCAGGGCCAGCAGACGGTTGCCCTCGCCCACCCGGTGCGCCACCCGGTCGTGGTACATCCCGATCACCTGCTTGATGGCGGCCTTCTCGGAGCTGTCCTGCTGATGCACCGCCTTGAGAAAGCCGCCGCGGTAAAGGTCGTTGAGCTTCTGGGCATCAATGGGGTCGTCCTTGTCGCCGTCCTTGGCCACGTGGGCATTGCGGCGGGGATCGCACACGATCAACTCATCGGCTGCGGGTTGGAGGTTCCGGTACAGCCAGCCGGCCAGGGCGCCTTCTTCAAAGGCCACCCGACGCGGGTGCGGCACCGATTGGATCACTTCCCGCAGTTGCGGGATACCGGTCTGGAGGTGCTCCCGCCGCACCAGTTTGCCGCCGGCAGTCTTGATGCAGACATCGGTAGTTCGGCAGTGCGTGTCCATCGTGATAAAGTACTCCGTACGCATGGGCTTCTCCTTTCGTAGAGGGTTGGTTGTGCTTTTGCACAAACACAATCTAACCGGCGGAGGGAGAAGCCCCGCTGCTTCCTACATCTTCACAGGTTAATGTGCGCATCTGCGACGAGCGTCGCCTACTTGTCCGGTAGGAGTACAGGTATTCACTTTTCAGAGAGCCGGAAGGCAGGAACAAACGCGCCCTCCATAATATAGGGTGGTTTGCCGGGGGTTTGGCAGAGGGAGGTGAGGATTGGCAAGGGTTTACGAGCGGCGAAGATTCTTTGCATATTTTGGGGAGGCTGGGGAAGATGGGAAGGGCGAACCCGACGTGATGTGGGATGTCAGCTTCTCCAACTGACTACCTACTGCCTGCCGCGCGCAGGCGCAATGTAGACACTCAGGGCAATACCAAGCACCATCATTGGGTTCTAGCCTTATCAGTTTGCCGTCGGCGTCGAGGCAGCGAACGCAGTATGGACCATCGTTGACACCGTTACCCCGGATGGCATAGAGAAAGGCGGCCATCTCCGACAGGCAGGCAATGCCCCTTGAACAGGGCGGAAAAGGGCCGATTATCGGCAAGTGGCGTGGGCTTCCCAGCGGGCAAACGTGATGAACGATCAGATCACCAGGGTTTCCACAGAGGTCAGGACATCGTTGGTATCGGCAGTGTAGGAGTCGGTGCCCAGCCCGCCGTCGAGGGAATCCTGAAAGACGAGGGTGTCCAGGCCGTAGATCGCGTCATTGCCGGCGTCGCCGTAGATCAGGTCTGAACCGGCTCCACCGTAGATCGTGTCGTTGCCATCGTCACCGTGGATGGTATCGGCCTTGCCGCGGCCTTCGATGTAGTCATTATCCGAGCCGCCGGAGAGTGAGTCGGTTCCGTTTCCGCCGTAGAGGCTGTCCCGGCCGATTCCGCCATCGAGCGTGTCGTTATCGAGGCCGCCCATCAGAGAGTCATTGCCGGCGCCGGCGGTGATCGAGTCGTTGCCGAAATTGCCGTAGAGGGTGTCATCGCCGCCGTTGCCCCAGACGCTGTCATCGCCTGAGCCGGCCTGGATGAAGTCGCCGTAATCGCCGCCGCGGATCGAGTCGTTGCCGTCGCCGCCCTGGATGGTGACGGCCATGACGCCGGCGCCAACGGTGACCTGGTCGTTGCCGGCGAGGCAGTCGATGGTGATGTTCAGGACACCGGCCGCCGCATAGGTGTTCGTTGTGCCGTTGCGCGTTACCGACAGCACGCCCTGGGTGAGTGTCAGGGCGACCGTGTCATTGCCGGCCGTGCCGGTGACGGTCAGCGGCAGGACAGGCATATCGGGCGAGAAGTCGGCGTAAAGGTCGTACGTCCCGCTGGAAGTGCGGGTGGCGCCCAGGACGGTGATGAAGTAGGTTGATCCGGCGGATGCGCTGATGCTCGTGGCATCTTCCACGCCTGTGCCGCCTGAATCGCAGGTGGCGATCAGTGCGCCGGCTGAGTTGTAGACGCGGAAGGTGGTGTTGAGCCCCGCTACGGGGGCGACGCTGAGATCGAGCGTATCGGTGCCTGCGGGGGCGGTGACTTGGAAGAGGTCCATGTCACCGCCGTGAGCCAGCGAATCGCTCGTCACGCCATCGTAGTGTGGGGCGGGGACTGTGATGCTGGTAGGTCCGGGCAAGGGGCCGGCGATGGTCAGCGAGTAGCTGCCGAGGGCGAAGCCCGAACCGGCGACAGCGATGTAGTACCACGAACCGCCGGTAAGCGTGAGCGTGGTGGATTCGCCGGTGCTGCCGGAGTCGACAACGGGTGTGATGGCGTTGCCCAAGCGGTCGTAGATGCGGAGTTGGGAGTTGAGGGAGCCCGTCGTGGTGATCGTGAACGAGCCGGTGGAAATGGGGTTGATGGCGTAGAGGTCCATTGCGATGCCGGTTTGGATTGCGCCGGAAGCGGTGAACTGATTGGATGAGTCGGCGGTCAGCCATGTGCCGGTGGTGGCGCTGACGGGGATCGTGGCGGATGGGTCGCCCTGCGAATCGCCGGAGCTGAACTGGAGGCCGACGCTGTACATGCCGGTCTGGGTACGCTGGGCATGGATGGCGATATAATAGGTGGAACCCGCGGATACCACGACGTTCGCCATCCAGTCGGGAGCGGCTTCGCCGGCATTGTCGCAGATGCCCAGGAGCGTGCCGGAGCTGCTATAGACCTCGATGGCGGTGTTCACGCCAGCGGCGGGTGTGGCGTTGATCTGGGCGCGGCTCATGCCGGCAGGAACGACAAAACTGTAGTAGTTGGTATCGCCGCCATAGGCGAGGACGCCAGAGGTGCTTGCGCCGATGGCGGTTGTGGTCAGGGCGGGGCCATCCACGGTAAGGGTGTAGTTGCCGGTGCAGTCTGCCCGGCCGGCGACGGCGATGTAATACCACTGGTGTCCAGTTAACGAGCGGACGACCTGCTCGCCCCCGGCGCTGAGATCAATGATCGGAATGACGTAGTTGCCGGTGCGATCGTGAGATGCGCAACTGACTGTCGAGGGGGCCGGCCGTGGTGATCGTGTAGGAGCCGCTGACATCCGGCATGAAGGCGTAGACGTCAAGGTCGGTCTGGCTGGTAATCGCGGTGCCGACAGTCGCATGCCCGAAAGGGTTGGCATGCAGCCACGTGCCGGTGTCCGTGCCGATGGTGATGCTGGTAGGCGGATCGCCGGCAGCATTTGCCGCGAGCAGCCGTCGCGGCTCGAAGAACTCGAGGGTGGAGCAGGAGCCCGTTGCGGGCAGGGTTACGCGATGACGCGAGATGAGCGATGACGTCGCGGAGGACATAGAGCCGATCCTCTTTCCGATGAACTGGCAGAGTCGAGGGATGCCACGCCCCCGCTGAGCCCGCTTGTATATGATACTGCCGGTGCGGGCTGATGCCAGAGTTGCCCGGTGGGGCGCAACATCCCGCTCATCATTGACCATCAGGGCAAGCCGGGGAAGATGGGTCTTTATGTGCATGCGATTCCCTGGATTCTCGGCCAAGGCTCTCTGGTTCTTCCGGGAGCTGGAGAAGAACAACGACCGCAACTGGTTCGCCGCCCACAAGGAGCTCTACGAGCAGGAGATCCGCCGGCCGACGCTGGAACTGGTGGGGCTGATCTCCGACGAGTTCCGCTCGTTCGCGGTGGACTATGTGCCCGAGAAGCCCGAGAAGGTGATCTACCGCATCTACCGCGACACCCGCTTCAGCAAGGACAAGACGCCCTACAAGACCCACGTCGGGGTGCACTTCCAGCACCGCCGCGTGCCCAAGAACGCCGGCGCCGGCTTCTACTTCGAGATCTCCCACCGGGCAGTCGGGATCGGCGGCGGCATGTACATGCCCGGGCCCGAGCAGTTGGCCGCCGTCCGCAGGCGCTCGTCGAGAAGTGGAAGGAGTTCGCCGCACTCTGCACCGAACGCCGACTCATCAAGGCGCTCGGACCCCTGCAGGGCGAGAAACTGGCCCGAGTGCCCAAGGGCTTCGATCCCCAATCCCCCGCCGCCGACTACCTCCGCTACAAGCACTTCTACTACTACATCGAACTGCCGGCCAAGACCGCCCAAAGCCCCACCCTCTACAAGGAGATCCTCACCCGCCTCAAACCGCTGACCCCCTTCAACCAGTTCCTGAACGAAGCGATCATCCGCGCCGTCGGAGATGAAGAGGATCCGCCCGATCCGGCCCGAGCCGATGTTCTGACGTCGTAGTTCACGCTTTGGCATGCGTTCGTTGTTCAGCCTTCAGGCTGTCATCGCTTGTAGCCTGTGACCTGCGGCTGCCGGATCCTGAGCTCAGCATCGCATGGACCTGGAACTGTAGGTATGATCCGACTGGGTTGCCACCATGGATCCGTCCGCTGGAACCACGCTCAGCGAGGACCGCCAATGCTCTTCGCCGTTGGATGGGTCGTCGTCCGCTCTTCTCGTGAACCATACCGGAGACTGCCGGCAAACTGGAGAAGGGCTCAGACGAAATGCTGTCTGCGATAGACAGGGCGGATGACGTCATCCACCGCGAGGACGAACTGCTGGTTAGTGAGGTCGACGCATCCATGACCATTGTCGTGAGATTCCTGGTGCGGAGTGGCATCTCCGTTGCGGACCACTTCTCGACTGGAGAGTTCTTACGTTCGCGTCACAAGTACCATCGCGGTCGCACGCGTGCCGTCGATGATCTGACCGGCTTGCGGAGCGTGGATCTGGCCGATGGGGTGGTCTTCCTGCACGATGATGAGGTGCCGGGAGTGGCCGATCAGAGGTTGCGGGCGACGGTGGCGAGGTCCGGGGGTACGGGGGACTTCTCGGCTGAAGCCTCGACTACGAACGAGCGGATTGCCTGAAGGCAGTGCATCTGCGCTGCGTCATCTCCGCCGCCGCGGGAGCCGACGAGATCCTCGAATTGCACGGGGAGTACAAACGGCTCGTCCTTCCACGGCAGGACGGCGTTCATTCGGTGGGCCAGGCTTTGCAGACCTTCAGTTCCGCAGATGGTCGTCATGATCCGCTGTTCGGGCGTCATCGTCTGGAACTTCGCGTGCAGGCGATGGGCGGGTTGGGTGCGCGATGTGATGAGCCAGCGAGACGGCGATGTCGCGCGGGTCGCGGAGGGCCAGGAGCATGCGGTAGTTGAGGTCGGACAGGAGTGTTGCCATTTCGGCAGAGTGGGGAACGTGGCCGGTGACGACCTGGCCTTCGGGTAGTTGGCTCAGGCGCGCACGGAGCTTGGCGATCGATGCGCGGATCGGCATGCCGACGCCGATCGGAACGGTCGGCTCGCCGTCCTGGGGTGCGAACCAGGAGGCATCGGCGCTGGAGAGAAAGAGCGGCGGCTGCGTGCTGACGCCCAAGAGCTGCAGGGCGCGTTCGACGAGATGGGTACCGGACTTGGGGACGCTGTTGACGAAGATGCGCGGGCGGAGGCTCATAGCGGCCTCTGGCCGAGCCGGAAGAGCATCGGGCACTTCAAAGACCTTGGGGTGGAAGACCGAGTGCTCCCACAGGCCATCTTCGCCCCAGCAGTCGCCGTGATCGGCACAGACGATGGTGGTGGAATGCTCAAATGCCTTCAGCAGGGGAGCGACGAGGCGGTCGGCGTATTCGAGGCAGGCGCTCTGCCGACGGCGGCACTCGGCCGCGTCGTTGCTCTTGCCGAAGGGAACGCAGGGATTGAGCTTGATATCCCAGTCGCAGCCCTCAAACGCGTAGGGCACATGCGTTTCGCCGATGTTCAGGAACACAAACGTCCGGCCAGTGGTCTGCGCAAGCTGTTCGTGGAGGAAAGCCAGTTGCGAAGGAAGCGCCCAGGTTCGCCCGCCCCAGAAGAACCGTTTGAAGTCCAGGGTGAGCGACCGGCCGGAGTGGGTATCAGGGCGGAACCAACCCACACCGCCGCAGCCAAGGGTGGTGTAGCCAATGCGGTTGAAGCCATCGACGATATTCCGGCCAGGCAGCATCACGAAATCGGCCGCCTTGCCGGGAACGCCCGGGCCGATCAGCTTGAAGAACTTCGCGTACTTCGGGTTGATGATACGGCTCCTCCAGCTCAGCACAGCCGGGGGTAAAGCCGCTGAAGATCGCGCTATGCGAGGGCAACGTGTAATGGGCCGGCGCCATGGCGCGATAGAGCTTCCCGACCGAGCGAAAGGCCGGGACATCAGCCTGGGCAAAGACGTCGTAGCGGCAGGAGTCAATGGTGATCAGCAAAACAGACGCCGGGTCCTGCTGCGGGAACGATGCCGGCGGCGCCACCCCACGATGGTCGGGCGACGCCACGTGCACGGCACCCGGGGTGATCGGGCGGTTGGCCTCTTCGACACTGAATCCTGGCTGGGGCATTATGGGTAATCCTGACCCGACCGGGCGGATCGCAGAGCCGTGCTCATGCGATCCTCCCGAGGTACTGAAGCGGTGTTACCGGAAGGAGGCTGGACGTTCAAGGGCAATCTGGCGGGGTGAAACGGGCCGCAGGAGTGTAGCGCAGACCACACGCTCCGGGGCTGCAATTGCACATAAGCTATTGTCTGCACAGGCAATACGAAGGAAACGAGCCGAACTGATGGGCTCGCTAATCGCGGCATTTTCCCACTCCAACCAAGCTCGACAGTCGCTATAAATGGATGGCGCTGGCAAACTTGGCTCAAGGTGAGCGATGCGGGGCATTGCTCCGTGAGGTGCCTCGAGGATGGTCGGCATCCTCGGTTCATGGCCGAACACGGAACACAATGCAGGGGAGTCTCACCCTGGGGAGGAGCGTCGGCGAGACTGAACAGCAATGCGTATGAGGGTTAGGCAATTTCGCTTTCCAGGCGGGGTGCTCTTCCTCTGCGCGCTCTTCGCGTGGATACCAACGGCGGCGGCGTGGAGCTATCACAGCTTCGCCTTTCACTATTCGGTCAGCGTTCCCGATGACTGGGTCCAGGTCCCTGAGGATGTCCTTGCCGCCCGCGGCTCCAGACCTCCCGGTGTTGCGCTCTCACCCTGGCACGATTGACGTCGCGTTTCAACCGAAGCGCAACGCAAAATGGCTGGATCACCCGTACATCATCGTGGAGGTCGTGACGTATTCCGGGATCGGCTATCCGCAGCAGGTGACCGACGAGGAGATACGGACGATTGTGAAGGGTGCCACAGGTCAGGATCCCGAGAACCCGTACAGCCCGGACGGCCAGATCATGGAAGGCGGCGCGGAACTGGAGAGCCTCGACGGCACTTTAAGTTTCGAGCGTGAGAATCGGCGCTTCATGTGGAGTTCCACCAGCAACCTCAGCGAGGTGGGGCTGGTGCGGTGCCGCCAGTGGGGGTTCTTCGGGCGGGAGGGCCTGGTGGGGGTTACGCTGTACGAGCGCGGCCGCGGATCAGACCGCCTGCGCGATATGACCCGCGCGGTGGCGGGATCGTTCAA
The DNA here is from genome assembly GCA_963736735.1 of uncultured Bacteroidales bacterium. Lineage (GTDB taxonomy): Bacteria > Bacteroidota > Bacteroidia > Bacteroidales > VadinHA17 > SR-FBR-E99. The sequence goes on along the minus strand of CAVTPX010000009.1, from coordinate 11,065 downwards.
GTTTGAGATCGGGCGCGAGTATCAGCCGGCCTTCACGATCGGGGATGGGCTGCAGATGCTCAGGGACCTTCTGGCGGCACCGACGGTCGGGATGGCGGTCACGATGTTCTGTGTCGGGACATCGGTGATCTTCGCGCTGGTCGCGATCTTCACCTCGCGCATCCGAGGCGCCAGGCCTGGTGGTGTCATCGCGGAACGGGACCTGGCTTCGTTCACGCCGCCGGATCGCTATGAGCTGTGATTCGCGTGAACGTGGCCGATGATGGCAATGCATCGCAACAGGGGGCTCGGGGCAAGCAGGCTGATCATTAACGGAACTCCCGGGGAAAATGCGTACTGACCCGCTACAGGCAAGGGTAGAATGGGAGGGTCACGCAATCGCGGAGGAGGTGGATGGATGGAAATGGAGTTCAACGATTGCGCCTTTGAAGGCTCACCCTCGCCAACGCAGGATCGCCGGCATCGGGCCCGGCGTGACGTTCGGCTGCAGGCGCATCTCTTTCCGGATCTTCGGGATGACGAGGAATCGGATAGAGTGGAGGTCATGGCGGTGAATCTGACGCGGCATGGCGTGGGGCTGGATCTGCCGCACGATGTGCCGGTCGGAACGGTCTATAATATCGAGATCGGGATTGGCGATCGGAAGGTGCAGTCGCAGGTGCGAATTACATCGTGCGACCCGATCGCAGATGGGCTCTATCGTGCCGGCGGCGAATACTGCTAGAGAGAACAGGGCGTCCAACGCAAGGGACGCGATCCAATAGCATCGCCGCTGCAGGGCGGATAGAGCGAACAAGAGCCCTTCGGCCATTACTGACCGAAGGGCTCTTTGCTCTTGCACCAGCTCGTGGATTACCGGGCGAAACCTGCCCTTCTCAGAGTGCGGCCCCGCGATCGCGCAGCGCTGCGCACGGCCACGCCGTCCAGATCGGCCGGGCGCTTGCCTTCGCGCACCGCCATGGCCGCGGCCAACCCGGCGGCCTGTCCGACGCTGCACACGGGCGGCATCACGCGCATCGAGCTGTGGATCGCATGGTCCACGGAGATCGGCCGCCCCGACACCAGCAGGTTGTCCACGCCCAGCGGCACGATGCAGCCGTAGGGAATCTCATACCACTGGTCCTCGGGCATGTGCATGTGCTGGGTGCCGGTGCCGTCGGGTTGTGGATATCGATCATGTAACGGACGCGAGCGATGGCATCGTCGAACTTCTGGCGCTCGATGAACGCCTCCTTGGTCAGGTACGCCTTTCCGCGCACACGGCGGGTCTCGCGCACGCCGATGTGGTGGGCCATCGAGTGGAGGCGGGCCTTCTCGAAGCCGGGCACTTCACTGCGGAGCAGGGCGATGAACTGGCGCACCTGCCGGTGCGCCTCGATCTCGGCCTCGGAGAGTTCCACGCCATTGGTGCCGGACTTGTGGATCACGCGCGTGGTGTTGAAGTGGATGACATCCTCTTCGAACCAGGTGAACCAGAGCACATCCTCGCGCGGGCACTGGATGCGGCCCTGGGCCTTGGCACGGTTGTAGATCGCCGTGATCTCGCCGGCCGCGGGCATCCGTGCGCGATCCACATGACTGAGCTTGAAGCACAACGTCATCGGCTGGGAATGGCCGGTCGGGCCGCCCTGCTCGATCTGGCAGCCGGCCATGGCGCACAGGTCCGCATCGCCGGTGGCGTCGATGAACAGCTTGCCCTGCACGGCCGTGAAGCCGCTCTTGGAGAGCAGCACCGCGGCCGCGATGCCGGCATTGCCCATCAGCACATCCGCAAGCTGGTGGTGATAAAGCAGGTGAACCCCGGCTTCGAGGCAAAGGTCCTCGGCCGCGAGCATGGACGCCTCTTTGCTGATGTGGCGATCCTCCAGCGGGCCGACCTCGGCATCAAGCGGCTTGTCGGACGGGCAGTAGCGCTGCATCCGGCGGATCCACTCGAGATACACCGGCTTATCCAGGCACTGGCCGTGGAAGTGGTTCGACATGAACGGGTGCACTTCGCCGTAGCTGGCCATGCCGCCCAAAGCGCCATAGCGTTCCACCAGCACGACACTCGCACCCTCGCGGGCTGCCATGACCGCCGCCGAGAACCCGCCCGGACCACCACCGATCACGACAACATCCGCCTCGCGCACAACCGGGATCGCCCCGGACTTCTGGTACGGCATCGTCCTCATAGTGGCCTGGATCATACCGGCGCCGGGGTGAGGCGGTAATGCCGCCGATTCATTTGCCCCACTCCCGGCGGCGTCGTAGGCTTATGGGTATGAGCACGCTGAAGATCGGCTTGATTGGCGGTAGTGGCTTGGGACAGGCACTTCTGGAAGGCCACGAAGGCCATCGCCACGAACTCGACACCCCGTTCGGCAAGCCATCCGACGCGATCATCGAAACCGAGATTCGCCGGGCTGCCCATCCTGATCCTCAACCGCCATGGGCCCGGCCACACGATCAACCCCACCCATGTTCCCATTCCGCGCCAATATCTATGCGCTCAAGCAACTGGGCGTGACCCACATCATCGCCTCGGGCGCGGTGGGTTCGCTGCGCGACGAGTTCAAGCCGCGCGACCTGGTCATTCCCGATCAGGTCATCGACAAGACCCATCCGCCGCGCCGGCACCTTCTTCGAGAAGGCGGCCGTCCACGTCGAACTGGCCGAGCCGTTCTGTCCGATGCTCCGCCAATTGCTGCTGGAGGCGGGCTCGCAGCTTTCCGCCGGCGAGGAGCCGATCCACACGCACGGCCGGGGCTGCTACGTCTGCATGGAAGGCCCTGCGTTCTCCACCCGCGCGGAAAGCCTGATGCACCGGCTCTGGGGCGGTGACCTGATCGGCATGACCGCGATGCCCGAGGCCAAGCTGGCCAGGGAAGCCGAGATGGCCTATGCCCTGGTCGCGCTGGTTACCGACTACGACTGCTGGAAGAAGCGGTCCACCGAGCAGCAGCAGCCGGACCCCGCCGAACTGATGAAAGAGATCATCAGCAACCTCCAGGCGGCAACGACAAACGCGATGAAACTGATTCGCAGGACACTTGAGCTTGCCGCCGAACGGCAGGAAGATCTTGCCAAGGCGCCATCGTTGCGTGCGCTGGCGCTTGCTATCTGGTCCAATAAGGCACAGATCGCGGCCGATGAGGTGCTGCGGCTGAAGCCGATCTGGGGTAGATATTTCGAAGCGCCGCAGAGCGCTGCGGCACAAGGATAAGGGGAGATATGTACGCGAGCCTCTATCGCCCAACCCGGCGCTGATCCTGAGCTTGGCGGCCGCCACGGTTGCCCTGGCGGCCGATGTTCGGCCGCCGGCCGATCCCGGCGGGGGCGCAGACCAACCCGCCACGCCCTCAACCTTTGTCCCCGACTCCTCGGTTGCCTTGGAGCGGCTTGCACTGGCGGAGAAACTGGAGCGCGCCAGCGAATGGATCAAGGCCGCGGAGGTGTACCAGGAACTGCTCGAGAGCTACCGCGACCGCGTCGTTCCTTCCGGGCCGGATGACTCGACGCTCTATGTGAATGTTGCCGATCGAGTGCTCGGGCAACTGTCCCGCTGGCCGGCCGAGGGCCTGGCCGTCTACAACGGCCGGTATGAGCCGGCCGCGGAAACGCTGCTGGCACAGGCCGAGGATGCCAATGCACTGCGTGCCATCACCGATCGCTATCTCCTGACCCGCGCCGGCATGACGGCCGCCGGAAGGCTGATGCAGCACTGGTGGGACCAGGGGCAGCCCGGCACCTCGGCCCGCTTCGCTGAACGCCTCGCGTCACTCCTGCCGGAAGATCATCCCCAGCGCGCGATGCTTCTTTTCCAGTCGGGCCTCTGCTGGCATCTCGCCGGCAACACCGATCGCGCGCGCACGCTGGCGGAACAGCTCAAGAAGGACCACGCACAAGCTGTCGGCTCGGTTGCCGGACAGGAGACGGTGCTTTCGACAGCGCTGGCGACCGCCCTGGACTCTGCACCTGCGGTTGCCGGACTGCCGACTCCTGGCCGAGTTTCGGCGGATCGCCCCAGCGGTCCGGCACGCCCGAGGGGATTGGCCGGCCCGATGCGCTGCTCTTCTCGGTGGACATCGTCGCCCCGTCGTGCGCGGACCAGCTCAATGGGCGCATCGTGCCCCAGCAGGCGCGGAACGATCTGAACCAGACTCTCGGCGTCATCCCGGTCTACGACAAACGCGAGCTGTTCTTCCAGGATGGCACGAACCTCTATGGCGTCAGCCTCGACGGCGGCATGAAGCTGCCGGGCTGGCCATCTGTCTCGGTGCCGCTCTCCGGTACAGGGGCGCCGCAACTGCCCTCGTTGCACGCGTTGACGCTGACCGATGACAGCATCGTTGCGGTGCTCACTGACGTGTCCCGGGTTGGCTGGATGGGCGGTGCACCGGGCGATGTGTCCGACAACTCGGCCCTGGTCTGCTTCGACCGCCAGAGCTCGAAGGTGCGCTGGCGCGTAACGCCCAGCAGCCTGGGCGCCGCCGCTCCGGCGCTTAAGTCGCTTCAGATCGTATCAGCCCCGCTGGCGGTAGGTTCGCAGGTGTTCGTCGCCGCCCGCGGCGGGCGCAACGCCGCAGTTCAACGACATCTACGTCCTGTGCTTCGCGCTGGCCAACGGGAAACTGCAGTGGTCCTCGTATGTCGCCAGCGGTCCCAATGCCAACCTGGTCTACATCCAGGAAGCGTCGGCGCCGGCGGAAACGGGCCTGCCGCAACTCTCCTGGAACGCGGGCAGGGTCGTGATCGTCACGAACGTCGGCGCGATTGCCGCGCTGGATGCGGCCGATGGCCTGCCCGCGTGGCTGCGTCTCTATGCACGAAGTGAACAGCCGGCCATGCGCGCGATGATGGGCGGCATGGTCCGCCGGCTCGGCATCCAGATGCGCACGCCGCGGATTTTCGCCGCTTCGCCCGCGGCCATCGTCGAGGGCCGTGTCTTTGCCCTGCCGGTGGACGCCACACACCTGCTGCTGCTGGACGAAGCCGATGGGCGCGTGCTCAAGCGCATCCCGCTCTCGTCCATCGGGATGGTGGACACGCTGCTCGCCGTGCGCGGCAGACAACTGGTCCTCGCCGGTGAGCGGATCGCCACCGTGCTGGACTGGCAGGCGGCCGGCGAAGACGGCTCCGAGCAGACCGATGCAATCAACTGGACGATGGACTTCCCCGGCGCAGCCTTGCGCGGCCGGCCGTTCCTCACCGCCGACTCCCTCTTCCTGGCCACGGACGACCGTCTGCTCCGCGTCGACGCCGAGCACTGGAAGATCGAGCAGACCATGCCCCGCCACCCGGCCACGTGGGACTCTTCCCAGGGGCCGGGCAACATCCTCGTAACCGGCGAACATGTCGTCATCGCCACGGCCAGACAGGTCAACGTCTACACGAACCTGGCGGCCATCACGGCCCGCTACGATCGCGATATCGCGGCCGACCCGACTTCACCCGAGCCGCTGGTGCGCTATGGGGAACTGCTTTTCGCCGCCGGCCAGAACGATCTGGCCCTGGCCCGCTTCAAGGCGGCTCTCGGCCTGGCCACGGCTCCGGGCGCAAGGTCCAGCCGCGAGAACGCCTGTTTTCCGCCGTGCTCGGCTGTGCCCAGCGGCTCTCTGCGGCTGATGCCACAAGTTCCTCCGCACCCGCGTTCCTCCAGATCGCCCGCGATGCCGCGATCACCCCGGAGCACCTGGCCCAGTATCATCTCGCCGGCGCCATGCTCGCGCTGCGGGCCAATGATCGGCGCCACGACGCTGGAGCACCTCCAGGAGATCCTCAACGATGCCCGTCAGCGCAACGCGATCGTTCGCGACACTGATCAGGCATCGCGCCCCGCCGGGCAGATCGCCCGGCGCACCGTCGCCCAGGTGATTGACCGCTATGGAATCGCGATCTACCAGGGCGTCGAGCAGAAGCTTCAGCAGCAACTGGCCGCCGCGCAGGGCGTTCACGATCCGGCCGCTCTGATCGAGTTGTTCCGGCGATACCCCAATTCGCCCAGCGCGCCTTCCGCGCTATTCGCCGCCGGGCGGCTGCACGAGGATCAGCACAAGCTCACCGAGGCCGCTTCGACCTACCGCATTCTGATCCAGGAATTCCCCACGCACGCGGACGCGGCCGTTTTCGTGGAGGCCTTTGCCCGCGCCTATGCCGCGATCCCCGGCAAGATGCACATCGCGGCCGCACGCCTGGCGCAGGCCTCGGTGGTGCTGAACGATCCGTCAACCAACGGTTCGATTCGCCTGCCCGACGGCCGGATGATCGAACCCGGTCCGTTCAGCCAGGTGGCCACTGCGCTGAAGCAGGCCGCCGGCATCCGGGCCGGGCAGGACCTGCCCGACCTGCGGCTTCCGCCCGCCGGGACCGCGGCCTACGTCCACGCGCGGCCCCTGGATATTGCGGCCGATCGCATCCTGCCCACGATTCCCGGCTGCCAGACCGATTACCGCCGCTGCGTACTGGTCACACCTGCGCAGGAACTGCTCGTGCTCGATGCGGCCGGCAAGACTCTTTCCCGCACCCCTGCTGCCGAGCTGCTCACGCAGGGAAGCCAGGTGGACATCGCCTGGGCATCGGAATCCATCCTGCTGGTCCGCTCCGCGGGACAGCTTGCGGGTGTTGACATGGCAACCGGGAAGATTGCCTGGACCTGCGTGATTGACAAGCTCCCATCGGTCGAGCCGATCGAGGACGATGCCATGGCTCAGGCCGAGGATGATGCGGCCGACGGTCTCGAGATCGACCCGCGTGCTGCACCGGCCATCCTGCGCAATCGCAGATGGTCGTCGGCCCCGGCGGCATGGTCGTCGCGCCCCGGGCTCCCATGGCTGCTGCTGCGTCCGGCACAGCCTGCCGGTGACGATGGGGATGACACCATTACCAGCCTGGCAATCGTGTCCGGCAGGATCGTCCTGGGCACCAACACCGGGCGGATGGTCGCACTCGGCGCCGCCGGCGGAGAGATCCTCTGGCAGTTGCAGCTTGGCCAGGGCAGCATCGGCAGGGTTGATGCCACCGACGAGTTCGCCGCTGCCAAGCTCGATGCGACCCCGGCCCGGATCGTCGGAGTTGACATGGCCACCGGCCAGAGCATCTTCCGCCGCAGCTATGCCGACGACGTGATTCACAACCTGGTGCTGGGCGATGATGGTCGACTGTTCTACACACTGCAGAGCAGGATCGCATGCAAGGATCTGTTCGATCAGGCGGACCGGATGGTCTTTACGACGCGGCTGGAGAGCCAGATCGGGTTTCCGGCTTCAGAATGGCCGCGATCAACTGCTGCTGACGGATGATGCGATCGTCGCCACGACGGACAACGGCACATGCGTGCGGATGTTCTCCCCGCTCACCGGGAAGCCGATCACGCCCGGCGGCAAGGAAGCCGGGGCACAGCGGTGCCGCCGCTGGTTCTGACGACGCCCAATCGCGCCATGGGCGAGAGACGCCCATCGCGCACACGGCTGGTTCGGGCCGATCCCTACATCTACGCCTACAACCTGGGCGTCATCCGCGCACTCAATATCCAGCGGCGGGAACCGCCCGAGCGGATGCTCCCGAGCGGCGTCAGTAACCTCTCGCAGGTCGTGCCTGGCCTGATGCATCTGGTTGCTATCGAGCAGCCGTTCCAGCAGGCCGATGCTCAGTCCATTCCGTTCATCAGCATCTATGCCTTCAGCCGATTGCAGGGAGCCAGTAGCGAAAGCGGCAAGCTGGAGCAAGTGGTGACCCTTAAGCAGGACGGTGGCATCACATCCTATCAGCTCGTCGAAGGTGGGCTGTATCTCACCACGCCCGATCACCGCCTGATCTATTACTATGCCAACCGGCCGTGATCGCCGGATCGTCAGGACACAGTGCCGGCACCGGCCGCAAGCCGCCCTTCCCGGCGGGCAATCGCCAGGTCGGCCAGGCAGTCGGTGGCGTAGTTCACATCGGCGGCCGAGAGGAACGGGCCGAAGCTGAAGCGCGTGGTGCCGCTGGATGCGAGGGTGCCGATGGCCTCATGGGCCAGCGGGGCGCAGTGGATGCCGGGGCGGGTGAGGATGCCGTAGCGGCTCTCCAGCGCCAGGGCCAGCTCGTGCGGCGTAAAGCCCTCGATGCGCACCGAGAAGACGCCCACGCGATTGGCGACGCCCTGCGGGCCGAAGTAGCGCAGGCCGGGGATCGCCACGACGGAGATGCCCTCGATGAAGGTGGCCATCAGTTCGCGGTCGTGGGAGACCAGTTGCGGGCATGCCGCGGTCGAGCAGCCACTGGACGCCGGCCGAGAGGCCGGCGATGCCGATGGCGTTGTGCGAGCCGCTTTCGAAGCGGTCGGGCATGAAATCGGGCTGGCGCGGCTGCTCGCTGATACTGCCGGTGCCGCCCTCCTTCAGCGGGAGCATGAGCTTTTCGATGCCCGGGCGGATGTAGAGCACGCCGGTGCCCAGGGGGCCGAGCAGGCCTTTGTGGCCGGGCATGGCGAGCAGATCGATGCCGTCGGCCTGCACGTCGATGGCGACATGGCCGGCCGACTGTGCGCCATCGACGCACCAGCGGGATGTCGTGCTCGCGGGTGATCGCGCCGATCTTGCGGATCGGCTGGAGCGTGCCGGTGACGTTGCTGGCGTGGGTGACGGCGATCAGGCAGGTTTCGGGGCGGATGGCCTTGCGGATGTCGTCGGGGTCGACCAGGCCGGTCCTGGGATCGACCGGGACGCGCGTCTGGGTGATCCAGCCCAGTTCCTCCATGGCCTTCAGCGGGCGGAGGATGGAGTTGTGGTCGATGCGGGTGCAGATGCAGTGGGGCTTCTTGCCCTGCTTGAGTTGATGCAGCACCAGCCCTTTGATGGCGAGGTTCAGGCCATCGGAGCAGTTGAGCGTGAAGATGAAATGCTCGGCCCGCTCGCCGTTGAAAAGCTTCTGGAGGCGTTGGCGGCATTCGGCCAGGACGGCGGCGGATTCGATCGCCTCGCGGTACGCGCCGCGGCCGGCCGAGGCGCCGATTTCGGTGGCGTAACGGCTCATTGCCTCGAGCACCGCCGGCGGCTTGGGGAAGCTCGTGGCGGCATTGTCCATGTACAACCTGCGAATACTCATAAGGGCAAACCCCGCATTCTACGGCAGCGCGGCTGGTTTGGAAACGAGGGGACTAGGGCGTGTTGTCATTGGTCATTTGTCGTTGGCGGTTGGTTGGTGTGGGCTATTAAGCGAGCCGATCGGGTCGGGTATGGCAGGTTCAGGCGGTAGGCTCTGGTACCGCTGTGTCGGTTCGGCCCGCCGACCTTGAGGCGGGTTGCTGAAGCACATGTCGGGCGAGGCACCCGGCCCACGAGGAACGGGCGCAGATGCAGGTTCGAGCGGGGGTGGGGTGGGTGGGACGTATGTGATTGTGGGAACGTGGGGTTGGCGTGGTCTGGGGGAGCAGGTGCGCAGGTTGGGGCGGGGGTGGGGTGGGGGGATGTAGGTGGTTGTGGGAGCGGGGGTTGCGCGGGGTTTGGGGGAGGAGGTGCGCAGGTTGGGGAGGGGGTGCTTGGTGCTTGGTCCTTGGTGCTTGAGGAAGAGGGGGAATTCGGGATTCGGGATTCTGGATTCGGGATAGGGCAGGCGGGGAGTTGGGGGATGGTGGTGGGGAGGTGCCAGGTCCAGTGGTCTTGGGTGAAGTGGCTGGTGATCTGGAGGGTTTTCTTGGCGCGGAGGATGGTGCCCCAGGGCGCAGCCGGCTTGGTGGGCGAGGTAGCGGAGGGTGCCGGGGGCGGGGTTGGTGCAGGCGCCGACGGGAACGGGGCCGGCGGCGAGGGTGTGCTGGAGGAATTCGCAGGCGTAGTCGTGCATGGCCGGGGAGGGGCCGGTGAGGGCGGAGGCGGCCTTCTGGCGGTGCAGGAGGGCGAAGTAGTGCGGGAGGGTGAGGGACTGCAGTTCGGTGGTGAGGGCGCGGAAGCTGGCGGGGGAGGCGGGGCAGAGCGGCTGGAGTTTGCGGGTGGAGGTGGAGCGGGTGAGGGTGTTCTTGATGCAGAAGAGCAGGCGGTGCTCGGGGTCATCGAGGTCGGGGGCTAGAAAATAGACGAGGCGGCAGGCATCACCGGTGCTGGAATGCCGGTCACTTCGAGAATGGTGGGCACCACGTCGATGATGTGCATGAACTGCTCGCGCAGGCCGCCCTTGTCGCTGATACGCGCCGGCCAGGATACCGCCAATACGTTCTGGCGAATGCCGCCGAGCTTCGACGCATTCTGCTTGAACCAGGTAAACGGGGTGTCGAAGGCCCAGCTCCAGCCCGCGGACATGTGGTTGTAGGTCTGCTCGGTGCCCCACACGTCATACCACTTCATCTGCACGTCGACCGGCATCTCATTAACGCCATTAAAGAACGCGACCTCGTTGGGCTGGCCGGCCCAGTGGCTCTCCCCTCGGCACTGGTGCCGTTGTCGCCGTTGATATAAATAATGAGCGTGTTGTCGAGCTTGCCCATCTCCTCGATGGTATCGATGACACGCCCGATCTCGGCATCACTGTAGGCGGCATACGCGGCAAATATTTCGGCTTGTTTGATGAACAGCTTCTGTGTCTCGGGGGTGAGGTCACTCCAGTTTTTGAGAACATCAGTAGGCCAGGCGTCCAGTTGGGTGTTTTGCGGGATCACACCAAGCTTTTTCTGGTTGGCGAAAATCCGGTCGCGCAGCTTGTTATATCCTTGGTCAAATAAATGCATGGGAACTGATCTTGTCTACCCACTCTTTGGTGGGGTGATGCGGCGCATGCGTGGCGCCGGGTGCGTATTTGATGAAAAAAGGTTTGCTAGGCATGGTCTGGTTCATGCGATTCAGATAGTCGATCGCATCGTCAGCCATCCCGGTGATCAGGTTCAACCTGAGTTGCCCTGGAAAGGAAATATCTGGGTGGTGTTGCGGACAGGTTCGGCTGCCACTGGTTGGAGTCACCGCCGACAAACCCGTAGAAATACTCAAAGCCCATACCGGTCGGCCATTGGTCAAACGGTCCGACCTGGCTGGCGGCAAATGCCGGGTATTATGATCCTTGCCAAACCATGCCGTGGAGTAACCGTTATCGAGCAATATCCGCCCGATCGTGGCCTTGT
>CAVTPX010000008.1:0-352500 GCA_963736735.1 uncultured Bacteroidales bacterium | reverse complement strand
TCTGAAGGTCAGAATCCGAAGGGATGACATTATGATAGTCCGTAAGTCCAATGTCGAATGTCAAACAATGAAAGCTGAAGCCTCACCTCAATCTCAACCTCAACCTCAGCCTCAACCTCAACCTCAAGTCTCAGCCTCAAGCTCAACCATCCGCACATGCCCTCAACCTCAACCTCAGCCTCAACCTCAGCACATCTATCTCCTCAGCCTCAACCTCAACCTCAGCCTCAACCTCAATCTCAGCCTCAACCTCAATCTCAACCTCAACCTCAGCCTCAGCCTCAACCTCAACCTCAACCTCAGCCTCCATGCTCCATGCTCCATGCTCCCTGCCCCATGCTTGGCTCCCGCACTGTCTGTCTGCTCGCTAAAATGATTCACCGGATCATTTCTTTACGCTCGCTCCCGCACTGTCTGTCTGCTCGCTAAAAATGTCCACCGGACATTTTCTTAACGCTCGCTCCCGCACTGTCTGTCTGCTCGCTAAAATGTTCACCGGACATTTCTTTACGCTCGCTCCCAATTATTTTCAAAAAATATTGAAATACATTTGGAGGTGAAATATAAATTCCTACCTTTGCACCCGCTTTGAAAGAAAAGCACGTTCTCTGAAATCCTGGTCTGACAAAATAAACCGACACGAAACCCTCATTATCAGAGGGAAAGAAAATAGTTGGAAAAACTTTGAAAAAAGTTTGGTGAAGTAGAAAGAGTTTGTTACTTTTGTCACCCCAAGAAATTGGAATAAGGAAGTTCTTTGAATTAATGATGAAGTAGTAGCACACAGGCGAGAGTAATGACTCGCCAAAACCTAGCAATTCTTTTGATAAGTATTTGGAGACCGGATTGATCCTCGAAGGTAATAGATAAGAAATATTACAATGAAGAGTTTGATCCTGGCTCAGGATGAACGCTAGCGGGAGGCTTAACACATGCAAGTCGAGGGGCATCACGAGGTAGCAATACTTTGGTGGCGACCGGCAGACGGGTGAGTAACGCGTATGCAACCTACCCTGTACAGGGGGATAACCCGGAGAAATTCGGACTAATATCCCATAATATTATTGGAAGGCATCTTTTGATAATTAAAGTTCCGGCGGTACGGGATGGGCATGCGTAACATTAGCTGGTTGGTAAGGTAACGGCTTACCAAGGCTTTGATGTTTAGGGGTCCTGAGAGGGTGGTCCCCCACACTGGTACTGAGACACGGACCAGACTCCTACGGGAGGCAGCAGTGAGGAATATTGGTCAATGGGCGCAAGCCTGAACCAGCCATCCCGCGTGCAGGAAGACGGCCCTATGGGTTGTAAACTGCTTTTCCGAAAGGCGAAACTCAGCGACGTGTCGTTGATTGACGGTATTTCGGGAATAAGCATCGGCTAACTCCGTGCCAGCAGCCGCGGTAATACGGAGGATGCAAGCGTTATCCGGATTCATTGGGTTTAAAGGGTGCGTAGGCGGACTAATAAGTCAGTGGTGAAATCCTGCAGCTTAACTGCAGAACTGCCATTGATACTGTTAGTCTTGAGTTTGGTTAAGGTAGGCGGAATGTGTAATGTAGCGGTGAAATGCTTAGATATTACACAGAACACCAATTGCGTAGGCAGCTTACTGGACCGACACTGACGCTGAGGCACGAAAGCGTGGGGATCGAACAGGATTAGATACCCTGGTAGTCCACGCCGTAAACGATGATTACTCGCTGTTGGCGATACACAGTCAGCGGCTAAGCAAAAGCAATAAGTAATCCACCTGGGGAGTACGGCCGCAAGGTTGAAACTCAAAGGAATTGACGGGGGCCCGCACAAGCGGAGGAACATGTGGTTTAATTCGATGATACGCGAGGAACCTTACCTGGGCTTAAATGTAGAGTGCATTTTTTAGAGATAGAAATTCCCTTCGGGGCTTTCTGCAAGGTGCTGCATGGTTGTCGTCAGCTCGTGCCGTGAGGTGTCGGGTTAAGTCCCATAACGAGCGCAACCCTTATCGTTAGTTGCCAGCGGGTAATGCCGGGGACTCTAGCGAAACTGCCACCGTAAGGTGAGAGGAAGGTGGGGATGACGTCAAATCAGCACGGCCCTTATGTCCAGGGCTACACACGTGTTACAATGGTCGGTACAGAGGGCAGCTACCTGGTGACAGGATGCTAATCTCGAAAACCGGTCTCAGTTCGGATCGAAGTCTGCAACTCGACTTCGTGAAGCTGGATTCGCTAGTAATCGCGCATCAGCCATGGCGCGGTGAATACGTTCCCGGGCCTTGTACACACCGCCCGTCAAGCCATGGAAGCTGGGGGTGCCTGAAGTCCGTAACCGTAAGGAGCGGCCTAGGGTAAAACTAGTGACTGGGGCTAAGTCGTAACAAGGTAGCCGTACCGGAAGGTGCGGCTGGAACACCTCCTTTCTGGAGATGATTGATACGGTCAGAGTTATGAATCACGCCTGTGACTACTTCATTTTTAAAATATTGGTCTTAAGTCTCAGGTCTTAAGGTCTCAGGTCAGTAAAATGACCTTCAGACCCTCAGACCCTTGTCCGCCCACTGGCGGATCAGACCTTCAGACCATGTACTCCGAAGCTTATGCGACGGAAGACAAACGTTCTTTGACATATTGGTTTTATGAGAAAATTTTTCTAGAATTTTTTTAAATTGTAAGTTAATAAGAGATTACTCAAGAAAGTAATTAAGAGCAAATGGTGGATGCCTTGGCTCTCAGAGGCGAAGAAGGACGTGACAAGCTGCGAAAAGCTGCGGGGAGGAGCAAATATCCGATATATCCGCAGGTATCCGAATGGGGCAACCCTCCAGGTTGAAGACCTGGAATCTATAGTAATATAGAGGCGAACCCGGAGAACTGAAACATCTAAGTACCCGGAGGAAAATAAAACAAGAGTGATTCCCAGAGTAGTGGCGATCGAAATGGGAACAGCCCAAACCGAAGTTGTTTAGGCAACGTCGGGGTTGTAGGACTGGCATACGATATATGAATATGAACTGGAACTACCTGGAAAGGTAGGGCGTAGACGGTGATACCCCGGTACGGGACAGTATTTGTATAACAGCCGGAATCCTGAGTAAGGCGGGACACGAGAAATCCTGTCTGAATCTGCGGGGACCATCCCGCAAGGCTAAATACTCCTGAGAGACCGATAGTGAACTAGTACCGTGAGGGAAAGGTGAAAAGCACCCCGAACAGGGGAGTGAAATAGTACCTGAAACCATTTGCTTACAATCGGTCGGAGCCTTGACGCAAGTTGGGGTGACGGCGTGCCTTTTGCATAATGAGCCTACGAGTTACCCTTACTAGCGAGGTTAAAACTTTAAGAGTTGGAGCCGAAGCGAAAGCGAGTCTGAATAGGGCGCTATAGTTAGTAGGGGTAGACGCGAAACTTTGTGATCTATCCTTGGTCAGGCTGAAGTTCCGGTAACACGGGATGGAGGGCCGAACTAGTAGACGTTGAAAAGTCTTTGGATGAACTGAGGATAGGGGTGAAAGGCCAATCAAACTGAGAAATAGCTCGTACTCCCCGAAATGCATTTAGGTGCAGCCTTGAGTCGAGTTTTGCAGAGGTAGAGCTACTGATAAGGCTAGAGGGCTTCATCGCCTATCAAACCTTGACAAACTCCGAATGCTGCAAAATGGTGCTCAGGAGTGAGGCCATGGGTGCTAAGATCCGTGGCCGAGAGGGAAATAACCCAGACCATCAGCTAAGGTCCCGAAGTATATGTTAAGTTGGAAAAACGAAGTGCGACTGCCCAGACAGCTAGGATGTTGGCTTGGAAGCAGCCATTCATTTAAAGAGTGCGTAACAGCTCACTAGTCGAGCGGTTGTGCGTGGATAATAATCGGGCATAAACATATCACCGAAGCTATGGAATACGTTGAAAGATACGCATTGGTAGGGGAGCATTCCAGTCGGCGCAGAAGAAGTGTTGTAAGGCATTTTGGAGCGGCTGGAAAAGAAAATGTAGGCATAAGTAACGATAAGGCAGGTGAGAAACCTGCCCACCGAAAGACTAAGGTTTCCTGATCAACGTTAATCGGATCAGGGTTAGTCGGGACCTAAGGGTAAGCCGAAAGGCGATCTCGATGGACAATCGGTTAATATTCCGATACCACCGCATGTTGCGATGGGGTGACGGAGGAGTGAAAGGACCGCCCGGTGACGGAATACCGGGTTAAAGGGCGTAGTTAAATCACATGGTTAATAGCTAAGTGATGATGAAACCTGATAGTACCGCGAGGCTTCGGCTGAACGGATAGTGTCCCTAAGCAGACTTCCAAGAAAACCCCCTAAGCTTCAGACATGAGGTGCCCGTACCCCAAACCGACACAGGTAGTCGAGGAGAGAATCCTAAGGTGCTCGAGTGATCCGTGGCTAAGGAACTAGGCAAATTAGACCTGTAACTTAGGGAAAAAGGTCTCCGTCGCAAGACGGACGCAGATAAATGGCCCAGGCGACTGTTTAACAAAAACACAAGGCTTTGCGAAATTGAAAGATGAAGTATAAGGCCTGACACCTGCCCGGTGCCGGAAGGTTAAGAGGGGGGGTTATCCGTAGTAATATGGAGAAGCTCTGAATTGAAGCCCCGGTAAACGGCGGCCGTAACTATAACGGTCCTAAGGTAGCGAAATTCCTTGTCGGGTAAGTTCCGACCTGCACGAATGGTGTAACGATCTGGGCACTGTCTCAGCCACGAGCTCGGTGAAATTGTAGTTCCGGTGAAGATGCCGGATACCCGCAACGGGACGGAAAGACCCCGTGAACCTTTACTATAGCTTAACATTGATTTTGGGTAAGTGATGTGTAGGATAGGTCGGAGACTGTGAACTGGCTTCGCTAGGAGTCAGGGAGTCGACGTTGAAATACGACCCTTCATTTACCTGGAATCTAATCCGTCATCTGACGGAGACATTGTTTGGTGGGTAGTTTGACTGGGGTGGTCGCCTCCAAAAGAGTAACGGAGGCTCCTCAAGGTGCCCTCAGCACGATTGGTAACCGTGCGGAGAGTGCAATGGCATAAGGGCGCTTGACTGTGAGACATACAAGTCGATCAGGTACGAAAGTAGAGCATAGTGATCCGGTGGTTCCGCATGGAAGGGCCATCGCTCAAAGGATAAAAGGTACTCCGGGGATAACAGGCTGATCGCCGCCAAGAGCTCATATCGACGCGGCGGTTTGGCACCTCGATGTCGGCTCGTCACATCCTGGGGCTGGAGAAGGTCCCAAGGGTTCGGCTGTTCGCCGATTAAAGTGGCACGCGAGCTGGGTTCAGAACGTCGTGAGACAGTTCGGTCCCTATCTGTTGTGGGCGTAGGAGATTTGAGAGAACCTGACACTAGTACGAGAGGACCGTGTTGGACAGACCTCTAGTGTACCTGTTATGGCGCCAGCTGTATCGCAGGGTAGCTATGTTTGGAAGAGATAAGCACTGAAAGCATCTAAGTACGAAGCTCGTCTCAAGATGAGATCTCCCTTAAGGGTCGTTGTAGACTACGACGTTGATAGGCTGCAGGTGTAAAGGTGGCAACATCAAAGCTGAGCAGTACTAATTACCCGTGAGCTTTCGGGGTGATATCTTATTAATTTACAATAAAACCAATATGTCACGATATTTAAGGTCATAAGGTGGCTATAGCGGAGGGGTTCCACCTCTTCCCATTCCGAACAGAGAAGTTAAGCCCTCCTGCGCCGATGGTACTGCAGAGCAAAATGTGGGAGAGTAGGTCGCCGCCGACTTTATAATGAAAGCCCCGAGGGAAACCGTGGGGGCTTTTTTATTGTCATGCGGTCTGAAGGTCTGATCCGCCAGTGGGCGGACAAGGGTCTGAAGGTCTGAAGTCTGAAGGTCCTGCGGTCATGCGGGATGATCTGCCTGATGACGGACCGTACGGGCCTTTTTTAATTGCCAGATTACTTCTTTGTGTCTGAACTTATCCTGAACCAGTCAAAATCAACGTATCCGCCGGGATCGCCGGTGGCATAGCTGAACAGCCCGAAACGATAACCCATAAAATGCGGCATTGAATACTCCATATCAAGATGTGTACCTATAGGGATCCAGGTTTTACCATCAAGGCTGTAAAAGAAATAACCAATGTCGGCAAGGTTCCTGTAGTCGCATTCAGCCCTCAGAAATACCTTTTTGTCTTTCAGAGGCACCGTCTCCTCCACCACGGGTCTGCCTGACTGTGAGTTGACCATCACTACTGATGCAGTGCCATTGTTCATAACGACTCCTACCTGTCCGAATTTTTTCTGAAGCAAGGCAAGACCTGCAAAATCTCCATCCTTCATCCCTGAAATATCGATCAGGGTACTCCCTGAGCATACCGGTCCGAATGTCCTCTGAGTGAGAGTATTTCTCGCCTGGGTAAAGGAGGTATCAATCCTTCCGGTTGTCAGCCGCAACCAGCCTTTTCGTTTTGTAACCGACCAGAGACTGTAATCAGGATTGTGGTTCCATTGCCAGACTGCAGGTAGTGCAGGTTCTCCCCTGCGACGCCGGAATTCATCCGATGCCACAATGCCTGGTATCAAGCCGGTGCTTACCGGAAGATCGATATAGTCAGGCGCTTTGCCTTCAATTCCCAATACCGGCCAGCCATCCTCCCATTTTACCGGAACAAGGTATGGGATACGGCCAACGGCACCCTGATCACGGAAAAGATATGCAAACCATTTTCCGTCAGGAGTGTCTGTCAGCCCACCCTGTGCCACACCCTTATCCTGAAGGGCAAGTCTGCCTTCCCACGGACCGGATAAATTACGGGCCCTGTGAATTACAACAGTACGCATTCCGCCCCGGGGCCAGGTTATATTGAAAAGATAATATATGCCGTTTGCTTTAAAGAGCTGTGAACCCTCTGCCTTAAGCATGATGTTGTCACCGGCCGGTGCACTCGCATTTTCAATAATAACCTTCTCTGCAGTTCCTTCCATTATTCCGGAGGCGTCACCATTGAGTTCAACCAACCTTAGATCTCCCACACCATAAATCATATAGACACGGCCGTCATCGTCGAAGAAAAGGGAGTGATCATGCAAAGCCGGCGCAAAGGATGATACTTTCCATGGACCTTTTTCAACATCTTTCGTTGAATAAACATAAGTTTTCCCTGTTGTATGGGAAAATGTAGAAACATAGAAAGTGCCGTTATGGTAACGCAGACTGCTGGCCCAGGAACCTCTGCCATAATCGTTTTTCCCATTACTGAGGCTCATGGCATCTCCATCATCCAGTATGTCATAGGCATAACTCACGAGCCTCCAGTTGACAAGATCCTTTGACTTCATTATCGGTACACCGGGACACATGTGCATTGTAGTACTGCTCATATACCAGGTGTCATCCACCCTGATCACTGACATGTCAGGAACATCAGCCCATATAATTGGGTTTCGGGCAAGATTTGTCTGTGCAGTAACCGAGATGCCAATTAGGGTGTTGACCAGCACGCAGAGGATGAAATAACGGGTCTTCATTACAAGGTTAATTATCTAAGTAAAAGTGGATGATTAATGAACTAAGAGCTTCATCACTTTAAGGTCTTTTAAGTCAGAGCTATCACCATATAGAATCTCATATTCACCCGCAACAATAGCCATTTTTCCACTTGCTCTGTCGTAGAACTCAAAAGCGGAACGTTGAAGTTCAATGGATACCATAACGGTTTTACCGGTGGCGATCTGGACACGCTGAAAAGCCCTTAAGGATTTAAGCGGACCATCTGAGTCGTTTACCCTACGAATATAAACCTGAACGATTTCTGTTCCGTCACGTTTGCCTGTGTTTGACACAGGTACAGTGAGTTCAATGCTTCCTCCACTGTCGATTGCGTTCCTGGAAATCTGAGCAGTACCGATCGAGAAAGTTGTATAGCTCAGCCCGAATCCAAACTGGAACAGGGGATCAGACATATACCGGTAGGTACGCCCCTTCATTGAGTAGTCCTCAAAATCAGGTACCTGCTTAATGTTCCTGTAGAAAGTAACAGGAAGTTTTCCCGACGGATTATAATCGCCAAATAGCACGTCGGCAATCGCCTGTCCGCCCGATTCTCCCGCATACCAGGCCTGGAGGATAGCTTCACAGTTCTCAGTTTCCGGAACGAAGCCCATTGCTGAACCTGAGCAATTCACAAGGATAACTTTCTTGCCTGCTTCCTTAAGCATTCTGATACAATTTCGTTGCACCGCAGGCAATTCAATATCTGTACGGTCTCCGCCTTTGAAACCCGGGTAAGACACAGGCATTTCTTCACCTTCCAGCAAGTTGGAGAGGCCTCCTACAAATACAACGATATCAATCCCTTTCAGCTTTGTTAATAACCCGGAGAAATCCTGATCAGTCTCTCTTCCAAAATTGAATTCGATTGCAGCCTGCCAGTTGTAGCGCTGTGAGAACCTTATTTCTATCTTATATTTCTTACCGGCTTCAACATTATAGGAAGTTTTGGAAATCAGTTTACGCCAGTCTTCAAATTTCACAACAGATTCACCATTTACCAGTAGCTCGAAAGAACCAACAGCCCCATATTTGAATGCAATTGCTTCGGTAGCGGAGGGAGTGAACTCAGTCTCAAACTTTGTTGAAAATCCTTCAGGGTTTACTCCGGGCGCCAGCCCGAGGGTACCTTCAGTCGCCAGTCTCAGGGGATTTGTAAGCTGTTGACTGGCAACAATATTGCCTGACATTGTGCTGTTATTCCAATAGGTGACTTTGAAGCCAGGTTTGCCGTCAATGGAGCATCCGTGAACATAGCTGTCAAGGACTTTATCATCAATAATGTCACAGGCCCTGTCAAAATATACTTTATCTGGCGGGAGCTTGGAAGCGATCCCATCAAGAACTGTAATTGTGCGAACCGGAGTTCCGTTATAATTACCCCATAAGACTCTTTCATTGTCTGCATTCGGACCTATCACAGCTATCCTTTTTCCAGATTTCTTCAATGGCAGGATATTATTCTTGTTCTGCAGCAGGGTCATAGTCTCATGCGCCATATCAAGGGCAAGTTTTCTGTGCTCTTCGTTATTTATTACCGATGCAGGAATTTGTGCCCAGGGGACAATTGAATCGTCATCCATCTCCCCGAGATCGAAGCGTCCGGTCAGCACCCTTAACAAGCTTTTGTTCAGGTCCTCCTCCCTGATCAGATCCATTGAGACAGCGTCAGGAAGTTTCTTATAGTTATGGTTATTCCAGGCGCATTCTATGTCGGTTCCGGCCGGGAGGCTTTGTGCAACTGCATGGATAGCATCCGAGGAGACACTATGGCCATTATAAAAATCTGCTATCGCATCGCAATCAGACACTACAAGGTACTTATAACCCCATTCATCGCGCAGGATTCTTTGTAACAGCCTTGAATTACTGCAACATGGCTCATCATCCAGGCGTTGGTAAGCGCACATCACCTGGCGGACATCGGCCTCCTGAACCAGTGCTTTGAATGCCGGCAGGTATGTCTCATACATGTCACGCGGGTCGACATTGGTTATATTAAGTGAATGACGGCTCCATTCAGGTCCCGAATGAACAGCATAGTGCTTGGCACAGGCCAGAAGTTTCCTGTATTTTGAATCTGCAGGACCCTGTAAACCTTTTACGACTGAAATGCCCATTCTTGAGGTAAGATAAGGGTCTTCGCCGTATGTTTCCTGGCCCCTTCCCCAGCGAGGGTCACGGAAGATATTGATATTTGGAGTCCAGACCGAAAGACTCAGGAACCGTCTGTTCTCCTGGCCTTTCTCACGGGCCTCATTATATTTTGCACGCGTTTCATCTGACACAGCGTTGAAGATGCTGTATATCAGCTCATCATCGAATGAGGCAGCCATACCGATCGGTTGAGGGAAGACTGTTACATTTTCGTTGTTTGCCAATCCATGCAATGCCTCGCTCCACCAGTTGAATTTTTCAATGCCAAGCCGGGGAACAGCATCTGAGATATCACACATCAGGCTGGCTTTCTCACTCATTGTCAAACGGTTAAGAAGGTCCCTTGCCCTTTCTTCGGAATCCAGTGCCGGGTTCCGGTAGGGATATTGCTGACCCAACAGAGTGGCCGTCAGCATAATAGCCATTGTGACAACTGCAATCCTTCTCATCATCTCTTTAATCTTAGATTTAAGGTGAAATTCCTGGATTTGCCCGGCTGTCTTAGACTTTGTTCAGGTAGACTTTATATACTACCGCTATTTCGTTAGGTACTTTCCTCGGTTTGTCTATTTCCAGACCGTATTCATCCTGTACCCATCTGACTTTTTCTTTGCTTCCCAGCAGCTTAATTCCTTTAATTCCATTCTGCTTGCCAAGATTTTTAATAAGGATGTTTTCTTCCGGTACGCCCAAAATAGTAACATAAAGGATGTCCCCTTTTTTGTTAAACCGGATATCTTTCGAAGTAAATTTTACTTTGCCTTCATTAAATCCCTGGGCATTTATCGGGTTTGCAGTTTCTGCAGCAGGTCCTTCACCAAACACTTTCCACGGGCGGGTATCAAAAATACTTTCCTTATTAATATCCATCCATGCTGTGATTCCTTCAATCACTGCAATCTCCTTTTCATCAATTGATCCATCGCCTTTCACCGGAACATTTAAGAGCAGATTCCCGTTCTTGCTGACTACATCGACAAGCATGTGGATAACATCCTTTGCCGATTTATAGCTGTTATTCTCATATACCGAAGTGCTGTAATGCCATTCACCGATACATGAACAGGTTTGCCACGGCAAATCCTGGATCTTATCTGGTGCTCCACGTTCCACATCCCATACCAGACAATCTTTTTGTTCATCAGTCAGGACTTTCCCGAACAAAACAGCTTCCAGCCTGCCATTGTGCAGTGCCATATTACTGTTGTAGAAATGGGCAGCAATTTTTAATCCTGCATCACTGATCTGAATTAAGGGCAGCCCGGTATCATCGAAATATATCAGATCAGGATGAAATTTATTAATCATGTCCATAGTCCGGTTATAAAATTTATCTGTGTACTCCTGAGACGGGATTGTTACACCATTACCCCAGGTCCATTGACTATGGATTTTGTTGATATCCTCACTGCCTTCGCTTAATTTGTGATTCTGAGCATATAATTCCTGGGGGTCCATACCTGCCCACCATGTCCCCGTACCATCATTTGCAGTGAGTCTGCCATCATATGGGACCCCGGCATACTCTCCATTTTTATCGGATTGCCGGGAAGTTTCGAACCATGACCATGCATGTGCTGCATGGACACTCAGTCCGAACGGGAGGTCATTTTTCTTTGCTGCAGCTGCCCAGCCAGCCAGTATGTCTTTTTTGGGTCCGACCCTGGTTGTATTCCACTCCTGGTATTGGCTGTCCCACATATCAAGGTTGTCGTGATGGTTAGCCATTGCAAAAAAGTACTGAGCACCAGCTCTCTTGTATAAAGCCACAAGCTTTTCAGGGTCCCATTTGTCTGCTTTCCAGCTGTTAATTATTTCTTTGAAACCAACTTTGGATGGATGTCCATAGTTCTCCAGATGCCATTTGTATTGCCTGGAACCTTCTTTATACATCATTCGGGCATACCAGTCGCCCTGCCCTGGCTGGCATTGGGGCCCCCAGTGTGCCCAGATTCCGAATTTTGCGTTACGGTACCACTCAGGTACCTCATATTGTTGAAGTGATTGCCAGGTTGGTTCAAACTTCCCTGGTGCAACTGGTTCATTACCTGGCCCTACAGGCACCTGATAGCTTTCCTGGGCAGATAAACCAAACCGGTGTAGCATAATCACAATCAATAGAATCTTAGTTTTCATGATTCGGGCATATTTATAGTGTAAAAAGCAACAAGCTGCAATAACTTCATTCCTGCAAAATCTCTTTCAAAGGTGGGATGCTCAACTGCTCCTGCAAGCAATCGGTTGGATCGAGGACTCAGAATCTGATCATCAGCATCCCGCATACTGTCTAGTTCAAAGAGAAAGGTCATTTACGGTAAATTTAGTAAATAATTAATATAGAAGAAAAAGTTTAATTCTTATGAAATCGGTTGCATTTTGAAAACTATTAATTATATTTACGATGTTGAAGGCTAATTTCCAGGGGTGGTGTTTCAGAGTTTTGTTTGAAATGTGGCAGTTATTGTGGTTATGTTAAGGTTTCCTGTTTATCTGTCACTGTGGCGAATGATGTTTAGGTCAAAACAGACCATATATATTATTACATCAGACAAATTACCAGCCATGCGAACAAATAACAACTCGTCGTGAAGCAGAAAATCTGTTCCCTAAATACTCAGGGTGGGGTGGACTGATCAGGTCTGTCCCACTCGCAAACCCAGAAAATTTAACCTTAAAACCAAAATCTTATGATCAAAAATCCATTGAATCCGGGTATTTTGAAAAAGTACTTTGGAAAACTACTTTTGAGCTTAACGCTCATGGCATTGCTAATACCTGCGCAGACAGGAATGGCATTTGCCTCAGGATCAGTCCCTGACGGATTGAATGTGGTGCAACAGAAAGTTGTATCAGGAATTGTTAAAGACAATGACGGTAATGCATTACCGTCTGTTGGTATTCAGGAGAAAGGTACCTTAAATGCTGTCTTATCGGACGCTTCAGGAGCGTATAGAATAACCCTTTCCACCCCCAGTCCGGTGCTGGTTTTCTCATTTGTGGGCTTTGAAACCCAGGAGATAGCAGTAGGCAGCCAGAGTGTTCTAAATGTGTCAATGGTCTCCAGTGAGATAGGACTCGGGGAGATAGTGGTTGTGGGTTATGGAACACAGCGGAAAGAATCAGTTACGGGTTCCGTTGCTTCAATGCGTGGAGAAACGATGCGCGATGTGCCTGCAGCCAATTTCACACAGGCTCTGCAGGGACGAATAGCAGGGGTGGATATGTCGCAAACCTCAACCAAACCTGGTGCCTCAATGCAAATCCGCATTCGCGGTACACGTTCGCTCAATGCGAGCAATGACCCGCTGGTGGTGCTTGACGGTATCCCCTTCGCAGGTTCAATCAGCGATATCAGCACTGACAATATAAAGAGCGTTGACATATTGAAGGATGCTGCAGCAACTGCCATTTACGGCTCGCGAGGTGCCAATGGTGTAATATTGGTAACAACCAACAAAGGGCTTCAGGGACAAAAAGCACAGTTTTCCTACAGCGGCTATTACGGATTGAGTAGTATTTTTGCTCCATACCCCATGATGAATGCGACGGAATTTCGTGCTTTACGAACTGCCGCAAACATGTACCCGATAGACGGGGCAGATGAGTCTGATGCTTTTGATACCGATTGGCAGGACCTGTTTTACAAAACAGGCGCAGTAACAAGTCACGATTTAGGTGTTTCTGGCGGGACAGAAAAGTCCAACTACAGCTTCGGTATTGGCTACATCAGGGATGAAGCCATTATACCAGGTCAGAACTTCACCCGTTTTTCATTTCGGGGTACCCTTGACCAGGAAATAGGCAAACTGCTTCGCATCGGCTTCGCGACAAACAATAACTATTCAATTAATATGGGGAGCAACCTGGGGCTGTACGGTGTACTGAGCCTCTCTCCCCTTGCCAACCCCTATAACACCGATGGCACATGGAAAAGAACCATAAAGATGCCATTGGATGAACAGTGGACCTATTCCAGGGATATTATTGAAAGTCTGGGAGATAAATGGATTGACCAAACCAAGGCGTATGGTTCCTATAATACAATATATGCCGAGGTTAAAATCCCGGGAGTTGAGGGTTTAAAGTATCGTGCCAACGTAGGAGCGAACTTTCGGATGAGTAACGGCGGGCAGTACACCGGACAGGGAGTATTCGCCCTTAATGCAACGACGCCTTCAACTGCAACTATCATTAACACACTTACAACCAACTGGGCAATTGAAAACCTCCTGACTTACGACCGCACCTTTGCAGGTAAGCATCGGGTTGATATGGTGGCATTATACTCAGTTGAGCAGACTATGTATAATAAGTCCACTATTTCAGCCAAGGATATCCCCGCTGATGCGCTACAGTTTTACAATCTGGGACGTGCTGCCGGTGAATTTACAATAAACCCCAATTTGGATGCCCAGGGCAATCCGTATCAGGATTATTATCTGAGTGGGCTGATGTCGTGGATGGGACGCGCGATGTACTCTTATGACAACCGCTATATGGCAAGCGTTACCTTCCGCTCTGATGCCTCATCCAGACTTGCGGAGGGCCATAAGTGGCATTCATATCCTGCTATTTCAGTCGGATGGAATATTGCAAACGAATCTTTTATGAAAGGTATCAGCCAGATAACTTCATTGAAGCTACGTGTTGGTTATGGAGAAACATCTAACCAGTCAATTAACCCTTACGCAACACTTGGACTTTTAAACACCAGACCATATAACTTCGGCACATTGAATTCCACAGGGTTCTATGTATCCCAATTACCTAATCCTGATTTGGGATGGGAGTTCTCTAAAACATGGAACTACGGTCTGGACTTCGGACTGCTGAAGAATCGTCTGTCGGGTACCGTGGAGTATTATGTAACAAATACCAGTGATATCCTGCTGAGCCTTAATCTTCCTGCTACTTCAGGTGTTGGCAGTTACACAGGAAATATTGGAGCAACACGGAACAAAGGGCTGGAAATCGCAATAAACGGTGTGATAATTGATAATCCTAACGGGTTAACCTGGGAAGCCGGAATCAATGTGTACGGTAACCGTAACAAACTGGTAGCACTTGCTTCAGGGCAGCCTGATGATAAGAATAACTGGTGGTTTAAAGGGCATCCTATCGATGTAATCTATGACTACGAGAATATAGGAATCTGGCAGGAAGGAGATCCGTATCTGAATATTCTGGAAGGAGCAGCCGGGAAACCCGGTATGATCAAGGTGAAGTATACCGGCGATTACAATCCTGATGGTTCCCCAACCAGGATGATTAATTCAAGTGACCAGCAGATTATTAGTCTGGAACCCAAATTCAAGGGAGGGTTCAACACACGGTTAGCCTATAAAGGATTTGACCTTGGTGTTATCGGTGCCTTTACAAGTGGCGGTGTACTTATCAGCACACTTTACTCATCATCGGGATATCTCAATCTGTTGACCGGAAGGCGGGGGAACGTGAAAGTGGACTACTGGACACCTGATAACACAGGAGCCAAGTATCCGGTACCCGGTACGGCCAACGGTGTGTATTCCGGAGACAATCCAAAGTATGGAAGCACTATGGGATACTTCAATGGATCATATATGAAGATAAGGACCATCTCGCTGGGTTATAACTTTAACCAAAAATGGATAGGTCAGGCAGGCATTCAGAAACTACGGCTTTACTGTACCCTTCAGAATCCATTGGTGATGTTCTCACCCTACAACAGGGAAACAGGTCTGGACCCCGAAACTAACTCGTATTACAGCGACAATCAAAACATAGCATCACCAGTTGCTACAGGACAAAGTATTGGATTGAAACGCCTGCTGACAATTGGCACCAACACGCCATCAACGCGCAATTATTTGATTGGTCTTAATTTAACATTCTAAAAAAGAATAATAATGAAACGTGTACATATAAGAACTGTTATAGGGGCAACCCTGATGATGTTGTTCCTGATGGCGTGCTCTGATATACTTGAAGAACAGCCACGCAGTATTTATGAACCTGGGTTTTTTAAAACCGAAAAAGGTGTTAATGGGGGATTGACCTCATTGTATGCGCACCTGCGATACATTTACGGACAGGCTTACTATTACAACAGCTGCCTCACCGGGACCGATGAAGTAACATATGCTCAAAGTGCAGACCAGAACTTCAAGGATATGGACCTTTCCGGTGCGGGTTCACTTACTCCCCTCAGCAGTCGTTCTGACGTATTATGGGCAGCTGCATTTCCCAACATAAACACCGCAAGTGGTATAATTGAGAATGCAGCTTCTGTTGGGACTATTTCTGATGCCCTGGTTGCCGAAGCCAGATTCTTTCGTGCCTTCGACTACTTTCTGCTGGTGCAGACTTTTGGAGGGGTGCCATTGGATCTTGGCTCAGGGGAACTGAAGTTCAACACTTCGACTGTGAGAACCTCTGTACGTAATACTGTACCGGAGGTCTATACCAAAGGTATTTTTCCGGACTTGCTTACAGCAGTGGAAGATCTGCCCGATGTCGGACGTGTAACAGGTGGTGTGACCAAGACAGTTGCACGCCTTTATCTGGCAAAAGCTTATCTGACATATGCATGGTGGCTTGAAAACCCTCAGAATATTCCGACTTATCCGGAGAGTCCACGGACGGATCCTGACGGCCATAATGCAGCATGGTACTTTCAGGAAGCATACAATGTTGCAACATCAGCCATTGATAATCCGGGATCTTTTTTCGGATTGCAGCCAACATTTTATGATGTTAACCTGGGCACAAAACGACCGCAACAAGGAGATACTTCTCTATGCCGATCACACGCAGGCAAGTGAATTCTATAATGGCGGCAGCCTAACCTATGGCGGCGGCGGAGCTCCCGACAACTTTGCAGGATGGATGATGACATGGAACTATACAAACATCAGAAGTTCCGGTGTAAGTTCGGTCCAGCGTGAAGCCGAACAGCATCTCGGACGTCCATGGACACGTATGTGCCCGACAATCCAGGTAATCGAAAACACCTTTGCCGACAAAACGAATGATTCCCGGTATGATGGAACCTTTACAACTGTCTACCGTGGCAACTGGCCTAAGGGAGGCATCGCTAGTGCATCTTTGGTTAATGCAAACGGATTGTCTGTTTTCCCGGGAAGTGCAATACTATCCTTTCTGGACGAAAATGATCCAACTGTAGTATACGCAACTGCAAATGGTGGTATAGGAGCTGGTGTGCTACCCGGAAGGGCTGATTTTGTGATTTCACCGAACGCCATAAGCAGGGTGGTATATCCGGGGCTCTGGAAACTGGGTCCTTACCGTACTGATAATGGAACCGGGCTGGGCCAGCCCAATGCCGGCTCCACGCGTCCGTTCAATATTGCCAAGTTTTCGGAGCTTTACTTTATTGCTGCCGAGGCAGCCGTGAAAGGTGCAACAACAGTCGCCGGGAAAAGTGCCAGAGAATTGATTAATGTTATTCGTGAACGCGCCGGAAAATGGCGCTGGGACAACAATGGGAATATCGCCAAAGTAGCAGACAACAGCGCTGCAATGATAGCTGCCACACCCGTAACTATTGACTATTAACTATGTTCTTGCAGAACGTTCCCGTGAATATTACGGTGAAGGATATCGCTGGTTCGATCTTGTACGTACGCAGACATGGGCAACCATTGCAGGTACATACTCAATTTGCGGAACCGCATACGGAGACCATACTCCCGTTACGGTTACCCGCACCATTGAGGCAAAATACTACCTGCGACCCATTCCGGATGCCCAGATCCAGGGTATGGAAATGACTGCTGCAGAAAAAGCTGCTTATCAAAACCCGGGATATTAAGCAGGCTAATGTCAGGTTTATAATTATTTGAGGTTGGTTTGGGTAAAGTGTCCGCGGAGATTTATTCCGCGGACACTTCTTCCCTTATTTAATCTTAGTATTTTTAACCGGTTCTCGTTACCGTTTACTTGTATCCGGGAACTCATTAATCCATGGAAGAATGTCTGATATGAATGAAATTCTTGACAAGCTATCGGTTTGTGTAGAGTTTGGCAAGATTGATATAAAATCACCCTATCCGCCTGCCATGAAGGACCAGGAGGGTGCATTTGAATTGACAAGGATTGCCCTTGATACTGGTATTAGCCCCGGGGAGATCCTCGAGGAGGCACTCATTCCTGCCATGTCAAGGGTAGGCCAGAAATTCAGCCGGAATGAGATATTTGTTCCCCAGATGCTTATGGCCGCCAAGGCTATGAACAGCTCTATGATACATCTCAGACCATACTACCTCACGGGCCAAACAAAACGAAAGGGCACGTTCATAATCGGTACAGTAACGGGCGACCTGCATGATATTGGCAAGAACCTGGTTGGCATGATGATAGAAGGATCGGGGTGGGAGATAATCGACCTGGGCGTTGACGTAAGCGCAGATAAGTTCATTCAGTCTGCCGAAAAACACCCCGGCGCGGTGATCGGTCTCTCTGCGTTGCTCACAACCACAATGGAGAACATGAGAAGAACAGTTTCCATCGCTCAGGGAGAAGTACCCTGACATCAGGATACTCGTTGGCGGAGCCCCGGTGACTGCAGAGTTCTGTGAAAAGATCGGAGCAGATCATTACTCGCCAGATCCCCAGGGGGCCGTTGATTATCTCAAAACACTGGCATAGATCAGGATAATAATTTGTTATTTTACAACCGGACAAACCTGCTGATCAGGTTGCACAATGGTTTATGCAGGAATGGTGATACTCTTGCCTGTATCGGTATCACAATCACTCAATTTGGGGAACAAAGATGAAAACAGTATTATCCGGAAAGACCAGAGAAGTAATTATTGATACGGAGGGACCGGTCATTATAATTGGTGAGTCAATCAATCCCACCAGACGCAAGAAGCTTGTCTCCACCCTCCAGGAGAGGAACTTCGAGTATATGCTGGCTGTTGCCAGATCACAGATCAGCGCTATGGCAGATATACTGGATGTAAATGTCGGATTCCCGGGAGTTGTTGATGAGGAGCTTTTGCCCGCAGCAGTCATGGCCCTGCAGGATAATTTTGACATTCCGCTGTGCCTTGACTCGCCCAACCCGGCAGCAATAGAAGCAGCCCTGAAAGTAGCAAGGGGCAAATGCCTGATCAACTCCGTCAACGGTGAGGAAAAATCATTGCAAAGGCTGCTGCCTATAGCAAAAGAGTATGGAGCCGCAATTATCGGACTTACGCTCGATGATGAGGGGATTACCAATGACCCGGAGAAACGATTGCGGATTGCAGAGAAGATAATTGAACGCGCTGTGCGAGCCGGCATAAAGGAGGAGGATGTTATAATTGACCCGCTGGCCATGGCTGTCAGCGCAGACCCCAATGCCTGCAAAGTCACTCTTGAAACCATCAGGCTGGTTCATGACAGGCTCGGGCATAACATAACCCAGGGGGCGAGCAACATATCATTCGGTCTTCCAAACCGCGAGAATCTCAACAGCGCCTTCATGGCCATGTCAATCATGCTTGGTCTAACGTGCCCCATTGCAAATCCTGAAAAGATATCAGGGCTGGTCCGTGCGGCAGACCTTATCCTTGGAAGAGATGATTATGCAATCCGTTTCATAGAACATTATCAAGCAACACTGCCATCCTGAACAGGTTCACATATACAATGCGGGAGCTTCTCCCCACCGTTGAAGAACTGGAGCATACTATGGGTTACACACCCGGCACTGCACCGGAGCCTGTGACAATTCTTTCCGGAGAGGTCCTGGAAGAACTGATGCCTTTGAGCGATGTCAGGGCTGAATACAGGTTGTTCGAGAATATCAGGTTTATCTCTGATGACAGAACTATCGAAGTCGAGGGAGTTGTCTTTGCTGTTAAGCCTATAATCTTCAGGCAGATAAAAGAAGCTGATGTGGTGGCTCTCTTCATATGTACCGCAGGTCCGGAAATAGGGGAGAGGAGCCATAGGAGCATGAAGGAAGGAGACCTCCTGCGTGGCTACATCTATGATGTCATCGGTTCTGAAGTTGTTGAAGCTGCTGCTGACAGGATGCAGGAGGAGCTTCGTGAGAAAATGGTTGCCAACAGATACGGGATTACAAACCGTTTCAGCCCGGGTTACTGCGGCTGGGACGTCGCTGAACAGCATAAGCTCTTCAGCTTCTTCAGGGACAACTTCTGTGGGATAACCCTTACTGAATCAGCACTTATGAATCCCGTCAAGTCAGTCAGCGGGATCATCGGCATAGGCAGGGATGTCAGGTTTGCTCCTTATCAGTGTCACCTTTGCGAAGACAAAAACTGCCTCTACCGGAACAGGAAGACCAAGGTCTGAGGTCTGAAGTCTGAAGTCTGAAGGTCTGAGGTCTGAAGGTCTGTCTGAGGTCTGTCGCTGCTACGTCCTGCAGTCCTGCGGTCTTGCGGTCAAATAGCCAAACAGATTGATTATTAATTCTCAACTCTTAATTCTAAGTTCCCGAGCCCTCCCTGCGAACTGGCTCCTTCTCCGCCAGCTGGCGGAGAAGGCCCTCTACTGCCTATTGCCTACTGCCTACTGCCTATTGCCTACTGCTCCTGCCTGTTATCAGTACGAAAGGGAGCTGCCGGCAGACCTTCGCGGTTATATAAGTTTGCTCCGGCAGGATTATCAGCCCAGGCATACCTGACCGCAACCGGTTGCCTGATCTTTCTTCCTCTAACTATTACCTTGTCTCCCCTGATCCTGGCCTTTGCCCATACAAATTTCATATCTGCACCGGCAATGGCGAACTGCTTAAGCTTTCCGCCGCCTTTGACTTTTAATCCGGACCCTGTATTATCAAAACTGAGAACTATTTTCCGCCCCTTCACTGTCATTTCCTTATAAACAGGTCCGGATGAAACCAGGTTCTTTTCTCCGTAGGCAACCTTCCTCGCCGCCAGGGCCATTCTTGTTCCGACATCCTTTTTGTTAAGCGGGTGGATATCATTCCATTCACCGATATCAATCGTGACAGCCATCCCCGTTGCCGGCAGATTGAGAGCTTCAGTCTGTGCTTCCCTGAAAAGTGCCCAGCTGCTTTCCGAAGGAGACTCCTTTGCTTCCATGAAGTTCGGAAGCTGCACCAGGATAAATGGAACGTCACCCTGACCGAAATTTTTACGCCAGTCTTTTATAAGAACAGGAAGAAGACTTCTGTATTCATCAGGTCTCCCGGCATTGGATTCACCCTGGTACCAGAGAATGCCTTTGATGCTCCAGTTCAGAAGGGGTGCCAGCATGGCATTATATAATCCGGCGGGCTTGTACCCGAAGAATGTCTGTCCCCTCAGCGGCGGCATGACAGCACCGACTTTGTACTTCCATTCACCCTCCAGGCTTGTTTTGAAGTCGCCTGCAGACAGGTCATAAGGTTTCTCCGGCACGAATCCTCCGTCCCCGATATTGCTTATCACTTTTACTGTCAGAATGTTGCTGCCTTCCTTTAACAAGCCGGCCGGGATTGTATACCTCCTCGGAGGATACTGGTAAGAAACGGTGCCGATAAAGGTCCCGTTCAGGAATGCTGAATCGGCATCGACTATCCTGCCCAGGTTGAGTGCGCCTGGCTGACCGGCAGCCGATGCAGGAACGATTATCTCCTTTCGGAACCATACAATGCCGTTGACCCCCTTAAAGTCAGTGGCCGACCAGTATCCGGGAATTGTCGTTGTCTTCCAGTCGTCCGTTTTCAAAGCCGGGTCATGCCATTTCATCCCGGGGGTCTTGTAGCCTTCATCAGCCTTCATCAGCTGGCTGTACCACTGCTGCATGCGCTTCTGATCATCTGCAGCGATGGCTTCCATGAGAGAGTCCGATTTGTATTTCTGAAGTTCGCTGTAGTGTACGGGAAACTCCTTCAGGCTCTCCTCGCTGATCCAGGCTTCGGCGGGTGATCCGCCGAAGGCCGAATTCAGGAGCCCGACAGGCACTCCGTAGTTCTCGTATAGATGTACCGCAAAGAACCATGCTGCGGCCGGGAAGTCGAGCACGGTCTCCGGATTGGCTGTTACCCAGCTGCCTGCCGAAAGATCCTTCAGGGGCCCTTTAAATGAAAAGACCTTGGGTACAATGAACGACCTGATGAACTTATTTTCTGCGGCGGCTATCTCTGCCTCATACAGTGGCCGCACCCTCCTGACCGGCAGCTCCATATTAGACTGTCCGGAGCAGAGCCATACATCACCTATCAGTATGTCAGAAACTGTTAAGGAATTACTGGCTTTTATCTTCATTGTGTAAGGTCCGCCAGCCTCCTGAGGTGCAAGCATTATTATCCAGTCACCGTAGACATCAGCCTTTGTTGAATACTCTCTGCCGGCAAAATCAACCGTTATCCCTTCGCCCGGGGCGGCCCAGCCCCAGATTTTTACGGCGGCATCGCGCTGAAGGACCATGCCGTCGCTGATTAACCGCGGCAGCCTTACCTGACCTTGCAACGGGGCTGCTGTGAGCATCGCAAGTGTAAGGGCGAAAAGGAGAAAGATGCGTGTTTTCATGGTCTGATGTCTGAAGTCTGTCGCTTTGCCAGGTCCTGCGGTCCTGCGGTCTTAATTGATTTTAATTCCTGCAGCTCTTGCCACTGCCATACTGGCTATTGCCTATTGCTTAATTGCACTGCCTACTGCCTATTGCCTATCGCTCATGCCTATTGCCTATTGCTTATTGCCTATTGCCTGAAGAAACTCTCCGGCGGCCCCAGGTATGACGGCCTGAGTCCTCCGGTGTCTATAATTATCTTTTCCAGTACGATGCCCGGGTCAATCATCCATATCTTCAAGGTGTGATAACCTGGCTCCGTGATGGAGATCTTCCCCTTCACGAAACGGGTGTTGTCCATTACAGTCTTTTCCCACTCACGGTTACCGTTCTCGGCATTGAATTCCTTCGGTACAACTGTTAATATCTGAGGCTCATCGCCATCTACTGAAAGTCCTATCCTGAAATCGCGGTCAGGCAGGAAATTGAGTGACGGGGCTAAATGCAGTAGCGTCTCAAATTCGCCTGTCGAGAAGAGGTACATCTGATATTCGAGAGAGGGAGAATCTTTACCCGGTATTGCCGGAGGTGCATCTGTTTCAGCCGTGGCCCGCATGCCTGAAAGTGTACGGCCGTAACCTTCGATCCGCTCCCAGTATCTCATGGCAGGGTGGAGGATAGCCGCATAATGTTCCGCCTCGATCGAGATGTAACCGTCGGCCTCAACAAATCCTTTCAGGGTTGCTGGCTGGGGTACTGCAGGATTGAATGCAGTGAGAGCGATCGTTACCTCGCTGTCCGCCCCGTGCACAGTCACCAGGCCCTTATGCCGGCCATAGGTAAGCATGGTCCAGTCTATCTGAATTCCAATCCGTTCCTCATCCCTGACAGTCCCACCGGTCTTGCTTAGAATTATCCACTGATTATCTGCCGTAACTGAGTATTCAAAGGGATTGGTGCCTTTGTTGAACACTTCTATAAATCTTTCTGGTTTGTTGAATACATCAAACGGCGGCAGGACAGGGGTTTCTTCACCTCCCGGCCAGGATTTGTCAGAGCCTTCAACAGAGACTCCCATAGAGGCAGCCTCTGGTACTGCAATGCGACTGAGTTTTATAGCTCCCAGGCTGTTCTCTGGAGGGTCAGCCCAGTTCATATAACCAAGGTGAGCCTGGTCCATGAAGTGGTTCCACCGACCTCCGGCATAGACCCTGTTGTAGTATCCCATCAGGGTTGTGTCAGTCTGAAAAAGTGCCTCTGTTCTTTCCGCCACTTCATTTGTCATCGCCCTTTCCTGGGATGCATAGAGAGCATTCTTTCCTGCTGTGACATACAGCTCATTTACAAGTGCACACGCCTTAACTGGGAAAAGGACCATATGGAAGTATGCATCATGCATCTCCTGTGGCAGTTCATTTTGTATTTCCTCTGCCCGTGCGGCGAGAGTATTATATTCACTGACTATCCGCTCTGCTTCGCGGTAGTCGGTCAGGCTGTAGGTAGTTGGGCTCAGCAGTTCAGGTTTCCGTCGGCCGTTGAATTTTGTATACGATGAGATAATTTCTGCGATTTCTCCGTCATGTTCCTGACCAAACTGACGGGCTGCCCACTGAGTGGTCCATTCAGACATCCCTTCATTGTCGTGACCATCCATGTCATATGCCAGGGAGAGGAAGTATTCCATGGGGACTTCGTACCCTCTGAAGTGCCCTACATTGACAATCCAGATCCTTTCTGCACCGTACTGTTTTGCCAGTGACATCTGGTCCCAGATTTTTGGTAAAGGGTTGGTGTTTATCCACTGGTAGCTGCGCGGACCGCCATGATAGTCGAAATGATAATAGACACCTGCCCCGCCGCTTCTCTTACGTTCTTCGGTTGTGGGAAGGCGTCTGATATTGCCCCAGTTGTCCTCAGCCCACAGCAGGGTCACATCATCAGGCACCCTCATGCCTGCATTGTAGTAATCCTGCACCTCCTTGTACAGGCACCACATCTGGGGAACCCTGGTCACATCATCATTAAGTTCTTCAGCAATAAGCCGGCGCTGTATGGCGACAATTTTTTCAAGTTTGGCTATGTTTCCTGCCGGTCCGCCGGGTCCCATTTCGGTGTCATCGGCACCTCGCAATCCCATTGTAAGTATGCTCTCGTAATCCTTATTGCGTCGTATACCTTCACGCCAGAATTTTACAAGTGTGTCTGAATGATCTGTCCAGCTCCAGCTGCCGAGGGTACTCTTGTACCTGCGGTCCCACTCCTTCTGAGCCCTGATCATCGGCTCCTGGTGTGAAGTGCCCATGACAATGCCGTACTCGTCTGCCAGGTTGGCATTGTGGAGGTCATCCTCATTGAATGCATTGTTCCACATTGCAGGCCACATGTAGTTAGCCTTCAGTCTGAGGAGTACTTCGAAGATACGCGAATAGAACTCGCTGCCGTAGTTGGCCACGCCGGGGGGTACGGGCGGATCAGTCGTGGGCGTGACATTACCGTATTTGAATGCAACCCATTTCGTCAGGGCAGGGAACTCGTCATTGAGGAAGATGCCCCGGTATTTAACTGAAGGTTCGCCCCATACGTGCCGGCCGGGTAAGAGATAGAGCTCCTCATTTTTCATGACCGGCACATCAGCCCACCAGTGCCATGGTGAAACTCCTATCTCCTTTGAGATCTGATAGATTCCGTAAATAGTGCCCCGCTTGTCGCTGCCTGCTATGACAAGGGCTTTCTTCACACCCGGGAACGGATGGTCTACAGTTTCAATAAGATATGACTCCCATTTGCCTTCAATCTCACTTACATCTATTCGTCCTTTTCTGATGAGCCTGTCAATAAGAGAACTCCTGCCGACAGTTCCGGCCACTATTATCACTTCAGAACGGGGAGCCTTGCTGCCGGTAATTAACTCCGGGCTTGTTCCGGTGACGCGGTAAATGTCATTTTGCAGATCGGTGAATGCGCGTATAACGCCGGGCCAGTCGTTGGGACTCACAATAAGGGGTGCACACCTGCCTGAGGAGGCAAGAACCATGGACCCTTCACTTTTCACAGTGGTGACTGCCGTCGGCTCACCGTTTACCTGTCCAATGGACTGCCCGCCAAAGCAGGAAATGATCAAAAGCAGTGAAATGATTAGCTTAGGCATTCCAGGTCAACTGATTTAATTGCTCAGATTTCGAGAACAATGGTTGTTACGGATTTGGGCTTTAGTATGATATATTGATCGGATGTAACAGGTGCAGTCTCCTTGTAATTTGAAACCGCATCCGTCTGAACAGCCCGGATCGATTTAACCGTCTTGCCAATTACCTCGAAATCGTAATTTGCTGCATCAGCATTAGGATTAACCACTACCACCGTGATCTTTTTTCCAGAAGGATCCAGGAATGCAGACATCGGCATAAAAGGAGAGAGGACGTTAATGCGGACATATCCCCTGTCGATCTCTTTTGCAAAATGTTTCATCACGTAGTAAAAGGGGGTAAGAGCATACAAGCCTGAGTTGCTGAGCTTTATCATGGAATCAGAATTACCTTCGTCCCAGGCCATTAACCAGTACAGATAGCCTGAAGCATTTGCCTCGTTCAGGTTCTGAATTATGAACCAGGCGGTGTTGAGCCAGGTAAAATTTGAATATTCAGTCATTATGCAGGGCTTGTTGCCGTAACTGTCGCGTATCATGTTGAGATCCGCCTTTGTCTGGGCAATGAGTGCTGAAGACGGGAAATTATAGGTATGATAAGCATAGGCAGCCAGGTGAGGCTTGTTTTTAATCGGGTCTGACAACATGGCAAAGGTGTTTCCACCAAACTTGCTGCTGTAACCGATATTCTCAGCCTCGGGTCCGAGCATCTCCGGCGGATTAGTGCGGGTACTTATCCTGTTATAGACTGCGTCGAAAGCATTTACGTAACCCGGGAAGTCAGCTGTCTCAGCAGGCCGCCACTCACATGTCTCCCAGTCGGGTGTTATCCATCCGGGTTCATTCTGGATGCTTATATAATCTGGCTGGAACGAAAGATGGTCAAGGAGATCATTCCAGTATTCCGCAAAAGCCTCGTACATGAAAGCTCCGTTTTCTTTCTTCAGGGTCCCCTGACGCAGGTTGTTGTTGCTCTTCAGTGCCGAAGGCGGGGTCCAGGAGCTTACCATTGTCTGTATCGCAGGGTTATATTGCTTTGCAATGGAACTGAGCTCGCTGGTGACAGTGTAGAGTGTCTTGATCGACGAGTTCTCCATTAGGTCCGTAGTTTTGACGGCGGGATAGCCCATAGGGTAGTAATTGTTCTTGAATCTGACAATATCCATTCCCAGATCTTCAAAGAGGAGTTGACATATCTGATTCTTTTGCGGGCTGCTGATGATCCTGTCTGCATACCATGTCAGTGACCCTCCGAAGCCGATTATCTCCTGGTATGTCACTGACGGATCAATGAAGGCATTTGTTATTACCGGAATAATCTCTGTTTCAGGTAGTTCTGGATCCTTGCACGACTGGCTCAGCGCCAGAAGTGCAGCTATTATTGCAAAGGGGGCAAAGCTTCTCATAAATTTAAGTTTTGATAAGTCACTCCGGGCTTTGTACTTCCAACATCCGGCAGACAAACCCTTTATGCCGGTGTCAAACAATGGTGAGCACTGTCTTCTGCAGATCCTCATCCCTTGACGAGGGTCCTGTCATGATCTCAAAAGTGCCGGGCTCAACCAGGTACTTCAAGTCAATATTATGAAATGCAAGCTCTTCAGGTGTGATATCAAATATAACCTTTTTCGTCTCACCGGGTTTAAGCGATATTCGTTCAAACCCTTTCAGCTCCTTCACCGGTCGTGTCACACTGCTCACCGTGTCGCGGATATACATCTGCACTATCTCCTCGCCAGCCACCTTTCCGGTGTTTGTAACTTTGACACTTACACTGACATGCTCATCCTTCTTTATAATGCTCTTTTTCAGAACCGGTTTTTCGTAATTGAATTTTGTATAGCTGAGTCCGAAGCCAAAATAGAAACAGGGGATTGATATCCTGGGAGATGTAATCCATATACTGGGCGCTGGGCTTATGGTTGTAATACATCGGAATCTGTCCGGCTGACTTCGGGAACGTTATTGTCAGCTTACCCGAAGGATTGACATCACCGAAAATTATGTCGGCTGCAGCGGCTCCGGTCTCCTGTCCCATGTACCATCCCTCGATAATGGCCGGTACCTTGTTCACAAGGTCATTTATTGCAAGTGGCCGGCCGTTCATAAGATAAAGTACTACAGGTTTGCCTGCAGGCGATGACTGCTTCTGCGAGTTCATTCTGCTCCCCGAAAAGATCGAGAGTCATATTGTCACCGATGTGATTCTTGGCCCATGCCTCGCGACAGAGATGTTCGTTTTCACCCAATGCAAGGATCACAATATCAGCCTGTTTGGCAACTTTGGCTGCCTCGGTTATAAGTTTGAGATTGTCTTTCCGCGAGGCAAATTTTATATCGTCATATTTCCAGTTGAAATAACTGGTTGAGGTGTTGGTTGTCAGTTTGCATCCCTGAGCAAAAAGGACTTCTGTTCCCTTACCTGCTTTAGCCTTAATTCCTTCGAGGAGGCTGATCTTTGTATGCGGTTCACCTGCATAGCCTCCGAACCAAAGATCCCCGGCACATGGACCTATTACTGCAATTTTTTTATATTTATTTCCGGGAAAGGGGCAGGATCCCGTCGTTTTTAAGCAGGACGATTGATTCGTGTGCCGCTTTGAGGGCAACCTTCCTGTGCGCCGGGGACTTGCTTACAGCCACCGCCATGGCTTCGTCAACATAAGGATTCTCAAACAGTCCGAGTTCAAATTTCATTGTG
Source organism: uncultured Bacteroidales bacterium (assembly GCA_963736735.1). Classification (GTDB taxonomy): domain Bacteria; phylum Bacteroidota; class Bacteroidia; order Bacteroidales; family VadinHA17; genus SR-FBR-E99. The sequence goes on along the minus strand of CAVTPX010000008.1, from coordinate 324,513 downwards.
AGGGCCTGGCTGACTGCCCTGTCGATATCAGCAAGACTGACCTTCCCTTCCTTCACCAGTTCAGGCAGGTATTTATAGAGGTTTCCCTGGGGAAATTCATACTGTACACCTGAATTGAATCCGGTCATTGCGGCTTCCTTTCCGTTTTCTGCAACGAAATGCTTGTTGAAAAGCTGATCGACTCCGTAGTAGTCAGAGACTACCATTCCGTCAAAACCCCATTCTTTTCTCAGCAGTTCTTTAATAAGCCACCTGTTTGCGTGTGAAGGAACGCCATCAACCTCGTTATATGACGGCATCACTGAGACAGGTCTGGCTTTGTCGATACACATTTTGAAGGGAGGCATATGGTAATCACGCAGCACCCGCAAGGAGTAGTTGCCGGGCCCCTGATTCTGTCCTCCTTCTGATTCCCCGTGGCCGGCAAGATGCTTGAGGGTGGCCGCCACATGCCCGGGTGCCACTTTCCCTGTGTCGGTTCCCTGTAGTCCTTTTACCGCAGCCACAGAGAGCGTCCCGTTGAGATACGGGTCCTCACCGTAGGTTTCCTCCGTCCGGCCCCAGCGGGGGTCACGGCATACGTCTACTACGGGGGTGAGGGCATGGTGCGTGCCCCTGGTTCGCATCTCAAGAGCGACAACAGAATAGACATTTTCAAAAAGCTCAGGATCCCATGAACATGCCAGACCGATGGCCTGCGGAAAGACTGTCGATTCCGGCCGCATCATACCGTGCTGTCCCTCATCAACGAACATTGCCGGAATTCCCAGCCGTGTCTCCTCCACCAGGTATTTCTGAATCCTGTTACGCATCGTCACTGTATCCTTTATTCCGAAGGGAGCCGGGTGAACCGAATGACACCCGTTGCCAAAGATCTCCTTCATTTTTTTCGGGTCACCGAAGATTTCCGGTTTGAAATCTTCGACACCTCCGTTCCACAGTCCCATTAGCTGCGCACACTTTTCCTCCACTGTCATCTGCTTAAGCAGATCCTTCACCCTTTTTTTAATCGGCAGCGATGCGTTCTTATACTGGCACTTTTCAGTTATTTTTGGCTCAATCCTCTTCATCTTTTTCGGTTTAGATAATTTATACAATTCACTTTTGCGTTTTCGCTTCCCTGATTAATGCAAAATAGGCCGGTTTGGGCTGATAACTGCGGTCAAACAGGAGGGGATAATTTGTCCGGCCAATAATGGGCCAGTCGTTTTTCCAGGAGTAGCCGTCGTGAATACCCCAGAAGGTAACCCTGGTGACTGTATTACGGTGTTTCAGAAGCACACCGAAAAGGTCAGCATACCGGTTCGTCAGTTGTTTCTGAACAGAATCGGGTAATCCTCCGGGGTATGGATTCAGAGTTTCAAGATACTGTGCCTGCTGCGAGATATCTGCGCCGTATACTTCAGGAGGAGTCGGAAGCACATTCACTTCCATTTCAGTTATCATAACCTTCATACCCAGGGCGGCATAGGCGGTTATACTTTCGTCAAGCACCTTAAGATCAGGTGAATCGAGGTGCCAGTGGCCCTGTATGCCAACACCGTCGATTTTTACACCCTTTTGCTGAAGGTCCTTTACAAGCGCTTCGACACCTGCCAGTTTCTGAGGCAATTCGTTATTATAGTCATTGTAGTACAGTTCTGCTTCCGGGTCAGCCTCATATGCATACTCAAAGGCCTTTTGTATATAATCTTCGCCTATTATCGAGAGCCATTTGGATTTGCGCAGGCTGCCGTCCTCATCCACTGCCTCATTTACAACGTCCCACCCCTTGACTTTTCCTTTATAATGACCCACAACCGTAAGTATATGGTCTTTCATCCTCTCAAGAAGAGCATCCCTTGTCAGTGTATTGCCCAGTGAATCCTGAAATACCCAGTCGGGAGTCTGTGAATGCCAGATCAAGCAATGACCGACAATAAACATGTCATTTTGCTGTCCGAAAGCAACGATACTGTCAGCCAGGGCGAAGTGGTACCGGTTGGGATCCGGATGAATTCTCTCCCACTTCATTGCATTTTCCGCCGTCAGCGAATTGAATTGCCTTATTATGAACGGTTGAGCCTCCGGGTCGGTACCGTGGACCTGGGGTCCGTTCATAGCTGTGCCGATAAGGAAATCTTCGTCGAAGGCATCCTTCAGTGAAGTTTCACTGCTGCTGCACGCAACCGCAGCTATTAGAAGCGCAGTCAGTGCCGCGATTTTCTGAGTGAACAGGTTACTTCTCTTTTTCATCTCTTTTGTGGTTCATTATAAGTTATATTGACTTCAATACGATTTCCTGCGTTCTGCAAGTTCATTCTGCATCCGGTCTTCAGTCTTCCTGTTGATGCTGTAGATGAAGAGGGCTATTACGCAGAAAATCAGGGCTATTGACGGGTAGATGCTGACGGTCAGTCTTATACCCTTAAGGGCTGTTGCCGTTTGTTCAACATTGGAGACATACCCGTACTGCGAGAGCAGGAATCCGGCGAGGAATCCCCCGATTGCCAGTCCCACCTTCAGTCCGACCACAATACCTGCAAAGACGATTCCGGTGGCGCGGCGGTTGTTTTTCCACTCAGCATAGTCTGCCACATCAGCCATCATGGCCCAGGGCAGTGGCATTGTCACGCCCCACGAGAAGTTGAACAGAACCGAGAGGCCGAATGTAAGCCATATGTAAGTCGGAGGTACGAACATGAACATTACTGCAACCACTGCTGCAACACCCAGCCAGATACGGAAAACATCCCTTTTACCGAATCGTTTTGCAAGTGAGTTGCCAACGGCAATCCCGACTATCGCCATAAGCTGGCTGATAATGTTTATTACACTGAATGCGTTTCCTGCGATATCCGCACTTGCCCCTGTCATCCCGATGGCGCTGAGCAGCCCGAAGAGAACCTTGTCGATATCCATCAGGAACTCCTTCTGGCTTGCAACGCTGAGGTAATATTTAAAGTAATAAAGGAGTATGCTGTTACGCATGGCCAGGAAGATGAACATCATGAGAAATATCACGAACATTATCACCCACTGTTTATTGTGAAACAGATCTGCCAGATCCTGTTTGAGTGAACTCTTCTGCTGGGGAGGAGGCAGCACCCTCTCTTTTGTGGTAAAGAATGTGGTGAAGAAGAAGATAACAGCCAGAACGCTGAAGATGCCCATTGTTATCTGGTAGCCCCTTGCACTGCTGCCCTGTCCGAAGTGGTTCACCATCGGCAGGGTAAAGCCCTGAATTGCAATTGTAGCGAGGGTTACAACAACAAACCTGTAAGATGAGAGGCTTGTACGCTGTTTCATGTTGCCTGTAATTACTCCGCTGAGGGCGGAATAGGGGTTGTTGTTTGCTGAATATACAGTAAGCAGAAGGAAGTATGTGACATAGGCATAGATCAGCTTAGCATTCGGTCCCAGGTCAGGCGTAGTGAATGCGAGGTAGCCCAGTATGCCGAAGGGTACGGCAGTCCACAGTATCCATGGTCTGAATTTACCCCAGCGGGTATTTGTGCGGTCGGCAAGGGCACCGAATATGGGATCGCAGACAGCACCCCACAGTCGGGCAATAAGGAAAAGAGTTGCCGCGGAGGCCGCGGTCAGTCCGTAGGTGTCAGTGTAGAAACTGAGCTGCAGGAGCATGATTGTCTGAAAGATGAAATTGGCGGCTCCGTCACCGAGACTGAACCCGATTTTCTCTTTTACTGAAATTCTCTCTGTGTCTGAATTCATAGGATTTCTAATGCTTGTTAAACATTCCAAAGGTAAGTTGGGTAGTTAAAAGTAAATATTTTCAATAACTTTTGCAACCGATTGCAATTATTATTGGAATTTATACTAATTGTTCCCGTATTATTGCTTATTTTGTATAACCATTACTTTTTTAAAATGTCGCGCGAGGTTACAATATATGATATAGCGAAGGCGTTGAATATTTCGCCCTCAACTGTCAGCAGGGCATTGAAGGACAACCCGAACATCAGGAAGGAGACGAAAAAGAAGATCTCGGCAGCGGCCCGCGATATGGGTTATCAGCGTAATAAATTCGCCAGTGACCTCCGTCTGAAGAAGACAAGCACTCTGGGTGTTATCGTACCACGTCTGAACAGTTATTTCATGTCGTCAGTCATCTCCGGAATTGAAAAAGTCACAAATCATTACGGCTATAACCTCATTATCAGCCAGTCACAGGAGACTGTAAGGAAAGAGATCGACAGTGTCTCGACACTTTTTAACAGTCGGGTTGACGGTTTGCTGGTGTCACTTGCCTATGATACACGGAATCTGGATCATTTTAATATACTATTCAAGAAAGGAGTACCCGTTGTGTTTTTTGACAGGGTATCACGCTGCGGCGACTGCATCAGTGTCATAATTGACAATCAACGTGCGGGTTACGATATGACATCGCACCTCATCAGCCAGGGATGCCGGCGGATAGTCCACCTGGGCGGAAGTCTTATAAGAAATGTCTACCATGACCGTTACAGCGGCTACAAACAGGCCCTGGCAGATAACAATATCGAATTTGACGAGGATCTTGTAATAATCAGCCAGCTGAATGACCAGGTGGGGGTTGAGGTGCTTCCGAAAATCTTAAGTATGAAACCTATGCCTGACGGTATCTTCGCTGCCAATGACACCTCTGCTGTTTCAGTTATGTGTGAACTGAAGAAGGCAGGCTATAAAATTCCGGATGATATTGCCGTTGCAGGATTCAACAATGATCCCATTAGCCGGATTGTTGAACCGAACCTCACAACAGTTAACTACCCGGGGAAGGAGATGGGCGAAATAGCAGCCCAGACCCTGATCAATAAACTTAATAACCTGCAGTCAACAAGCCTGAGCACAATAGTTTTGTCACACTCAATAATTATACGGCAGTCCTCAGAAAGAAAGCCTGCCGGCTGATTTTACTTTTTTTACAGATGGCGAATAAATCCGGCATACAGATCATTGTCTTATTCCTCTCAATCCTCCTTTCCCCGGTATTGAAAGCTGATGACGGTTACAGACTCTGGCTCCGGTATGACAGGGTATCTGATCCCGGGCTCTTAAAATCATACAATGGTGCCATAAACGGAATCCTTACAGAGGGCCGGTTCAGCCACAATGAATGCTGCATCGCAGGAACTTCAGGCCGGACTGGCCGGACTGCTTGGCAAGGAGATACAATGTGTAACAGGAGTGACTTCGACATGGTACTGTCATTGCGGGGTCAACCGCCAACTCCGCCCTGGTCCGTTCTCTGATCGGTAGTAATACAATAAACACGGTGAACGGTGAAGGATTTGTAATCAGAACTGCCGTATACAACAAAAAAAAGATCATCCTGATTGCAGGTAATGAGGATGTAGGAGTACTTTACGGTGTTTTCCATTTCCTTCAGTTGCTGCAACAACATAAGCAGATTGCAGAACTGAATATTGAAAGCAGTCCGGCAACGGCAATCAGAGTACTGAATCACTGGGATAACCTTGAAAGGACTGTCGAGCGGGGATATGCAGGGTTTTCACTCTGGAACTGGCATACGCTCCCGGGGTATCTTATGCAACAGTATACTGATTATGCCCGCGCCAATGCATCAGTCGGGATTAACGGCACTGTACTTACAAATGTGAATGCCAATGCGCTTGTGCTGACACCTGAGTACCTGGTCAAAGTCGCTGCCCTGGCAGGTGTTTTCAGACCTTACGGTATCAAAGTTTACCTGACCGCGCGTTTCAGTGCGCCAATAGATATTGGAGGATTAAGAACCGCGGATCCGATTGACCCGGATGTAATCAGGTGGTGGAAGGATAAAGCAGATGAAATTTATGGTCATATTCCGGATTTCGGAGGGTTCCTTGTTAAAGCAAATTCCGAAGGGCAACCCGGCCCGCAGAATTATGGCAGAACTCACGCTGACGGAGCCAATATGCTTGCCGATGCTCTTGCTCCGCATAACGGAATTGTAATGTGGAGGGCATTTGTATATGACAACAACGTGCCCGAAGACAGGGCAAAACAGGCTTACAGCGAGTTTACTCCCCTTGACGGCAAGTTCAGAGATAATGTTCTAATCCAGATAAAAAACGGCCCGGTAGATTTTCAACCCCGTGAGCCTTTTCATCCTCTTTTCGGAGCAATGCCCGGAACGCAGGTAATGCCTGAATTCCAGATCACACAGGAGTATCTCGGTTTTGCCACGCATCTTGTCTTTCTGGCTCCGCTGTTCGAGGAGTGTCTTAAGGCAGATACCCACGTACACGGAGCCGGAACAACTGTCGGAGAAATAATCTCCGGAGTCCACGGGGATAAAAAACTGACAGGGATGGCCGGTGTGGCCAATACGGGAACGGACCGCAACTGGACAGGACATCCTTTTGCTCAGGCCAACTGGTTCGCCTTTGGACGAATGGCCTGGAACCCGAAGACTTCTTCAGGTGACATTGCCAGGGAGTGGATACTTATGACTCTATCGCACGACGCAGAAATAGTGAGCGGCATAAGTGAGATGATGATGTCATCACGCGAAACTGCGGTGAATTACATGACACCGCTGGGCCTGCACCATATAATGGGAGAGGGTCATCATTACGGTCCCGCCCCATGGGTAAATAAAGGCAGGGCAGACTGGACATCGGTTTATTATCACAGGGCAGACGAGGCAGGTTTAGGATTTGACAGGACCCGTAGCGGCAGTAATGCAGTAAGCCAGTATTCCAAGCCGCTGGATGAGATTTTCGGTGATCCTGCGAGATGCCCGGAAAACCTTCTGTTGTGGTTTCACCATCTGTCATGGGATCACCGCATGAGTTCAGGGAGGACACTGTGGGAAGAGCTGTGTTACAGATATTTTGACGGGGCTGCGGCTGTGTCAGCTAACGTCCGGTACTGGGATACACTGGACGGGAAAATTGAAAACGAAGTCTTTGAACAGGTAAAGTCACTGCTCCTGATTCAGGAACAAGAGGCGGCCTGGTGGAGGGATGTCTGTGTTCTCTATTTCAGATCATTCTCCGGCAAACAGATTCCTCAGGGCCTGAAGGAACCTGACCACCCCCTGGAATTTTATATGAACCTGAAGTTTAGTAATGTCCCTGGTATTTAGTAAGTTGAAAATTTAAGCAACACAACTATATATATTATGAAAGAACGACACTGGGAGGATCTGCTTCGTGTAATTGACGGTGAACTGCTGACAGAAAAACCTGTAGGTTTCATAATTGACAGTCCGTGGCTTCCCGGCTGGTATAACACAAAGATTCTCGACTACTTCAACGACCCTGAGATATGGTTCCACTCAAACGTCAGGGCAATAAATGAATTTCCCGATGTCATGTTCATGCCCGGATTCTGGTCGGAATACGGTATGTGTACGGAACCCTCCGCCTTTGGAACCAAGCTTGTATGGCCGGAAGATGAGTTTCCTCATCCGTTAAAACTTCAGTGCAACGCAGAATCTATCTCTTCACTGGTTAAACCTGATGTCAGGACTGACGGTCTTCTTCCCTTCACAGTCAACAGGCTGGCGAGGTATGAGGAGAGGATAAAGCAGAACGACTGCCGGATCAGGTTCGCCGTCAGTCGCGGACCGCTGAATATCGCCTCCTTCCTCTTCGGAACAACAGATTTCATGCTGGCCCTGGCTATAACGCCCGAAGAAGTTCACAAGGCACTCTCAGTTATTACGGATTTTGTTGTCGACTGGCTGACCCTTCAGTTTGAAAAATTCAGAGACATTCAGGGGATATTTATCCTTGATGACATAGTCGGGTTTTTGGGAAAGCCTGACTTCGAGGCCTTTGTACTTCCGTATTTAAAAAAGATCTACCAGGCTTTTAATGCCAGGGTGAATTTCTTTCACAATGATGCTTCCGGACTTGTTTGTGCAGGTTATCTCAGGGAGATAGGCATCAACCTTTTTAATTTCAGCTATAACCACTCCATCGGAGAGATCAGGGCCCTTGCCGGCGACTCAGTCACACTGCTCGGCAATATACCCCCGAGAGATGTGCTGTCCCTTGGTACTCCGGCAGATGTGGAGGAAAGTGTCAGGGCGATGATCAGACCCGTGACTGATCAAAGAAAGATAATATGGTCATGTGGAGGCGGTATGCCTCCGGATGTATCCACCGAAAACCTGCGGGCATTTATAAGAACCGTAAAAGAAATGAAACAATAAATATAAGTCAGCATGCTGTTACTTGGAATTGATTTAGGCAGTTCATCTGTAAAGGTGTCAGTGATAGACGGTGAATCAGGCAAATGTATTGCCTCTGCCTTTCACCCCGAAACCGAAATGCCAATTCAGGCACCTTCGCCCGGATGGGCTGAACAGGATCCGGAAGTATGGTGGGCCAACCTTAAAGTGGCTCTTGGTGCCTGTCTGGGTTCGCTCGGGGAGAAAAAAAATTCCATCGGTGCAATTGGCATTTCGTACCAGATGCACGGACTGGTCACAGTTGATAAGGACAGGAAAGTGCTGCGTCCCTCCATAATCTGGTGTGACAGCAGGGCTGTCGATATCGGTGACAGGGCTTTTCAGAAAATGGGAAAGGACTTCTGCCTCCATCATCTGCTCAATTCACCTGGCAACTTTACCGCTTCCAAACTGGCATGGGTGAAGGAGAATGAACCATCGCTTTACCGTAAGATAGATAAGATTATGCTCCCGGGAGACTTCATAGCCATGAAGCTGACGGGAGAGATCAGGACATCGTATACTGGCCTTTCTGAAGGCATTTTCTGGGATTTCAGGCGGAATGCAGTCTCTGAAGAACTGCTTCAATATTTCGGGTTTGACAGCCAGATACTTCCTGAAGCAATGCCCTCATTCTCTGTCCAGGGCAACGTATTGAAGTCGGTGGCTGACGATCTGGGTCTGCCGGCAGGCATCCCTGTCTCATACAGGGCAGGAGACCAGCCAAACAACGCACTCTCACTGAATGTGCTCTCACCCGGGGAGGTGGCTGCCACGGCGGGGACATCAGGTGTTATCTATGGTGTGACCGGGGAAAAGAAATTCGACCCGCTGTCAAGGATAAACACCTTCCTTCATGTAAACAACAGTGAGAGTCAGACGCGTCTGGGGGTGCTGCTTTGCATCAACGGTACCGGGATTCTCAATTCATGGATGAAAAAGATTGCCGGAGCAGGATTGACCTACAAGCAGATGAATGCCCTGGCTGCCAAAAGTCAGACCCGGCAGTGATGGCCTGCTTGTGTTGCCTTTCGGAAACGGCGCGGAACGCGTACTGAAAAACAGGGAAATTTCTTCCTCCTTCTCAGGCATAAATTTTAATATTCATACTACTGCCCACCTCTTCAGGGCATCACAGGAAGGCATTGCTTACTCATTCCGTTACGGGCTTGATGTGATGAAAGAGACCGGGATAAACCCTAAAATCATAAGGGCAGGCGAAACAAATATGTTCCAGAGCCGCGTTTTCAGGGAGGTGTTGTCAAGCGTGACGGGGACCGTCATCAACCTCTGTAACAGTGACGGCGCAACCGGGGCGGCAAGAGGATCAGGAATAGGGTGCGGGTACTATAATAATGAAAGTGAGGCCTTTAAGGGTCTTGAAATTGTCGGAGTGACTGAGCCGCGTAAATCCCTTGCCGGGGTCTACGAAGCCAAATACAATCAGTGGAAAGAGCTCCTTGAATCCATTTAAAAAAATCGAATAAGAACTATAAAAAGGTACAAAATGATCAAAAAAGGAAAAAATGAAGTGTTCCCCGGGATAGGGAAGATTCAGTACGAGGGAAGGGACTCAAAAAATCCGCTCGCCTTCAAATGGTATGATCCGGAAGCAAAAGTAGCCGGTAAAAAGATGAAAGATCATCTGAGGTATGCAATCGCCTACTGGCATTCTTTCTGCGGCGACGGTACCGATACCTTCGGAGCGTCAACCAGGAACTTTCCGTATGACGGCATGACAGGCGACGACCGCATTAAGGTGAAGCTTGACATGGCTTTCGAATTCATCACCAAGATCGGTGCTCCCTATTACTGTTTCCACGATACAGACCTTGTAGGTGACGGATCTGTTTTTGATATCGAAAAGCGTCTTGAGAAAACGGTTCCCCTTGTGCAGGCCCTTCAGAAAGAGACAGGAGTGAAGTTGCTGTGGGGCACTGCAAACCTGTTCGGTAATCCGCGATATATGAACGGCGCAGCCACCAATCCTGACTTCAACGTGGTTGCCAATGCCGCCGTACAGCTCAAAAACGCAATTGATGCAACAATTGCCCTCGGGGGGCAGAACTATGTCTTCTGGGGCGGTCGTGAAGGCTATCTATCGCTGCACAATACAGACATGAAGAGAGAGCTGGAGCATATGGCGATGATGCTCACACTGGCACGTGACTATGGCAGGAAAAAGGGATTCAAGGGCACATTCCTCATCGAGCCCAAGCCTATGGAGCCTGCAAAACACCAGTATGACTATGATTCCGCCACGGTGATCGGGTTCCTTCGTCATTACGGGCTGGACAAGGATTTCAAACTGAATATCGAAGTCAACCACGCCACGCTTGCCGGGCACTCGTTCCAGCATGACCTGCAGGTGGCTGCTGACGCGGGTATGCTTGGCAGCATCGATGCCAATAAGGGAGATTATCAGAACGGGTGGGACACTGATGAATTCCCGACCAATATAAATGAGGTCACCGAGGCAATGATTGTTATTCTTCGTGCAGGAGGGTTTACATCAGGCGGGATAAATTTTGACGCCCACGTCAGACGCAACTCAACTGATCCGGAAGATCTCTTCATTGCCCATGTAAGCGGGATGGACACTTTCGCAAGGGCGCTTGTTACTGCGGACAGAATTCTCAAAGACTCTGACTACCTGAAAATGAGAAAAAAACGTTATGCTTCGTTTGACAAAGGCGTCGGAGCACAGTACGAAAAGGGGGAGCTGACCCTCGTGAAACTCAGGGAGTATGCCCTGAAGGCAGGTGAGCCTCAGAAAATAAGTGGCAAACAGGAGCTGTACGAACAGTTGTTGAATAACTACATTTAGCCAGGGATGGCTCTTTTTACTCCTCTCCGCCGGTGGCAGCCAGCTTTCCGTCCCTTTGGCCGGACCAGCCTGCCGGGCAGAATGCTTGCTTTTACCGAGAGATGTGTAAAGGGGCCTCTTTTTGGCTGCCGCATGTGTGGTAACTGTCTCCTTCAGGAGACTGCCTTCATATGTCATATGGAGTGCCCCAAGGGCATCAGGAACGGTCCCTGTGGTGGAGTGAACAACGGATACTGTTATGTGGATCCGAAGCGAAGATGTGTATGGGCCCTGATATACGAGAGATCCCGAAGAATGCACCGTGAACACAGACTGCTGGAGGTGCTGCCACCGGTAGACTGGGATCGTGCAGGGACAGAGACCTGGGGTGAGGTGGTACGGAAAGTCAGAGAGGCAGGATTCAGGAGGATCTTCTTTCCGGCCGGAATAAAAAGTCATGCCCGCGGTAAATCCGAGACTCAACCCGGCCGCCCAACGCACGGTCAGCCACCGGGTCAATCAGGGAATGACAGCAGTGGTCATCGCCGGACAAGGAGGCATGTAATCGGGAATAACCTGGAGGAACTGGTTTTCAAGCCCATACGTCAGCCTGAATGGTGGAAGGGAGACGCGGAATACCACCCGCCGGCAGTAACCGGGCCCCAGTCTTTCCTGGAATCGAGCCTGCGTGCAGGCAAGTTTGTCATAACTTCCGAAATTACCCCTCCGCTCAGTGCCTCGGCTGATAAGCTTAAAGAGAAGATTGAACTTATAAAGCCCTGGGTATCTGCAATAAATTTCACAGACGGCTCTTCCGCTATACCGAGGATGTCAAGCATTGCCTGCTGCAGCATTGCCGCTGCTCATGGTGCCGACCCTGTCCTGCAGATATCGGCCCGTGACAGTACAAGGTCTGGCCTGCAGTCGCAGGCTGTAGGGGCTAATATTTTAGGGGTGAAAAATATCCTCTGTCTCTCCGGTGACAGTCCGCGTGTAGGGCCCAAACCCAGGGGAAACCTGAACATTATCGATCTGGATTCGGTGCAGATGCTATGGATACTCAGGAGAATGAGGGACGAGGGTATCTGGCTCGACGGACGGGAAATGAAGCACCGGCCTGAATTTTTCCTCGGTGCCGCGGCATCGCCCTTTGCACAGGATCCGTCACTTCAGGTAATCAGGGACAGGAAGAAGATCAATGCAGGTGCCCAGTTCTTCCAGACCAACCTGGTATTTGACCCTGACAGCCTCGACGGTTGGCTCGAGAACCTCGAAAAACAGCAGTTACTGGATAAGGTCTTCGTACTGGTGGGAGTAAGTCCGTTAAGGACTCTGAGCATGGCAAAATATTTGAACGACAAGATCCCGGGTATCACCGTACCGGATCATATCATGAAGCGGATGGAACAGGCAGGAGCCGATGCCTCTGCGGAGGGCATCAGGATTGCCGTGGAGACGATCCGCAGGCTAAGAACCAAACCCGGCATAAGCGGTGTCCATATTATGCCCCTGGGATGGGAGGCAGCAGTGCCGCAGATTGTCAACGCCTCTTTTTAATATTCCGGTAATAAACTACATTTGTAACAGAACGCTGTTACGATGAAACTCCTGACATCACGAGAGCTTGCCAGGGCTACCAATCTGGATATCCCCGGAGGCAATATAATTGCCAAGGCGCTGATGCAGATTTTTCGGTACAATAAGCTCAACAGGGTTTATTCATCTTCATATGACAAGGACCCTGTAATCTTTATCAATTCAATTCTGGATCACCTTGATATCAGGTATGAAGTTCCTGAAAAGGATCTTGAGAACATCCCTGCAGAAGGTCCGTGCATGACGATATCAAACCACCCGTTCGGAGGTATTGACGCCCTTATCCTGCTCAGGATTCTGACGTCACGCCGTTCTGATGTCAAGGGAATGGCCAATTTTCTCCTGCAGAAAATAGACCCGCTGAAAGATTATATTATTCCTGTTAATCCTTTTGAGACCCACAGGGACGTTCAATCTTCCTTCAAAGGCATAAAGGAAGGCCTTAACTACATCAGGGAGGGCCACCTGCTGGCTATCTTTCCTGCAGGAGAGGTCTCAACTTACCAGTCTGAGTCCAACCTTATAATTGACAGGGAATGGAAGGACTCTGTGCTGAAATTCATTAAAATGGCCGAGGTGCCTGTGATCCCTGTTTACTTCCACGGAACAAATTCACGGTGGTTTCATATTCTTGGCAGGATTCACCCGTTGCTCAGAACGGCCAAGCTGGCCTCTGAGCTTTTCAATAAGCGAAACAAAAACATAAGGATTCGGATAGGCAAGCCTATTTCCGTGAAGGAACAGTCCGAGTTCCGCGATATTGCCCGTTACGGACGCTATCTCAGGGCAAGGACATATTCACTGGGATCCACACTGGAGGCAAAAAAATTCTTTTTTAACAGCAACGGCGGAAAGAGTAAAAACAGCGTGGCTGTGGCTGAACCCCAGCCGGTGGAGGTGCTTCGCGAAGAGTTTTACCGGGTTCGCCAGACAAATGAGCTGTTAACGAGTAAAAATTATTCTGTCATTTTTGCTCCCACACAGACGATTCCTCATATTTTCGAGGAGATAGGCCGTCTGAGGGAGCTCACCTTCAGAGCCGCAGGCGAAGGGACCAACAGGACTACCGATGTAGATGAGTTTGACTTCTACTATCACCACCTTGTGATATGGGATACCGATGCAGATGCAATTGTAGGGGCTTACAGGATAGGCAAGGGTAAGGAGATATTCAACCAGTACGGGATCAAGGGGTTTTATATCAACACCCTTTTTCGTATAAACAAAGCTTTTGCCCCATACCTCGGTGAGGCATTGGAACTGGGCAGATCATTCATTGTGGCTGAATATCAGCGCAAGGCGCTGCCACTCTTCCTGCTCTGGAAAGGCCTGCTTACTGTTCTTCTTGAAAATACAGATTACCGCTACCTGATCGGACCGGTGAGCATCAGCAACGACTTTTCGGAATTCTCCAAATCACTTATTGTACAATTCATCAAGGATAATCATTATGATCCTGAACTTGCGGCGCTCATTAAGCCGCGCAAAAAGTTCAACATCCAGGTAGACAGGCGGGTTGACAGCCGGATAATAATTGACAGTGCAGAAAAGGACATTAACAGGGTGGAGAAGGTTGTAAGCGATGTTGACAACGGATACCGTATTCCGGTGCTGCTGAAGAAGTATCTTGAGATCAATGCGAAGATAATCGGATTCAATGTCGACCCCGACTTTAACGACTGCCTTGACGGCCTGATATTCTTTGATGTATATAAGCTCCCGGCCGAATTTGTGAAAGCCCTTTCAAAGGATATGAGCGAGGAGAATCTCAGGAAGAGATTTGAAAATCCGCAATAAATAAAAACCCCGGTGACATGCCGGGGTTCTGTTATTGAATATTTTCTTTCTAGTAGAACTTGTATCTCATGTCAACCACCTCTTTCTTATCTCTTAAGGCCTGGTAAGCTTCGTATGAAGCTCTGATCTCGTAGTTGGAACCCAGCCTCTCGCGGACAAGTGCAAGATCCTCTGCCACAGTCGGGGCGGCGCTGTTAACAACAAAAACATATACTCCGTTATTTCCGGCCACAGGCTTTGAAATAACACCGGTCTCAGAGGCCGAGGCAGCTGATATAAGGGCAGGTTCAACACCTGCACCAGGCACCGAGTATGACCTGAAGTTGATGCCGGTGGCATCCTGGACAGTTGTATTGTAATGAGAAGCAATATCATAAAGGGTCTTGCCCTCTGCTGTCAGCTTTTTAATCTCATCGGAGATAATCTCGCCTTTCTTTTTCTTTGCGAGGATAAACCTGATGTCGGATGTGACATCTTCCACAGGTGCTATACCTTCCTTCTGAATGCGGGTACAGTAAGCCACAACGTACATCTCAGGAAGTTCGAATATTGCCTGGCTGCTACCGTCAAGGACTATGCTTCCCTTTTCACTCCGCTCGAAAAGCGACATGACAAGACCTCTTGACTGAGTCAGGCCGGGAAGCTCCTTCTGTTCAGGAGTCACATTCAGTGCCAGCTTTTTGTTGAGATTGCCGGCAGCCACCGCTTTGTTGAATTTCTCGTAGGTGTCATTGGTGCCTGCGAACTGTGATGCTTCAGCATAAATCTTCTGGGTGGTTGCATTGCTGGGTATCACTTTACGGTCCACGACTCCGATATCATATTTTCTGACTTTTTTGCTCTGGTCGAGGATTTTGATTATGTGCACCCCAAATGATGTCTCCACAGTCACGAGGTCGCCTTTATTCCCTGAGAAGCAGGCATTATTGAACGGGACAATCATAATTCCTTCACTGAACCACCCGAGATCTCCGCCTACAGGGGCAGAGCCCTGATCGTCGGAAACCGCCATGGCAAGAGTGTTGAAGTCGATGCCTGCCCGGATAAGCTGCATGAGACTGTCAGCCTCAACCCTGGCCTGTGCCAGTGTCCTTGTCTGACCGGGTGTCAGGAGAATATGAGCAGCCCTCACTGAATCGGGACGGTCAGCAATGTCAACGAGGCGTGCAATCTTGTAAGCCCCGTTTTCGAAGTAAGGTCCTGCGACAGTGTTCAGGTCTCCATCCTCAGCCAGCTGGCGGAGAGATTCCGGCAGCTCGGATAAAGGAAGATAGAACCCGGTATGGCGTGTATCAGCGGTGAGGTTTATGTACTGGATTTTGTCTGTCGCAGCGGCGAACTCAGCCTTTTCGTTTGTAGCCCAGAGCTCAGCTTCCTTCAGATCGCTTTCTGAAGGAAGTATGTCGAAAACAATATATTCCATATCCCTGACGGCGGTACGCTTAAAGTCGTCCTTATGAGCATCGTAGTATTTTTTGATCTCTTCGGTGCTGATATTGACAGTGCTGTCAGGAACAGCAGCATAATTACGCGTTGCATAACTGAAATTCACCGTCTGTTTTGCCAGTCCGGCCTCAAATTCCGACTGTTTCCCTGTCACGTACAGACCCTTTGACATCAGGCTGACAAGTTTGGAATTGAGTTTGTCATTTATGATCTGGTTCTCGAAGAAGAGCCAGTATCTTTTTGTAGCTTCATCAGTCTCGGTTGCCTTCAGGAAGTTGACAAGGAATGATTTGTTGAACATTCCGGTCTGCGGGTCTGTAAAAAGCTGCTGCACAATAGGATGAGGATTATCGCCGAAAACCATCATCTCCACTTCTTCGGGACTGACAGAAAGGCCGGTTTTCCTGTAGGTCTTACCCATAAGCCTGTCAGTCAGAGTCTGCTGCCATATCTGCTCCCTTATGCTCTCAGCCATCTGTTCATTGATGTCAGTTGAACCCGACATTTTGTATATCTCTGTCAGTTCCTGAACCTTCGCCTCAAATTCGGGGTACTGAATGACCTCACCGTCAATGCGGGCCATTTCATAATATTTATTCGCTTTTCTTCGCTGGGCGTTGTTGTTGCCAAAGAAATCACTGATCACAAAAAGCAGCAGTGACAGACCTATAACGCCTGCCACCAATGGTCCTGCCTTCTCTCTTAAAGTCTGAAGTACTGACATCGGAAAACTGTTTATCTGATTGAAGTTACCTGTTTAAAAATACAGGCGACAAATATAACAAAATTCAGTAAAAAAAACGGCCGCCCATTATTCTCTGTTTGGGGCGACCTGTAAAAAGTGATAATTCTCATTTTCAAGTTTTATCTTGCAGTTAATAAATAACTTGAAAATCTAATTATTAGAAACAACTCGCAATGTCAAAGAATCTGAGAGGGCTTTCTGAAAGAAAGGGGTTGGAACACGGTCTCTATGAAGAGATTGCCACGGCCGGGAGCAAAGGACAGGATTTAAATGACAAAAATCTTGAAGCGGCAGCTGAAAGGTTTCTGGTGGGAAAATCACTCGTTCTTGGCGTAAGTTCATTTTACGATTTTCTTTCTTCAGAGCACAGGGGGAAAAAGGTTTTTCTGTGTGACGGTACGGCCTGCCTCATGTCAGGAAGACAGGAGGAGGTTAAAAAGAGTCTCCTGGAAAGGTACAGGGAAGAAGAGATCGGAGCAGTGTCATGCCTGGGGCATTGCCACTCGAATAACGCATACTTGGGTGATCACGGAGTCTGTTCGGCTGAAGATCATACGCCGGCAGACAAAAAGATCCTCACCGGTTCCAATGCCGGAAATCCTGCACTTATTGCACCCACCGGGGAAATAAAAGAATACTATTCGGTAATAAATGAATACGCAGACCGGACACAAGCACTGAGGGAAATTGAGTTATCCGGACTTCGCGGAAGGGGCGGAGCCGGTTTTCCGTTTCATCTGAAGGTTAAGACATCACTTGAGGCCAGGTCAGACAGGAAGTATGTTGTATGTAATGCAGACGAAGGTGATCCGGGAGCTTTTTCGGACAAATGGCTTCTTGAAGAACGGCCACATTCAGTACTCTTCGGGATGCTTATGACAGGGCTCATTACGGGGGCTGAAACCGGGGTGATCTACATACGCGGCGAGTACCCGGGGGCGGTTGATACTGTTAAAGAAGCAATACGCCAGTTTGAAGATGAGAACATTATTAGCGGGCTTCTGATGCCGGGCGGGAAATTCAGGTTCTTATGTTGTCGAAGGCTCCGGTGCATATATATGCGGGGAGGAGACATCTCTGCTCAACTCGCTTGAAGGACTGAGGCCCGAAGTGCGCACGCGTCCGCCATTCCCGGCGGTATACGGGCTTTTCGGCAGGCCTACGGTTCTGAGCAACGTGGAGACATTCGCCAACCTGAGATACATACTGAAAGAGGGAGGAGTGGCGTATGCTGCGCTCGGAACGGAAAAATCGCCGGGGACCAAGCTCGTCTGCCTCGACGGTGCTTTCCGGAGACCCGGTCTTTACGAGGTGAAGATGGGCACTCCGCTGAAGGAGGTTCTTAACGTTATGGGCGGAGGAACGAGGTACCCTGTAAAGGCGTTTCAGGTGGGCGGACCTCTGGGTGGAATAGTACCTGCCTCGAAGGTTGATGACCTGACCCTCGATTTCGAGTCGTTCAGCCGTGAAGGATTTCTGCTGGGGCATGCCGGCATTGTATCAGTTCCGGAGGATTTCCCTGTAATAAAACTTCTTGAGCATCTCTTCGAATTCACAAAAAAAGAGTCTTGCGGGAAATGTTTCCCCTGCAGGATAGGGTCAACGCGTGGCAAGGAACTGCTCACCGGAGCCATTGAGGGAGGGGCGAAGATTGACAGGCAACTCTTTGACGACCTGCTTGAAACGATGCAGCTGGGATCACTTTGTGCACTGGGAGGAGGATTGCCATTGCCGGTCCGAAATGCCCTGCAATATTTCAGCCAGGAACTGGACGGTTATTTCACTTCAAAAACTTATTGTCATGAATGAAATAGCATATATCGACAACCAGCCGTTCCCGGTAATTACAGGGGAGACAATACTGGACTTTGTAAGAAGGGTGCAGGGACGCGAAATCATACCTACCCTTTGCCAGGCTGACAACCTTGAAAACTACGGTTCCTGCCGCATCTGTTCGGTGGAAGTGGCACTCAAAGAGAACGGCCCGGCCAGGGTCATGGCATCATGCCATACACCTGTTTCGCCGGGATATTATATATACCATTCGACTGAAAAGATCAAAACGGCTCAGGAAAAATATCACTGGAGCTTGTGTTAACGGATTATCCTGAAGAGAAACTGATTCCGGAGCCGGGTAAACTCCCCACTGAGTTTCAGAGGACTGTAGCTTCAGTCGGTATAACTTCAGTAAGATACCCGAAGAATCATGAAAAAGCAGCCATTGCACCTGACCGGAGCCATCCCTATATCTGGTCCGATATGGCAGAATGCATTAACTGCTACAGGTGCGTAAGAGCCTGTGACGAATTACAGGCGGAACATGTTCTGGGGGTATTTGGACGAGGTTCTGAGAGCAGGATAATCAAGGGTGCAGACAGTGATTTTCTGGAATCACCCTGTGTCTCCTGCGGGGCCTGTGTGCAGACATGTCCCACAAATGCAATTTCAGACCGGTATGGCACAAAGACACTTGCGGCCGATAAGATCGTCCGCACAACCTGTACATACTGCGGTGTGGGATGTAACCTTGAGGTGAAGGTCGTTGACGGCACTGTCAGGGGCATTCAGGCACCATTGGACAGCGAGGTTAACCGTGGCCATACCTGCCTGAAGGGAAGGTTTGCTTTTGAGTTTTACAACCATCCTGACAGGCTCCGCTCTCCGCTGATAAAGAAAGACGGGAGGTTTGAGGAAGTATCGTGGGAGGAGGCTTACAGTCATACCGCAAAACGGTTCAGAGAGATTAAGGAAAAGTTCGGCGCTGATGCCCTGGCGGGTATTTCCTCGGCAAGGTGTACGAACGAGGAGAACTACCTGATGCAAAAGTTTTTCAGGATAGTCATTGGGACCAATAATATAGACGGCTGTGCACGGGTATGTCATGCCCCTACTGCAATGGGAATGCAATGGGCTTACGGTACGGGTGCCGCAACCAACTCGGTTGAAGAACTCTATAAGACGAAATGCATACTTTTAATTGGTGCCAATCCAACCGCAGCTCATCCGGTTACAGGAGCCAGGATAAAAGCCGTTGTTGAGTCGGGAACGCCGATGATAGTAATTGATCCGCTGAAAATAGGACTGGCACGCCTTGCAAAATATCACCTTCAGATAAAGCCGGGGACAAACGTGGCTGTGCTCAACATGTTTGCACGGTATATTCTTGAGGCTGGACTTGTTGACAGGTCATTTATCGGGTCGAGGACTGAAGGGTGGGAGAGTTTTGAACTCTACCTGCAAGGCCTTGATATTGATAAGCTTGAGAAAATCTGCGGTGTGGACCGTGAACTCGTTAAAGCTGCAGCGGTGGAATATGCGTCTGCTGAAACAGCCATGGAGTTCCACGGACTGGGGGTCACAGAGCACTGGCAGGGCACCAAGGCAATAACGTTGTTGTCAAATATTGCAATGATGACCGGAAACATCGGCAAAGCTGGGTCAGGTATCAACCCTCTGCGGGGTCAGAACAATGTCCAGGGAGCAGCGGATATGGGAGTGCAGCCGCATCAGGGAGCTGGTTATCTTGATGTCACCGATCCGGCAAATATTGCCTTGTATAATACGTACTACGGAGCTGTGCATCCTTCGAAAGTCGGATTACGTATTCCGGAGATGTTTGAAGCCGCCCATAATGGTGTGTTGAAGGCTATGTGGATTATGGGGGAGGACCTTCTTCAGACAGACCCCAATACATGTCATGTGAAAGGAGCGCTGGAGGGGCTGGAATTTCTTGTTGTACAGGAACTTTTTATGACTGAGACTGCAAAGATTGCGGATGTTGTGTTCCCTGCGTCGTCATTCCTTGAGAAGGAGGGAACGTTTACAAACGGAGAAAGACGGATACAGAAGGTGCAGAAAGCTGTGGAGCCGCTGACCGGAACGAAGGCAGACGGGCAGATAGTGGTTGATATGATGAATGTGATGGGTTATCCGCAGCAGGGCTACTCAGCTGATGTGATCCTCCGTGAGATAGCCGGGATTGTTCCCTTCTTCAGGGGAGTCAGGTGGGAAGAACTGGGCAAAAACGGCAAACAGTGGCCGGTAAAGGAGGACGGCACTGACACTAAAATACTGCACACCTCGACATTCAAGCGGGGGTTAGGTAAGTTTCATTCCTGGGATTTTGAAGAGACACCGGAGCTGGCTGCCAATTCCGCAAAGTATCCATATATCCTTACAACAGGGAGGATTCTGGAGCATTACAACAGCGGTACAATGACCAGGAGAACGCCAAACAGTCAGCTGGTCAGGGAGGACATTCTTTATGTACATCCTGCTGATGCAGAGATCAAGGGGTTGAAAACCGGAGACTTTGTGACAATCATTTCCGAACGCGGACAGGCTACAGTGAAGGCTGAGATTAATGATGCGGTCAAACCCGGAGTGATCTACACAACTTTCCATTTCCCCGAGACATCAATAAATTACGTTACAAGCAGTATCGGAGATGAATTTACTATGACACCTGAATACAAGGTTGTGGCGGTCGATATAAGAAAATCGTTTTTTGCAGGGTATAAAAAGGCGGAATGCGCTCCGTGATTGTAAAAAAATACAGAAAAAATAAAATTATACCCTAAAAATAAGGGGGGTATTCTGAGAAAAAACATAAAATATTGAAAAATATTATAAAAAACAGGGGGTAGATACTGAAAAAGACTTAATTTTGCCAAAAACAATAAAATTATGGCAGAATTACGTTTCAGTGCACTCAAGGAATTATTCAGCAGGGAACCGGTTGAGATAGACCTTCCCCATGAGACAGTATCACAGTACTTTGCTATCAACGTCTTCGACAACGCAAAGATGGAACGCTACCTCTCAAGGGAGTCGTTCAAGGCAGTAATGACTGCGGTTGACGAGGGTACACCAATAACCAGGCAGATAGCTGACCAGGTTGCCACCGGAATGCAGGCCTGGGCTATGGAACGCGGAGTGACGCATTTCACTCACTGGTTTCATCCTCTTACAGATGCCACCGCAGAGAAGCATGATTCTTTCCTGGGCAGGGGAGAAAGAGGCTCGATGGTGGAGGTCTTTTCCGGAGAGGTGCTTGTGCAGCAGGAGCCTGATGCATCGAGTTTCCCCAGCGGAGGCATAAGAAACACCTTCGAGGCGCGCGGCTACACTGCCTGGGATGTCTCATCACCGGCGTTCATTGTCGGTACAACTCTTTGTATCCCCACCGTCTTCGTCTCTTACACAGGCGAGGCCCTCGATTACAAGACACCGCTGCTTCGTTCCCTTGCAGCTCTTGACCGTGCGGCACTTGAGGTGTGCCATCTCTTTGACAAGGATGTAAAGAAGGTCTTCGCCACCCTCGGATGGGAGCAGGAGTATTTCCTTATCGACGAGGCTCTTTACTATGCACGTCCGGACCTGATGCTTGCTGACCGCACCCTTATGGGGCACCCATCGTCAAAGGACCAGCAGCTCTCCGACCACTATTTCGGATCTATCCCTGACAGGGTCAAGGCATTCATGAGAGAGTTCGAATTTGAAGCCTATAAGCTGGGAATACCAGTTAAGACAAGACACAATGAGGTAGCTCCAAACCAGTTCGAGTGTGCTCCCGTATACGAGGAGGCAAATCTTGCTGTTGATCATAACCAGCTGATAATGGACGTGATGCGCAGGGTGGCACGTAAGCACAAGTTCAGGGTGCTGTTTCATGAAAAACCGTTTGCAGATGTCAATGGTTCAGGAAAGCACAGCAACTGGTCTATGGCAACTGACACCGGTGTAAACCTGCTTTCACCCGGAAAGAATCCGAAAAGCAATATGCAGTTCCTGACTTTCCTTGTAAACGTGGTCAAGGCTGTAAATGACAATCAGGAGCTTCTTCGCGCCAGTGTGATGAACGAAAACAATTCCTACAGGCTCGGAGGTCATGAGGCCCCACCGGCTATAATTTCAGTTTTTCTGGGATCATACCTGACAAATATCCTTGAAAATATAGCCAGCAAGGTGAAAGACAAAAAGATGACTCCGCAGGAGAAGACTGAAATAAAACTGGGACTGGGCAAGATACCCGAGATTCTGCTTGACAATACAGACAGGAACCGTACATCTCCCTTTGCCTTCACCGGTAACAGGTTCGAATTCAGGGCTGTAGGATCATCGGCCAACTGCAGTTCAGCAATGATCGTGCTGAATGCGGCCGTCACACGCCAGCTCACCCTTTTCTCCGCAGAGGTTGACGGACTGATAAAGAAAGGAAGAAAGAAAGATGAAGCGATCTTTCAGGTCCTTAAAAAGTACATTATCGATTCAGAGCGAATTCGCTTCGAAGGAGACGGCTACAGCCACGAATGGCATAAGGAGGCGATAAGGAGAGGCCTTTCTGTAGAAATGAGTGTACCGAAGACCCTGAAGTCATATGTCTCCGAGTCGTCACGTAAAGCCCTTGTCGATACAGGAGTACTTACAAGCCGTGAGCTCGAAAGTCGCCTCGAGGTGGAGCTTGAAAAATTCACAAAGAAGCTGCAGATTGAATCAAGGGTTCTCAGTGACCTTGCGATAAACCATATAGTCCCAATTGCAGTGGGTTACATGACTACCCTGGTCGACAATGTCAGGGGACTGCGTGAGATATTCGAGGAAAACGAGTATATGAGACTTGCAGGGGCACGGAAGGAGCTCATTGTCTCTATTTCCGACCATATATCCATGATCAAGAAGCTTGTAGCAGAGATGACTGAAGAAAGGAAGAAGGCGAATGTAATTACTGATGAATTCAAGAAATCTCTTGCCTACGAATCGAAGGTCAAACCTTATCTTGGCGAAATAAGAATTCATATTGACAAGCTGGAGAGTGTCGTCGACAATGAAATGTGGCCATTGCCTAAATACCGTGAGTTGCTCTTTACCCGCTAGTTCCGGTATCTAATATTCTGGGATCAGCCCCTGTCCGCCTGCTGGCTGACAGGGGCTTTGTTTTATGAAGCCCTGCTGACGGTAATAATTAGCCCTGTGAGCCGTTAACTATTATAACATTCATTACTTTTGCAATAAACGAATCCGGTTCGTATGAAAAAGAATTTTATCAGCCTCATAATTATATTATTTCTCCTTCCGGTTTCTGCCGAAGCCCAGAAGCAGAAGGCAGAACGCGCTTATGAGGCTTTCAGATCGGGCAATTATTTCGAAGCCACCGATCTTTTCAAGGATGTCTATTCCAAGACCCGTGACAAACAGGTAAAAGCCGATATGGTTTTCATGGTATCTGAATGTTACCGGATTATTAATGATCCGAAGAATGCCGAACTGTGGTACAAAAAGGCTGTAAAGTCAGCTTTTCCCAAACCTGAAGCTCAATACTGGCTTGCTGAGAGCATCAAAAAGAACGGCCGCTATCCGCAGGCTATCGAAGAATTCAGGAAATACCGACAGATGGTACCCGGCGATCCCCGCACGGAGCAACAGATACGTGCGTGCGAGCTGGCCATGGAATGGAAAAGCTCCCCGGAAGCATATAACATAGAAGAAGCAAAGGAACTCAATTCGAAGGACTCCGACTTCTCTCCTGCCTATGCCCGTGATGACTACGGCATGGTGTGGTTCACTTCGTCACGTGATGATGCCCAGGGCAACAAGAGTCACGGAGCCACAGGTCAGAATTTCACAGATATCTTCGAAACCAGGCTCGATAAAAAGGGCCGGTGGAGCACCCCGGTGCCGGCTGATTATCTGAACAGTGAATTCGAAGACGGCACACCTTCGTTCTCCGGTGATTTTACAGAGGTATATTTCACCAGGTGCGAGGCAGGCAAAAGAGAGGAAAAGGGATGCGTGATAATGTATTCTGAACGTGACGGCACACAGTGGTCAGACCCCAGAGTAATCAACCTGCTTGCAGACAGCCTCGTAGCCGCACACCCTTCAATATCTGCAGACGGGCTCACACTCTATTTCGTCTCTGACATCCCGGGAGGTCTGGGAGGCAAGGATATCTACCGTTCCGTGCGCTCATCTGCCGGTGGCGACTGGCCACGTCCGGAAAACCTGGGCAGTGACATCAATACGAAGGGCAATGAGCTGTTCCCGTATGTCAGGGAGGATGGCACCCTCTATTTTGCGTCTGACGGTCAGATAGGCATGGGAGGTTTAGACATCTTCCAGGCTTCACCCCAGGCAGGAGGAGGATGGATTGTGGAAAACATGAAATCACCTGTTAACAGCAATGCCGACGATTTTGGAATTGCCTTTGAGAAGGAAGTTGAAAAAGGCATTTTCAGTTCCACCCGTAAGGGCAGGGGGGATGACGATCTTTATTTTTTCGAACTTCCTCCGTTGCGTTTCGGAATAACCGGGCTTGTCAGGGATGAGAAATCCGGCCAGCCTGTACAGGGGGCAACAGTTGCACTCATTGCAA
The DNA here is from genome assembly GCA_963736735.1 of uncultured Bacteroidales bacterium. Lineage (GTDB taxonomy): Bacteria > Bacteroidota > Bacteroidia > Bacteroidales > VadinHA17 > SR-FBR-E99. The sequence continues at coordinate 299,579 of CAVTPX010000008.1, read as the reverse complement.
GCGACGGCGTCAACCTGCAGGCTGAAACGGGTGCGGGAGGCGACTTCAAATTCACACTCAAACCCAATGTAGATTATATCTTCCTGGCTTCAAAAAAAGGATATCTTAACGGAAAAGAAAAGGAGACTACAAGGGGCCAGGACAAGAGCCGCGATTTCATGGCCACAATTCTCCTTACAGCCATTGACAAACCTATTGAACTTCCAAATATTTTCTACGACTTCGGCAAATGGGATCTCAGACCCGAATCAATGGTGTCACTTGATAAACTGGTGGAGACACTAAATGATAACCCGAATGTTACTATTGAACTGATGTCTCACACTGACTCACGTGACACTGAGGAATATAACCTTGAACTGTCACAAAAAAGAGCACAATCAGTGGTTGATTATCTTATAGGCAAGGGCATAGCAGTGGAGAGACTTACGGCCCGGGGCTATGGTGAAACCAATCCAAAGGTGGTTGATGCATCTATGGTTCAGGATTCTCCTTTCCTCAGGACAGGAACCACACTTACGGAACAGTATATAAACACGCTTGCCAGTGATGAACAGAAGGAGATAGCACATCAGATAAACCGGCGTACTGAGTTTAAAGTGTTGCGTACAGATTATGAACCTGCCAGATAAGATGTCAGTACCCTTAAACACATATTGTTTCTGATCTATGGCTGACAGTTCCCGTTACGGAAAGAGAGGAGTCTCCTCAGGCAAGGAAGATGTGCATGCAGCCATAAGCAACATTGACAGGGGAATTTTCCCGGGTGCATTCTGCAAGATAGTACCTGATCTCCTTGGTGGTGACCCGGAGTACTGCAACATTATGCATGCTGACGGGGCAGGAACCAAATCGTCACTTGCCTATGTCTTCTGGAAAGAAACCGGAGACCTGAAAGTATGGAAAGGAATTGCGCAGGATGCGGTTGTAATGAATGTTGATGACCTTCTGTGTGTGGGAGCTACAGATAACATACTGCTGTCATCCACAATCGGCCGTAATAAAAACCTCATTCCGGGTGATGTGGTAAGGGCAATCATAGAGGGCACCGAGGAGTTTCTGAGTGAGTTACGTGAGGCAGGCATTGGTATCCGGTCAACGGGAGGAGAGACGGCGGATGTGGGTGACCTTGTCAGGACGGTAATAGTTGATTCAACTGTAGTTGCACGCATGCGCCGGGCTGAAATAATTGACAATGCCAATATCAGACCCGGTGATGTAATCGTTGGTCTTTCTTCATCCGGGAGAACATCCTATGAGAAGGAGTACAATGGCGGTATGGGCAGTAACGGGCTGACTTCGGCACGGCATGATGTTTTCGGTAAGTACCTTGCCGCTCTTTATCCTGAGAGTTTCGATCCCACTGTTCCTTCAGACCTCATTTATTCAGGAAGCTCACGACTTACTGACCCTACGGCTGTTCCCGGAGTCAATGCCGGTAGACTGGTGCTTTCACCGACGCGCACCTATGCTCCTGTCATAAAGAAGGTGTTGGACAAAATGCGGGGATCAGTCCACGGGATGGTGCACTGTTCCGGCGGCGGTCAGACCAAGATCCTCCATTTTATAGACAGGATACATGTCATAAAGGACAACCTGTTCCCGGTGCCGCCGCTCTTCGCACTCATACAGGGTAATTCAGGTACGCCATGGGAGGAGATGTACAGGGTCTTCAACATGGGTCACCGCATGGAACTGTATATCTCACCGGAAAATGCTCAGGCAGTCATTGATATTGCCGCCTCCTTTGAACTCGAAGCGCAGATTATCGGACGGTGCGAAGAGGCGCCGGCCAGGGCTCTCACTGTCAGGAGCGAATTCGGGGAGTTTTCTTATTAGGCAACAGGCAGTAGGCAGTAGGCAATAGGCAGTAGTGGGGGGCACTAATATATTTACTATCAGCATTATATGTAAGACACATCTCACTATTGCCTACTGCCTATTGCCTATTGCCTCCCTTTCACTACCTTTGTCCCCTGAAATTTTTAAAAAATGGCAAACGATCTTATACTTGAGAAGCTTGAGGGAGTGAAGAACCGCTTTATTGAGGTGGGAGAGACTCTTACCGGACCTGACCTGATGTCAGACATGAAGCGGTATATAAAGCTGAATAAGGAGTACAAGGAACTGAAGCCCGTGGTGGAGTCATATGACCGGTATAAAAGCGCTCTCGCAAACCTGGCCAGCTCAAGGGAACTGCTGGCCGCAGAGAAGGATGAGGAGATGCGTGAAATGGCCAAGGCTGAGATAGACAATCTTATAAATACGATACCGGCCATGGAAGAGGAGCTTCGGTTTCTTCTCCTCCCGGCGGATCCCGAGGATGACAAGAATGCCGTCTTCGAAATCAGAGCCGGCACAGGCGGCGACGAAGCCAGCATTTTTGCCGGAGACCTGTTCCGCATGTATTCCAAATATATCGAGTCACGCGGTTGGAAAATAGACCTTAACTATTATACCGACGGCACTTCAGGCGGATACAAGGAAGTTGTCTTTGCCGTAACGGGTGACGGTGTGTACGGAACCATGAAATATGAATCAGGTGTCCACAGGGTTCAGCGCGTACCGCAGACGGAAACACAGGGAAGGCTTCACACCTCCGCTGCCACCGTGGCTGTATTGCCCGAAGCAGACGAGTTCGACGTTGACCTCCGGAATGAGGATATACGCAAGGATACATACTGTTCCTCAGGTCCCGGCGGACAGAGTGTCAACACAACTTACTCGGCCATAAGGCTGACCCACATACCATCGGGACTCGTGGTGACATGTCAGGACGAGAAATCGCAGATCAAGAACCTCGAAAAGGCTATGAAGGAGCTGCGTACACGACTCTATAACCTCGAATACCAGAAATATCTCGACGAGATTTCCTCAAAGCGAAAGACTATGGTCTCCACCGGAGACCGGTCGGCCAAGATTCGTACATACAATTATCCACAGAGCAGGGTCACCGATCACCGCATCAACCTGACAATCCATAACCTTCCGGTTGTGATGGACGGAAACATACAGGAGCTTCTCGACAAGCTGCAGATGGCAGAAAATGCAGAGCGACTGAAGGAAACATCTTACTGACAACAACAAAATGAACTCCAAAGAACTTTTTCAGAACATCCTGGCTAAGAAGTCGTTCCTCTGCGTCGGACTTGATCCTGAGATTACAAGGTTGCCGGCTTCAGTCGCAGGTGCCGAAGACCCCATTTTCGAGTTCAACAGGCAGATTATCGATGCCACACACAGTTTTACGGTGGCTTATAAGCCCAATTTTGCCTTCTATGAGGGCTACGGAAAGAAGGGGATGGCAGCACTTGACAAAACAGTAAATTACATCAGGAAAGTGGATACTTCCATTTTAATTATTGCCGATGCCAAACGCGGGGATATCGGAAACACTTCGAAGATGTATGCCAGGGCTGTCTTTGGCGAGATGCCCTTTGATGCAATCACAGTTGCGCCTTACATGGGGGAAGATTCAGTAACACCATTCCTGTCATATCCGGGAAAGTGGGCAATAATACTTGCGCTCACCTCAAATATGGGTGCTGACGATTTTCAGTACCACGCCGACAACAAAGGTCAGCGGCTGTTCGAAAGAGTCTTAAGTATTTCCCAGAAGTGGGGAACGAAGGATAATATAATGTATGTCGTAGGCGCTACCCGCGCCGAGATGCTTGCAGACATAAGAAAAATTGTCCCTGATCATTTCCTGCTGGTTCCCGGAGTAGGGGCCCAGGGCGGTAGCCTCGCCGAGGTTGCAAAATACGGGATGAACAGTCGCTGCGGCCTGCTTGTCAATTCCTCACGGGGTATCATTTATGCTGACAGTACCGAAAACTTTGCCGAAACAGCCGGAAGAAAAGCCCGTGAGTTGCAGGAGGAGATGGCCGGATACCTGGCTGAGAAGTTTAATGTCTAAAGGTCTAAAGGTCTTAAAGTCCGAAGGTCAGGTGAATTTGCACTACTGCCTATTGCCTACTGCCTACCTACTGCCTACTGCCTACCTGCTGCCTCTACACTGGCAACCTCATCCGCCACCATCTTTCTGATCGGAGATATCATAAAGGCACCGATGCCAAGCAGTGCTATGCCGATGCCTGAGATGATGAATGCATTTGCGATTCCGATGACGTCTGCAATGTAACCCGTTGCAAGAAGGCCTATCATTGAGGGGAGCAGGGTGATGCTTGAATAGAGTGAGAAAACCCTGCCTAGAGCAGCAGGTTCAACCATTGTCTGTAATATAACCGTGAAAGAACCGGAATAGAGTGTCATTGTGATACCCCCAATTACAGTTACAGCAGCGAAAAAGGCGAATCCGGACGGAGGCAATATCCCTGAAAAAAGGAACGTGAGGCCCAGAACCAGGTAGGTAATGTTGATGAGAACAACCTTGTAGTTGTTCAGCTTGCGATGGCCGATGATGGCTCCCCCGATAAGCATTCCTATTCCCCAGGCAATCTCCACTATGCTCATCATATATGTCGTACCCCTGAAGTGTTCAAGTGTCATAAGCGGAAAAAGAGCTGCAACGGGCATAATGAATAGCATGGCGGAGAGGGCAAGGATAAAGAGCCACAGTAAACCGGGTTTGCTGTAGATCTCCTTCAGTCCTTCCATCAACTCCCTTCCTATGTGTGGTTTGGCAGACTCCGTCTTTTCCGGATCCGGGATATGAACCATAAGCAGTGAGACAACAGCAATGACAGCACCTGCGACATCGATAAGCAATACCCACTGCAGCTCGAACATACTTATCAGAAGAGCAGCCAGTGCAGGGCTTGCGATGGTGCTGACTGACTGTATCATGTTATTTATGCCTGCTATTCTCATTAACTTGTCCTTTGGTGCCAGGAGCGGCACGGAGGCCTGCATGGCGGGCATGTGAAATGCCATCCCGGCCGAACGGAGAACAAGCAGAATATAGATATAGACCATTTTTGCCTCGCTCAGATAGAACAGTCCAGCCATGACAAGCGTGCACAGGGCGATGAAAAGATCTGCAAAAATCATTGTCCTCTTACGGTTCCAGCGGTCGACAAAAACACCGGTGAAAAGCCCGAGCACCATGTGCGGCAGGAGTGAGGCTATTGTGGCATATGCCAGCACCTCAGCCGATCTGGTCTCAACACTGAGCCAGAAAATGACCGCATACATAACCACGAAGCTGCTCAGGGTTGAGAACAGCTGCCCCGTGAAGATTATAGTAAATACCTTTTTCCAGTCAGACATAATGTGTCCGGCAATATGTGATTCCCGGCTTTTAAAAATGAAAACACAAATATAATCACTTTTGTTCCGGAACCCCGGTGGACTCATTTTCCAATCAGTGGCAACAGCCTCCTGATGTCTTCCATATCATATGACTCCTCAAATAGTTTCACATCAGAGCTTACGCTGAAATTCTTAAGGTATTCTTCCCTTAATTTCCGCAGGTATTCTTTATTCTGAATTGAATGGAAGTTTATTATCTGGATTGCCGATCTTGGCAGTTCCCTGTCCCAGTATGCCGGATTTACCTTTACAATACGCGGGAATATACTGTCCATGCCTTCGGCACCGGGTTTATGATAAACCCTTGAGACACCGCCCCCAAAGTAAGCAGGTTTATCACGATAGTCTTCCGGGATTGCATTCCACTCCTTTTCAATATACTCATTCAGGAACTGGGCTGCTATTTCGTTTTCTTCCTTTTTTGAATTTTCCCTCACCGCTGCGAAGGCTTCACTGACTGTGACGGGTATCCAATAAGGGCCTCTTGACGGGTCATAAATCACGAACCACTCCTTGTCATAGACATCAATTCCCGGTTCCACAGTCTTTTTTCTTAGAGGGGCCGTGAAATAGCCATGTTTGGCGTCATGGCTGTACGATGCCCCCCAGCCTGGTTTGGCCTGATTGATATAGAGCGACCACTCTGGCGGCTCAATCAGGTTCATTGCAGGTGTGCCGTCCTTCTTCCTGAACCAGGAAGCAAATTCAAAACTTATCCTTGCCGGTATGCCGTAACCACCGACCTCCTTGCAGTTGAGATTATAAATCCTTGCCCTGCCCTCAAAACCTTTTAGTTCAGTGAGGACAGGATTTTGTCTGACCACGGTTACCAGATCGGTAATCCTTTGAAGGTTAGCGGTTATCTCTGCCTTGGTGTATCCGCAGTCGTAGCCAACATAATCAGTGCGGCTCAGGATCTTAAATGTGCCTTGTTTATCCCTGATTAGTGGAAGCTCCTGGGCAACGGTCAGGGAGGGAATTGAAATGAGAAAAAGGAGAATTGAATGAATGCCGTAGATGCGTAGAAGTTTCATAGCAGTATTTTGTTTCTTGAAGTGTAAAGTAAGAATTGAACTCGACCCTGTATCCTATTTTTTCTGAATTAGCTCCCTCAACTTTTCAACAGGCATTGCATTGACAAACAAGCCCACATAGTCATATGCATCATTGTTGTCTTTGTAGAATTCATCGAGTTCATCCTTTGACCTCGGTTTATATGCCATTGAAACGAACTGCACTGCAGACGGAGGTAGAGTACGGTCCCAGCATTCGGGGTTGAACCTCATCACCGGCCATCCTTCTTCCCTGGCATTGATGCATGAAATTGTTTCATCACTGCCGTTGTAATAAGCCAGGCTGTTCAGTTCTCCAGGTGTGAAACTTTCATATTCCTTTTTGATCATATCATAAGCTGATATACTTACACTGTTTTCAGGCACAAAACCAAGTTTTGCCCATTCCTGAAGAGCCTTATTGTTGTTGATCGCATCTATTTCCTTTTTCACTTTATAGTAAGCCAGCTTTGCTTCCATCACTTCCTTTACAGTCACCGGGATCCAGTATTCAGGCTGGTCAGGATTAAAAACCAGAAAATGACCATTTGCGTAAATTCTTACTCCCGGTGCAACTTCTTTTTCAACGGGTGAAACATTGTAATACAGTTTAAGATTTTCAAGTGCCCTTTCAAGTGGCTGTTTAAATTGCTGTGGATCACCTGTTTGAAATCCTGTTTCGTCATAATGGTTACTTATATCCCTTATGGGATTATTAATATCTATCCCAATGTTAGGACAATAGTTTTCCCAGGAATCCTCCTTACCGGTATTTATATTGATGAAAAAGAGTTGAAAATGAATGAAGATCTCACCCTGATAGCCATAGCCCCTGTATGCAGAGTTGTTTGCGACTTCCCTGCACGGCTGGTTGAAGGCGACTTTTGCATTAAAGCCAACAGGTTTTGCCACAACTTCATTATTCCGGTGCAACCATTCGGCAACTGATATCATGTTTGCCAGATAGTCTGTCTTTTCAGCCAGGACTATGCAGTTATCATTTCCAAATCTGTTAATCGGTTTCCATTCCCCGGGTTTTGCCGGCAGATAATGGTCTATTTGTGCTTGCAGCGGTAGCATCACCAACAGGAGAGCTGCAATAGTCAGACTGACAGGTAAGTGTTTTTTCATTTTGGATTCAAGATATGTGCGGGTTTAGATTTTTCAATGTTCAGCAGCAGGTCAGTATTTTGTTGTGATTGAATCAACTGTGACTGTAAGTGCTGATTTCAATACTTCCATTCCGGTTGTAACTGATTCCGGGCATTTTTCAAATTGTTTCAGGAAGGTCTTGCCTGCCTCGTCGTAGGATTTTATTTTCTCTACCAACGAATCCAACCGGGGTTTTGCTTTTGTGGATTTGGCCCTGAATATTTCAGGATCTCCGTCAGTAGCAACTTTCAGGGAATCCGTAAGTGCTGAGAGTTCACGAAGGGTATTTGCATAGACATTTACAGAGGTTTTATTGAAATTTTCCACACAGTCGCCTATGTTCCTGACTCCGGCCTGGAGAGTTGAGAATCCCTCAGAACTCACGCTTATGTCTTTAGTCTTGCCGCATCCGCATTCATCGGGTGAATATGGCAGGCCTACCTGTCTGGGTTCGCTAGTTGGCGGCGGGGGTGAGATTGGTGGGTCTTCGTTTCCCGGCTTCGGTGTTGGTGGTTCTGTTGGTGGCTTTTGTGCCGGAGGGGTGTCAGTCTTTGGTTTCGGATCGACAGGAGGTTTCGGATCAGCCGGTTTTGGCGTCGGTTCTGCCTTAGGTTCTTCCTTCTTCTGGGGCTTCGTTTCATCTCTTTTGCAGATCTGCTGACGCCGTACGACATCCTCTAAAGCCTTTAAAGCCTTTTCGTAACTCTCCAAAGCACTCTTTAATGCTTCCTCATGCAATTGAATCTCAGCGATATTTTCATAGAACCTGTCTGCGGCTGCTGCAACCTCGCCGAGCCCGACAAGGGTGCTGGCAGCTTCTCCCCAGATTTTTCCTGCTGCTGCTTTCACACCGTTTACATATAACTCTTCGTGGCTGCCGCTGGCGAGCATGTCGGACAAACCTGCCCCGGCATCAGCGATTTCAGCAGCCGTTTTCACGGCGCCTGTCGTTTTTCCACCAGATATGATGGTAAGTCCCGTCTTGGCAAGGAGGTCAATTGTGGAAGCAACAAGATCATCCCTTGCCTTTTCAAATTCACTTGATCCGGCTATTTTTTGTAACTCCTTCGTAGTGATCAGCAGGTTTTCAGTCGCTGCCTTTCTCTGCTTCTCAAGCCTTGCAATTGTCTCATCATCACAGTTGACAACTTCCACCTCAACGGTCGGACCGGTGGCATGCCCGCAGTTTGTTTTTGCAAGAAGAGTTGTATTTCCTACACTTGAACCTGTTAATTCAACTGCACCTGGCAGTCCAACGGCCGTGAGAACGGATTTATCAGCAGGCACGAAATCGACCAGTTCTTCCAGATTGGATGGTTGGGCCGCAACCGGAATTTTTAGTACACCTGAAAGTTTCTTTCCATCAACATCGAAAAGTGCAATTTGCGGGATTTTCTGCCCGGCATTGTAATTTTCGATTTTCACGCAGGAAGCAGGTTGTGATGTAGTATTCGTTTTTCCATCAGGGCTGGTATATTCCACGTACAGTGTACCTTTTCCCGGTGTTGCGCCTGTGAGGATTGCCGATGATTCACCATCGGATTCAACTTTCAACAGATTGCCGGGTTCCACCCAAAACCGGAATTTTCCACCTTCAGGCTTCCCGGATGCCATAACATCGCTTCGTTCTTCTGTACCGAGTTCCGAACAACCATACAGAGACACCTCCGGTTTGTCCGACTCTTTATAGGGGCTGATTGTAATATTCAGAGTGGTTTCGCTTGTGATAAATGATGTGCCATCAACTGAATGCCTTTTTTTATTTTCACTCGATTTCCAGGTTGCCTGGTAGCCCGACCCTGTTTTAGTAATTTTACAATTCTTGTCGGACGATCCATCGCATCCACCTACACATGAGATATAGTATTGATCAATATCACCTCCATAGTCTTTCCATTCGTCGTCATACATCCGTCCCTTATCCGACCCTTTGGCATTGATTCCGGTACTGATACTGACTGTTTTACTATCCTCGGTGTAATAGAATTGCACAGTAGTTTTAGGCAAAGCAGCCCCTGAAACATTAATATCCCGAGTACCAGCATCTACCATCGTACCATCAATGGTTTCAAGGTAATTTGAAGATTCAGAGTGTGATCCATGTCCAGTTACAATTAGGTTTACCTCCTCAGCATAGTCGGAATCGAATACGAACTCCCTGTCCGGCATTTCAGCCTGATTTTCGATGACAGCCGAAATTGTGCCACTCGACAAAGTTTTAACAATTGTGTGTTTTTCTTTATCCCATTTTTTGTTTCCGGCCATAAAAGTTATAAGCGTATCTCTCTGCATGGAATAGGTTACACTTATTTTAGCCGTAAGCAACCATAAGCCCGAATCCTGGGCAAGAGAAGATAAGCTAAGTATCAGCAGAGCGAAAAGAACCACAGGCTTTTTCATATTTCTTTTTTTATCAGATTTCAATTACGTACAAGATTGAAATCAATGGTTACGGTTGTTTTCTCCTTTTCAACTGATACATCCTTCGTCTCATTCTGGCTGAGAACCTTGTCCTCAGGTGTCCCCTTGTAGGGGCCGAATACAGCTGTAAACGGCAAATCAATGCTTTTTGTCTTCGTATCCGGCGGTTCATTTTCATTGCTGCCTGTGCAAGGTCCGTCGACTTTCTTCTCAGTTGTAATCTTCATCGGTCCTTTTTCAGAGGTGGCTTTAACACTCACGAGATAGGTCCCGTCATCCAGAAAAGATATTTTGATCCTAGCGTCAGATACCTGGGCCCCGTCAGAGACGCTTTCATTTGACAGTCCCTGCACCTTTGCCTCTGAGTCTTTAGTGTCTGTAGTCTTTGCATAGCCTTTGGTGCCATCCTTGCAGATATAGCATGGATTGCTTATGACGGTTTTATAATTCTCCTTCAGGTCATAGGTTACAGTGCCGGAAGCTCCTGCCAGTGACTCTTTTACAAGCTCCCATCTGAGAGTTGAATTGCTTTTTATCTCTATATCTGTAACAATTGACCCTGCATCACACGGCGTAGAGGTGGAGGATGATTCATCCCTCTCGCTTTTAACTTCTATGTTTACGGTCCCTGTGATATGGGCAGATCTCATGTTTCTTCAGCTGATCCATAAGCCTTTTTACGGGTGATAATTGACGATTCCCCTGTCAACTTCGACGGTGCGAACGGCTCAGTAAAATCAGCGAGTATCTCTCCCTCACTGTTTGCGCAGACTACAGTTGCCTGTGACATCTCCTCGGAATTGACGTACATACTGTACTTTACTGCAAAGTCAGGATTTGTAAGTGAATTGGCGATTTTGCTGACAACCGGTCTTACATCGCGGCTGCCGACTGCAGGTGTTGACTGCAGACGTAATTCAGCCAGACAATACGGAATTGATCACAGGATCGGTAATTCCCACACATGGATAGTATCTTTTCCATCTCAGATAACAGTCGGTCATGAATATGGCATTAAGACCTCTTGACAGGTAAAGAAGAGTACTGTCTGCCGAACCGGCTTTTGGAAGCAACAGCATCCTCAGATCCTGAGAGAAAACCTGCTGAACGGGCAGTGCCAGTTGTATCAACAGTAAAACTAGTGCTGACCGTTTCATTTTGTAATTACTTTACAGACGGGGTACATATTTTCTATAATTGTAATTTCCGAATCCGGAACTTCTGTATTTAGTAATCCCAACTCTTCAAGATTTTTCAGTGTATTAAGTGCAGGGAAAGTCGTCTTCATCGGATTGTTGTCGGCATATAGCTTCTTCAGGCTGTGCATGCCTTCAATCTCAACGGGTAACGAAGTCAGCCGGTTATTGAAAATTCCAAGCGTGTTGAGGCTTTTGAAGTGGGCGATTTCCTTAGGGAGTTTTGTAACATATATTCCCAGGTTAACAATGTATAGTTCCTTCAGGGGATAGTCTGCGGCGTTCTTCAGTATTTCAGCCAGGTCAACCGGCACCGGGCTCTGGCTGTTCGTTACAACCAAAGTCCTTATAGATTTGTAAAGGGGCATTATGTCAATGATTGCACCGATTCCGTTCATTGACACATCTATCACAAGGACTTCCATCTCCTCGGCGACCCAGGGAATGGGCTCTATAGCGTCATCCTGTCTGTATTCCTCAACTATCTCCTCACGCAGCGGTTCGGCCAGAAGAATGTCGGCTCCCTCACCGCCTGCAGCAGCCTTCCATATCTGGCTGAAGATATCCATTTTCTGCTGAGCCATATCCTGGCTGATTTCTGCAAGTTCCTCACCGTCATTCGAGGTACTCTGCCCGGTCTGGTTTCCGGATCCTGTTCCCGTTCCTGATCCTGAACCGGTGCCGACTCCGGACTGCTGAGTTCCGCCGGCCATGAGCTGTTTTGCCAGCTCACGTATCTGTTCATTTGCTTTTTTTGCAGCGGCAGGGTCATCCCAGTTGGTGGTCTGCCTGATTTTGGCCATCTGTTGCCTGATCTGGTCGGACGACTGGGTGTTCTGTGCGCTGACAAGGGCAGAAAGACACAACATCAGTACCATCAGCACATATCTCATGTAACTACTTTTTAATTTAATATTTGGGAAAGCCGTCCGGTCTGATCGTCGCCTAATTTTCATCTTCAGGAAAGTACAGCTTGAAATCAAAGGCATCCCGAAGTGCCGTCAGATAACCGTCTATAGCTTTCAGGGCAGGAATCTCTGTGCCTCCTGCCGGCATTTCGATACCCGTTTGAACCCTGGTTACTTCCGCTGTAGTATTTCCCAGGCTCTGATAATCAGGTATTGAGGTCTTCAGAAGTGTCAATGTGCTTTCTGAGGGCTGCACGGTATCTGGGGGTGAATTTGTTGCAGTAAGCTATTTGTTCTTTTTTGATCAGTACTGCGAGAGAATCCATTTGTTTTCCCTGTCCGTAGTCAATTCCTGACAATGCGGTAAGTTTACTATGCCATGCATCCATTCTGTCAAGCATTTTCTGCCGCTCCGGATCACCTTCGATAGGGGTGTAGAGTGCAGCAATCTTCTGCTCGATAACAGATAACTTCTGGGCTATAGCCTGTTGCGAAGTCACCAGTTCATACTGACTTTTTGCAGCATCACTCTTTGCCTTTTGTTTGGGATCTAGCCTGGTTAGTCGCCATTGCCTCGGTTGCATATGCTTCGGCATAAGCCTTTTTCCCGGCTTCGCTCATCTTCCCCAGGTTTTTTGCTTCATCAACAGTCATATTGGTTTGCTGTGACATCATTTTGTTCGCAAATGCCTGCTTTTCTGCGGCCGTCATGTTCTTCGAGTTTTTCATTTTTTCAATGTCTGCCTGGGACATTCCGTATTGCTGCGACATTTGTTTCATGGCCCTTTCCTGAGCGGAGCCTTCATTAGCTTTCATATGCTGGTTGACAATCCTGTTAAGGGTATCGATTTCACCTTGCAATTGTTCTGCAAGGGCGCTGACCTGTTGGGTGAAACTCTCAACCCCTGCCCGGGTTACATTGCAGGAATCTGCCGGCAACGCAGGGATCTTCATCAGATATCCGTTGCTTATTTTTTGTGCACCTGCTGACAGGGTAACGGTGACAGCAATCAGGAAAAACATTATCTTTTTCATGGTCTATTTCTTAGGTGTTAATGTTGTAAAAACCAGTTCATTGCCATAGAAGACAGTCCCGGAGCTGTTTTTGGCAAACGCTCTTACATAATACTTTAAATTGGGAGATAATCCTGTGATTTCAACACCGAATTCTGGTCCCGGATCTCCCTTGGGAAAGAATTTTGTATTCTGAATTGTCGGGGAAGGTCCCTTATTGACGCAAATCCCGTGCTGAACCACAGTGGCATCAGATTTATATGTATAAGTACACCATGCACCTGTGGCAGTAATGTTACTTATCTTAATTGTACTTACAGTAATTGTGTTTAGTTTGGATGTGATATCCCTGTCGATAGCGGCAGGATTCTCAATCTTGTTTTTAACTTCTGTCTGAACGGTTTTGTTTAGTACCTGATTCTGCGCAATGGTGGTTGTCATTGCAGAGACGATGTACATCGTGACAAAAAAGAATGCAATTCTTTTCATTCTATTTATGGTTTAACTTATCTGTCAGATTAATTAACAATCACTTTAATTGATGCAACTGTCGGCAGCAGGTTTGGCTTTTTCCCAGGGTCTGAAATACCTGAATGTCAGTGTTTCTTCCCCGGTGTCAAGTCCAAGGAAGTAATACTCTGCCTTCGCTTCCGGATCAGCTTTGTTACTCAGTGAATGACGGTATACTTTCACAAGTTTTAAATTATTCAGTAATGAGTCCGGTGCGGTCATTTCCCAGGAGTATGCCCTTCCCGGATATTCGGTAAACTCAACCACCAGAGTATCATCCTTCTTTATTTGAATATTTGGCTGACATTTTATACGCACCGCTGCCGGCTGAGCAAGATTTTCAGGGTCTTTGACAACTGAGGCAGAAGCCGTGTTCCGATGGCCGTGGCATCCTGAAACAGTCAGAATCAATAGCACGATTATGGAATTCGAAGTTATCACTGGGGCACAGATTCATTTGAAGCTCTCACCCATACGGATTGGACTCCGATATTGTTTGAATCATATTTAATCCACATATATCCTCGTCTCGGTATTATAGCCACACTCGGTTCCCCAGTCGGTTCCCCATGAGTTTTTAATCAGCCAGCACTGGATGCTGTCATCCCATCCTATTATGGCAACTGCGTGGTTTATTGGCGCATATGATCCTGTTGAAGACTTAAAGCCAAAGAAATACCCGCCTGTATAATGTTTAAAATTATCGTCAGCATAAAGGGTTGTCGAAATAACCCCATACGTGCATAATGCCGCTTTTATTTTGGCAACATCAGGAACTGCATTTAATTTTGCCGGATCGACTATTCCCCAGTTTGATGCATAATATTTTGCCGTAGGTGTCTGGGAAGGGCATATCTGTGGCGGACCGGTATAGGGAAGTGCACTTTCATCACTGACATTTTTCTGGTTAAGATGTCATCCAGTACATTACCTTATAAGGCCATCCACCATCCCAACCTCCTGAATTTGAGCAGTTTACCACATATTCTTCGGAAGTGTTTACAGCTGTACCAAATATTATTTTATAACTGCTTTCATATGCTGCCATGGCAGAAAACGCCCAGCATGAGCCCCAGTATCCCTGATCACGGACCGGTGTTACAAATCCGCCTTTACGTAAATCAAGCTTACTCAGGGTGGGATCTCCATAAACGAATTTAATTGCATTAACTGGAACCTTTACAATCTTTTGCTGAGGCGCAATTGTGGCATTTTTAATTCTGGAGGCTTCAGTATTCACCTTGAACTGCTCCAGAACCTTTACTTCCTCTGCAGGGGCAATTTGCCTGGCACCGGTGATCTTCTCAATCGGTATTTCTGCGACAGATGTGAAACCCACCGTGTATTGAAGATTTTTGGAGGCAATCTCCTGTCTTAACTGTGACAGTTTTGCTTTAAGTGCCGGGGAGGCTTTCAGTTCACGCTGGATGTAAAAGTCTGATTGCTTAAATCCCTGTGCATAACCGCTGAAGCTTGTAAGCAGTGCAATTAGAATAATAAGGTTTCTTTTCATTTTTTCATTGATATCAGTTATGTATTATTGTTGAGGCTCTTATCCAGATTGCATGACATCCGATGTTGCTTGAATCGTACTTTATCCACATGTAACCACGGTCTGTTCCGTAACCGCATTCGCTTCCCCAGCCTGTTCCCCATGAGTTCTTGATAAGCCAGCATTGAATTGAGTCATCCCATCCGATAATTGCAACGCCGTGATTTAATTGCCCTGATGCTGATCCGGCCTGATAAAAGACACCGCCGACATAGAGTTTAAAACTCTCAGTCACCGACAGGGCAGTTGAAATAGCTCCATATTTGCAAATAGCTTCTTTCATCAATGAAACTGAGGGAACTATGTTGAGCGGTTTAGTCGGGTCAACCTGTCCCCATTCGGCAGCATAATAATTTGCTTCTGGTGAGTCTGAAGGGCATGCTATCGGAGGTCCGGTGTAAGGCAAGGCTGTCTCATCAGCAACGTTTTTCTGATTCTCCGCCATCCATTTGAATACCAGAACCATCCATCCGCCTCCCCAGTCGCCTGCTCCGGAGCAATTCACAACGTACTCTTCGGAAGTGTTTATATCCTTTTTGGTAAGAATCTTATAACTGCTCTCGTACGCTGCCATGGCGGAAAACGCCCAGCATGAGCCCCACAGTCCCTGATCACGCACAGGTGTTACAAAACCCGCCTGACGAAGATCGAGCCTGGTCTGGGAAGGATTACCGTATACATAGGGATTTCCCGGCCATGGCATCTCGCCCGGAACCTTAACATCAGTGATTACCTCCGTGACCTTACCTGCAATTCTTAAGTCAGGTTTCGGTTTCGGTTTTTCCACCAGCCGTCTTTCCAAATCAGGAGAAGGCGGTCTGAAGCCTGTGATTTTCTCCAGGGGCACCTCTGCCACCGATGTATAACCTACCTGATATTTAAGGTTTTTGGCGGCAATATCCTTCCTGATCAGCGCAAGTTGATTCTTAACGGCAAGAGGGGCCCTCAGTTCACGCTGGGAATAGAAGGAGGGAAGATTTATACCCTGTGGAAATACAACTGCACTCAGTAAAAATGCAACCAGGGAGAGTGTGTTTTTTCTCATTTTCAGAGTTTGATAAACTCAACTCTGCGGTTCAGGGCCTTATTTGCAGGAGAATCATTGGGAGCCACCGGCTGGGTTTCACCCATCCCGTCTGTAACAAGCCGGTCGCCGTTCACTCCGAAGGATTTTACAAGCTCATTTTTAACCGAAGCGGCACGCCTCTGCGAAAGATCAAGGTTAGCTGCATCAGCACCGTCGGCATCTGTATGACCTACAATCTTGACCTGCACATCAGGTACCTCATTCAGTATTGCGGCTATCTCTTTCAATGTCCCGAATGATTCCGGTTTAACAACGTCTTTATTGACATCGAAATAGATACCATATGTAACAAGTTTGCCTTCAGTCATAAGTTTGTTGCGCATATCAGGTGCACCAACTGCAATCCGTATATTGCTGATCATGGCGGCGCCAGATTCAAATCTCAGCCTGTCAGGTTTAACACAACCGGTTGGAAATGCTTTTGGAAGGTCAACAATCTTGTTCTGATCCTGGTACAGGCGGACTCTCGATTTCTGGACCCAGATTGCAATATGGTATTTCTGGTTCATCTTTTCCTTGTACTGTTCCCCATCGACATAGCCGTTTAATTTCAATTGTTCACATTCTTCACCATAGAGCCATGTATTGTAGCTTGGCCTGCCAAAATATTCAACCATAAAATGAAATCCTCCCTGCCCCGGTGCAGACCCATGATCCCATGCTTTCACATTCTTGGCCTGCATTAGTCTCATTTGCCACCCGGACATTCCTTCTCCCTCAAGACCACCTATAGGAATTACATCGAACTCAATTGTATAGTTGTCAGGCAATGTGAGAAGGGCATCAGTCCAGACACACTGGTCCATCACGAATCTCATCCAGTTCCCCGGGAATAAATTGGTCGTAACTACCTCAGCCGTACCATTCGTGTTCCACAGGGCCGGAAAATCGCCCACTGCATCCTGGCTGAAATCTTCATAAAAAATCACTTTTTCTCCCGGGATGAAGTCATACTTTGAATAAGATTGAAGTGACGTCTGTTCCTGTTGCGGAGCCTGATCACCCTGAGCAGCCTGGTCTCCCTGATTGTCTGCAACGGCTTCACCCTGGTTTTCTCCGCCCTGCTGGGCTTCCTCGGTTTTATCTTTTTTCTTCAGGGCTTTTCCAAGACCGTTCTGTATTGCGTCAAGGCCTCTCTCTATCCCCTGATCTGTTCTGTTGTCTACACTGCCTTCCACCCTTTTGACTTTGTCCTTGAGCTTGATCTGGCTGCTTGCCATTAAAGGAAGACTGAGCAATAGAGTCGCAGCAATTAAAAATTTAACGAATGAGTTCATATTAGCTTGGGTTTTAGTTTAAAAACTTATTATCTCTTTGTTTAAGTAAAGTTATCAAGGAAATTCTGATTCATCCCCCCCTTTTTTGGGGTTTTTTGTAGCATTCATTAAAGATTTTTTGCCTCATCGGTTCTCTTGTTCATTTGTTCGTTTGTTCTTATCTTTGGTATGCTGCATTAAAATATTACCGTAATGAAAGAAGAATTTCTTCACTGGGTGTGGAAGAACCGCCTGTTTGAGGCCACCTCGCTGCGTGACGGAGAGACAGGTGCGATTGAAGTAATTACCCCGGGTGAATATAACCGTGATTCAGGTCCTGACTTCTTCAATACCAGGCTGACGATTGGCGGAACCTCCTGGGCCGGAAACACGGAGATCCATATAAACGCATCGGACTGGTACCGTCATGGGCATCACACCGATCATGCGTACGATAATGTCATTCTACATCTTGTTACTAACCGTGATGCAGATGCTTTTACGGCATCAGGCCGGAAACTGGTCACCTCGGAGATCGCCTTTGACCCTGGACTGTGGGAAAACTATCTTGATTTTGTAAATAATCCGTCAGCCCTGCCATGTTCAGGCTTTATAAACAGGCTTGACATTTTCAGGGTACGCCACTGGCTATATTCTCTGACGGTGGACAGGCTTGAGCGCAAGAGCGGTGAGATAGCGGCGACAATGAAAAGAAACGGCAATGACTGGGAGGAGACTTTGTACAGGTTGATATCCAGGTATTTTGGTTTCAGGGTAAACACAGATCCCTTCGAACTGCTTGCTTCCCGCCTGCCACTTAAGATTATCCGTAAACATGCTGACAACCTGATCCAGGTAGAGGCATTGCTGTTCGGTACTGCAGGATTGCTTGACGAAACTTTGTTCAGGGATGCAATTGCTGACGAATACTACCGGGTTCTTCTTCGTGAATTTCAGATGCTGAAAGCAAAGTACTCGCTGCAGCCGATTGACGGGTGGACCTGGAAGTTCAACCGGCTGCGCCCCGCCAATTTCCCTACTGTAAGGATCGCACAGCTGGCAACACTGCTGTCAGGAGGGCAGGGGTTGTTCTCGAGGGTTCTGGAATGCAGGGAAACAGCAGAGCTCAGGGATCTTCTTTCAGTTTCTGCCTCAGAGTACTGGAATACCCATTATATATTCGGTAAGAGGGTTGTCAGTGCCTCCGGAAAAGCCGGAAGACAATCGGTTGACCTCCTCATAATTAATGCAATAGTGCCGCTTCTTTTTGTATGTGGAAAGATGAAGCAGCAGGCTGACCTTTGCGAGAGGGCGCTTGATTTTCTTGAATCACTGCCTCCCGAAGAGAACACATTAATAAAGGATTTTATTTCTGCCGGCATTCGCCCTGATTCGGCATTCACCACCCAGGGCCTGATCGGATTGCGTATCTCGTGGTGCAGGTATCATAAATGCCTCGACTGTCATATCGGCTCATCACTCATCGCAATGGGCCATCAATTGAGGCAGTCAGACTCTCTCTTCCTTGAGCCGCAGTAAGACAGCCCTGACGGATTAAGGCAATCCTTTGAAAAACTGAAAAATCTTTTTCAGCAGGCGCAACTTGTTGCAATGTATTTACGTCTTTATAAAAGGAAAGGCCAACCATTCAGTCCTGAGCTTATCTCCGTGGAGTGCAGGCTGCTATGAAACCGTTCCGCCATAAACCTGATAAAAATTATTGGAATTGTTTGAATTATTACAAAATAGAGTTGTATCTTTGCGATCCAAAATTGGAGAATTTATTAACAATCTATTGGATAAAGATATGTATTTGACTACGGAGAAGAAACAGGAATTTTTCAGGACATTCGGATCATCAGATCTTGACACCGGCAGTGCAGAAGGTCAGATAGCTCTTTTCTCCTACAGGATCGCGCATCTTACTGAACATCTTAAAAAGAACAAGAAGGATTTCAGTACCCAGAGGGCGCTGATAAAGCTTGTCGGTAAGAGAAGGCGTTTGCTCGATTACCTCAAATTAAAGGATATCAGCAGGTATCGTGAGATTATCAAGGCTCTCAGCCTGCGTAAGTAATAAGAAAAGGCAATTTACATTGCCTTTTTTAATTTTTCAGCCAAACCTCCAGCTACTTGTTAACTGTCTTGTATATAATTAATTAAGAATAAATGTATAAACTTATTGAAAAGAGTATTGACCTTGGCAATGGCCGGTCAATAACAATTGAAACAGGAAAGCTTGCCAAGCAGGCAGACGGTGCTGTTGTGGTGAAGATGGGCCGCACGATGTTGCTTGCAACTGTAGTCGCCGCCAGAGATGCGAAGGAAGATGTAGATTTTATGCCTCTCTCCGTTGAATACAAGGAGAAATATGCTGCTATGGGACGTTTCCCGGGCGGATTCCTTAAGAGGGAAGCAAGACCTAATGACAATGAGATACTTGTTTCGAGACTCGTCGACAGGGTATTGCGTCCGTTGTTCCCCGATGATTATCATGCAGAAGTGTTTGTCACAGTGAACCTTATTTCGGCTGACAAGGATACCCTGCCCGATGCTCTTGCAGGCCTTGCTGCTTCGGCAGCCCTTGCAGTGTCGGACATACCTTTTCACGGCCCCATTTCCGAAGTAAGGGTTGCCAGGGTAAATGGAGAATTCATTGTTAATCCGACCCTTGGTGAGGTTGGCAAGGCAGACCTTGATATAGTCGTGGGTGCAACCTATGAAAACATAATGATGGTTGAAGGTGAAATGAAGGAAGTTGCTGAAGAGGTAATGCTCGAGGCGCTCCGGATAGCCCATGAAGCCATTAAAATTCAGTGTGTTGCTCAGAACGAGCTGGCTGAAATGGTTGGCTCAACCAAAAAGAGAGAATACTGTCATGAGCAGAATGACGAGGACCTGCGCAAGAAAGTATGGGATGAGACATACAGTAAGTGTTATGCTCTTGCCTCAACCGGTGCTGACAAAAAGACCCGTTCAGAGGGTTTTGAAAACATAAAGAAAGAGTTCCTGGCACAGTTCACAGAGGAGAATCCCGTGAATGGTATGCTTGTGAGCAGGTATTATCATGATGTGGAAAAAGAGTCGGCCCGCCGCCTTGTCCTCGATGAGCACAAGCGCCTCGACGGCCGCAAGCTTAATGAGATACGTCCCATCTGGTGTGAAATAGACCCCCTCCCTGCCGCTCACGGTTCGGCAATTTTCACCAGGGGCGAAACACAGTCGCTTACAACTGTCACCCTCGGAACAAAACTCGATCAGAAATTGATTGACGAAGTGCTCAGGCAGGGATCGGATAAATTTACCCTTCACTACAATTTCCCCCCGTTTGCAACCGGAGAGGCCAAACCGGCCCGCGGAACAAGCCGCAGGGAGATTGGTCACGGCAACCTGGCTCACAGGGCGCTGAAAAATATGATGCCTGCCGATGAGATCAATCCTTATGCAATCCGTGTAGTTTCAGATATTCTTGAATCGAACGGATCATCATCGATGGCAACGGTTTGCGCCGGCACGCTGGCACTCATGGATGCAGGTATAAAGATTGCGAAACCTGTTTCAGGCATTGCAATGGGACTTATCTCCGATAAGGACGGGAAGAAGTTTGCTGTTCTTTCAGACATACTGGGCGATGAGGATCACCTGGGTGATATGGACTTTAAAGTGACAGGAACGCGTGACGGCATTACAGCCACACAGATGGATATTAAGGTTGACGGTCTCTCCTTTGAGGTTCTGAAACAGGCTCTGGCCCAGGCCCGCGAGGGAAGGCTTCACATTCTCGATATAATGGAGCAGACGATTGCCGAACCAAGACCGGACCTCAAGCCTCATGCACCGAGGATAGAGAAGATCTACATCCCGAAAGAGATGATAGGTGCAGTTATAGGACCGGGCGGAAAGATTATACAGGATATCCAGGCAACAACCGGAGCCACGATTGTGATCGAGGAGATAAACGGCCAGGGTATGGTTGACGTATTCGGTGAGAATTACGAAGTCATCAGAGCTGCCCTTGACCGTATAAATGCGATATGTGAAGTGCCTGAGGTTGGCCGGGTCTATAAGGGCAAGGTAAAGACAATAACCCAGTTCGGAGCATTTGTGGAGATACTTCCCAACAAGGACGGCCTTCTCCATATTTCAGAGATGGACTGGAAAAAGGTAGAAACAGTTGAAGAGCTGTTTAAGGTTGGTGATGTGATTGAGGTGCAGCTTATTGAGGTTGATACAAAGACCGGTAAGCTGAGACTCTCGCGCAAGCCGCTCATCCCTAAACCAGAGGGTTATGTTGAGCCTCCCAAGCGTGAACCGTCTGAGAGACGCGAACATTATGGCTCACGTGAAGGCGGCAGGGGCGGACATGACCGTGACAGCAGATCAAGGGACAGAAGACGTGACGATTCCAGGTAACTGTCAATAACTGTAATATTAAATGGCCGGTCTGATTTTTCTGACCGGCTTTTTTATTGAATATTGCTCTTCAATTCCTATTTTTGAAATAGAATGCACCGGGAAATGAACAGGGAAAATACAAGATACAATTACATTGTCATTGAGGGAAATATCGGGGCCGGTAAAACCACGCTGGCCTCAATGATAGCCGAGGAATATAATGCAAAGCTAATTCTCGAACGCTTTGCCGACAATCCTTTCCTGCCCAAATTTTATGAAGACCCGGCACGTTTTTCCTTTCCCCTTGAACTTTCATTTCTTGCAGACAGGTACCGTCAGCTGAAGGAGGAACTTGTGGAACAGGACCTTTTCAAGTGTTTCACTGTGGCTGATTACTATTTTATGAAATCGCTTGTATTCGCATCTGCCACCCTTGAGCGCGAGGAGTATAACCTGTACCGGCAGATTTTCTATATTATTTACGGCTCTCTTCCCAAACCAGATCTTTATGTCTATCTGCACGTACCTGCAGAGCGCCTGCTTGAGAACATTGCATCAAGAGGAAGAGCCTATGAGAAGTCGATCACCGGCGAGTACCTGACCGGCATCCAGGAAAGCTATTTCACCTTCTTCAGACAGAATCCGGAAAACCGTTATCTAATACTTGATCTCAAGGATCTGGACTTTGTCAAGAGACCGGAAGATTACCGTAAACTGACAACAGCTATATTTAATGAAGAGGTCAAAGCGGGCATAAATCTCCGTAATTTCTGAAATTTTCATATGTAATTTGAGCAGAATGACTATTTTTATGTTAATTTTGTAATCACTTCGCCGGATGTTTTGATTAGAATCAGGCAGGATGTGCATAAACCTGATAATCGGGATTCGTTGAAGGAATTTAAACTATGAATGATATAAGTTTTTCCCGGTATTGTGTAACAATTAATGAATATAGTATCATCACCTTTGGTTAATATTATTATCAAGTAACTTATTTGCAAATAAATAAAAGATCAACTATGAAAAACCTTACAAAACTTTTTGTCCTTCTGCTTGCTGCTGTTACTGTCTCAAGCTGCAGTAGTCTGGATAAGATGAAGAAGAACGCTAACCTCGTTAAGTATGAAGTTACGCCTAAAGTTCTTGAAGCCCATGCAGGGATTGTGGCTGCTCAGGTAAAAGCTGTTTATCCCGAGAAGTATTTTGACAAGAACACCACACTTAAGATCACCCCGGTTCTGGTTTATGAAGGCGGTGAGACAGTGTTCGACGAACTGCTTTATGCACAGGGTGAACTGGTGCAGGGCAACAATAAGCCGGTAAGCAAACTTGGCGGGACAATTAACTGGTCCGGTGATGTAGCTTACAAGCCTGAAATGAAAGTTTCTGAATTTATGCTGCGTATAGAAGCCTCCAAAAAAGGAAAGACTCTTGCATTTGATCCCATTAAACTTGCTGACGGTGTCATCGCAACTTCGACTCTTGTCGAAGATCACGCAATGCCTGTCTCAATCAAGGATAATTATCAGCGTATAGTTCCCGAACAGAAGGTTGCCGATATTTTATATAAAATCAACAGGTCGGACATCCAGGCCAATGAACTGAAAGCTGAAGACATCAAAGCTCTGAAAGATTATATTGCACTTGTAGGAGAAGCTGAAAGAATGGATTTCAAAGGACTCACAATAAGTTCATATGCTTCACCTGACGGTCCCCTGACTCTGAATGAGAAACTTTCAGGCCAGAGAGGTGCGAATGCAGACAAATATGTTCAGAAAGAGTTTGCAAAAGCTCCGGTTCTTGCTGACAAGACCCTTATTACCAGCAAAACTACTGCTGAAGACTGGGATGGTTTCAAAACCCTCGTACAGGAATCGAATGTTCAGGACAAAGAACTCATCCTGAGAGTTCTCTCGATGTATCAGGATCCAGTTGTCCGTGAGAAGGAGATCAAGAACATGTCAGCCGCTTATGAAGCACTCGCTGATGATATTCTTCCTATGCTCAGAAGATCAAAATTCATTGTTGATGTAGACCTTGTAGGCCTGAATGATGATGAGATTCTTACAGCCATGAGAGGCGATGCTTCTGCACTCAGCCTTGAGCAGATGCTTTATGCAGGTTCACTCACGACTGATCCCGCGGAGATGCTTAAATTCTATCAGCTTGCCACCGAAAAGGCACCCAATTGCTATCGCGCATGGAATAACGTTGGTTATTCATACCTGGCAATGGGCAAATCTGCAGAAGGAATGGCCGCTCTTGAAAAAGCAAAAGCAATCAAGAATGATGATGTTGTCAAAAACAACATGGGTTTTGCCGCTCTCCTCGGCGGTGATGTCAAAGCCGCATCTGAGTATTTCAACTCGATGACAACTGCGACTCCCGAATCTAAATTCGGACTCGGCACCATAGCAATACATGAAGGCAAATATGACCAGGCTGTCAATCTGCTTGGCGACAAGCCTTCAATGAACCTTGCTCTTGCACAGTTACTGAAAGGTGACCTCAACAAGGCAAAAACCACGATGGATGCAGTTCCTCCATGCAAATGCGGTGCTCCTTCATACCTGAAGGCAGTTATCGGCGCCCGTATGGACAACAGGGATGTTATGCTCAACGGTCTCCGTGAGGCAGTAGGGTTCAACGCCAGCTGGATGAACTATGCCAAGACAGACCTCGAGTTTGCCAAATATTTCAAGGATGAGACTTTCATGTCAATAGTGAAATAGTTGACTCTTTTTTAAAATTAAAGCCCCGTCCGCCAGCTGGCGAACGGGGCTTTTTTTATTCTTTTAGATTTTTCCGGAAAGATCCCACAACACTATTCCGACGCTTACCGCAATATTGAAAGAGTGCTTCGTGCCGAATTGCGGAATCTCTATGCATGAATCCGAGAGACCTATCACTTCCTGGGCCACACCATTAATCTCGTGGCCGAACACAAGTGCATATTTACGGTCCTTAACGGGAATGAATTCTGCAAGTGACACAGATCCTTCCGCCTGTTCCACGGAGACCACTACATACCCTTCCTCCCTTAGCGACCTCACAGCATCGGCGGTTTCTGAAAAATACTTCCATGATACTGATTCCGTTGCCCCCAGGGCGGTCTTGTTTATCTCGCGGTGGGGAGGGGTGCCCGTTATTCCGCAGAGAAATACAGACTCTATCAGAAAGGCGTCTGCAGTACGAAAAACTGAACCTATGTTATTAAGGCTCCTGACATTGTCAAGCACAACCACAAAGGGAGTCTTTGGCGATTCGCGGAACTCGTTTAT
Organism: uncultured Bacteroidales bacterium; assembly: GCA_963736735.1. Lineage (GTDB taxonomy): Bacteria > Bacteroidota > Bacteroidia > Bacteroidales > VadinHA17 > SR-FBR-E99. Next base: position 274,478 of record CAVTPX010000008.1, on the reverse strand, counting down.
ACTTTTGCGGTTGAGCTCTTCATTGGCCAGCTTCCTCATATATCAGAATTTATGCAAAAATAATTATAAAAAAACACTAAATTACAATCCCTAAACAGGGAGAAATCCTAAATTCACTTTTTTTTAAAAGCTGATTATGAATATTCACGAGTATCAGGGCAAATCCATTCTCCAGGTATATGGTGTACCCGTTCAGGAGGGATTTATCGCAGAAAATGCTGAACAGGCTAAAGTTGTCGCAGAAGAGCTGCAAAAGAAATTCGGCACAGAAATTTTTGTCATCAAGGCACAGATCCATGCCGGAGGAAGGGGCAAAGGCGGAGGCGTCAAGATTGCAAAATCACCCTCAGAAGCTGCAGAGGTGGCTTCACGCATGATTGGGATGACACTTGTCACGCACCAGACAGGACCAGCGGGAAAGATAGTGCATAAGGTTCTGGTGGCCCAGGATGTATATTATAAAGGAGAGTCCGATATCCGGGAGTTCTACATGAGTATTCTCCTTGACCGCAAAAAGGCAAAATATGTGATAATGTATTCCACAGAGGGTGGAATGGACATCGAAGAGGTGGCCGATAAAAATCCCGGAGCAATCTTCACCGAGGAAGTTGATCCGGGAGTCGGTTTGCAGGACTTTCAGCTTCGGACAATTGCATTTAACCTGGGCCTGAAAGGAAAGGCATTCAAGGGGATGTTAAGCTTTGTAAAAGGGATGTGGGAAGCATATATCTCCTCCGATGCCTCTCTCATGGAGATAAATCCCCTGCTTAAAACAAGTGATGACAAGATCCTGGCAGTGGACTGCAAGGTCACTCTTGATGATAATTCTCTTTTCCGCCATCCTGAACTGGCCGCAATGCGTGATCTGAACGAGGAGGACCCCACTGAGGTGGAAGCCACAGATAACAGCCTCAACTATGTGAAGCTCGACGGCGACGTCGGATGTATGGTTAACGGGGCGGGACTGGCAATGGCCACAATGGACCTGATACAGCTTTCAGGAGGCAGACCTGCCAACTTCCTCGACGTGGGCGGCGGAGCAAATGCCAGAACTGTTGAGTCAGGCTTCAGAATAATACTGAAAGACCCCAATGTAAAAGCCATCCTGGTGAATATTTTCGGTGGGATAGTCAGATGTGACCGCGTTGCCGCCGGGATTGTAGAAGCCTATAAGACTATCGGCAACATCAGTGTGCCTGTCATTGTAAGGCTGCAGGGGACCAATGCCGACGAGGCAAAAGAACTTATCGAGGCTTCAGGACTGAAGGTCATCGCTGCAACGACTTTTACCGATGCAGCTGAAAAGGTCAGGAGTGCATTGAAGTAAGAAGCCTTGTCTTCCGGTCTCTGACCCGGTTTATAAATTACTCCTCATCCGGGAGCCCGACAGTGCCATTTATTTATAATTTGCGTACTCACTGACCTAATGAAGAATGAGTTTGCCGATATCGTAATTCCGCTTGCCGTTGCCGGAAGCTATACTTACCGGATTCCCCCGCGGTTGAGTGACAGGGTTATCCGCGGAAGTCGCGTTGCGGTACCGTTTGGTTCCAGAAGAATTTATTCCGGCCTGGTTATCCGGATTCACAGTACGCCTCCTGAAAACTTTTCTCCCAGGGATATATCCGAAGTGATTCAGACATCAGGTGTTGTGAACGACCGTTTTCTTGATTTTATGGGCTGGATGGCCGATTATTACATGGCTCATCCCGGGGAGGTACTCAAGGCAGCAATCCCTGGCTCTGAAGAGATCCGCGGCCGGTCTTCATCAAGAGAGGAACTTCATGTAATCGCCACCCCGTTATTCCTTGAGGAGCTTGACCGTGAGGAGGGTGCCCTGCTGGCCCGGGCCCCGAGGCAGCGTGAGGTTGCTGACACATATATCCGTCTTCTGCTGCAGGAAGGGCTTGCTCCACCGGGACCTGTTAAGCGGTCTGACCTTGTGAAGGCTTCCGGAAACGGTGCCGCTGTGCTGAACGCAATGGTAGCCAAAGGTCTTTTCAGAATAGAATCCAGGGAAGCAGTGATGACGGAAAACGGAGGAGAGGTTGCACCGCCATTTGCACTGAGTCTACCGCAGGAAGATGCATTTACAGGCATTAAGCAGCTTTTTAATGACCATGAGGTAGTGCTGCTTCACGGTGTTACCTCCAGCGGGAAGACAGAACTCTATATTCATCTTATAAGAGAACAGATGGAACTGGGGAAGCAGGTTCTCTATATGCTTCCCGAGATTGCACTCACAACCCAGATCATCGAGAGACTTCGGAAGCATTTCGGATCAGCAATTGAGATCTATCACTCGCGAATATCGGCAAAGGCCAGGATGGAAATATGGAAGAGGGTCAACCTTACTGCCGGCACAGTCGGCAGGATAAACCTGGTGCTTGGTGTCCGTTCATCACTCTTTCTGCCTTTCGCCGACCTGGGGCTTGTGATTGTTGACGAGGAGCACGACTCATCCTATAAACAGTATGATCCTGCGCCCCGCTACCATGCCCGTGATTCGGCAATGATGCTGTCACGCATCCACGGCGGCCGCACCCTTCTCGGTTCTGCAACGCCTTCACTCGAGAGTTATCACAATGCTGTCACAGGGAGATACGGTCTGGTTGAACTGAAGACACGCTTCGGTGACGTGATGATGCCCTCTATGATGCTTGCTGACACCAGGGAGGCAGGGAGAAGAAAGGCCATGTCGTCTCACTTCGCCCCCCAGATGCTTAACGCTGTTGAAGAGGCACTAACAAAAGGCGAACAGGTGATACTTTTCCAGAACCGCCGCGGATTTTCTCCCTTCATTATCTGCAGTGAATGCGGATGGGTGCCGGGATGCACCGACTGTTCGGTGAGTTACACCTACCACAAGGGGATTGACCGGATTGTATGCCACTATTGCGGTAAGAGAGCAAAGCTTCCGCAGAGTTGCGAGGCCTGCGGATCAACTGCACTGGTAACAAGGGGTTTCGGGACTGAAAAGATCGAGGAGGAGATCAAGATAATATTCCCTTCGGCTGCGGTGGCAAGGATGGACCAGGATACCACCCGGGGCCGTAATTCACATTCATTGATACTCTCTGACTTTGCCGGAGGCGCAACAGATATCCTCATTGGAACACAAATGATTTCCAAGGGTCTCGACTTTGAAAACCTGACCGTGGTGGGGATACTGGATGCTGACAGTATGCTTCATTTCCCCGACTTCAGAGCCTACGAACGCAGCTTCCAGTTGATGGAACAGGTGAGCGGAAGGGCAGGCAGGAGAACACGCAGGGGCAAGGTGATAATCCAGACTGGCGATCCTTCGCACCTGATACTCAGACAGGTACTTAAGCACGACTATAAAGCAATGTACCTCACCCAGATGGAAGAGCGACAGCTGTTCGGTTACCCGCCCTTTACAAGGCTAATCCGGATCACACTTAAACACCGTGACATAGACAGACTCAACCAGTCTGCAGCAAGATTCGCCGGCACATTGAGGAGACGGTTGGGAAAAGCTGTTCTCGGACCGGAATTTCCCCAGGTGATGCAGGTTCAGAAATGGTACCTGAAGACGGTTATAATAAAACTCGGCAAAGATCTGTCTGCCTCAAAGGTCAAGGCAATGATACGGACGGCGATGGAGGCTGAGATTAAAATGTCTGGCAACAGCGGACTACACATTCATGCTGACGTTGACCCGCAGTGAAACGGGTTGCTCATTTGGCTAAAAAGGTTATTTTTGTTCCTGTAAAGAAACTTTGGATGAAGATAGAGGTATCGAATGGGGAGATCATTGACAAGCTGACAATCATAGAGATAAAGCTTGAAAGAATTACCGATGCCGGTAAAACCGGCAACCTGAAGAAAGAGTTTGATATACTTGATGAAGCAGCTTCAGAAATTATTAAACGGTCAGACCCTCTGTATGCAGACCTGTACCGGGTAAATTCCGAACTATGGGATATTGAGGACCATATCAGGGAAATGGAGCGCAGAAAAAACTTCGGTCCCGACTTTATTGAAACGGCCAGGCAGGTATATTTTAAGAACGATCTACGGTCTGAAATCAAGCGGAAGATAAACATCTCCACAGGCTCAGGTCTCATTGAAGAGAAATCATACGACAAGTATTGAGATGAGCCTCCTCGTTATCCGCACATCATCAATGGGTGATGTGATACTGACTCTGCCTCTCCTCCGCGCCTTTTCGGCATCATATCCGGGGGAAGAGATGGTTTTTGTCACCAAGAAGCCCTTTGACCGTTTTGTTTCCGATATTCCGGGAGTACGTGTGTTTCTGTCAGACCACCACGGAAGGCACAGGGGAATACCCGGTGTCTTCAGGGTATACAATGACCTCAGGAAGGAGTATGACATAACTGCCGTGGCTGACCTGCATGATGTACTCAGGTCAAAGCTGCTCAGGTTCCTTTTCCGCATGCAGGGGTGCAGGGTGGCCTCAATTGACAAGGGACGGTCAGATAAAAGGCGACTTACAAAGGGCAGGGCAGCAGAGCCTCTGAAGCACACTGTGGAACGTTATTCAGATGTATTTGCCAGTGCTGGTTTCCCTGTAAAGCCTGTAGCGGGGCCCTGGCTGAAGCCAACAGAAACGGGGCTTGAAAAGAGTGCATCACGGATCAGTGGAAAGTCACGGCCGCCTGATAGGCGTCGCACCTCTGGCAAAGCACAAACTGAAGATGTGGCCAGTTGAAAACATGGTAGCTATGTTAAATATGGTTTCAGCAAAAATCGGATTGCACAATCTTTCTCTTCGGGAGTCCCGATGAGGCTGAAATGATATCTGAGATTGCCGCAAAAATTCCCGGATCTGAGGCGATGGCCGGAAGAATAGGACTTGAGGAGGAGATTGCACTTATCTCAAAACTTGATCTCATGATAGCGATGGATTCTTCAAATATGCACCTCGCAGCCATGCTTGGTGTAAACACACTTTCAATATGGGGAGCCACACATCCCTGGGCCGGGTTCAGTGCCTGGGGAATGCCCGAAGAAAATCAGATTCAGATACCGGTATCTGACCTCACCTGCAGACCCTGCACGGTTTACGGAAAAGGCGAATGTCGCAGGGGAGACCTTGCCTGCCTCAACTGGCTCACACCGGAAAAGGTCCTTGCAAAAGTTGTTCAAAAGCTTGACCGGAAAGAATCTAACAAATGAAATTCAAGATACCAGCATTCATGATAAAACAGGTAAGACTCATTGCCGGAACTTTAATTACAATTGCATTTGCCTTAGGGGGATGCACGACGAAGGAGGATAGTACATTCAGTCCGGCCGATCTGGCAAGCCCTCTGATGGGAACTGATTCGGAATACCTGCTGTCACACGGCAACACGTACCCCGCTGTAGCTCTTCCCTGGGGAATGAATTTCTGGACCCCGCAGACACGCCGCAACGGCGACGGATGGGGTTATGCCTATGACGACCATAAAATTGTAGGCATAAAACAGACTCATCAGCCCAGCCCCTGGATTAATGACTATGCTGCTTTCTCGCTTATGCCTGTGACAGGAGGCAAACTCATTACAGAAGAACAGAGAGCTTCGTGGTTTTCCCACAAGGCAGAGGTCTCCAAACCTTATTATTACAGCGTTTATCTTGCTGATCATGACGTGACGGCAGAAGTAACACCCACCGAAAGAGCTTCGGTTTTCAGGTTTACCTTCCCTGAAAACGATTCTTCTGCCGTTGTAATCGATGCCTTCAAAGGAGGTTCGATGGTCAGAATCATCCCCTCCGAAAGAAAAATCACTGGTTACTGCCGTAACAATCACGGCGGAGTACCTGAGAATTTTCACAACTACTTTGTGATCATTTTTGACCGCGACTTTGACTTTTATTCTTCCTGGCTTGACGGAAAAATCTCTGAAGGCACTCCGGTTCAGGAGGGTGATCACACGGGAGTCGTGATAGGGTTTAAAACTTCGCGTGGTGAGGTAGTAACAGCCAGGATAGCTTCATCATTCATTTCCCCTGAACAGGCCCTTCTCAACCTTACACAGGAGGTAGGGGAAAAGAGTTTTGACGGTGTGATGGATGAGGCACGCGACCGCTGGAATGCCGAGCTTGGCCGCATAAAAGTAGAGGGAGGCACAGATGACCAGACCCGCACATTTTATTCAACCCTCTACCGCACACTGCTTTTTCCCAGGATGTTCTTTGAAATAGACAGTGAAGGGAACCCTGTTCATTACAGTCCGTACAACGGGAAAACCCTGCCCGGCAAAATGTTCACCGACAACGGGTTCTGGGACACCTTCAGGGCAGCAATACCGTTAATTACCCTTATGTATCCAGACCAGAACTCGCAGATAATGGAAGGTCTTGTCAATACATACCTCGAAAGCGGATGGCTACCCGAGTGGGCCAGTCCGGGGCACAGGAACTGCATGGTGGGAAGCAACTCGGCCTCGCTCATTGCCGACTCGTACATGAAGGGTATCAGAGGCTATAATATTGATACCCTATGGAGTGCCCTTGTAAAGAATACGAAGGGCCACGGACCGGTTCACTCAGTGGGAAGGTACGGGGCAGAATACTACAACAGACTGGGCTATGTGCCATATAATGTGGATATCAATGAGAATGTAGCCCGCACGCTTGAATATGCTTATGCCGACTGGTGCCTGTGGCGACTGGCGAAAGAGATCGGCAGGCCGCAGCAGGAGATCGACCTTTATGCCACGCGGGCACAGAATTACCGCAATGTATTCGACCCTGACAGAAAACTGATGCGCGGCCGCAATGACGACGGCAGCTTCCAGTCGCCGTTCAGTCCCTATAAATGGGGTGACGCCTTCACCGAAGGGAACAGCTGGCACTATACCTGGAGTGTCTTTCATGATATTAACGGACTTGCAGAACTGATGGGAGGAAACGATAAGCTGGCACAGAAGCTCGACTCAGTTTTTATTGTGCCTCCGGTGTTTGATGACTCCTATTATGGTTTCCCGATCCATGAGATACGTGAGATGCAGATAATGAACATGGGCAACTATGCTCACGGCAACCAGCCCATCCAGCACATGATCTACCTGTACAACTATACGCCGGAGCCCTGGAAGGCACAGATGAGGGCCAGGCAGGTGATGGACAAACTGTATAACTATACTCCTGACGGCTACTGCGGCGATGAAGATAACGGCCAGACCTCTGCATGGTATGTTTTCAGCGCACTGGGTTTTTATCCTGTGACGCCCGGGACGGGTGAATATGTTGTGGGATCGCCTCTGTTTAAGAAGGCGACTGTAACTTTTGAAAATGGCAGGAAGCTCATTATAGAAGCACCCGATAACAGCAGCGAAAATGTCTATATAAACTCACTGACTCTTGAAGGACATGATGTGAAAGTAAATTACCTCAGGCATGAAGAGCTGCAAAAGGGCGGAGTACTCAGATTCGGCATGAGTTCGTCACCTGACACAGGACGCGGGACAGCGGCGGAAGCCAGGCCTTACTCATTTACTGCAACCGGTACAGACTTACAAAGGTGAGACAGATTTTGTTTTTCTTCAACTTTGGTATAACTTTGCATTGAGTTCATCTTCTGTACAACTGATAATCCCGAAGATCACACTCAGGTAAAAATGGAACAGGTATTTTACTTTCCAAACCTCACGAGGAACTACAGGCGACTGTTCGAGTGCCTGATGTTTTACAATTAGTTTTTCCGGAGTGAATAACCAGAAGGTTATTAAGGTGAGGGCGTTGTCAGCGACCGTCATCCTTCTTTATTCCTGACCTGTATCAATCAGTTTACAATTAATCATCGCAATCATGTTTGAAAAAATAATTCCTCATACAGAAACGCCCGAGAGGCCGGCATCAGCTGAAGGCAACTTTTACAAATCCACCGGTAACAAAATCGGCCCGGGCATGAATACACGTATTCAGAAACTCAGGAAGCTCAGTTTTGAGGCAGAACCTTCTCTATCAATCGAGAGGGCACTTCACGAAACCGCATTTTACAAAGAGAATTTTGGCAAATATTCTATCCCTGTATTGCGCGCACTGAATTTTCTGGATCACTGCACAAAAAAGACTTTATATCTTGGTGAAGGCGAACTGATTGTGGGAGAACGCGGTCCAAAACCAAAGTGCGTCCCCACCTTTCCCGAGCTGACCTGCCATAGTGTGGAGGATTTTCACGTGCTGAACACCCGTGACATGCAGCGCTACACTATCAGCCAGAAAGATATTGACCTGTACGAAAAGGAAGTAATCTCCTACTGGAAGGGAAAGACGCAGCGCGAACGCATCTTCAGTCATGTTCCGGCTGAATGGAGGGCTGCCTACGAAGCAGGACTGTTTACTGAATTTATGGAACAACGTGCGCCCGGCCACACAGCTCTTGACGGTAAGATCTATCACAGGGGAATGCTCGACTTCAAGAGGGAGATTGCAGCTAACCTAGCCTCACTCGACTATCTGAATGACCCTGAAGCCACCGACAAGGCTGAGCAGTGGAAGGCAATGGACATTTCGTGTGATGCAGTAATCGTATTTGCTGAACGTCATGCAGACCTTGCAGAGCAAATGGCAGCTGCAGAGAAAGATACTGTCAGGGCAGATGAGCTGAGAAAGATAGCGGAAGTATGCCGTTGGGTGCCTGCCAATGCACCCAGGAACCTCTGGGAGGCAATACAGATGTACTGGTTTGTACATCTTGGCACTATCACCGAGCTTAATGGCTGGGATGCGATGAACCCCGGTCACTTCGACCAGCATCTTGCACCCTTCTATTACAGGGAGATTGAAGAAGGCACTCTTACCCGTGATCAGGCAAAGGAACTGATATCCTGTTTCTGGATCAAGGTTAACAACCATCCCGCACCTCCCAAGGTGGGCATCACAGCACGTGAAAGCGGCACCTATAACGACTTTACAAACATCAATATAGGAGGTGTAAAGAGCGACGGCACCGACGGCAGCAGCGAAGTCTCCTATATAATGCTTGAAGTTATTGAGGAACTGCATGTCCTTCAGCCTGGAAACTCGGTGCATATAAGTGCAAAGACACCGGATAAGTTCCTGGACGCAGCTGCCAGGGTAATCCGGCAGGGCCACGGCTACCCGTCAGTATTCAATCCTGACATATACATACTCGAATTGCTCCGCCAGGGTAAGTCGCTTCAGGATGCCCGTGAGGGTGGATGCAGCGGTTGCATTGAAGTAGGTGCCTTCGGTAAGGAAGCATATCTGCTCACCGGCTATCTGAATGTTCCGAAGATACTCGAGGTGACACTTAACAACGGCATTGACCCCGTCACAGGCAAAGTGGTTGGCACTGCCACCGGTGACCCGCGTACTTTCAGCTCTTATGAAGAGCTTTACAACGCCTTCATGAAACAGGTCCATTTTATTGTTGATCAGAAAATGAGAGTCAGCAACTATATCGACCGGATGTTTGCAAAATATGCTCCGGCACCGTTCCTTTCAGTTGTGATAGATGACTGTATCTCAAGAGGGAAGGATTATTATGACGGAGGTCCGCGCTACAACACAAGCTATATTCAGTGTTGCGGACTGGGTACAGTAACAGACAGCCTGGCTGCCCTGAAGAAGCATGTCTTTGAAGAGGGGACTTTCAAAATGGACAGGGTGCTGAAAGCAGTGCTGAAAAACTTCGAAGGGGAGGAAGTTCTGCGTCAGACAATAGTCAACCGTACTCCTTTCTTCGGCAATGATCTCGAGTATGCTGACTCTATAGCAGTGAAGGTTTATGATGACCTTGTGGCTGAGATAGACGGAAAACCGAATATAAAACCCGGTGGGAAATACCATCTTAACATGCTCTCAACCACCTGTCATGTATATTTCGGCAAGGTCATGGGAGCCACACCCAACGGAAGACTTGCCGGCAAGTCGATTTCTGACGGAACATCACCATCACACGGTGCTGATACCCATGGTCCTACAGCAGTTGTGAAGTCGCTGACAAAACTTGATCATGTCAAGTCAGGAGGCACTCTGCTGAATCAGAGATTCCTTCCGAGTCTTATGCGTAAAGATGAAGACATCAGGAAACTGGGACAGCTCATCCGCAGTTATTTTACCCTTGGAGGGCATCATATTCAGTTCAACATCGTGGACACTGCAACGCTGTATGCAGCACAGGCCTGTCCTGAAGACTATAAAGATCTCCTGGTGAGGATGGCAGGATACAGTGACTATTTCAACGACATGAATGCTGATCTGCAGCAGGAGGTAATTGAAAGGACTGAAAATGATTCATTCTAGAGGATGTCTGAAAGCCTGATTTTCGATATAAAGCGTTATGCAATAAATGACGGGCCAGGCATAAGGGTTGTAGTCTTTTTCAAAGGCTGCAATCTCCACTGCGCGTGGTGTCATAATCCCGAGAGCATATCACCCGCGAGGGAGAAAATGTTTGCTCCGGCAAAATGCATCAGGTGCGGAAGCTGTGTGGAGGTGTGCCCTGAAAAGGCAATAACCCTCACACCTGACGGAATTGTGACCGATCCTGTCATATGCATGGTCCACGGAAGATGTGCAGAGGTCTGTCCGACCAAAGCCATAGAGATGTCAGGAAGCGTGATGACTGTTGAAGATATCATGACTGCAATAGAAAATGAGCGGGTATTCTTTGACCATTCGGGAGGCGGAGTCACTTTTTCGGGAGGAGAGCCTTTGACGCATCCCCGGATGCTGAAGAAACTGCTGCATGAGTGCGGATTGAGAGAAATTCACAGGGCAGTGGATACGGCCGGGAATGTGAGTTCTGACCTCATTCTTGATATCGCCTCAGGCACTGACCTTTTCCTGTACGACCTGAAGATGATGGATTCGGACCTTCACCGCAGGTGGACCAATGTTCCCAATGAGCGGATACTTCATAATCTTTCCCTTCTTTCGGAAACCGGAGCGGAGATAGTCATCCGGATTCCCCTGATGGGAGGTATAAATGATACGGAGGAGAATATTGAGCAGACTGCGAAATTCATTTCAGGGCTTGCAGGAAAGAAAAAAGATATCAATCTTTTACCCTTCCACAAGATTGCCCAGAACAAGTATATGAAGCTTGGCCGGCCTGAAACCTTTGAGCTCTTCGAAGAGCCGTCGAAGGAGACGCTTGCCCGTGTCATTGATCAGTTTACCGGCCACGGGCTGAAGGCAACAGTAGGAGGATAACCGGGCTGACTGACAGGGATTGAAAACTGACAATAAATCCACAACCATGATAAAACTAAACCTTTCCGGTATTTTCCCGCCCCTGCCCACATCATTCGGCAAGGATGAAAACCTTCTTCCTGATAAGATCAGACAAAATATTGAAAAGCTGTCGGTGTACGATCTTTCAGGCTTCCTGATACTGGGTTCGAACGGTGAACAGGTGATGCTTTCAGAGAAAGAGAGGAGTGAGGCTGTTGCAGCCGCCAGAGAGGCCGTGCCTGCAGACAAGTTGCTTCTGGCAGGCACCGGGGGACAGTCGACCGGCGAGACAATAAGACTGACGAAGGCGGCTGCCGCTGAGGGTGCCGATGCAGTGCTCGTGATTAACCCGTTCTATTTCAAGGGTCTCATGACACATGAGGCTCTTGTTAAACATTACCTCGATGTGGCTGACGCTTCGCCTGTTCCGGTGATTGTCTATAATATGCCCGGAAACACGGGAATAGACATGACAGCCGCGATGGTCATTGAGATGGCTTCTCATCCCAACATTGCGGGGATGAAAGAGTCAGGGGGCAATGTCGTTAAGATTGGGGAGGTGCTGAGGAGTGTAAAGCCTGATTTCCAGGTCGTGGCAGGTGGAGCAGGCTTCCTGCTGCCAGCCCTTTCAATGGGAGCAGTGGGAGGCATCCTTGCCCTTTCAAATATTGCTCCCGCGCAGTGTATAGAGATATATCGCCTGTTTCTCGCAGGTGACATTGCTAATTCTCGTACCCTTCAGCATAAGATGATACCTGTCAATGCGGCAGTGACCGCCCGGTGGGGCGTACCCGCACTGAAAGCGGCGATGGATCATCTCGGTCTCTACGGCGGTCCGGCCAGAAGACCGCTCCTGCCTTTAAAGAATGATATTATGGAGCAGCTCCTGAAACTGATCAGTGAAAGTGAAATCAAACAATTTCCCGTGTAAAAACACAAGCCATGAAAGGAAGAAAGTTACTTATGATACCCGGTCCCATTGAGTTTGAACCGGTTGTGATGCAGGCTGTAGGTATGCAAACAACGAGTCATGTCGCCCCTGACTTCATAGCATCATTCGGTCATGCCCTTGAAATGATGAGAGAAGTATGGCTTGCGCCTGCAGGACAGCCCTTTATAATTGCCGGCACCGGAACACTCGCCATGGATATGGCCGGATCCAATCTTATTGAACCGGGAGACAATGCACTTGTCATTTCAACCGGTTATTTCGGCGACAGATATGCTGATCTGCTCAGGAGATACGGGGCAAATGTCACATTGCTGAAAGCCGCAACCGGGGAGACGGTAAAAGTGTCAGAAGTTGAGGCTGAGCTTAAGAAAAAGAGGTACAAACTGATGACTTTTACGCATGTCGACACTTCTACTGCCGTAATGGTCGATCCCGAGCCTCTGGGCCGCCTGGGTCAGAAATACGGAGTCATGACGGTTCTTGACGGCGTCTGTTCAGTTGCCGGTGAGGAGATAAGACAGGATGACTGGAAGATAGATGTTGTTCTTACGGCTTCGCAAAAAGCAGTGGGAGTGCCTCCGGGGCTGGCCTTAATGGTTGTCTCGGAGAAAGCCATGGAGGTTTGGAGGGACAGGAAGACGCCGGTAGGGAACTATTATTGCGACTGGAGTCACTGGCTACCGGTGATGAAGGCGTATGAAGAAAGGAGGCCTTCATACTTCGGCACGCCGGCAGTAAACCTTGTCAGCCGGGCTGGAAGTAAGCCTCGGGATCATACTGAAGGAAGGGATGGATTCCCGTTTCGCACGGCATCAGCGTCTTGCCAGGATTTTTCGTACGGCAATAAAGGATATGGGTCTGAAGATGATACCTCTGAGTGAGGAAATCAGTGCCAGTACTCTCTCAGCTCCGTACTACCCGGAGGGTGTGCAGGGGGCAGCATTCATGAAGGCAATTGCCGCATCGGATGTAATACTTGCAGGCGGACTGCTTCCTGAGATAAAGGAAAAGTATTTCCGCGTAGGTCACATGGGGTCTGTAACAAACGGAGATATACTTGCAACAGTTTCAGCAATCGACAGTGCTCTGAAAAGCTCCGGGTACAGGTCGGGGAAGTGAGGGGAACCCCTGACAGATGACAACCGGCTGCAAGACTCTGTGGAATGAGTATCTTTATACCTGAATTTATTTCAATCCGTAGAACAATTAACAGTATTTGTCATGTCACTTTATGAAAAAATTGCCGGTGATCTCATGGCTGCTATGAAGGCGCAGGATAAGGGCATCCTGGAAGCCCTGAGGGCAGCAAAGACAGCATTCATTATTGCAAAATCCGAAAAGGGAGCTGATGCTGTGCTGAATCCTGAAGAGGAGATCAAAATAATTCAGAAGCTTGTAAAGCAGAGAAGAGAATCTTCCGCCATTTACAAGGAACAGAACCGGCCTGACTTATATGAAAAGGAGGATGCTGAGGCGGCTGTCCTTGAGCGTTATCTGCCTGCAAAGATGAGTGCTGCGGAGCTGGCTGAAGCCGTCAGGTCAATTATTACGAAGGTGGGCGCCAATTCTCCTGCAGATATGGGGAAGGTAATGGGTGTTGCCTCAAAGGAGCTGGCCGGAAAGGCTGACGGCAGGGAGATCTCTGCCATTGTTAAACAACTACTTGGATAATCTTTTTTTAACTGCCTGATTGACGTAAGTCCGGGACTGTATAAAAACCTGTAGATATATGGCTGGTGTGGAAAGGAAGAAGGCCGGCAGCGGCCTCAGAGAGCTTATGAAGCTGTACAGGTTTCTCAAACCTTACCGCTGGATATTTGCCCTTGGCATGTTCTTCCTTCTGATCTCCACAGGTGCCAGCCTGATGTTTCCAAAACTCCTCGGTGACCTGGTTGACATGGGGAACAAGGGAAAGATGATGGCGGATATAAGCCGCACAGGGTTGCTCTTGCTCGCCATTCTGGTAGTCCAGGCAATCTTTTCCTATTCACGGACGAGGATATTTGTTTTCGTGACCGAGAAAACCCTGGCTTCAATCCGGCAGCATCTGTACAATCACATGATAAGGCTGCCAATGTCTTTCTTTTCAGAACGCAGGGTAGGAGAGCTGAACAGCAGGATCTCATCTGATGTTGCTCTGCTGCAGGATTCCCTTACAGGCACGCTGGCCGATTTTCTATCCCAGATACTTGTAATCACCGGGGGAGTGACGCTCATGATGATCAGTTCATTCAAGCTGACCCTGTTCATGCTTGCAATTGTTCCGGCCATGGCACTCATGGCCTTCTTTTCAGGAAGAGCCATAAGAAGGTATTCAAGGAAGGCGCAGTCATTCGTGGCAGAGTCCAATACGATAGTAGAGGAGACGCTGCAGGGAATACAGAATGTAAAGGCCTTCACAAATGAGCCGTTCGAGATAAACAGGTACCGTGAGAAAACCGATGAGGTAGCAATGGCAGGCATCAGGGGAGGCAAGTATCAGGCGGCAGTCTCCTTCATAGTCCTGGGATTTTTCATCTCAATGGCGGCTGTAATATGGAGGGGTTCTGCCATGATTGCGAGCGGGCAGATGGAGGCAGGTCAGCTGTTCTCGTTCGTCATTTATTCAGGCTTCATAGGAGGAAATATTGCAGGGATGGCCGGAGTCTACACAAGACTTCAGAAGACGATTGGTGCAGCCGAGAACCTGTTGTTGCTGCTTGATGAACCGGCAGAGGCAATTGAAATGGAGCAGGTCCCGGACCCTGCATTTACGCTTCGTGGTCACATTGCTTTCGAGGCAGTTGAATTCAGGTATCCTTCACGCGTGGAGGCGGTTGTGCTGAAGGATGTAAGTTTCAGTATTGATCCGGGGCAACAGGTTGCTCTTGTCGGTCCGAGCGGGGCAGGCAAATCGACAGTCACATCTCTGCTGCTGAAGTTCTATGAGCCCACCGGAGGAAGGATACTGTTTGACGGACGCGACAGCCGTGATTTTCCGGTAACGGCGCTGCGGGCACAGATGGCTATTGTGATGCAGGATGTGTTCCTTTTTGGCGGGACTATCCGCGAAAACATTGCATACGGTAAGCCTGGTGCAGGAGAAGAAGAAATAAAGGAAGCTGCAATACAGGCCAATGCATGGGATTTCATCAGCTCATTTCCTGAAAAGCTGAATACAGTTGTGGGTGAGCGCGGCGTCCAGCTATCCGGTGGACAGCGTCAGCGGATTGCAATTGCAAGAGCCGTGCTCAAGAACCCGAAAATTCTGATACTTGATGAAGCTACCTCGTCACTCGACTCTGAATCTGAAAGGCTGGTACAGGAGGCGCTTGAAAAGCTGATGAAGGGACGGACATCGCTGGTGATTGCGCACCGCCTTGCAACGGTACGTAACTCTGACACTATCCTGGTTCTCAATGATTCGACTATTGTTGAACAGGGGACCCATGCCGAACTGCTTTCAAAAGGGAACGGGCTTTACAAAACACTTACCGAACTGCAGTTCGCAACCTGACCACTCCCTGGCACATAAAAAGAAGCCCGCCGAAGTCTTACCCTGAAAAGACCTCAGCGGGCATAAGCGGGATAATCTACCCCCACTAAAATTCTCAAATTATCCCTGTCAACACTAAACTAATCCAACTAAAATATTTTGATTTTCTACCTTCAAAATTCTAATCAAAGTTAAGCACACACAGACGGTTGGATATTACATTATTCGTGACAAATATTTCATAATTCACACATTTGTCTCCAGTGCCGGAACATATCTTCCCAATCCCACAGTTTCTTCGAATTCCCTGATGAACCTAATAAGAAAGGCGGAATAATCCTCCCGTGCAAAGTAGTCTGAAGCCTCGCGTGGGGAAGACGGGATATCCTCGAATGTATTTTCGTCAATTTGGTTCTGTATTTCTGGTGCGGCCAGATCAATTCGTTCACCGTTGATCCGGTTATAGAAATGCCATCCTTTCTTATTGTGGGTCTTTAATATTTCAGCTCCGAAAATGTCATGGATAAGTGTGGATATGAACGGATCCTGACTCTCCTTAAGCGGGCCTGATTCAGGAATTTTATCAGATGAAATTGCATTCCTGAGCGTCTCCTGAACAGTTGTCCTGTCAAACCAGATTGTATTCATGTCTTCCATCACGTTAGTATTGTTGCTGGTCTGGAACATGGCTGCCATAGGTATTATTTTTTGAAAGGTACAAAGACAATTACAGCTCCGACAGCCATTACAGCAATGCCGACAAGGGGTGACCAGGTCAGGTTATGTCTTTTATTGGCATTTATTTCGAGGTTTCCGAGATCCACCACTTTTTCCCTGGAGAAGTATGTGACTGTTGTAAAAATTGTCAACAGTGCTCCGATTACTATAATTACGATTCCCACCTTCTTCATAGGTCTTGATTTAATTGGTTTGTATCTTAAAAAATCAGCTTCAAAAAAATATGTATTTTCCATATCAACCATGACAGTTGAGTTATAAGTTGCCATCACCTTTTCAAACCGGTGGTCAGCTGTGCCTTGAATCCGGTTGCTCACCTCAGTCATTAGCACCTTATAAAAATAAATGAATCAGATATTTTGGGTATTACAGAATTTGTGGAAAGAGTTACATAATTCCCACTTTCCGGTGAGGCATGTGTGGACAGTGCCGGGGGTAAAACAAGAAGCCCGCTTTCCCGCCGTGTGGCGGGGAAAGCGGGCTTTGTCGGGGTGATGTGACTCGAACACACGACCCCTACGTCCCGAACGTAGTACGCTACCAACTGCGCTACACCCCGATTACCTGAATAATTTCAGGTGTGCAAAAATAACCAAAATTTTATAACCGGTACAAAGAATGCCCTGATTTTTGCTGTCAGAAAGGCGCAGCCTGACGTGGCTAACCTTTTAACAGTTCGGCAACCTTTCTATGAAGATCATTACTGTTTACCGGTTTTGAGAGATAATCAGTGCAACCAGCAGCCAAAGCCTTGGGCTTGTCTTCCGGGAATGCATACGCCGTAACAGCCAGGATAGGAAGGGATCTGAACTCCTCCTCCTGGCGTAATCGCCTCGTCAGTGAGAGTCCATCCTCCTCACCGGCCAGTGAGATGTCCATCACAACCAGGTCAATATGCCGGCTGTGCAGGAGTTCCCAGGCATCACGAGCATTGGTGACAGCTGAAATGTCGTATGTTCCGGAAAGGAGTTTCCTGAAATACAACTGGCTGTGCGCATCATCTTCAACAATCAGAACAGATTTCTGTTCCGTGGATAACTGATCGTTCATATCCTGATAAGTTTATATGAAAGTGTTCCGGCATTTATTTTTTCTCCGTGGATGAGTGCTGTATTCCAGTCAGTATTCGGATGGATCATCCTGAATTTGTCTTTTCCAATAAGGTCTCCTGAGGCTTCTTTCTCAATTAAATGAGACGCTCCGGGGGCAGCTGTCACCATATCTGCACACGCCCTGTCAAGGGCAACCGGATCTTTTGATGCCGCTATCCCGATGTTGCCAACCACCGGAAGATCATTGTGTCCCCAACAGTCGCAGTCAGGTGATACGTCCATTATAAAACTGACATGAAGAGCCTCTTTGCCTTTTACCGCAGCGAATGCGTATTCTGCAAGTTTCCTGCTCAGGATATCCCCCCCTGGTCCCCAAACAACCCTTGCTGAATCGAACTGGCACACTGCAACACACTGGCCGCACCCGGTACATTTTTCAGTATCGATATGAGCCTTCCGGTTTTCCATAAGGTGAACAGCATCGTGAGCGCAATTTATTACACACATATTGCATCCGGTACAGGTCTTTTCATATATCTCAGGAGGGTTACCGGAGTGGAGGAAGAGCTTGCCGCCCACCGAGGCGCACCCCATACCCAGATTCTTGATTGCGCCGCCAAATCCGGTCTGCTCATGCCCCTTAAAATGATTGAGGGTTATAATAACGTCTGCATCAGCCACTGCTGTGCCTATCATTGCTTTTTGAGTGTATTCCAGGTTAACTTCTATCTCACGGTAGTCGGTACCCTTGACCCCGTCTGCAATTATAACATTGCATCCCGCACTGAGAGGGTTGTAACCGTTTGAAAAGGCCGCTTCGAGATGGTCGGGGGCATTTGATCTCTGTCCGTGATAAAGGGTGTTGCAATCAGTCAGATAGGGCTTTCCTCCCTTCGCCCTGACCATGCCTGCTATCTTTGCCGCGAAGTTGGGCCTCAGGTAAGCCATGTTCCCCGGCTCACCGAAGTGAACCTTGATGGCAGTCATTTTTCGGTTGAAATCGATTCCGTCAAACCCGGCAGCCCTGACAAGCTTTTCCAGCTTTTTTAGCAGGTTCAGCGAGGGGGTGCTGCGCATGTCGGTGAAGTATACCTCAGAGGCCTTCATACATTTATGCGATAGCCCTAGACATTAAGAACATCAATGAGGTCAATGAGGTGCTGATTAAGTCCTTTATGGAGTTTAACAGCTTTTCTGAAAGGCACCAGTACCACCTCATCATTCTGGAGTCCTACCATGACGCTTTTCTGGTCATCGAGCAGCGCTTCCACAGCTGCATTTCCAAGCCGCGAGGCGTTGACACGGTCAAGTGCTGAGGGCGATCCGCCTCTCTGCAAATGTCCCAGAATGGAGACCCTGATATCATAATCGGTAAACTCAGGCTTTAGCCTCTCGGCAATCGCCATCGCACCTCCCTCTTCATCACCTTCGGCAACAATAATTATATTGCTTGATTTCCTTCTCTTATTACCGTTTTCGATCATTTTCTTGAGATCACGGCCTTCGCCCTTAATCTCTGGCATAATAATCGCCTCGGCACCGGTGGCAATACCGCTGAAGAGAGCAATATGTCCTGCCTCGGCACCCATCACCTCTACGAAAAACATTCTGTTGTGAGCGCTTGCCGTATCACGTATTTTGTCAACACACTGAACAACGGTGTTGAGAGCCGTGTCATAACCTATAGTATAGTCGGTCCCGTATATATCGTTGTCAATTGTTCCCGGCACCCCAACAAACGGGATGTTATATTCCTCATCAAAGATCCTCGCACCTGTAAAGGAACCGTCACCGCCAATGACTATAACGCCGTCTATATCAGCGGCAACAAGGTTCTCATATGCCGTTCTTCTTCCTTCCACTGTTTTGAACTCTTCGCAACGGGCTGTTTTAAGTATTGTTCCGCCCCGCTGGATTGTGTCGCTCACACTGTGAGCCTTCAGAGGTTTGAAGTTGGCATTGATCATGCCCAGGTAACCGTGTCTTATGCCAATAACTTCCAGTCCGTTGAAGATGGCTGTACGGGTGACTGCCCGTATTGCAGCATTCATTCCGGGAGCATCGCCTCCCGAGGTTAAAACTCCTATTCTTTTAATTTTCGCCATTGTAAAATATTGTAGAAACTAAAGAATCGCAAAGGTAGGAATATTTTCAGCCATAACAAAAACAGGTGTCACCGCCGTTTTATACCTTTTCGACTGAGGCTGCGACCTCATGAATCAGCCAGCGTGGAGTTGAAGTTGCCCCGCAAATACCTGCACTCTCTGCATCCCGGAACCACAATGGGTCTATTTCTGTCACTTTTGAAATGAGGTGAGTCCGTTTATTTTCACTGAGACAAACCTCATAAAGCATCTTCCCGTTTGAGCTGGTTTTCCCGCTCACAAAAATGATCACATCATGCTCTTTTGAGAATTTCCGGAGCCTGGGCTCCCTTCCTGAAACCTGGCCGCAAATTGTGTTACTGACCCGCAGAACTGCTGAGGGGAATTTCAGATGCACCTTGTCAACCTCTTCAGAGATAATATCTGACAGACGGCCATAATCAGTCTTACTCATCGTGGTTTGAGAAAACAGGTAAACAGGCCTGGTAAAATCTATCTTCGGAATGTCTTTCAAAGAGCTGACAAGGATTGCGTCTCCTCCGGCAGCTCCAAGGAGCCCCACCACCTCTGCATGTCCTTCCTTACCGTAAATGACAACCTGTCCATTTTCTTCCCGGGCGGTTGCTGCAGCACGTTTGATCCTTTGCTGCAGAGTCTGAACTATAGGGCATGTGGCATCAATAATAGAAATATTGTTTTTCAGCGCTGTTACATAGGTTGACGGTGGTTCTCCGTGGGCCCGGACAAGCACTTTACAGTCTCTCAACTGCTTAAACTGATCATAGTCTATTGTTACCAGTCCCAGTTTTTTAAGGCGGTCAACCTCAGTCTCGTTATGTACTATTTCACCGAGGCAGTAAACTTTTTCTCCTGCACGCAGTGATTCCTCGGCCAGCGATACCGCGTTCTCAACACCGAAGCAAAAGCCTGAGCCCTGCTCAATTACTGCCTTCATTCACCTTCCCGTTGTATAGTTTTCTGAACCAAACCATCTGCTCCTCCATTGTCATGTGACTGTTGTCAAGCAGTACCGCATCATCTGCCATCCTCAGTGGGCTGGCCTCCCGTGATCCGTCAATCAGATCACGTTCATTTATATTTCTGATGATTGCCTCTCTGTCAGCAGGCATACCCTTTCCAACAAGCTCGAGATACCTGCGCTGCGCCCTGATCAACGGGTCAGCAGTCATAAATATCTTTATCTCAGCATTCGGGAAGACCACTGTTCCAATATCACGGCCATCCATCACTATTCCTCCCCCGGTGCCAATCTCACGTTGGATTTCGACCATTTTCTCCCTTACACCGGCAATGGCTGCTATGGCGCTCACATTGTCAGATACTGCCCTGTCACGTATTTCCCTCTCAATCTTTTCGCCGTTGAGCAGGGTCTCATACTGCCCGGTGTCATTGTTGAGACCGAAACTTATCTTTATTGCCGGCATTGAATTTAAAACCGCATCACTGTCTGCCACACCGCCGGCGGTGGTTCCGTTTCTCAGGCAATAGAGTGTCACGGCTCTGTACATGGCTCCGGAGTCAATGTAGAGGTACTTTAGCTCGGCTGCAATGGCCTTTGCAAAAGTGCTTTTACCGCATGATGAGAATCCGTCGACGGATATTGTATATTTTTTGTTTTTCTCCATAAGGGGGCAAAGTTAAAACGATAAGCAGGCGATATGGTTCATTGTGCTGTGTTTTTGATGAACCGGTCAGGTCTGATTGTAACTGTCAGATGATTGGATGATCCGGCAAAATGAAAGGTGTCACGGCCGTACGACAGTGAAAATGCTCTGGCATTAAATCCGAATCCCCATGAAAATCCTGCCATGCCTGCCCTCTGTTCCGTACGCAGTTCGGCCCTGCGCTGGTAATTCAGGCCCGCCCCGACCCAGAGATTCTCAACAGGCAGTATCTCTGCACCGAAGATCATATGTCTCAGAATATTCTCTCCGGTGCCTCCTTCAGGCACATCATCGGTGGTGTCCCAGTCAAATGTAAGGTCAGGTTTTTCAAGGCGCCTCAGCGTCAGTGAGAATCTGAAGGGAGCGTGTTCGAGCCTCTTTGTCACTCCTGCAACAATCTCAAATGGCAGAGGCTCTCCTCCGTTTCCGGTGTAGCTCTTTATCTGAAAACCCGCATTTCTGATAACCAGTCCTGCATCAAGAAGCAGTCTGGCATTATGATATGTAACACCGATATCAGCGCAAATTCCCGCAGAAAAATATCGCTCGAGGTGTGAGAGAACGGGCTTTATATTTATGCCTGCAGTGAAGGAGGAATCGATAACCCTGGAATAAATCAGATTCAGGGCATATTCTGATCCGGAGAATGATCCGGTAATGTTTCCCGCGGCATCCGCCCCGGTGAACTTCCCGTAGCTGATAAAGCTAATTCCTCCGGCAAGGTTTCCTTTACCCAATGAGCCGCCCGACCATGAAGCATAGCCGTATGTAATGCCTGCGAAGTACGAGCTGAAGCTCATGGAAATATCGTTATCCATAGAATTGCTGAGCAGTGCAGGATTAAAATAGGGCAGACTCAGGTCACCAAGTCCCTGCGAGACAGTCATTCCACCTGTGGCAGCAGCAAAGGCGGAATGGTTGATATCGAGGAACCCGTATACATTGTCACCGCCGGTCTGGGCTGACAGGCGTGACAGCGCAAGCACTGAAAGGGCAAAGACTGTAATTAACCTCATATATGAACTGCCTCAGAACAAAGATAACACAATCAGTTATACTTCAGGCGCTGCGTCCTGCCAGGTCGACCTCCGCTGCAATGCTGACCTTCTTGCCTGCCTGCGAGAGGAACAGGCCTGCAATCACCACTGCCATTCCGACAATATTACGGAAAGTAATCTGGTCGCCCACCATGAAGAAGGCTATTACGGCGGTAAAGACGGGTATCAGGTTGCTGAAAATGTTGGCACGTGAGATGCCCAGGTGCCTTACTGAATATGCGAAGAGTACAAATGCACCGCTGGAGGCGAAAACGGCGAGCAGCATTATGGCGGTGAAACTACCCGCCACAATTCCGGTATCATTGAGTTTATGCAGATCGAAGATCAGGAAAAGAGGGAGAAACAGTACCACGCCTATTACATTCTGTACATTTACAATATATATCGGACTGTACTTTGTGGCCAGTTTGTGGAGCATCATATTGTAGCCAACCGCAGCGCTTACAGCCATCAGCATGAGCCCCAGTCCCTTCAGACTCATTGCAATGGACCCTGATGAATTTGTTATAAATATAAGTACACCAATAAATGACAGAATCACACCGGCATAATTAATTAACCCGAGTCGTTCCCGGTAGAAGATCCAGGCAAAAATCACGGCGAACACCGGAATTGTCGAGATGATTACAGACCCTACCGTTGAGGATACATATGTCAGGCCGAAGCTTTCGCCGAGGAAATAAAGGAACGGTTCAAACACTGCAAGCATCAGGAAATATTTTTTGTCGCCTGACCTGATTTTGGTAAAACCGTGTGTCAGCCAGAGAAATGTCGAGAGGAAAATTGCTGCTACGGCAAGCCGGATAAACACAATTGTGATCGGATCATAAACCCTGTTGGCAATCTTGAACCATACAAAAGAGAATGACCAGAAGATCATTGAGAAAACAAGGGCTAAATAGGGTCTGCCTTTCATAGTAAATTCAACGGGTTTTTCCGGCGGGCGAAGTTAATTCAATATTCTTAAAACTATAATAATACAGGCTGAGGAACAGGAAAGATGAATTATGGTCAGGCCCTGTAAAGTTCGACCGGTAATCGCCGATATTCTAAACATAATACGTAATATACAGTAATCCAGTTAATTAACTACCAGATTACTTTCGACTGAATTTTACACAGCTCCTGAAGGCGGTTTGGCGGTATCGATTTATTATTATATTTGCCGCTTCAATAGAATTGAATTCGTATGAAAGGAATCAAGATCGTTGTACTGGCCAAGCAGGTACCTGACACCCGCAATGTGGGGCCCGATGCCATGAAGGCTGATGGCACGGTGAATCGTGCTGCGCTGGCCGCCATTTTCAATCCGGAAGATCTAAATGCCCTCGAACAGGCCCTGCTGCTGAAAGACAGTATCCCTGGCACCACTGTCACCGTGCTCACAATGGGCCCCGGAAGGGCTGCAGAGATAATCCGTGAGGGGCTTTACCGCGGTGCCGACGATGGTGTTTTGCTCACTGACAGGGCTTTTGCCGGATCTGACACGCTGGCAACGTCGTATGCACTCACCCTTGCGGTTCGCAGGATCAATCCCGACCTTGTTATAGGCGGCCGCCAGGCAATTGACGGTGATACTGCACAGGTGGGGCCACAGGTGGCAGAGAAGCTCGGATGGCCACAGGTCACCTACGCTGAGGCGATGCATTTTGAAAATGACATGCTCATTATCCGCAGGCGGCTTGAACGTGGCGTGGAGACCGTAAAGGCTCCCCTGCCACTGGTGGTGACAGTGAACAGCACAGCACCGGAGTGCCGCTTCCGCCATGCAAAACTTGTAATGAAATATAAAAACGCACGAACCGATTCAGAGTTGCAGACAGAAAATGCGGACTATATTGCAAATGCCCGCACATATATGCGCATCACTGAATGGGGAATTGACGCCGTCGGTGCAGACATCGAACAACTGGGATTGTCAGGATCACCCACAAAGGTAAAGGAGATTGACAATGTGGTATTGCAGTCGAAGGAGACAAAACGCCTCAGCGCTTCAGACAAGGATATTGAAGCTCTGGTAAGGGAGTTGCTTGAAAGTCATACAATAGGTTAATAAACAGAAAAATTCATATACCGTGAATAATCTTTTCGTCTTTTGTGAACTCGATGAAGGCAAACCGGTTGATGTCAGCCTTGAACTGCTGACAAAAGGGCGGTCGCTTGCCAATGTGCTCGGATGCAAACTGGAAGCGGTGGTGCTAGGCAGCGGGATTGACGGCACAGAAAATATTCTGTTTCCGTACGGTGCTGATGTCGTGCATGTTGGCGATGATCCGGAGCTGGAACATTACCGTACACTTCCGTATGCATCAGTTATAATCGGCCTGTTCCGGCAGGAACAGCCCCAGATTGCACTGTTTGGTGCCACAACAGCAGGACGTGACCTGGGCCCGAGGGTCTCTTCGGCGCTCCACAGCGGCCTTACAGCCGACTGTACAAGTCTCGAGATAGGTGATCATTACGTGAAGAAAACAGATACTACCTACAAGAATCTTTTGTACCAGATCAGACCTGCCTTCGGCGGCAATATAATCGCTACAATCATCAATCCTGACCACAGGCCACAGATGGCAACTGTACGTGAGGGTGTGATGAAGAAGGAGATTCTTAACAAGAATTTCAGAGGTGAGCTTAAGAGATATAAATGTTAAGGAATATTTCAGGCCTGAGGACTTTGTGGTTGAGATAATTGAACGGCACATGGAAGCCCGCAGGGTGGATATAAAAGCTGCTCAGATAGTTGTTGCGGGGGGTTACGGAGTGGGTTCAAAAGAAAACTTCAAGCTTCTCTATGAGCTGGCTGAAGTTCTCGGAGGCGAGGTTGCTGCATCCAGAGCAGCCGTAGATGCAGGATATGCAGGGCACGAAAGACAGGTTGGACAGACAGGCGTCACAGTAAGGCCAAAGCTCTACATTGCATGCGGCATCTCGGGACAGATACAGCATACTGCCGGTATGAACCAGAGCGGCAAAATCATTGCAATTAACAATGACTCGATGGCCCCGATCAATGACATCGCAGACTATGTAATCAACGGTGACGTGACAGAGGTGTTACCCAGGCTTATCAAACACTATAAGGCAAACGCCAGGTAGGGGACAAAACAATAAATCTGAAGACAATGGCTAATTTCTATACCGAAAACAAGGATCTGAGGTTTCATCTCCACCATCCGCTGATGGAGAAGATTGTCAAACTCAAGGAGATGGATTACAGGGAAAAGGATATTTATGATTTTGCACCCCGCGACTTTGAGGATGCCATGGACAATTATGACAGGGTGCTTGAGATCATCGGTAATATATGCGGTGATGTGATCGCTCCAAATGCTGAGGATGTAGATCATGAGGGTCCCTCTGTTACAGATGGCAGGGTTCGTTACGCCCGGGGTACTCAGGAGAATCATGACACCCTGGCTAAGGCAGGAGTCATAGGAATGAATTTCCCGCGGAAGTTTGACGGTCTGAATTTTCCAATGGTGCCCTATGTCATGGCTGCAGAGCTTGTCTCAAGGGCTGATGCCGGTTTTGCAAATATCTGGGGTTTGCAGGACTGCGGGGAGACCATCCTGGAGTTTGCATCAGAAGAGCTGAAGGAGGAGTTCCTGCCGCGTTTCAACAGGGGTGCCACAGCTGCAATGGACCTGACGGAGCCGGATGCAGGTTCCGATCTGCAGGCTGTTCAGCTCAGAGCCAGCTACAATGAAGAAAAGGGAGTATGGCTGCTGAACGGTGTGAAGAGATTCATTACAAACGGCGATGCCGAGATTTCACTTGTACTGGCGCGTTCAGAAGAAGGAACCACAGACGGTCGCGGTCTGTCACTTTTCGTTTATGACAAGGCAGAAGATGCAGTCACCGTAAGGAGGATTGAAAGTAAAATGGGTATCAAGGGATCGCCTACCTGTGAACTTGTGTTCCGCAATGCCCCGGCGAAACTTATCGGTGAGCGTCGTATGGGACTTATAAAATATGTAATGTCACTGATGAACAGTGCCCGTCTCGGGGTGGGGGCACAGTCGGTCGGCATTGCCCAGGCAGCCTGGGAAGAGGCACGGAAATATGCCTCCGAGAGAAAACAGTTCGGAAAGACAATTGACCAGTTCCCGGCCATCTATGAAATGCTGACAGTTATGCAGGTGAGGCTGGAGGCAATGCGTTCCCTTCTCTATGAAACAGCCAGGTTTGTAGATGTATACAAAGCCTGGTCATTTGTGGCAGAAGAGCGTAAGCTGGAGAAGGAGGAGCGCGAAGAGTTTAAAGGTTATTCCCGCCTGGCTGATCTGTACACTCCAATGGTCAAGCTCATTACAAGTGAATGGTGTAACCGGATTGCCTATGATGCCCTCCAGATCCACGGAGGAGCAGGGTTCATAAAAGACTTCCCCGTTGAGAGGCTTTACCGTGACGCACGAATCACCACAATCTATGAGGGAACCTCACAGCTGCAGGTGGTCGCTGCCATCAGGGGAGTTACAACCGGAGCATACCTTGCACAGATAAGGGAATATGAAAAGATGACTGTTAGTCCCGAAGCGGAGCACCTTCACCGCAGCCTCACTGAACTTACTGAAGAATATGAAAGCACAGTGGCACTGGTAGTTGCGGCAGGCAACAACGAACTTACAGACTTCCATGCAAGACGGCTTGTTGAGATGGCTGCCAACATAATTATGGGTTACCTGCTGCTGTCTGACTCACAGCGCGATGAGACCTATACAGCCTCTGCCGGACTCTTTATTTCTCTTTCGGTTGCTGAAAACAAAATGAGGGCCGGACTATATTACAGGTTTCGAGGAGAAGGAACTGGGACTGTTCAAGGTTAACTGAACAGTCTTTTTTGACAAGGGGTCAGAATGCCTTAACCTATTATTTATCATATTCTTCAGTGACAAATGTCAATTCCTGAATTGACAAGAAGCACGGCAAACACTGCAAAATTTGTTCTGAAACAGCTATTACATTAGGTTATTCACGATATCTTTGTGATTGAAATAACAACACTACAAAGATGGATCGAAAAGTAAAGATTATCAGAACATTTGCTTCTGTTGTGCTGCTGGCAGGACTTGTGGGTCTCACTTCGTGTGAGAAGTATATCTGGTCGCCTCCTGAAGTTCCCGAGGACATAGTTATCAGTTTTTCCACCCATATACTTCCTCTGTGCAATTCATGCCACTCGAGCTGGACACCGACCAAAGTATACGATGAATTGCTGGAAAGGGTAAATCTCACTGATCCTCCTGCAAGCAATATCCTGACTTTCCACTCGTCGATAGTGGAAACCAACATGATCAGGGTAAATGATGACGTTACCCTGAAAGCTTCAGAGGTAATAAAACTATGGGCGACACAGGGCGCTGCCAACAACTAAAATGAAAAAACCTATAATCCAGATAACTATGAAAAAGATACTTGCAACACTGATTCTCGCGCTGCTTGTAATGCCGGCTTTCAGCCAGGAAAGCGAAGACTACCCGGTAAGACTGTTTGAAACAAGTATATTAATTGACAATCAGACAGTGACAACCCCCTTCAAGGGAATGATCGAGTTTGAGATACATCACAGGTTCGGAACAGTGAACAACGGTCTTACTGACCTCTTACGGCCTATGGGCTCTCGGAAACATTCGCCTGGGCCTGAACTATGCAATCACTGACAAGCTGATGATTGGTGCGGGAACAGCAAAGAATTTCCGTGCTCAGGATCTTGCAGTAAAATATGCTCTCCTCCGTCAGACCAATTCCGGATCAATGCCGTTATCTCTTACCCTTTACGGTAACATGGGCATTAACCTTACCCCTGAAGAAAACTTCGGCCCGGCTCACGACTGGAGAGAGATACACAGGCTGTCATATTTCACACAGGCAATTTTTGCACGTCAGTTCAGCAAGCTTTCTCTTCAGGTTGCACCTACCCTCATTTATTTCAATGCTGTGGAGATAGGTTACAAGAACCTTAACTACGGCTTATCAGCAGGCGCAAAGTATAACGTCTTCGGGTCTCACAACGTGGTGCTCGAATATGACCAGCTCTTCAGCAAACAGGAGAATGAAGACTTTAATCCCAAGCCACAGCTTGGTGTAGGTTGGGAAATCAGTACAGCAACACACGCATTCCAGATATTCTTTGCAAATTACAAGGATATACTGGGGCAGTACAATTTCCTTTATAACCAGAACAGTATTGCCGACGGCAACTTCCTGTTAGGTCTCAATGTCACTGTAAGGTTCTAACTGAAACTGTGGGAAACATGTTCTTTAAGAATCTGCTCCCCGGCCTCCTTTTTTCGGTTGTGTTGATTTCTCCCTCCGGAGCGAAGCCACAGCAGGATGAGGCTGGCGTGGAGAAAAAGCAGAAAGGGCTGGAATTCAGCTTGTATGGTGATTTGAACAATCAGAATTGCCTGAAGTGTCACGGCAAGCTGGTATACAGCATAACCGATACTGTAACCGGCCAGTCGAGGAAGGAACTGATGGCTGAGCATAATTTTATCAGTCCTGATGCCTTCTACAAATCAGTACATTGGAGTTTTAACTGCCTTGACTGCCACAGTGAGGGGTTCAGGAGTTTTCCTCATGCAATAGAAACACGCTTTGAAGCCGGCTGGAGTTGTCTCGACTGTCACGGGTACGACCCTGCGTATGCGCAGTACAAGTTTGAGGAAATAGATGCTGAATACCAGAAGAGTGTGCATTTTACGGCCACTGACGGAGCTTTTACATGCTGGGAGTGCCATGATGCCCACTATTATAATCCCCTTGCCCGTGAAACAGGCAGCGGACGTGAGAATATTCTCAAATCCAATGAGATGTGCCTGCACTGTCACGGTAACCCGGATATTATGGGCCTTGTAACTGAAAAGGAGCTTACAATGGTATTGCCAAGACATGAGTGGTTACCTGATGTTGACAGGCACCTGGCAGCTGTAAGGTGCATCGACTGTCACACCCGCATGACCGACAGTGTACTTGTAGCCCATGAGGTTATGCCGGCAGACAGTGCAGTAAACACCTGTGCTGACTGCCACAGTCAGAACTCGATCCTTATCGGCACCCTTTACAAATATGCATCAAAGGAGAGCCGTGACCAGAAGGGTTTTGTAAACGGAGTTATTTTCAACAATGACTCGTATGTAATCGGGGCAAACCGCAGTAAATTCATTTCACTTGCGGGAATGTTAATGATTGGAGCAGTCCTTCTGTTTGCCGGAATACATACAATAATCAGGATAATAATCAAACCAGTAAAGAAATACTATGAGTAAGAATTTCTACCACTATCCGGTCTGGGTAAGACTTTGGCACACCACCAATGCAGTCTTATGTCTCTTCCTGATTGTGACTGGTTTCAGCATGCTCTATTCAGATGCGGAAAATGAGCTGGTGGTGGGATTTAAACGAGCCGTCTCGGTACATAATGTATGCGGGGTTTTGCTGACACTCAGTTATACTGTTTTCCTCATCGGTAATCTTTTTACGGCAAACGGAAGACACTATCTGTTAACAATAAAAGGTTTAGGGCAACGGTTGTTTCAGCAGGGCTATTTTTATGCTTACGGTTATTTCAAAGGGGAAAAAGCACCTTTTCCAGTAAACGGAGAGCGTAAATTCAATCCCCTTCAGCAGGTCTCTTATGTGGGAGTGATGTATATTGTAATACCGCTGCTGTTTGTAACAGGCTGGGCCCTTATGTTCCCCGAGTTCATTCTCAAAAGATTCCTGGGATTCAGCGGTATTTTTCTGACTGATCAGTTCCATGTAATACTTGGATTCCTGGTCGTCATATTTCTTTTTATTCACCTCTATGTCAGCACAATGGGGAAGTCGCCCGTGAGTAATTTCAAAAGTATTATCACAGGCTGGCAGGAGAGCCATTGATTGTGGCATGATATTATCCTTTCGGAGAAGGCAGGATTGAAACTCCGGAGGAACTTAGATGAAAGGATGAATATGAAAAAGAATAAGGAAGAGTCTTCATCGCGGAGAAAGTTTATCCGGAACCTTGGCCTTGGCCTTGGATCAGCGGCAGTTGCCGGCAGTGCTGCAATTGCACGTGAACCGGCTGAACCGGATTCAGGTGAAAAAGTTATGCTTCTCTCATCAGACGGCAAACTTGTTGAGGTTGACAGGGCAGCTATCAGGGTTGCCAAAGCCCGGACAAAGGAAGAGATAAAGAAATCCTACAAGGGGTTGCCGGGAAAGAAGTTCGTAATGGTAATAGACCTTGCCAAATGCAAGAATGCCCGGAAGTGTGTCGATGCGTGCCAGGAAGGGCATATGCTTCCGAAGGACCATGAATGGATCAAGATTTACCTGTTGCAGGATTCGGAAATGGCAAGTAAATACTGGTTTCCCAAACCCTGCTATCACTGTGACAATCCGCTTTGTGTAAGCGTTTGTCCCGTTGGTGCCACCTACAAGCGGGAGGACGGGATTGTACTTGTAGACAACAAAAGATGCATCGGATGCAAGTTCTGCATGACAGCCTGTCCCTATTCAGCACGTGTATTCAACTGGAAAGATCCGGAGGTCGAAGTGCCCAGGGATCATGTGTATGATCCGGAACTGAATATTCCGCCGGTGGAAGGCACTGTCGGAAAATGTGTATTCTGTGCTGACAAGCTGAGAGTCAATGAGCTTCCGAGATGCGTCAAAGCCTGTCCGATGGGGGTTATTTACTTTGGCGATATTAACGAAGATGCAGTAACCAACGGTGTGGAGACCCTAAGGTTCTCATCACTTGTGCGTGACAAACAGGGTTACAGGCATATGGAGGAACTCGGAACAGCACCGAGCGTTTATTATCTTCCTCCTGTGAACCGGATGTATCCTGTCGAGATCGGATTTGAGGATCTGGATGAATCAATTTCCGAAAGGTATACTCCTCAAGATGTAAAGAAGCCAAAAAAGAATGACCGATGAGCGCAATCAGAGAGTCTTTACTTAAGGACCTTACACCTGAAATTGAGAAAACAGGCAGGAGCTGGTACGTAGTCTTCGGGATTTTTCTGTTGATCTTTATTGTCGGAATTTACGGACTGATACAACAGATCGATAAGGGACACATTGTGACCGGAATGAGGGACAATGTTGTCTGGGGAGTCTACATTGTTAATTTCATATTTTTTATGGGACTGAGCTACGCAGGTGCGCTTGTTTCGGGGACACTTCACCTGTTCAAGACGCCGTGGAGAGCCCCGGTGATCAGAATTGCCGAGCTGATTACAGTAATCTCTCTTGCAATTGGACCATTCTTCATTTTCTTCTGTGTGGGACGTCTTGACAGGTTGCCCTACATACTTGCATTTCCGAGGATCCAGTCTCCGATTGTATGGGACGTGATAGCAATTCTTACCGATGTGTTCGGGGCTGCTATCTTTCTCTATATCTCGTTTCTTGAAGACTTCGCAATCCTGCGTGACAATGAAGATCTTCAGATTCCTCCCTGGAAGAAAAAGATGTACAGGATTCTTGCATTGGGATACCAGGGGACTGAAAAGCAGAAGAGGATCCTCAGTTTCTCACGCAATGTTATGGCAGCCATAATCATTGCAATTGCGATCATAGTGTATTCTGTACTTGCGTGGATCTTCGGGGTCACTCTTCAGCCAGGCTGGCACAGCACCATTTTCGGGCCATACTTTGTGATAGCTGCTATTTTCTCGGGAGTTGGCCTGCTGATAGTCCTGATGGCAATCTTCAGAAAGATCTATAACCTCGAAAAGTATATCACTCTCAAGCATTTCGTAAACCTTGGGATAGTACTTTTTGTAATAGCGGCGTTCTTCGGGTACTTTACATTCAGTGATTACCTGACCAAATGGTACGGCTCCGTAAAAATGGATAAGATCCTTATAGATAAACTGTTTACCGAATTCAGGTTCTATTTCATTGTGGCGAACTATATCGGGATACTTACACCGATAATTATAATCGCCATTCCCAGACTACGCACAATAAGGAATATTACAATTGCAGCCGTGATTGCACTTGTGGCACTCTGGGTAAACCGGTATATTATTATTGTACCTACCCTTGAGACACCATTCCTTCCGATACAGGATACAAGGCCTGACTGGCTGTGGTATTCACCTACCTGGGTGGAATGGTCGCTGACGGCAGCGGGTATTGCCGTTTTCGGAATGCTTTTTATGATTATTTCCAAAATCGCTCCCATCATCTCTATTTCCGAGATGGAGGAAGCCGAAGAGAAACGGAAGCAGAATCAGTTAACAGGCGAACATCATGAGTAAAACCATTCTGAGATACACTCTCCTGACACTCCTGATAGGACTCACTGCCGGCTTCAGCCTGAATGCCGCGCAGGATGAGTCCCCGAAGATAAATCCCTATATGCTTTTCACATACCTGAAGAACACTGATTCACAGAGTATACTTCAGGTCAGAATGACCAACATTACCCGGACTTCCGAAGTACCGCTTCCGGGGTTGAATGTCAGTTTTCTGAATAATGACACTTTGCTTGGGGAAGTAGTAACAAACGGATCTGGTAATGCGGAGTTTGTTATTCCTGAGGACTTCTCAATTTCTACAGGTGAAGACGGTTCACGGACCTTTGTTGCACGGTTTGCCGGTGACAGTCTGACCGAAGCGACGGAGAGCGAACTTGCCATTACGGATGTAACACTGGAGATGGTGCTGACGGAGGAGGAGGGCAAGAAAATGGTTATGTTAAGGGCAACTATGCAATCGGCCGACGGACCTGTTCCGGTCGCAGCTGAAGAAATTTCAGTATTCGTACCGAGGACTTTCAGCCTGTTGCCGGTTGGTACGGGAACACTTGAAGCTGACGGAACGGTTAAGATACCTTTCCCTGATGATATACCCGGTGATAAAGACGGGAACCTGACTGTTATAGGAAGGTTTAATGATCACTATCTTTTCGGAAATGTTGAGAAAAGGGAGGAGACACAGTGGGGTGTTCCCGCTGTAAAGGCTCCCCCGGCTTACCGCAGTCTCTGGTCGACACTGGCTCCGAGATGGATGATAATCACCCTGTCGATCATGCTGCTGGGTGTCTGGGGTCATTATACTTTTGTTATAATAAGTCTTTTCAGGATCAGGAAAGACGGGTTGAAACACAAAAAATCTGAGTAATTTAATTTGGCACGAAAT
Organism: uncultured Bacteroidales bacterium; assembly: GCA_963736735.1. Taxonomy (GTDB): domain Bacteria; phylum Bacteroidota; class Bacteroidia; order Bacteroidales; family VadinHA17; genus SR-FBR-E99. The sequence continues at coordinate 241,093 of CAVTPX010000008.1, read as the reverse complement.
ATGATTAATGTTAAACGTAATTAAAACTTGAAAGCTATGAAATTGAAAATCTTATTTGCATCAGCTATTTTAATAGCGTTTTCAGCCACACAGGCTGTCAATGCTCAGGCACAGAAGGCTGCAGAACCGTGGCCGGTTCCTGCCGCAGACAAAGCTAAGGTTAATCCTGTAGCAAAAGATGATGCATCATTGAAACTTGGAATGACCTCATGGATGAAGAACTGTGCCTCCTGCCACGGTAAGACTGGTCTTGGTGACGGTCCCAAAGGCAGGATGACTAAAACCCATCCCGGGGATTTCTCAGGAGCTGGTTTCCAGGCCGGAACTGACGGTGAGATCTATTACAGAACCAAAGTCGGCCGCGGTGAAATGCCTGCATATGACAAGAAGATCCCCGATAACGAGATCTGGGCTATGGTTCACTACATGAGAGGTATGGCGAAGTAATTTGCTCCATTCTTAAAATCAGAGAAGGCTGCATCAGATGATGCGGCCTTTTTTTTGTCTCTTGCCGGCTGGTCATTCCTGTGGAAGATGCGGCGTTCTTAACCGTACGGCTGACCGGATAAAAAAACCACCCGCTGTCGGGCGGGTGGTCTTTTGTCTTAAACAGATTGTTGTATCTGAAGGCTTAGAAGCCAAGGGCTGTCATGGCCTCGATTGAATTGTCAAGTAAGGCTTTCGAGTAGCCGGGGTTGTGAAGTCCCCTGCTGCGGTCTTCCTTAAGAGTGTTGTAGTTCAGGTATGCAAGAACTGCATTGGCTTTGAAGGTTCCTGTTCTGGCCAGACCTGTTGTTGCATTGTAGATGTTAGCGGCAATCAGCTTAGCTTCAAGAGCAGCCAGTTTTGTATCAAAATCTGTGTGAAGGCCGTTGATAAGAGTGGTAAGTGTGGCAGGAGTCGGAGTGGCAGGTTGTGCAACCTGTCTGCAGCATCAGTTCTGTGCCGTGGCTGTCATAGAATACACCCATGTTATGTCCGCCGGCTGTGTAACCGTAAGGCTCAGCCATGTGGCATGTAAGGCAGCCTGAAGCTGTTGAGTGAGCGATTGGCAGTAGGATAAGCTACAGTACCGGGGATCTCGAACGGATGTTTGCCGAGGATCAGGTTTGCATTCGGACCGTGGTGCGGACCCATGCGTGTGCTTGTAATTGCAAAATCGGCTCCGTCAAGAACGGGAGCAGGTGTTACTGTACGTTCCTGGTGGCATGATACGCACTGGTTGCTGCCGCCTTTGTCCCATGATACTGCTGCGCCTTTGTACTGAACCTCAAGGTTCTTTGCGCCGCCATTTGTAAGAGCCCAGTCATCATCAGTGTATGTCTGGTGGATCTCGTGGCAGGTGTAGCAGTTGATCTGCATCGGGTTTTCAACTTTTGTTGTTGCACCGCTTGCAAGGAAAGCAAGGAATCCCTGGCTGGTGTGGCACTGCGCACAACCGTCCCTGTTTGCATATCCTGCATTGCCACCGTTGGCATGCATTGACTCACTCCACTGTGCGGAGAAAGCTACGATCTGGTCATCTGTGTTATGACATTCAGAGCAGGCAAGTGTTGAGCCTGGTGCTCCCGGTGCTCCAGGTGTTCCGGCATCTCCCTTGTCTCCTTTTGCTCCGGCAGGACCCATCGGGCCTTCACAAGATGCCATCACCATTCCGGCCATAACCAGTAGTGATAAAAATTTCAAACTTCTTTTCATAGATATTCCGTTTTTTGGGTAAATATTCATGGATGCAAGGTAGTCAGTGTGAAAACACAAACATGTATTGGACCATTGATATTTGAATCACAATGGATTGATAAGTACAAGCAAAGATATTGACAAAAATCAATATAGAGTATGATATATATTAGTTTTTTGATTCATGCCTGCCCGTTTCGGTAAATTTGAATTCTTGAAAAAATAGCCGGATGTATAGCGAAAACCATATTTCAAGTTGCGAAGTCTGCACCAGGTGCTGGAGCAATTTTAAAAATCTCTCGAAAGAGGATTTGGTGACTGTCAATAAGAACCGGTATGAAGCTAACTTCAAACCAGGCGAAATCATTATTAAACAGGGATCTCCGGCCTCGAATGCAATCTTTCTCATTGGCGGACTGGCAAAAGTCTACGTTGAAGGATATTCGGGTAAAAATCTCATTCTCAACCTTGCCGAACAGTCGTCAATCCTTGCAGGCCCTGGGGTTCACGTTAATTCCAGATACCCTTATTCCGTTGCCGCCATCACACAGGTACAGGCTTGCTTTATAAGTTTCGATATTATCAGGAAGGTCATCGCTTGCTAACCCGGACTTCGCCGTAGGGTTCATTGAAGAACTGAGTGACAAGGCATACAAGATGCATCAGAAGGTTGTCAACCTGACACAGAAGAAGATGCACGGACGGCTGGCTGAAGCGCTGCTCTATTTCTCCGAGACACTTTTTCATTCAGACGATTTTGAAATGGTCCTTTCAAGGCAGGAACTCGGCGAAATGACTAACATGGCCAAAGAAAGCGTGGTTCGGATCCTTGGAGAACTTGAGAATGAGAATATCATTCACGCCACCCCGCGGGCTGTCAGAATTCTGGACCATGACAAGTTGCGCGTTATATCCGAAAAAGGATAGTTTTGCATTTTAAATCAGAACCATGAAAGCATTGAAATTTGTTTTTTCACCCATTTTTATGGGTATTATCTTCGTTGTGTTTGCTGTCTCGATGGCTGTTGCCACATTCGTTGAAAACGACTATGGTGCATCAGCAGCCAGGGCGGTCATCTACAATGCCCGCTGGTTTGAGTTGCTGTTCCTGCTGCTGGTGGTTAACCTGGCCGGACAGATAGTGACCTTCAAACTTTACCGGAAGGAAAAGCTTACTGTAATGCTGTTCCACCTGGCATTTATTGTAATGGTCACCGGTGCTGCCATAACCCGTTATACCGGGTATGACGGAATTATGGGAATCAGGGAAGGAGAAACATCATCAACAACATATTCATCCGGAAAGTATATCGTATTCGAACTGCTGGGCAATGACGGAGAGGTGGCGGCCAGCCACTCGAAACCGTTCTCGGTTACTGCCCTGACAGACGGACGTTACAGTAAGACTCTTTCTGCCGCCGGTGAAAAGGCGGAACTCACCTACATGGGATACAGGAATAATGTCAGCAAGGGTATCGAAGAAGCTGCGGGAGGTATTCCTATGGTCTCTTTCCTTGCAACACGTGATATGGTAAACGGGGAGACCGTAATCCTCGAAATGGGTGAAAAAATAATGCTCGGTGAGATGTCGGTAAGTTTTGGAACTGATGCTGATCTGAGCGTCATACTGGATCAGGGCAACTTTTTCCTGAAGTCGCCGCAGCAAATGAGGAGCACAAAGATGACAGACAGGGAGGTAACGATTTACGAAGCCGATTCACTTGTACCCCTGGCACCGATGGTTGTTTACTCTGTAGGTGATTATAAAATTGTACCTCAGAAAATGACCCTTAGCGGCCTGACCGCAATTATTCCTGCCGTGGGCGGTTCCGGTCGGACAGGGTCAGGGCGCACTCGAATTCAGATTATCAGGCTCCGGATATGAAGAGACCCTTTACCTGTGGAATAACCCGGCTGAAGATATCGCACAGTGGTCAGGTAGTGCAGGCAGTCTGACAGCCAGAGTAACCTATGGAAGCAGGATCGAGTCACTTCCATTCGGGATCAGACTTGACGATTTCGTACTCGAAAGATACCCGGGATCAAACAGCCCCTCAAGTTATAAGAGTAAGGTAACACTTACGGATAAGGAGATGGGCGTTGAAGTTCCTTTTGAAATATATATGAACCACATACTCAAACACAGGGGATACAGGTTTTACCAGTCGTCTTATGACCCGGATGAAACGGGGACTGTACTGTCAGTCAACCACGATCCTGCGGGGATGATGATTACATATGCAGGTTATCTGCTTCTGTTCCTGTTCATTGTACTCTCGATAATAAACCGCAAATCGTTCTTTCGCACAGTAAGCCGGACTCACTGGAATTCGGCATACCGCAGGCCGGCGGTAGTCCTGCTGTTGCTTGCAGCAATGTCATTCAGCAGCCGGGCGAGTGCACAGGAGCTCATTCTTGACAGGAAAGAGGCGGACAGCTTTGGCGCCGTGCTGGCGCAGGATCAGAAGGGCCGTACAAAGCCACTATACACAATCAGCAATGATATACTGAGGAAAGTCTCAAAGGAGACTGAATTCAACGGTCTTTCATCGATGCAGGTTTTCCTGGGTTATTCTCTCGACTTCATGCACTGGCAGAGTGTGCCGCTGATAAAGGTATCCAATGCAGAGCTACAGCAGGCGCTTGGATTAAAATCAGACAGGGCTGCCTTCAGTGATATTGTCACCTTGGGTACTGAAGGAGGTTACAAGCTGTCACCCTACATTGACAAGGCATACGCCAGGCCGGAGAGCAAGCGAAGCAGGTTTGACAAGGAGGTGATCAAGCTTGACGAACGCGTGAACATATGCTACATGATGTCAAGGGGTGATTTCCTGCGCCTGTTTCCCATGAAAGACAGCACTGACCACTGGGGTACGTCAGCTGAGGCTGCCGCGGTAGCAACGAGCAATGAGGACTCAGTATTCATCCTGAATGTGTTGCCGCTGTGGGCGCAGGCAGTGGCTGCCACCGGTAAACCCGAGGTGACTCCTGAGGAGACACGTACAGCAATTATAAACTATCAGCGGACCCATGCTTCCTATGACATTCCGTCAGTAGCCAAAGTAGGGGCAGAAATGTTTTACTACAACGTAAAAATATTTGAGAAGCTCTTCCCCGGATACGCTACTCTCGGACTGATTATGATAATCACCCTGCTGGCAGGCATTATATCAGGCAAAAAGGGTGCATCTCTTCTGATGAAGGTCCTTGTCGGGGTTGCGGTGGTGGCATTTGCGTTCCACACCCTGGGACTGGGTATCAGATGGTATATTTCAGGCCACTCACCCATGAGCAACGGGTATGAGTCGATGCTCTTCATTTCCTGGGTCACAATGCTGGCCGGTTTCATTTTCAGCCGTAAATCACTGATGGCACTCGCTGCCACAGCCGTGCTTGCAGGGATGACACTGATGGTTGCACATCTGAGTTTCATGGACCCGGAGATTACCAACCTTGTTCCCGTTCTGAAGTCTTACTGGCTGACTCTGCATGTATCTGTTATCACCGGCAGTTACGGTTTCCTGGGGCTTGGGGCGATACTGGGAATCATAGTGATGATAATGATGCTCTTTGTTAATGAGAGGAACCGGGAGGGCATCAGTGCCGCGATTGACGAACTTACTGTAATAAATTACAGGAGTATCACCCTGGGACTCTATTTCCTTACAATAGGAACATTTCTCGGTGCCGTATGGGCGAATGAATCATGGGGCCGTTACTGGGGATGGGATCCTAAGGAGACCTGGTCGCTGATAACAATTGTAATCTACACCCTGGTGACACATTCCAGGATGATACCCGGAATGAAGGATACGTACACATTCAATGCACTTTCCCTGTTCGCCTTTTCTTCAGTGCTTATGACCTATTTCGGAGTCAATTACTACCTCTCAGGACTGCATTCTTATGCCGGCGGTGATTCCGTACCGGTGCCACTGTTTGTATATATTGCGGTTATCACACTGGCTGGTCTTGCCGTAGCTGCCTATCTGAGATACAGAAGCTCAGGTAAAAGTGTAATGTGATACTTTACATCTGATAAATAAAAAACAGACAGGGCCGCAACCCTGTCTGTTTTTTTATCTGTATTTATTACGGCTTACTTAAAGTATCCGGAGCTTTTCTTTCTGACAACTGTATTTACTGAACCTTTTGTGCCGGCAGCGAACTCATGGTGAATTTCATATTCTTCACCTTCATAGTAAACCTTATAGTCAACTTCCATAGTCGAGGCACAACCGTTGTATAAGCCGCTGCCCTCAACCCATCCTACATAACCGTCACCGAATTCGAAATTCTGCCTTGTCACAGTCACTTCTTCAAGAAAATCACCTGACAGGGTATATTTGATTACTGCACCCGGTCCGGCAAAGTCCCAGAAATTGTCATTCACTACTGTATTTGCAATTACCGGATCTTTGGTGAGGTTTACAGGGTATATTCCATAACCGGCTTCGTCGCAGTCAAAGGCACCGGTGAAGTTATTGACGTCGAAGGTACAGAACGGCAACACCTCAACCTTTACTATCGTATCCTCCGCCATAACACCTTCGGCTGTTTTTTCACCAATTGTAATGTAGGTTGTATCGTTTGCAGGCATATCTGAAAATTTCAGAGTTGCAATTTTCGTATCATTGCTTACGCTCTGAAGGGTAGCGCCTGTAACACTCCAGCTCCATGTGGTCCCCGGTTGTTCCCACGGAACGATAACCTTATATTCTGCTGTCTCTGTCTGGTAAACAGTAGAGGGTCCGTCTATTGTGTAATCTACCGGCACGGGTAATTCCTTGCCTTTGCATGATGTGAGAATCAATCCGGCTGCCATGATCGTTCCGGCTATCAAAACTAACAAGGTCTTTTTCATTTTAGTAGATTCTTTAAGTTAAAGAGTTCCCGGGATAGCTTCCCGGTTAAACAAATTATAACGTAAAATTAGGCAATATGTTACACAAAACAAAACCGGGCCGCCAACTGGCGGCCCGGTTTCTCTGTTCAGGGTGGAAGACCGGGTTCGGACCGGCGACCTCCAGATCCACAATCTGGCGCTCTAACCAACTGAGCTACAACCACCGTATTTCGGAGTGCAAAGAAAATGCAAAATTTCCATTCCGCAAACTTTTAATTTACTTTATTGCTCATGATTTACAAATAGTATCTTCGCATTGTGAAAAATTCAATTGTACAATTATTGATGCTATTTTTCGTTTCCGTACAAAGACGTTAACCGGTTGATGAGACTGAAGCTCATAGACAATATTTCAGGACTGCAGGCTGTACAACTGCTGAGATTTGTCACCTACCTGGTTATCAGCATAGTCTTTACAAAAAGCCATCTCACAAGGGCAGAGATAGGAACCTGGGAACTCTTTCTGTTCATATCCAGCCTGCTGAGCTTTTTCTGGGTCTCGGGCATAATCCAGTCGTTACTCACTCTGTACAACCGGAACAAAACATTCAGGAGCCTCGGTGACGTCGCGGTAAGAAAATCACCCGAGATATTCAACGCCTTCCTGCTAATCCTCTTCTTCAGCCTGCTGGTCTTTGCCCTGGGCATCCCCATTAAGAACGCGCTGCCTTCAATTGGGATAAAGCAGGACATACCATACCTCGGACTGCTTCTCTGGTATATCCTGCTAAGCAATCCTGTCACCCTGATCGAATACATCTATCTGCTCAATAACAGGTCGTACCGTATAATGCAGTACGGAATCTATACTTACGGTGCGCAACTGATACTGGTGCTTGCACCTGTAATAGCAGGCCTCGACGAGAAAAGCGCCATTTACGGCCTTTTTATTATCACCGGAATACGTTGGATCTGGCTGCTGATACTTCTCAGACGATACACTGTAATGAAGGTGTCATTCACTTTTATCAGGGAACAGCTGTACATCGGGATGCCACTTATCCTTACATTTCTGATCAGCGGATCAGCACAGTATATTGACGGCATTATTATCTCGGCAAAATATGAAGATCCGGGAGTGTTTGCAATGTTCAGGTATGGGGCGAAGGAATTTCCCCTTGTGTTGCTGCTTGCAACAGGACTGAGCAACGCGCTTCTGCCGAAGTTCAGTACGCGGGAAGGGATGAGAGAGGCCCTTGTGACTTTGCGGGCGAAGTCCAAAAAGCTGATGCACTATCTTTTTCCGGGCTCGATGGTTCTGATGCTTTTCGCCAGGTGGCTTTACCCGCGGGTCTTCACTCCGGAATTCGCAAGGAGTGCAGATGTTTTCCTGATTTATCTACTGCTTATTATTCCCAGGCTTGTATTCCCGCAGACAATTGTGATAGGACGCAAAAAAACCGATGTCACACTCATCGCCGCAGTAGTATTACTTGCAGTAAACATACCCCTGAGCCTGATGCTCATAAAACCCTACGGGGTTGTTGGTGTTGCCCTTGCGACATTCCTCGTTTATTCAATTGAAAAAGTGTTCCTGATCTGGTATGTATGGGCTAAGATGAAAATCAGGCCCGCCCAGTATATTCCGATGACAGCCTGGCTGATCTATTCCGGGCTCCTTGTGCTCCTCTTTGTACTCATCGACCACAGGGTGATTGACATTTACTAGTCCGGCAACCGGTTTCCGTTAAAATCAAAAAATGTATATTTGGAACTTTAAAATACTATACTGACGGTTATGAAATTAGCGCTGTTTCATATCCTGACCCTCAGAAATGATTAAAATGATAATAGTCGAAGTAAATACGCCAGCACTGAGGAGGGAGTTCATCTCCTTTCCCAAACGTCTCTACAGGGGAGATCCTTTCTGGGTATGTCCGCTCGACACGGAGGTGGAGGCGGTATTCGATCCCGCAAAAAACTATGTCTTCAGGCACGGGGAAGCCACACGATGGATACTTAGAGGGGATGACGGAAGGACGATCGGCAGAGTAGCCGCATTCATTGACCGCGAGAGGGCAAAAGCATACCGGCAGCCTACCGGTGGAATGGGATACTTTGAGGTCACCGAATCAGAAGAAGCCGCATTCATACTCTTCGATACAGCCCGCAAATGGCTGACAGAAAGGGGGATGGAGGCAATGGACGGACCGATTAACTTCGGCGAGAATGACAACCACTGGGGGCTCCTCGTGGAAGGCTTCACCCAGCCGGGGTTCGGGATGCCATATCATAAAAAATACTATCGCAAATATTTCGAGGAATACGGATTCAAAACCTATTTCGAACAGTACAGCTACCATAAGAATGTGGGAGATGTTGAGGTATTCCCGGAGCGGTTCATGAAGATCGCTGACTGGATCTCCAAACGGCCGGGTTACTCTTTCCGCCATTTTGAGTTCAGGAATCCCGCGAAGTACGTGTCAGATATTACCGAAATATATAACTCTACCTGGTCGGCGTTCAAGGAGGATTTTACACCACTTGATCCAGCCAGACTGTATAAAAGCCTGAATGAAGCAAAGGCTTTTATCGATGAGGAGCTCATCTGGTTTGCATATCATAATGACAAACCGGTGGCTTTTTTCATAATCTTTCCCGACCTGAACCAGATAATCAGGCATTTTAACGGCAGGCTGCACCTGTGGAATAAGCTCAGGTTCCTGTGGTACAGGCAGATGCATGCGATGACCCGCATGAGAGCCTTCGTTGCAGGCGTTAATCCTTCATACCAGAACAGCGGCATCGAATCAGCCATCTTCCTGCAGCTCTTCAATGTATTCCGCAGGAAACGCTGGTACAAAGAGCTTGAACTCTCATGGGTGGGAGATTTTAACCCCAAGATGATAGCCATATATGAAGCCCTCGGGGGCGAAAGGGCCAAGACTCATATCACTTACAGGTATATGATAAATGACAGGCTTCCCTCAAGGACATATAAGGAAGAAATGGAGGAGAAACATGCGGAGAAGACGTTAAAGCAAAAAAGCTGAAAGAAAATTGTTGCTCCGTTTGCATATTTATAATTGTTCATTAACTTTGCAAACCCTTAGAAAAGGGATTTTCAGAATAAAAAATTAAGAATTGCTGAGCTATGAAAGAAGGTATACATCCCGGTAATTACAGGATGGTTGTATTTCAGGATATGTCGAACGGACACGCATTTATGACAAGATCTACAGCCTTCTCCAGGGACACTATCAAGTGGGAGGACGGGAACGAGTATCCGCTTATAAAGCTGGAGATATCGAATACTTCTCATCCCTTTTACACGGGTAAGATGAAGCTTGTTGACACCGCAGGAAGGGTTGACAAGTTCATGAACCGTTACAAGGGACACCTTGACAAGAAAACGAAATAGGCAGTCACAGGCCTTAAAGAGCTGTCCCTTCCGGGCAGCTTTTTTTTTGCTCCGGGGGTAATGATTAATTGAGTAATTTTGGGAAGTTTGTAACGTATGGAGAAAAAGGAATCAAGAAGGTGGGAGAGCGCACTTTTTAATGAGCTCATTGACGAGGGACGGGAGATTATCCCGATACTTTCTGACGGTGATGACCAGGAGCTTGAAGAGGTAGAAATACCCGGAAGTGTTCCCCTGCTGCCGCTCCGGAACACAGTCTTGTTTCCAGGGGTAGTGATACCCATTGCCGTCGGCCGGACCAAATCAGTACAGCTGGTACGTGACGCGTACCGGGGTGACAGGCTTGTCGCAGCAGTGGCCCAGATCGATGCCGAGATTGATGACCCGGAAATACGGGACCTGAATGTGGTGGGTACCCTCGGACAGATAGTAAAACTGCTTGAGATGCCAGACGGCACTACAACTGCAATCATACAGGGACGAAGGCGAATATCTGTGATTGATGTCGTTCAGCAGGCTCCTTACATGACGGCCCACGTCAGAGCTTTGCCCGAAGCGAAGGTCACTGAGGATGAAAAGGATTTTGACATTATTATCGGATCACTGAAAGACCTCTCAGTGAAAATCGTAAAACTGAATCCCAATATTAATCCCGAAGCTTCCTTTGCAGTCAGGAATATCGAGAACAGCACATATCTTATCAATTATATCTGCGCAAATTCAGAGATAAACGTCTCTGACAAGCAGAAGTTGCTTGAGGCTTCATCACTGAAAGAGCGTGGACTACGCCTCATGGAACACCTGGTGAGGGAGATACAGCTCCTTGAGCTGAAAAATGAACTGCAGTCAAAAGTCAAGAACGAAATTGACCAGCAGCAGCGTGAATTTCTCCTGCATCAGCAGATGAAGACCATCCAGAATGAACTGGGTGGCAATCCTGTCGAAAAAGAGGTCGAAGAGTACCGCCTGAGAGCCACCAAAAAGATCTGGAACCAGGATGTCTCGAAGGTATTCACCCGGGAACTTGACAAGCTGGCGCGACTGAATCCTGCCGCCGCCGAATATTCGGTGCAGGTGAATTATATACAGACACTCCTTGAACTGCCATGGGACGAATTTACGAAGGATAACCTTGACCTGAATCATGCACGGACGGTTCTCGATGAAGATCATTACGGACTTGAGGAAGTCAAGGAGAGAATCCTTGAACACCTTGCGGTTCTTAAGCTCAAGGGCGACCTGAAATCACCGATATTGTGCCTGTATGGACCTCCCGGGGTGGGCAAAACATCTCTTGGTAAATCAGTTGCGCGGGCTCTTGACCGCAAATACTGCCGGATGTCGCTCGGCGGCCTGCATGACGAAGCGGAGATACGAGGACACCGTAAGACATATATCGGGGCAATGCCCGGAAGGCTTGTTCAGAACATCAGAAGAGCCGGCTCTTCTAACCCGGTTTTCATCCTTGACGAGGTTGACAAAGTAGGACAGGATTTCCGGGGCGACCCGGCATCAGCGCTTCTTGAAGTTCTTGATCCTGAGCAGAATACTCATTTTTACGACAATTATCTGGAGCTTGAGTATGACCTTTCAAAGGTTCTCTTCATAGCCACGGCAAACAATCTCTCGACAGTCAGTCCTGCCTTAAGAGACAGGATGGAACTCATTGAAATATCCGGCTACCTTGTAGAGGAAAAGACTGAAATTGCCCTCAGGCATCTAATTCCAAAACAGCTCGAAGCCCACGGTGTAAAGCCGGAACAGTTCACGCTGTCCGGAGCATTGATTGAAGATATCGTTCAGAAATATACGCGTGAGTCAGGGGTGAGGGAGCTGGACAAGCGGATTGCCAAACTGGTACGCCACAGAGCCAAAGACATCGCCTTTGAAAAGAGTGTCAGTGCGGAACTGACAGCCGGTGATGTGGCTGAGATTCTCGGATCTCCGAAATATCTCAAAGATCTATACGGAGGAAATGACCAGGCCGGGGTGGTTACCGGGCTGGCCTGGACTGCCACCGGAGGAGAGATTTTATTCGTGGAGACGAGCCTGAGCAGGGGCAAGGGCATACTCACCCTGACCGGCAACCTGGGTGATGTAATGAAGGAATCTGCAGTGATAGCCCTTGAATACCTGAAGGCCAATGCAGACCTTCTGGAACTGCCCGATACATTCTCCGAAAAATGGAATATCCATATCCATGTTCCCGAAGGTGCCATTCCCAAGGACGGTCCTTCGGCAGGCATCACAATGGCCGCCTCAGTTGCTTCAGCATTCACACAGAGGAAAGTGAAAAAGTTTATTGCAATGACAGGTGAGATAACCCTGAGGGGCAAAGTGCTCCCGGTAGGCGGCATCAAGGAGAAGATGCTAGCTGCAAAGCGTGCAGGCATCAGGGAGATAATTATTTCCGAATCAAACAGAAAAGATGTTGAGGAGATAAATGAAAAGTACATCAGGGGACTTAAATTCACCTACGTGGAAACCATTATGGATGTGCTCGAACATTCACTGCTCAAACAGAAGGTGGCAAACGCCAGGAATATCAGCTTTGATTAGTAATCAACAGACCAGCAATGAAAAAGACAGCCGTTTTCCCCGGATCATTTGACCCGTTCACAGTGGGTCATGAGGAGATTGTACTCAGGGCCCTTCCGTTGTTTGACAGGATCATAATTGCAGTGGGTGAGAATTCGGAGAAGAAGAACCTATTCAGCATCGAGAAAAGGCTTGCAATGATAACAAAAGTCTTTGAGGGCGAAAGCAGGATAGAGGTCAGCCGTTTCAGCGGTCTTACAGTTGAATTCTGCCATCAGCGTAAGGCAGGCTATCTTTTGCGGGGACTGCGAACCGCGGCGGATTTTGAATATGAACGGGCACTGGGACAGATGAACAGGAAGATGGCCCCTGGCATTGACACTGTGTTTCTGCTGACGAGTGCCGAACATACACCGATAAACTCCACAATAGTGCGGGACATTATTGTCAGGGGCGGTGATGCCTCAGGTTTTGTTCCGAAAGCAATAAAAATCAGCGATTTTCTTTAGCCTGGCTACCGGACCTTCATTGTGTGATACAGAAGATCCATCAGCGAAACAAATGTATTCTCCCTTATCTTCGCTATCTCCTTGGGCGCCAGCCACTCTGCATGGGTTATACCCTCTTCAGCCTGCGGTTCGGTGATCATCTCGCCTGAATAGCTCATCGAAAACCAGTGCGTCTTTTTCATATAGGGTTTGCCGTCAAACAGGTAGGTATGATAGCTGGGCGGCAACTGGCCCTCAATTGAGTGTCCCCTTATATTGCATTCTTCAGTCACTTCCCGGAGTGCGCACGCCTCAGGGGTCTCACCAGGTTCAATATGTCCCTTGGGAAGGTCCCACCTCCCGTAACGCTTTATGAAGAGATATTTCCCCGACAGATGTTCCACAAGCCCTCCTGCCGCTTCAATAAATACAAAATACTCACAGAAAGTGCTCCAGAGATTGTCAATTTTTGAAGAATATACATTCAGCGAGGTCAGCTCTTCGTTTGCCACAAACTGTGATATCTGGCTATAAAGCTTTGTCTTCTCATGGTATTTATGGAAAAGCGAGTATTTTTGCAGCCGGTCCGGTTCGGGACTAAGAGTAATCACCCTGTTGTCAAAATAAATTTTATACCTCACCATATGGACAAAATTGATAAGAAGATTGCCGAGTTTCTTCTGCAAATTAAAGCAATAAAATTGCAACCGGCAAACCCTTTTACATGGGCTTCCGGATGGAAGTCCCCGATCTACTGTGACAACCGGATGACGCTTTCATTTCCGGAAGTGCGGACTTACATCCGTGATTCCTTTGCCAGGCGGGTAAGGGAGACATATCCCGGTGCCGAAGTCATAGCCGGAGTAGCCACGGGAGCCATAGCCCACGGGGCATTGGTGGCTGACCTTTTGCAGTTACCCTTCATTTATGTCAGGTCGGGTGCCAAGGAGCACGGGCTGGGCAACCAGATAGAAGGCCACTACAAAAAGGGGCAGAAAGTAGTTGTAATTGAAGATCTTATATCCACGGGCGGTAGCAGCCTGGGAGCCGTAAAGGCCCTTCGTGAGGCCGGTTGCGAGGTACTGGGAATGATCGCCATATTTACATACGGATTCAAAAAAGCCACCGATGCCTTTGAGGCTGAATCGTGCCGTCTTGACACACTCAGCAATTACGGGGTGCTTGTGGAAACCGCAGTACCCTCAGGTTACATTACGGCAGATGATGTTGAGACGCTTAAAAAATGGAGAACAGATCCTTCAGCCTGGGGTCGGTGACAGAAATGAGCAAAGCCACTACTTACACCAGTCGGAGCGGAATAGCCGCATGTAACGACAGGGATCTTTTTGCCTTCATGAAAGACATGCGCAATTTCGGCACCCTCATTCCGGAGGGGGCTGTAACCGAATGGCAGGCATCTGAAGATAAATGTTCGTTCAGGGTCGAAAAAGCGGGGAAAGTCACTGCAGAGCTTTCAGAAACCAGTCCATACTCCGCAATTGATTATGTCGCCCAAACCTTTATAACGGGCAAAGTATCAGTTAGACTTAATATTGAACCTGACGGCCCGGAACAGTGCCGGGTAACCGTTGCAGTCAGCGCCTTCCTTAACCCGTTTGTAAAACTGGCGGTGGGGGATAAAGCCGCAATGTTTCTGAATGAGTTTATTTCAGCCGTTGAAAACTATGACGGTTACGCGAAGATCAGAGGATATAGTCAATCTCTTTAAAAGCATAATCCCGGAAACTGCCGTTTTCCCGCCTGACCCTCAGCAATCCCCCGGCGCCGGCACTTTCAATCATACCGGTAAACTCACCCTCAGCATCGGCATAATGGTGCCACTCACCGCATCTGTAAAGGGCATTGTGATAGTCTGCTGACAACCTATCAGCCGCGTTCCCGGTGGCCATTGCATATCTCTCATCCAGCAGCCTTACAAGGTCGTCAAGTATCTTCACCGGATCGTATACCCTGCCTGTAAGATTTGCAAGTGATATGGGATTCGGGGCACTGCCTTTCCATCTCTTCTGATTTACATTCAACCCTATTCCGGCAACAGTGCTTACAATCGAATTGCCCATTATACTGTTTTCAATGAGGATACCTGCTATTTTGTCATCTTTGACATAAATGTCATTGGGCCATTTGATCTTCACTCCTGAAGTTTCCTGCCTGACAAGGTCATACAGTGCCAGGGAAACCGTCTGAGAAATTATAAACTGATCCTCCGCCCTTACCGTAAACGGATAGAGTATAACGCTCATCAGCAGGTTCTTGCCGGCTTCGCTCTCCCATCCGTTTCCGGTCTGACCTCGGCCTTTCTCCTGGAAAGATGCTGTGATAACAGTCCCTTCAACCGGCTTTGGACCGTTCAGCAGGAGTGCTGCCACGGTGTTTGTAGATGACACTTTTTCATGATGTATCCTTACTGACCCTATTATCATGATCTGCAATGTTATACGATTAATAAATCAATTTTGTTCTCAATTAGGAAAGTCTTTTGCCAAATTGGCATCCGAATTGTAAAAAGAAACGGAGCAGGGCGAAAATACGGATAAATGTTCGTAATTTTGCGCCGTCAAAAGGAACTGTTTAATACTGAAAAGTTTATTGATGAGAAAAACCAAAGATGATGCCTCTCTTGTTACTGAAAGTATAGTAAAAGGGTTGTTTGAAAAGAAGGGTCAGAAGGTGGCGATGATTGACCTGCGAAAGCTTCAGAACAGGGTATGTGATTTCTTCGTTATCAGCCATGCAGCATCCTCGACCCAGGTAGATTCTCTGGCGTGGTCCGTGGAAGATGTGGTCAGGAAGGAAACCGGCAGGAAGCCTTATCATGTTGAGGGTAAGGAAAACTGTATGTGGGTTCTCCTGGATTATGGTGACATTCTTGTTCATATTTTTCAGGAAACATACAGGGACTTTTACAATCTTGAGGCACTGTGGGCCGACGGCCACATAACGGTGCTTGAGGATATGCCGGTAAAGAAAGGTGTTTGACAAATGGCAGAAAATAAGGAAACAAATACGGAGAACAAAAACGACAAGAATACAAAGCCAAAGTTCAACTCGAACTGGATTTTTGCGATTCTGATAATATCGGTTTTCGGTCTGCAGTTTCTCTTCTCGGGCAAATCCACGCAGAAAGCGGGTCAGCGTGAGGTGGAGAAGATGGTGGTCAACCATGACATTGAAAAGGTAGTGGTTGTAAATAAGGACCGTGCGGAGATTTACCTCAAGCCGGAGGCACTCAAGAGCGGGCGCTATCCGGATTTTGAGGAGACAAAAAGCCTCGGACTGCAACCCCCGAAGCCACAGTATTACCATACTTTCGGCACGGTTGAGCTCTTCGAGCAGTTCTTCAGTGACGTGCAGACAAAGGCGGGCTATACCCCTGAGGAGACTATAAGTCCTGAATATATTACCAGGAAAGATTACCTGGGGACCTTCCTGAGCTTCATACTACCGCTCCTTGTTCTTGTGGTGGTATGGGTATACATAATGCGCCGGATGTCAGGAGGAGCAGGCGGCGGCGGGGCCGGCAACATATTCAGCGTGGGCAAGTCCAAGGCACAGATATTTGACAAGGACACCCACGTGAAGATCAATTTCAGCGATGTGGCCGGGCTTGAAGAAGCCAAGACCGAGGTAATGGAGATCGTTGATTTTCTAAAGAATCCGAAGAAATACACTTCACTGGGAGGCAAAATACCCAAGGGAGCATTGCTTGTAGGTCCTCCCGGAACCGGCAAGACATTGCTGGCCAAGGCTGTGGCCGGTGAAGCAAATGTTCCGTTCTTCTCAATCTCCGGATCGGACTTTGTGGAGATGTTCGTTGGCGTTGGTGCCTCGAGGGTTAGAGACCTCTTCCGCCAGGCCAAGGAAAAGGCCCCGTGCATAGTCTTCATAGATGAGATTGATGCTGTAGGCCGTGCCCGCGGACGCAATCCGAATTTCGGTGCCAATGATGAACGCGAGAACACCCTCAACCAGCTGCTGACCGAGATGGACGGTTTCGGGACCAACAGCGGGGTTATAATTCTGGCTGCTACAAACAGGGCTGACATCCTCGACAAGGCATTGCTGAGGGCCGGACGTTTCGACCGTCAGATCAGCGTGGAACTTCCTGATATAAAAGAGAGAGAAGCCATTTTCAAGGTACATCTCAGGCCGATTAAGCTGGAGGAAGGATTTGATATATGCATTCCTTGCAAAAAATACTCCGGGCTTCTCAGGAGCTGATATTGCCAATGTATGTAATGAGGCAGCCCTCATCGCAGCCAGGGGAAACAAGACCTCGGTCGAGAAGCAGGACTTCCTCGATGCCGTTGACAGGATCATAGGCGGGCTGGAGAAAAAGAATAAGATAATCTCCCATGAGGAGAAGAGAACAATTGCATATCACGAAGCCGGCCATGCAACTGTCAGCTGGCTGCTTGAGCATGCAAGTCCCCTGCTGAAGGTCACAATCATCCCACGGGGCAAAGCACTCGGCGCCGCCTGGTACCTGCCTGAAGAGAGGTCAATTTCCACCCGCGAACACATAATGGATGAACTTGCATATGCACTGGGCGGAAGGGCATCTGAAGAACTGGTGATAGGGAAGATTTCGACGGGGGCACTGAGTGACCTCGAAAAGGTGACAAAACAGGCTTATGCCATGGTGGCATACTTCGGAATGTCAGAAAAGGTCGGAAATATAAGCTACTATGATTCATCGGGTCAGTCTGAATACGGGTTCTCGAAACCGTACAGCGAAAAGACTGCGGAGCTGATTGACCAGGAGGCGAAAAAAATAATCGAGGAGTCCTACAACAAGGCAAAAGAGGTTATCTCAGCCAACATCGAAGGACTGACTAAACTTGCAGAACAGTTGCTTGAAAAAGAGGTGATCTTCAGTGAGGACCTCGAGCTCATCTTCGGCAAGAGAAGAGGGGATAAGGAGAAGGAGGCTATGGAGCATACCATGGGCGAGGCGATAGAAGAGCAAACGGCAACTGCAGAAGACAAAGTGACTGAAGCACCTTCCGCAACGGAATAATGGAAAGTGAGTGGGTAGTCATAGAAAGATACACTGATGAGTTCCTCTGTCAGATCGCCGTTGATCTTCTCATAGACAGCGGAATAGAGGCTGTGTCGCTTGATAAGCGCGAGAAAATTTACCGTTCAAACGGAGTGATTGAGCTTTACGTACACCGTGATAACGTTATCACGGCCAAGGAAATCATTAAGGATATCTGAAATGGGAACCCTTGTCAGACGTACTGTAACAGGAGCATTCATTGTCATTTTTGTGCTTGGAGGCCTATGGCTGCACCCTGTTTCTTTCTTTTTTGTAGGAGCAGTGATGCTTGCAGGGACTCAGAATGAGTATTACAAAATGGTGCGCAGCACAGGCATCCGGCCTCAGTTGGTCACAGGGATCATAACAGGCTTCCTCGTATATTTCACTTCCACCCTGGTTGCCGTTGGGTGGCTCCCCAGGGCGGCGTTTATGGCACTTATCCCGGTGATATCGATAATAATGGTGATCGAGCTTTTCAGGAAGGCGGAGAGGCCTTTTGATTCGCTGGCGCACACATTCTTTTCAATAATTTATACTGCCGTCCCGATTTCGATGTTCCCCTTTGCAGCTTTCGGACATACAGGATTAAGTCCTTTGATTCCAATTGAAGGAATCGGGTTTTCTCCAGGCATTCTTGTCGGGTTCTTTCTCCTTCTCTGGTCAAATGATACGGGGGCTTACCTTGCAGGATCAGCGATTGGTCGTCACAGATTGATGGAGAGGATTTCACCTAAAAAAACGTGGGAAGGATTTTTTGGCGGTATGATACTGACACTGGCTGTGGCCAGGCTTATGTCAGGATGGCTGGGAGTAGCTGACACGAATGGATGGATGATCATCGCCCTTATTATTTCAGTGGCGGGGACACTTGGCGACCTGATTGAATCGATGCTCAAAAGAAGCCTCGGGTTTCAAGGATTCAGGAAGTATTATGCCGGGTCACGGCGGATTTCTTGACAGGTTTGACAGTGTCATAGTAGCCTTCCCGATGGTTTATCTTTATATAGCATTGTTCGGATAATATGGGACGCAACAGGATACGCATACACAAAGAGGGGTACCGGATAATAATCCTTGTATTTATTATTCTTGCGGGGATAAACATTGGAATACATTTCCTATGGCCCGACACTGCCGTTCTACGCTGGATCATTCTGGCATTATCTGTTCTTTTCTTCGCCTTTATACTTTTATTTTTCAGGACTCCGGCGCGCAAGCTGGAACCGAATCCTCTCCTTATCTATGCACCGGCAGACGGCAAGGTGGTGGTTATTGAAGAGACTTTTGAGAAAGAGTATTTTAAGGATATACGGCTGCAGATATCGATTTTTATGTCGCCGTTCAACATGCACAGCAACAGGTATCCTATCTCCGGTACAGTATCATATGTTAAATATCATCCCGGGAAAAAAATAGTGGCATGGAGCCCCAAATCCTCTGAATTGAACGAAAGGAGCACGGTGGTTGTTGAATCAGAAAGCGGGACTGAGATTCTCATAAGGCAGGTTGCCGGCGCCGTTGCCCGCCGGATTGTTACATACTCCCGCAGCGGCGATGCGGTTAATCAGGGAGATGAATTCGGGTTTATCAAATTCGGATCACGCGTTGACATCTTCCTTCCGGAAGGCACTCAGGTAGATGTTCAGATGTTTCAGCAGGTCAGGGCAAGCAGGACAATCATTGCAAGGGTTTTATAGATTAAAGAAATGAAAACAGACGACAGGATTATAGAGATTACAGACGACGTAAAGTGGATTGGCATACTTGACCCTGACATCAGGGTATTTGACATTGTAATGGTTACAGAATTCGGAACCACCTATAACTCATACTTCATCAATGCTGAGAAGAAGGCGGTCATCGAACTGGCCAAGGAGACATTCAGTGACACCTATCTCAGCAAGCTGAGGCGGGTCACCGATCTTGATAAAATTGACTACATCATTCTCGACCATACCGAACCGGACCATTCAGGGTGTATGCGCGAGCTTGTTGACCTTGCCCCGCAGGCTACCGTGGTTGGAAGCGGAAATGCCATCAGATACCTTGCCGATATAGTCAACAAGCCTTTTAAATCATTGATTGTAAAGGACGGAGACACACTCGACCTGGGCAATAAAACCCTCAGGTTCATTGCTGCTCCCAACCTGCACTGGCCTGATACAATATTTACATACCTGGTGGAAGATAAGATTCTTTTTACATGTGACGCCTTCGGTGCACACTTCTGTCCTCAGGAAATATTTGATGATGAAGCAGGTGACTTCAATGAGGCTTTCAGGTACTACTTCGATACAATTTTAAAACCATACAGCAAATTTATGCTGAAGGCCATCGAGAAGATCAGCGGTCTTGACATTTCCCTGATTGCCCCCGGGCACGGCCCGATTCTCAGAAGCGGCTGGAAAAATGCTGTTGAGCAGTCGAAAAAGCTTGCCGAAGAATACATCTCGCTTATTGCCGAAAATGGTGAGAAGAGGATGCTTGTCACCTACGTTTCAGCTTACGGTTACACCCGTGAGATGGCAGAACTCATTGCCGCCGGAGCTGCAGCGGTTGACAATGTGACTGTGGAGGTGATGGATCTGGAAAATGCCGGCATAGGCGAGATGGACTCGAAGCTGACGATTGCCGACGGCATTCTGATTGGCTCCCCGACCATCAACCAGAACACGCTTTTGCCGGTGTATAAAATGGCTGCAATGATAAGTCCCCTGCGCGACAAGGGAAAACTGGCAGGCGCATTCGGCTCGTACGGATGGAGCGGTGAGGCCCCCGGGATAATAGCGGAAATGCTGAAAAATCTTAAACTCAGGGTCTTCGGGGAGCCTGCGGCTTTCAAATTTGCTCCTGATAAAGACAAGGAGAATTTACTGCGATCGAATATGGTGAGAGTTTCGCCCGTGAGCTTGTTGCCGGCGGCAGCGAAAAGTAGCAAATGATAACCGCCGGCCCCGCCGGCTGGACCGAAAAAAAAGAGAGGCTGCCCTTCTGAGACAGCCTCTCTTTCTACATTCAGACACCGGATCCGTCATGAGATCTTCACTTCACGGATCTTTTCCTTTTTCTTTTCTTCTTCAAGCTTGGGTATCTCCACATTGAGAATGCCGTCCTTGTATTTAGCACCGATGGTTTCAGTGTTCACATCTTCAGGAAGATAGAAACTCCTGCAGAATGAACTGTAACTGAACTCTTTGCGTTTGTATCCGTCCTGCTCCTGGTTCCTTTCCTCCTGGTGTTCTGATGAAATTGTCAGAACATCATCCTTCACCTCAATGTGCAGATCCTTCCTGTCCATGCCGGGTACAGCCAGCTCAAGGTAAAAAGCATTTCTCATCTTCCCTTATGTTCACTGCCGGCAGACTGGTGCCAGTGCGGGTGAATGCGGGAAAAACATCCTCATTGAAGAAGTCCTGAAATGTCAGGGGTTTGTAACCCCTTCTTGTAATCATTGGTAACATAACTACCTCCTTTTTTATATTGTTAGACTTAATTGTTGTTTTCAACTGATTATTTCAATCTTTATGCCGCATGAAATAATGCGCCATAATGGCAGTAATACGTCAATATAAGACTGCCAATATGGCACAGTTAAATAATTGTTGCACTGTCCTGAAATCTTTTTAATTTTGAGAAATAGTCCCGGTTATTTCCCCTGGGCGGATATTGTGGACTTTAATAAAAACCTGATGAACCCCACTCTTCGAAACGTACTCGTAATTCTGGGATTTGCCCTGCTGGTTTACATCTTCTGGTTTTTCAGGAGCATCGTGGCTTATGTTCTGATAGCAGGCGTAATATCACTTGTAGGGCGTCCGGTTGTAGATTTTCTGAACGGCATTCATTTCCGGAAGCTTAAATTTCCGCGGTTCCTGAGTGCACTTATTACCCTGGCACTTATATGGGGGCTGATAGTTCTTTTCTTTGCAATTTTTATCCCGCTGATTTCCACACAGATTGAGACCCTGTCAAAGATAGATGCCAAAGCTGTTGTAAGCCTGGCATCTGAGCAGCTTGAGAAGCTTGAAAAGCTCTTCCGCATGGTGAACCGTGATCTCCCGGCTGATATGTCTGTCTTTGATTTTGCGGCACAGCGCGTCAGTGAAGTACTTAGTATTTCCTTCATACAGGATTTTATGGGTTCCCTGGCAGGTATACTCGGGAACATCCTTGTTGCAGCATTTTCAATCTCGTTCATCGCCTTCTTTTTTCTTAAGGACGAGGGCCTCTTCTATGACTCCCTTATGGTTCTGATACCGGAGAAATACGAGGACAAGGTCAAGAGAGCGCTCACTTCAATCAAGCGGTTGCTGATAAGATACTTTGTAGGAATTATAATTGAAAGTACAGCTGTGATGATCATAGTGACCGTGGGTATGACAATCGTCGGGATGTCTTTTCAGCAGGCGCTGGTTATGGGTCTCATCGTCGGTGTGCTGAATGTAATTCCCTATGTGGGTCCCTGGATCGGGGGAGCCATAGTTGTGGTTATGGGTATCGCCACATCACTCACTGCAGGAGGCCTTCCTGACATCGGGATGCTGATAGTATACATGTGTATTGTAATCGCTTCGGCGCAGCTGATAGACAATAATATACTGCAGCCCATGATTTATTCGCGCAGTGTCAGTGCTCACCCCCTCGAAGTCTTCGTTGTAATACTTGCTGCAGGCAACTTTGCAGGTATTCCCGGAATGATTCTGGCTATCCCGGCATATACAGTACTGAGGGTACTGGCCAGGGAATTCTTTTATAATTTCAGTACTGTTAAAAAAATCACCTCAGGTCTTGATGAGGAGTTCAAAGATGAAAGTGATGACAAAGTTTTCAGCGACAGCGAGTAATATATTCCGCTTTTATTATGACGGATTCAGGTCAATGTCATGGTGGGGCCGGAGGGCATGGCTTATCATAATTGTCAAGCTTATAATTATGTTTCTGATTCTCAAACTCTTTTTCTTTCCAGACTTTCTCAAAACAAATTTTGATTCAGATGAGGAACGAAGTGACTATGTAATTGAACAGTTAACAGGAAATAAATAAACAGATGATTGAAAATATTGATCTCTCCCTTGTAAACTGGTCAAGGGCTCAGTTCGCCCTGACGGCCATATATCACTGGCTTTTTGTGCCTCTCACCCTCGGGCTCTCCTTTATTCTTGCCTTCATGGAGACAGCCTATGTCCGCACCGGAGACGAGGAATGGAAGAGGATCACAAAATTCTGGATGACCCTCTTCGGCATCAACTTCGCCATAGGAGTGGCAACCGGAATAATCCTCGAGTTCGAGTTCGGCACGAACTGGTCAAATTATTCATGGTTTGTGGGCGACATTTTCGGTGCTCCCCTTGCCGTGGAGGGGATTCTGGCATTCTTCCTTGAATCGACATTTGTCGCCGTAATGTTCTTCGGATGGAACAAGGTCAGCAAAAAGTTCCACCTGGCATCCACCTGGCTCGTCGCCATAGGAGCGAACCTTTCCGCCCTCTGGATTCTGGTTGCAAATGCGTGGATGGAGAACCCTGTGGGAATGATATTCAATCCTGATACTGCCCGAAATGAGATGAACAGTTTCAGTGAGGTTGTATTCAATCCGGTAGCCATTGACAAGTTTACCCATACTGTCACTTCAGGTTTTGTGCTTGCCTCTGTGTTCGTAGTGGGGATCAGCGCATGGTTCCTGCTTCACCGCAGGGAGGAAATCCTTGCCAGGAAAAGTATTTACATTGCCGGCATATTCGGACTGGCGTCATCGCTGCTTGTTGCAATGACCGGCGACAGTTCTGCCAGAACCATTTCAAAGGTTCAGCCAGTTAAGTTTGCAGCAATGGAAGCACTGTATGAGGGGCAGAGTAACGCTGGACTGACTGTCATAGGTGCTCTTTCCGGAAGCGGTGAGAAGCTTGGAGAGAAAGGAGTTTATGACACCAAAATGAAGATTCAGATTCCGGGACTCCTTTCTGTTATGACCACCGGAAACCCTGACGGGTATGTACCGGGAATGAAAGACCTGATTAACGGTAATCCGGAGAAAGGAATCCTGTCAGTCAGCGAGATGATAGAACGGGGCAAGTATGCACGGCAGGTGCTTATTGACTTTAAAATGGCCAAAGAGCTGGGAGACAGGGAATCACTGGCTTCCCTGGAAGCGAAATTTGCCGATAAAGACTTCATTGACAACTATTTTAAGTACTTCGGGTACTCTTATTTCACACATCCATGGCAGGTCATTCCGGCGGTACCGCTTATCTTCTACAGTTTCCGCGTGATGGTGGGGCTGGGATTCCTTTTCATTGCTCTTTTTGCAATTGCCCTCTTTCTATACAACCGCGACCAGCTGGAACGCAGGCGGTGGTTCCTCTGGCTGGCATTTTTCTGCATACCCCTTGCATATCTGGCAAGCGAGCTTGGCTGGGTAGTGACCGAAATGGGACGCCAGCCGTGGATAATACAGAATCTTATGCCTGTTCATGTAGCCGTCTCTAATATAAGCACGGGGTCAGTGCAGGTTACCTTCTTTCTTTTTGCAGTCCTGTTTCACCGCCCTGCTTACAGCCGAGATTTCAATAATGATCAGACAGATCAAAAACGGACCAAAACATCAGGAGGAAGAAAAATGACAGCACTTATATCACACGCTTTTCTGCAGGATTACTGGTGGATAATTATATCACTTCTCGCCGGCCTGCTTGTTTTCCTGATGTTTGTGCAGGGTGGGCAGACGTTTGTCTTCACCCTCCCCCGGTCGGATATTCAGCGGACAATGATTGTCAACTCCCTGGGTCGCAAATGGGAGTTCACATTCACAACCCTGGTCACCTTCGGGGGAGCATTCTTTGCATCATTCCCGCTCTTCTATGCCACCAGCTTCGGTGGCGCTTACTGGGTATGGATGGCGATACTCTTCAGCTTTATTATACAGGCAGTAGCCTATGAGTTCAGATCCAAACCATCGAATGTCTTCGGGACAAGGACTTATGACGGGTTCCTCTTTGTCAACGGGTGCCTGGGTCCGTTCCTGATTGGAACAGCTGTGGCAACATTCTTTACCGGCTCCGACTTTTCCCTTGATCTTTTCAACCGCGTCACATGGGGCACGGAATGGCACGGTCTCGAGGCACTGGCTAATCCTGTCAACTGGTTCCTTGGTCTTGCCGTCCTTTTCCTTGCAAGGATACTGGGGCTGATGTACCTGGCAAACAGCATCGACGAGGACGAACTATTAATGCGGATAAAGAAGGCTCTGAAACTAAATTCTGTGCCTTTTCTTGTCTTCTTTCTGGCATTTACAGGATTTTTGCTTGCCGGAAAAGGATATATGGCTGACAGCACAACCGGAGAAATATCACTTGTGAAGCATCATTATCTGAATGTGCTTTTATCGCGGACAGGCATACTGATTCTCTTTGCCGGAGGGGTTGTTGCTGGTGCTCCTGTCACTTTATCATGGTATTTTCGGTAACTCAGGCAAAGCAATATGGTATGCAGGTCCCGGAACCGTGGCGGTGGTAATGGCGCTCTTCTTCATTGCAGGTTTCGGAGGTTCTGCATTTTACCCCTCCTCTGCCGATCTTCAGAGCTCCCTGACACTGGTGAATTCTTCTTCCAGCATGTTTACCCTTAAGACAATGTTCTATATATCATTCTCCATCCCGTTTATTCTGATCTATATCTGGATTGCCTGGAGAGCGTTGAACCGTAAGAAGATAACAGCTGCCGAGATGGCAGAAGCCGGACACAAATATTGATTTCCCGTTCAGACAGTTGTCTCCTGATGACTGAACGCAGCAAAAATCAGTGAGATAAGGATATATGAAATCATTATTAGCGGCAGTGCAGCCAGTCCCAGTATTACTACCAGCAAAAGGCTGACGCCTGCAAATATGTACCTCTCTTCATTGCCCCTGTACTTCAGGTGGGAGAACTTGAGTGAGAACATCCGGGTGTTCAAAAGCATCATCACCGCAAGAAAGAGAGATAGTCCACCTGCAAACCAGGCTGATCCTGCAAGTGTGTCGAAAATCTGACGGTCTGTATACCGGGAGGCTATAACGAATGCCACTACTGTGAAAGCACTGGCAGGGGTTGCCATTCCCTTGAAGGAGGTGCTCTGTTCAGTGTCATTGTTGAATTTTGCCAGGCGCAAGGCGGATGCAGCAGGAATAAGTGAAGAGATTGCAATAGCAGGCAAATCCGCCACCCCGCTGCCGGTGAGAAGAAACCAGATGACAGCTCCCGGTGCCACCCCGAAAGTGACTACATCAGCCAGGCTGTCAAGATCCCTGCCGATATCCGAATAGGCTTTCAGTAATCTTGCTGCAAAGCCGTCAGAAAAGTCAAGGAGCATCCCTGCCATTATGAAAAAACAGGCCTGCTCTATATAACCTCTTGTAGCAAAGATGGTTGCAATAAAGCCTGATACCAGATTGAGAAGTGTTAGGGAGTTTGGGATATATTTTTTCATAATGTTTTACTTGAACTGCGCCTGCTAAATTACAACATTAGAGGAAACAGGCGCTGAACCGGTTCAGCAATTAGACGTCAGTTGTTGCATATGCCTGTGATAATTGTTTATTTTTGCATCAGATATTATGCGAGACCTGACAAACATAAAAATAGCGGTGGACTTTGATGGTACAATCGTTGAGCACGAGTACCCGGCCATCGGAAAGGAAGTACTCTTTGCCTTTATTACCCTCAGGGAGCTTCAGAAACGTGGTGCGTTGCTGATACTCTGGACTTTCCGCAGCGGGAAGGAACTTACGGAGGCAGTTGAATACTGCCTTGCAAACGGCATTGAGTTTTATGCCGTCAACCGTAACTATCCCGAGGAAAAATGGGATGCCGAGACACCGAGAAAGGTAAATGCAGACATTTTCATTGATGATAAAAATGTCGGCGGATTTCCCGGGTGGGGGGAGGTCCTTAATATTATAGATCCCTGGTCTGCCAGGGAAGCAGAGGCAATGAAGGCAATCAAAAAGAAACGGTTTAGTCTTTTTGGAAATAAATAATGCCCGGCAATGAAGAGAGATACCGTTTACATCTTTTTTACTATACTGCTGGTGACGGCAATCATCTCATGTTCAGGGTCCTCAGGCAAGAAGGCAGCTGCCGGATCCTGAAAAGGAAGCCGACGCCTCCATCCGTGCCGGTCCGCAGACTTATAGAGATACTCTCACCTGCTGACAACGAATCATTCTCATGCGCTGAAAAAATAGTCTTCTCAGTTGCCAGGGCGGCAGGGAATGACAGGACCGACTCTGTCCAGTTATGGGTTGGAGGCACAAGGATAAGTACAGTTACTTCACTGCCAGCCACTGTTGAAGTTGCTCCTACCGGCCTCCCCGGAAGGATGGCAATGAAGGCTGTGGCTTTCTCCTCCGGTTCAAAGCCTCATACAGTGACACTCTTCGTCTCACTGTTGTCTGATATTACTCCTGCACTCTACCGATACAGAGTGATAAAATCTTATCCTCATGACAAGGGTGCCTATACACAGGGTCTTGTCTGGCATGCCGGGTATCTTTATGAGGGTACCGGTCAGCAGGGAGAATCATCACTGCGCAAGACAGATCCGGAGTCAGGAAAAGTCATGAGTCAGGTAAACCTCGAATCTGCTTTCTTCGGTGAGGGAATAGCCATTCTGGGTGACAGGATTTTCCAGCTTACCTGGACCACCAGGGTAGGGTTTGTGTATGACCTGGCGACCTTCAGTCTTGTAAACAAGATTTACTACCAGACACAGGGCTGGGGTCTGACTACATTGGGAGACAGGCTGGTAATGAGTGACGGCACAAACGTCATCACGTTTCCTGGATGCGGACTTCAATGTTCTCTCGTCAGTGGAGGTGTGGGACAATAAGGGGAAGGTCGAAAACCTCAATGAGCTCGAGATTATAGACGGGGAGCTGTGGGCAAATATCTGGCAGACTGACCGGATAGCACGCATTGATCCGCTGACCGGGAAAGTGACCGGCTACATTGACCTCGGTAACCTCCTCCCGCGTGAGGACCGTGGTCCTGCCACCGATGTGCTGAACGGCATTGCCTGGGATGCAACTGACAAAAGAATTTTTGTAACCGGAAAATACTGGCCCAGGCTCTTCGAGATTGCTGTTATTCCTCAGGGCCGGAACTGATCATCGCTCACCTGCTGTCGTATCTTCCTGATCAGGAGGCCGGCCGGCCCCGGATTGTTCCCGTACCTCAGCCTGAACTAAGGCTGAAGACAGAATCTCATGTTGAAAACATGTTAATAACCCCAAAGGAAATGTTTACAATTACAAACTGCCCCGGGAAGCCTGCGAAGGGCATAAATAGTAAATTTGGAGCTCACAAAATAACTGATAAGGAAAGATATGGGAAGGATAATTGCGCTTGCAAATCAAAAGGGAGGAGTAGGGAAAACCACCACGGCAATTAACCTGGCGGCGAGCCTGGCGGCACTTGAGAAGAAGGTGCTGATAGTAGATTCTGATCCGCAGGCAAACGCCACATCAGGAGTAGGGATCGACTCCAAACAGGTTAAAGAGACAATCTATGACTGTCTTATTGACGGTGTCGATCCGCGCAGTGCAGTTCTTGGCTGCAACCTTGATAACCTGTCGATAATACCTTCAAACATTGATCTCGTGGGGGCGGAAATAGAGATGCTCGACAGACCTGAACGCGAGAAGATTCTCAAGAAGGTGCTTGCAACCATTTCTGAAGAGTATGATTATATACTTATCGACTGTTCTCCCTCGCTGGGTCTCCTTACAGTCAATGCCCTCACGGCATCCGATTCGGTGATAATACCGGTACAGTGCGAGTATTTTGCCCTCGAGGGGCTTGGTAAGCTGCTGAACACTATAAAGATCATCCAGACCAATCTGAATCCGGCGCTGGAGATCGAGGGATTTCTCCTCACAATGTACGACTCGCGGCTAAGGCTTGCAAACCAGGTTGTGGAAGAGGTTACACGCCACTTTCAGCAGATGGTCTTCAACACAATTATCCAGCGCAATGTCAAACTCTCAGAGGCTCCCAGCTACGGGCAGCCGGCCCTGCTTTACGATGCCGAATCAAGAGGTACCGTCAACTATCTTAACCTTGCACGCGAGCTGCTTGAAAGGATTGAGGCAAAACAGAAGAATTAACAATCTGCTGAGTTAAATATGAATACACCCAGGAAGAGCGCATTGGGAAAGGGTCTCGGAGCCCTTATCGACGGAGTTGAGAAGGAAGTTCTTGACAGGAAGGTTGAAGCAAACCTCCAGATAGATATCAATTCAATTGATAACAATCCCTTTCAGCCCCGTTCGCGTTTTGACGCCCAGGCCCTCGAGGAACTGGCTGCATCGATCCGGCAGGTGGGCATCGTTCAGCCTCTGACTGTCAGGGAGACTGGCGACGGCCGTTTTCAGCTCATTGCCGGTGAACGAAGGCTGAGAGCTGCACGAATGGCAGGACTTACCCATGTGCCGGCATATATTCGCACGGCCGATGACACTGCAATGCTTGAGATGGCCCTCGTCGAGAACATCCAGCGTGAAGACCTTGATGCCGTGGAAGTTGCAATAAGCTACCAGAGGCTGATAGAAGAATGCAGCCTTACCCAGGAACAACTCAGTGACCGGGTTGGCAAACAGCGCTCGACAGTATCAAACTACCTCAGGTTGCTTCGCCTGCCGGCTGAGATTCAGCTGGGAATCAGGAATAAGAACCTGTCAATGGGACATGCCAGGACACTTGTAAACATCGAAGATCCCCAGAAACAGATCAATGTCTTCTACCATATTATTGAGGAGGACCTTTCAGTCAGGGCTACCGAGGATCTGGTGAGGCATATTCAGACCGAAGCTTCAAAAGACCCTTCAAAAACCGATAAAAGAAAGAAGATCACAAGGGAATATGAGGAGCTTTCAGACCAGCTTACAAAACTGTTTGGCGCAGAGGTGCAGTTCCGTATCAATGAAAAGGGGCGGGGCAAAATTGTAATCCCGTTCGGTAACAGTGACGAGATGGAGCGCATAATCGGGCTGCTGGACAAATTGAACGGTTAAATAATTATCTTTACCGGCAAACGCAAACGCTTTTGCCCTTTGAATCTGTTGATTAAGATAGTGGTTCTGGTATTCTTCTTCTGTACGGCAACCTTTGCCGCACAGTCGCAGGATACA
This sequence comes from uncultured Bacteroidales bacterium, assembly GCA_963736735.1. GTDB lineage: Bacteria > Bacteroidota > Bacteroidia > Bacteroidales > VadinHA17 > SR-FBR-E99. Next base: position 210,888 of record CAVTPX010000008.1, on the reverse strand, counting down.
ATTCCCGTTGCACCAGCCAGGAAGAAAGTTCACACACTTACACCTGTAAAAGCTACGATGTATGCCGCCGCCCTTCCCGGACTGGGACAGATATACAACAGGGCTTACTGGAAAGTACCGATCGTCTACGGCGGATTTGGGGCTCTTGTCTACTTTGTGTCAATAAATACAAGCAGTTATAATCAGTTTATAGGGGGTTACCAGGATTTCACTGACCTTGTCCCGGAAACTGACAGCTATCTTGACATACCGGGATTTGAAAAACTGGACCCCGAGGAGTATGACCCGGTGCTGCACCCAACCACCCATAATCCATCCACAGCCGGATGGGTCAGAACCCAGCTGTCGAACGGGGTGGACTATTACCGTAAATACCGTGATCTTTCCTACATCGGCATTGTTGCCTGGTACCTTGTGACAATTATTGACGCCAACGTCGATGCAAGCCTCTTCGACTATGATATCAGCGACGACCTTAATGCTACTGTAGCACCTGTAGTTCTCAGCGCTAAAGGACTTGCCCCAGGCGTCACGTTTAAACTTGTAAAAAACTTTTGAAAATATGACTATGAATATCAGAAAGTTGCTTTTTGCCTTTGCACTTATCCTGTTGTTCCCGGCTGCTTTAAGCGCCGTGAATGATACTATAATAATAAGAAATGACGATTCCACCGAACGGATTGAGCGTGACCTTGACAGCCTTCTCAATAACTGGTTTATCCAAATGTCAGTCCTGGAAGGGGGTATCACACCTTCAGATCCCGTAATTGCAGAGTTCTCCGACTCTGTCTATATCGACCGTCTCGGCAGGATAAATTCCCTTATCAGACTCCCCTACAACAATATAATCCGTAATCATATCCATGTTTATACTGAAAGAAAGATGGAGCAGTTCAGGGTTATGCTTGGACTGCAGGATTATTATTTCCCGATGATTGAGGATATTTTCGATTCATACGGTCTGCCTGTGGAACTGAAATACATGGCCGTAATAGAGTCAGCCTTTAATCCAATTGCAGTCAGCAGGGTAGGAGCTACCGGACTGTGGCAGTTCATGTACAGCACAGGGAGGATGTACGGACTCACAATCAATTCGGTTGTTGACGAGAGGCGTGACCCTGTCAAATCGACTCACGCAGCGGCAAAATACCTCAGAGACCTTTACGGTATCTATCATGACTGGATCCTGGTCATAGCGGCATATAACTGCGGACCCGGCAATGTCAACAAAGCAATAAGGAGATCAGGAAACCGGAAAGACTACTGGGAGATTTACTACAGGCTTCCGCGGGAGACCCGGGGTTACATCCCCCAGTTTGTAGCTGCAACATATGCAATGAATTATTACCGTGAACACAATATTGTTCCTGTTCCGATCAACCTGCCTCTTGCGGTGGATACTGTAGTTGTCTCGCATGATATACATCTTATGCAGATATCATCGGTTCTCGAGCTGCCGCTTGAAGAGCTGAAAGCCCTGAACCCGCAGTACCGTACAGGTTTTGTCCCGGGAAGAAGCAAACCTCAGTCAATAACCCTTCCCGTCGACCGTCTCGGGGATTTTATTTCGCTTACAGATACTATCACCAACTACAACAGGGAACAGTATCTTACCACAGTCAACCAGACGTCAGCTCCAACACAGTCGGCATTCATTCCGCCAGACGTGAAGGGAAAGACAAAACTGATCTACGAAGTAAGGGACGGTGATAACCTGGGTTTCATTTCTGAATGGTACGGTGTGGGTCTCTCTGACCTGAGGTTCTGGAACAATATTTACAAGAATACAATCCGTGTGGGACAGAAGCTTTCAGTATATGTCGATCCCAGAAGGGCGGACCTCTGCAGCCAGATTAACACGATGAGTTTTGCTGAAAAGCAGAAAATGGTTGGAAAAGTAGTCTCTTCAGCCTCCACAGGATCTGAAAGCGTTGCTGCTTCAACTTCCTCACTTGCCGAAACAGGCTATGAGTATTATACTGTCAGGAACGGAGATACGGTGTGGGATATCGCCAAAAAATTTGAGGGCATAACTGCAACTGATATCCTCAGACTGAACAACATGTCAGATGGGTCGAAGATACAGGTGGGACAGAAACTGAAAATTAGAAGAAAAAGCTGATTTATAAGTATATGCGTCCGGGACGGATTTTCCTGTTTCTACTTGCCGTTGTACTGGTTCTTTCTCTTCTCGCCATTCTGGTGAACCCTGAGAAAGTTCTTAACACTCATTTATTATTTCGTGAGAGTGTTGACACGACATCCGTTACAGTAAGCGATACGGTTGAACTAAAGCCCGCCGCTGATTCGGTTCAAACAGGGTCAGCACCTGCAGATACTGTACCAGCCGCCATCCTTTATCCCGGAGATGCTGTCAGAGATTCGCTGGCAGCAGGCAGGCAGGTCAGGATCATATTTTACGGTGATTCGCAGCTTGAAGGTGACAGGATAACCTCGCGGCTTCGAAAGCTGATGAGGGCCAACGGGGGAGGCAGCGGCCCCGGAATGATATCGCCGGTAATGCCTGTTCTGTACACCCGCTCCTTCGTTGTGAAACCCTCATCCAACTGGACACGTTATACACTCCTTGACTATAAAAAGGGGATACTGCCTCATAACAGTCTCGGTCCGATGCTTTCAGTATCCCGTTTCACCAGGGTGGGTGACACTCCTCTATCTGTCTCCAAAGCCAGCGTAAGGATATCGGCCGTGCCGGGCGCCGACGATGCAGTGTCACGGTATGACAGGCTCAGAATACTCTACGGTAACAGCAGTGATACGACGCGAGTCAGCATTTATGCCGGCAGCGAACCGGTGGCTTTCACAGTGCTTGAAAAAGGAACCGGCCCGTTCGAATACAATACTCCATTAAGCAGCATCTCCGACCTTACAGTCGAATTCAGCGGAAAAATATCACCTGACATTTATGCCCTGAGCCTTGAAAGCGATACCGGTATTGTGATTGACAATATCCCGGTTCGGGGCAGCGCAGGGCTTGAGTTTGTAATGACTGACGGGAAAGCCTTCAGTGAGACCCTCGCAAAACTTGATCCAGACCTTATTGTAATGCAGTACGGTTTGAATGTTGTCAAAAATGTAAGAAGTGAATACAATTATTATGAAGAGGGACTCGTAAGACAGATTGAATATCTCAGAGAAGCTTCGGGTGGGGTACCTGTTGTCCTTATGAGCCTGACAGACATGGCTCAGAAGAAGGGTGACACACTCACAACCTACAGGAACATTCCTGCCATCAGGGATGCTCAGAGAAGGGCAGCCGAGCGCACCGGTACAGTATTCTGGGATGCATGGGAGACAATGGGCGGCGAAGGCTCCATCGTTAAATGGCATGATCATGTTCCGGCACTCGCTTCAAAGGATTATACACACCTGTCAAACGCCGGAGCTGATACAATTGCCTCAAGGATTTACTCAGCCCTGTTCATACCGAAGTCAGTATTGCCGGCTGACGAAGCAACAGCCACAGCTGAGACAACAGATACGGCGGCTGAAGCAGAGGTAACAACCGCAGAATCGGTGAAAGCAGTGGCGGGCACTGACTACTGCTGCAACGGTGCCTGTGACATCCGGGGAGAATACAGGGCGCTCCGGTTTCCTTTCCCGCCTGAAATACAATCCGCAGCAGTCATTCATCTTTACAACCCCGGTATTCTGGATTTTTTTCCTGGTCGTAATGGCTGGTTTTGTCCTGCTGAGAAAGAGAAGACAGATGTGCCATACCTGGCTGCTGCTTGTGAGCGTATACTTTTACTACAAGGCCGGCGGACTCTTCTTCGTTCTGCTTTTATTCACAAGCACTGTTACATATTTTACTGCCATATTTACCGGCAGGGCAGCAGGCAAGGGCATGAAGAGGTTCTGGCTTACATTTAACATAATTGTCCTGCTGGGGCTTCTCTCGTATTTCAAATATGCCGGATTTTTTACAGAGAGTATCAATTCGATACTGGGCACTTCATTCAGGACCTACGATATTTTTTCGGCAATGTCAAACTCACTGTTTGGCACTGCCTTCGATATATCACAGATAGTACTGCCGGTTGGCATCTCCTTTTTTTCTTTTCAGGCTCTGAGTTACAGCATCGATGTTTACCGGGGCCGGATCGCCCCGGTAAACAGTTTTATCGATTTTTCGTTTTACCTCACCTTCTTTCCGCAACTGGTGGCAGGCCCTATTGTAAGAGCCTCAGAGTTTATACCCCAGATGAAGGGAGATTATACAGTCACGAAGAATGAATTCGGACACGGTGTCTTTCTGATCCTCCAGGGATTAATAAAGAAAATGGTCATTTCTGATTTCATTTCGGCAGGGTTTGTTGACAGGGTATTTGACATGCCTGCAATGTACTCGGGTTTTGAGAATCTGATGGCGGTTTACGGCTACGGGCTTCAGATCTACTGCGATTTCTCTGGTTATACGGATATCGCCATAGGTGCTGCATTGCTTCTTGGGTTCAAGCTGCCACTCAACTTCAACTCTCCGTACAAGGCATCGAATATTTCCGATTTCTGGAAGAGATGGCACATTTCTCTTTCAAGATGGCTGAAGGATTACCTTTACATACCTCTTGGCGGAAGCAGGAAGGGAAGCATCCGCACTGGTATCAACCTGATGATCACAATGGTGCTGGGAGGGCTATGGCACGGGGCAGCGCTCAGATTTGTGCTCTGGGGTGGTCTTCACGGCGGTGCGCTGATAATTAACAAGATATGGCAGAAGATATTCTCCGGATTCAAAAGGCAAACCTACGTGGCACGTCTTGCCGGTATTTTTGTGACATTTAATTTTGTGACCTTTGCCTGGATACTTTTCAGGGCCGAATCAATGGATAATGCCACCCTGATGCTGTCGCAGATATTCAACTATTTCAGTCCTGGCGAATACGGCATAGTGATAGCAGCCTACCTTCCGGTCATTATCCTTATCCTTTCAGGTTACCTGTTTCATTTTCTCCCTGTGACAGTGAAGGAGTCATACCGAGGGCTGTTCATCAGGCTCCCTCTGGCTGTAAAATTCATTATAGTAATAGGAGTCTGCCTGTTGCTTTACAAGGTGGGGTCAGGTGTTGTTCAGCCCTTTATCTATTTCCGCTTTTAAGCGGTCACCTCTTTGCAGCAAAAGGAGCAATGGCCCTGTCATAGATACCGTGCATCCAGGCAATCGCCATGCCGTAATTTGTTACCGGTATCCCTGCGCGGACTGCATCACGAAGCCGTGCCTTAATCTGCCTGTGCGTTATCATGCATCCGCCGCACTGTACAACCATTGCATAATCGGTGATCGGACGCTGCAGTGACCCCAGTCCTGAGACTACATCGAAGCTGAGTTTTTTTCCGGTGAACTTTTGCATCCAGGCCGGTATTTTCGCCCGTCCGATATCATCACAGGCTATCTGGTGCGTGCATGATTCGAGTATAAGAATACGGTCACCCTCTTTCAGTTCGCTTATTTTTGGTGTACCCAGAAGATAGTTTTCAAAATCCCCCTTCTGCCTGGCCAGAACTATAGAAAATCCCGTCAACGGCATATCCTCAGGGATTTGTGCCCTTACCTTTTCAAAAGCCTGTGAATCAGTCACAACCAGCACGGGTTTGATGCCTGTCCGTTGCAGAAACTCCCTTATTCTGAATTCGGTAGTTACAATGGCGACAGCCTTGTTGTCAAGCACATCACGAACCGCCTGCATCTGAGGGAGGATCATCCTTCCCGCCGGGGCCTCCGCATCAACAGGGGTCACCAGCAGCACAAGGTCATCAGGACTGATTATGTCACCGAACAGCGAAGGGAATGCCATGGACCGTTCAGGGATTGTATTCCTGATGTTTTCTATGAGCAGATCAAGATTGCTGCGTGTCGTTGCCGAAAAGCTGATAAGGTCATGCCCGGTCTTTTCCTTTATCAGGCTGATGAAGTCAGCTTCAGGACTGCAGATGTCAGCTTTGGTATGAACAATCAGGTAGGGAAGGTCCTCATCGTCAAACCGCAAGACCAGGTTTTCCTCCCATTCCCCCCACAGGTTATCTGTCACTATTATCAGAGCCATGTCAACCTGGTCAATTGACTTCAGGGTTTTTTCGACTCTTTTGTTGCCGAGGTCTCCGGCATCATCAATGCCGGCAGTATCCACAAGCACCACAGGGCCGTAATCGACAATCTCAAACGACTTCTTAACCGGGTCTGTTGTAGTGCCGGGATGCTCCGAGACAATTGCAATATCCTGTCCTGACAGAGCATTTATCAGGCTGCTCTTGCCGTTATTTCGTCTTCCGTAAATACCTACGTGAGGGGTAGATTCCCTTCCTCTTTTTTTCATTGCTCTGACAAATTGCTATTTTTTGGTTTCGGCCATCAGTTCAGCTCCGGCAAGTGAACCCGAACGGGCGCTGATCATGACTTTCCCCGGGTTTGTACCGGCTTTGAGCAGAATTGCGGCAATGCCGGCTTCGGCTTTTGCCGGATTGTCTCCAATCAGTACCGCATCGCCACGCACAGAGAATTCTATCAGCGAGTCAGCTGAATGTACCGGGTTATCAAGAGAATCCACGAGAGTGGCATATACAAACACAGCATCAGAACCGTCGGCGCGCAGCGGCTTGTTGCTCAGGTCCACAGAGAGCCTTATTGCAGAAGGGGGTCCAGGTGTGGTCACGGTATGAACAGCATATTCCAGGTCCATTGTGCAAACCCACTGCCCTGAGGGTGCCGGGTTTGTACCCGTCAGTGGTGAATGTAAACGGAGGGTGGGGCAGGTTTACAGTATTCGGATTACGGTCGGGTCCCTGTTTTGCCACCAGAGTATCATTACGGTAGAGCAAAACCGTGTCGGCATTGCTGAATACCCTGACAGTATTATCGGGTGACGGGTTGCTGTTGTAAGAGGCCAGGAAGCATACCGGGTTCAGCTCCGACTGGCTTTTGTAGAACCAGTAAGCGAACTTTGGCAGCCTGAAGATATCCATGATGCCTGACGATTCTATATCGGGTGCATACCCGCGGTTGTAATCGAAGATGAGCCAGTTTGCATCGCCGAAGGCCGGGCCGTACAGGTTGTCATTGTGCGATTCCTGGTAGTTGAATGCCTGCTGAAGCAGGGCTCTCTCACCTGCACCGCGGAGCTGCCTGGAGCTGCGGGCTTCAGGAGCAAGATCCTTAAATTCAGTCTGGCTGAAGCCTGCATTGTTCGCATAATATTCCCAGTCGCCATACTCAGCAATGAAGATCGGTTTATTCTTTGAATAGGTCTTCCAGTAATCAGGTGCTTTTGCATGCTGCCGTGCCGGGATAAACACATCACAAATTGTATCCATCCAGCTGGCGGTATAGTTGTTTCCGTAAGGCAGTTCCCTTTTTACAGTCCGGTGAAGCGTATTGAGAAAGTCATAAGGCATCCAGGTCTCATTGAGCGATGATTCCCACAACACTACGGAGGGATGGTTTCTGTCACGACGGCACATCTGGCGGGTATCATTCACCGAAGCCTCCCGGAAAAGAGAGTCGCCGATGAACTGCCAGCCGGGAATTGAATTCATCACAAGGATGCCGAGCTCATCGCAGGCATCAAGGAAGGCAGGTGCCTGCGGGTAGTGAGAACAGCGCACCAGATTGAATCCGGCTTCCCTGATCTTATTAGCATCACGGTAATTTGCGTTGTCAGACAGGGCATATCCGATATAGGGGTATTCCTGGTGCCTGTTGGTGCCTGTTAGCAGAATCTGTTCACCGTTTATGAGTAATCCATCGCCGGGGGTTATTTCAACAGTCCGGATGCCTATCTGTGTCTCATTTCTGTCAATTGTACTGTTTCCCGAGAGAATTTCAGTAGAGAGAAGGTACATAAAAGGCTTCTGAGGAGACCACAGGGCAGGATTTAAAACCTTTATCTCCATGGTTATGCGCCTGTGTTCGCCGGGTTCCATCTCAATCATTTCAGACGTTGCAGCGGCGGCGTCATTGCCGGCTGCATCATACAGCGTATTGCTCAGTGCGAATGAGCGTGGTGTCTTATCGTCATTCTGCACCAGTGCCGATACAATGACAGTGGCTGAGTCAGCGCTGACATCCCTGAAGCCGGCAATGACGCCGCCGCCAAGAAGCGTGTCCGCCTCCATCGCATTCGTGATATGCAACCGGTCCTTGATTGTAAGGCTGACATTACGGTACAACCCGCTGAAGTAAAGAAAGTCAAGTTCTGATAACGGTTTTCCAGGAGGTATCTGCGGATTCTCACGGTTGTCAAGCCTGACAAGTATTTCATTCTCTTCACCGAATCTGAGATCATTGGAAAGATCCACAAAGAAGGGAAGATAGCCGCCTGTATGTCTCGAAATCTCAACCCCGTTAAGGTAAATAATGGCATCATGCATAGCCCCGTCGAAAAGCAGGGCAGTTTGCCTGTGCCTGAGTTTCTTCTCGGCCTTCAGCATCTTCCTGTACCAGCAGATGCCCGTCCATTGGGTTCCTGATACAACCGCCGGTTCAATGAAAGCAGTGTGAGGCAGAGTCACCTCCTCCCATTTATGATTGGCAATATTACCGGGAAGGATGTTCTCGCTGTTCGAACTGTCCTGCCTTATGAACTGCCAGTTGTCATTGAATGATACGGGCATCCCCTTGTTTTGACCCCCTTCACAGCCGGCAAGCATCAGGAAGACAAGAACAACGGCGGGAACAATTACTGAGAATCTTTTCATCATTAAGAGTTAAAACCTGAAACAGGATGTGCATATGTCACAACATCTTTCCCGGTGATTTCATCAGAGCAGAGAATTATAAGTCTCTCGAGTACATTCCTGAATTCCCTGATATTACCTGTCCATTTGATTTTCTGAAGTTCAGTAATTGCATCAGGCTTTATCTTTTTCTTTCCCATGCCGTATTCGCCGCAGATCAGAGTGTTGAAGTAGTCTGCCAGGAGAGGAATATCGTCTGACCTGTCATTCAGTGTAGGCACGTGTATAAGTATCACACTCAACCTGTGGTACAGATCTTCACGGAAGTTGTTGCGGTCTATCTCGTCCTTTATGTTTTTGTTGGTTGCGGCTACCACCCTGACATCAACATGAATGTCCTTGTCGGATCCCACCCGTGTGATCTTGTTCTCCTGCAGGGCTCTGAGCACCTTTGCCTGTGCCGCGAGGCTCATATCACCCACCTCGTCGAGGAAGATAGTTCCACCGTTGGCCTGTTCAAACTTCCCTATGCGTTGTTTAATGGCTGACGTAAATGATCCCTTTTCATGTCCGAAGAGTTCACTTTCGATAAGCTCCGAGGGAATCGCCGCGCAGTTGACCTCCACAAAGGGTCCCTTTGAGCGGTTGCTCTTCTCATGAATCTGGTGCGCCACCAGTTCCTTTCCTGTACCGTTTGAACCAGTAATGAGGACACGGGCTTCGGTGGGAGCCACCCTGTCAATCATCTCCCTGACAAGGAGAATGGGCTGCGAATTCCCGATTATCTCGAATTTTTTACTGACCTGTTTCTTCAGGACCTTGGTCTGGGTAATCAGTGACCCCCTTTCAAGGGCATTGCGTATTGTGATCAGCAGGCGGTTCAGGTCGAGGGGTTTTTCAAGAAAATCGAACGCCCCTTTCTTAATTGCATCAACTGCTGTATCAATGTTGCCATGGCCTGAGATCATAATCACCGGCACATCGGTGGATATCTCCAGGAGCTTCTGAAGAACCTCAATGCCGTCCATTTTGGCCATCTTTATGTCACACAGCACCACGTCAAACGGTCCCTGTGCGAAGAGCTCCAGACCTTTAGCCCCGTCTTCGGCAGACTCGATTTCGTACTTCTCGTACTCGAGAACATCTTTAAGGGTGTTCCTTATTGATCTTTCGTCATCAATAACCAGTATTCGCGGCATCGTTTAATTCAGTTTTATCCTTTGTATGTCAACCACTTCCAGATCTCACGGTATGAGGTCTTCTTTCCGTACATCAGAATGCCAGTCCGGTAAATTCTTGCGGCCATCCAGATGCAGCCTATAATTGTCACAAGCATCAGCGCCATCGAAAGGGCTATTTCCCAGTAAGGCACGTCGAAAGGAATTCGCGCCACCATTACTATCGGAGATGTCAGGGGTATTATCGAAAACCAGAATGAAATGGAGCTTTCCGGGTTCTGCATTGTTCCCATGGCAACGATCAGCCCGAGGATTATTGGTATTGTCACAGGCAGCATGAATTGCTGGGTCTCGGTCTCATTGTCCACGGCAGAGCCAATGGCCGCGAATAGCGAAGCATAGAGAAGATACCCCGTGATGAAGTAAAAGACGAATGCGAATATAATCAGTCCCCAGCGCTGGTTCATTGCGCTGGCGAAAAGCTCCTCGAACTCGCTCAGCTGATCAGTAGTCATTGCTGAAGTAGCCCCGGGAATAGACTGATCAGCCTGGGCAAGGCTCTGGGGCAGCTGCTGCATCTGCTCCATTGTGTCTTTTGAAAGGACATTTGTCTTGACAACAGATACTATTGCAACTGTAAGAAGTATCCAGATTGTAAACTGCGTGAGACCAACAAGGGCAATACCAATGATCTTTCCCATCATCAGCTGCACGGGCTTGACAGAGGAAATTATAACCTCCACGATACGGCTGGTTTTTTCCTCGATGACGCCCCGCATTACCTGTGACCCGAACATAAAGACAAGCATGTACATAAGGAAACCGCTGATGTATGCAAGAGCCATGGCTATTCCGGTACTTGTCTCCTTGACAACTCCAGTGTCATCAATCTTTATTGTCTGGATCTTGACACTTGTGTTTATTGTCTTCAGTATCTCATCGAGGTTCTCGATATTATATGCCAGAAGTTTCTGCTTTTCTATCTCTTTTTCAAGTGATCCCGAGATATGGTCAAGAAGACCAATGGGGGGCTGCTTCTTGGAAATAAGCTGAATGGCGTTGGGTGTGTCTATTACCTGCGGTGAGATGTACAGGATTCCATAATATCCCTCCTGTTCGAAACTGTTTTTGAGATCATTTACGTTTCGGTCAGTGATGTATACAAATTCAGCGTCTTTGGTGCTGGGGATCACTCCTTTGAAAAGGTCGGATCCGTCCTCTATAACCGCAATTTTCTTGAAGTCCTTGTCGTCATTCGACATTACCAGGGCAGGGACTACAAATATCATAGCCATAAGCAGCGGCGTAAGAAGGGTCATTATTATAAATGACTTCTTACGGACCCTGGTTAAATATTCTCTCCGTATGATGATTGATATCTTGTTCATGGCTTAGTTTTTCTGTGCTTCTTTGTTTTTTGCCTCTACAACCCTGATGAAAATGTCATTCATCGACGGCAGGGCGGGGTTGAATGAAATTATCTGACCTGAGGCAGCCATTGCCCTGATGATCAGATTAGGATCACGCACATCCTGTGATTTGAGTCTGATAACACTCTTGCCGTGCTCGAATGATGACCTCAGTATTGTAAAATGACTGTTTGTCTCAGGGGTCACCTCTCCGTCTATCACAACATCATATTCGCTTGCGGCCCATTCACTGCGAATCGTGTCAACGCGGCCCTCAAGTATTGTTTTGGCCTTGTTGATAAGGGTAATGTTGTCACACAGCTCTTCTACGGAACTCATGTTATGAGTCGAAAAGATAATTGTTGCACCCCTCTCTCGCAGAAAGAGTATTTCATTTTTAATCTGGTTGACATTAATGGGGTCGAAGCCTGTGAACGGCTCGTCAAAGATAAGAAGCTTGGGTTCGTGGAGTACAGTAGTCACGAACTGGACCTTCTGCTGCATTCCCTTCGAAAGTTCTTCAACCTTTTTTCCCCACCAGTCTGTTATCTCCAGTTTTTTGAACCAGTACTTCAGGCGGCGCATTGCCTCCGCATGATTCAATCCCTTGAGCTGGGCAAGATACAGAGCCTGTTCGCCCACCTTCATCTTTTTGTATAGTCCCCGTTCTTCAGGCAGGTAGCCGATTTTAAGAACATCTTCGGGCTTCATCGGCTGCCCGTTGAGAAATATTTTTCCGCTGTCAGGAGCGGTGATCTGGTTTATTATCCGGATAAGGGTGGTCTTTCCGGCACCGTTAGGACCCAGCAGACCGAATATGCTCTGAGCCGGCACGCTGATGCTGACATCGTCGAGGGCAAGCTGGGTTGCAAAACGTTTGGTTACATTCCTGGCTTCAAATAACATGGTTCAATTCAGGGTTAGGTTAAACGAAACCAAAGATATATAAAAAAAGGTTGATGCGCATGAAAACCATGGATCAACCCTGTTAAACAACAGCCTGGAACCTATGAGAAATAGTTCTTGACTCTGTCGAAGAATCCCTTGTCATCCGCATCCGGTTTCGGAACGAATGTTGCAGAGTTCCTGTACTGTTCAACAGTTTTCTGTTCTTCCCTTGTAAGGTTCTTCGGGATCCACACATTGACATTAACCAGCAGGTCACCTTTCCCGTATCCGTTTACATCAGGAAGTCCTTTTCCCCTCAGCCTTAATATCTTGCCTCCCTGTGTTCCGGGGTCGATTTTGATCCTCACTTTACCTTCAATTGTGGGTATCTCGACATTGGATCCGAGAATTGCGTCGGGAATGCTAATGAAGAGATTGTATATGAGGTCATTGCCTTCCCTGATAAGCTCGGGATGAGGTTCTTCGTCAATTACGATTATCAGGTCACCGTTGACACCGCCGCGGCGTGCAGCATTTCCTTTCCCGGTGACGGAGAGCTGCATACCTGCAGAGAGTCCTGCCGGTATATTGAGTGGTATCACCTCATCAGCCTGGGTGATCCCTTCGCCGTAGCACTTATGACATTTTTTCGTTATCACTTTGCCCTCTCCGCCGCAGACGTTGCACGGAGCGGAGGTCTGCATCTGTCCGAGGATCGTATTCATGACCCTGGTGGTCTGGCCTGTGCCCTTGCAGGTCGGACAGGTTGTCACGTCAGCCGGTGTTGCAGCTCCGGAACCACCGCAGGTGTTACACTCGACATATTTTGAGACCTTGACCTTTTTCTCTGCACCTTTTGCAAATTCCTCGAGAGTCAGCTTGACCTTCAGCCTCAGGTTTGTGCCTTTGTTCACATGGCGTGAACGTCCGCCCCGGCTGCGTGAGCTGAATCCTCCGCCGAAGGCATCGCCGAAAATGTCACCGAATGAAGAGAAAATATCATCCATTGTCATTCCGCCGCCGAAACCTCCGCCCATGTTGTTCCCCATCCCGGCATGACCAAACTGGTCATAGCGTGCTCTCTTCTCGTCATTGCTCAGAACCTCGTATGCCTCGGCAGCCTCCTTGAATTTCTCCTCAGCCTCCTTGTTGCCGGGATTCTTGTCAGGATGATTCTTCAGTGCCTGCTTCCGGTAGGACTTCTTTATCTCATCCTTGGTGGCTCCCTTGGGTACTCCAAGGACTTCGTAATAGTCTCTTTTGGACATCTTATGGTTTATGATTTAAAATCACTCTCCAACAACTACTTTGGGAAAGCGGATTACTTTTTCATTCATTACGTAACCTTTCTGGATTACATGCACCACCTTGCCTTTCATCGATTCGTCCGCAACAGGCACATTGGTAACTGCTTCATGCGTGTCACTGTCAAAAGGGGAGTTCAGTACTTCCATTTCTTTTACACCATTCTGCCTGAGAAAGTCTGAAAGTTTGCTGTAAATTAGCGAGATCCCTTCCTTTACAGCATTGCAGTCGTCAGTCTCATTAATCGAGACCATTGCCCTGTCGAAGTCGTCAATTACAGGCAGGATACTTTGCAGCACTGATTCACCTGCCATCTTTGTCATCTCAATCTTCTCACGCAGGGTGCGCTTCCGGTAATTGTCAAATTCCGCGGAAAGACGCAGATATTTGTCCTGCATTTCTGTCAGTTTCTGAGTTATTTCGTCTGCTGTACCGGTCATACCTGACTGCTCCTGCTCTTCGGTATCGTTCCTGTTTTCTGTGTCTGAAGTATCTGCAAAACCTTGGCTATCAGGCATATTCTCTCCGGACATTTCCTGGGCGTGTCCCTCTTCGTGGCTCTTCTTTCTTACCATGATAAATTAATTATAGCTACCGGGCATTTAGCAAATAGCCGGCCAGAATTACAAACATGACAAAGTGTCAATTAAAGTTTGAATGCTACTGCCTCGATTTCAATCATGAAACCATGATGCAGTGCTGCAACAGTTATGATGGACCTTGCAGGCTGTGTGGGCCCGAAGAAGTCAGCATAGACCCTGTTGATCTCCTCCCAGTTTTTTACATCGGTTGTGTAGATTGTTGTACGGACGATTGTGGTCAGATCACCGCCTGCAGCCTTAACTATGCTCTTTACATTGTTAAGTGCCTGGTATGTCTGCTCGCTGATTTCTCCGGTAACCCTGTCTCCGGTCAGGGGAACAACAGGCAGCTGCCCTGAAACAAATATAATGTTGTCTGCCAGAATAGCCTGGGAATAATGCCCTGCCGGAAGCGGGGCGTCATAAGTAATAACTGCTGAGATATTCATGATATTCTTTTTATTTCTGCACCTATTGCGTTTAGTCGTTTATCTATTTCCTGGTAACCCCTGTCAATCTGTTCGATGTTATGAATATAACTGGTTCCCTCCGCTGACATTGCGGCTATCAGAAGCGCCACTCCCGCACGGATATCAGGAGATGACATCGTGGTAGCACGAAGCTTTATCCTTCTGTCATTGCCAATCACAGTCGCCCTGTGCGGGTCACATAAGATTATGCCGGCACCCATATCGATGAGTTTATCGACAAAAAAGAGTCTGCTCTCGAACATTTTCTGGTGTATCAGCAGGGAACCCCTTGCCTGTGTGGCGATGACCAGGAAGATGCTCAGTAGGTCCGGCGTCAGCCCGGGCCAGATGGCATCGGAAATTGTCATTATGGATCCGTCGATGAATGTCTCTATCTGGTAATGCTTCTGCGCCGGGATAAATATATCATCGTCCTTTCTCCGGAGTTTTATTCCCAGCCTTTTGAAAGTGTCTGGTATGATACCGAGATTTTCGTATGAGACATTTCTGACAGTGATCTCTGATTCAGTCATAGCGGCCATGCCGATGAATGATCCGATCTCGATCATGTCAGGCAGTATGCGGTGAGTACAGCCGCCCAGCGAAGTGACGCCGTCAACAGTAACAAGGTTTGACCCTATACCTGTTATGCGTGCACCCATCGATACCAGCATCCGGCAGAGCTGTTGTATGTATGGTTCGCAGGCTGCATTATAAATTGTGGTTCGGCCTGAAGCCAGCGTTGCGGCCATAATAATATTTGCTGTACCGGTGACCGAAGCCTCTTCAAGGTGCATATAACTACCCTTTAAATGCCTGGCAGTTACGTGATAACAGTTTTCACTGGCAACAAATTCAAAGTGTGCACCAAGTTTTTTGAATCCAATGAAGTGGGTGTCTACCCTGCGGCGTCCGATCTTGTCTCCCCCCGGCTGAGGCATTATCGCCCTCCCGAAACGCGCCAGTAGAGGACCGACAACCATCACCGAACCTCTGAGGCTGCTGCTCTGTTCCCTGAATGAATCCGTGGAGGGGTAATCGGGATTTATCTCCGAAGCCTGGAAAGTCCATTTCCCCGGCCCTTCCTTATGTGACCTGACGCCGAGACCGGTAAGCAGTTCAATGAGTTTGTTAACATCCCTGATGTCGGGGATATTCTCTATTGTTACCTTCTCATCAGTGAGGAGGGTGGCACATAAGATCTGCAGCGCTTCGTTCTTTGAGCCCTGGGGATGCAGCTCTCCGTGGAGCCGTCGTCCCCCGGTAACTGCAAATGTTCCCATCAGTGCCCGGCTTTGTATTTCTTTTTCCCCGTGTTGCCCGGCCTTCCCTTGTACTTGTCCTGAGGCCTGCCCTGATACCTGGACTGAACTTTGGCTTTCGGAGGAGTTATCAGATCTCTAACATCAAGCATCCTGAGGTTTTCAGGGGCTTTCAGTCTGCCCTTTGAAATATCAGTAAGATCTCTTATTATCAGTTCATCGGCAACCTGGCCCTTGTTCCATGTGAGGTAATCCTTTTTCATCTGGTTCAGCACCAGCGTTACGAGGTAATCCTTCTCTTCGCCGTCTTCCATTTCTGAAGCAGCATCAATAAGCAGGGGGACTATACGGCCGTAGTGTGAATATCTTATTTCACCGTTGTGATAGGGGACCTGGTTTGGCTTTTCAACCAGCTTCTGCTTGTCAGGAGCCGGATAGGGTGCATCAAGTTCAAGTTCAAAATCTCCGATTATTACAAGGTGATCCCAAAGTTTGTGTTTGAAATCAGTCACATCGCGGAGGTTGGGGTTCAGATTCCCCATGATCTGTATAATTGTTTTGGCGGCCCTGTTTCTTTCCTCCTCATCCTTAATTGTCTTGATATGTTCAATCATCTTGAGAACATTTCTGCCATATTCAGGCAAAGCCATCTTTTTTCTCTGTGTGTTGTAATCAAATGTCATCAGTTGTAATTTTAGGCAAAACTAATAATAATTTTTGTCTTTCAGACCGCCTGTTTCTCAGCGGCTTATAACCCGAGGAGCTGGATAGCCAGTCCTGAAAAGAGAATAGTGGCGCCTGCAATGACGTTCACATACTTCTCAACCGGTTTCAGATTGATATGGCTCAGACCAAGCCTGAAAGCCAGCACCACTGTCATCATCGTTCCAATAGTAGCCACTGAAAAGAGGACTGAGACAAGTATCACTCCGCTGAAATTATTCCCCGCAGCAGGATACATAAGCAGGGGGATAAGCGGTTCACACGGTCCGAGTACGAATATCAGAAAAAGTATCCAGGGCGTGAGATTCTTTCTTTCGCTTTGATGAACGTGAGAGTGTGCGGTGTAGTGACTGTGTTCGTGAACATGCATGACGCCGTCAGGATGATTATGCTCATGCACATGCTTTTTCTTCCTGTACAGACTACGGATGCTTATCAACATGTAAACCAGGCCGAATGCAATCAGTATCCAGGCTGCAATATTGCCCCTGAACGATTCGAAGAACTCGAGCCTCGACAGGGAAATTCCTGCCGCAATACCGATGAACCCCAGGATTATGGAACTCAAAACGTGTCCCATCCCACATAAAAAGGTTATCAGCATTGTCTTGCGGATTGTCCACTTCCGTGCTTCACCCATCACAATGAACGGCAGATAATGGTCAGGGCCCACAAGAGTATGGACAAACCCGATTGTGACAGCAGTACCTGCAAGCAGTAAAGTCGAACCCTCCATTAATACAAGTTTTTTACAAAGATATTTATTATGTGATACGGTCTACCTGCCCGGGGGAATCCACTGCCCCCCGGCATTTATCAACTCAGTGAACCCGGAATTTGATCCGTTAAGCAGTCTCCTTGAGTCTTTTATGAAAATAGTCATTGCGTCATAAGCGGATGACGACTGAAAGAACTCCCGGTTTTCTTCAAATTCACTGCACGGCAGGATATAGAATTTACGTCTGCCATTTTCAAGGGGCGACCATACCCAGGTCAGTATATAGCCTGCAGCGGTGATCAATGTTCTGTCTCCCTCTTTTTTCAGTTCCATTCTGATCATTGCCCCTCCGTCACTTCTTCGCTTTCGCTGGTTTGATACGAAGTTGCCCATCGACCAGACCACGGGATCACTGAGACCTGTTGAGTCTGCTTTTGCGTGCATGGGCTGCAGCACGTGCGGGTGAGATCCGATAATTATATCAGCTCCGCCGTTGAATATTGCTTTTGCAGTAAGTTCCTGAAGAGGAGAGGGGACAGAATCATATTCGTTTCCCCAGTGGATGAAAACAACCACCAGATCAGCGCCTTTTACCCTTGATGAAACGATGTCACTGATAATTCTCACAGTGTCGATATAGGAGACAACTCTCGGGGGAGGGACCACAATACCGTTCGTTCCGTAGGTGTAATTGAGCATTGCCACCCTGATGCCTTTTGCTGAAAGTATCAGTGGAGTAAGTGTGTCGCGAGCCTCGGGGCCTGTCCATGTTCCGGTATGCGGGATGCCAAGACTGTCAAGTACCCTGATAGTGCGGGCAATGCCCTTCGGGCCCCTGTCAGCACTGTGATTGTTGGCAGTCATAAGAGCATCAAATCCGGCATTTTTGCAGGCCAGGGCAAGAGCATCGGGAGAGCTGAAGGCAGGATAACCCTTGTAAGGTGCACCGCCAAGGGTGACTTCGAGGTTTCCCACGGCAAAGTCAGCATCCTCAATTACAGGTCTGATATATTTAAAAACACTGTCGTACGAATAAGTACCGGTTGAATCGTCACGCGCAGAGGCGATTTGCATATCATGACCCATTATATCACCGGCAAAGAGAATTGTAAGGATCGAATCACTCTTCTCACAACCATTAAGAATTGTAAGCGTAGAATCACTCTTCTCACAATAATTCAGAAGGGTAAGCGTCGAATCACTCTTCTCACAACCCTTCAGAACGATAAGCGTCGAATCCGTGTTCTGTCCTTTCAGACAGACCGTGACTAAAACTATGGCAGCGGACAGTAATATTTTGCGTCTGTTCATCCTCTTTCCCTTTTTTAACCCTGCAAGGGGCACTTTTCGCGGGTTAGGCGAAAAATCAGACCTGAGTCTGTCAAACGATGCAGCCTCAAAAATAGTCATAACTTTGCAACTTCTTAACCGACATCTCAGGAATAATGGAATTCATTCAGACAGACCTTTTTACGTACGTGATCCTGCCTCTTTTTATTTTTCTGGCACGTATTGTAGATGTATCCCTCGGGACCCTGAGAATAATTTTTGTCACCAAAGGAATGCGCAGGGTAGCTCCCCTCATTGGATTCTTTGAGGTTTTCATCTGGTTGCTTGCAATAAGCAGAATCATGCAGAACCTTGATAACTGGGTATGTTACGTAGCGTACGCCGCCGGTTTTGCTTCGGGAAACCTGATAGGTATGCTGATTGAGGAGAAGCTTGCGATAGGTCACGAGATGATCAGGGTTATTACGCGCAAGGATGCCACAAACCTTATTGACGAACTGAGAGAAACGGGTCACGGCGTTACCTGGGTGAATGCAAAAGGCGTAGAAGGAGATGTGGCTGTTCTGTACATTATTGCCCGGCGCAGCATGATCCAGGGGGTCCTCGATCTGATTAACAAGCACAATCCCCGTGCACTCTATACGGTTGAGGCCATCAAGTATGTCAATAAGGAAATCTTCCACAGGTCAGAGGAGGAGCGACAGCACAGCTGGCTTATGACCAGGGCGAGAAGGAGCGGCAAGTAGACACACTCACCTGCCGGGAGCTGCCACTGTAACCGTATCCCTTCGTATTGTTGCCGGCGGTTCAACAAGTGTGATGATTACATATTCCCCGGCTGCTTCAGGGGTGAAAGTGAGCAGGGAATCTTGAATCACCTCAACCTGCGGACATACACCATAGCTTTCATAGTTACCTACAGCATACAGATCATACTTGAAATCCTCCTTTTTGGTAAGAATGAACCTCAGACTCATCCAGCATCCGTTAGGCGCTGAAGTTACGGCCATAATAGTGACAGGCTGATTTATAATCCCACTCTCAGGAATGCTTAATGAGGTGATATTCACAGGCACGTTCTGGTAAGAGGCATATGGCGGATCAACATTACACGATGACAATACAAAGAGAGAAGTAAGTGTGATCAGCGAAACCAGTTTCATATGTTATTGTTTTAAATGGGTAACTCACCTTGAGTTTAAACGATTTAGTATGACTCAGTGCCTCTGTAGACCTGCAACCTCCCTGAGGGCACTACTTTGCCGATAAAGTCGACACGGCTGCCCCAGTTGGTCTGTACGACTGCATTGGCCATATCTCCGGTAATGTTCACGTGCATTGATATTGTGAGGCCACCGCCGGTACCGAGGGTGTTCATTTGGATATAGTAGTTCCCGTTCTTCTTATCCTGTTCGATTGTATATTGTGTGACCTTTCCCTTGAGTGTCACCCCGCCAACACCATTATAGCCTATGCCTGTGTCTGAGCCAAGCTGCACGTATACTTCGTCACCCTGAACCGATACGAAATTTATTCTCGGGTTGACGTTGAACATTGAGCCGCCCCGGCCCCTTACGCGGTCTGCCTTAAGTATAAACTGCGATGAATGCAATGCCTGGGAGTGTATTCACTGACATCATCCTTTCAGCCTGCTTCTTCTGTTCCTTTTTCAGTATCTTTTTTTCCTCCTTTGTCAGGGGTACCTGCCCCTGCGCCATCACTGCCAGAGTAATAAGCAGTATGATGACTGTTGCTGTTATCCTTTTCATACCCGTTTGAATTAACTGTTCTGCAAATTGCATCACAACAACCGTACCAAGATCAATGTATTACGGACTCTGTTTCACCAATCCGAAAGCCCTGATTTTTATCCGGAGCAAGTTCAGGTGCCATGAAAAAGTCCGAATGTGCTTATGTTTGGTTTGGCACGTGATGAGGTAACTGTCAGTCTGATCTCATCGGCTGTCACTGCAGGAAACCGGAGCAGTCTCTTGTATCCGATTGTTGTTCCGCTGACTTACAGTATCCCACTTTGATCCTGTCCGGGCCTCTATGATGAAGTTTTCAACCCTCTGACCCTGCCTTATATCTTCGCAAAGCATCGCCACATTGAATGTTGCCGATATAGCCGGAACGAAGCTGGCCACAGCTTCACCGGCGGGGCTCCATGATGTGGTACTGTCACCGTCAATTGCATTGGCTGCACCGCGTCCGTACGGACGCGCTCCCTTGAGCAGGTCAGTATCAAAAAGATCGTCGAGATATGCTCTGAGTCCCATGAGGCTTCGGACATCGTTCTCATGAATCAGACCCCGCCTGTCAGGCGGCACATTGAGAAGAAGCACGGCGTTCCTGCCTACTGAGCTGAAATAGATGTCTGCCAGTTTCTCCACACTTTTCACCAGGGAATCTTCGGAAGCATGCCAGAACCATCCCGGGCGGATTGAGACGTCAACCTCTGCAGGATACCAGAATACCTTTCTCAGCTCTCTGCAGCAGTTCTGTGCTGCCCAGGTCCGCTGACGTCGCTTCCAGACCCAGTTCCCTGTTTATTGCCATGCTGGCATCTGATCCTCCGGGGGCGAACGCCGTTACGCTCCACTCTGTTTCGCGTCCGTAACCCGACTCGGTTCCCACCCATCTGACATCCTCACCCATTATTGCGGTCACCGCTTCGGGCTGCAGCTTCCTGATAAGTGCGTAGTAGGCTTCCCAGTCGTATACCTGTCTCTTTCCGTTGGGTCCCTCACCGTTGGCGCCGTCAAACCATACCTCGTCAACAGTGCCGTACCAGGTAAGCAACTCGGTGAGCTGTTCCATGAAAAACCTGTTGTATGCGGGTGAGTCACCGTAACACTCTGCATTGCGGTCCCATGGTGAAAGATAAATGCCGAATTTCATTCCCTGCGCATCGCAGGCTTCCTTTAATTCCCTTACCACGTCACCTTTCCCTTCCTTCCACGGGCTCGATGCCACAGAATGTTCTGTTGTCTTCGTCGGCCAGAGACAGAACCCGTCATGGTGTTTGGCAGTCAGTATTACCATTTTCATTCCTGCTTCCTGAAGCACTTTTACCCATTGTGCGGCATCGAGTTCTGAGGGATTGAACAGCTCTTCAGACTCGTCGCCGTTGCCCCATTCCCGGTCAGTGAATGTGTTTACTGTGAAGTGTATGAAGGCAGTCATCTCCAACTCCTGCCACTCCATCTGACGGGGATGAGGAACAACACGGGCAGCCATTGCCTCCTTGACTCCCAGTGTGGGTCCTACCGGAAATTCAACACCTCCGGTGTACAGCTTATCATCATGCCGGTTCAGGCAGGAGACAGCCACCAGGATTATTACCGGCAACAGGAAGAAAGTTTTGATGGTCCTGGTAATGTTCATATTTCAGGTGCCTTTATGCTTACTTTTTCACCGATGTCCTTTCATAAAAATGGCTCAGTATAAACAGGATACCGGTTGACAATTACAGGTGTGGAAAGTATCAGAAACGGCAGTGACTTCAGACTTATTTTCAAAAGCACCGACATTATTATGCCCATTAGAATTATAATAATCCCACCGGCAAGCTTTTGCCTGAGGGAAATTATCATTCCTGCAATCAGCAGGAGGGCAGGGATAATGCTGATGAAGAACCCCTTAACCTGCATGTCGGCCGGTGCCCCTGGGGTGAAATTGTCAAGTGCCATCAGGACGACAAAGGCTGCAATAAGGAGAGCTAATATCCGCGGTGCCCATAGTATGAATTTTGCCATGTTGAGATCTACTGTTTCGATTTAACGTACTTTATATTTCTGAACCTGAGGGCAGACCAGTCAGCATCAATTGAAACCTGTGAAACAGGAACGAACCCCCATTCCGCAACCGGTGTCCAGCCGCGATCACGGTTTATGTCACTTGTGTATTTTTTTGATGTTCCCTTTGGATAAGCCAGCCACAGAATACCGTCATGACCAAGGTTATGCAGGCACGTTGGCCCAAGTTCCTTTACCTCTGCAGAACCGTGAACGAATGCCAGCATGAAGTCATAGAGATACCGGGCATTGATTTCTGTATCAATCTGCACTCCGTCAAGTACCTTCGACAGCCTCTCTGTCAATTCCCCCGGAGCATTAAGTAACGCAATGCGATCAAGATCCCTGAATCTGAGCTTTTTTAAAATGTCATCCATTGTAAATATTTCTTTCTCCGCGACAAATATACGAATAAGAGGCCACTCTGCCGGGGTCTTAACTTTTTTGCTTTTCCGGTGTTTAATCATTAATTTTACATCGTCAATAATTGGGGTGCCTTAAAAGAACAGGCTGAGATCATACCCTTAAAACCTGATCCGGGTAATGCCGGCGTAGGGAAAGAGAGTAATCATTTCCGACCGTTTTTTTTAACAGCCTCACTTATTGAGACAGTTTATCAACATTGAGAATGATGGTCAGGAAAATTGTTTTTTCGTTTACGTTATTGTTACTGTTTTGCGGCCACAGTTTATACGGGCAGCAGGGCAGGGGGTTCATTTCAGGCACGGTTCGTGACAGTGAAGGGGACGCTCTTGCCGGGGCGTCGGTTGTAATAGACAGTCTTTCAACGGGTGTTGCTTCCGGGAATGACGGAAGGTATATGCTTCGTGGGCTAAGGAACGGTATTTATAAAGTCACCTTCAGCTTCACAGGGTTTGAAACGGTCACCGAAAAAGTCACCCTGAACGGCACAGCATCGGTTGATGTTATGCTCTCAGAAGCCACACTGATTGCCGATGAGGTTATCGTCAGAGGCAGCAGGGCAGGCACCCGCACTCCCATGGCGCACACTACTGTTGAAGCCTCAGCATTGAGGAAGTCGGACATGACCCGTGACATTCCGTATCTGCTGGCACTGACCCCTTCTGTGGTGGAGACCTCAGACGCGGGTAACGGTATCGGATATACCTCATTACGAATCCGCGGTACGGATGCGAACAGGATAAATATTACTGTTGACGGAATACCTCTGAACGATCCGGAGTCGCAGCAGGTATTCTGGGTTGACCTGCCGGATCTTGCTTCCTCAACGGCAAGTATACAGATACAGCGGGGAGTTGGCACATCCACAAACGGAGCAGGGGCTTTCGGCGCTTCAGTTAATATAAGCACAATGTCGCCGCCGGATGAGCCGGGAGCATCCGTCGACCTTGGCGCCGGGTCATTCAATACATTCCGGTCAACGGCAAAAGTATGGTCAGGGAAGGTCGGCGACCGGTTTAACATGATTATCCGGGCGTCGAAGATAAACAGCGACGGTTATGTAAGTCACAGTGCATCGGACATAGCGTCAGTAATGGTCAGCGCCAACTGGATCACTCCGGTTGACAGGATCAGATTCAATCTCATCTCCGGTAAGGAACGGACCGGGATAAGCTGGTGGGGCGTACCGCAGGAGTTGCTGGCCACCGACAGGAGGTACAATCCTGCAGGGGAATACATTGATGCCAACGGTTTTACCCGTTATTATGACGACGAGACAGACAACTATAATCAGACCCACTACCAGCTTTTCAATACACACAGGTTTACACCGCGACTTCATCTTAACACCGGTCTGCACCTGACTACCGGCTCAGGATATTATGAGGAGCAGAAAAGCGACAGGAGCACTGAGGAGTACGGACTGGGTACAATAGTTTCCGGCAGCGAAATCATTACTGAGACCGACATGGTCCAGAGAAAGTGGATGGACAATAATTTCTACGGGGCGGTCTGGTCACTTGTACAGGAGGGTCATGTTTTCCAGCTGACAGCGGGCGGAGGGGTGAACCGGTATGAGGGTGATCATTTCGGGAAGATATTGTGGATGGAGTATCCGGGTACCCTTATACCGGGTCACGAGTGGTACCGGAATCGTGGAGTGAAGGACGAGTTCAATGTTTATGGGAAGATGAATGCCCGTATCAGCAGCACTCTCAGCGGGTTCGTCGATCTGCAGTTCAGGTATATCGGATATCGCCTGGCAGGACCAGATGATGACATGCGCAGCCTTACACAGAGCCATTATTATCGGTTCTTTAACCCTAAGACCGGGATCTTCTGGAGCAACGGCAGGGGCAACGATGCATTTCTTTCGGTATCGGTAGCACACCGTGAGCCCTCGCGATCGAACTTCACTGACGCTGCAGGGGATAACAGTGTGACTCCGCGTCCGGAACGACTGACTGATTTTGAAGGAGGCTATTCGTATAAAACTTCTTCTCTTAACCTCAGCCTCAACCTCTACCTCATGAACTACCGTGACCAGCTGGTACCAACGGGCAGGATCAGCAACACCGGCTATCCGGTGATGACAAATGTTCCGGAGAGTTACCGCGCCGGCGTGGAGTTCTCGGGGAATTACAGGCCTTCACCCTTTGCGGCATTTAAAGTAAACATGACCCTGAGCCGTAATAAGATTAAAAATTTCCGCAATTACTGGTTTGAATACAATACAACCGACTGGAGCGAGGAATTTGTCTCGGGCGACCTTGGGACAGTCGATATTGCGTATTCTCCACGTTTTTCAGGATCAGCGGAGGCGGAGGTCAATCCGCTGAAGCGTCTGGCCCTTCGTATAAACGGGAAATTTGTAGGGAAACAGTATTTTGACAATACAATGAGTTCAGACCGCTCTATTCACTCCTACTTCGTAAGCAATGCAGCGGCTGAGTATGAAATCAGAACCGGAAAACCCGGGGAGATTACACTGAGGGCGCTTGTTAACAACCTCTTCAACACTATGTATGAAAGCAATGCCTACGGTGGAATGTGGTCAGAAGACGGGATTGAAAAAACCTGGGCTTACTTCTTTCCACAGGCCGGGGTAAACTATATGCTCGGGTTAACAGTAACATTCTGAGAATATGCAGGAATGGGTGACAGATCACGGCATTGAGATTTTCGGGGCACTGACCGGGATCCTCTATGTATTTCTGGAGATAAGGCAGAATATCCTTCTCTGGCCGTTGGGTATCGTCACGTCGGCAGTGTACATTTATGTGTTCAGGGAAAATGGCTTTTATGCGGGCATGGTGCTGCAGCTCTATTACCTGGCGATAAGCGTCTACGGGTGGCGGGCATGGAGCAGGGAGCGTGGGGCATGGGGCAAGGAGCACAAAAAGAGTTTGACGGTAAGAACGATTGATCTGAAGACTGGCATTATATGCGCGGCGGTGTCACTGATACTGTGGGCAGCGTTATGGTATGTTCTTGACAGATGGACTGACTCACCGGTACCCATGTGGGACGGACTGATAACGTCACTGTCGGTTGTTGCAACATGGATGCTGACACGCAAGCTACTGGAGCAGTGGTATGTATGGATAATTGCAAATGTTATTGCAACTGTTGTATACATGGCTGTGGGCATGTATCCCACTGCAGTCCTGTTTATAGTTTATGCCATCATGGCTGTGGCCGGACTCAGGGAGTGGAGAAAAAGCCGGATTGAAAGAAAATATGAGACATCATGAAAACAGTAATACTTGCAAACGGAAGCTACCCTTCGCACAGCGTGCCCCTGAAACTCCTTGCGGGCGCTGACCTGATTGTCTGCTGTGACGGGGCGGCAGAAAAGCTTGAAGCCCACGGGATGGAACCAGGCGCCATTGTGGGAGACCTTGATTCTGTTTCTCCTGCACTCAAGGAGAAGTATGAAAAGGTGCTGTACCCTGATAATGACCAGGAGACCAATGATCTTACCAAGGCTGTAAAATGGTGCCTTTCAGAGGGTATAAAGGAGATTGTGATATTAGGTGCTACAGGACTGCGGGAAGATCACACACTGGCGAATATCTCTCTTCTGGCAGATTATTCGCGTGACATGAAAGTAAAAATGTATACCGATACAGGCATATTTGAATCATTCGACAGCACTGTGACCCTGGAATCCTTCCCCGGACAGCAGGTGTCAGTGTTCAGCATAACCCCGGAGACTGCTATCACCTCCGAAGGGCTGCGCTGGCCCCTTAACGGGTTGAAACTTAAGAACTGGTGGAAAGGTACTCTCAATGAGGCTTCAGGTGAGTCTTTCAGACTTATCTTTGAAAAGGGACAGCTCATAGTGTTTTTAGAATACCTTGATTCAGCACATATTGCGTGATAGTAATCAGGTAAGGATCCTTATGGATTTCTCCGGACTTTTGGTGGCTGCTGTCAGCTAAAAAAAAGTAAAATTATTGGTCGTATCATTTCCGAAATAGAATGAAGGGCTTCCCTGTTTGACAGAGGTTTAGTTTAGTAATCTACTGTAATAAGCTTCAAGATTAGAATATCTCTGATTATTTGTAACAAGCTGATATACAGACAAAGATTCAAAATAATATTTCAATAAAAGATACCAATACCATAGTCTGTTTCATACTTCTGCTTATAAAAAATATCAATTTCACACGTATTAGATATTTTTTGTAAATTTGGTATACTGTCGGAAAGTAGCGGATTGTTTAGTGATTTTGAACGGGGACCCATAAGGTCGCGGTATTCTGTGTGTGTGTTTTTTTTCGATCCCCCTTCTATAAAAACCGAATTGCAGGATAAATACCAATGGGGATTATCTGGCAGGAGGGAGGGAATAGTTTATTGAAAATAATGGGACGATAATGAGCAGTATGGGAGGAAGATAGGCGGAAGAAACCGAATGCAGGGATGTCAGGGGGAGAGCTTTTGATTTTTCAAACTATGAAAAGGAATTACAAAGTCAATAGTCAATCAAATACCCAACCTTTATGCTTTCCCCTAATGATATTTTACTCGGACTGAAAGCCCGCGACAAGGCTACAATTGAATTGATTTATAAATGTTTGTTTCCCGGTTTATATGGATGGATCTCTCAAAATTCCGGAACACGGGAGGATGCGGAAGACGTGTTTCACGATTCTCTGCTGAGTGTAATGATAAAACTTGATTCAAAAATGCCAAACCTGACATGCGACTTCTCAACCTTTTTTATTTCCATTTGCCGGCATAAGTGGTTCCAGACTCTCTACAAAAGAAAGAAGATGATTCCTCTTAAAGCAGACTGTTTTCAAACACCTCAAACAGATATCTATGACCTGGCAGACATGGAAGATATTGAAGATCAAAAATATCACGCTTTCACGGAAGCTCTTCATGAACTCGATTCCAAATCAATGGCAGTTATGGAAGCCTCATTAAATGGAAAGTCAAATGAAGAAATAGCAGTTGAAATGGGATTTATTAATCCCCAGGCTGTGGCAGATAAAAAGAAAAATTGCAAGAAAAAATTAATCCGTATTATTTCTGAATGTCCCTTATACAGGAGCCAATTGAATGAATCACTTCGACTACATAGAACATGTTATAAATGAGCCTGCATCAAGCAGGATAAGGCTGAGATTTATTGCTGGTCTTATCAATGACCCGGAATTAAGGTACGAATATCACCGATATATTGAATTGTCTGAAGTTGTTGAAGAACAGCAGAATAATTTAATGGAGCTTATTGAAAATCTGACAGATTTTACTTTCAGTTCGGATATTGCATGCAGTATTCCTGACATTAAAGACGACCTGTATAAGAACAGCACGACAAATGAAGACTCAGTAATAATAAGAAAAGTGATTGAAGCTAACAGACCCCGAAAATCAGGAGAGAGC
The DNA here is from genome assembly GCA_963736735.1 of uncultured Bacteroidales bacterium. Classification (GTDB taxonomy): domain Bacteria; phylum Bacteroidota; class Bacteroidia; order Bacteroidales; family VadinHA17; genus SR-FBR-E99. The sequence goes on along the minus strand of CAVTPX010000008.1, from coordinate 182,753 downwards.
AAAGGATGGTTTAAGGCGGCTGCGTCATTGTCTTTAATGCTGCTATTTATAAATTCAGGTATTGCAATCATTACGGATGTTATAGAATGTTTCCGCACACTGATTACTGGTATTTAAAAATGTAAGATCAGAGGTTGATGAAAAAAACGAAAAAATGAAAGGGTTAAACAAAAAATCTTTACCAGCATTTACGCTGACAGAACTCCTTGTAGTTCTGATCATAATAGGGATACTTGTATTACTGGCCCTGCCTAATCTGATGCCCCTGATAACCAGGGCCAAAAGCACTGAGGCCCAGTTACAGCTTAACCATGTTCACATGCTCCAGAAGTCATATTTCTACCTCTATTCAAAGTACTCACTCAACCTTGAAGAGCTGGGCTTTGAACAGGAGAAACTTACAACCGAAGGTGGCAAGGCCAATTATTTAATAGAAGTAACATCTGCATCAACTGCCGGATTCATTTCCAGGGCAACCGCTGTTGTCGATTTTGACGGAGATGGCAATTATAATGTGTGGGAGATAAACGAGATCAAGGACCTTAAAGAAGTTATAAAGGATTAAAATGGTTATTCAGGTATTATTATGCATTGTCCTTTTAATTCTGGCAATTCAGGATTTCAGATTAAGAGCGGTTCATTGGTTACTGTTCCCGGTACTGTTAATCTTAGTCGTATGTGATAGCCTGAGACATTTAAACCTCAGAGAATATATCTCCGGCACTGCAATTAACCTGATGATAGTAGTGATTCAGGGAGTGATACTTTATGTTTATTACTCATTGCATGGAAAGACATTTTCACATATTGTTAATCGATTAATTGGCACGGGGGACCTGATTTTTATAATAATTATGGCGTTCGCCTTCTCCTGGACAGGCTTCATTTTCTTTTACATTGCCGGGCTTCTCTTCGCCCTGATCTATTGGATGATCAGGTTGGTTATAACAAGAGATCGTCCGGGGCTTATCCCCCTTGCCGGGCTGCTTGCTGTTTATATGATCATCTTGATGATCGCCGGAGTATTCATTCCTGAAATCAACAGAAATGCCAGTCTCATAAACAATCTTATTCTCTATGGCAACTGAAAGGATTGAAATAGGTACGGATACCCTTCAGATCTTAAGTTCTGACCAGGCTTTTTTTTACAATATCCTTCCCAAGAAAGCCAACGGGAGTTCATTAACCTTCTACTGTAGTCCTTCAACTGACAGGAGAACACTTGCCCTGGAGCTTAAAGTACTTCTGGGGAAAGATATTTTTTTTGAGGCGTTGAATGATGATTTACTACAGCGCAGCCTGTCCTCCTATTATGTCAGGAATGAAATTTCCCGTGGTCTGAAGACAGATATGCTTAACCAGGAGGGTTTCCTTGAAACAGTAATCGATGAAGCATATAAGATCAATTCAAGCGATATTCATATCGAGACGACTGAAGAAAAAGGAAGGGTTCGTTTGCGTGTTGATGGTAAATTATTGGAGAGATTCATCATTAAGAAGGATGAATACCCTGCTCTTATAAATAAAATTAAGATACTGGCAAACCTTGATATCTCTGAGAAACGACTCCCGCAGGACGGAAGGATTAGCCTGAAAAATAAAGACCAGACTCAGGATATCAGAGTTTCGGTTATTCCGTCAATTTACGGTGAAAAGGTAGTTTTAAGGCTTCTGAAGAAGAGTACAACTGAGATCACTCTGCAGGAGCTGGGAATGTCAGCCTTGCAGTTGGCAGATTATTCTGACGGTGTCAGAAAGATAAACGGCATAGTCCTGATCAGCGGACCTACCGGATCAGGAAAGACAACAACCCTCTATGCAACTCTTAATCTTCTCAATAAAAAGGACGTCAATATCCTGACTATTGAGGACCCGGTTGAATATACAATAGACGGTGTGAACCAGGTAAACCTGAGGGAGGATATAGGCCTGACTTTCTCAAGGGCTCTGCGGACTTTTCTGAGACAGGACCCTGACATAATTATGCTGGGAGAGATACGTGACAATGAGACGGCTCAGATGGCAATAAGGGCAGCCCTGACAGGCCATCTGGTTTTGTCTACAATTCATACAAACTCAGCATGGGGTATTGTCACGAGATTGCTTGATATGGGTATACAGCCTTTCCTGCTGGCCTCAACACTCAATATGGCGGTTGCCCAGAGACTGGTCAGAAAGCTCTGTGTACATTGTAAACAGGAGGTCATAGATGAATCACTGGCACGGATACTTAAGTCTGATTTTCGTTTGCCACTCAGTTATTTCAAGCCGGCAGGTTGTCCGAAATGCAACTACACCGGATACTCGGGCCGGATAGCAGTCTTTGAGATTATAGAAATTTGCGAGGAACTACGGTTAGCCGTTAAGGCGGGCCGGAGTGAAATAAGTGATCATATGCAGGAAAGGCAGATCCCGAAGCTTTCTTCTTCCGCCTATGACCTGTTCTGCAGGGGGGAATCCTCGCTTGATGAAGTTCTTCCGATCCTGATGTCGGATTTTTAAATGCGAGTTATGAAAATACAACCTGGAATTTTGAAAAGATGTTTTGTCATTTTGGGTTTGTTTGCTTTTTGGACAATCCCACAACATATAGCTGCACAGGAGGCTGATGATCTTTTTGTCAGGATTGATTCGGTTGAAAAAAAGATCAGGAGTCTTGAAGATTCAATACCAGGACTGAGAAATGCGGTAAATATCTCTGTAACTGATGTTCCGTTGAATGAGTTTCTGAGGGCCATAGCAAACAATGCAGGACTAAATATGGATATTGATCCTACTGTTAATCACAGAGTATCAAATAACTTTTCTGATGTTCGTGTATCTGACGTATTGATTTTTCTAAGCAGGCAGTTCAGTCTTGATATCACTGAAATCAATAATATATTCATAGTAAGACAATTAAATATTCCGGCACCCCGCCCGCTCTGTTTTGTTGAGTATAGTGATTCTACCAACAGGTTAACTGTTGAGGTTGATGGCGAGATGCTTTCAACATTCCTGAAAGCTGTTACAATTGAAACAGGCAGTAACATCATCCCTTCTTATGATGCCGCCTCTGAGCCCGTGCATGCCTTCATCCTTTCCATGCCACTTGAGGATGCTATTGATAAGATGGCGTATGCAAACAATCTCACCGCCCATCCTACCCCTGACGGTTTTATTCTGATTGAGAAGAAACCGGTTGCAAAAACGGAAGTACAGGCTGTACGTCCCCTCAGTGGTTCCGATCAGAGGAATCAGGGTGACGCTTTCGGGGCTAACTCTGTGGTGACAGTACGGCAACTCGGTCCGGATAGCGTTTCTGTATTTGCAGAGAATGCCTCCCTGTCGAATGTAATAAAGGAAATTGGTGAAAAATGCGGACTCAGTTACATCCTTTCTTCCCCAAGTGAAAGAAAGATCAGTATTCAGATAACCTCAGCCGGGTTTGACCAGGTTTTTACTTCAGTGCTTTCCGGATCAGACCTGGTCTTTAAGAGAACTAACGGGGTTTATTATATAGGGAAAACAGATGCACATGACTTCATGACCCAGAAGGTCATACCTCTTCAATATCGCAGTGTTGACAGTATCGCCTTTGCTATCCCGGAAGATCTTCTTGCAGAGGTAGATTTACGTGTTTTTAAAGAGCTGAACAGCGTCTTTCTGAGCGGCCCGCAGACCGGCGTTGAAGCATTGGCAGAGTTTATCACACAGATTGATAGAATAGTCCCTGTTATATCAATAGAATTATTGATTATTGACTATAGTACCTCGTATACAATAAGCACGGGGATCGAAGCCGGCCTGACTGACCAGCAGGTCAAGACGAGTGGAACCGTCTTCCCGGGCGTTAATTTGACCCTAAGTTCGCAGTCAGTCAACGACCTTATTAACAGGTTTAATGGCTTCGGGTGGGCAAAAATCGGAAAGGTGACCCCGGATTTCTATGCTTCCTTGAAAATACTTGAGAACCAGGGGATACTGAAAATCAGATCTACGCCTATTCTGTCAACACTAAACGGCCACAAGGCTGAACTGAGTATCGGGAATACCGAATACTATCTCGAGGAATCTGTTAATATTATTGGCACCCAGAATCCTCAGACGGCCACAACTCAGACCTATAAGCCAGTAACGGCTGAACTCGCTGTAATAATAACCCCCCAGGTGTCAGGCGATGATCAGATAACGCTTGAGGTGGAAGTTACTCAGTCAGATTTTACAGAAAGAATCTCGACTACCGCCCCACCCGGTCAGACATCAAGGACCTTTAAGTCGTTGATAAGGGTAAAGAACGGAGAAATGATCTTATTGGGCGGTTTGGAAGAGAAACGTGACAGTAAAACTGGTCACGGGACTCCTTTCCTGTCGCGGGTTCCTATATTGAAATGGTTCTTCTCATCACGCGAGGAGACGAACTCAAATTCGAAACTGAACATCTTTATAAAACCCACAATCATTAACTGAGAAGATGAACTTCCTTGAGGGTAGTACGGTTCGGAGGGCGGGCAGGTGTGCGGGTCTCTATCTTTGGTATGGCCATGACTCTGAGTTGTATGCCTCTTTAGTAATTGCTGTAAAAAAGAATGGCAGGGTAAGAATTGAGAGTACTTATTATTCGGGTTCGTTTGAAGAAATAGTCCGCAATATTCCTGGCAACATCCCTCTTTTAATCTCCATTGATGGAAGTAATGTCATCCATCGTTTGGTTGACCGGACTTCATCTGAGAATCCCGTCTCCCAGGCATTCCCCGGATCAGGTATTAAGGACTTTTTTTTCAGAAAGCACGATGCCGGGAAAGACAAAACAATAGTGTCCCTTATAAGGAAAGACGATATCCATAAACTTGTACAATCACTTAATGAAAGTGGCCTGCTCGTTTGTGACCTGAAGATGGGTCCGTTCAATATTGAAAGCCTGACTGGTATAACTGCGGGCAATGACGAAATAGCCGTTCCCTTCTATACCCTTTCTTTTAAGGAGGGCAAAGTAATAAATTTCGTGCGATGCTTACAAAACAGTGTGGAGAATAACTATTCCGTTGATTTTGACAGTGATAGTCTTTCTTCGGAGTACCTTGTGCCACTGTCTCTCTGTTATACTTTTTTTCAGTCTGGCTTTGAAGATATCAATGATGAAGTGCTGTCAGTTCAGCGAAAAGAACTGGCAGCGAAGAGAATATTGTCGGTGACCGTGCTTCCCTTTCTTCTTCTGATTTTTGTCTCCCTGGCAGTAAATTTCATCTTATTACTGAATTTTGATAAGCAAAGCCGTCTCATAAGTGACTCAGTAACAGATGGGAAACAGCAACTTGTAGAGATTGATTCTCTCAGGAAAACATTGGTAATTAAGCAGAAGGTAATTGAAGCCAGGAATAACAGAAGTACCAAACTCCTTACATATTTTTCTGACCGGATCGCTTCGTGCGTTCCTTCCGGGATTGTGCTAGCCGAAATGAGTGTCTTTCCCCCGAAATCGGGTAATCAGAAAAAAGAGCAGTTCTTATTTAGTGACGGCATTATTTATATTAACGGATTAGCCGGCAACACTGTCTCCCTCGAAGAGTTTGTTGAAAAGCTTTCATCTTTTCGCTGGATAGAAAGTGTCAGAATTAATAGCTATTCCATGGAAAAGGACGGGGGCGGTTCATTCCGCCTTGAAATATCTGTCTCTGAAGATCTATGAAAACAAGATTGACATACCGGAAAAAACTGTTGTTTTTTATATGTGGGAGTATACTCCTGACCACTCTTGCCTGGTCCTTTGGATTCAGTAAGAGCTTTAGCGCTTCCAGGGAGTTGTATTCCGTCAAAGAGCAGGCTGAGATTGTCAAAAGCTCTGAATCTATCAAGGCAGAGCTTGAGCAAAAGCTTTTAACTATGAACATCCAATTGGGAGGTCTCCGGGTAATTGAAGATGATCAGGAATATATTCTTGCTACTGTAAACCAACGCAGTGAAAGCAGTCAGGTAAGAATTATTGAAATATTGGGAACGGCTACACAGACAGATAACGGGATGGTTCGAAATACATATGGGGCTACTGTTGAGGGTGACTTTGCTGATCTGGTAAGGCTGCTGAGGACATTCGAGGAGTCTGGCCATGATGGCAATCTGGTATCGGCAGGGTTTTACCGGTATACCGATAACAAGACCCGGAAAGCCTCAACAAGGTTGAAGTTTTATTTGCAGGAAATTAAACCCCTTTGAACATGAAAAAAACGGCGATTTATTTGATACTTATTACCGCCACTGGAATGCTGTCTTCGTGTGACGATATTTTTGAGAAGGATATATCGGCAGAAGACCCGGTTATCTTTTCGCCGGCTGAAGGGCGAACCTTTAGCCATGGAGATGTGCTTTTCTGGTGGGACTATCTGCCCGAAGCCGAATACTACCAGGTGCAGATAGCCAGGCCAGAGTTTGCACTTATAGATAAGCTGGTGACTGATACAATTGTTGAAACAAACAAGCTTGTTATAAACCTTGAAGGAGGCAATTATGAATGGAGAATAAGGGCTTGTAACAGTGCCTATTGTACAGCTTTCCTGCAACAGGTATTAGTAATATCCGGGAAATAGAAACACTTTAAGGTCAGGTAATTATAAGCAGATGAACAAGAAGAAACTCAATATAATCCTGATTCCCCTGGCAATAAGTTTGTGGATATTAATTGTTATTAAAGTATTTTCTTACACACGACCTAAACAGATTACTGATGAAAGCATAAAGCTTTATGTCCCTGTCCTGGAGATCAATAATCCATCTGACACGATCAGCCTGCTGCTCAATTACCCGGATCCCTTTACCCTGAATCCGTACCGGGATGAAATTCCAAATACTGTGGCACTGTCACAAACTACCGGTTTTTTTGACCATTCTCCTGATTATCCCTTACCTGATGTGGTATTTGCAGGTATGATAGAAGCTGATAACCAAAACAATGCCGTTGGACTGTTGATTGTAAACGGAAGATCTGTGCTTGGCTCAAAAGGAGATACAATTGGCGGGATGCAAGTGATCAGCTGCTGGAAGGACTCTGTCAGAATCAGGTTCAACAGGAGGGAATATACAGTCCAAAGATAAAGTGAACATGGTAAAAGGAGGTGTTCTATACTATACGTTGTTCCTGATGCTGATCTCGGTTATTGTCATCACTTTATTAATGATGCGATTCTCACTTTACAATCAGGTATTCGTAAACAGTGTGAAAAGCGATGAGCTTGATCTTAATCTCGAATCGGCTTTTCTGATATACAAACAAAACCCACGGATCTTCTCCGGGGAAGATAGCCTTTGCATTGATCTTTATAACGACAGTCTGGCTCTGGTAAAGCTCTCAAGAGAAGACTGGGGGATATTGGATATAGTAACTGCATCAACCGGTTGGAAGAACCTGTTTCTGTCGCGCACAGGATTATTCGGAGAGGTAATTGACAGCAATGACCCTGCTCTTTATGTTGCTGATCATGGGATCAGTGTCTCGCTCAGCGGCAACACCCTTATTAGAGGTAACTCCTTTGTCCCCGATGGAGTCTTTAGGACGGGCTCTGTTGAGGGGCAACCTTTTATACATAAAAACACTTCTGCCGGAGAAGTACAACGATCGCAGTCAGATCTTCCTGATCCTGACCCTGTGCTTGACAGTAATCTGGTATCTCTTTTTGATGGAGAAGTAACAGGAATCAGCTTTTCCGAAATAAACCGGAAGTCGCCTGTGCCCTTTGAAAATCCGTTCAGTGATAATACTGTAACCTATTACTCTAACCTTGATGCTGTTCTGTCAGGGCTCTCGTTCAGCGGTAAAATAATGATATATGCGGCCGGTACGGTCTTTATCGACAGGAATACCACGCTTGAGGATGTAATTATTATAGCAAGGCGGATTATAATTGATGACGGGTTCACGGGCTCATTCCAGGGTTTTGCCTTGGATTCGATTGGTGTAGGTGATAATGTGTCACTCATCTATCCGAGTGTGTTGGCTATATATCCTGCAGGAGAGAGCGATGCTACATCTTCAAATACCCAAATCACCCTTGGAGCAAATAGTGTCATAAAGGGCTGCATATTAATCAAAGGCCGGAGAGAGAGCTGCAGGCTGGTAATCCCTGGGAACACTTCGGTGACTGGCCAGGTCTATTGCTCAGGTACTGTAGAACTGGAAGGAGAAGTGTATGGTTCCTTGTTTTGCGACGGTTTCTCTTTCACGCGGGGAAACTCAACTTATATTAACCAATTGCTGAACACCATTATTGATATTGACCAGTTACCGACCGGGTTTGCCGGTTTCCGGGCAGGGAATGATAAGTCTTCAAAGACATTAATTAAATGGCTCTAAAGAAGTACCTCAGGGGCAGTACGCTTGTCGAGACACTTGTCTCAATGACCCTCATCATGATAATCCTGGGGGCATCTTTTTCGGCATTGTCCGGCATTGAACACAGTACAATGAACCAGGTCCGGTACAAGGCCCGCTTTATTGTAAAAGATCTTCTGGCAGATCAAAACGCTGGAAGTGTTCACGACACCTCCCGGTCTGACTTTGGAGGTTTTGCCATCGAAAAGGAGTTAATGCCGTATGATGATTCTACGGCTCTCCGGATATTGGTTGTGAATGCGGTTGCACATGACGGTAAGATAGTTTTCTCCGGAAGAAGGATTATAGTGTCAGTTGACGATTGAAATCAGGTGGTATATATGAAGTGGTCATTATCAGAAACGGATTTGAAACGAATAAGATCATTTACTCTTACAGAGGTGCTTATTGCCACGGTATTGTCAGCAATATTGCTTGCCTTAATTGTTACGATTTTTTCATTTCTGGTTGACCGCATACATGCGGAAAATAAAAAGATGAATCAGATGGAAGAGCTGCTTCTTCTGCAGACTGGGCTGCAGGAAGCTGCGCGACAATGTGATTCAGTGATAATGACAGATAACCGGATCATGTTTTCCGGTCCGGCGACAAAAAGAGTCTATTTGCAATTTGCTGATAGTCTGGTTGTTTTATGTATTGGGGAAGCATGTGATACATTCGGACTGACAGCAAAGGAGCTGCGCTACACAACCCTGGGAAATACATCTTTGATATCAGGGATTGAATTTGAGGTTGGAATCAGGACATTTTCAGTTCCGGTCTCACTGATCAAGGAGTATGACGGGAAAACACTTGTTAATTCAGGAATCACACGAAAATGAAGATAGATCCGGTACTGGTCATCAACAGAGAGGAGAAAACCCGGCAAGAACGGATCGGGAAGACAGAGAGTCTCTGGTCAAGAGAAATCTCTTTATCTGGCGGGTCGGCACGGAGTTCCTTTAAGGCCAGGTTTTTTGCAGAGCTTGCCCTTCTGATAAGTTCGGGGATGGATATCAGAAGATCGCTTGATATCATTGAGGGCGGAACTGTAAAAGAGAAGGAACGGTTAATGATAAGTTCTATAAGGGAGTACATAATAAATGGCTCATCGATATCAGAAGCAGTTGAAAAGAGTGGCCGGTTCGAGCCATATGATATCATGACCCTGGCTATGGGGGAGGAGACAGGAGCATTATCCGAAGTATTAGACAGCCTGTCGGTTCATTATTCCAGGCGAATCTCACAACGAAGGCAGGTAACAGGCGCTCTGACGTACCCTTTTCTGGTGCTTGTGACCGCTATTGTCAGTATGTTATTCATGCTGAACTATATTGTCCCGATGTTTGAGGATGTGTTTCAAAGGTTCCAGGGAGAGTTACCGCCCTTGACTAAAGCAATTATTGCAATATCCGGTTCGTTTGCAGGTATTGCGTGGGTATTAGTTGCAATTGGATTGGCAGTGACATTTACAGGCCTCATGAATCGGAAGAAGCCCTGGTTCAGGGCATTTACTGCCAAGGTGATAAGCAAGATCCCGGTGGCAGGTGATATTGTGATGTTAAGTTACCGGGTGAGATATACACAGATCATGGCGTTGCTAGTGTCATCAAGGGTACATCTTATCAAATGTCTTGAGATGGCGAGGAGCGTAATAGGGTATTATCCGGTTGAGAATGCTTTAGGAGAGATTATTACGCAGGTCTCATCCGGGGTCTCATTATCTGATGCAATGGAAAAGTATGGTTTCTTTGACCGAAAGATGGTAGCGATGACAAGGGTGGGAGAGGAGGTTAACAGGCTTGATACTATCTATGAGCAGTTATATAAGCAATACAGTGAGGATCTCGATGTCAGGATCAGAACCATGAACAGCCTTCTCGAACCTGTCCTGATCATTTTTGTTGGTCTGATGGTTGGCGTTATCCTTGTTGCAATGTATCTGCCAATTTTCCAGATGGGGGTAAATATAAGCGGAAGCTAGATCGGTTTTGATGCCTGATCATTCTGCCCTCGAGTAGTTTTGTTAGTTAATGTGATATAGTATTTATACAAAAAGAAATTATGTATAGATTGTATGCCTGTTCCAAAAAAGGAAAAATATTCAACCGGACTCAGGGCTTCATATCCTGATCAGATATGGCATGCCGATATCACCATAGTAAAAACCCGGGATGGCATGAAATACTATATTTATCTGCTGATGGATAACTTTTCAAGATTCTTTCTCAGTTGGAGGATTGAAGAGGTGGTTTCTGGCACAATAAGAGCAGAGACAATCAGGGAAGCCTATAAAAAATATCATGATAAAAACATTATTCCAACACTTATAACAGATGGAGGTCCCGAAAATGATAATAATGAGATGGATCGGTTCATTTTAAATGAAGCTGCCGGAATTAATTCTGCTGTAGCATTAAAAGACATTCCGTTTTCAAACTCCATGATTGAAGCACAAAACAAACTTTTCAAATATCGTTACCTGTTCCGTCAGGAGTACTCTACGGGCGAAGATCTAAAACGAGTCTTTGCGGAAGATCTATATGACTACAACATTCTAAGGCTACATGTCTCACTTCAAGGTTATACACCGGGAGAAGCTTATTCCGGATTATCGGATATGGAAATGAAATGGTCTGACCAGATCAACCAGGCTAAAAGAGACAGGTTGGCAGTGGACAGAATGAAGACATACAGCCTGTGTCAGTAGATATGAAGAAAAACAGAAAAGAACATCAACAGCAATCGGTACAGAACTTCCTGCCTGGAGATAATCTCTCATAACATATTAATATTTAGACCATTATTGTCGTTTGATTCGATATTGCAACAAATTTTCTAAATTCACCTTAGAAATAGCTGTGCTGGGATAATGTACACAGGAAACTTGCTGGGGAATAAAAAAGCACAGTCTTGACGGGCTATATTCTCATTTTACGTAAACGGTTATTTTATTTTTATTAACTCTTCTTCTTGACACTCTACACTTGTTATATTGCAACTTTTATTAACACTTTCACATTTTATTAGCAAGCCGCACTTAGATGAGTGAATACGGTCACAAAAATAAATTTTTGTAGGTACATTTTCTACAGTGTAAACAAACGAACTCTTACTTGCAGGTTTCTCTACCACAACAAACACATGCCCCTCATGAGTAAAAGCTCCAGAATAGTAATTATGTGCTATTTTGGGACTTGCATTAGTCTTTATTATGTAAGTTAGAATATCTTTATGTAATATTTCTTCTATCTCAAAGACAAAAGGGTGTGGGTCTTCCTTACATACTGGACAATCTTCCCATGCCTTGATAACAGCATTTAATACCGGTTTAAAAGAGGGTTCTACTGTAAATGTATTCAGTTCACATATTACTGTATCTTCTCGTAAATAACTGTAATATTGACTCGATGACATTCCTTTGTTTAGCACATTACAAGAGCTAAATATGTAAAGCATACCAAACAAACAAACACCCTTAATAAATAACTCAAATTCTTTCATTTCTTTTGGTAGCTTTTATATTGATCAAGTGAGTAGATTCCTAATACTATTCCGTACTTGCCAAGTTTATTATAAAACGCTTTATCCGCATCAGATGCTTCAACACCGCTTGGGTGGTTATGTATATGTATTACATTCTGCCCCTGATTTGCTATCCTAACAGCCTCAGTTGCTCCTAATGATTCTTGATCCCAAGTGTGATTTGTTGTTATGGTTGGCGCAGGCATACCTTCAGCTCTTATATAGGAGTATTCTACACTTGTATTATCTGCTAACCATTTAAAAACTTCGAGTCCAGTGTCAATATCTTTAGTTGAAATTATAGAACTTTTAATATTTCCTTTCTCATCTTTATTTGACCGTACAGCAACACTATTTTTTTCTACCTCCTTGGTATCATGCCTGTTCCTTAGTTCACCATCCTTTCTATACTTAATTTCACCATTTTCCCTTTCTTTATTTTGAACTCTCACGATGACATCATTTTCATTACCAGGGTCTGGCAGTTTTGTATCCGAAAATCTCCCTTTACCATCAACCATTAAAGTATCCAATCCCATGAAATCAATATATTTTACCGGATTATTAGCTGCATAGACAAATCCAGATTGATTATGATTCTTTTCTGTTAAAGGATCTATAGAGGTAAACCGTGCTATAGCAGGATCGTAAAACCGGAACCCGTAATCATACCAGTCCAGTTTTTTACCGTTAATCAGGTCATCCTGCAGTTCCTTGCCGTTGTAACGGTAGTCAATAACAGACCCGTTATATTCAGCGATAGTCATTCCGAACGGATAATAGTCGGTCTGCTGCTCAATGGTACCGCCCGTTCCGGTCGTATTTACAACCAGACGCACACTTCCCAGATGATCCTTGAGGTAGTACTTGTATGCTCCAGATGGCTCCAGATGTCCTTCTGAATGGATAATGTAATTCAAAGAACTCCCGCCATAAACAAAGTTACCTGCATAATAGGTATAAGCACCTGCGGTACTCACCTTAGCAAGCTTTGTCCCGGCGGCATCGTAAATATATGAAATATATTGACCTGCAGTAGCAGTACCGACCCGTTTTGGAAGGTTAAGGTAGTTGTAAAGTATACTGGTGTAGCCTTTGTTGAGATCGGCCGTCAGATTACCATTACCGTCAAAAGAGTACTCGTTGGTAGTATTTACACCATTAATGAACCCGGTCGTTCCGGAAGCATCCTCCACCTTGTCAAGGAGGTTGCTGATGTTACTGTTTTTGTAGGTATAAGTAAGATTATCGATCAGTCCTGTTCCTTTGCGGTACCTGGCCAGAGTACTTAATATTGCCATTAAGGTCGTAAGTGTAGTTTTCATTATTTACCCCGACTTCTGTGACGAAATTAGTGTTCTCGCCATAAACAGAAGTGGTCAACCGGTTTAACGGATCATAAGTAAAGCCGTAACCCTGCTTGTAAGCCGGAGACAGAGCCTCTGTTCTTATAGGTGTATTCCAGGCAATGGCGGAGATATTACCGTTGAACTGCGGTAAGACTGAAAATCCTGTTGGAACATTGTTATAGTACAATCCGAGGTTAAACTTCTGGGTGCTTGTAGTGGTGGGGTTTACTTCAGGATTATTAATTTTTTCAAGCCACCCGCGGATGTTATATGCGTAGTTGAGATCCTGTATACCGGCTCCAATCTGCCCGTGAAGCGCTTTACGCTTTAGTTGCCCAAGGTCATTGTATTCCATCGAGGCAAGGATCACTTCTGTTCCACTATTGAGCTTATGTTTAACCTGAGTCAGTCTTTCAGCATGATCATATATGTAGGTTTCGGTAATTGTGTTGGTATTTCCGCGGTAGACCTGCTTGGCAAGGGTCTTAATGGTTTTGCCGACGAAGTCATACTGAGTTGAGACTATCTCATTGTCGGTTGTGACAGTTGAGTAGAGATCGCGCAGAGTCTGAATCGGCCTGTACTTATCGTCATAGTATAAGGTAGAGATTAACCATTTATACCCTGAAGAGTTGTGTTCAGTCCCATCGAGAACTTTGACCCTTGAACCGGTGACGAGAGACCTGGTTTGTTCGCAGTAATACTTGGCGGTAGTGCTATTGTAGTAATCACTCACCCGGACAGTATTGTCAAATGCCTTGGTTCCGGGATAGCCATAGGAGTCATAGTAAGTGACAGAAAGGAGGTCTGGTTCGGTAAGTGTAAATTTAGTCGCGAAGCTGTTGCTGAGGGTATAACCGACACCGGTAGTTGTTCTTGATTCAAAAAAAATGCTTGGATACACATATCCTGTCGAGGTAGGTCTGAAGAGAACTCACGGCTATCTGTAAGGGACTTCATGGCTGTCATCACCGGACGGTTGAGATGATCATATTTGGTCACCAGCCATTTTGAAGAGGCTCTCTGTATAGAATCCTGAGATGCAATGAGCCTGTCGCGATTATCGTAGACCATATGAACCTGCCCTGCTCCGGGGAGCTGTTTGATGATCAATCTTTTTTTTGCGTCGTACTGGTAATAGTAGCAGAGGTTTTTAACCAATGATGTTGAAGGATACAGAGTAGTCAGTGTTCCTCTGTTTTTGACAGCCTCTGGAGGAAGCACGTACCTTAGCAGGCCGAAATCGTCATAAACATAATAGGTTTCAACCGGAGTTACTGTAGTACCTGACTTTTACATAAGATCTTTTAAGTACTACATTCCCCTGAAAGTCTTTGTATTCTTCAGTGTGTATGAGAGTCCAGGTTGTCCAGTTTTCATCTTTGATGACGGTTTTGTAAAGTTTACCTGGCAGATAGAAGCCGGATGTTGAGATACTGTTATTAGCATTCTACGGTCCAGAGCCTGACATTTGATGCAGTATTTGTGCCAAAATCATATCTAAGGGGATGCTGGTCAGGCTGCCATTCAAGGCCTGGAGCACCCTGCTGGAGCACCCTGTTCAGAGGAGATGGTTCAAAGACAGTTACTGCATGTGCTGGTTCAGTAGAGAATAATCCTGAATAATATAACGTCTGATATCTGAAACCGGGTTCTCAACATAATTCCCGGAATTACCCTCTGCTCCAGGATACGGGAGATATTTTACTGCTTCCCTGCCATAACCATCATATATGATCGGTGTAATAATATCTTCAAAAGAAGGACCGGCAAAAATTGCATTGTTTTGTTTTGGTCGTCCAAGACCATCATAATAGACAATATTCTGTCGCAACAAATTTTGAGGCAATTCAAATAGTGAAGTTAAATCCTGAGCTTCTTCATTAGGCACAACAGTATAGATGTAATTCTCATCTTTATTAGCATTAGCATGTAAACCATCATTAATTGTGACTGTATTGGAGTAAGCGTTACCACAAATATTGATTGCGGTGCGTCTGAAATAAGTATCTGATGTCAAGGTTCCTGAAGAGTATTGGGTTGCTGTAGCACCATTAATGTTTGTCCATGTAATGTTATCAATACTTGTCTGCCATTGATAAGTATAAGAACCGTTACCACCCGAAGGAAGAGAGATGCTGGTGAACGGCGCTGGTATGGAACCATAATTAATAGACTGGTTTACACCAATAGTTCCTCCGGATAGATTAGGGTAAACGGTTTTTAAAATTGATGTACTGCTTACCGTACCGCAAGCCCCGCTTATTACATTCCTTCGGTAATAAGTGCTTAAAGTAAGTGCCGTGGGGAGTAGGTTGATGAAGTGGCCCCTGAGACATTTGTCCATGTGCTGTTGTTTGCACTGCTTTGCCATTGGTAGGACAGGTTCCTGTTCCCCCTGATGGAGCTACCAGTTGAGTAAGTGCCGCAGGAGTGGAGTTGTAGCATATTGTTTGAGCAGTACCTATTGATCCTGCTGTTAAAATGTTACGAACGGTAATTAATATTGATGCACTGCTTACCGTACCGCATGCCCCGCTTTATTACATTCCTTCGGTAATAAGTGCTTAAAGTAAGGGCCGGAGGAGAGTAGGTTGATGAAGTGGCTCCTGAGATATTAGTCCATGTACTGTTGTTTGCACTGCTTTGCCACTGGTAAGTATAGGTTCCTGTTTCCCCGGATGGAGCTGACAGCTGAGTAAGTGCCGCCGGAGTCGAGTTATAGCATATTGTTTGAGCAGTACCTATTCCATCCTGCTGTTAAAAATGTTGCGAAGCGGTTATTAATATCGATGTACTGCTTACCGTACCGCAAGCCCCGCTGATTGCATATCCCGGAAATAAGTGCTTAAAGAAGGGCCGGTGGGGAGTAGGTTGATGAAGTGGCTCCTGAGATATTAGTCCATGTACTGTTGTTTGCACTGCTTTGCCATTGGTAAGTATAGGTTCCTGTTCCCCCGGATGGAGCTGACAGCTGAGTAAGTGCCGCCGGAGTCGAGTTATAGCATATTGTTTGAGCAGTACCTATTGATCCTGCTGTTAAAATGTTGCGAACGGTTATTAATATCGATGTACTGCTTACCGTACCGCAAGCCCCGCTGATTACATTCCTGCGGTAATAAGTGCTTAAAGTAAGGGCCGGTGGGGAGTAGGTTGATGAAGTGGCTCCTGAGATATTATTCCATGTACTGTTATTTGCACTGCTTTGCCATTGGTAAGTATAGGTTCCTGTTCCCCCGGATGGAGCTGACAGCTGAGTAAGTGCCGCAGGTGTGGAGTTATAGCATATTGTTTGAGCAGTACCTATTGATCCTGCTGTTAAAATATTACGAACGGTTATTAATATCGATGCACTGCTTACTGTACTGCATGCCCCACTGATTACATTCCTGCGGTAATATGTGTTGGCTGTAAGGGCAGGGGGTGAGTAGGTTGATGAAGTGGCTCCTGAGACATTTGTCCATGTGCTGTTGTTTGCACTGCTTTGCCATTGGTAAGTATAGATCCTGTTCCCCCGGATGGAGCTACCAGTTGAGTAAGTGCCGCCGGAGCCGAGTTATAGCATATTGTTTGAGCAGTACCTATTGATCCTGATGTAAGATTATTATACACTGTGATCAATACAGAAGCTGAACTAACTGTACCACAAAATCCACCTGTCACATTTCTGCGGTAATATGTATTGGCTGTAAGGGCAGGGGGTAAGTAGGTTGATGAAGTGGCTCCTGAGATATTAGTCCATGTGCTGTTGTTTGCACTGCTTTGCCATTGGTAAGTAAAGGTGCCTGGTCCTCCGGTCTGGAGCTGTAATTTGAGTTAGGGTTAATGGTACCGTGTTGTAGCAAATACTCTGGGCTGAACCAATCGATCCTGCAGTAAGAGCATTAAAGACAGTGATCTGCAAGACATTTGAAAAAGCCTCAATGTTATCACATAGAACAGACCGGCGGAAATATGTTGTGGTTGTAAGATTTCCAGGAGAATATGTAAGTCCTGTTGCCCCGCTAATTATGCTGAAGCCACTTGTGCTACTGGTAGTTGACTTTTGCCATTGGTATGAATAGTATCCGTCACAATTACCGCCGGAAGCACCAGTAGTATTTGTCAATATGCCGGGAGATGTATTATAGCAAAGATTATTTGTTGTCCAGCTTATTTCGCCACCGTTCAAAGGTTCAGATGCTGCCTGCTCAATTATTAATTCCACCTGGTTGTATCCAATATATATTGAGCCGTTTCGAGGTTCTCCCGTATTATTGATTGAACAGGTTATACTAAGTTCATTATACTCACCCATTGCCGCAGATACCCAATCAAGATTTGTGGAATTGAGGTTCTGGCAGTTCTCTGGTTCTGTTATAATACTTATACTATTGGTTCCACCTTCATACCCGAATGAAATAATATTGTTTGAAGGAGGATATACATTGCATTGTGAATAAGCATATTGACTTATGATTCCTAAAGTTATTACAAGTAACAACTTAGCCACACTATTATTTTTCCTTAGTTTCATAATGTACGGTTTCAATAACAACATTTGATTTCAAAACAGATTAGTGAGTGCTATTTGAATAGTTATATTCAATATGCTTAAGGATGTTTTTATCCTTATCAAGAATTAACTCTAATCTACCAAGAGAGTCATATTCATAAAAAGTGGTTATGCCGTTAGGATCAGTCTGGGAGGTCATCCCGATTAACGGATCGTATGTGAACGTAATTGCATTGGCAAATGAGGGTGTGATTACAATGTCATCGATCCTGCTCCCATCAGTAGTTATAGTTGAGCTAAAGAGCGATTCAACTCTCCGCCAGCCTGTGCCTTCCTTATAATACCAATAGCTCATTGTGTATGTTACTCCACTCTCTGGTGTGAAGAGACTGCCTGGAATAACATAAGTTCCATTGTTGAGGTACTTTTGGCCGGAACGTGCGTTCTGTTTGTTTTTTACCACACTAACTTCATCGGATTGTTCGAAGCTTTTCGTAATAGACCTGGCTTCGTTTTGCATTATTGAATCGCGCAATAACATATACTCCGGTCTCATCATATAAATTAGTATAATAAATGCCATTTTTGTGATACTGAACGAGCTGATTCCATGGCCCCCATAGGTCGAAATGGGCAACAGTGTCTATTGTTGTATTGCTATTGAAAATTCTTTCATGTATTGTATAGTCAGGATTATAAGAGGAGTATTCATTTCGCGTTTTTCGGATAGCTGGCTTTCAACATATCTATTTTCGGAAATCACTGTATTATATATGTGTGAATCATCCATCCAGCTCTGGAATAAGCTATTACCAGGATAATCGTAAGGATATGTATATTCTGTTACACCTGTTTTGCCATCACTGTTAACCAGTGTTTTGCTTCTCAGATTGAAGAACGGTGTGTAACTGAAAGATGTATTAACTGATATTAATGGCACCAGGTCTTCTTGAGTCAGATCATAGTCTGTTTGAATAACATTAGATAATTCAAGATACTCTGAGAATAGCCAACCTCTATAATAAAAACCCTGTTTAATTTGACTCCCTGGTGTGGTGATGATGTGTGCTGCCCATTTCCTGCGGGAATCAAGAAATCTATAAGTATAATCATATACAGTCGATTGCATCATTTTTTCGATACAAACAAGTCTTTTCTTATAAGCTTCCCTCTCAGATAATCTCTGGATGTTTGGTGAAAACTCGGATGGATAGCATAAGTTATTTTCATCGTACTCACTTAAATCCATATAATCAGCAAAAGTTGTATAATAGAAATCAGTACGGATTGTGTCGTTAATAAATTCCGACACACATGAGTAACCTATGTGACTTCCCTGTGTACATCCCATATCTATAATACCGGTTCCCTGCTTAAGGATAATAGGACTACATCCCGTTTTTGGGTACATTAGCTCTGTCGCATCAAAAGAATAAACTGGGAAAGACCCGATTACACCACTTGATTTCATCGGATTTTCCGGGTGCTTGTATCGGTAGGTTTTTGTTTCATTTTTCTGGCCATCATTATTAGTTATTTTATACAGCCGTACACCTGAACCACCTTGTGTAGAATACTCAGTCCAGGTTACTTCTTTGTAGATACTGATTTCAAAGTACAACTGATCAAAAGTATGCCCCCAGGAATCATATTGCGGGACTAACGCTGTTAAATTACGCTCATCGAAGTGGACAAGGCCAGCAGGCGAAATATAGGAAGTTGCCAGGTTAAAGGGGGCCTCTTCCAAGGGTGCATATTTATCTCCACACCCACAAGCAGTCCATGTTTGTGTAACTTCAGATATGTACACCTGTATCTGATTTCAATAAGAGAGTTGCAACTCAACTCATATTCAATCTGAAACAGGGGATCCGCAAGAAAGTCTGTCTTTGTAGCGGTAAAAATGGTATCAGGTTGATATTCGACTTGGGGTCTTACGTATTCCTCTGAATTAGAAGTAGAAAAACTATGGGACTCATAAAAAAACTCTGAATAACCTCCTGTTGGATATGATATTTTACGCAAAGCACCTATTAGAGCCGGACCGAATTTAGCGTCTCTTGTTGTATTAGAAGAGTTAAGGTACGAAGGCTGTGGGAGCAGGGTTAAGTTATTGACGCCATTATAATACCCCCAGTGGTCTATACTTCGAGACGAAAATGGGAGTTCTCCAAAGACCCGTAATAATCAAATTTGTGTGTTTCTCCTATTTCGTTTTCAGGGGACAGTTCTGTCAATTGCATTAATTGGAAGCGATCGTATTGGAGTGATTCTCCATAATCAAGACCCCACTTCTTAATTAATATGTTTTCATTATTATATAGCTTAATTGTGTCTAATTTCCAATCTCTCTGGTATTGATATTGTTGCGAATTCTGGAATCTTGTTACCGGAGAGGTTTTAAATTCAAGACACGAATTTGATGTTTTAATAGAATCTACATATTCAATTGGTAGAAAATTTACAGATTCTTGCGATAAATTGACTAAAATGTTATCTCCACATCCCCAAAAATCATAGACATCACTATAATTTATCACAACTCTTTCACCATTAATTGGTTTATAGAAGATGTTAATCGCCCCTCCACCTGGCTTGGATGATGTGATGTTAACTAAATACCATGCAGTGACAACTTTGCAATCCCATGGAAGGAGGCCAAAATAGAATTCCTTCTCCATAATTGCTTTAGCGGCAAAAGTGTAAACCATACCTTCAGGTGTGGTCATTATCCATCCTTCGACAAAATGTTCCTGACTGTTGTCTATTCTTTCTATTTTAACGTTTTGCTCAGGCATCATTACAATTTCATCAAGGGCATAACTAAAGCTGCCACTATATCCCGGCAAATTATAATAGAATATATCCGGGGTCATGTCTAATATCCCCATTTCTATTTGGCTATCAAGATCAGTTCCAAGCGGTTGTCCTGTAGATATCAAATTGTCGATAAGAATGTTAGTTTGCAGATTGTAGAAATATCCGGCATAATTATTCCCTTCCCCACCAAACAAATCATCTGGTAAATGTTTTATGCTTCTGGTAATTACACCACCGGTACTAAGGTTCCAGCCATTGCCAACCCATCCCGGGATTTCCGATACTTTGATTGAACCGGTACGTGTATTTAATGATACTGGCAGTGATACATCCCCATCCTGTAACGTGCAGATCGGGATGCTTATCGGAATATTCCCTGTATAAAGATCACTACTAAAGCCTCCGTATCTTGAGAAGCTTGTTGCATTCGGACTGACAGGCATATTTTCACCCGGGACGAATATGGAAGAGCTTTGCCCTATTACGGTATTTGCTGTAGCAAGCATACCGATAGTTAAGAGTAAACAATGAAAGACTTTCATGGATGGGTAGGTTTAGCAGAGAAGCTTGTTAATAACTGAATTTGAGTTTTGTAATGAATTACATCTGAATTCATAATTATTAATCCACAAAGCCACCGTGCATAGAATTAATTTTTCTTTATTCCTTGTAACCTGAGCGTTTGTATAGGTAAATTAAAAAGTGTCGAGGATTTCTGACTCTAAAAAAAAAGAAAAATAATTCGCTGTTTCTTAAATAAATAGGTCTTTGTCTATGATATTTTATTGCTTTGTGTCTAGTCTTATTATTAATCCCTAAAATTTCAATTTGCGCAGTTGGCTAGTATTTATTATTTTAGTGCTAACACGATATTCTAATAAATGATTATGAAAAGTACCCTAAATGTCCTGCTCTTTGTTGTTGCGCTCTCCTGCATGGCATCATGTAGAGGCGACATTCAAAAACATAAGCCGACAGCATCACAGCTATTCAGCTTCGGAGAGTTCACAATTGACCAGCTTCAAGAGGGCTACCGCAATGGAGATTTCACTGTAACTGAGGTGGTGCAGGCTTATCTTGACCGTATAAATGCAATTGATGACAACGGCCCCATGCTTAATGCCGTGATACAGATCAATCCTGAAGCCCTGGGTATTGCTCAGGAGCTTGACAAAGAGATGAAGGAGGGAAAGCTGCGCGGTCCGATGCACGGAGTACCGGTGTTGCTGAAAGACAATATTGACACGCATGACCGGATGGAGACCACGGCAGGATCAAGGGCGCTGGCAGGATCCCACCCCCTGAAGGACAGTGATGTGGCGCGCAGGCTGCGTGAGGCCGGTGCTGTTATCATCGGCAAGGCGAACCTCAGCGAATGGGCAAACTTCCGTGGCTACCTCTCTTCAAGCGGATGGAGCGGTGCGGGAGGTCAGACAAAGAACCCGTATATCCTTGACCGCAACCCGTGCGGTTCCAGCTCGGGATCAGGGGCGGGTGTCTCCGCAAACCTCTGCATGATAGCAATAGGGACTGAGACAAACGGCTCGATAGTATGTCCCTCCACCGCCAACGGTATCGTGGGCATCAAACCCACGGTGGGACTGCTCAGCCGCAGCGGCATCGTTCCGATCTCCTTCACCCAGGACACCCCTGGCCCCATGGCCCGCACGGTACGCGATGCCGCAACAGCACTGGGCGTAATGACAGGCATTGACCCTGACGACAGCAAAACCCTTGCAAGCGAGGGGAAGTCGTTTACAGATTATACTCAGTTCCTTAAGGAAGACGGCCTCAAGGGAAAAAGAATAGGATGGTATACATCCGCCAGGGGCACACACTTTAAAGTGGACACTCTCATGCAGAAGGCAGTTGATTTCATCCGCAGCCAGGGAGCCGAAGTGGTGGAAATAGACCGCATCTACAGTAATGAAGTTGAAGGTCTGTCATTCGAAGTAATGTTGTACGAATTCAAGGACGGTCTGAACAAATACTTCGCCTCCCTCGGAGAAGGTGCTCCCGTAAAAAGCCTTGAGGAACTTATCGCATTCAACATCTCCGACACGGTGGAACTGCGGTATTACAATCAGCAACTGCTGATCGAGGCACAGAAAAAGGGAGGAATCGACTCTAAGGAATACCTTGATGCCGTGGCTAAGATGAAGAATCTCACCGGCAGGGAAGGCATCGACAGGGTGATGGATGAAAACAGGCTCGATGCATTCATTGCACCAACTGGTTCACCAGCCTGGAAGACCGACCTTGTGAACGGAGATGCATATACCGTAAGCAGCTCATCGCCGGCGGCAATATCAGGCTATCCGGCTATTACAGTTCCTATGGGCTTTATTGACGGTCTTCCAGTCGGAATCTCCTTTTTCGGCAGGGAGTGGAGCGAGCCGGTTCTTCTCGGGATCGCCTACAGCTTCGAACAAGGTACAGGGCACCGCAGGGCTCCTGAATTCCTGACGGAATAACTACAGGATCTGAAGATTCCGGACCATTGTCATAAGCTGCATCCGGTTTCTTGCATTGGTTTTGGAATATATGCGCGACGTGTGGTCCTTCACGGTCTGCAGGCTGATGAACAGCTTATTGGCAATCTCCTGGTTACTGAGCCCGTTGCATATTTCCCTTATGATCTCCGCTTCCCGCGGTGAAATCTCGCTTTTGATGAAGAAATCCTCAATGCCTGAAGGAAGGGGAAGGGTTTCTGAGATCCGTGGCGATTTAATATCGGCCCGGTAAGTAAGGATTACGGGTATCAGTCCTGTAGCAGTAAATAGCAGGAAAACAAAGAGAAGACCCATCCAGATTGTATGAGGCAAAAGCAGGAGGACGGCTGACTGGAGCAGCGCCCCGCCAACGATTACGGCTGACATTAACCTGCGGTCACTGATGCTGAGACGGCAATCGCCCTTCCTGATAATAAGTAACAGCGCCGCAAATGAAAACAGGGTAACACCTCCGGCATAGTAATATTTTATTATCGGGAGGGTGTCATCATATGCCTTGTCGCCCGCCAGCATTCCAAGTGCTATAATAACGCCGAAATTAAGGAGCAGAAAGAGGGAGGTGATCAGAGCCCCGAATTCTTTCCCCGAGGCTTCTGCGGCGAACTTCAGGACCATCAGCCACCCGAATACAAGAAAAGGCAGTCCCAGTAACAGCGAAATGACAGATACAGAGGAGAGTAACTCCGGAGTCAGCCGGTTCCCGGCAACGCCGGCAATTATGAACTGTCCCCACACACCGTAAAATCCGAAGGCGAAGATGAAGATGATCTGATAGAAAAGAGTCCTGATAAACGGGAGCTGGAACTCCTTTATCAGACGCGATACCAGCAGTATGCTTCCGGCGGCAATGGCGGCGCAGAAGATGAAGACGGTAATTATAATCAGTTGCATATGCTCATAGAAAGAGGGTATGAAAGTAGATACTACTTAAGTAGTAGACCGCATACTAAAGTAGTATTTTTTAAAAACAATACTAAGGTATGAAATAGGTCTCAGCGTGCCGGCATAAATTTGCTTCATAAAACTTTTTTTTTCGGACAGTATAAAACAAATGAAAATGGAAACAACACCTGCTTACAGATTTATCCCTTCTTTCAGCGGCTCCTACGGAACCGGATGGAAGGTCATGACAGACAACTTTCTCCGCCTCTTTCTGGTGGTAATTCTCCTCGGCATCCTTGTAACACCGATGTCTTTCTTCAATGTGAACTGGAAGATTGACAAATTTGATTTCGACAACTTCCACAATCCCGAGGATCTTTTCAGGATCGGCGCTTTCGGACTGGCAGCAGCCTTTATGGGCATGCTGGGACTGCTGTACTGGCTTTTTGTAATGCCGGTATTCAAGTATGGCGGAAAGATGATGTTCGTGCAATCTGTGCGCAAACAGACACCTGATTTTGAAGTGCTTATAAGCGGATTCCGCAAGAACTATATAAGTATAGTCCTCGCTAACCTTCTTGTAACTGCCCTGATAGGAATAGGTACCGTGTGCCTGTTTATTCCCGGAATCATCATCGCATGCCGTCTGGCATTCACGCCCTATCTTGTAATGGATAAGAATCTCGATCCTATAAAGGCTGCAGAAGAGAGCTGGAGGCTGACCCGCGGCCACGGATGGTCCATTTTCCTGATGGGATTCATTGCAATCTTCATCTTCATTGCAGGATTCATATGCCTCTTTATCGGGGTCCTGATTTCATCAATGTGGATCAGAAGCGCATTTGCAACACTCTACCAGTCTGTTCTGCTTGAAAAGGGAATGTATCAGGTTGAGGAGGCTCCCGGTTGCGGCAGCACCTGCCCCCGCAGCACCGGCTACGGAAGCTCCGGCTTCAGAAGCATAATTTTGCACACTCACAATAATTGAACTGAGCACAGGGCTAACACCCTGTGCTTTTTTTATCACTACTGCCTCTACCCACAGTCTGGCGCCTCGCTAAAAATATCCGCCAGCTGGCGGACATTTTCTATACGCTCTGCCCTCTACTGCCTACTGCCTGTCTTAGTCAGCTTTGCAAACCTCAGCAAAAGCTTCTTGCTGCCGGCTCCCTTAAAATCTATGACCGCTGTTGTGTTAGGTGCTTCACCTTCTATTGACTCCACCGTCCCCTCGCCAAATCGTTCGTGTGTAACACTGTCTCCGGGAAGCAGATCATACTGTACTGCCCCCGCCGGTGAGGCGATGACCCTGCCTCCTGCTGCAACCGGCTTAAGATTTCGTGCGGAGGGAATCCTGTCAAATCCCGGCTCCCTCTCCCTGAAAGTCTGTTCATTTTGCCTGCCCGTCTGCCCGAAGGGTTTGCCGCCCGTCTGGGGATAATCGAGAAAGGTCTTGTCAATCTCATTGATGAAACGGCTCGGGGAACTGTGTTCCAGTGATCCCCACTTATACCTGTTCAGAGAGTAACTCAGAGTGACCCGGTTGCACGCCCTGGTAAGGGCAACATAGAAGAGACGGCGTTCCTCCTCCAGCTCTTTGGGACTGAAATTGTTCATTGAGGAGGGGAAGAGATTCTCTTCAAGACCGACAATATAAACATACTTGAATTCAAGTCCTTTTGCCGAGTGGATTGTCATCAGTGTAACCCTGTCCTTCTCCTCGGGCTTCTCCCTGTCCTGGTCCGTGAGTAGCGAGACTGTCTGCAGGTAGGTGCCAATGTCTGCAGGGTCACCGTTTGTTACGGCTTCCTCGGTAAACTCCTTGATACCATTCAGCAGCGACTGGATGTTCTCCAGCCTGTCCATATCCTCAGGCACCTGTCCCTGCCGGAGGTCTGTAATTATACCGCTTGAGGCCGCCATGCTGTTTGCCACATTGTATGCCGTTTCAGTCACGGCCAGGGACATGACAGGTGTTATTATCCTTGTGAAAGTGCTCACTTTTGCCTGCAGCGCGGGAGCCAGGTGAACTGTATATATTTCGGGTGAAGAGAGGACGGCCCACACACTCACGTTCAGACTGTCGGCCAGTTCAAAAAGCTTCTGCACCGTGGTCTCACCTATGCCTCTTTTCGGGTAGTTGATGACCCTTCTCAGGGCTTCGGCATCATCAGGATTAACAACAAGGCGAAGATAGGCGATGAAGTCGCGTATCTCCCTGCGCTCGTAAAACGACTGTCCCCCGAAAACCTTATATGGAATGTTGCGCTTTCGCAGCATCTCCTCGAAGATTCGCGACTGGGCATTGGTACGGTAAAGTATTGCGAAATCCTTCCAGTCGAGCCGTGCCCGCATCCGGGTGTCAAGGATATCGGACGCCGTAAGTATGCCCTCCTCACTGTCAATTGTTGTCTGCACCACCCTTATCTTTTCTCCAACATCGTTTTTGGAAAAAACTGTCTTTTTGATCTGGGCCTCATTCTTGTCGATGATGCTGTTTGCGGCATTCACTATTGTCTGGGTCGACCGGTAGTTTTGCTCAAGCTTGAATATCCGGTAGTCAGGGTAATCATTCTTGAAATTCAGTATATTCTCAATCCGCGCCCCGCGGAATGAATATATGCTCTGCGCATCGTCACCCACCACGCAGAGGTTGCGGTGCAGCTCGGAAAGCTTATGCACGATGAGGTACTGCGAGTAGTTGGTATCCTGGTATTCGTCGACAAGCACATAATCGAACCTGTTACGGTACGCATCAAGTACCGCGGGGAAGTCGCGGAACATTATGTTAATATTAAGCAGCAGGTCGTCGAAGTCCATCGCATTTGCCTTGAAGCATCTCGAGGCATAGTGCTTGTAAATATTGGCCATCTCAGGGATCCTGGCAGCCCTGTCACCCTCGGTGATCTGCGCAATGGATCCGTACTGGCCGGATGTGATAAGATTGTTTTTGGCGTGCGAGATCCGTGCGGCTACCGATGCCGGCTTGTAAAGCGAATCGTCGAGGTTCATCTCCTTTATTATGCTCCGGATAAGGCTGCGCGTGTTGTCGGTGTCATAAATAGTAAAATTGTTCTTATAGCCGAGATGATGCCCGTCATGGCGGAGAAAGCGTGCAAATATCGAATGAAAAGTGCCCATCCAGAGGCTTCTCGCTGACCTCAGGACCGACAATGCGGCTGATTCGTTCCTTCATCTCGCCTGCAGCCTTGTTCGTAAAGGTCAGGGCAAGGATACGGTGCGCAGGTACACCTCTTTCAAGGAGCTGGGCGACACGGTAAGTCAGGACCCGTGTCTTTCCCGATCCGGCACCTGCAATGACCATTGCAGGGCCTTCGGTGTTGACGACGGCTGCCTGCTGTGCTTCATTAAGCTCATCCAGGTAATTATGTGTCATTGGTGTGCTGGCGGATTTTAAACGCCCAAAGATAAGATTACCCTGTCAGTGTGAAAAGATGCCATGCATCATAAAAGGTGAAAGTTTTCAACACTGTGTCCCAATCGTCAGGAGGAACGGCAGTTGACCCGGAGGCTCATTTTTTTTATTAGTTTTGCATATTCATTGGGGTACTATTTACGTTTAACAAAAGTGTCAAGATTCTTTCTCCTCATAGTGTTACTTTTTCCGCTGTTGCTGCAGGCTCAGATCACAGCACCGGTCAGCAGTGCAGTGAGGATGACTGATTATCCCGTAACAGCCAGGCATGATCCCGTTTACATTTTCTGTACTGCAGGCGCCTCAGACCGTGGCACCCTGACAGCCACCAGCCCTGGCGGCACAGCACCCTTCACCTTCACCTGGACACAGTATGACCGGGCGGGAGGCACATTCTCAATACCGGTGAAGACAGAGTCGGGAGTCACTTCCACTGCTTCGGACCTCACCGAGGGAGGCTACAGGGTCAGAATAACCGACGGCGGCGGATACAGCACTGATCTTTTTGCATGGGTAAGTCTTGACAGGCCCCTGGCAGGCGCGGCTCTGCAAAACTTCACGTGCGAATATGTGGCGCTTGACGGTACTGCTGCAGCCGATCACTTCGACTATTATGATCCTTCCACAGGCGCAGCCAGACGTCTTCCCAACGCGGTAAAATTCAACTGGTCTTCAACCCCTTCGTCAGTAATACCATATCCGGACCTGGAGCTTGATCCCGTTACATTCTCGCCACCTCTCACCGATGTAAGCTACATGCTGCAGGTCACCGACAGTTTCGGATGCATCAGTACCTCATCGTTCGATTACACTTCGATACACATAAAGGCTGAATTCACGGCGGACCCCACAGACGGTGAAGCTCCCCTGGAAGTTGTCTTCACCGACAAATCAGTCAGGGCACACAGCTATACCTGGAAATTCGGGGATGATTCTATCTCATTCCTCGCCGACCCCGGGCCACATACCTACTATAAACCGGGTGAATACCTTGTCACGATGGTCATCGAAAGTGAACTGACCTGCATCGATTCGGCGTCAGTGACAATTAAGGTTGAGCCGTCACTCCTCCAGATACCCAATGTCTTCACTCCGAATGATGACGGAATGAACGATTATTTCATTCCTGACAAGAAGTCGCTTGAGTATGTAAATGTACAGGTGTTTGCAAAGAGCGGGCACAGGGTATATTACTACCAGGGAACAGGTGAAGACCTGCAAAACTGGACGGGCTGGGACGGGAATATAAATAACTCAGGCCGCCGGGCAGAGGCGGGTACTTACTATTATGTAATAAGGGCTACCGGGTATGACGAGGTTGAATACAAAGGCAGGGAATACCGGGGGGCGCTGTACCTGTACCGGTAAAAGAGTCTGAAAGTCTGAAGTCTGAAGGTCTGAAGTCTGAGGGTCTGAGAGTCAAAAGTCGACACTATTGCCCACCCCACTGTCTGTCTGCTCGCCTAAATTGCCTCACAGATCATTTCTTAACGCTCGCTCCTCTTATCTGCCATTCACCGGCAGTTTCTCGCTGCTCACCGTAATTTAATATTTATTTATCGTTCAAAACTTGCAAAACTAAAAAAGTTTTCTGAATATTGCGCCCGATATTTATTCAGAGAAGGATGACTACGGTGGATTGCAATGACAGGATTTTAACAGGGGCTGCTGAATTGTTCCGTATTTACGGGATAAAGGCGGTGACAATGGATACTCTTGCTCAGCACCTCGGTATCTCAAAGCGGACCATTTACGAGAAGTACACAGATAAGGACGAGCTCCTTCTTGCCGTCATGAACTGTATGATGCTTAAGCAGAGGGAGAACATTGATAATATTCTTGATTCCTCCCAGAATGTAATAGTAGCTGTTTTCAGGATGATAAGGGTAATGAGGGAACATATGGGAGCAATGAATCCGCTCATTCATTCTGACCTTCGGAAATATCACAGCTCGGTTTTGGAGAAGATGAAGGAAAAATGCGGATATCCTGACTATGAAGGTAATGAGCATGTTATTGCCAAGGGAAAGGAGCAGGGACTGTTCAGACCTGAAATCGACAATAAGATAGTGAGCCGGTGTTTTCAGGGGCTGGGATCATTAATTACAGACAGTAATCTATTCCCTGCTGAAGAGTTCACTCAGCGGGACGTCATTAAAAACGTAATCATAAACTACCTGAGGGGACTTCTGACACCAGAGGGACTGAAAATAATAAATGAACTTGAACCTGAATTATAACAGAAAGAAAATGACAGTAAAAAAGACTTATATGAAAAGAAGATTAATCACGTTTTTAGTTGCCGCTGCGTGTTTTATGGGTGTGACAGCGCAGGAGGCCCCGTCGTCCCTTTCCTTAACTGTTAATGAAGCAGTGGATTATGCTCTCGAACACAACAGGAGCGTTTCCTCGGCACGTTATGATCTCCTGGCATCTGAAAAAGGTGTTTGGGAGGCAATAGCAGCCGGGTTACCCTCGGTTGACGGGAGTGCTTCCCTTGGTGATAACCTGAAGCTTATGACCACACTGCTGCCCGGGGAAATTTTCGGTCAGCCGGGTGTGAAGATACCGGTGACATTCGGATCAAAGTACAATTCCTCGTACGGTGTTACTGCATCCACGATTGTTTTTAACGGACCCTGGTTAGTAGGGATCCAGACTGCAAAACTGGCTTCAACACTGGCCAGCCAGGGATTGAAACAGACAGAGATCGAGACCAGGGAGAACGTGATGACGGCATATTACCTCATCCTTACATCGGAAGAGACATCTGAAAGTGATTGACGCCAACCTGGTAAACCTGAACGAGATCCTTACTTCGACAAAGGCAATGTTCAGTGTAGGCATGGCCGAAGCAACGGATGTTGACCAGATGCAGTCGACAGTAACAATGCTGGAGAATACAAGGACCTCAATGCAGCGTTCACTGGAAGTCAGTTACAATATGATGAGGTTTCTTCTCGGAGTGGATAGGGGACTGGAATTGAAACTTACAGAAACCCTTGATGCAATAGTAGCGTCAGTGAATATCGAAACGCTTCTTGCCGAAGAACTCAATATGAACGAAAATATAACCTACAGCCTCGTTGAGAGCCAGTACAAAATGTCAGAGCTTTCACTGAAAGGGGTGAAGGCATCTATGTTGCCAAGCCTTGGCGCATCGGTGTATTACAATAAGAACGGCATGGGAGACAAGCTCAATGACCTGCAGTGGTTTCCAAACTCAGTCCTTGGATTTCAGCTCCAGGTTCCCATTTTCGGCAGCGGCTCACGCTATACTAAAATAAAGAAAGCGCAGATAAATCTTGAAAAGGCAGAGAATTCACTGTCAATGGTTTCTGAACAGTTACTGATGCAGGAGAAACAGCTGAGATACAACCTCCTGAGTGCCGGTGAACAGTACAGGAGCCAGAAAGACAACATTGAGATTGCCAAAAGGGTGCTTAACAGCTTTCAGAACAAGTACAACCAGGGAATGGCCTCGAGCCTTGAGCTTACCCAGGCAAACAACAATTACCTGACAGCACAGAACAATTACCTTTCAGCCCTGATGAACCTTCTACAGACCAGGGTGGCATTTGACAAACTGATGAACAATCTTTAGCAAAACAAACAATGAAAACATATAATGAGCATACAATGAATCGAAACTACCTTTTAACAGTTATCCTTGCCGGAGGAATTCTCATGACGGCCTGCACACCGAAGGAGAAACCGGCAGCATCAGCAACTGAAACCGATGCCACGGCTGTTGCCGTCCCGGTCCGGATCATGCCGGTAACCAAAACAAAAATTGCCCGCACAATTGACTACACGGCCACTGTGGAGCCGTTCGAGGAGGTGAATATGGCACCTTCAACACCCGGCCGCGTCGATAAAATATATGTCGAAGTGGGAGACAGGGTCCAGAAGGGTCAGAAACTCTTTCTCATGGACCGCACGCAGTATTATGCAAACAAGATTCAGCTTGCCAGCCTGGAGAAAGACCTGGCGCGCATGGACACCCTTATTAAGGTGGGAAGCATAAAGCAGCAGACATATGACCAGATGAAGGCCCAGTATGATGTGACAAAAACAAATGTCGATTTCATGGAAGACAACACTCTTCTCGAGGCCCCCTTCAGCGGTATCATAACCGGTAAATATTTTGAAGACGGCGAACTCTACACCGGAGCGCCTTCGATGACAGGAAAATCGGCAGTTGTGACACTGATGCAGATAAACCCGCTGAAAGTAACCGCAAGCATTTCGGAACAGAACTATCCGATGATAAAGAGAGGCATGCAGGCCCGGGTTAGCGGCAGACGTTTATCCTGACAAGGAGTTCACAGGAAAAATTTTCAGGGTTCATCCTACGGTAAACCCGATGTCACGCACGTTTGAAGCTGAGATTGAGATACCTAACAGTAACGAAATGCTCCGCCCTGGTATGTTTGTAAGGGTTTCAATTGATATGGGCGAGATCGAATCGTTTGTGGTTCCTTCGAATGCAGTCCTGATACAGGAAGGCACCAACGAAAGATTCCTTTTCGTCGTGAACGGAACCACAGCATCGAGGAGGATCGTTACGCTCGGCAAGAGGTTTGATGAGATGGTAGAGATATCAGGCGGTCAGGTAACCGAGGGTGACAACCTGGTTGTTGACGGACAGGCCCGACTGATTGACGGCCGCAGTGTGGAGATAGTAAAGTAATGTATAACTGTAGAAAATTACCACGATGAGTATATATGGCAGTGCAGTAAAAAAACCCGTAACCACGATCCTGATCTTCGTGATGGCAATGGTTATCGGGCTCTACTCCCTGACGCAGCTGCCGGTTGACCTGTATCCCGAGATAGAACTTCCGTTCCTTTCGGTTTACACAAGTTACCCGGGTGCAAGTGCGTCAGATATTGAGACCAACATAACAAGACCTATTGAGAATTCCCTCAGTGCAGTCAGCGGACTGAAGGAAATCACCTCCACATCCAGTGACAACGTCTCCGTTATATTTATGCAGTTTGAATACGAGTCAAACCTCGATGAGGCTGCAAATGACATCCGAAGCAACCTCTCATTCATTCAGGGCTTCCTGCCTGAAGACGCTGAAGATCCGTCAATACTCAAGTTCAACTCCAGCATGATGCCCATCGTCTTCTATGCAATCACGGCTGAGGAGAGTTACATGGGACTTGAAAAGATACTTGACGAGAAGGTTGTCAACCCTCTCAACCGAATCGAGGGTGTTGGCACCGTAGCACTCTCAGGCGTTCCCGGACGTGAGATTTATGTGGAAGTCGATCCGCGTCGCATGGAGGCATATAATCTTACTATCGAACAGATCGGCAATGTACTCCGGGCGGAAAACATCAATATGCCGGCCGGTTACATCGAGATGGGCAAGTCTGACTATCCAATAAGGATACAGGGCGAGTTCACTGAGAGCTCCGTTATTAAAGACATAGTGGTTGGCAATTACGGCGGCAATAATATCCTGCTCAGCGATGTGGCCACCGTCAATGACACTATCAGGGAATCGAAGCTGATCACAAAGATCAACGGAGAGAAGGGCATGAGCCTGTTCGTCCAGAAAATGTCAGGAGCCAATACAGTCCAGGTTTGCCGCGACGTTGACCGTGACCTGAAGAAACTTGTAAAAGACCTGCCGAATGATGTCAAGATTGAAAAGATATTTGACTCGTCTGACTTTATCAGGGGTTCGATAAACAACCTGACGGAGACCCTGATGTGGGCAGGTATATTTGTCATCCTCGTGGTTCTCTTCTTCCTTGGAAGATGGAGGGCTACATTTATAATTATCCTGACAATACCAATTTCTCTGGTGGTTGCCTTCATATACCTGTTTGTCACAGGAGCTTCCATCAACATAATCTCGCTTTCGTCACTCTCCATTGCAATCGGGATGGTTGTTGACGATGCCATTGTGGTTCTGGAAAACATCACAAGGCATATCGAACGAGGCAGCACTCCGAGGGAAGCCGCCATTTACGCCACGAACGAGGTGTGGATTGCGGTGATTGTAACCACTCTTACGGTTGTGGCAGTCTTCTTCCCGCTTACATTCGTACAGGGCCTTACCGGCGTGATGTTCTCACAGCTCGGGATGATAGTCTCAATTACAATCGTGGTATCTGTGTTTGCTGCCATCACACTTACTCCCACGCTCAGTGCACTGATGCTGAAATATCATCCTGTAAAGAAGGATGCTCCCATTTATACATGGGACGGTTCGATCCGTATTTTCCTCGATAAGCTTGACAACTTTTATGTAAGGTCTATCCGCTGGGCACTTCATCATAAGAAGGTAATCATACTTCTGGCTATAGTGATATTTGCCTCTTCGATGTACCTCTTCAAGTTCATTGGAAAAGAGTTCATGCCGCAGTCAGATGAATCCAGATGTACTGCAACTGTAGAGCTCCAGACAGGGACAAGAGTTAACCAGACAATCATTGTAGCCGACCGTATCGACTCGATTGTAAGAGCCACCGTGCCGGAAGTAAAACTGATTTCAACCTCTACCGGGAGTGATGACAGCGGTGGATTCGCTTCCATATTCAGCCAGGGCGGAACGCATATGATACAGTATACCTTTTCTCTCGTTCCTGTAAGTGAAAGGCAGAGAAGTGTTGAGGAGGTAGCAGAAAGCATAAGGCAGATTCTTGCCCCTATGCCTGAAATAATAAACTCATCGGTTTCTACAACTGATGACTTTAATATGGGAGGAATGGGAGGCAATACGATCAACCTTGAGATCTACGGTTATGACATAACCCAGACAAACCTCATTGCCGAGGAACTTGCTGCCAGGGTGAAAAAGATACCGGGAGCCACCAACGTTCAGATAAGCCGTGACAAGTCAAAACCGGAACTCCAGGTTCTGTTTGACCATGACAAGCTGCTGGCGCACGGGTTATCGACTGCTCAGGTCTCATCAATGATCAAAAACCGGGTTGACGGACTGACAGCAACACGTCTCCGCCAGTTCGGCGACGAATACGATGTCATTGTCAGGTACAAAGAGTCGTCACGCAATTCAACCACAGAACTCGAGAACATGGGAATTGCCACTCCGACCGGACAGGTGATCCGACTGAGTGAGATTGCGACTGTAAAGGAATACTGGACGCCCCCGAATATTGAAAGAAAGCGTAAGGAACGAATAGTTACTGTTTCAGTTACTCCGTACAAGAGGGCTCTCAACGAGATCGTGGCTGATGTCCAGAAGGAACTTGACGCCGTCGTTGTCCCTACGGGTGTAATGGTTGTAATTTCCGGAGCCTTTGAGGATATGTCGGAAGCATTCATGGATCTTGGTCTGCTTGTAATTGTCTCGCTCATACTTGTTTACCTGGTTATGGCCTCTCAGTTCGAGTCTCTCAAGATGCCGCTTATAATAATGCTTTCAATACCGTTTGCATTCTCCGGCGTGGCTGTAGCCCTGTTCATTTCAGGAGCAAGCCTCAGCCTGATAGCTGCCATCGGAGCAGTGATGCTTATCGGAATTGTTGTCAAGAACGCCATCGTGCTTGTAGACTTCATCAACCTTACCCGTGACAGGGGAGTAGAACTCTATGAGGCTGTCATAATCTCAGGACGTTCGAGACTTCGTCCGGTTCTGATGACCTCTGCCACTACAATCCTGGGTATGTTGCCGCTTGCAATAAATCCCGGTGAAGGTTCGGAACTGTGGAGCCCGATGGGCATCGCCGTCATCGGAGGGCTGATCTTCTCAACCATGGTCACCCTTATACTGGTGCCTGTGGGTTATGTGCTCATGGCACGCAGAGGTGAAAGAGACAAGAAACATAAGATCGCCTACCGCGATATGAAATTTCTGGAAGACATAAAGGAGTAATAATATCAGAAAGAATATGAAAGCAGTAATGATAACATATAACCTGGCCCTTACCGAAAAGGTGGAATATACCCTGGAACACTTTGGCATCAGGGGATATACAGAGTGGGATAATGTCGAAGGAGTAGGGTCCAAAACCGGTGTTCCACACCTGGGTACTCATACCTGGCCTGAAATCAACGGGGTAATCATCACATTTGTCGATGACCCGAAGGTTGCACCTCTGCTTGAGGCAATCAAAAGGATTGACCAGATCAATGAAGAGGTAGGTATCAGAGCCTTTGTCTGGAATATCGAACAGATGGTCTGACGGTGACTGGAATTATCTAAAAGAAGAGGGTGCTTCGATGCACCCTTTTTTGTTTTATGACTATTGCTCTTTTTCCATTGACAAATATTTCAGATATTACAGCGAATCAAAACGGCAACCCGGAGGTCGTTGCAGTCTAAAATAACCTTTCATAAAATGAAGAAGCAGAACTGGTATAAACTTGTTTATCAATTTGCAGTCATCGGCGTATTGGTTTTCATTGTATTTCGCCTTTTCATCGATAAGGCCTACACCCCTGACTTTGAGGCATATTGTCCCTTTGGTGGTCTGCAGGCCCTGGGAAGCTTTCTGACAATGGATTCGCTGTCATGCTCCATGACAAGCACACAGATAATGATGGGAGTGGTACTCTTCATCGGCATCGTGCTTTTCTCAAGACTATTCTGCGGGTATATCTGCCCCCTCGGAACAATAAGCGAGTGGATAGGCAAGCTGGGTGACAGGATGAAGGTGAGGTTCACGCCGAAAGGGTTTTTGGATTATGCGCTTCGTATTCTGAAGTATGTACTTCTTTTCCTCACATTTTACTTTACTCTCAAGACAAGTGAGCTGTTCTGCAAGAAATTCGATCCCTACTATGCCGCAGTATCCGGATTCAATTCAGATGTGGTGTTGCTCTGGGCACTGATCGCCATTGCCGTGCTTGTCCTGGGATCACTCTTCCTGAGGCTTGCATGGTGCCGCTACCTCTGTCCGCTCGGGGCTCTCTCGGCAATCTTTAAATTCTCATACTGGTTCCTGGGGGTGATGGCACTTTATGTCATTCTGCTTCTCGTCGGGACTGAAGATCCCCTATGTATATCCGCTTCTTTTAATAACTGCCGGAGGATATATTCTCGAGGTGACGCGGATGACAAAAGTGCGTCCTGATCCGGTGCACATAACCCGCAATACAGACACATGCACATCATGCGGGTTGTGCTCTGAAAGCTGCCCCCAGGGCATTGATGTGGCATCAATGGAGAAAGTGACTCATACAGACTGCTCGCTGTGCGGCGATTGTTTACACGCCTGCCCTGAGAAAGACACACTGCAGATTAACAGGAGAAACATGAAATGGCTGCCGGCAGTGGTTCTGGGAGCGCTCATCTTACTGGGAATACTTGCAGGAACACTGTTTGAACTCCCCACCATCGCCCAGAAATGGGGCACACCTGAACAGATTGAAAGTGCAAAGGTGTTTGAAATGGCGGGACTGAAGAACATTAAGTGTTTCGGAAGTTCAACAGCCTTTGCAAACCAGATGAGACAGGTAAACGGCATCTACGGTGTATCTACATATGTGGCCAGTCATACTGTCCATATCTGGTACGACCCGCAGGTTTATGATGATGAAAAGATTCAGAAACTGCTGTTCGTACCTGAAAAGAGGATTATCGGAACCCTGCCTGAAGGGACTGACGCCGTCACATATTACTCACTCACCCTTGACAAGTTCTTCGATCCTCTTGACGCCACTTACCTTCAGCACCTTCTCGATCAGAAAACGGAAGCCTGCGGTTACCAGAGCGATTTCGCATGTCCTGTCGTTATCCGCATTTATTTTCCTGCCGGGAAAGAGCCCGGAAGGGAGGCGCTGACCGGGGTCCTCGAATCGAAGAGCCTGAGTTTTACAGCCGGGGGCAATGAATTTCACGTAAAACTACCCTATAAAGTCATCACCTTTGAGGAACCGGCAGTGACAATATCACGGCAGGAGTATGCCGCACTCATGTATACGCCTATGTCGTCATTCTTCAACGGCTACTCGGGTTTCGCGCCGGATGCTGTCATGGAGTATGTACTTGAAATGGGGGAAAATTCGCTGCTGCATGCAAGGTATGTCTATCTGATGAGTCATCTCTCGAATGACACCGGGGTGGTCGGCTTCGAGACCCGGCTTGATAGTGCCGGCACTGAACTCGGAATAGTCCATTATGTTGACAGTCTTACAACGCCGGAGAATATTTTTGGTGCAGTCAACACTGAC
This sequence comes from uncultured Bacteroidales bacterium, assembly GCA_963736735.1. Classification (GTDB taxonomy): domain Bacteria; phylum Bacteroidota; class Bacteroidia; order Bacteroidales; family VadinHA17; genus SR-FBR-E99. The sequence continues at coordinate 145,233 of CAVTPX010000008.1, read as the reverse complement.
ACCCTTGTGTTCCACTATGCTGACGGCACTACTGGAAAACTGGCCAATCCCTTTACCTTTCCGGAGCCAGGGACGGTCAGGAAGAAAAAGTAAACCTTTGCGGTATGGCATAAAAAAAGACTGCTGTGAGGCAGTCTTTTTTTATGCAGATAACCTGTTGTATCTATTCTTCTTCCTCTTCTCCGGCGTATGCCTTGATGACAGCATCCTGAACTTCACCCGGAACCGGCGAGTACTCGGCAAATTTCATCGAATACATTGCGCGTCCACCGGTCAGTGAGCTGAGAGCGGTTGAATACTTGTTCATTTCGGCAAGAGGCACTTTCGCCTTGATGACCTCGAAGCCCTTCTCGTTTGACATTCCCAGCACCATGCCACGGCGGCCCTGCAGGTCACTGATAACATCACCCATGCGGTCGGCGGGAACCATAATTTCTACATCATACACCGGCTCGAGGATCTTCGGACCTGCATTCTTGAATGCTGTGCTGAAGGCGTTACGTCCGGCCAGACGGAATGAGATTTCGTTTGAATCCACAGGGTGCATCTTGCCGTCGTATACATATACCCTGATGTCACGGGCGTAAGAGCCTGTAAGCGGACCTACCTCCATTTTCTCCATCAGACCCTTGAGAATGGCCGGCATGAAACGTGCATCGATTGAACCTCCTACGATACAGTTCATATATATAAGCTTGCCTCCCCACGGCAGATCGATCTCTTCCTTGTCGCGGTTGGCCAGTTTGACCTCCTTGCCTGCAATCTTCATCATCGATTTGGCTTCGGAACCCTCTTCGAAAGGCTCGATTATCATATGCACCTCACCGAACTGACCTGCGCCGCCCGACTGTTTCTTGTGCCTGTAATCGGCCGCTGCTGACTTTGTAATTGTCTCGCGGTAGGGGATCTTGGGTGCAAGAAACTGCGTCTCAATTTTGTAGATGTTGTCAAGATGCCACTTCAGGATATTCAGGTGGTATTCACCCTGTCCGTGAATGATGATCTGCTTGAGTTCCTTTGAATATTCGACAATAATTGTCGGGTCTTCCTGGTGCATGCGGTTCAGCGCCTCGCCCATTTTTTCCTCATCGCTTTCGCTCAGGGGCTTTATGGCAGCACGAAACTTGGGTGCCGGGAAATTCATGGGCTCATAGGTCCAGTCGTTTCCAGGGGCATTGAGTGTATGGTTTGTCTTTGTGTTCTTGAGTTTCACGAAACCGCCAATGTCGCCGGCATGTATCTCCGGTACGCGGGTACGGTTCTTGCCGGCGCATATGAATATCTGTGCAAGACGTTCCTTGGTGCCGTTACTTGTATTCACAACATCGAGGTTCTCGTTTATCTTGCCCGATAAGACCCTGAAATAGTTGATTTCACCAATATGTTCCTCGATAGTTGTCTTAAAGACGAACACAGAAGCCGGACCTGCATCAGAGCATTTTATCTCGTTGCCCTTTGAATTTTTCACAGGAGGCATGTCAGCAGGGCTGGGAGCAGAGACAGCTATAAAGTCAAGCAGTCTGTCAACACCGATATTTACTTTCGAGGCAACGCAGAAGACCGGGAAGATACCCCTTTTCAGGAGGCCGGCACGGATTCCCCTGCTTATCTCATCCTCGGTAAGAGTGTCATTCGCGAAGAATATCTCCATCAGTGACTCGTCGTTCTCGGCTACCTTCTCAATAAGTGCGGCATGAAGTTCGTCAGCCTTGGCTTTATGCTCGGCAGGTATTTCTGATACCTCAGCCTTGCCACCCTCTTTGGCGTACTTCAGCATCTTCATGCTTACCACATCGATGATTGTGTTGAAGCCGGTACCCTCATTGACAGGGAACTGGGCAAGTATTACATTATTTCCGAAACGTTCATGGAGCATTTCGATTGTCTTTTCGAAATTGGCTTTCTCATGGTCAAGACCGTTCACGGCAATTATGAGAGGCTTGTTGAATTTATCGGCATGCCTGAAATGAATTTCGGTTCCTACTTCAACCCCGTTCTGGACGTTTATTGTAAGGACAACACAGTCAGCAGCATAAAGTGAAGAGACCACCCCTCCGGAGAAGTCGTCAAGACCGGGGGTGTCAAGTATGTTGATCTTCCTGTCTTTGTATTCGGAATAGAGAACGGTGGAGTAGACCGAGTTGCGGTTTTCCTGTTCGATGGGCTTGTAGTCCGAAACTGTGTTTTTTGCTTCTACAGTACCTCTTCTCTCAATCACACCTCCGTTGAAAAGCATCGCTTCTGCCAGGGTGGTCTTGCCTGAGCTCGAGTTTCCCAGTATAGCAATGTTCCTGATGTGGTCTGTTGTGTATGTCTTCATTTCAAGCTATATTTTGATATATATATTTAAATGTACATATGCATTGGGGTGGGCAAAAATAACAATTTTTCAAAAGAGAACACAAAAGTTGTGGTTGTTTGGAATATTTTTCTTTTCTTTGCACCGGTTTTTTGGGAAACAGGAGTACCGGTCTCTCCATCGAAGGGTAAGTTTACAAAAGAGGTCAAGCGGAGCGGTCGGGAAGAAAATCCTGGAAATAACTTACAAACCAATAAGTTACATTTTCAGAAAACAGTGCCTGCATGGGAAGGTTATGGCGTTAAGCCGTGACCGGGCTATGCGAGCATTAATTTACGTAAATATTGCACAGGTGGTTGCAGATTAAAATAAATGTAATACTTTTGCAGTCCGATTTTTAAAGGAAAATTAATAGTTAAAAATTGAATTATGCCGACAATTCAGCAGTTAGTTAGAAAAGGCCGCAAGAAGCTGATTGACAAGAGCAAGGCACCCGCCCTTGACTCCTGCCCGCAGCGCAGGGGAGTATGTGTCCGTGTTTATACTACCACGCCCAAGAAACCTAACTCAGCCATGAGAAAAGTTGCCAGGGTGAGGCTTACGAACCAGAAAGAGGTCAACGCCTATATTCCCGGAGAAGGTCATAACCTTCAGGAGCACTCGATCGTACTTATAAGGGGTGGCAGGGTCAAAGACCTCCCGGGTGTACGTTATCACCTCGTCCGCGGCGCACTTGACACGTCAGGTGTGGACGGCCGTAAGCAGAGAAGATCGAAATACGGAGCTAAAAGACCAAAGAAGTAACAGTTAAAGGATTCACATTATGAGAAAGGCAAAACCAAAGAAGAGGATCCTCTTACCGGATCCGAAATTCAACGATCCATACGTTACCAGGTTCATCAATAATCTGATGTTCAGTGGTAAAAAGACCGTTGCCTTTAGAATTTTCTATGACTCACTCGATATAGTAGGTGACAAGATGAAGAATGTGGAGAAGACTCCTCTCGAGATCTGGAAACAGGCTCTTGACAATATCACTCCGCACGTCGAGGTCAAAAGCCGCAGGGTTGGTGGCGCCACCTTCCAGGTTCCCCTGGAGATACGTCCTGACCGCAAGGTGAGTATAAGCATGAAAAACCTTATACTGTTCGCACGCAAACGTACAGGCCACAGCATGGCCGAGAAACTCGCCGCTGAGGTTATGGCAGCATATAATCAGGAGGGCGGGGCTTATAAAAGGAAAGAGGATACCCACCGCATGGCTGAAGCCAACAAGGCATTCGCCCATTTCAGGTTTTAATTAGCATAACCGGAGGGGTAGCGAAAATAACAGGATGAGTAACGATCTTAGATATACCAGAAACATTGGCATCATGGCCCACATTGACGCCGGAAAGACAACTCTTTCCGAGCGCATACTGTATTTTACGGGCCGTGTACACCGTCTTGGCGAGGTCCATGACGGCAATGCCACAATGGACTGGATGGTGCAGGAACAGGAGAGAGGGATCACAATCACATCCGCAGCCACAACAACATTCTGGAAATACCTTGATCAGCTCTACAAGATAAACCTGATTGACACTCCCGGTCACGTTGACTTTACAGTCGAGGTCGAGAGATCACTCCGGGTGCTTGACGGCGCTGTTGCAGTATTCTGTGCCGTGGGCGGTGTAGAACCGCAGTCGGAGACAGTATGGAGGCAGGCTGACAAATACGGAGTACCGAGGATTGCCTTCATAAATAAAATGGACCGCTCAGGAGCTGATTTCCAGGGCGTGGTGCAGCAGATAATCGACAAGCTGGGAGCACATCCCGTTCCGTTACAGATACCTATCGGGTCAGAGGAGAAATTCATCGGACTGATAGACCTCATCGAGATGAAGGCTTACATGTTCGAGGACGGAGCAGACCCTCTTACAAATTATGTAGAGCAGCCGATACCGGACTACATGCTGGAGGAAGCAGAGGAGTGGAGAGCGAAGATGGTTGAAGCCTGTGCCGAGGTCGATGATACAATTCTGGAGCGTTTTCTCGAAGATCACGCAAGCATAGAATCAAGTGAGTTATACAGGGTTTTGCGCCGTGAAACGGTTGACGGAGTCATTGTTCCCGTCTTCTGCGGTGCAGCCTTCAAGAATAAAGGCGTACAGCTTCTCCTTAACGGTGTCACTGCATTTCTTCCTTCTCCCCCTGACAAGGGATCGGTGAAGGGGAAAGATCCGCGTGACGACCAGGAGATATTCCGTAAGCCTGAGGTTGATGAGCCATTTGCGGCTCTGGCCTTTAAAATTGCTACCGATCCGTATGTAGGGCGACTGGTTTTCATGAGAGTCTATTCAGGCACTCTGAATGCCGGCGACACTGTACTGAACGTACGTACCGGCAAGAGGGAGAGGATTAACCGCCTCTTCCAGATGCATGCAAACAAACAGAATCCCGTTGATTCAGTATCTGCCGGCGACATTTGTGCCGGAGTGGGGTTCAAAGACCTTAAGACAGGTGATACGCTATGTGCAATTAACAAGCCTATCGTTCTCGAGACAATGGTATTCCCCGAACCAGTAATCGGGATCGCCATTGAGCCGAAGACGCAGGCTGATGTTGACAAGCTGGGGGTTGCTCTCGGGAAACTTTCCGAGGAAGATCCCACATTCAGGGTCAAAACCGATCCTGACAGCGGACAGACAGTTATAAGCGGCATGGGCGAGCTTCACCTCGAAATTCTTACTGACCGTCTGAAGAGAGAGTTCAAGGTTGAATGCAACCAGGGCAGACCCCAGGTAGCATACAAAGAGGCTGTCACAGCATCATTCAGTCACAGGGAAGTCTTCAAGAAGCAGACCGGAGGCAGGGGCAAGTTCGCGGATATATCCGTTACAATTATGCCTGCCGAGGATAATGCTCCGGGACTTACATTCGTGAATGAGGTAAGGGGAGGCAACGTGCCGAAGGAGTTTATCCCGGCCGTTGAAAAAGGGTTCCGCGAGGCTATGCAGAACGGACCCCTGGCAGGCTTCCCCGTTGAAAGCCTTAAGGTTGTCCTCAAAGACGGTTCGTACCATTCAGTTGACTCAGACGCGCTGGCGTTCGAGATATGTGCAAGACAGGCCTTCCGCCATGCGGCGTCGAAGTGCACGCCGGTGCTGCTCGAACCCATAATGTCAGCCGAAGTTGTTACCCCGGAAGAATACGTGGGTGACGTCGTAGGTGACTTTAACAAACGCAGAGGGAAGGTTGAAGGTATGGAATCGAAAGCAGGTGCAAGGGTAATTAAAGCAAAAGTACCTCTGGCAGAAAACTTCGGATACGTTACAGTACTTCGTACCCTTACCTCAGGAAGAGCTACATCAACCATGGAGTTCTCCCATTATGACGAGGTGCCTGCAGAATTGTCGAAGAAAATTATTGAAGTAACCAAAGGAAAAATTTCTTAAAGATGAGTCAGAAAATCCGCATCAAACTCAAATCTTACGATCATAATCTCGTCGACAAGTCGGCTGAGAAGATCGTCAAGACTGTGAAGTCAACGGGTGCCGTAGTAAGCGGACCGATTCCGCTGCCCACCCATAAGAAGATCTATACGGTCCTCCGTTCACCGTTCGTCAACAAAAAAGCAAGAGAGCAGTTCGAACTCTCTTCTTACAAGCGTCTGCTTGATATTTATAGTTCAACTCCCAAGACAATCGATGCTCTTATGAAGCTTGAACTGCCCAGCGGAGTGGAAGTAGAAATAAAAGTGTGAAACCGGTAAACGACTGAATTATGCAGGGATTAATAGGTAAAAAAGTTGGGATGACATCTGTTTTCGACGGAAACGGAAAGAGCATTCCGTGCACGGTGATAGAAGCCGGCCCTTGCGTTGTAACGCAGGTAAAGACAAAGGAAAAAGACGGGTATTTTGCATTGCAGCTCGGTTTTGATGACAAGAGGGAAAAATCCAGCAACAAGGCTGAGATGGGTCATTTCAAAAAGGCTGATTCAAAACCCAAAAGAAAAATAGTGGAGTTCACCGGATTCAGGGAAGAGCAGTATAAGCTCGGCGATGTTATCACGGTAGACCTGTTCAATGATGACACATTTGTTGATGTCAGGGGCTGGGCCAAAGGCAAGGGCTTTCAGGGCGTTGTAAAGCGTCACGGATTCAGCGGCGTTGGCGGGACCACTCACGGTCAGCATGACAGGCTCAGGGCTCCGGGTTCCGTAGGTGCATCATCATGGCCGTCAAGGGTTATGCCGGGCATGCGCATGGCAGGACGTACCGGAGGCCAGAGGGTAATGGAAGAACTCAGGGTTGTCAGAATACTTGCTGACTCCAACCTCATTCTTGTTAAGGGCTCCGTTCCAGGTCCCAAAGGTGGTTACATAATAATTACAAAGTAATGGAAGTAGCAGTAGTAAACATAGAAGGTAAGGATACCGGCAGAAAGGTAAATCTCGATGAGACTATCTTCGGTATAGAACCCAATGATCATGCGATCTACCTTGATACCAAACAGTACCTTGCCAACCAGAGACAGGGTACCCACAAGTCCAAGGAACGCGCAGAGGTCGTCGGAAGCACCCGCAAGCTGAAGAAGCAGAAGGGTACCGGAACAGCCCGTTTCGGTAGCATCAAGAACCCGGAGTTCCGCGGCGGAGGCCGCATCTTCGGCCCCAGGCCCAGATTCTACGGATTCAAGCTTAACAAGAAAGTGAAGCAATTAGCCAGAAAATCAGCTCTTTCGTATAAGGCGCAGGAGAACAGGATTATCGTGGTTGAGGATTTTTCATTCGAGGCACCAAAGACCTCCAGGATGGTGGGTTTAGGAGCAAACCTCAGCATTATGAATAAAAAATCACTTATTGTTTTACCGGAACCAAATAATAATATATATTTGTCATCTCGAAATTTACAGGGAGTTGAAGTTGTAACAATCAGTGATTTAAACACTTACAACATTATGAAGGCTTCAACTCTGGTACTTGTAGAGAGCGCAGTTGATGTTTTGCAGTCAACTTTTGAAAACTAGTAAAGTCAGAGCGATGGAAATTATAATAAAGCCGATAGTGACCGAGAAAATGACCAGCCAGGGTGAGAAATTCAACCGGTACGGTTTTCTGGTCGCACGCAAAGCCAATAAACTGGAGATCAAAAAGGCAGTTGAGGAACTCTACGGCGTTAAGGTTGAGTCAGTGAACACCCTTAATTACGGTGGCAAGACAAAAACGCGTTACACAAAGTCGGGCATCATGTCAGGCCGTACCGCTGCAACCAAGAAGGCTGTCATTACCCTCGCCAAAGGTGAGACAATAGATTTTTACAGCAACATTTAACAGAATATGGCAGTTAGAAAGATCAACCCCGTAACACCGGGCCAGAGACATAAGATCGCGAGCTCCTTCGAGGAGATAACACGCGATGTGCCGGAAAAATCCTTACTCGCACCGCTGAGCAAAACAGGAGGAAGGAACCTTAACGGCAGACGTACAATGAGGTACATTGGCGGCGGCCACAAGAAGATGTACCGTGTGATCGACTTTCAGAGGACAAAGGATGATGTATCTGCAGTAGTCACTTCAGTAGAGTATGATCCGAACCGTTCGGCAAGGATAGCTCTCATCACATATGCTGACGGAGTAAAGAATTACATTATCGCTCCGCACGGGCTGAAAGTAGGTCAGACACTGCAGTCGGGCCGCACTGCAACACCCGAAATCGGTAACACGCTGTTCCTTGAGAATATTCCTCTCGGTACAATTATTCACAATATAGAACTGAAACCCGGCAAGGGTGCTTCACTCGCACGCAGTGCAGGAACATTTGCACAGCTTGCAGCCCGTGACGGTAAATATGCCATTGTCAAGCTCCCTTCAGGAGAGACCAGAATGGTTCTTGTCACATGCCGCGCAACCATTGGTGTAGTCTCCAATCCTGACCACAGTCTTGAAAGATCCGGTAAAGCCGGCCGTTCACGCTGGAAAGGCCGCAGACCGCGCACCAGAGGCGTTGCCATGAACCCGGTAGATCACCCCATGGGCGGTGGCGAAGGAAGGGCTTCAGGAGGTCTTCCGAGATCACGCAAGGGCTTGCCTGCAAAGGGTTTCAAGACCAGAAGCGAGACAAAATACTCAAACAAGCATATTATTGAAAGAAGGAAAAAATAATTGATACGATGAGTAGATCTATTAAAAAGGGACCGTTCATTGACCTGAGCCTTGACAAGAAAGTAGGCGCGATGAATGACGGCGGAAAGAAGACAGTGATCAAGACATGGTCAAGAAGATCAGTTATTTCTCCTGATTTTGTCGGTCATACAATTGCTGTACACAACGGAAATAAGTTTATACCTGTTTACGTTACCGAGAACATGGTTGGTCATAAGCTGGGTGAGTTTGCGCCTACCCGCACCTTCCGCGGTCATGGAGGAAAACAGAAGTAACGTATCTTAAAAACTGAAAAACTATCAGAGATGGGTGCAAGAAAAAGAATAAGTGCCGGTATCAGGAAGGAAGCTGCGAAAGTCAGGACCCAGGCCGTTCTGCGGAACGTCCCTACCTCGCCGCGAAAGATGAGGCTGGTAACTGAACTCATAAGGGGGCAGGAGGTTAACAAGGCTCTTGACATACTCAAGTTCAGCACGAAGGAAGCTTCGCGCAGGGTAGAGAAGCTGCTTCTGTCAGCCATTGCCAACTGGCAGGCCAAGAATGAAGGTCAGCGCCTCGAAGAGAGCAATCTTTTTGTAAAGGAAGTTAAGGTTGACGGTGGCCGGATACTCCGCAGGATACGACCCGCTCCGCAGGGAAGGGCATACCGCGTCCGCAAGAGATCCAACCATATTACCCTTGTACTGGGAAGCAAGAATCAGGAAGTCGAAAACATTTCAAAATAAAAAATGGGACAGAAAGTAAATCCGATAGGCAACAGAGTAGGAATCATCAGAGGATGGGATTCCAACTGGTACGGTGGCAATGACTTCTCAGGCAAACTGGTTGAGGATACCAGGATCAGGGAATACCTCAATGCCAGGCTTGCAAAGGCCAGTCTGTCAAAGATCATTATTGAGCGGACACTGAAGCTCATTACAGTCACTGTCAATACAGCACGCCCGGGAATCATAATAGGCAAGGGAGGCCAGGAGGTTGACAAACTCAAGGAAGAACTTAAGAAGATCACCAAGAAAGAGGTTCAGATAAACATCTTCGAGGTGAAGCGTCCCGAACTTGATGCAGCAATTGTAGCAAGTAACATAGCCCGCCAGGTGGAAGGCAAGATCTCCTACCGCCGCGCCATCAAGATGTCAATAGCATCAACGATGCGCATGGGAGCCGAAGGTATCAAGGTAGTGATATCCGGAAGGCTCGGGGGAGCTGAAATGGCTCGTGACGAAACTTATAAAGACGGAAGAATACCACTGCATACATTCCGCGCAGATATCGACTATGCTCTTGGTGAGGCTCTCACAAAAGTAGGCCTCATAGGGATCAAGGTATGGATCTGCAACGGAGAAGTATACGGCAAGCGCGACCTCAGTCCAAACCTGGGAGCAAAGTCGCCCAAGGGAGGCAGCAAGGCCCCGGCCGGCAACTTCAAGAGAAAAGGCGGCGGCGGTGGAAACAGAAAAGAATCCCGCTAGGTATATAACTATATAATATAATTGAGCGATGTTACAACCGAAGAAGACCAAATTCAGAAGGAGCCAGAAGGGCAAGATGAAAGGCAATGCCCAGAGGGGGAACCAACTGGCATTCGGGTCATTTGGCATCAAGATTCTTGCAGAGGCATGGATCACAGGACGTCAGATAGAAGCTGCACGTCAGGCTGTTACCCGTCACATGAAACGTGAAGGTCAGCTCTGGATACGCGTCTTCCCTGACAAGCCTATAACAAAGAAACCTGCTGAGGTACGTATGGGTAAAGGTAAAGGTGCACCCGAAGGATTTGTGGTGCCCGTGACCCCCGGAAGAATACTGCTTGAAGCTGAAGGCGTTCCTTATGAAGTAGCCAAAGAAGCACTCCGCCTTGGAGCACAGAAACTTCCCGTTCCCACAAAATTTGTGGTTCGACGTGATTACGTTATGGAATAAAAAACGCAGAGATGAAGAGTTCAGAGATAAAAGAATTAAGTAACCAGGAGCTTCTCGAGCACATTGACAATGAGAAGACCGCCCTTGTACGCATGAAGCTTAACCACGCAATTTCTCCCCTTGAGAATCCACAGAAGATCAAGGAAAGCAGGAGAACAGTTGCCAGGCTCATGACTGAAATGCGCAAGAGAGACATCATTCAGAAAACAAAATAGCCGTTATCACGATGGAAGAGATAATAAGGAATCTTAGAAAAGAGCGTACAGGCGTTGTCGTCAGCAACAAGATGGACAAGTCTATCGTCGTTGCCATAAAGAGGAAGGTGAAGCACCCCATCTACGGCAAATTCGTTAACAAGACGAAAAAACTTATGGCCCATGATGAGGAAAATACCTGCAACATTGGTGATACGGTACGCATAATGGAGACCAGGCCTCTCAGCAAAAACAAGTCCTGGAGGTTGATTGAAATAATCGAAAGAGCTAAGTAGTTATGATACAGCAGGAAAGCAGATTGACTGTAGCTGACAACACCGGTGCCAAAGAGGTTCTTTGCATCAGGGTTCTCGGCGGAAGCAAAAGGAGATACGCAAGCGTTGGTGACAAGATTGTCGTCAGCGTAAAAAGCGCACTGCCGTCAGGTGAGGCAAAAAAAGGAACAGTGAGCAAGGCCGTGGTCGTAAGAACCCGCAAGGAAATACGTCGTGCCGACGGTTCCTATATCCGGTTTGACGACAATGCCGTGGTGCTGCTCAGTAACGTAGACGAGGTACGCGGTACCCGTATCTTCGGTCCCGTAGCCAGGGAGCTGCGTGACAAATTCATGAAGATCGTTTCACTCGCACCTGAAGTGTTATAATATTAAACTGACACCCGATGCAGAAGAAATTACACATCAAAAAAGGAGACTCGGTAACTATCATTGCCGGTGAGGCAAAAGGTCAGAAAGGCCGTGTCCTCGAAGTAGACAGGGAAAAGAGCAGGGCTCTGGTTGAGGGAGTGAATATGGTATCAAAGCATACCAAACCCAATGCCAAGGCACCCCAGGGAGGCATTCTCAAGAAAGAGGCACCCGTGCATATTTCCAACCTCATGGTCATTGACCCCACAAGCGGTAAACCAACCCGCACGGGCCGCAGACTCAATGAGAAAAACAAATTAGTGCGTTATTCCAAAAAATCAGGAGAGGAGATCAAGTAATGTATACGCCTGCATTAAAGACAAAATACAAGAGTGAGATCACGCCTGCGCTGATGAAGCAGTTTAATTATACGACTGTGATGCAGGTACCGAGGCTTGAAAAGATAGTTATCAGCCAGGGGCTGGGTCAGGCTATTGCCGACAAGAAACTGCTTGAAGTGGGCCAGAAGGAAGTGACGGATATTGCCGGACAGAAGTCTGTTCAGACAATTTCGAAAAAGGATATCTCAAACTTCAAGCTTAGAAAAGCGATGCCAATCGGTGTAATGGTTACACTGCGCAAGGACAAGATGTACGAGTTTCTCGAGAGACTCATCTCCGTCGCCCTGCCGCGTATACGCGACTTCAAGGGTGTTGGTGCAAAGCTTGACGGCCGCGGTAACTATACCCTCGGGATCACTGAGCAGATAATCTTCCCGGAGATAGATATTGACAAGATCGTCAAGATCATGGGGTTACAGGTGACATTTGTGACTACAGCCGGCAGTGATGAAGAAGCTTATGCCCTGCTTAAGGAATTCGGTATACCATTTAAAAATAAATAAAGAGATCGGAATATGGCTAAAGAATCAATGAAAGCCCGTGAGGTAAAGCGTGCCAAGCTTATAGAGAAATATGCCACAAGAAGAGCCGCTCTGAAAGCAGACGGTGATTATGTGGGACTCAGCCTGCTGCCACGCAACTCCAGTTCTATCAGACTTCGCAACAGATGCAAGCTGACAGGACGCCCGAGAGGCTACATGAGGCAGTTCGGCATCAGCAGGATCACTTTCAGGGAGATGGCTTCGAAAGGACTCATCCCGGGTGTAAGAAAAGCAAGCTGGTAACCAACCATAGAAGATAAAAACAATAAATAACAACAAGAGATGACAGATCCAATAGCAGATTTTCTTACCAGGGTAAGGAACGCCACCAAAGCTGGACATAAAGTGGTTGAGGTTCCGGCTTCAGGTCTGAAGAAGGATATCACAAGGATACTTTACGAGAAAGGTTATATTCTCAGCTATAAGTTTATTGATGACGGCGTACAGGGTAAGATAAAAATTGCCCTTAAATACAATCCGAAGAGCAAGCTGCCCGCTATCAAATCGATACAGAGGATAAGCCGCCCGGGACTCAGGAAATATGCCGGAGTAGATGAACTCCCGAGAGTCCTCAACGGCCTCGGAATAGCAATCCTTTCCACCTCCAAGGGTCTTATGACCGAGAAAGAGGCAGTAAAGGAGAACGTAGGGGGAGAAGTTTTATGTTATGTATATTAATCAGGAGGAGATTTTAAATGTCACGAATAGGAAAATTACCTGTAAACCTGCCCGCAGGCGTCACCATTACGGTGAATGATGCCAACGTGGTAAGTGTGAAAGGCCCCCTGGGAACATTGTCGCAGAAACTTGACAAGGAGATCAGGGTGGAAGTGGAGAACAACCATTTAACAGTATCGAGGCCGAATGACGAAAAACGTACCAAATCACTCCACGGTCTTTACAGATCGCTCATTGATAACATGGTCGTAGGTGTTTCTACAGGCTATAAGAAAGAGCTTGAACTTGTTGGTGTAGGCTACCGTGCCGAAGCCAAGGGACAACAGCTTGAACTCAGCCTTGGCTATTCACACGATATTATTATTGAAATGCCGGGTGAAGTGGCTGTAGAAACTAAAACCGAAAAGAGAAGTAATCCCGTGATTACCCTCAAGAGCATTGACAAACAGCTCATCGGTCATGTCGCAGCCAAGATAAGATCACTGCGTCCGCCTGAACCGTACAAGGGCAAGGGTATTAAATTTGTGGGTGAACAGCTCAGAAGAAAAGCCGGGAAGTCGGCTGGTGTGTAACATGATCAAATTATAAAGTCATGGCTTTAACAAGAATAGAAAAGAGAACAAAAATCAGACTGAGGATCCGCAAGCGGGTCAGAGGAACCGCTGAGAAACCCCGCCTAACGGTTTTCCGCAGCAATAAGGAAATATATGCTCAGGCAATTGACGACGTGAACGGTGTAACCCTGGCTTCGACCGGTTCGAAGGTGAAGGAGATTGCATCAGTCACCGGCAAGAAGAAGAGCGAAATAGCCGTGCTTGTTGGCAAGCGCATCGCTGAAATCTGCAAGGAGAAGGGCATTGAGAATGTCGTCTTCGACAGAAGCGGATATCAGTATCACGGCAGAGTAAAATCATTGGCTGACGGCGCACGTGAAGGCGGCTTAAAATTCTAATCAGATGGCATACGCAACTAAGAAAGTAAAGAACAGCGATCTTGAACTTACCGACAGACTGGTAAGCATCAACAGGGTTACAAAAGTTACCAAGGGCGGACGTACATTCAGCTTCTCGGCTATCGTCGTCGTTGGCGATGAGAAAGGGATCGTGGGACACGGTCTCGGCAAGGCAAGCGAAGTAACCACAGCCATTGCGAAAGGAATTGAAGACGCCAAGAAAAACCTGATAAAGGTTCCTATATTCAAGGGTACGATACCTCACGAACAGTACGGAAAATTTGGTGGAGCTTATGTATTCATCAAACCGGCTACCGAAGGTACCGGGGTTAAGGCAGGAGGTGCCATGCGTGCCGTGCTTGAGAGCGTAGGCGTAAGAAACGTGCTTGCTAAGTCAAAAGGCTCGTCAAACCCTCATAACCTTGTGAAAGCTACGATTGCAGCACTGCTTGAACTGCGTGATGCAAGCACAGTTGCCGAACAAAGGAGTGTTTCATTGGATAAAGTGTTTAACGGATAGTAATATCAGATATGGCCAAGATCAGAATAACCCAGACAAAGAGCAAAATCGGGCAACCCGAAAATCAGAAGAGAATTCTGGCAGCTCTGGGTATCAAGAAAATGCATCAGACTGTTGAGCATGATGACACACCCCAGATAATGGGAATGGTTGAGAAACTGAGACACCTGGTGAAAGTTGAAAACGTTTAAGGTATTAACTGCATTATATACTGCAATATGAATTTAAGTAATCTAAAACCTGCTGAAGGATCGACCAAGAGAGAAAAGCGTATCGGTCGCGGTGAAGGCTCCGGACATGGCGGCACATCAACGCGCGGTCATAAGGGTGCCAAATCACGCTCAGGCTACAGCAAGAAAGTCGGTTTTGAAGGCGGCCAGATGCCACTGCAGAGAAGGGTCCCCAAGGGAGGTTTCAAGAATATCAACCGCATTGAGTACAAAGCCATCAACCTTAGTACAATTGAGACACTGGCAGCGAAACTTGACACAGAACTCATTGATTTCCAGACACTCCTTACGGCAGGCCTGATAAACAAAAACTCCCTTGTCAAGATACTCGGCAAAGGTGAACTTACCCGCAAGCTTGAGGTGCATGCACATGCCTTCAGCAAATCGGCACAGGCAGCAATTGAAGCAATTAAGGGAACCGCAGTAAAACTGTAGAAGCATGAAATTTTTTCAGACCATAAGGAACATATTCAGGATCGAAGATCTGCGTGCTAGAATCACTATACACGCTTCTCATCGTTGCATTGTACCGTCTGGGTAAATATATTACCCTTCCCGGTATCGATCCTTCCATGCTGGCAAACCTCAAGGGCCAGACTTCCTCAGGTATAATGGGTCTGCTTGACATGTTTTCGGGTGGAGCCTTTTCGCAGGCTTCTGTATTTGCCCTGGGTATCATGCCCTACATCTCGGCATCCATTGTAATCCAGCTGCTCGGAATCGTCTTCCCCTATTTCCAGAAGATGCAAAAAGAGGGCGAAAGCGGCAGACGCAAGCTGAACCAGTACACAAGGTATCTGACAGTCTTTATCCTGGCACTCCAGGGACCCAGTTATCTTGCTAACCTTCATGCAGTGCTCCCGGCAGAAGCCTTTGTGCTTACCGGAACATTCTTCACAGTTTCATCAGTAATCATTCTTACCGCCGGTACAATCTTCGTGATGTGGCTCGGCGAGAAGATAACTGACAAAGGCATAGGCAACGGTATCTCCCTTATAATCATGGTAGGTATTCTTTCCCGCTTCCCCGCATCGTTCATTTTTGAAGCCGGAACACGTATAAATGGTTCCGGAGGCCTGGTTGCACTTCTTGTTGAAATTGTCTTCCTTTTCCTTGTGATACTTGCTTCAATACTTCTTGTACAGGGAACGAGACGCATTCCGGTACAATACGCACGGCGAATAGTTGGGAACAAACAGTATGGCGGTGTTCGTCAGTACATTCCTCTTAAAGTTAATGCTGCGGGTGTAATGCCTATAATATTTGCGCAGGCAATCATGATGCTACCCATCATATTTGCAGGGTATGCAGAAAGCGGCTCAGGAATTGTGGTTGCGTTCACCAATATGTACGGATTCTGGTACAATCTTATTACGGCGCTGATGATTATAGTCTTCACATACTTCTATACAGCTGTTACAATTAATCCGGTACAGATGGCAGAGGATATGAAGAAGAACGGCGGTTTTGTCCCTGGCATCAAACCCGGACGCAAGACTGTTGAGTTCATTGACACAATCATGTCGCGAATTACTCTTCCTGGCTCCATATTTCTTGCAATAGTGGCAATCATGCCGGCTTTTGCGGTGAATGCCGGAGTCAGCGGTGAATTTGCCCAGTTCTTTGGCGGCACATCGCTCCTGATTCTCGTTGGTGTTGTACTCGATACACTCCAGCAGGTAGAGAGTCATCTGCTTATGCGTCACTATGACGGGCTTATGAAATCCGGTCGTGTCAAGGGCAGGACCGGTGCCGTTACGGCAATTTAATTGATTACGTTCTTTGATGATTTATATTAAGACGGATGCAGAAGTAGAGTTATTGAGAGAGAGCAATTTGCTGGTCTCCAGAACTCTTGCTGAGGTAGCCAAACATATCAGGCCCGGTGTTACAACACTGGAGCTTGACGCCGTCGCGGAGACATATATCCGTGACAACGGCGCACTGCCCGGTTTCAAGGGCTATGCAGGCTTCCCCAACACCCTCTGCACTTCAGTCAACGACGAGGTGGTACACGGAATACCGTCTGGCTACACCCTTAAGGAAGGCGATATAATATCGGTCGACTGCGGAGTGATTCTCAATGGTTTTTACGGTGACAGTGCATACACCTTTGCCGTAGGAGAGATAAAGCCTGAGATACAGCAGCTTCTCAACTTCACACGGGCATCACTCGAGGCCGGAGCAGGGGAAGCAGTGGAGGGGAAACGGGTTGGTGACATCTCATGGGCTGTACAGTCAACGGCGGAACGCGGTGGGTATTCAGTTGTCCGCACCCTGGTAGGGCACGGCATCGGGAAACACCTGCATGAAGGCCCTGAAGTACCTAACTTCGGCAAACGGGGTTCGGGTCCGAAGCTGCAGAGAAACATGGTCATCTGCATTGAGCCGATGATCAATATGGGGACTAAAAGCACCAGGACTCTGAATGACGGGTGGACTGTAAGAACAGGAGACGGGAAACCGTCGGCGCATTTTGAATATGCTGTTGCTGTCAGGGAGGATAAAGCCTTTCTGCTGACAACATTTGAGTTTATAGAAGAAGTATTAAAAACGAGGTAAGTAAATGGCCAAACAACCATCGATAGAGATTGATGGAACAATCATCGAAGCACTCTCGAACGCAATGTTCAGGGTGAAGCTTGAAAACGGGCATATTATTACAGCCCATATCTCAGGCAAGATGAGGATGCATTATATAAAGATTTTGCCGGGCGATAAGGTGAAGGTCGAAATGTCACCCTATGACCTTACAAAAGGAAGAATAACATTTAGGTTTAAATAGAAAATACGACGGTAATGAAAGTTAGAGCATCAATAAAAAAGCGTTCCGTAGACTGCAAGATTGTCAGGAGAAACGGGCGTCTGTATGTTATAAACAAGAAAAATCCCAAGTTCAAACAGAGGCAGGGATAAATTTAATTAACTTTGCACTTCAAATTAAAAGAGGTATATGGCACGTATAAATGGTGTAGACTTACCAAGAAATAAGCATGGAGAGATAGCTCTCACTTATATCTATGGCGTTGGACGGAGCACAGCACAGAAAGTGCTCGATAAAGCAGGTGTTGACAGGAATATGAAGGTTGAAGAGTGGAATGACGATAACATCAACACAATTCGTCAGATCCTTTCCGAAAACTACAAGCTTGAGGGCGAACTCCGTTCAGAGACACAGCTTAACATAAAGCGACTGATGGATATCGGTTGTTACCGTGGTATCCGTCACAGGATAGGACTTCCGGTAAGGGGACAGAGCACCAAGAACAATGCCCGTACCCGTAAAGGCCGCAAGAAGACCGTTGCTAACAAGAAAAAAGCTACTAAATAATTAAAATATGGCAAAGAAGACTGGGACATTAAAAAAGAAGGTCGTTAAAGTTGAATCCGTAGGACAGGCTCACGTTCATTCCTCATTCAATAATATAATAATAAGCCTGACGAACAGCACGGGGCAGGTCATCTCTTGGGCTTCTGCCGGAAAGATGGGCTTCAAGGGCTCGAAGAAGAATACTCCCTATGCTGCACAGATAGCTGCTGAAGAGTGTACAAAGACTGCTTTTGAACTGGGGCTGCGTAAGGTGAAGGTGTATGTGAAGGGCCCGGGTTCAGGCCGTGAGTCAGCCATTCGCGCCATCTCGAACACAGGCGTGGAAGTAACTGAGATCATTGATGTCACCCCGATGCCTCACAACGGTTGCCGTCCGCCGTCAAGAAGAAGGGTATAACAGCCTCAAATGCATATTTTCAATAATCGATAAACAAACAATTCAATGGCAAGATATACTGGACCAAAAACTAGGATTGCAAGAAAATTCGGAGAGCCCATTTACGGCCCTGACAAATACCTCGACAGGAAGAGTTTCCCGCCCGGGCAGCATGGCCTTAGCAAAAAGAGAAAGAAGACCTCTGAATACGGAATTCAGCTTCGCGAAAAGCAGAAGGTTAAATATACCTACGGACTGCTCGAGCGCCAGTTCCGCAATACCTTCGAAAAAGCACAGGCTGCACCGGGTATTACCGGTCTTGTTCTCCTGCAGATGCTCGAGTCACGTCTTGATAATGTCGTCTACCGTCTCGGCGTTGCCCCATCCAGGGCTTCAGCACGTCAGCTGGTATCACACCGTCATATCACTGTTAACGGTAATGTTGTAAACATTCCGTCATTTAGCGTCCGCCCCGGCGACATCATCGGGGTACGCGAGAAATCTAAGTCTCTTGAGATCATCGTTGAATGCCTTGGCGCTAACCGCCGTTCAAAACTGGCATGGCTGGAGTGGGATGATACTCAGATGGCCGGTAAATATATGAGTGTTCCCGAACGTTCAGAAATACCTGAAGAGATCAAGGAACAGCTTATAGTTGAATTATATTCCAAGTAATCACAGTAATAATATCAATATGGCCATACTAGCATTCCAGAAACCTGACAAAGTAATATTACTGGAAGCGGACGATCAGTACGGAAAATTCGAATTCCGCCCGCTTGAACCCGGTTACGGTATAACAGTAGGTAATGCACTCAGGCGCATACTGCTTTCATCACTCGAAGGTTTTGCAATCACCACTGTCAAGATCGAAGGCGTTGACCATGAGTTCTCAACGGTCACCGGAGTCATCGAAGACGTTACCGAAATCCTCCTGAACCTGAAACAGGTACGCTTCAGACGTATGGTCGAGGACGTTGACGGTGAGAAAATTGTAATAAAAGTGTCCGGACAGGAAATACTGAAAGCCGGAGACCTGAACAATGTACTGAGCAGCTTCGAGGTTCTGAATCCTGACCATGTGATATGCCACATGGAGCCCGATGTAAAGCTTCAGATAGAGGTTACAATCAATAAGGGCAGAGGTTATGTTCCTGCAGAGGAAAATCAGCCTGCCGAAGCAGAATTCGGAGTAATAGCCGTAGACTCGATATTCACACCCATCAGGAATGTGAAGTATGCAATTGAAAACTACAGGGTTGAACAGAAAACCGACTATGAGAAGCTCGTGATAGAGATAACCACAGACGGTTCAATTCATCCGAAAGACGCCCTCAAGGAAGCAGCCAAGATTCTCATATATCATTTTATGCTTTTCTCTGAGGATAAGATAACAATCGATTATGAGGATAAAATGGCAAATGAAGAATTCGATGAGGAGATCCTTCATATGCGCCAGCTTCTCAAAACCAAACTTGTTGACCTTGACCTTTCAGTCAGAGCCCTTAACTGCCTCAAGGCAGCCGAGGTTGAATCACTGGGTGACCTTGTCAAATTCAATAAGAATGACCTCCTTAAGTTCCGCAACTTCGGCAAGAAGTCGCTCACCGAACTTGACGAGCTGCTTGAGACAATGAGCCTTTCATTCGGAATGGATGTGGCAAAATATAAACTGGATAAAGATTAATAACAGGTAAGGATAGATAGAAATGCGACATTTAAGAGTTATAAATCACCTGGGAAGGAAAAGCGCGGACAGAAAGGCAATGATGGCCAACATGGCATCATCACTAATACTACACAAGCGCATCACCACCACAAATGCCAAGGCACGTGCGCTGCGCACATATGTCGAGCCGCTGATTACAAAATCAAAGGAAGACTCGACCCATTCGCGCAGAGTTGTCTTCAGCTATCTTGCAAATAAGGAGGCTGTCTCAGAACTGTTCAGGGAAGTGGCTCCCAAAATCACTGACCGTCCCGGCGGCTATACCCGCATACTGAAACTGGGCAACCGTCTTGGTGATGCAGCTGAAATGTGTCTTATTGAGCTCGTCGACTTCAATGAGAACATGCTTGCAGCAGATGCAACAAAGGCAAAAGCAACCCGCCGCCGCCGCAGCCCGAAGAAGAAAACCGAAGAGGCTGTGACAGCTGTTAAGGAAACTGCTGCCCCGAAGAAAGAAGATTCTGCTGAGCCGAAAGATGAATAACATTTTACACTGAAATATTAAAGGGATAGAGTCCGGGTGACTATATCCCTTTTTTTGTATATTGCATATTGATAAATTAAATCCAAAAGACAATGAGTCAGATAATTAACGTTCATGCAAGGGAGATCCTTGACTCAAGGGGAAACCCTACAATTGAAGTTGAAGTAGTAACATCAAGCGGTGCAACAGGCAGGGCAGCAGTTCCATCCGGCGCATCAACAGGTGAAAATGAGGCACTGGAGCTGAGAGACGGCGACAAGGCACGTTACATGGGAAAAGGCGTTCTGAAGGCTGTATACAATGTAAACAGCGTTATTGCCGAGGATATCATGGGTATGGATGTGACAGACCAGATAGGCATTGATATGAAGATGATCGAGCTTGACGGCACACCCACAAAGAGCAACCTGGGCGCAAATGCGATACTGGGAGTCTCCCTGGCCTGTGCAAAGGCAGCTGCAGCATACCACGGTCTTCCCCTATACAAATATATCGGTGGTCCGAATGCAAGGGTGATCCCTATCCCGATGATGAACATAATCAACGGCGGATCCCACTCCGATGCACCCATTGCCTTCCAGGAGTTCATGATACGCCCGAAAGGTGCACCTTCCTTTGCAGAAGGTCTCCGAATGGGGGCAGAAGTGTTTCATTCCCTCAAAAAAGTACTCAAGGAGCGCGGATTCAGTACGGCAGTTGGTGACGAAGGCGGATTTGCCCCGGCACTTAACGGCACTGAAGATGCACTCGAGAGCATCCTGAAAGCAGTGAAGGCTGCAGGCTATGAACCCGGCAGGGATGTGACAATCGCCCTCGACTGTGCAGCCAGCGAATTCTATGTAGACGGCAAATACGATTATACAAAGTTCGAAGGTGATAAGGGCAAAAAACTGACCCCGGCAGAGCAGGTTGACTATCTCGCCACACTGGCTGAGAAATATCCGATTGACTCTATCGAGGACGGAATGGCTGAAAACGACTGGGACGGATGGAAACTGCTGACTGAAAAGCTCGGAAGCAAAATTCAGATCGTGGGTGATGACCTTTTCGTTACAAATGTTGTATATCTTGAAAAGGGCATAGCCATGGGTTGTGCAAATTCAATCCTGATCAAACTCAACCAGATCGGAACTCTCACCGAGACTCTCAACTGTATAGAAATGGCACACAGGGCAGGTTACACAACCGTCACCTCTCACCGTTCAGGAGAGACCGAAGACAGTACAATCGCCGATGTTGCTGTCGCAACAAACTCGGGCCAGATCAAGACCGGATCACTGAGCCGCACAGACCGTATCGCAAAATACAACCAGCTTCTCCGCATCGAGGAAGAACTGGGCAACAGGGCTGTTTACGGCTGCGAATAAAAACTTACGGTAAACGCAAGCATCAGGAGGCCCCGCGATACCGGGGCCTCTTTTTTATACTCACCCTGCAGGCAGCTTTTTGCCATAACAGAAATGCTTATCTTTGCAGAAATCTACTATTCGATGACATTTTCCGGCCTTTCAGACTATATCAGCCATCTTGAAACATGCGGCGATCTCTGCCGTGTTAAATGCCTCGTAGATCCGGACCTTGAGATGACCGAGATAGCTGACCGAATGGTTAAGTCAGGGGGTAAGGCGCTTCTGTTTGAAAATACCGGTTCAAAATTTCCTCTCCTGATTAATTTTCTTGCCTCTGACAGCCGCATGACAGCGGCCCTCGGACGCTTCTCCCCTGAGGATGCGAGTAATGAGATCCTTTCACTTTTTGACGCCATCAGCGGGGATAAAAACCTTCTGAGCAAGATAAGCCAGCTGCCGCGCCTGCTCAGGCTGCTTAAACTGACTCCACGGAAAAAGAGAGGCAGGGGCATATGCCAGGAAGTAGTAACCGGCAAGCCTGACCTTTCAATACTGCCCGTGATGAAATGCTGGCCGCATGACGGAGGAAAATTCATCACCCTGCCGCTTGTCCATACCAAACACCCTGAAACCGGAAAGCCAAACCTGGGAATGTACAGGATGCAGATTATGGGCCCTGACCTGACCGGAATGCACTGGCACAGACACAAGACGGGTGCCCGGCACTTTAAGGCATGGAAGGAGACAGGCAGCAGGATGCCTGTCACGGTTACCCTGGGTGGCGACCCCGTATATACTTACTCTGCCACGGCACCTATGCCTGAAAACATCGATGAGTACCTGCTGGCAGGATTCCTTCGCGGCCGAAGAGTGGATTTGGTAAAATGTATTACGAATGATCTCTGGATACCTGCTGATTCTGACATAGTTATCGAAGGATATGTAGACCCTTCTGAAGAACTGCTGCTGGAAGGACCATTTGGTGACCATACCGGTTTCTATTCGCTTGCCGATTACTACCCCGGCTTTCACGTAACCTGCATCACTCACCGCAAAAATGCTGTTTATCCTTCTACTATCGTGGGGGTTCCTCCCATGGAGGACGCATGGATAGGCAGAGCGACAGAAAAGATATTCCTTGCCCCACTTAAACTTGCGATCACACCGGAGATAACGGACCTTCATATGCCGGTGTCAGGGGTAGCCCATAACCTTGTGCTTGTGAGCATTGATAAAACTTACCCCGGCCAGGGAATGAAGGTCCTCAATGCACTCTTCGGCGCAGGGCAGATGATGTTCAGCAAATACATTGTAGTTCTGAACAGCGGGGTGCCGCTTCATGACTACGGGAAAGTGGCTGAAGCTCTCTTTGAGAATGTCAGGTTTGGAACCGATCTGATGGTAACACGGGGCCCGCTTGATGTTCTTGACCACTCCTCAGACACATTCAGCATGGGAGGTAAGATGGGAATTGATGCCACTGTGAAGCATAACGAGGAAAAGAATCCGGAATTCAGCGCTGTTCCGCTGCGGCTGGTAGCTGTGGAGGGCATCCGGAACGAGGTTGTCACAGCGATAAAGACCCTCTCCGATCTGGCCCTTCCGGTTGTAATAATTACAGTCAGAAAGCCCGCTGAAGGTTTCGATATGAAAGAGCTCGTGTCATCACTCCCGGTACCGATACAGAATGACGGCATAATTTCTGTCGCTGTTGATGATGGCACTGATACTGCTGATCTCGGCATGATAGTATGGCTTATCACAGGGAACAGTGATCCGGCACGGGATATCTATAAGCCTGCCGGCGGAGGACTGTTCATCGATGCCACTTCGAAATCGGGATCTCTGCCTTCCTTCCCCAGAGAGTGGCCAAATGTCGTATGTTCTGACATTGAAACGATAGAAAGGGTCGACCGCCGATGGAATGAGTACAATGCCGGTGAATTCATAAAATCACCTTCTCTGAAACTCTTTCCACTTGTACAGCCGGGCGGTGCCGCGGTTCAAAAGTCTAAATGATTATGACGTGAACAACATTGTCATAAATTATCTGATAGCCGCCTTTGTCGTTGCTGCGTTGGTATATCTGGCCATCCTGCAGTTCTGGGTGCTCTTACGTACCAAGAAGCACCTCACCGAGATGAAGTCGGCATATTCGGAGATTAATGATCAGCGGGAGGAGCTTCAGGTAAAAAACAAGGATATTACAGACAGTCTGAACTATGCAAGAAGGATCCAGTCGGCACTGCTGCCTGCCGAGCATTTCATAAGACGCATTTTCCCGAATTATTTTATCTTTTATAAACCCAAGCACATAGTCAGTGGCGACTTCTACTGGGTGAGCCAGCGCGGTGGGAAATACTATATTGCAGCTGCAGACTGCACAGGGCACGGTGTTCCCGGAGCACTCATGTCAATGATCGGACTTGAACTGCTCCAGAAGATCATCAATGAAATGAAAGTAGAAACAAGTGACAGCATACTAATGACCCTGAACCGCGAACTGGAGTCATCATTTTATAAGGAGGAGGACGGCAGGGCACTCATCAAGGACGGTATTGAAATGAGTATTTGTGTAATTAACCGTGAGTCAAGGGAGATGCAGTTCTCCGGGGCTTTTCTCCCGGTTTATATTGTCCGCAATGACAAACTGATCGAGATCAAGGGTGATAAGATAAACGTCGGGCAGACTTATGTAAACGGTGTTTCTTTCAATAAGAGCACCTTTACCCTTGAGAGAGGAGACATCCTTTACCTCTTCTCAGACGGGTATGCTGACCAGTTTGGCGGACCGGAAAACAAGAAGTTCATGTATCGCAGGCTCAGACATATACTGCTGACAATTAGTAAGTACCCCCTGCCTGATCAGGAGCGTATTCTGGATGAGACTATTACCACCTGGATGGAGGGTTGTGAGCAGATCGATGACATGATGGTGATGGGTTTCAGGCCTTTCTGAAACTAAATAAGGGCACTTATCTTTTCAATCAGGAGTTCCGGCTCTATGGGCTTGCTGATATAATCATCCATACCTACAGCAAGGCACTGCTCCCTGTCACCCAGCATGGCATTGGCCGTGATCGCTATAATAGGGGTATGCATATGAGTGCTGGTCTCCAGTGCCCTGATCTTTTCAGCTGAGACAAGCCCGTTCATTACAGGCATCTGGATATCCATCAGTATCAGATCATATCTCGAGGTGCCGAACATATCAAGAGCTTCCTTCCCGTTTCGTGCTATCTCTATCCTTTTTACAAGGGGTTCCAGCATGAGCTGCGTAATACGCTGATTGATAGGATTATCCTCAACAAGCAGGATGCTCACGTCTTTCAGTTCCTTCTTTCCTGTATCTTTGCTGATGCCTTTGATGAGAGTGCTTGCTGCCTCGGGCCGCTCTACTTTTCTGTTTTTCTGCGACCTTACTGTAAAGACAAAGTATGATCCTGAACCTGACGAGTTCTCCTGCCAGGTCCCGCCTGCCCCCGATATCAGTTTGGAGGCAAGATTGTAAGGTTGCCTTCCCTCGCCGATAAAAATAACAGGGTGGTTGGTCGAAAGGGTGAACTCAATGAGTTGTGCTCCTTCGCGCTCCGATGTTTCGCGGGCTTCGATTTTCAGGGTCAGATTTCCTGTTGCCGCTGAAATGGCCGTACTCAGAAGGTCTATAAGTATCTGTTTTATTATGATCGGATTGCCCCTTAATTCTGTGGCGCCCTCTCCCTTATCGTCGTAAATGATCATGCTGTGCTCATGACGACGGTTCAGCTTCAGAAGCTCAATCGTATCACGGATAATGGGGCCAAGCCTGAACATGATGTCACTGCGCGACTCAAAAGTGGCGTTGCCGGCAGTCTCCATGGTAAGTTCATTAACCACCTCAACCATAGAATCTGTGGAGGCCACGAATGTCTCAATGAGTTCCTGCTGTTTCCCGGGTGCAGTGGAATCGCGCAGCATGCCGCTGAGCAGTACCAGGTTGTTCAGAGGCTCCCTGATCTTGTGTGAAAAACTGTTTATTACCTCCTCGTGCCTCTCAGCAATAAATGACAGTTCCCTCATGATTGCCCTCGTTTCCGCAATCAGGCTCCTGAGCTCGATAATTGAAACAAACAGTGCGATAATTGTAATGACACCTGCTATTACCGGCAGGAGGATCATTCCCGCAACAGCCGCAGCAACAGAAATAATAGCAAAGAGTGATGCAAGGGCAACCGGCAAAAGGATCCGTTTTCTTATCCTCCTTGTCATCAGTTCAGATTGCGGTGTAGCACCAACTTTGTATTTCCTGGCCATTTTGCAGATACAGTAGAAAATCTCACTCAAATATACGCCAAATTCAATAAAGAAAGTGACCGTATGGAGGTGCTTCGGGTTAAAAGATTATTTTTGCCTTACGGTATAATATTTGATGATGTTTTTGAAAACGAGAGATATGAAAACGGCCGCACTGACCCTTATCCTGGGTTTGATTACCCTTGGCACTGCTTCAGGTCAGAAGCCTGATACGCTTGTGCAGTACACTCCCGACTTCAAATTCAGAGACGGTATCTACCTCAACTTCGACATGGTCCGCGCCAACGGTCCGATACCGAAAGCCAAGCTCCTGACATCTGTGGACTATAACGACAAGGATTTTTTCGCACAGGTCCTTTCGGGCGACAAGATCTATTTCTATGATAACATGGGAGTAAGGCAGGAAATTGACAAGACAACAATATGGGGGTTCGCCCGAAATGGTGTTCTCTACAGAAAGGTACAGGAAAACTACAACAGGATCACTTTTTTCGGCAGCATAATTCACTTCGTGGCAGACGTTACGAGAAATGATCCCGGCTATAACCCTTACGGATATTATGATCCGTATTATTCACCATACCGCTCTTCCTATTATTCTCCGTACTACTCGCCATATTATTCTCCTTACAATTCGCCCTATTCCTATGGAAATCCTTACAGGTCATCCGCTTCCAGGACTGACCTGCAGATGTATATGATAGATTTTGAGACGGGCAAGGACTATGAATACGACCTCAAGAACCTTGAGGTGCTGCTCATGAAAGATCCTGA
The DNA here is from genome assembly GCA_963736735.1 of uncultured Bacteroidales bacterium. Lineage (GTDB taxonomy): Bacteria > Bacteroidota > Bacteroidia > Bacteroidales > VadinHA17 > SR-FBR-E99. The sequence goes on along the minus strand of CAVTPX010000008.1, from coordinate 118,368 downwards.
ACTATACGAGGAGTTTGTCTCAATGAGGAACAAGAACCAGAAGAAGATGATGTTTGTTTACCTTCGGAAATTCAATGAAAAACACCCTGTTTTTATGCCTTCAGGCAAATAGTCACTGTATGAAAAAAGCTTCCCTTGCAGTCTTAATTATACTTGCCACAGTCACCCTTTCAGGGCAGGTACGGCCTTATCCCACACTTGATGACGCTAAGAAATTTTTTGCTTCTACAACATGCATTGTTGTTGAAGACAACCCCTTTTCATTCTATAATGCCGAACTAAAGACTGCGGTTGAGAAGTACTGGAAGGTGACCCCATTCAGGTTCATTACAGTCAATGAATTCAATGTAATGCGCACTGATCCTGCATTTTCATTCATAGTTCTGACAATCACTAACTTCAGTAACGACAAATCCGGATCAGCATATGATTTTCTGAACCTGCTCCTCGGGGCCGATGTGGACAATCTTGATGAATTACCGGAATTTTGTGCCATACCCCTCTCTTTTGCCGGCGCCGACGAAGGTGAATACAGTTACAAGATGGGCCTCATCGTGCGGTTTATGCAGTATCATGCCGACCTTGTTACAAAGAATCCGACCCTTTCAGCCCTCAGGTATCTCAAATACTATAATAAAAATGTGCCTGAGATAGGTAAAAAGACTATCCTGGTCAGGATTGAAGACCTGGCACCTGAGATTGACACTGAGGAGAAAATCAAGGCATATTACCCTTACGCTGTTAAGATTGTGGATGAGGATGCGATTATAAGTGCGGTTGAAAACAGGGAAAAGGACGTCCTGATATTCCATAAGGTCGGTCCTGACGGGTCTAAGCAGACCGGTACATGCCTGAAGATGCTTATCGGTACTGATGATGCAGTAATGTATTACCATGATATACATATGGTTGACAGTAAGAATGCAAACGGTATGCTTATTAGTGACCTGAAGAGAATAGCACGTTTCTGAAAAGCAGCATTTAACTATTTATTTCGTCTTTAAAGAAAAAAGCCATGGAAGAGATCAAATCGTACACACAGTCAGAGCGAGACTGGGCAATGTTCTGTCACCTTTCCGCCTTTGCCGGGTATTTCTTCCCCTTCGGAGGCATTATCGGTCCGATGGTTTGCTGGATATCTCGCAAACAGGAGTCAGCCTGGGTTGATATAAACGGAAAGGCATCGCTCAATTTCCAACTCTCGATGTTGATGTACATTGTGCTTGCAATACCTCTTTGCTTCATACTTATCGGTTTTCCGATAATATTGTTCCTGATCGTGCTCAAACTGGTCTGCATAGTTGTGGCTTCCATAAGATCAGCCAGGGGTGAGGTTTTCAAGTATCCGATTTCAATACCGTTCCTGCAATAATCTGCCATACGTTAATAACATAAGGGCTGCCACAAACGTGACAGCCTCTTTTTTTTTATTTTTGTCTCATAATAAGGTAAGAATGTCTCAGAAACCGTCTGTTCCCAAGGGCACCCGCGACTTCTCCCCGGTGGAGATGCTCCGGCGAAATTATATTTTTGACACTGTCAGAAGAACCTTCTCCCTCTACGGTTATCTGCCAATTGAGACACCGGCAATGGAAAACCTTTCTACGCTGCTTGGTAAATATGGAGAGGAAGGTGACAAGCTTCTGTTCAGAATCCTCAACTCCGGAGACTTTCTTTCAGCCGTTGACCGCTCGTCTTTAGCCACCGCTGACAGTTCTTCCCTCTCTTCCGGGATATGTGAAAAGGGATTGAGGTATGACCTCACCGTTCCATTTGCAAGGTATGTGGTCCAGCACCGCGATGAGATCACATTTCCCTTCAGAAGGTACCAGGTACAGCCGGTGTGGCGGGCCGACAGGCCCCAGAAGGGGAGGTACCGCGAGTTTTTTCAGTGTGATGTGGATGTGATTGGGAGCGATTCACTTCTGAATGAACTCGAACTGGTTCAGATAATTGACCGCATCTTCAGAGACCTGAAGATTAACATTACAGTGAAGATCAACAACCGTAAAATACTCAGCGGTATAGCCGAGACAGTTGGTGAAACGGAGAGGATCACTGACATCACCGTAGCAATTGACAAGCTTGACAAAATAGGGAAGGAGGGGGTCAGGCAGGAGCTGATTCAGAAAGGTATTTCCGAACAAACTGTCTTGCGTCTTGAGCCGATTTTAGGTCTGGGCGGCTCAACAGCCTCGAAGCTCAATGAGCTGGGAGTAATAATGCAGTCTTCACAGGTCGGAATGAGGGGAATAGCCGAGATGGAGGAACTCTTCGGATATTTAGAATCAGAATCGTTGGCGGCACGTGTGGAGCTCGATCTTTCCCTTGCCAGGGGTCTGAATTACTATACCGGTGCAATAATAGAGGTTAAGGCTGATGATGCAGCCATCGGAAGCATATGCGGCGGCGGCAGGTATGATGATCTTACCGGTATCTTCGGCCTCCCGGGGGTATCCGGAGTAGGAGTCTCATTCGGTGCAGACAGGATTTATGATGTAATGTTGCAGCTGGGTCTGTTCCCGGAGGCTGCAGCCTCAGGTACCAAAGCCCTTGTAATCAACTTCGGCGGAAAGGAATTGCCTGAACTGGTGCAGATTACACGCTCACTACGCGATGCCGGAATAAGCTCAGAGCTATACCCCGATGTCGCCAGACTTAAAAAGCAGTTCGCATACGCTGATGCCCGCAAAATACCGTGGGTCATCATTGCCGGTAGTGAAGAACTTGCTGCAGGTCAGGTGACAGTCAAAGAGATGCAGACAGGCGGGCAGCAGAAAGTTGATATTTCTGCCCTGGCAGCCTTAATAAAGACAGAAAAAGGGGGTAATTAATTATAAGGGGTTTTCCCCTCCTTTTCGGGGAGGGGTGTCCTTACGCCAGGTGACTGGGCGGACGGGGAGGTAAATTGCCATTTGAAAAGGTTACTTTTCTCCCTATAGCGGCTTCCGGCGGATCCCGGAATTGCCCTGTCCTGCTCCCTGCCCCTGTCTGCGCTGGTTCAACTCCCTCAGAAGCTGCTGCTTGTACTGGGTCTCTGACTGAAACAGTTTGATCATCTTTGCCGGAGGCAGAATCTTCTTAATATCCGCATTGAAGGTTACCGTAAGATTGGCTTCATCAGCAAAAGACTGTGCAAGTTTATCTGCCGTTGAAGAGAGTTCCTGTTCGCTGAGATTAGCTTCGTTCTGCATGGCGTAACGCATCAGTGCCACTCTCTCAAGCTGGATCTTGCTTTTGCGTGCCGAATAGTCATTGTAAACAGGCCAGAATTTCTCTGCCTCTGATGATGAAAGGTTCAGTTTCTGAGTAAAGAAAGCGATCTTGTAAGCCGTGAGTTTGTCAAGATCTTCCTGACCCTGTGCATTTACTTCGAAAGCCGAGACAATCAGTAAGACAATGATTGCTGTAAGTACTTTTTTCATTTTTATATTTTTATAGAAGTTCGTATATATCTGTCAGTTCCACATTTTCAAGGAGCAGGTAATCGATGATGGCTTCACTCTGAACCTCCGTTTCGCCAACCTGAACATCAGGTTCACTTTCTGTAATGTCTTCCGAAACGGCCCACTCATTTTCAATTAAATATGTGTCTATTTCTCCGGCCATGAGGTCAGCATAAATCCCGTCCTGAGTCTCCTGGATTAAACCGCCGGAATCACGGGTCACCAGCCTGACCATACCGGCAGCCAGGATTGCAAAACCTATTATGGCGGCAGCCAGCGCAAGAAAAGGCATTATCCTTACCTTACCGCCTTGTTTTTCAGCCGGGGACTCCTCTGACACGGGGATATCCTTAACAGCCGACATTGTTCTTTCAGTCAGAGACTCAAAGTAGCCGTCAGGCACCCTGAAGGGATTCACTTTTTTTATTTCGTCGATTGACTTCATACTTTTTCTTTGATGAGTTTAATCGTCAGAGGTTTAATTACTCAATTATAAATCTTTCAATTTTTTTAACAGCATGGTGATAGGAAGCCTTGAGTGCGCCCACTGACGTGCCCAGTGCAAGACTGATTTCCTCATAGCTCATATCGTCAAAATACTTCATATTGAATACTGTACGCTGTTTTTCAGGCAGTTTCAGGATTGCATTCTGAAGTTTCAGGGTCGCCTCATTACCGTCAAAATACGAGTCTCCCTCGGTTGAAACTGAGATTATTGATTCAACATCATCAAGTGAGACGCCGCTTGTCTTCTCTCTTTTTCTTATGAGTGTCAGAGCCTCATTGGTGGCAATTGAGTAGAGCCAGGTATAAAGGGAACTCTCGCTCCGGAACCCTCCCAAACCTTTCCAGGCATTTATGAATGTGTTCTGCAATGCATCATCTGCATCAGCATGGATTATCACCAGGCGCCTGATATGCCAGTAGAGCTTCGAGCCGAATTTTTCGACAATCAGCCTGAAAGCCTTTTCAGGCTCACTCTTCAGCAGCATTTTTATTTCATCTTCAGAGGCGTAAGAGCTTCACCTTCAGATCAGTATTTGTTATTGAGACGTAAAAACGGGGTTAAGGTTTAATCCTGACATCAAAATTAGTAAAAAGAGACCATCACACTCCGCCTGATTGATGCAGAGTGGCACTTTTTGGTACCTTTGTGGCATAACGAAAAAAATCAGGATCAATGGCACTTAAATGCGGCATAATAGGTATCACAAGCGTCGGAAAGACTACAATCTTCAACTGCATCTCCAATTCGCGGGGCGAGACAGGCACTTTCGGAGCTGTTGCAAAAGCAAACCTTGGCATCATTCAGGTACCTGATCCGCGTCTCAGGGAGCTGGAGAAGCACCAGGTCACTGAAAAGCTTGTGCCGACCACCGTCGAGATAGTCGATATCCCCGGGCTGGTAAGGGGTAAGGGCGACGGCTCAGGGAACAGGCTTCTTGGCGATATCCGCAATACCGATGCCCTGATACATGTGCTCCGTTGCTTTGACAATGACACACTGCCGCATATAGACGGTTCAGTTGACCCGGTCAGAGACCTCGAAAACGTGGAGTTCGAGCTTCAGGTAAAGGATATCGAGTCAGTGGAGAAAAAGCTGCAACGTCTTGAAAGAGCGGCAAAGACCGGTGACAAGGAAGCAAAACACGGGATCGAAGTGCTCAACCGTTACAAGGACCATCTTGAAGGCTTCCAAAATGCTGTAACCCTTGAAGCGAAACCTGAAGAGAAGAGATATACAGACGATATCTTCCTGCTTACAATGAAACCTGTGCTTTATGTATGCAATGTTGACGAGGGCTCTGCAGTCAGCGGGAACAAATATGTTGATGCGGTGACAGCATTTCTGAAGGAACGTGGTAAAACTCCTCTTGTGATCGCAGGAGCAGTGGAAGCCGAAATAGCAACTCTGGCTGATGAGGCGGACAGGATGGAGTTCCTGCAGGCCGCCGGATTGTCGGAACCTGGTGTGAACAAGCTTGTCAGGGCTGCCTATTCGATGCTGAACCTCCTCACCTTCTTTACTGTGGGGCCCAAGGAGATACGCGCATGGACAATCACTGACGGCATGACTGCACCACAGGCCGCTGGCGTCATTCACTCTGACCTGGAGCGGGGTTTCATAAGGGCTGAGGTGATGAAATACAATGACTTCATGAGACTGGGCTCAGAACACGCCTGCAAGGAAGCCGGCAGGTTTATGATCGAGGGAAAGAGTTATGTCGTGGGTGACGGTGATATCCTTAATATCAGGTTTAACGTATAGTGCTGACTTTGAGTAACAAACTTCTGACAGCTGCAATTCTCTTACTTATCCTGCGGGTAAATGTGTCCGCTCAGGAGGCAGGTTATGATATACCTGCTCTTGTCAGGAATTACGGGCAGGCTGAGGTAGTAATTGACTATCCCGGCTTTGATGCCATGTCAAAGCTTGCCACTCAATATTCTGTATCGTCATGCGACGGAAAAACTGCAATTCTTTCTCTTTCCCCGCTTACTGCGCCGGTGTTTGCCAGGGCAGGAATAAAGTATAAAATTGTAATTCCCGAAAGCTCCAAGAGTGTGCTTACGGCATCTTCCGCTGACGAAGCGATGCAATGGCAATCATACCCCACCTGGAAACATTATGATACAATAATGCACCGGCTGGCTGACCGGTGGCCTGATGTATGTGTCCTTGACACAATTGGTTTCAGTGTTCTCGGAAGGGCTATTCTTGCCCTCAGGATAACTGACAATCCTGCCTCGGAGGAAGATGAACCGGCTGTAATGCTCAGCGCTACAATCCATGGCGATGAACTGGGGGGCTTCGTCCTTCTGATGCGACTTGCCGAACACCTTGCATCAGGCAGTAATGACGGAGGGCTCCGCCAGAGACTTACCTCAGGACTCGATATTTACATAAACCCGCTTTCAAATCCTGACGGGACATACAGGGATGGTGACACAATCATAAATCCTGTGAGGACGAACGACAACGGGTATGATGTAAACCGCAACTTCCCTGACCCTGAGGTTTCTTCTCCGCCTCCGCTCCAGCCGGAGACAATCGCCATGATGTCTTATATGCGTGAAAAGCACTTCGTGCTGTCAGCAAACCTCCACGCGGGAGCCGAGGTAATAAATTACCCGTGGGACAAATGGGACAGGCTGCATTCCGATGATCAGTGGTTCAATGAGGTGAGCAGGAGATATGCAGATACTGTTCATCTGAATGCTCTTCCCGGATACCTTACATTCCTTGACAACGGCGTTACCCGCGGGTCAGTGTGGTACTTAATCAGGGGAGGACGTCAGGATTACATAACATATGAGATTGGCGGGAGGGAAGTGACAATGGAACTTGATGACACAAAGCAGACTCCGGCAACAGAGCTGGAGTCACTCTGGAACTCTAACCACAGGTCACTTCTCCGTTACCTCGAAGAGGCGCTATACGGAGTCAGTGGTTGTGTCACCGACGCTGAAACAGGACTGCCGGTAGCGGCGAAGATATTTGTAACCGGACATGATGCTGACTCTTCACACGTTTATTCTGATACAATTACCGGGAGATATTACAGATTCCTCTCCCCGGGACTACATACACTCAACATTATCTCACCTGGTTATGAGACATATACGGCCGAAAACGTAAATGTAATATGGAATCAGCGAACTGAGCTGAATGTTGAGCTCGTTCCCGCTGACACACTGCCCGTTCCTCCCTTATCAGGCCTCCTGATATACCCTGTGCCTACTTCTGGCAGGGTCAGAATTATTACCCCTGTAACACTTTCCGGAAATGTCACTGTCAGGGTTACATCCATTAGCGGAACACTGGTTGCATCTTTTACAACAGTTTCATTACCCGGGATCCCGATAAATACCGATTTCAGTTTTCTGGGTGACGGTGTTTATATCATTTCTGTACAAAAAATGCCGCTCGGACCGGCAGTCAGGGGAAAACTGATTGTCAACAAATTCATGCCCCGTTAAGCCGGATGTTGATTTCTTTGTGATTAGCACTGTTTATTTTATGACAAAACTGATACTTTTGCGGCTTGGTTAATATTCTTTATCAAAATCTGAAAATGAAAAATACACTAATTATACTTGCCTCTCTTCTGATCTCACTTAATCTCACCGGCCAGTCGGCTTACATTCCGCCTGACAAACCCAGGCTTGTAATCGGGATAATGGTTGAGCAGCTAAGGTATGACCAGCTCGAACGGCTGCGCGACATACTCCCCGAGAACGGGATCAAACGCCTGATAAACGAAGGGACCTACTACCGGAACGCATCCTATGATTATCTTCTTACCCAGGCCGGCCCGGGTTATGCAACAGTCTCCACCGGAACCTCCCCGGCATTTCACGGTATCACATCTGACAGCTGGTACCACCCTTTCAATGATCAGATGATATACTGCGTGCAGGATCCCAAGGTCAGCCCTGTAGGGGGCAGCTTTGAGACAGGACTCTTTTCACCTGTGAACCTGCTCTCTTCAACGTTCGCCGACGAGCTTCAGATGGCCTCATGTGGGGCTGCAAAGGTATACGGGATAGGTGTCCGCGAGATGGGAGCCATAATCACCGCAGGGCATGCCGCTGACGGTGCTTTCTGGTATGACGACAGGACCGGCACCTGGATGAGCAGCACCTATTATATTAATGACCTTCCATCATGGCTGAAGGACCTCAATGCACTTACGATGCCCGGACAATATCTCAACCAGCCCTGGACACCGCTGATGGATCCACTCCGGTATCCCGGATGCCAGATAGACTCCAGCGGCATGGAACGCGGGTTCAACGGACGGACATGGTTCCCCTATGATCTCAAGGCAATGTCCACTGAAGGAAAGCTCCTGAATGTCAAACGTAATTTAGCCCTGCTCAGGGAGACCCCTTTTTCCGATGATTTCACAACTGAACTTGCCATGAGGCTGATCACCGGCGAGCAGCTCGGACAGGATGACATCACTGATTTCCTGGCAATTAACTATACTGCAACCGACTACATAGGACACCGCTTCGGTCCTTCATCGGTAGAAACAGCCGATGCCATCGTGCGCCTCGACAAAAACATAGGACTGTTGCTGGATATGATAGACAAGAATCTCGGCAAAAAAAACGTTCTCGTCTACTTCGTTTCGGCACACGGTGTGTCAGAGATACCGGCGGTACTTGAAGCCAGCCGCATACCCTCGGGATATTTCAAAGTTAACCAGTCGTTGCAGCTCCTGAGAAGCTACCTTAATGCAATATATGGTCAGGGCGACTGGGTGAAAGGGTTTTATGACAACCAGATTTACCTGAACAGGGCCCTGATAGAGGATGCCGACATCAGTCTTGAGGATATACAGAAAAAAGTTGCAAGGTTCATGGTTCAGTTTTCGGGCATTGCATCGGCGGTCCCATGCTCTTCTTTCGAGATGAGTGATTTCACAGGCGGTATACTGCTTAAAATGAGTAACAGCTACACCTCCCAGAGGTCCGGCGACGTTATGATCTCACTTAATCCGGGATGGATCGAGAAAAACGACAATGCAACGGGTCATAACTCACCTTATGAATATGACAGCCATGTGCCCCTCATCTGGTACGGCTGGACAGCCAGCAGGGCATCGGTTACCAGGAAAATCAGTATCCGGGATGTTGCCGTGACGCTTTCCGTCCTTTGCAAAGTGCCGCTGCCGAATGCCGCCACCGGCGAACCGCTGCAGGAGCTCTTCAGGTAATACAGACGTTTAGGTTAAGATTTCAGGTAGTCGTGATCTTTTTGTTATAACCGTCCCTGATTCTGCAGGCTTCAACAATAAGACCGGGGTCTTTCTCACAGCCGTTTCCGATAACCACCATATCAGCTCCGGCTGAAAATGCTGCATCGATCTTTGCCGGTGTATCGAGGCCCCCGCCCGTTATGACAGGAACGGATACTTCCTCCCTGACGGCTCTGATCATCGAAGGGCTTACAGGCCTTGACGCACCGCTTCCTCCCTCAAGATATACAGCCTTCATGCCCAGCATCTCGCCGGCCAGAGCTGTTGCAACTGCGATGTCATTCTTGTCCCAGGGGATTGGCGATGTCTGACTCATATACCCTACAGAAGTACTCCCTCCGCAGTCGATTAGCATGTATCCCACGGGTATCAGTCTCTCACGTATGTGTTTGAGGAAGGGCGCTGCCACCACATGGTTACCGATAAGCAACTCAGGGTTGCGCCCGCTTATGAGTGACAGGAGAAATACGGCATCTGCAGCATCAGTGAGCTGCATCAGATTTCCCGGAAACAGGATTACGGGAATGGCTGACAGCTTCCTGAGCTTTTCAATCATTGTATTTATAGGTCTTGACGTAAGGCTCCCACCGGCCAGGACAAAGTTGACACCGGCCGTTTCAGCATTTCCGGCAATTACAGACAGTGATTCATCACTGTATTTGTCCGGATCGATCAGCTGCCCGACTCTCTTTCTCCTGCCGTCAAGGATGCTGCTCTTCATGCTTTTTCTTGGTCCAGACAATTGTGTAGTTGTCATACTTTGAATAGAAGAGGGTGAACTTGTCGTCTATCCGTTCATTCTTCACAGATCCGGTTATCTCACCTGATTCCCTGATTTCAAAAGGATCAATTGTGATATCCTTTACAATATTAATGCCTTCCTTGTCACAGATCTTGTAAATAGCCTCCTTGGCGCACCATATTATATAGAGGTTATATGTGCGAAGGCTCCGGTTGCGGGTGATCTTTTCCTTTTTATTCAGGAACTTGAACGCCACTGTACCGATGTTCGAGCGCATAAATTCGAGGTCTATACCCACTCTTTCACTCTTGCTTATAAGTATTGCGGTGAGTTTGTTCGAATGGGTGATACTTATGAAATGTGACCCGTCCCTGATGAATGGTTTGTTGTTCTTGTTGTATACTATTTTGGCCTCTTTTCCGAGGAGTTCAGCCAGAAGTGCCCTGACACTGAGGAACTCTGTCTTTCGCGAGGTGCTCCGGAAGATATCATACCTCTTCCTGTCTTCTGCGTTCATCTCAACCAGTTCGAGCAGTGCCGGAAGGTCCTCTTCGATCTTCCAGGCTCCGAGTACGGTATCCTTGTTCAGGTAGTGTTTGGTGATGCAGCCCATGGTTACCGCCAGGTAATTGTTTCAATCATCCTGATAATATCTTCCCGCAGAAAAGTGATTACAGGCAGGAGTGAGTCCTCATTTGGCTGTGCGGTAAAGTAGAGTGAGCCGCGAAGGTAATGGCGAGTGCTGTCAGTCATGTAAAACTGTACCGCAGAGGCGGTATTGCCCTTAAGGTCATAAAGAATGCCGTAGACACGGGCTGAGTCGTTTGACCATACCTTCTCGTCAATTGCATCAGCCTTGACGGTGTGCTTGTATGCCAGCTCGCGTGCCGACTCCGTCAGAGAAGCGAGATTGCCGGCGACAGTGAAATAGGTAAGATGTATTTTGGCTCTGAAAGCGGGGAATTCAATGTCCATCCAGCAGGTATCGCTGGTCTGACCCGGTTTCGGATTGACTTTTCCGTAAACGGGATACTCTAAGGAATATGAACATGGTGCATCATAACGGGCATATTGTTTTTCCGGAAGGTCAATCCTGAAATAACCTGCCGGTTTTGGTACTGCCGGACTACCGCAGCATGTCAGAAGCAATGCAGCGGCGCAAATCAAAGATACCCATACTGGTTTCATTCAGAGCCCCCCTTCTTGACCACATGGATCTCGCGGATACGCCTCTTTTCTACCGACTCGATAGTGAAATTGAAATCGCCGAGGGTAATGACTCTGCCTTTCTGAGGTATTTCACCGAGTAACTCAAGCAGCAGACCGGCCAGGGTCTCTGATTCACCAATGAAATCATCGAACGGATCTTCATCCGTGTCTGTGATCTTATAAAAGTCGTTTATAAGTATCTTCCCGTCAAAGATCCAGGCACCATCGGCAGTTTTCCTGTAGAGAGGAAGATCCTCATCCGTCTCATCAGTGATTTCTCCCACGATTTCTTCGAGGATGTCCTCGAGTGTCACAATGCCGCTGGTGCCACCGTATTCGTCAACTACGATTGCAATATGGATTTTCTTTTCCTGAAACTCCTTCAGGAGGTCATTTATCTTTTTCGTTGCAGGAACTACATACGGAGGTCTTATGAGGGACTGCCATTTGAATGCATCGGGTTTTTCAAGGTGGGGAAGGAGGTCCTTGACGAAGAGAACACCTTTAACATTGTCAAATGATCCTGAATGAACAGGAATCCTTGAAAATCCTGATTCAATTACTTTGGGCAGGACACGTCTTGAATCCTTCCCGTAAATCAAGTGCGAAGACATCAATCCTGGGGCACATTATACCACTGACGCTGATGTTCCCGAATCTGACGATTCCCTTTAGAATCTCTTCGTCTTCCTTAATACCGACCGAGGTAAGGTCCAGGGCGTCAGACAGGTCATCAATGCTTATGTTTTTCTGTCTGAGCACTGTTCTCTTCCTGACAAAAACGGATGAAAGCATCAGGAGTGAGGCCAGGGGCTTGAAGATACTGACGCACAGTGTCAGTGCCGGTGCCATAATTAAGGAGAATCTGAGCTGATTGTGTGAGGCATAGACCTTTGGCATAATCTCCCCGAACAGCAGCAGGATGAAGGTTATGACTACCGCTTCAATTATGAATCCAAGTACCGGGTTGTCAGAAAAGTCGAAGAGTTGTGAACTTATGAAGGCTGCAAGAATAATTACAGCAATATTGACAGTATTGTTTGTGACCAGAATTGTGCTGAGCAGCCGTTCGGGGTTGGAGAGCAGCTTCAGTGCCATCGCCGGGCGTTTGCCCTTCTTTTCCCTGAGACTGTCAAGATCTGAGGGTGAAAGTGAAAAATATGCAACCTCGGATCCGGAGATGAAAGCGGAAGAGAAGAGCAGGAGCAGCAGGATGACAAATTCAATAATCACACTGATATCGGAGACCGCAATGGCTGACACCTGAAATATACCTGTCTGTAGAACTGGCAGAATTGTCTCCAATGGCCCGGAATTTATTTAACTAAAACGGGAGGTCGTCAACACCCTCACGTGCAGAAAGGTCCTCACCCGGGTTAGTGTCAGGCATGGATTGACTCTGACTCTGCGGTGCAGTGTAACCGCCTGTATTGTTCTGCGCCGGCTGGCTGCCTGATGGCTGGGTACCCGTACCATCGGATTTACGACCCAGAAGCTGTATTACCTCCGCTTCAACTTCAACTATATATCGCTTGTTGCCATCCTTGTCATCATAGGAACGGTAGCGAAGCTTCCCCTCAATAAGTATCTGTGATCCTTTACGGATATAATTCTCTGACAGTTCCGCAAGCCTTCTCCAGGCTACTATGTTATGCCATTCGGTCTGTGTGACCTTATCCCCGCCCTTGGGGGTATATGTTTCACTGGTGGCGAGAGAAAATGAAGCTTTTATATTATTTTCGAATCGTCTGATCTCGGGGTCTTTGCCCACATTTCCGACCAGTATTACTTTATTGAATGACATATTATGTTGGTTTTGATGTTTTGTGCCGGATGTAAAGTTATAAAAAAAACCGTTGAAAGGGGATAAGGACTTATTCACAGAACCTGAAGGTCAAAGCATAGAAAGGGGCATAATCATAACTTTTACGGGCTCATATTGTACCTGAAAATTTATAGTTATCAAAAAATCAGCTTATTCGGAGTTAAAAAAATATATTGTCAGCCATATTTGAGAAATAATATTTTATATTTGCACCATTGAAAAAACAGAATACAAAATAATTTGTTGAATTTAAAATTCATGCAAAATGACAAAAGCAGACATCGTTAATGAAATTGCCAAGAACACTGGAATTGAAAAAGTAACAGTACAGAAAACTGTTGAAGCTTTTATGGAATCAGTAAAAGACTCAATGGTAACCGGAAACAATGTATACCTCAGGGGTTTCGGCAGTTTTATTGTTAAGAAACGCGCTAAGAAAACAGCCAGGAACATTTCAAAGAATACAACCATCATCATTCCTGCCCATAACATTCCGGCATTCAAACCTGCCAAAACATTCATTACAAAAGTTAAATCACACGCTAAGAAATAAGTAACATGCCAAGCGGAAAAAAGAGAAAGAGGCATAAGATGGCTACCCACAAACGCAAGAAGCGTTTGCGGAAAGACAGGCATAAGAAGAAGAAATAGCAGTAATGCATAGTCTGAACATCTGAATCTAACCTAAAGTCCTGGGAGTCTTTAGGTTAGTTGCATTTTAGACAGGCTTTAGCCAAAATATTATAAATTCCGGAATGTGAGTAAGGATTTAATAATCAGTGTAAGTGATTCTGAGATATCTATAGCGTTACTTGAAGAGAAGCAGCTTGTTGAACTGAATAAGGAGAAGCGTAACGTACAGTTTTCGGTAGGTGATATTTATCTCGGCAAGGTAAAGAAGATAATGCCGGGATTGAACGCAGCGTTCATAAATGTTGGATTTGAGAAAGATGCCTTTCTTCACTATCTGGACCTCGGGGCACAGTTTAAGACTCTCCACCGTTATTACAGTCTGGCAACGCAGAACAAGGGCAAACTGACTCCGGTTTCGAAGTTCAAACCGGAGCCTGACATTGACAAGGATGGAAAGATTTCCGATGTTCTGACCACCGGTCAGACAGTAATTGTACAGATAACCAAGGAACCCATCTCAACCAAAGGGCCCAGGCTGGCCTCGGAAGTGTCAATTGCCGGACGCAACCTGGTTCTTATGCCTTTTTCTGACAAGGTCTCGGTCTCCTCGAAGATTGAGAATGCCGACGAACGGAACCGTTTGAAGCTCCTCATTCAGAGCATCAAGCCGAAGAACTACGGAGTGATTGTCCGCACGGTTGCAGAAGGAAAGAAGGTTGCTGTGCTTGACGTGGAACTCAAGGAACTTGTGAGCAGGTGGGAGACAGCGCTCCTCACAATCCACAAGGAGACGAAGACACCGAAATTGCTGGTGGGAGAGAGGAACCGCACAACAACCATCCTGAGGGATATTCTTAATCCCGATTTCAGCAATATTGTTACCGATGACGAGGTGATGGCTGACGACCTTCGCAGTTATCTGAGAGAAATTGCGTCCGATAAGGAAAAGATCGTAAAGGTATACAAGGATCAGATTCCCATTTTCGATCACTTCGGTGTAAGCAGGCAGATCAAGGGCTTGTTTGGCCGGACTATTTCGTTTAAGGGAGGATCATATCTTATTATCGAGCATACTGAGGCGCTTCATGTGGTCGATGTAAACAGCGGTAACAGGTCGAAGACAGGTAATGACCAGGAAGCCAATGCCCTCTCGGTAAACATGGAGGCTGCCCGCGAAATAGCCAGGCAGCTGCGCCTCAGGGATATGGGCGGGATAATAGTAATCGACTTCATTGACCTGCAGTCGAATGAAAACAGGCAGATCCTGTTTGACAAGATGAAAGACCTGATGGCTGAAGACAGGGCTAAGCACAACATTCTTCCTCTCAGTAAGTTTGGTCTTATGCAGATCACCCGGCAGCGGGTCAGGCCGGAGATGAGCATCAGCACTGACGAAAAGTGCCCGGTCTGCCGCGGTGAAGGCAAAATCGGTCCCACAGTGCTCCTTACCGATGACATTGAACGTCATCTGGTACAGATACTCGAACGGGTAAAGACCCGTAAGCTCCTTCTGATGGTTCACCCCTTCGTAGCTGCCTACCTCAACGAGGGATTCTTCTCGCTCATAGGCAAAATCGACAAAAAATATAAGGTAAGCATCAAGGTCAGGGGAAGTCTTTCGTATCACTTCCTTGAATTCCGTTTCTTTGACAGGCAGGGAAACGAGATAGATCTATCATGAAATAAAAAAAAGCCCCGGCAGTTCGACGGGGCTTTTTTTTTAAAGGTTGATGACCTTTCCTGATCCAGTACGGGAGACGCTTACATCAGGATCTCCGTAAAGATATATGTTTCCGCTGCCACTGAGCACCGCATCAAGTGACTGTAAAACGGTTGTATACACTGATCCTGACCCCGAGATTGTAACATTGGCATCATCGGTAACCATGTTTTCAGCGAAAAGAATTCCTGAACCTGAAAGAACGTACCTTGCAGTGAGAGTGTTGCCCCTTGTCTCCAGATTCCCTGAACCTGACATAGTTACTTTAATGTCATCAGTCTCCATTGCCCCCGTCTTCAGTTCACCCGACCCGGAGATTATCAGGGTGGAAGAGGTGCATGAGACAGATCCTGTCACTATATCACCTGATCCGCTGACTATTAACCGCACCTCCTCGCCTTCCAGAGGTCCGGCTACTATATCGCCTGATCCGGCATTGACAAGTTCGTCTACAAAGGGCGCAGTGACAACAATTACCGGTTTTACGGTATAATCAATGCACCGTGTTCCCCTGGTTGTCCTTACTTCGAGCGATCCGCTGTGAACGTCGGTCTCTATGTAGGGAATGATATTGCTCTCAGCTTCAACTGTCACTGAAACAACATCACTTCGCCTGTAGATCACCTCGAAGGAGGTCTCGTTGGAGACCGAAGTGAAAGTGGCCACTGTCCTCTCCTCGGTTGTAGTATCACCGTTACCATCTATGCAGTTGCCGATCATTATGCAAGATGAGGCTATGCCTGTCAATACTGCCAAAAGTATTAATACATGTGTTCTCATAAAAGTCTTTTTAGTTACTTAATAATAGACAACCGACATGCCTTTGAGTTGCATCTGGAATAAAATTATTTCTGAAGAAGGCGAATTTCACCCTTTACTGCCTCAATTCTTATGCGCGCCCTCTCAGGAGATGACCCTGTTTTTCCGGTGGTGAGAAAAACTTTGTTCTCGGCACTGATTTCAGTCTTTTCGGGCTCCGGGGAGACACCGGGAAGCGAGACAAAGGCATTTGTATGCCTTATCTCGAGGCTGTACGATGCCCCCGCATCCATTGACAGGTCAACATCTGCATATGACGAGTTGATATCGATAAGTGAAAATTCGGCTGAAACATCCTCAAATGAAATATTTCCATACTTTGTCACAAGGCTTAACTCACCGGTCAGTTTTTCGGCACTGATATCTGAGAAATAGGTGGTACCTGTTACTGTAGCTGCGGTTCCGATATTGAAAACATCACGCTTCGAATCAAGATTTATTGCCACGGCATTCTCCAGGCGCACCTTTGATGATCTTGCAGTAACAGAGACATTCCCGGCCCTTTTTACTCTGAGTTCACCAAATGAAACCGAGACCCTGCCCTTGTCAACTGACCCGATGTCAGCCTTACAGAATGTCATATCAAGAGAGACAGCATTTTTTATTGCGTCTGCATCAAATGATCCGTTCGAGAGAGTCATTGTAAGTTCTTCCGTAACCTCACCTAAATACACGTCGCCGTAACTGTTCGACAGTCTGAGTAACGTTGAAGGAGGACATTCGATGAAGTAATCTACCTGAATTCTGGAATCATAGTTTATTATGTTCTTGGTCAGTCCCTTGAAAGTTTCGAGGACTGTATTCACACTCTTGCCGAAGACAGTTTGCGCCCGCACGGTCCGATTGGTCATTGTCATACTTATTTCGACGTCACCCATCATTCCCTCAAGCCTGGATTCATTTCCCGAAGATGCTGTCACCTCGACCCTGATCGAGATCGAATCATTTCCGGCATGCGTGATGTGTATGTTTCCGTATTTATTGGATACGTCGAGAGTAGGACCATCACCGACCCGGAACGACTTCATATAAGTCCTGCTGCTGGTGGTCTGCTGACCACTTACAGTCACAATGCTGCAAATGAGCAGCGCTGCCGTCATATATATTTTATAATTCATATTCTCCGGTTCTTTCAATGTCAGAATTTTTCTCGTTCATTAAGCTGAGCATGTCTTCGAGAAGCTCGATCCTCAGCCTGTAGTTCCGGATAAGTGCTTCTATCACTTCGCCGGTGGCAACATTATCTTTAAGGTCTTCCTTAATGCTCATCGAGATTGTATCGAGTTCACTCATTCCTGCCTCCAGTTCGGTTCTGATAACGGGATTAGCAGTCAGCAGTGGTTCAGCTTCGCTGTAAAGCGAGGCTAACAGACTGTTGTAATACTGTTCTGTCTCCCTTACAATGGTTTGTGCAGAATTGTCACGGGTGCCTGGTGTGCCTGTCATTTTCAGTATGAGGGTCAGTGAAGCCACGGCAACAATTACCGCCGCTGCCGCCTTCCATATTTGCGGTACCGAAGTCCTGTGTTTACGGGGTAGCTGTGACTCTATCCTGTCCCACACTCTGGGATCAGGATCGTGGATATCCATCGCATCCCTGTTGTTCCTTATCTGTTTCTCCAGCTCATCCATCTCTCTGAATTGTTTGAAGTATTTTTCTGAGTTTATCTTTTGCCCTGAGGTACTGTGTCTTTGAAGTCGACTCCGAGATATTCATTATCTGGGAAATCTCGGCGTGGTCATACCCTTCAAGGAGGTAAAGGCTTAATACGACCCTGTAGCCGTCAGGCAGTTTTTCCACGGCCCTGGCTATTGTGGCAGTGTCGGGCCACACCGGCGGAGGGGGTTCCTCTTCAGGCCTTTCGAATACTTTGTAGTCGTCAATGTATAACAGGTCAGCTTCCCTTTTACGTAACCTGTTTATGCATTTGTTTATAACAATTGTCTTCAGCCATGCACCGAAAGTGGAATCAGACCTGAATGTGCTGATGTTCCTGAAGCAGTCGGTGAATGCCTCCTGGAGTACATCCTCAGCCTCCTCTCTGCTGTTCACAATGCGGTAAGCAGCATTGAACATGGCTTTTGAATAGAGTTCATATATCCTGAACTGGGCTTTTCTGCTGCCCCTCCGGCACTCGCCTATGAGTGAGTCGTGAATATGAAAATCCGGGTTGCTCAAATCTCAGTTCAATATCTAAAACAGACAACAAAATTATGCAGAGGTTGCATGATCTTCTTTCAGCACCTTGTTTTTCTGGTTTTTATTTCCGGCACGTGTAATAATGTAGACTCCTGCGAGTATCACAGTGATTGAGATTATCATTGACACTCTGACTGACTCATGCAGGAAGAATCCCCAGCCGGTGGAAACAACGGGACTGAGATATGTCACAGAGACTGCATACATGGGCGACTTGCGTACGATCAGGTAGGAATAGAGACTGTTGGCAAGGAAGGTACCTGCCACAGCCAGCAGTACAATGCCGGCAAGGTTGATCTGCCATCCTTCGGATCTGAATGACGAGGGGAGGTCTGAGAATGCAAGCACTACGCCTGCAATGGGACCTATAAAAAAGAATGCTAGTGACATGATTCCGAATCCGCTTATGCCTTTCAGTGTCCCTATTTCGTTTGCACTTATGCCGTAAAGGAGGGTAGCCAGAATCACGAAGAGGCCGTAGAAATTAAAGTTTAAAGATCCCTGGTAGAGGAGCCCGAGTGCTCCCAGAAGACCAAGTGCAACTCCTGCAGTCTGTAGCGGCCTTATTTTGCGCGAGTAAAAGAGCGCGCCCACAATAAGTGTAAAAACCGGCGAGAGCGAATTCAGCATTCCGGCAAGGGAACTTTCAATACGGGTCTGGGCAAACGGAAACAGAAAGTTGGGGATCGCATTACCCAGCACGCCGATAATGAGGAAGCTTTTGAGATTCTTGCGGGTAATGTATTTCATGTTTCTCAATGCGATGGGAAGAAAGCAGAGCCAGGTAAAAAAAATCCTGAATCCTGCTACCTGAACCGGGGTAAACGATTCAAGTGCTTCGCGCATGAGAAAATACGATGAGCCCCAGGTAAGTGCAAGGAGTGCAAGAATGGAAGCATAGAGTGTTTCTCCGGATCTTTTCATAAGTGCAGGCCAAAAATATATAATTTATTATATTTGCCCACCTTAAGGGGAGTAAGTATATGTTTCCGGCATTGTTGCTGTTTTTTAAGAGTTTCATAATGGGCCTGAGTGTTTCTGCACCTCCTGGACCCAATGCAATGCTTATGATTAACCGAACCCTTCGCAAGGGACATTTTTCCGGATTCATGACAGGCATGGGGGTTGCGGCTGCTGATACAATTTTTGCAATCATTGCGGGACTCGGATTTTCATTCATTATTGGCTTTATAAATGAAGAGGCTTTCTGGATTAAGCTTATTGCAGGTGTGCTTGTGGCCTCGATAGGACTGAAGCTTTTCCTGTCGAATCCTGTTGGGGATATCCGCAGAAGAGCCCGTGATGACATTCAGGGCACGCCGGCTCAGGATTTCTTTTCGGTATTCGGTCTTGCGCTGACAAATCCCTTTTCGATATTTATATTTCTTGCTATGTTTCCGGGTATGAATGTCAGTTTCACGGGTCCATGGTACCTGATCCCGTTGATAATTGTCACAGGCATTTTCACCGGTGCATCGGCGTGGTGGCTGGCATTCAGCTATACTGTAAGCCGTTTCAGCCGTACCATGAGACTGAGGAATATTGTTGTTCTGACACGTTTTACAGGTGCTTTCATCATTATAATTGGCATAATGGTGCTGCTAACCCTTTTCATATCTGTCAGATACTAATTATTCCATTTCTGCTTGCGGTGAGTGTAAAATCGCCGGTTTTTCTTGTTTTCGGTACTTAAAAATGTTAATTTTACTGTGCTTTTACTGTCCAAAAGCAAATTTTCATTCTTTTCATGGCTGCCCCGATCCGCCAATTGGCGGACGGGGCTTTTGCTATCATAATGTCACCCCTTCGGGGTTCTGTGGTATTCTTTCTGTCAATCTATCATAATGTCACCCCTTCGGGGTTCCACAGCCCCTTGCTCCATGCCCCTTGCTCCTTGCTCCATGCCCCATGCTCCATGCCCCATGCTCCATGCTCCATGCCCACATGTCTGTCCCCTTGCTAAAAATGCCCACAGGGCATTTTCCATACGCTCGGTCCCCCCTTCGGGGTTCCACAGCCCCTTGCTCCGTGCTCCATGCTCCTTGCTCCATGCCCCTTGCTCCATGCCCTTGCTCCATGCCCCTTGCTCCGTGCTCCGTGCTACCATGCCCCATGCGCCATTCCCCATGCTCCATGCTCCATGTCCCCCCTTGCGGCGTTCCACATGCCCCTTGCTCCATGCTCCATGCTCCATGCTCCCCCATGCTCCATGCCCCATGCTCCATGCTGCCACCCCACTGTCTGTCCCCTCGCTAAAAATGCCCACTGGGCAATTTCTTTACGCTCGGTCCCCATGCTCCTTGCTTCTTAACGTTTTTTAAGTTTATATTGCCCCCGCAGTTGGAACACCCGTCACTCAATCGATTATCTTTACCATTGCTAAAACCTTATTAAATGAAAATGTTAATTATGCTGCTGACCCTTGCCGGGCTCACTGCCGGGTGTATCAGTGACGAAGAGAAGATTGACCGCAAGGCTGACAAGCTTCATATGAATATGCTCACAGTTGATACACACTGTGATACTCCGATGAGACTCACACGTAACGGTTACGACCTTGGAGCGCGCAACGACAATGGTTGTGTTGACTTTCCAAGGATGAAGGAAGGAGGACTGGATGCGGAGTTTTTTGCGATCTTCATCGGACAGGGACCCAGAACACCGGAGGCATATGCTATCGAACACCAGAATACCCTGACAACATTCGATTCCATCCTTAAAAGTGTTGCACGTTATCCTGAGATGGCCGGACTGGCACTTACCCCGGCGGATGCATCACGACTGAAGGCTGAGGGCAGGATAGCCGCGTTCATCGGAATCGAGAACGGTTACCCGATAGGACTTGACATTACAAAAGTGAAACAGTACTATGATCTGGGTGCCAGGTATATAACACTCTGCCATTCGTCAAACAATGACATATGCGATTCATCCACTGACCCCGCCGGCCCGGAACATCAGGGACTCTCTCCCTTCGGTGAGGAGGTTGTCAGGGAGATGAACAGATTAGGAATGATGGTTGATGTTTCTCACATATCCGACCAGTCTTTCTATGATGTCCTTGCGATCACCAAATCACCTGTAATTGCTTCTCATTCGTCCTGCCGGGCACTTTGCGAAAGTCCCCGCAACCTGAATGATGACATGCTGCTGGCACTGAAGAAAAACGGCGGTGTGATACAGATATGCATCCTCAGTGACTACCTCAAACAGCCTGAGCCCAATCCTGAATTCGATGAGAAGGTTAAGGAGCTGCGCGAGAAATGGAAGGCTATGGGTGAGCTTACCGAAGCACAGCAGGAGCAGCGTTGGAGCGAGTTTTCAACCCTTCGGGAGAAATACACCAAACTGGCTACAGTGGCTGACGCTGTCAATCATATTCAGCATGTGGTAGATGTAATAGGGGTGGACTATGTTGGTATCGGCTCAGACTTTGACGGCGGCGGCGGCATCGAGGGATGTACAGACGTTTCAATGATGAAGAATATCACGAAAGAGCTTATCCGCAGAGGCTACAGTAATGAAGACATTGCGAAGATCTGGGGAGGCAATGTGATGAGGGTCATGACCGCTGCAGCGGCAGAAATTTAAACCTATCCTTTCTTCTGCTACCCCTTGACCCTTGAGTATTTCAGAGTCCTGATCATCCACAGGGGGAGCGGCTTGTGAGGATTTCTCTTCCTCATGTCAAGATACCATCCAAGCTTTTTAAGAATGGCTACCTTATGCGTTTCCACGAACTCTATAAGTGTGCCGTCAGGGTCCTCGATATAGGCGAAGTGACCCGCAGCCTCTCCCATGTCGAAGCTGTCTCCCTCGCGGCTCTTCTGGCTGTCGACAGTAAATGGAAATCCTGCATTCGTGCAGTACTTACGGAGATTATCCATTCCACTGATATCATAACAAAGGTGTATGAATCCCGGATCACCCCAGTATCTTCCTTCAAATATTTTTGTGCCTTGCCTCTCTTTTGACTCTATAAGCTCTATGACACTCTGTCCGAGCAGCGGACTGAACCCGCCGTGAAAGGGTGTCGACGGGGCCAGCATTACGCGTCTGAAAGTACCCTGCCCCCCGGGAACGGCAGCGAAGTCGTCAAATCTTCCGGTACTGTCATAAATAACCCTGTTATAACCCAGTACGCCGGAGTAGAGCGCCAGGGCTTTTTCAATATCTGAAACGCCGATTATGGCTCCGTAAGAGCCTCCTGAGTCCTTCTTCAGATTCATCAGCCAGTCCTTGGCTTCAACCATATGGAAAATGTTTCCGAATGGATCACTTATGAAAAAGCTCATTTTCCCGGAGGGATCCGGGGAAGGGGCCCCCAATACATTGACCCCGGACTTTAAAAAGTTTTTATATGCCGTCTCGACATCCCTCACCTTCATCTTGCATGAAAAGATACCAAGGTCGCCGGCTTTTATCTCTTTCTTACTGTATTGCGGTTCGCGGCCCTTATACTGCCACACCTCGAATCCGCCCCCGCTCTGAAGATTCATTGCAAGCACGGCATGCCTGCTCCTCGGTTTTCCCCCGGTGTAGGGAAGCATGAGCCTGGCCTCAGCCTCTTCCTCAAAAATAGGGCAGTCCATTCCGAAGGCCCCGATGTACCATGCCCATGCCTTCCGTAGATCTGCGACCCCCACACCCATTTGCTGAATGCCGTTTATATTATAACCTTTCATTGCAATTTACTGATTTACATTGGGTTCATTCGGCCTGCCATTTTGAAAAACAGTGCCGGTATATACTTTCTTATCGCAAGCATGAGCAGTTCGCTGCTGCCGACAAGTATCTCACGCCTGTGGCGTTTCAGACCCCTTATTATCTGCTCTGCGGCTTTCTCAGCAGTGATGCCACCTGCCTGTCCCGCGTCCATCTTACCGTGCTCGGTACCTGATGCTGTAAGTGCGTGAACTGATATTGAGGTTCTGACTCTCCCGGGAATTATGACGGAAACCCTTATATTGTCCGGTGGTGTTCCAGTAGCAGGGTCTCGAAGAACCCGTGAAGTGCATGTTTGGATGCCGAATAGGCTGACCTCAGTGGAAACCCGAAGCGGCCTGATATTGAACTTGTGGCAGCAATCTGGCCTCCGCCGTTACTTATCATATACGGCAGCACAGCCTTGGTAAGCGCTACGGTACCGAAGTAATTTATTTCCATGATCCGCCGGTCGAGTGAGAGCGGTGTCTCCCTTATCAGGGCCCTCTGGCTCACACCCCCGATATTCAGAAGTATATCAATCTTTCCTTCCTTTTCAATTACTCCGGCAACAGTCTTTTCAATTTCAGAGGTATCAGCCAGGTCAAAGGCTACCGCGGTGTATGCTGCCCCGCATCCCGGTGCATTTTTCAGCCACCCGTGCAAGCTCCGCGGGATTATTTGATGAGGCAATAACCCTGCTTCCGCCTTTGACAAAAGCATATACCAGTGCTTCACCTATACCAGATGATGCTCCTGTAATCCACACAACCCTGTCTGAAAAAAAAATCTCCATCTTAAATCCTTACCATTCTTAACCTGAGGTCGTCAAAAGTATTTTGCAGTTCAATATACTGGCGGTTATTTTTACGTCTGAAATTCCATATTCTGAGTCCGCCAACCGTTCTTCTCATAAGCATAAGCCAGTTCCAGGCGAGTATCCCCAGAACAGGCACTGCCACCAATGCTGCCAGGGCAATCCACCATGGGCTGATGAAAACAAATGCCACGACAACATACAGCGGAACAATTATGAAACTTAATCCGAGAGTGATTCCGTACCTTGCAGTGCTTATAAATGCCTTGTCTTTCATCTTGAGAGCCTGAATGGCAGGTACCTGGAAAATTACAAAGTTGAGAAGGGAGCCTGCAAGAAATACCGGAAGGGTGGCAAACAGAAACAGCGAAGCTGCTACAAGCCATCCGAGGGGATGCTTTTTCTTGCTCAGCTGACGGTAGGTGAGCTTCAGCCTGGAAGAGAGATCCCTGACATCCAGACTTTCCCCGCATATCTTACGGAACTCTTCAGGATCATTCACCCTGAGTTCATTTACCCTGCTGATAAGCCTGTTGTCACGGAAAAGCTTCGGGTAGCGAATACTGTCACTGTATTTTCCGTTTATGATGCTCCTCAGTTCATCGATTGCCTCATAATCCTCCTCGTCTTCTATATGAACCATGACTTTCTTCAGTTCCAGCGAGAGTCTGTCACGAAGATCCAGCAGACCCTTTGTAGGATTCTCCCTGTATGTGTCATAATACTCTGAAACCGAGATGGGATGACCGTAGACCACTGTAAGCACCTGCCTGAAAAGCCAGTAGTGAGAGAATTCCAGTCCTACAGGAACAATTTTAACATCCATCTTGAAATCAGATGCCTCCCCGGCCTGGAATGCTATCCGGCAAATGCCCTTTTTCAGCTGGCGAAGTCTTCTGAAACCTGCATGGTTGCCTTCAGGCAGGATTGCAATTCCGGTGTTGTGCTGCATGACCCTGAAAGTGTCATGGAAGGTATCGTCATTCTGTTTAAGGTTTTCGTAACCGTCCCTGATCCTGAAAACCGGCAGCATCTTAAAGGCATACAGGATGCGTGCAATGAATTTCTTTTTGAATATATCTGCCCGGGCAAGGAAAATAAGCTGCTTCTTCAGTGTACACAGTACTGCAAGAGCATCCATGAGGGCATTCTGGTGATTCGGGGCGAATATATTCGGGACTGACCAGTCTATGCGTTCCTTACCGAAGACAATGACTTTCCGGTAGTATATATAGTTATGCCAGAAACCAACATATGACCTGAGAAGATGATAAAAAAAATCAAATCTCTCGATATTACTTTTACCCATACCCGAAGCAGGTTTTTTATAATTGAATAAGCGGACTCCAACGCAGAGCCAATCCGACTCCCGAAGGTAGAAAAAGAATAATCCCGACGCTTAAGGTGAATGAATTTCTTAAAGCCGGGGTGCTGTTTTTAGGTATTTATACCACCATGAAAGAGGCAGTGTGAAGTTTTAATCCAGGAAGTTTCCGAGGTCTCTTCGCTCTCTCTTTGTGGGGCGCCCTGAGCCTCTTGGTCTGTACCCGAAAAAAGACCCGCTTTCGGGCTTTAATTTGTTCTTCTCTTCTTCAGGAGTAAGGTCTGTAATATACTCAGCAACCAGTTTGGCACCCACCCTGTTTTCAATGAGTCCCCTTACAAGATATGTATAAGTGACGGGCGGTTTCCTGATTATGATTGTATCTCCCGTTGTTACACTGTGAGAAGGTTTGACGGGATTGCCTCCGATTGTCACCCTGCCCTTTCTGCATGCTTCCGAGGCGGTGCTTCTGGATTTGAACAATCGCACGGCCCACAGGTATTTATCTATCCTTGTCTCCCTTTGTCTCCATCGTCAGACAGCGTTTTACCCGATTTATTGAATGCCGTCATTGTCAGCTCACACCCAACAATCGCAAATGATTTAACCATTTCAATTGCCAGCGGCACTCTTTTTTTAATCACTGACATCTCCTCATCCGACCATTTTCCGAGCACATAGTCAACCTGCCTGCCTCTCGGGAATTCGCTTCCTATGCCCACCCTCAGGCGGGCGTAGTCATCTGTACCCAGGGTCTCACTTATGCTTGCAAGGCCATTGTGCCCTCCGTGACTTCCCCTGATTCTTAGACGTATGCTTCCCGTCGGGATGGCCAGGTCATCAGTTACAACGAGGAAATTTTCAAGTGGTATCTTTTCCTTTTTCAGCCAGTAATCCACGGCATTCCCGCTGCGGTTCATGAATGTAGAAGGTTTAAGCAGCACAATAATCCTGCCTCTGTGCTTCAGTTCGGCCACTGCCCCGTAACGGCGGTCTGTAAAAGAGATATTGGACGCACCTGCAAGTGCATCCAATATCATAAATCCGACATTGTGTCGTGTATTTTCGTACTCTTCGCCTATGTTGCCAAGACCGGCGATAAGATATTTCAAGGTGCTCCTTATTTAGCAGCGGCAGCAGCCGGTTCTGCGGGTGCTTCAGCGCCTTCAGCAGCAACAGCGCCTTCGGCTCCTTCTTCTTTCTGTACGACGCGTGAGGTAGCCACGCTGACTATCATTGACTTCTTGTTCTCCATTATCTCAAGATTGTCATAACTCAGATCGCCGATCTTTAATGACTGGCCAATCTCGAGACTCGTGATGTCAATCTCCAGATGTTCCGGGAAATCTTTTGTGAATCCCTTAATCTTCAGGCTTCTGCGTTTAATGTTAAGTCTGCCGCCTGCCTTCACTCCGGGGGATACTCCGGTGATGAGGATCGGGATGGCAATAGTCACAGGTTTGTCTTCAAATACCTGAATAAAATCTATATGAAGCAGCTTATCTGAAACCGGGTGAAACTGAAGGTCCTTCAACACCACTTTGTAGCTAACCCCGCCTACCTGCAGGTTAACAAGGTGCACATCCGGGGTATAAATCAGTGAGCGAAATTCATTTTCATGAGCATAGAAGTGAATATTCTCCTTGCCGCCGTACATTACACACGGAACATTGTCTTTGACACGCAGGCTCTTTGTGTCTTTCTTTCCAAAAATTTCCCTTGGTACGGCTTTGATTTCAATAGTTTTCATTGTCTTTAATTAGTTGTGCTACTCAAGGTTACATGCCAGGCAACCTCCCATTGCACGTTGGACATTTTTTAAAATTGGCCTGCAAATATAGTGAAAAACCTTAAAATAAAAAACCGGTGCTTATTGAACTGTTGCTATAAACGGCTTTTATTGCCTCGGCAAAGATATTTCCGACCGGAAGGATCTTGATTTTAGGCGAACTGTTGACAATTGGAATACTGTCAGTAACCACCAGTTCCTCAAGCGGAGAACTGTCTATTTTTTCTATGGCGTCACCCGAAAGTACGGGGTGGGTGGCCACTGCCCTTACGCTTATGGCTCCGCGGTCTTTCATAACTCTGGCTGCGAATGTCAGGGTGCCGGCGGTATCGACCATGTCGTCGATTATGACAACATTACGCCCCTCAACTTCTCCAATTATGGATATCTCTTCCACGATGTTCGGCTTCTTCCTCAGCTTGTAACAAAGGACCATTTCGCTCTGCAGGAACCTGGCATAGGCATTGGCTCTTTTTGAACCGCCCATATCCGGCGCTGATATTGTGAGGTTCGGCAGACCGAGACTCCTGATGTAGGGAGCGAAAAGGGCTGAGCCGAAGAGGTGATCGACAGGCACGTCAAAGAAGCCCTGTATCTGGTCAGCGTGCAGATCCATCGTTATGATGCGGTCTACACCTGCCTTCGTAAGCATGTCAGCCGTCAGCTTCGCACCCAGCGAGACACGCGGCCTGTCCTTGCGGTCCTGCCTGGCATACCCGTAATAGGGAATTACCGCGTTAACCTTGTATGCCGATGCCCTCTTTGCGGCATCAATCATCAGCAACAGCTCCATCAGGTTCTCTGCAGGCGGATTGGTGGACTGAACAATGAAAACGTGGCAGCCTCTTACTGACTCATCGAAGCAGGGTTGAAATTCACCGTCACTGAACCGGGTAAGTGAACTGATGCCAAGTTCAATCTCCAGATGTTTTGCAATTGTTTCTGCAATGCCAATGGAAGAACGGCACGAAAAAATCTTGAAGGGAGCTCTACCGATCATATTTGAGGAGGTAATAGGTTATTAAATCTAGGCGCTGTAAAAATAGCATTTAAGGTCCAATCATTGTTCCTTTTTGAAAAATTTCATTGTCTCCGAAATATAGTCAAGTAACTCATCACGTCCTTTTCCTTTGGTAGCCGAGGTGACGAAGGTAACAGGAAGGCTCTCCCACCTCTCAAGCATTATTTTATTGTGGAGTGCCAGATTCTTTTCTGTCTCCCGCTGCCCGGCCTTGTCAGCTTTTGTGAATACCCTGGCAAATGGAACACCGTTCAGCGCCATTTTCTCCATGAACTCAAGGTCGGAGGCGATAGGCTCATGTCTGGCATCAATCAGCACAAACAGCGAAATCAGATTCTCGCGTTTAGTGACATAGGTGTTAATGAGCCTGCTCCATTCCTCTCTCTGCTTCTGCGATGCCCGTGCATACCCGTAACCCGGAAGGTCGACAAGATACCAGCTGTCATTAATTATAAAATGATTGACTGTGCGGGTCTTACCCGGGGTGCCTGAGATCTTCGCCAGACCCTTCTTCGTTACAATCATATTGATAAGTGAAGACTTGCCAACATTGGAACGGCCAATAAATGCATACTCCGGCATGTCAGGGGAGGGGCACTGGCTTATTTTGGCACTGCTGGTAACGTATATAGCGCTCTTGATTATCATTTTCCTTCTCTTTTATTCCCGCATCGACCACATCAGTTAAGGTCTTTATACGGAAGAGGGATTGCTATTCTGTAGTATAGCCTGTTGCCGAAACCCGTAAGATAAGCCGCAATTACAACAACAGAATCTGCCCCTGGATTGTCACTCTTTTTCATATCGAGGTAGCCTGTGGTTGCCGTCTGAAGCAATGGTTTGCAGGCTGAGAGGTCAACAAGACCGTTGACGAAGTCGCCCCTGTAGTAATTTACATTTTCAGTCAGATCTGACATTTCCACGAAGATCTTATAAACGCCCCTTTCCTTGTACAGGTCTGTCACCCTGTAAGTTACTTCCGGATAATCAGTGACCTTGACCCCTGACATTTCATATTCATCAAGCAGGGGTGACCTGTCCCCGTTGACGTAGTTTATCCTTGCCTTGACCCTTCCGCTCTTGTAATACTGTATCTGGGCACCGTTGATTGTGTCATTTTCATAAGGAGTGACCCTGAAGAGTTTGCTGTCAGGATAGAACCATTTTGCCTCTCCGTTCCGGGCACCGTCTCTGTATGGTATCTCCTGCTCCGTGACTCCCCCACGGTAAAAGGTTCGTGTCATCCCTTCCCTGATCCCGTTGGTGAAGTGCACCTCCTTGACCTTTACACCGTCTCTCATGTAATTTTTCATCCCGGTATAACCTGTGTCCGCCGCCTGCTTTTCTTTTTGTCCTCCTCCGTCGCCCGGATTTCCCCCGGTGCAGGAAAACGCTGCCACGATCAATGCTGTCAATAAGAATGTGATTACAGGTTTCATGTTATTTTGTTTTAGGGTATGAATACTTCTAGAATTGTTGCCGTGCCCACCGGTATCAGGGTCACGCTGTCTGCGGAAGCCGGTATCATAACAGTCTCCCCGGCGCTGATTTTTTCTGTGTTGCCGAAGCACTCAACAAGCATGGTGCTTTCGGTGCAGATATAAATTACAAACGAGTCAATCAGGCTGTAGTCTTTGATCACCGGGACGTTTATCCGGATCAGGTTGGTCTGGAAATACCTGCAACCGGCAAGTTTCAAAGGACGGTTGACCTCGGGAATCTCCCTGGTGAGTCCTGTAGTGTCAAGATCGAAATTTATAGCATCGAGTGCAAGCTCAGTGTGCATCTCCCGCCTCTTCCCCGAGGCATCGACCCTGTCCCAGTCATAGATGCGGTAGGTTACATCCGATGTTTGCTGTATTTCGGTGAGGATGACCCCGGCACCAATTGAATGTACCATTCCTGCCGGAATGAAAAAGGCATCGCCGGCCTTTACCGGGGTTACATTGATTAATGACTCGAGACTCCTGGCGTCAAGATGCTTCAGATATTCTTCCTTTGACGTCTTGTGTCTGAATCCCGTGTATATCACGGCATTATTCACAGCATCAAGAATATACCACATCTCGGTTTTACCCCACGCGTGATGACGTTCAAAGGCAAGCTGATCTCCCGGATGCACCTGTATCGACAGTTTATCACGTGCATCGATGAATTTTATCAGTAGCGGGAACTCAGTGCCAAACTTCTCAAATGGGCCGTCACCGATGAGGTCACCCATATAAATTTCGATGATCTCCTCGAGGGTGTTGCCCTTCAGAAAACCGTTGGCAACTACCGAACTCTCTCCGGTCATCCCCGTTATTTCCCAGCTTTCACCTATTTTTTTCCCGGGTTTGGCCTCCTTGCCAAAGCGTTCGTGCAGAGCGCTGCCTCCCCAGATTGCCTCCCTGAGAACAGGCTTGAATTTAATTGGATAGAGTGTGTTCATGCTTCAAATCAGGTAGTCAACTGTGACCTTCGTTTTTTTTAAATAAGAAGCTGCATTGACTGCCGCCACGTGTTCTGCACTAAGGATATACCGCTTCAGGTCATCTTCACTGGCAAAGAGTGAGTCAATCACAAAGTCACCGGCATGCTCTGCATCCAGGACGTTTACTCCTGTTCTGTATTCAAGCGGGAACTTCAGACTCGTGCCCAGGGGCTCGAAAATCTCCCTGAGTCTGTTTACCGAGGCCTCCTTTTCTTCGGGTGTGAAAGGTGGTGTCAGCCTGAAGATGACAATATGTTTTATCATTTATTTAATTTGCTACTTTTGAGAATAAGTTGACAAACGGAATCAGTACAAAAATAATCATTTTATGCTTATCGTAGGAATTGCCGGAGGCACGGGCTCGGGAAAGACAACAGTGGTTCGTAAACTGATCGAAATGCTTCCTCCCGGTGAGGTGGTGATCCTTCCGCAGGACGCCTACTATAAGGATAACCAGGGAATATCGATTGAGGAGCGTCAGAAAATCAATTTTGACCATCCCGAATCCGTGGAGTGGCCGCTGCTGATGGCACACCTTGCCGAACTTAGAGCCGGCCGGCCGATAGAGATGCCAATATATTCGTATCTCACCTGCCTCCGTTCGAAGGAGACAATTTCTGTCTCCCCTGCACATGTGGTTGTTGTCGAGGGCATCCTGATTCTTACCGATCCGGGCCTGCGGTCAATGCTTGATATTAAGGTTTTTGTTGATGCTGACGCCGATGACAGACTCGGAAGAGTCATACAGCGTGACATCATAGAACGCGGCAGGTCTGTACTGCAGGTACTGGCGCGTTACGGCGAGACTGTCAAACCTTCACACCTGCAGTTCATTGAACCGTCAAAGCGCTACGCTGACATAATTATTCCGGGAGGAGGAGACAATGTGGTCGGGATCGAGGTGCTGCGAACCATTGTTGAAAAACACCTGAAATAGTCAGACGTTGTATTTCAACTCTCTGAGATACATCTGTATAGTGTTCTCCAGGCCCAGGTAAAGGGCGTCGGCAATCAGTGCATGTCCAATAGATACCTCCATCAGAAAAGGAATATGCTTATGCAGCCAGCGCAGGTTGTTCAGGTCGAGGTCATGTCCGGCATTCAGCCCCATCCCCAGTGACCGGGCAAGTTCTGCAGCCCTTACAAACGGAGCCACGGCAGCCTCCCTGTCGGCAGGGTACATTGTAGCATATGGCTCTGTGTACAGCTCAACACGGTCTGTGCCGGTCTGTGCAGCATACCTGATCATCTCATCATCGGTGCCCACAAATATTGAGGTGCGAATGCCCTTTTCCCTGAAGCCGGCAATTACATCCTGCAGAAATGACAGATTGGTCTTAGTATCCCATCCTGCATTCGAAGTTACTGCATCATGAGCATCAGGCACCAGCGTTACCTGATCAGGCCTGACATCGTACACAAGTTTGATGAACTCCCTGCCCGGATTGCCCTCGATGTTGAATTCAGTTGTTACAATATCCCTGATTTCATATACATCACGGTATCTGATATGACGTTCATCAGGTCTTGGGTGCACTGTAATGCCTTCAGCACCAAAGCTCTGGCATTTCACGGCAGCAAGCTTAACGTCCGGAACGTTACCACCGCGTGCATTTCTTATTGTCGCAATCTTATTGATGTTTACACTTAATCTTGTCATTCTGCCGTTTTCTTATTATGGCTGCAAAGTTATAACGATCCGCAGTTTTTTGTACTTTTATTCCTTAATTGAAGCTGGCAATGGTTGCAAAAGAGATGATATCAGATGTGATTCCTTCCCTGAAGACATCAGATACGGCGCAGACAGCGCTGAACTGGATGGAGATATTCAGGGTGTCGCACCTTCCCATCGTGAACGAGCTTGACTACCTCGGCCTGATATCTGACAGTGATATCTATGACATGAACCAGCCTGAGGAGCCCATCGGGAACCACGAGCTCTCTCTCCCCAGGCCTTTCGTCGTAGACTCACGCCATATATACGAAGTAATATCCCTGGCTGCGCGGCACAAGCTTACAGTGGTGCCGGTGCTCGATGAAAACAGCCATTACAGGGGATCAATCACCTACAATGAGATTATCAGCCAGATGGCTTCACTTGCATCAATTGAACAACCTGGTGGTCTGGTCATACTCCAGGTACTGGAGCGTGATTACTCGATGAGCCGCATCTCCCAGATCATAGAGAGCAATGATGCCAGGATACTGAGTATGTACATTACCTCGAAGCCTGAATCCACAAGCCTGGAGATAACTCTCAAGGTGAATACTGTAAACCTGGCTTCGATAATTAAAACATTTGAAAGGTACTCCTACGAAGTCACCACCTGGGTCACAGAGAATGATGAGCTGGACCGATTTTACACTGACAGGTACAACATGCTTATGAAGTACCTTAATATTTAACCGGTAAGATGTCAAGAAAAATAGCACTGTTCAGCAAAGACCTGACTGAGAAGACGATGGCGGGTCTGCTGCGTCTCATTGATGCCCTTGACGGCAGGGGAGCTGGTATCTGGCTGAATATTATGGGCAACGGTAAGGCGAAATTTGCAGCTGACACCCGCGTCACCCTCATCGATGATGTTTCGCAGGTGCCTGCCGACGTTCATCTCATAATAAGCGTTGGCGGTGACGGCACCTTCCTTGAGACTGCCCTGAAGGTAAGAGATACGGATATCCCTGTTGCAGGCATAAATACGGGCAGACTGGGGTTCCTGGCAAATATTCCTGATGATGATATCCCGGCTGCTGTCGGGATGCTATGCTCCGGGCATTATGAGATCATTCACAGGTCATTGCTGGAAGTAGCAGAGCCCGAAAACCTCTTTGGCGATTTGACATCCCTGGCACTGAATGAAGTGACAGTACAGAAGGCTGACCAGAGGATGATCACAATCACGGTTCATGTCAACGACATATTTCTGAATACATACCGTGCTGACGGACTGATAATTTCATCATCCACAGGCTCCACTGCCTATAACCTGAGTGTGGGAGGTCCTATACTCTCACCTTCCGATGAAAGCATAATCATCGTACCAATGTCGCCTCATAACCTGACTGTCAGGCCGATAATTGTCACAGGCGGAAGCCGGATCACCCTTGAAGACCGAAGGGAGATGCAGCGAATACCTGATAACCTGTGACTCGAAAGCCATAAAAACACCGATGGGAACAAGACTGTCGATAAGGCAGCCTTCGAGGAAACTGCAAACTGTAACACTCAACGGAAATGATTTTTTCTCAACTATCCGCGATAAGCTGATGTGGGGTGCTGACCCCCGTAACTGACAATAATTAAGGAATTATTAAGTTTTTAATATTGTACAATAATTATCTTTGTAGCCAGAACTGTCATAATGTTAAAAATGAAACGTCTCATTCTCCTGTTAATGCTGGGGTTACTTGTAATGCCCCATGCAGAGGCACAGCTCTGGAAGAGTAAAAGGTATGAGGCTTCGGCCGGATTAGGCACATCACAGTTCTACGGTGATGTAGGAGGGTTTACGATTGGGGAGAACGCTCTGGGATTCAAGGACATAACTTTTAAACAGACACGGTTCAACGTGTCAGGAGCTTTCAGGTATTATGTTCTTGATGAGGTTGCCGTAAGGCTTTCGTTGGCTTATATAATGCTTCACGCAACTGATTTAAGAGGCTCGAATGAAGACCGCGGGTATGAGGCGCTGACCTCTCTGTTTGAACCGGCACTGATAGGTGAATACTATATAATCAGGAACAGGGAACGAAACAGCTACAGTTTTCAGACTTACCGTGGCCGGTCAAGAAATCATCTGAAAGACTTTTTCAACAGCATTGATTTATATGCACTTGCGGGTGTGGGAGGAACTTCATACAATGCGAGAGTAAATGAGGCTCTTGACCTCCGTGATCAGAAAAACAGCGGATTTACGGCAGTGATTCCGCTTGGAATCGGAGCCAAGGTGACATTCGATCCAAATATCCTCTTCGGGGTTGAATTTTGCGGCCGTTATTCATTTTCGGATTATCTTGACGGATATCACAGCCCGAGGTTCTCTGCTCGCAATGATGTGTATCATACCTTCAGTTTTACCTTCAACTACAGGATCAAGACTGCCCGTAACGGACTCCCGAGTTTCAGATGATTATCAAATGACACCATCAGAGGCATGAGGAAAACCTTTATATCACTTTTTCTGCTCGCATCCCTGATGTCTGCGAATGGCCAGCGTTCAGCTGACTACGGCTTCTCTGCAGGTATACTGAATTACCTTGGTGAACTCAACCCCGTCAGCCTCTTTTCAAACCCCGGACCTGCTGCCAGCCTGTTTTACAGGTACAACTTCAACCCGAGGCAGGCGGTGAGGGCAAACCTTCTCGGCGGGCAGATCAGGGGGAAAGACATCGATATTAATAATCTCTGGACTCCCCCCGGCGACGACTCTTTCTCGGGTATGCTTGGTGAATTTGGACTAACCTACGAATATAACTTCTTCCCTTACTCGACACAACGCAGCCGCCGTATTGACTATACTCCTTACATAGCTGCCGGAGCTGCGGTAACGCTTGTTAACACCGCGGATCTTTCGATCTTTCCTTCAATACCATTCTCTGCCGGATTCAAGATAAATGTTGGCAACAATATCGGTCTTGAATTCGAATATGGTTTTCGTAAAACATTTTATGATAACTTTGACGGCCTGACTGACATGGTGGATCCTGAAGATCTGACATGGATGCATAACAATGACTGGTACAGTTTTATGGGTGTTTCATTCACCTGGAAGATTTACAATAAACTGGTCGGTTGTCCGGCGTTTGCAGGAGACGTGGAGAAAAAAAGAAAGAAACAGAATTGACCTTCAGGGAACAAATAGACAAGAACAAGCTTCCGAAGCATGTTGCAGTAATCATGGACGGCAACGGCAGGTGGGCGCACCGCCGGGGCCGGGAAAGGGTCTACGGACACCAGCATGGTGTTGGCGCCGTACGTAAGGTCATTGAAGCTGCTGCTGAAACAGGCATCAGTTATCTGACTCTCTACGCATTCTCGACTGAGAACTGGAACAGACCCGGTGAAGAGGTATCGGCGCTGATGGACCTGATGGTCGACTCGCTCAATAACGAGACTGAAACACTGCTGAAAAACGAAATAGCCCTCAAGGTGATTGGTGATCTTGACAGGCTCTCGCCGGTTGTACGCGACAGGCTAATCGAAACTATCAGCCTGACTGCCGCAGGCAGCCGGATGACGCTGATAGTTGCACTCAGCTACTCATCAAAATGGGAGATAACTGAAGCGTGCCGCAGAATAGCAGCGGATGTGCAGGATAAAAAAATTGACATATCAGATATAACGGAAGATACCCTGGCAGAAAACCTTTCTACCGCAGGTATCCCTGACCCTGAACTGATGATCCGTACCAGCGGGGAAAAGCGTATAAGCAATTTCCTCCTCTGGCAACTGGCGTATTCAGAATTATATTTTACCGAAAAACTTTGGCCCGATTTTGGTAAGGAAGATTTTTATAAGGCAGTTGCCAACTTCCAGAAAAGGGAACGAAGATTCGGAAAGACAAGTGAGCAGATAGCGGAAAACAACTGAACAAATGAGAGAAAAAATCAGGAGACTACTTATCCTTTTCGTTTTGATAATTCCCGGAGCGGCCTCCTCAGGTCAGACAACCGAAAAAATTGTCAATTTCCTTTATCCTGAGGAATATACAATCGCAGGTATAACCATTTCAGGGGTCAAATACCTTGAACCTAACGCACTGATAGGAATATCAGGACTCAGGATCGGCCAGAAGATAGATATACCGGGAGAACAGATTACATCATCGGTAAAAAAACTGTGGGCCCAGGGGCTCTTCTCTGACGTTAAGATTACAATAACAAACAGGGAAGGAGACAATATCTGGCTTGACATTTACCTGCAGGAAAGACCCAGGCTTTCCTCATTGAATTTCGAAGGCATCAGGAAGTCTGAAGAGACGGATATAATTGAAAAACTGAGTCTTCCCAACGGATCACAGGTAACAGCCCACCTGCTCAATAAGGCAAAAAGGATAATCACCGAACATTATGTCGAAAAGGGATTTCTGAACACTGAGGTTGACATCATCCAGAAAGATGACCCTGATATGCCCAATAACGTGACTCTCAATGTTGTGGTCAAAAAGAATGAGAAGGTCAAGATCGACGAAATACAGTTTGCGGGAAATGAATATTTCGATGCCAAACGGCTCCGCCGGGTGATGAAAAACACCAAACAGAAGGACCTCAACATCTTCAAGGGATCGAAATACATTGAGGCCAAGCTCGATGAAGACCGTGAAAGCCTTGTGAGTTTTTATAATGAGAATGGTTTCCGCGACTTCAGGCTTGTTGCAGATTCAACATATGCAATTGAGGATGGGAAGATAGTCCTGGTCATGAAGGTTAACGAAGGCAATCAGTATTACCTCCGCAATGTTGACTGGGTGGGAAACAGCATCTATTCAAAGGATCAGCTCACAAGGGTGTTCAACTTCCCTTCGGGTGAAGTCTATAACCAGACAATGATCAACAAGAGGCTTACCGAGGATCAGGATGCCGTTAACTCACTTTATCTTGACTACGGATACCTCTTCTCGAGGCTTACACCTGTTGAACAGAAGGTGGAGGGTGACTCCATTGACCTTGAGGTGAGGATTTTCGAGGGCGATCCTGCAAACCTTAATGATGTAATTATTTCGGGCAACACCCGCACCAATGAACATGTAGCCAGGCGTGAACTGTTTACGAACCCCGGCGACCTGTTCAGCAAGGAGAAGATCATCCGCTCCGTGAGACAGGTGGCAGTGTTGGGTCACTTTGACCCTGAGAAGATCAACCCGCTTCCTATACCTGACCAGATCAACGGTACCGTCGACCTGCTTTACGAACTGGAGGAAAAGGCGAATGACCAGTTTGAGATTTCCGGAGGCTGGGGCGCACAGATGCTCGTCGGAACTGTGGGAGTAAAGTTTAACAACTTCGCGATCCGCAACTTCTTCAAATGGAACGAATGGAGACCCTATCCCTCAGGCGACGGTCAGTCGCTGAGCATCAGGGCACAGTCAAACGGCCGCATTTACCAGTCGTACAACCTCTCTTTCATAGAACCATGGCTGGGCGGCAAAAAACCAAATACCCTTTCACTTTCTTACTTCCGTTCTGTAATGACCAATGCAAAACGGATGGATGAAGACGGAAGGCAGCATATGATAATTGACGGAGGCTCAGTGGGTTTTGGAAAGAGGCTGGAATGGCCTGACGACTTTTTTTCAGTCTATTATGAAGGCAGCTTCCAGCGTTACAGCATGCTCAACTACACCCAGTTCCAGTTCCTTTTTGATAATGGTGTATCGAACCTTGCATCACTTACCGCAAGGATCACAAGATTCTCCGCCGGACCAAATACAATTTATCCCCGCAGCGGGTCGACTTTCTCGCTCTCTCTGCAGGCCACTCCTCCTTATTCAGTCATCAGCGGCAAGGATTTCTCAACTGCCAGTGACCAGGATAAGTACAGATGGATTGAATTTTATAAAACTGTATTCAAAGCTGATTACTATTATCCTCTTTCACCGAATGACAAGCTTGTGCTTAACGCCAGGGCAGCCTTCGGATATCTGGGATTCTATAATAAGGATATCGGGCCCTCACCGTTCGAAAACTTTTATGTGGGCGGCGACGGTATGACCGGATACAGCTTTTACGGTCGTGAGGTCATTGCCCTGAGGGGTTATGAAAACGGTTCGCTCACACCTACAGTTATAAAGGGAGACAGGAGGGTTGAGGTTGGTAACGTCTACTCCAAGCTGACACTTGAACTTCGTTACCCCGTCTCACTGAATCCGCAGGCAACAATATACGGACTAGCCTTTCTTGAAGCCGGAAAAGCATGGTACAGCCTGAAGGAGTACAATCCTTTCAGGATGAACCGCTCGGCAGGATTCGGCCTCAGGGCCAACCTCCCGATGTTCGGGCTCCTCGGAATAGACTGGGCCTACGGGTTTGACGATATTCCAGGCAATCCTGATGCATCCGGAAGCCAGTTTCACTTCGTAATAGGTCAGCAATTCTAAAAAACAACAAATCAAATAAACAAAAAGGTTATGAAGAAGATTATTGTTTTGACAGTCCTGGTGCTTGCAGCCACCCTCAGTGGCGCCGCACAGAAGTTCGCATTTGTCGACAGCGAATATATACGCAATAATATACCTGCCTTCACTGCCGCCCAGCAGCAGCTTGACAAGCTTTCCGAAGGATGGGAAAAAGAGGTTGCCGACGGCTATGCAGCTGTGGAGTCACTGTATAAGAATTACCAGGCAGAGGTGGTCCTTCTTTCACAGGATCAGAAGAAGAAAAGGGAAGACGCAATCATAGCAAAAGAGAAGGAGATAAAAGACCTTCAGAATAAGTATTTTGGAATGGAGGGAGAACTCTACAAGAAACGTGAAGAGCTCGTTAAGCCTATCCAGGATGAGATACTGAAAGCCATTAAAGAGATATCGGTCGAAGGAAGCTACGCTGTGATATTTGACACCTCAACAGGTTCGAACATCCTCTTTGCAAATCCGAAATTCGATCTCTCCGATCAGGTCCTTGAGAAATTAGGTTACAAAAAATAAATAATTACATTTGCACGATTTAAAATTCACAGAAAAGACATGAAAAAAGTATTCGGAATACTCCTGTTCGCTGCCATGATGTTATCAGCACAGGAAGCGGCTGCACAGTCATTCAAGACAGGGCACATCAACCGCGATGACGTCATAATGGCTATGCCTGACTATGACACAGCAATGAAACAGTATAACGCCTTCGGACAGGAGCTAACCAATGCTTTGGAGCTGATGCAGGTCGAGTATAATAACAAACTTGACCAGTTTGTA
This sequence comes from uncultured Bacteroidales bacterium, assembly GCA_963736735.1. Classification (GTDB taxonomy): domain Bacteria; phylum Bacteroidota; class Bacteroidia; order Bacteroidales; family VadinHA17; genus SR-FBR-E99. Next base: position 78,972 of record CAVTPX010000008.1, on the reverse strand, counting down.
AAGGAGAGCAAGAATTACACCGAACTCGTAAAGGCAAACAAAGAGCAGGAACTTGGTGACATGCAGAACAGAATCAACAACTTCCAGCAGCAGGCACAGGTTCAGCTTCAGGAAAAACAGGCCGAACTTCTTAATCCCATAATTGAGAAGGCCGGTGCTGCAATTTCTCAGGTAGCAAAGGACGGTGGTTTCATATATGTATATGATGTTCGCACCCTCGTCTATTTTGACCCGGTGAAAAGTACTGATCTTACCCCGCTGGTTAAGACCAAGCTCGGTTTGAAGTAATTCATATATACAGGTTACAGGGCTGCCCTCCAACCGGCGGGCAGCCTTTATTTTAAAAAGCAGATGGAAAGCGTGAAACGGCCGATAGGCATCTTCGACTCAGGTGTAGGGGGCCTGACGGTTGCTCATGCCATAAGGCAGACACTGCCCGGCGAGACAATCATCTATTTCGGCGATACCGCCCACCTTCCATACGGCGACAAATCTGAAGAAGCCATTAAATCCTATTCACGGGGTATAACAAATTTTCTGCTCGGCTATGATGTTAAAATGGTACTTATAGCCTGTAACTCAGCCTCAGCTTCAGCCTATGAGACCATTCTTAAGGAGTTCAGTGACAGGATCATAATTCTCGACGTAATAAACCCCGTGGTTGAATATGCAGCATCCAGAAATTTCAAGAGAGTAGGGGTCATCGGAACAAAAAGGACTATTATCTCAGGGACATATGACAGGATGATCCGTGACACCTCACCCTCTACAGAGGTTTGCTCCCTGGCTACCCCGCTGCTGGTACCCATGATTGAAGAGGGTTTTATTTTTGATGATATAAGCAATGCAATCATCCGCACATATCTCTCTGACAGCAATCTGAAAAATATTGAGGCGCTGATCCTCGGATGCACCCATTATCCGATCATCAGGAACCAGATCAGCAAATTCTTCAACTTCAACCTGGAGATTATCGACTCCGCCCGTATTGTGGCGGCCAGGCTCCGTGAGGTACTCGAAAAACACAGTCTTATAAATGACGGACCGGCAGCCGGACACGACCTCTTTTTTGTATCAGACTACACAGAGTACTTCGAAAAGATTGCCAGGATGTTTTTCGAGGGTAATCTTTACCTCGAAAAGGCAGACATCTGGACATGACCAAAATCATAACCTGTTGTAATCATATTGATGAACTTCGGGGTGTTAATTTGGTTACTTTTATACTCGTTTAAATCAATATCAAAATCTTATTACAAACCATGGCAAAAAGATCAAAGGTCATAGAAAAAGATGCCGTTGTGATCAGGTTCTCGGGCGACTCCGGTGACGGGATGCAACTTACAGGCACACTATTTTCAAACACCTCGGCGCTCTTCGGAAACGACCTCTCCACCTTCCCGGACTATCCTGCAGAGATCAGGGCCCCCCAGGGGACCGTCGGAGGTGTATCAGGATTTCAGGTACACATCGGAAGGAAACATATCAATACACCGGGTGACTATGCAGATGTGCTGATTGCAATGAATCCGGCAGCTGTCAGGGCAAATGCAAGATGGGTACAACCGCACGCCACAATTATTTTCGACTCGGATAATTTCACTGAGAAACATATTCTCCGGGCAGGATACCAGTCGGATCCTTTCAAGGAGGACAAACTTGAAGACCGCAACCTTATTGCCGCACCCATAACCTCACTTGTGAAGGAGGCTCTGAAGGACCTTGATCTCGATCCCAAGACTGTTCTAAAAACCAAGAACATGTTTGCCCTCGGGATGCTCTACTGGCTCTTTGACAGTGAACTTAAGTACACAGAGGATTATGTAGACGAAAAGTTTGGCGGCAAAAAACCGCTTGTAGCAGAGGCGAACAAGATAGTTTTACGGGCGGGTTATTATTACGCTGAGACAATTGAGGCACTTACACCCTCATTCAAGGTAAACCCCGCGCCCATAGCCAAAGGCACATACAGGAATATCAACGGTAACACTGCAACAGCCTGGGGATTACTGGCCGCAGCAGAAAAGGCAGGACTGAAGCTCTTTATCGGATCATATCCCATAACACCTGCAACAGGTGTACTTGAAGAGCTTGCCATGCGTAAGGATCTGGGAGCTAAAAGCATTCAGGCGGAGGATGAGATAGCAGGTATATGCACAGCAATAGGGGCCAGCTTTGCCGGACGGCTTGCAGTGACTTCGACCTCAGGCCCCGGTCTGGCGCTTAAGTCAGAAGCGATAGGCCTTGCCGTGATGACGGAACTGCCCATAGTAATTGTAAACGTGCAGCGCGGCGGACCATCAACAGGACTTCCCACAAAGACCGAGCAGAGTGATTTGATGCAGGCACTGTATGGCCGCAACGGCGAGAGTCCGGTGGCGGTGATTGCCGCGAGCACCCCGTCAGACTGCTTCCACTATGCATTCGAGGCAGGTCGTATAGCCCTTGAACATATGACTCCTGTCATACTTCTTACTGACAGCTTCCTCGCCAACGGCTCGGAACCATGGAAGATACCGGAAATGAAAGACCTGCCGGCCATTCATCCTCCGTTTGCTGTTAAGGACGACAAGGAATTCCAGGCCTATGCAAGGGATAAGGATACTCTCGCCCGTAAATGGGCAATACCCGGTACACCAGGATTGGAGCACCGCATTGGCGGCCTTGAAAAGACAGCGAAGGGCAATGTCTCCTATACTCCTGAAAACCATGAGTATATGGTGAAGATAAGGGACGAGAAGGTAGAAAGAATAGTGTCCGGGGTTCCTGATCTGAAAGTCTCAGGCGAAAAGAAGGGAGACCTTCTCATGATTGGATGGGGCAGCACCTATGGCCATATCATCACAGCCCTTGATGAACTGCTGAAAGAAGGTTACAACGTAAGCGCGGCACAATTTAACTATATAAGGCCGCTGCCGAAGAACACCGCAAAAATATTTGCAAACTATAAGAAGCTTGTGGTCTGCGAACTGAACTACGGACAGTTTGCAAATTATCTCCGGATGAAGCATCCCGGATTCACATATCATCAGTGTAACAAGATTCAGGGCCTGCCGTTCACGGTGCAGGAGATCAAGGATTATTGCATTAAATTATTGGAGGGTAAATAAGATGACTGAGACAAATACAGTACAGTATACCGCTAAGGATTTTAAAAGCGACCAGGAAGTCAGATGGTGCCCTGGTTGCGGTGATCACGGCATCCTTGCATCTATACAGAAAGCAATGGCGGAGCTTAATATTCCGAAAGAGAATAATGTTTTCGTCTCGGGAATAGGTTGCTCGTCAAGACTGCCGTATTATATGAATACATACGGATTCCACAGCATCCACGGACGGGCTGCTGCAATTGCCACCGGAGTCAAGATAGCAAATCCTGACCTGATGGTATGGGAAATGACCGGTGACGGCGATGCTCTTGCAATCGGAGGAAACCACTTCATTCACGCCGTAAGAAGAAACATAGACATTAACCTGATCCTGTTCAACAACGAGATCTATGGCCTTACAAAAGGGCAGTATTCACCAACCTCCCGCAAGGGCCTTGTCACCAAAACATCACCATACGGCACAATTGAAGAGCCTTTCAAGATAGGTGAACTGGTCCTTGGTGCCAACGGACGCTTCTTTGCCCGCACAGTTGACTATAGTGTTCAGGTCTCAACCGAGGTTTATAAGGCGGCTGCCATGTTCCATGGCACATCGGTTGTTGAAGTTTTGCAGAACTGTGTCATCTTCAATGACGGAGTGCACGACGAGATTACCGACAAGGAGACCAGGGATGACAGGACAATATTGCTGCAACACGGCAAGCCAATGATATTCGGTAAGGAGAAGGACAAGGGGATCATGCTCGAAGGATTGAAGCTGAAGGTCGTAAAGCTTGGAGAGAACGGGATCACCGAAAAGGACCTTCTGGTGCACGACGCCCACGAGCCAAACCCCGGGATCCATTACATGCTTGCCGGAATGTCATATCCCGAATACCCTGTTGCACTCGGAATTATCCGTGCCGTGGAAACCCAGACCTATGACGGTGCAATGATCGCACAGCATGTAGCAATACAGGCCAAGTCGAAAATCAAATGTGTTGACGACCTGCTCCGTGAGGGCTCTACCTGGGAAGTATAGATTTCTGTAAAGCAAGGCAACAGCCTGCCGGTATGAATAGATATTTTAATAACATGACCCCCGCTGCCAACGGGGGTTTTTGTTATTTTTGTCCCCTGATCAGACCGACTTTCAGCCAATGGATGAACTGACCCAAAAAAATCCGGAACTTGACCCCTCACAGGTCCAGCAGAATGAGAGACTGAAAGAGCTGGCATGCATCAGCGCCACTACCCTGATACTCAGGGAGGGCAAACCCATTGACACCACTCTTCAGCAGATAACGCTCCTTCTTCCTGACGCCTTCCAGTTTCCGGCCTTCACTGCAGTACGAATCACCTTTCGCAGCAACTCCTTTGAAACCGCAGGGTTTCAGGTATCCGAATGGAGACTGGTGCAGGACTTTACCGCGATGGATAATTCAAAGGGTGCGATAGAAATCTTCTATACATGTGATTTCCCTGCCGAAAGTGAAGGACCGTTCCTGAAGGAGGAGCGGGACCTGATCCGTAATATTACCCACCTCGTGACAAGGTACATTAACGGCTACCTTGCAAGGTCGCTCACCCTGGCTGAAAAGATAACCCATAATGAGGAAGAAGAGGATCAGGTAGCCTCAAGCAGGAGAATGCTTCAGAAATTCCTTGACAGGCACAATGCCGAGAGGGATGTCTTTCATGACCTGATGCCCTTTATGGTCAGGGAGATACTCCTTGTAGCAAACCTCTATGATGCATATTCAATTGAAGGCGAGGGCCGCTTTTCTGACTATATACTGGGTGTATACTACCAGCTGAGTCTCACCTCTATTCCACGGGTCACCGGTGTCTATGGAGAGGAAGAGGTCATGAGCCGGCTTGAGGTCAGACACTATGACATGATAATTATTATGGTCGGTGTCGATAAGGAGAGCCCGATGAACCTGTGCAGGAAGCTGAAGGACAAATATCCCTATATCCCGGCATACCTTCTTATAAGTAACCCGGGAATCATCCCGTTTGTGCTTAATCAGAAAAGCCTCGGAGTGCCATTCGACAATTACTTCATGTGGACCGGTGAGTCCAAAGTCTTCTTCGCAATGGTAAAACTGCTTGAAGACAAGGTGAATGTCGAAAATGACACAAAAATTGGTCTTACAAGGGTCATCCTGATAATCGAGGACTCCGTCGAATACTACTCCAGCTACCTGCCCATGCTCTATACCCTTGTAATGGAGCAGACAAAGAACCTGATTGAAGACGTATCCTCTGACGAGTTATACAAGGTTCTTAAACTCAGGGCAAGGCCCAAGATCCTCCTGGCATCAAACTATGAGGATGCAATGGCAAATTATACAAGGTACAAGGACAGCCTCCTGGGAGTAATTTCAGATATGCGGTTTCCCCGGAACGGCGTACTGAATGATATGGCCGGGTTTGACCTGATAAAGCAAATCAGGCAGGAACTTCCCAACCTGCCCACCGTCCTGCAGTCGTCTGACACGGAGAACCTTAAATATGCCCAAATACTGAAGGCCAACTTCATAAACAAGAACTCGGAGAGCCTGCTGCAGGACCTTAAATCATTCATCAACTACTATCTTGGCTTCGGTCACTTTGTCTACAGGGATACCAGGGGACGACAGATAGCCGTGGCGAAGTCGATGAAGGAGTTCGAGTCGTACCTCCGGACTGTACCGGAAGACTCGCTTGTTTATCATGCAATGAAGAACCACTTCTCACTCTGGCTTATGGCACGCGGTGAAGTGAAGGTAGCCAAGATAATAAACCCCATTAAGATCTCCGACTTTGATACACTCACTGAACTGAGAGAGTATCTGATCGATATTATCCGTAAGAGAAGGCGCGAGAGAAACAAAGGCAAAGTGATAAACTTTGACGAGACCCTTGTGATTGACGAGACAAATGTGGTGAGCCTGTCAAGCGGCTCCCTGGGTGGTAAGGGCCGTGGCCTGGCATTTGTAAATACACTCATTTACAGTTTCGACCTGAAACGTCTTTTACCTGAGATGAATATAAAGTCCCCGGTAACTGCAATCATTGGCACCGATGAGTTTGATATGTTCATGGATCGTAACCATTTGTGGGACAAGGTTAAAGAGGAGAAAGACTATAAGACACTGCAGAGATGCTTTCTGGAGGGAACACTGAGTCTTCCGTTGCTGAAAAAACTGAAGACCCTGCTGACACTTCTCAAAGGCCCGCTTGCAGTACGTTCGTCGAGTCTCTTCGAAGACTCCACCAGCCAGCCTTTTTCGGGGGTCTTCGGAACATACCTCCTTCCCAACAATGATCCTGATCCTGATGTCAGGCTTAAACACCTCAGGGATGCCATCAAGCTGGTCTTTGCCTCCATATATTCAGTCAACGCAAGGACCTATTTCGAAGCCATCGGATACAAAGTGGAGCAGGAAAAGATGGCTATAGTCATTCAGTCGGTTGTGGGACACAGGTACGGCGACGCCTTTTATCCCCATATCAGCGGCACCGCACAGTCGTTCAACTTTTACCCCGTTGCCAATATGACCACCGGCGACGGATTTGCAGTCATGGCAGTAGGGCTCGGACAGTATGTACTGGAGGGAGAAAGGGCCTTCAGGTTCTCACCTGCCCACCCCGCACTTGACATAATACCTGTAAAAGAGCTGTGCCAGAAGCACCCAGAGAACTTTCTACGCCGTGGATATGGCGAAGAAAAAGATAGACCTTCTTGAAGGTGAAAGTGCCGGGCTTGTGACCCTTGACATAAGCCAGGCCGAGCACGACGGTAACCTTAAGCACTGCGCGTCGGTGCTCAGTTCGGAAAATGATACTGTTATTCCGGGTCTTGATCTTCCCGGTCCGAGGATAGTCAACTTCGCCAATATCCTGAAGTATGACTACATACCACTGGCAAAGACAATCAAGGCTGTTCTCAATGTTGTGATGGAAGCATTCGGTGCTCCCGTCGAAATTGAATATGCCGTTGATCTGACAAAGGATGCCGATGGAAACGCCACCTTTTACCTCCTCCAGATAAAACCGCTGGTTGGAAGCATTGCAGGTTATACAATCGAACCTGATACTGTCAATACCAAAGATACTCTGATGGTAACCCTCAGAAGCATGGGAAACGGCGTTATAAGTGACATTACTGACATTGTGTATGCTGATCCGGAACTGTGCAGCAACATGAAGACACAGGAGATGGCTGAGGAGATAGACATGATCAACCGCAAAATGCTCCACGAGAACCGGAAATATGTGCTTCTGGGTCCGGGCAGATGGGGTACAAGGGACAGGTTCCTGGGCATCCCGGTAAAGTGGCCTCAGATATCGAATGCCAAGGTCATTGTCGAATACAGCTTCCCAAAGTTCCACGTAGACGCATCACTCGGATCACACTTTTTCCATAATGTAACATCGATGAATATCGGTTACTTTTCAATCGATCAGGAGTCTGAAGAAGAATCCATTGCGTGGGATAAACTCAAAAAGCAGAAACTGATTGAGAAGGGTAGTTTCTTCAGGCACATAAGGTTTGAAAAGCCTTTGCTTATCCGGATGGACGGCAGGAAGCGAATGGCTGTAATATCTATGACGCACTGAAAAGAGCGCTCTCTGTCAGCATATCCCTGTTTACTTTTTTAATCAGCCCCTGCAGCACTGCTCCGGGACCCACCTCAGTGAATTCAGTGGCGCCGTCAGCGATCATATTCTGAACGCTCTGCGTCCAGCGTACCGGAGAAGTAAGCTGTGCGATCAGGTTTGCCTTTATCACTTCCGGGTCAGCCGATGGTTTGGCAGTTGCATTCTGGTACACCGGGCAGCGGGGAGTGCTGAACTTTGCAACTTTGATTGCAGCTTCAAGTTCTGCACGGGCCGGCTCCATGCAAGGCGAGTGAAAACCGCCGCTCACGGCAAGCGGAATGGCGCGTTTTGCCCCCCTGGCCTTTAGCAATTCGATGGCAGCATCAACACTTTCAACAGTTCCGGAGATCACTATCTGACCAGGACTGTTGTAGTTGGCAGGTACTACGGTTCCGGGTATCTCGCGGCATACTTCCTCAACAACTGCATCATCCATACCGAGGATTGCAGCCATTGTCGAAGGTACCAGCTCACACGCCTTCTGCATAGCCCTGGCCCTTCCTGCAACGAGAGTCAGACCTTCTTCAAAAGAGAGGGCCCCGGAAGCTACTAGTGCCGACAGCTCCCCCAGGGAGTGTCCGGCCACCATTGACGGATTGAAATCCTTGCCAAGCACCGCTGCCAGGATCACGGAATGCAGAAATATTGCGGGCTGTGTCACCCTGGTCTGGCGAAGCTCATCTTCAGTCCCGCTGAACATAGTGTCAGTTATGCGAAAACCCAGCAGCTCATTTGCTTTTTCAAACATCTCATGGGCCAATGGAGAATTATCGTACAGGTCTTTGCCCATTCCCGGATACTGCGCACCCTGCCCGGGAAATACATATGCTTTCATATTATATACAGTTTTTAATGGCGCAAAAATACACAAATTGAAATTATCTGTGCAATTGCACCGGCATAAATGTTGTAACTGTTAGTGCAACTTATTGCCTATCAGGTGAATGAATTCTTCCCGTGTATTAAGGTTGGAGAGGAAGCATCCTGTGAAAGCCGAAGTAGTTGTGACCGAGTTCTGTTTCTGCACGCCCCGTATCTGCATGCACATATGTTGTGCCTCGATTACAACCGCGACTCCCAGAGGTTTAAGATTCTCCTGCAGGCAGTTGCGTATCTGTGTCGTCAGCCGCTCCTGCACCTGCAGTCTCGATGCAAAGGCGTCGACCACACGTGCTATCTTGCTCAGGCCTGTGATGTATCCGTCAGGGATATATGCAACATGGGCCTTGCCGAAGAAAGGCAGCATATGATGTTCACACATAGAGTAAATGTCAATATCCTTCACGATGACCATCTGCCGGTATTCCTCCTTGAAAATGGCTCCCTTGAGGATCTGTTCCGGGTCCTGGTTGTAACCCCTTGTCAGGAAGCTTAGCGCCTTTGCAACCCTCGCGGGAGTGTTCAGAAGTCCCTCCCTGTCAGGGTCTTCACCCAACAGTTGCAGAATCCTGTAATAATACCCTGAAATCTCCTTTATGGTTTCCGGGTCCCAGCGTTCGATCTTGTTGTAACCGTCGGACAGCTTTCCGCCGCCGTCATTCAATTTTTCCATATGTTATCCGTAATAGTCAACAAAGTTATTTTCTGTCTCTTCAATTCTCACGCAGTGAAGCGTCGCACCCTCAACCCTGAGAGGGGCCTCGAGTTCACCCCATATTGCCATGGCAAGGTTCTCCGTGGTTGCCACCCTGCCCTTCATGAAGTCAGTCTCCAGGTTCATGTTTTTGTGGTCGAGTTTCACGATAACCTTCTCTGCAATTATCTCCTTCAGCCTGGTTGCATTCATAAAATACCCGACCTGCGGGTCGGCATCACCCCTGACGGTCACTTTCAGTACATAGTTATGACCGTGCCACAGGGGATTGGAGCACTTTCCGTATATCTTCTGGTTCTCTTCGTCACTCAGCTCTTCGCGGTACATCCTGTGCGCTGCGCAGAACCTTTCTCTCCTTGTCAGGTAGATCATGCCTCGTGTGGTTTAATTGACAGTAAAATTGACGATTAAATTCGTCAAAAGCAAAATATTGCAGGGCCTGATTATACCTGTCAGAGGCTGTCGGATTTTTACACGTGGCAATTAAAATAGAGTGTCCGGAATAATATGAGTATTTTTGTATCGGGAATCTGTTGTGACTAAAGACGGAAACATTTCCACTGATGCCGGCCGAAAGAATGAAAAAAAGTCAAACAACCGGAGAATGAGACCTTCTTCGATGCCGTGTTTCAAAACAGCATGGACGGTATTCTAATTACAGCACCTGACGGGAGCATCCTCGCTGCCAACCCCGTCGCCTGCACAATTCTTGGCAGGTCCGAGGCAGAGATTATAAAGCAGGGACGTTACGGAGTGGTTGACCTGACTGATGAACGGCTACCGAAACTGCTTGAGGAAAGGGAAAGAAGCGGAAAAGCCAGGGGGGTGATCAGAATGATCAGGAAAGACGGTTCACTTTTTCCGGTCGACATTTCCTCTACCGTATATAAGGCTGAGGACGGCAAGCAGAGAACGGTGATAATTATCCGTGATATTACAAAAGAGCTCAAATCTGAGTTATTATTGAAAAGCGTTCTTTCAAATGCACCTGTAACTTTTTTTGCTACAGACAATAAGGGCATTTTTACTTTATCAGAAGGCCGCGAACTGACGAAGGCAGGATTAAGATCCGGAGAGAACATCGGGGTGTCTGCCTATAAACTCTACGGATCTCTTTCTTTTATAGAAAATTCAGGGAATAAGATAACGGGAAAAGAAGTACTTGACCGTGCACTTTCCGGTGAAACTATGACTTTAACCAATGAGTTGAACAGTGTGTTCTTCGAGAATCATATAGCCCCGATAATCAATGAGAAGGACGAGGTGACAGGAATAGTAGGTTTGGCAGTTAATATAACAGACCGGAAAGTGTTGGAAATGTCTCTGCGGAAGAGTGAGGCCAGGTATCGCATGCTTTTTAATCACTCAACCATTCCAACATGGGAAGCTGACTTTTCAAGGGTAAAGGAATGTCTTGAAAATCTGAAAAAGAGGGATGTACATGATTTTCTTTCCTACTTCAGGGAAAATCCGGAAAAAACTGTCTATTGCATTTCACTGGTGAGAATAACAGATGTCAACGTGACATCACTGAATTATTTTGGGGTAAAGGATATTTCTGACCTTACCCTTAAGCTTCCAACGCTTTTTAACAGGAAATCAATTATCATTTTTGCAGAATTACTGGCATTATTGGCTGAGGGAAGGAAACGTGCCGAGAGGGATATTCAGTTAAAAACCCCCGATGGCAAATTGAAACACCTGAATCTCCGGCTTCAGGTAATGTCTGACAGTTTCTACAGCCTCTCAAGGGTAATTGTTACCTGGTTAGACATATCTGACAGGATGAATTATGAGGAGAACCTGAAAAAGTCAAGCGATGCTCTCCGGGAGCTGAACAGCATATTGAGGAAGCCCGTGAAAATGAAAGGATAAGAATTTCACTTAATCTGCATGATGACCTTGGCCAGAAACTGACTGCCCTTAAAATGGATTTTTCATGGCTGAAAACCAGAATAGGGGTACAATCGCCACTGGTTGTGAACAAACTTACCGGCATTCTCGGAATGATTGATGACACTGTTGCAACTGTTCAGAATATCTCAGCAGATCTGTGGCCGGGGATGCTTTATAATCTTGGTTTGAAAACAGCGGTTGAGTGGCAGCTGGAGCAGTTTACAAAGAATACCGGTATAAAAGCCGCATTCAAAACTTTACCCTCAGAATTCCAGGTTGAAGACAAGTTGTCTATTATGCTTTACAGGATAATTCAGGAGTCACTTACAAATGTTTCAAGGCACTCCAGGGCAAAAAATGTCTGGATAACAATTGAATCAGGCAAAGACCAGCTCAAGTTAACTGTAAGAGACAATGGGATTGGAATTGATAAGGCAAAATTGACTGACCCTAAATCATTTGGACTGATGGGGTTGAGAGAAAGGGCAAGAGCCTTTGGGGGTGAATTGAATATTACAGGAAAGAAGGGAATTGGTACAAGGGTCCTGGTGGTAATTCCAAATGTGTTACCTTTAAGTTGAGATATGAACAGTGATGCATTTACATATCTGATATATTATGATACGGGTACTGATAACAGATGACCACCCTATTGTCCGCCAGGGAATCAGACAGATTCTTGAAGATGATAAGGACCTGAGATTCGGGTTGATAGAAGAAGCCTGCAACGGTAAGGAACTTCTCGAAAAGATAGGTGAAAAGGATTTTGACGTTGTTCTCCTTGACATATCACTGCCGGGGAGGAGCGGACTGGAACTTATCAGTGAAGTTAAAAAATTAAAACCCGCCACATCTGTCTTGATCCTGAGTATATATCCAGAGGAACAGTATGCCCTGAGGGCCCTGAAGCTTGGGGCTATGGGGTATCTTACAAAAGCAAGTGCCCCTGAGGAGCTTATTGATGCCGTTGTAAAAACAGCCAGGGGTACCCGATATATTACTGCCTCTCTCGCTGACAGGATTACACTGGACTTTATAACTGACAAGGATAAGCCGTTATATGCCGAGTTGTCAGCCCGGGAACTTGAGGTTCTTGCACTTCTTGCTTCCGGAAAAACAATAAGCAGCATTGGGAAAGAATTGTCTTTGAGTCCAAAAACTATAAGCACTTACAGGGAAAGGATACTTGGTAAACTGAACCTTAAGACCACATCCGATATAATTGTATATGCAATAAAGGAAGGTCTGGTATAACAGTATCACTATTACTGATTCTTTGGCCCGGCGCCTGTAGGCAATCCCCTACAATATTTTCAGTCAAACCCTTACAACTTATTTTATTGTATTCCAGTACCTTCCCATTGTGAATATTATTGTAATTCAATCATTAATAAAACATTGGCCCGTAAGCAACATGGATGGCCTCAAAAAACAATACTGAAGGCATGACTGTTGAAATTAAAAAGCATTGAAGCTGCAGAAGCAATCCGTATTAGCGAAGCAAGATTAAAAAGGGCTGAACTTACATTCAAATCAGGCCACTGGGAACTCCATCTTGAATCAAACAGGATTATTGCATCTGATGGCGCAAATAAATTATATGGCCTGGCGGAGGGAATGCTTGATTATGAGACAATTAAAACAATCCCCCTGCCCGAATATCGTCAGCCGCTCGATGCAGCACTTAAGAATCTGATCGAAAAGGATGAACCTTATGACATTGAATTTAAAATAAGAACCGCTGATACCGGTGAGATTAGAGATATTCATTCAATAAGTCAGTATGACAGAAAAAACCGGATAGTGTTCGGTGTAATCCAGGATATAACAGAAAGAAGGAAAGCCGAGAATGCTCTCAGGGAAAGCGAAGCCTTTTTAAGCAACCTTCTCAACACAATCCCGATTCCGGTTTTCTATAAAGACATTAACGGAAGATACCTCGACGCAAATGATTCCTTTGTCTCTCTTTTTGGTTATACAAGAGAGCAGCTTTCCGGTAAAACTGTATTTGAGTTTCATCCTCCCGAACTGGCAATGAAGTATTCCGAAATGGACAATAAATTGTTTAACGCCAGCGCCACTCAGGTTTATGAGTCAAGGCTTGTCGACAGTAATGGCAGGGAGCATGATGTGCAGTTCCATAAAGCCGTCTGTAAAAACAGCCTGAATGAGGTTACAGGAATCATTGGCGCCATCCTGGATATCACTGAACAAAAACAGGCCAGGGAAGACCTGCAAAAAAGTGAGAAGAAATTCAGAAATCTCTTTGATAAATCTCCGCTTGGCAAATCCATGACCGGCATCGACGGATCCCTGGATGTTAATCAGAGTTTCTGTGACCTTCTGGGTTATACCGCAGAGGAGTTGCGATCCGGGACCTGGCATAATATTACCCATCCTGATGATATTAAGAAGAGTGAAGAAGAGGCCGGTATGCTGCTTAACGGGAAGAAAGACCGTACCAGTTTTGAAAAAAGATTTATCCATAAGAATGGCAGCATTATCTGGGCTGAAGTCTCTGTCTACCTGGAAAGGAACGAAAAGGGAGATCCCATGTGGTTCATTACTGCAGTCAATGATATAACGGCAAGGAAAGGGGCGGAGGATGAGATCAGATCGCTCAATGAGGAGCTCGAACAGCGCGTATCCGACCGCACGAAAAAACTGGAGATAAGTCAGCAAAACTACAAGGAGATTTTTGAAGTGTCACCGGTCTCGATCTGGAAAGAAGACTGGTCAGATTTAATTTCTGCCGTGAAAAAACTTAAGGAGAATGGAGTAACAGACTTTAAATCCTATTTCGATTTACATCCTGATTTTATAAGCTCTGCATTGTTGAGCGTGAGAATTATTGATGTGAATCCGGCTACACTTGTACTTTTCGGGGCACAAAACAAAGAGCAACTGCTGGAATCTCTTTCAGCAATATTTTCTACACCTGACGTCCTTCCGGGGTTCGCAGATGAGCTGACAGCTCTTTGCAGCGGATCTGAGATCTTTGAAACAGACCATGCACTAAGGACTCTGAACCAGGATCTGATCCATGTACTTATCCGCATGGTTTTCCCAGCACCGGAATCGGATTCAGGAATTGTGCTTGTGAACATGACAGACATTACTCTCCGGGAAAAAATTACTGCAGATCTGGAGAAGTCAAAGTTACTTTTGCAGGCTGCAAACAAAGAACTTGAAGCTTTCAGTTATTCTGTCTCTCACGATTTGAGGGCGCCTCTCAGATCTATTCACAGCTTTACATCGATACTGAAGGAGGACTATGGGAAAGTGCTTGATAATGAAGGCAAAAGAATCTGTGGAATAATTGAATCTAGTTCAAGCCGCATGGGCCAGCTTATTGATGACCTGCTGGCTTTTTCACGGATAGGCAGGAGCCATCTGAATTTTTTCAGGATCGGTATGGTACAACTCTCCAGTTCAGTTTTCCAGGAACTTACCTTGCCTGAAGAGAGGGAGTGGATCTCATTCTCCGTAATGAAACTTCCACCGGCATTCGGAGATTCAGTGCTGATAAAGCAGGTAATGACTAATCTTATTTCAAACGCTTTAAAGTACTCGGCGAAGGAGGAGAAATCCGAAATAATCATTGGTTCATATCAGGAAAAAGATGAAACCGTTTATTATGTCAGAGACAATGGTGTAGGATTCGACATGAAATATGTAAACAAGCTCTTTGGTGTTTTCCAGAGGCTTCACAGCACCATGGAATTTGAAGGCAATGGGGTGGGACTGGCTATTGTTAAGCGAATTATCCTTCGTCACAGAGGAAGGGTATGGGCTGAGGGGGAACCTGAAAAAGGCGCTACATTCTTTTTTACCTTGCCGGTTGAAAAGAAACTTGTTTAATTTGAATAAAATTTAAACTAAATCAAATGAATGAGATTGATGCTGTTGAAATTCTGATCGTGGAAGATGATCCCAGGGATGCAGAACTGACTCTGCGGGCACTGAAGAAAAACAACCTTGCAAATAATGTTTTTGTTGCCAAAGACGGAGAAGAAGCACTTGAATTTATTTTTTGCAAGGGTAAATTCGAAAACAGGAATTTTAATAATCCACCCAAAGTGATCCTGCTTGACCTTAAACTTCCGAAGGTGGGCGGGCTTGAAATTCTCAGGCTTGTAAAGGGAGATAAAAAGACAACTCACATCCCCATCGTAATTGTAACCTCATCGCGTGAGGCGCCTGACATGAAGGAAGCCTATGACCTGGGTGTTAACAGTTATGTGGTTAAGCCTGTCGACTTTGATCAGTTTGTAAGTGCAATGAGCAGCCTGGGGTTATACTGGCTGCTGGTGAATCAGCCGCTGAAGTAATATAATCCTGACGGGCAGCGGCAGCAATTTGAAATAGTATTTTTTTTAAGAACAGTGATATGAAAGACCTTATAAAGATCCTTCTTGTGGAAGACTTGCCCTCAGATGCAGAGATACTTTGGCATGAGTTATCCAGAAACGGTATAAACTTTGAAAAGAGACACGTCGAAAACCGGAAGGATTATGTAAATGAATTAATGTCTTTCGTACCTGATCTGATCATTTCCGATTATGCACTGCCTCAGTTTGACGGAATGGAAGCTCTCTTACTTAAAAATGATTTAAGTCCGCTTACCCCGTTCATACTTGTTACAGGTTCAGTGAATGAAGAGATTGCTGTTGAATGCATGAAAGCCGGAGCCGATGATTATGTCCTCAAACAGAACCTGTCACGCCTTATTCCATCCATACGGGCAGCCATGTCCAAGATAGAGATGCTCCTGGAGAAGAAAGCAGCAGAAAAGGAACTGAGGGAAAGCGAAGAAAAGTTCCGCAGTATATTTGAAAATGTGCAGGATCTCTATTACGAGTCTTCACTCGATGGCACCCTCCTTGAAATCAGCCCTTCGATCCTGGCGCTTTCACGGGGACAGTATAAAAGGGAGGACCTCATCGGTAAGTCTATGTCTGAAATTTACTCCTTTCCCGAGGAACGTCAATTGTTGGTGGACAAGTTGGGTGAGAAGGGAAGCATCTCTGACTACGAAATTACCCTGAGGAACCGTGACGGATCACTGGTTTCCTGCTCTGTCTCTGCAAAGTTGCTGTTTGGTTCTGACGGACATCCGGTAAAAATTATCGGAAGCATGAGGGATATTACGGAACGCAAGCAAATGGAGCAAAAAGTAATTGAATCTGAAGCTTATTACCGTACCCTGATTGATGTGTCACCAGACGGGATTATTATTACTGATCTCGCCGGAATTGTCTCCTACTGCTCAATTAAGGCCCTTGAAATATTTGGCGTTCCTCCCGGTGTAAAAGCTGTCGGAACACCAATCCTGAACTGGCTGGCGCCTGATTCGTCATAACCTGGTAATTGAACGATTCAATGATATTGTTTCTGGAAATACAGCACCCGAGACCAGGGAATACGAACTACGGAAATTTGACGGTACAATTTTCTGGGGAGAACTCTCCTCCTCACCGCTTAAAGGTGCAAACGGGACTCCTGCAGAAATGTTAATTGTTTGTCGTGATGTTTCTGTGAGGAAAGCGGCTGAACTGGAACTTATAAAATCGAAGGAGCAGGCAGAAGAGAGTGACCGGCTGAAAACAGCATTTCTTCATAATATTTCACATGAGATAAGAACACCGATGAATGCAATTATCGGTTTCTCATCCCTTTTAAGTGAGCCGGGACTGGATATTACCAGTCAGAAATCTTTCGTGGAGCATATTTCCCAGAGCAGTTTTCGTCTCCTTGAAATCCTGAATAATATTATCGAAGTCTCAAATATTGAGGCAGGTATTCTTAAAATCCTGAAAAGCGAAGCCAATCTGAACAAAATGCTCGAAATGATTCTGAAAGAATACCAGGCTAAAGCACGTGAGAAGGGGATAAAACTGACGATGGAGCCAGGACTTCCGGACTCCCGGACTGACTTATTGTATGATTACGGGAAGATTAAAAGTATCCTGACAAGCCTCCTGAATAACGCATTCAAGTTTACACATAAGGGAGAGGTATCACTGGGGTATAAACTCAATGGCAATTTCCTCGAATTTAATGTCTCAGATACCGGGATCGGGATAGCCCAGGAACATCAGAATAAGGTATTCAACAGGTTTTACCAGGTGGATAACCTGCTCAACAGGGATTATGAAGGTACGGGGCTGGGACTTTCAATAAGCAAGGCTTATGTCGAACTCCTGGGTGGTAAAATATGGCTTAGCTCCAATCCCGGCAAAGGTTCGGTCTTCTCTTTTACAATTCCTTACAATCAGAACGGAAAGCCTGCGGCTCACGAAACCCAAATGGCACGTGAGAAGACACATTATATTAATGTAAACTCAGCAGGGGATCAACGACTGATCTGAGAGGTTTTCTCCCGTTTTATCAGGCCTCTTACTCCCCGCTGTCAGCAAACCACCTACATAAGATTCAGATTATTCCCTACATCCGGATTGCTTAGAGATCAATAATTTGGCATTATAAAAATGAATGTCAGATTCTGAAAGTATCATGGTATCTCAGGCAATAATATCAAAGATGATCCGCTTGTTGATTTTTGGGTTCTTTGCGTTCACTTTCTTCATATCAGCAAATGCCCAGGTAAAAATAACTGACGGAACTGTAATTACACCGGACCCCAATTCCATTCTTGAACTTGAAAGTGCCGATAAAGGATTGCTTATCCCGCGGGTACCAATTAACAGCCTGAATCTTCCTTCTCCGCTGACAGAACCTGTACCGGCAGGCATGCTGGTTTACAGCAGCGGCGGAGCTGTAACAGATGGATTCTATTTCTGGGATGGTACCGGGTGGAATAATTTATTAAGCGCCGGGAATGCTGCTACACAGTATTTTACAAAGAGTGCTGATGACACCCTTACCAAAGTTAACAGCATCATTTTCGCAAGTAACAACATAACTCTGACACTCCCGCAGATCACGAGTGCCGATACGGCATTGCAGATCACAGTTAAAAACACAGGCAGCCATATTCACCAGGTTGTTGTAACAGGCTATGGATCCTCAACAATCGAGGAACTGGATACAATCAAAATAATTCCAAAGCTTAGCAAAACATTTGCAGCACGGGGAGGAAACTGGGTTCTGATAGGCAGAAGTTCCCGTTCAGACGATATTTTGGACGTAGGGCCCAAAGACCCGTTTCAATCATTGTCAGATGCTCTCGACTTTCTTAATGTTCATATGGATGGGCCTGTGGTACTCAGGCTGGGCAACGAACCTGTCGCCTTTGAACATACAGAGACTATTGATCTTCCTTATCCACTCACAATACAGGGATCCAGCTATGGGTCAGGGACAATTGTTCCAGGTCCGGGCCTTGCAGGAAATCCAATGTTCAGATGTTTGTCCGAAACCTACTTTAAAATGCTCATATTCGATGCTACTCCACTGGCAGGATATGGTACTTCTCCGGGCGAAGATGCAATCAGGCTGGTGGGATCAGATGAGTATCATGAAATCAAAGACAGTAGTTTTGAGGGCTTTTACAACGCCGTGGTGGACTCCAGTAACGCTGAACTATGGATGTTTGAATGTGATATGTTGAATGCCCGGAACAGCGGATTGATTATCCATGGTGCAGAACCGGGAGCTGCAGTAAAGGTTTCAGAAACTGACTTTACCAATTGCAAAAACGGGATTCTTCTCTCAAAGGGCTCAGATGTCCATCTCAATGTTATGAACGGAGTATTTACCACCGGAGCCACTGACAATGCAATAGTATATAATTCAGCAGACTTTTCGTTCTCGTCTGTTGTAATCACAAATAATACACATGACGCCGTTGGAAACGGGCTGGTCGGTTTTGATTTTTCAAGAACAGACGGAAGAGATGCCAATTCATATATTGAAAATAACCCGGGATTTAAAACCAGTTTGCCGCATTGTAAGCTGAATGTTATAAACAATACTTCCACGGTTACAACGACACTCGCAAATTCCTGGTATAAAGCTGTATGGACAAATACATCTGTAATTACCACAAATTATCTGATTAATAATAACAGGATTACATATCAGCCTTCCACATCACGTGATATTGTAATTTTTATTTCCGGTAATGTGCAGGTAAATAACTCCAACAGGGTTATAACAGTTGGCATAGTAGAAAACGGCAATACTGCAGTACGGTATGGTGAGACAACATTAAGGGTGACTACTTCAAACCAGCCTTTTCAGTTTTCCACTGTAATTTACATTGAAGATGTTGAAAAGGATGATTATTTCGAACTGTTCTGTTCCTCCCTGAACAACGGTGACGTCCTCAGATTTCAGGATATTAACTGGTATGTTACCTCACAGTAATTAAAGACAATCTGAAATGAAGGGTATTGTGAAAAAGTCATACAAGACGGGATCCAGGGGAAAGGGATTAAGCTCCGTTATCCTCCTAATAGTACTTCTGCAACATTCTCCACACTTATACTCCCAGTATTCTGTAATATCTGAGGGGACAATTGTTTCCGCAAGCGGAGGCACTGGTTATATTGAATAACAGCCTTGTCAATAACGGATCCTTTATTAATACGGATGATAAAATAGTGTTTACCGGGGCGGACCGGACAATAGGAGGGACCACTCCGGTAAGTTTTGAAAATCTTACAATTGAAGCCGGAAGTACAACAGTGGTAAATACCGCCGGGCAGACAGTAAGCGGCATACTTTTATGTAACGGCTCACTGAATGCCGGGGGAAATATTACACTTCTTTCCACCGCGACCGGAACAGCTCTGATTGATGGAAGCGGAACCGGCAGTGTCACAGGAAACATCACGATGCAGAGGTACCTGTCGTCAGGTTTTGGATATAAGTACCTGAGCTCACCCTTCCAGAATGCTGTAGTTGCTGAATTAGGTGAAGAGATAGACTTGTTGGCCGCTTTTTCTTCAATTTATCGTTATGATGAGAACCGGACCTCTTCCGGCTGGGTCAGCCATAAGAATCCTTCAGGTCTCCTTAATCCGCTGGCGGGGTATTCGGCAAATTTTGGCTCCTCTACGCTTCCTGAAACCGCAGAGATCGAAGGCGTTGTCAGCAATGGCAACATTGAAGTTACACTCTTTAATCATAATCATCCTTATACAAAAGGTTTCAACCTGGTCGGGAATCCGTATCCCTCACCAATTGACTGGGATGCACCGTCAGGCTGGACCAGAGACAAAATTGACAACGCTGTTTATTACTTTAAGGCAGACAGCATTGATCAGTACGCCGGTACCTATTCCACATACATTGCCGGGCTGTCCAGCGACGGGCTGGCTGATAATATTATTCCTTCGATGCAGGGCTTTTTCGTTCATGTTACTGACGGAGCCTGGCCCGTCACAGGAACACTGGGAGTAAACAACAGTGTCAGGGTTACTGATATGACAGGTACGTTTCTTAAATCCGCACAGGATGAAACACCGGCCTTTATCAGGTTTACTGCCGGATACTCTGATGATTCCCTTTCATTCGATCCCCTGTGTATATACTTCGATGCCGGTGCAACCAACGGGTTTGACGGGCAGTATGATGCATTAAAGCTCTTCAATACCGACACCAGGGTGACCAACTTCTATTCCTTCGGTAGTGACAGCTCAAGACTTTCAATTAATGCCCTCCAACTGAATGATTCCAGTTTATGTAAGGTGCGGCTGGGCTTAAAAACAAGCCGCGACGGGTATGTTATTTTCTCTATAAAGGATATTACCGGGGCATTCAAATATAATTATATCTCAATTACTGATGTTGTAACCGGTATGACCCAGGATCTTGATAATGACCAGTTTTATAAGGTTAATCTTGCTGCAGGAAATTACCAGCACCGGTTCTTTATCAACCTTTCAAACCTTAAAACATCAGTTTCAAAGACTGTCTATGATACGGAATGGTTTAAAATATACTCGGCACACGGCGTTTTAAAAGCTGAAATAGACCTGCCGCAATGCAGTAACGGCCAGCTGAAAATTTATAACCTGGCGGGTGAAAATCTATATGTTCAGAATATCCGGGAGCCTGGTTACCATGAATTTAATCCTGCAGTAGCTGACGGAATTTACCTGGTTACATTTACCTCTGGTCAGTCCAGGGCGTCAGGGAAGGTATTTATACAAAACCGTTAAAATTTTATACTTTTAGCCTTCGGTTTGTTTTATAATCATAATGGATAATCGTCCGAAGGATCTTCTTATTGTTGTTGCTCATCCCTCAGAGGCTGATGCCGTGAAGAAGGCAATCATCTCTGCACGATCGGGATGTGAACTTCTGGTGACAGGAGTGGGAGGGGCTGCCGTGTCATGGGCCCTGCAGAAACGCTTTTCCGAAGGTCCGTTGCCATTGCTGACGATAAATGCCGGAATTGCTGGCAGTTATGCCGGATCTCTTAAACCTGGAACCATAGTGATACCGACCTCTGACTGTTTTGCAGACATGGGCGTAGACGATAACGGCTCGTTTGTTTCAATCTTCAGGGCAAACCTTGCTGACCCTGATGAACCGCCATTTACAGGTGGCAGAATTATTTGCAGCAACAGGTGGACCGATGTGGTCTGCACCATGTATCCGGCGGTCACCGCCGCTACCGTGAACATGGCCTCCGGGTCATTAGAGGTCATCGGACGCATCCGCAGTGAATGGAATCCTGATATTGAGACGATGGAAGGAGCATGGTTCGCCTATACATGCGCCTTGCACAAAGCAGAATATATGTCGGTCAGGGCTGTATCGAACATTGTGGAGCCCCGCGATCTCAGCCGGTGGGACATACCGCTGGCCCTCCATGAACTTGAAGCAGCTGTTGGCGTCATACTGAATAGAATAAAGTACATTATGAAACTGACACTCGGATTCTCACCATGCCCCAATGACACCTTCATTTTTGAAGCCATGGTACACCGGAGGGTCGATACTGAAGGCATCGAATACGACTGGTTCCTGGCAGATGTGGAGGAGCTCAACCGCAGGGCACTGGGGGCTGCCGTTGACATCACAAAGATGAGCTACCATGCCTATGCCCACGCGGCGCAGAACTACCTGCTCCTCGACGCCGGAAGTGCTCTGGGACGAAGTAACGGGCCGCTGGTTGTGAGCCGGCGCAAAGTTTATCCCGACGAACTTAACGAGGCCGTGATTGCAATTCCCGGACGCTACACAACAGCCAATCTCCTGTTCAGCATCTTCTGGCCTGAAGCAAAAAACAAACGCGAGTACCTTTTCTCAGATATCCCGGAAGCAGTTCTCTCGGGTGAGGCTGACGCAGGCCTCATTATCCACGAGACCCGCTTTACCTTCGGGGCATTGGGACTTCGTAAGGTAGCTGACACGGGAGAACTGTGGGAAGAGCTGACAGGCCTGCCAATACCCCTGGGCGGAATAGTAATCAACCGGAATATTCCTGAGGAGACTGCACAAAAAGTAAACAGGACTATCCGGAGAAGCCTCGAATATGCCAATGCCAATCCCACAACCTCAATTAACTTCATCGAAAAGAACGCAAAAGAGGTCAGCCCTGACGTTATGAAAGAACATATCAGCCTGTTTGTGAACAGGTTCACACTTTCACTGGGCGAAGAGGGACGAGGGGCTGTGGAGAAGCTTTTTTCAGTTGCTGCTGACAGGAAAGTCATCTCACCGGTGCCGGAACGGATTTTTCTCATTCAGTAATTGCAGGTTCCAAATTTCCCCTTTAAGTTTTCCCAGATGTAATCCGAGGAAGCTTTTTGTATATATTTGTGCAAAATTTCCAGCATGAATATCAATCAGCTTATAGAGAAGACAAGGACATACCGCAGGTTTGACGGCAAACATGAGGTCGATACAGATACACTTGTTTCTCTGGTGGATCTTGCAAGACTCTCTGCCTCAGGTGCCAACAGACAGCCGCTGAAATATATCCTGGTAAATGACCCGGAAAAGCGCAAGAGTGTATATGAATGCCTTGCATGGGCAGGTTACTTTACGACCTGGGAGGGGCCCGAGCCGTCTGAGAGACCTACGGGTTACATTATTTTCCTTGGCGACAAGGAAATTTCCGACTCCTTCGGCATTGATCCGGGCATTGCTGCCCAGAGTATTATGCTCGGAGCCGCATCACTTGGATTAGGAGGTTGCATCATCGCATCGATCAAAAAGGAAAAGCTGAGGACTGCCATGGAGATCCCGGCGCAGTTTGATATCCTTCTCGTACTGGCGATAGGTAAACCAGGTGAGAAAGTCGTAATCGAGACAATCCAGAACAATGACGTTAAGTACTGGAGGGATGAGAACCAGGTTCATCATGTGCCCAAGAGAACTCTTGATGAGATCATACTCAGGAAATAAAACTGTTTCTTTTATTCTGCCTTTTCTGTTTGTTTTATTGATTACTGCACCGTTGAACATGAGCGGGCAGCAGACATCAACAATACTCTTTCATGGCATCATTCTCGACTCCGGCACACGTGAGCCGCTGACCGGCGCGCACTATATCAACATGCATAGCTCTGCCGGCGCTGCCGACTCCCGTGGACAGGTCTCTTTCTATGCACGGCCCCTGGATACAGTTACTTTCACCTGCATTGGCTACAAGGATTTCCGGATGGTAATCAGTGACACTCTTTATGCCAGGGAATACACTGCAGGCATCTTTATGAGTTCTGATACACTTATGATCGATGGCGTTGTGGTATTTCCAAGGCTTGTAAACGTCAGGGCTGAGATAATGGCTGACAGGCCGCCTGCTGACCAGGAAATGATAAACGCCTCAAATAATCTGAAATTATCGGCATACCAGGGTATTACAAGTACAGCCGAGCTGGGTGATCCGGTAGCCAATTACGAGCTCCTGAGGCAGAAACAACGCACAGACGCCATTGAGAGGGGTGGCATTCCTTCTGATAAAATGCTGGGACTTAGCCCGTTCACAATAATTCCGTTGATATATATGCTTGCAAAGGGTCTGCCTGAAGCCCCGAAGGCTCCGGCTCCTTATATCTCCGCCCGCGAGTTACAGCAGATCCGTGCCATGCATGACTCGCTGATCTACAAAAGAGGACCGACCGTAAAGAAATTGCCCGGTGGGCAATTTTAGGGAGGAGACAGACGGTGGGGCGGGCAATAGTGTTCCCTTCCGGGTCCTTTTCACTATTGCCTATTGCCTACTGCCCACTGCCTCTATCCCTTATAGAACAACGCCTTTATAATATGACTCGCCATCTTCGGGTTTTCCTTCAGCCTGCGGGTTGAATAACCAAACCATTTCTTTCCGAAGGGAACATATACCCTCATCGAATGGCCCTTGTCAACAATGCTCTTCCTCAGAGACGGGGTAACGCCGTAAAGCATCTGGAACTCGTACATATTCTTCGGCACATTGTATTTCTTTATGAGTTCGTAAGCACCATCAACAAGCGGCTTGTCATGTGTGGCAATGCCAACAAAAATTTTGTTTTTAAACATGAACTCAAGATCTTCCAGAAAATGCTGGTTGATCTCTTCGTACTTCTTGAAGGCAATTGCGGGTGATTCCACATAGATTCCCTTGCACAACCTGTAGCTGGTGGGTATCTCAGGAGTATTCATGTCAAGCATCTTTTCAAGATCGCCGTAGGTCCTTTTAAGGTATGCCTGGATGACAAGTCCCACGTTTTTGGGAAATTCCTTGTGCAGACGCCTGTAAAGGGCTATCTCCATATCGGTACATGGTGAATCTTCCATGTCCACCCTGCAAAAGTTATTATAAGAGGCGGCTTTTGCCACTATCTCCCTCATCTGCAAGTAGCATGCTTCCTGGTCAATCAGAAGACCAAAGCTGGTGGGTTTAAGTGAATAGTTACCCTTAATGCCCTGCTTCTCGGTCTCTTCAATCAGTTCGAGATACTCCTTTTTATTCTCTTCCGCTTCGTCAAGAGTCTTAATGAATTCCCCCAGCACGTCAAGTGTAACGACAATGCCCTGTGAATTAAGATCTTTTGAAGCTTTCATGGCGTCTGCCATTGTCTCCCCTGAAATATATGCCCGTGAAAAGATCCAGATGAACTTCTTCGGAAAATAGGGGAGTATCGATGCAATCAGTTTGTTGAACATTGTATTATAAGTTTAATTTTTAGTGTCCAAATATAAATAAACCGCATATTATGAAACCTGACATTTCTCTTGCCGTTTAAAATAGCAGACAAATAAAACAGATTTAATCCGGCAGATAAATGACGTTTATCATCGCTTTAGCATGATTTATTGCATTTTTACGCTATCAGGAAAATAAAAACATACTGTGCAACCATTTAAAATATCCCGGTGTCTTGTTAATGTCTGCAGTTGATGATGAGTGAACAGCAAATAATAGAAGGCTGCATCAGACACAGCAGAAAGGCACAGCAGCTGCTCTGGAAACAGTATTCCGGATTCCTGCTGGGTGTATGCAGCAGGTATGCTTCTGACAGGCCGGAAGCTGAAGACATGCTGCAGGAGGCATTCCTGAAGATCTTTTTTAATCTGAAGGATTATGCCGGAACGGGTTCTTTCAAAGGATGGCTCAGAAAAGTGACGGTAAATACTGCCATCACTTATTATCACAAAAATCTCCGTTATAAGCACAATATCGATATTGATGAGTATATGACAACGGAGACCGGTACCCGTGGGTTTGAGGAGGACTTTTATACCGCGGAGGACCTTTACAGGGTCCTGGGCGAACTTTCGCCGGGGTACAGGACGGTATTTAACCTCTATACAGTTGAGGGGTATAAACACCATGAGATTGCCGAAATGCTGAATATAGACCTTAATACATCAAAGTCTCAGTACAGCAGGGCAAGAGCCGTTTTAAGAAAGAAGCTTGAAGAGCTTGGGAAAATAAAAAAGAATTATACCTGAAAAGGTAATGGCAGAAGAAGAACGAGATATTGAACTTGAAAACCTGTTCCGGAAAAAGCTGGAAGGTTCGGAAATTGAGCCTGGCAGTGACCTGACAGGGCGGTTTATGAGCCGTCTGGAACGCAGGGAATTCTTCAGGTTCAATCCTGCAAGGTTCAATCTGTATTACCTGACTGCCGCTGCTGCCGCTATTCTGGCAGCAGGCATACTCATATTTTCACACACTGATGAAGGAAGCCAGAACCCGGTCGCCGGTAACCCGGAGCCGCAGGCAGAGACGGGGGTCCGGCCAGCGGACCCTCCTGCCGCGGCTACAATCATTGTGGTGAACAACCAGATTACTCCTGTGAGATATGCCCGGGCACCTGCTTCGACTGATGAAGTCCACTCAGCAGGTGGAAATGACTCTCAGGGAAGGAACACAAACATAATAATTCCAACCCGGCAGGCAGATGCACCAATGAAAGTTGCCGGACAATCAGGGAACCCTGAAATAGCTCTGAGATACAAGGGCATGCCACGGCCTGTAATTGAAATGTCAGAGTCCTCAGGGTGCGTACCCCTCCGGGTAAGATTCAGAAATGCCACATCCTGGTCATCTTCCGTGCTATGGAGTTTTGGCGATGGTGGAACATCAACAGAATCAGAAACAGATTATATTTTTGACCTGCCGGGGAACTACACAGTGACACTGATTCTCACAGATGCAAAAGGCCGGACATCAGTGACATCAACAATGGTTGAGGCCTGGCCTGTACCTAAGGCTGCATTTGAAATACCAGAGAATGATGTCTCACTCACTGACGGCAAGGTGGAGTTCAGGAATCTCTCGGTTGGTGCCACCCATTACCTTTGGGATTTCGGCGATGATGTATCATCAGGGCTATATGAGCCTGAACATAAATATGACCGTTACGGAAAATATGACGTTACCCTGACAGCATTCTCAGAGAACGGATGCGCAGATTCAGTAACCGTGGCTGACCTCTTTACAGATGCAGGCACGTACATCAGATTCCCCAATGCATTCATACCCAACGCCGGAGGCCCTACAGGCGGGTACTACAGCCAGATAACGGATGAAGCCAACCAGGTCTTCCACGCGGTCAGCTCGGGTGTCAGTTCGTGCAATCTAAAAATATACAGTAAAGATGGTATGATGGTGTTTGAAAGCGATGACCTCAGCATGGGATGGGATGGCTATTACAAAGGCCAGCTGTGCACTCCCGGAGTATACATATGGAAAGCAAGAGGCTCTTGGCGAAACGGTCAGACCATTGTGATGGCAGGTGATGTAATCTTATTAAAGCATTGATATACAGTAATTTAAAATTCAAATGTTGATATCTTCAGAGAGGTCAGGGCGATTTGTTGATTAAATTAGTAACAGCCGGTTTGTTGAATGCGTTCTAAATAGCTACATTCGTGATGAATTATAAAGGAACCAGATTGTCAGCAAGGACTAAATACCTGATAGGCTTTCTCCTGTTTACAACCGTTGTCATAAAAGGTCAGGACCCTCAGTTCTCTCAGTTCTATGCCAACCAGCTTTATCTGGCTCCCTCATTTGCAGGTGCGACGGAGGACTACCGGTTTGCACTTAACTGGAGAAATCAGTGGCCATCAATTCCCGGCGTATTCCATACCTACAGTGTCTCTTTCGATAAGGCTGTACCAAACTTCAATTCCGGTATCGGTATCCTGGCAACATATGATGTTGCCGGCTCTGGAAACCTGAGTACCACAAACATCGGGCTGCTCTATTCCTACGATATCCAGATAAATGACGAGTGGCACTTCCGGCCCGGCATCAATTTCAAATTCACATACCTTGGCCTTGACCTTGCAAGGCTGGTCTGGAACAGTCAGATTACCACCGGAGGCACACTTCCCCCGATTACCCCGCCGCCGTTTGACAATGTGGCTGACGTAGACTTTACAGCCTCCGGGCTCATTTACAGCCCCAAGACCTGGGCAGGCTTTTCTGTTGACCACCTGCTGAGACCCAGAACCTCATTCTGGGGTGAGGATGCCTCAATTCCAATTAAGGTGGATTTCTTCGGAGGCTTCCAGATAATCAGCAGGGGGCGCCTGAAGAAGAAACTTACCGAGGTGATGTCAGTGGCTGCCAATGTAATGTTCCAGGGCAAATTCTACCAGTCCGATGTAGGCGTCTATTATTACAAGGATCCGCTTGTGTTCGGCCTCTGGTACCGGGGTATCCCGTTTGTGACATCACAGGCCGGTGATGCAGTAATAGGAATGGTAGGCATCAAGACTGACCAGGTTAATATCGGCTTCAGCTACGACTTCACGATATCGAACCTCATAACATCCACCGGAGGAGCGTACGAAATATCACTCATCTACTCATTCACCTCACAGGATGTGCGCAGCCGGAAAGTACACGCCATTCCCTGTCCTGAGTTCTGATCCCAGACCTTTTTCAGCTATCACGGCCTGATTCAACGACATATATTATATTCAAAATTTGTGTATGTTTGTGCGTTGAATTGTAAAACCTTAATCAAATCCTGAAAATGAACAAATCATACTTTGTTAGGAACCTTCTTTTGGTATCAGCTGTAACTGCCATTGGGGTCCTGCTCGCCTCAGGCTGCAAGCAAAAGGATGCAGCCGGTACGCAAACCCAATCTGCTGAAGCAAAAGGCATCGTTTACGTGGAACTCGATTCTGTAATCGCAAACTTCAATATGGCAGATGACCTGACCACCAGCCTGCAGGACAAACAGAAGAATTCAGAGGCTGAACTGACGTCAAAATCGCAGGCTTTTGACCGCGATGTCAGAGATTACCAGAACAAGGCTCAGAAAGGTCTGATCACCAGGGCCACAGCCGCCGAGATGGAGCAGACACTTTCACAGCAACAGCAGAATCTTCTTGCACTGCGTGACGAAATGGCTTATAAACTCAATGAAGAAAGCCTTGTGGCTCAGCGTCAGGTGCTTGAGTATATAACCCAGTACCTCATTGAATACAATAAGACCCATCACTACCAGTATATCCTTGCTAAACAGTTCCCCGGACCTGTTCTTCTGAGTGATACATCACTTGATATCACTGCTGATGTTACAGCAGGACTAAATGCCAAATACCTGGCTGAAAAAGCAAAGTAACGGTTAACGCCTGTTATTTTCCGGAGCCCGCACTTTAGCGGGCTTCGGTGTTTTAGAGACCTTCCTCTCGCGTCTTATCTTTCTCTCCTGTTCAGGAGTCACAATTATGAAAAGATCTTCGTCAGCCTTTTTCATGTGATACTGCTCACGTGCAAACTTTTCAAGATTGTCATTGCTTGTGCGCAGCTCCTCAAGCTTTCGCTTGTCCTCCTCGATTCGCCCCATGTAATATTCCTTCTCCCTTACCAGCCGGTTACGTGTCCTGACCTCCCTCACCCTTGAAATAATGTTGTTCGGGTCAAGCAGCAGAAGCCACAGAATGAAAATGAGGACGGTAATCATATACCTGTTCCTCATCCAGTGCGGCAGCCTGTCGCGCAGGTTGATGTTGCGGAGCCTTGTCAGCAAATCGGGTTTCACTCTGTCAGTTATAAAACTCTTGAAAAAACATCATCCGCCGCTCATCAGGTACACCACCTGAACCTCATCACCGTCCCTGACAGTCTCACTGTCATAATTGTCACGCTCGATGAATCTGCCGTTAACCTTCACTATCCTGAGTCTGAAAGTGTACTTTTTCACTTCAAGCAGCCTTGTGAGGCTGATGCTTTCCTCCTCAAGGGTAACAGGCTCATTGTTCAGTCTGATCTCCATGTCCGCGGCACTGATGTTTTAATTATGAACGGCAAATATACAGACAATGTTGCACTTTTCAACCCATTCATAAAGCTAAGACTGAAGCATAACTTCTTGCTCATGCTCCATGCTCCGTGCTCCAGCCTATGCCCCTGCCCCATGCTCCCTGCCCCATGCCCCCTGCCCCATGCCCCATGCTCCCTGCCCCATGCTCC
Source organism: uncultured Bacteroidales bacterium (assembly GCA_963736735.1). Taxonomy (GTDB): domain Bacteria; phylum Bacteroidota; class Bacteroidia; order Bacteroidales; family VadinHA17; genus SR-FBR-E99. The sequence continues at coordinate 48,896 of CAVTPX010000008.1, read as the reverse complement.
ATGCCCCAAGCCCCATGCCCGATCTGCAATTCCGTGCATATTGACGATTATCATTTAATTGCGCATATTTATACTTTATCTTTGTTTCATAACCGTAGCCAAACAATCAGTAAATATGAATATCAGCGAGATAAGATCGAAGCACAAACTGCTCAAAAGGTGGGAATACAACTGGACCCCGCTTCAGAAAGGTTATACCGATAAAACACTCTATATTAATGTAGGTACCTGTGACATCAGTCAGAAGGATGTTCCGGAGGTGATGAAGGAAAAATTCATCGGTGGCAAAGGGTACGGACTGCGTCTTCTCTGGGATGCTACAACTCCTGACACAAAATGGAATGATCCTGAAAATGAGATCGTTATTTCCTCAGGTCCTATCGGCGGTATAACCCAGTACTCAGGCACTGGCAAGTCGCTGGTTGTGACAGTCTCCCCGCAGACAGACTCCATAATGGACAGCAACGTGGGAGGCTTCTTCGGCCCGTTCCTTAAGTTTTCGGGATTCGATGCACTGGAGTTACAGGGAAAATCGGAGGAGGATGTCATCATCTTTATAAACGGCGTAGATCATTACATAGAAATATTCGAAGCTCCTGCAGAGGCTTATGACAGTCATATTCTTGCCGAACAGCTGACTGAGATGTTCGCTGACAGTGATTCTGACAAAAGGAATATAGGCGTGGTTTCATCAGGCTCCGCCGCAGACCACTCGCTCATTGGCATGCTGAACTTCAGCTTCTGGGATCCCAAGCGTAAAAAAGCAAGGCTGAAGCAGGCCGGCCGGGGAGGCATCGGCACAGTATTCCGCAATAAAAAGATAAAAGCGCTTGTCTGCAAGATACCCGGTGTCAAGGGAAACCTTAACAATGTGGTTGACCTCGATGCAATCATGGAGAGGGGACGCAGGTTCAACCGTGAGATGCGGGAGCTCGATGACAAGCAGTGCAAGATGCGCCAGATAGGAACGGCACATCTGATGGAGGTAATGGATGACCACGACCTGCTGCCTACACACAACTATAAATACGGGTCGCATAAGGACTCGCCTAAAATTGATTCCGGAGTGTGGAAGTCGTTCTTCACCCAGGGGATCCCTGACGGCTGCTGGATTGGATGTAATATGGCATGTTCAAAGGCTGTAGACGATTTTGTTCTGAGTTCAGGGCCTTACAAGGGTCAGGCGGTAATGGTTGACGGACCTGAATATGAAAATGCGGCAGGACTGGGTTCCAATGGCGGGTTTTTCGATCCACGCTATATAATCGAGGCCAACTTCTACTGTGACACATACGGCATTTGCACAATCACCTGGGGCACCAGCCTTGCATTTATTATGGAGTGTTATGAAAACGGCATCCTGAACAAAGAACGCACCGGAGGCCTGGAACTCAGTTTCGGTAACATTCCACCCGCACTTGAACTGCTTCACCAGGTGTCACGCGGGGAGGGTTTTGGCCTCATTGCAGGGCAGGGAATACGCCGCATGAAACAGATCTTCGCAGAAAATGGCTGGGGCGACGCCGCCTTCATGAAAGACATAGGAATGGAGAACAAGGGACTCGAGTACTCGCAGTATATGTCGAAGGAGTCGCTGGCTCAGCAGGGCGGTTACGCCCTCACAAACAAGGGCCCGCAGCACGATGAGGCCTGGCTGATATTCATGGATATGGTCAACAACCACATACCCACTTTTGAGAACAAGGCCGAAGCATTGCATTATTTCCCCATGTTCCGGACCTGGTTCGGACTGGTGGGCCTCTGCAAGCTTCCCTGGAACGATGTGGAGCCGGAGACTAATGCGCAGACCGATGAACCGGCAAAAGTGCCGGAACACGTCGATAATTATGTGACAATATATAAGGCTGTCACAGGCAGGGAGTTTGATAAGCACAGGCTGATTGAGGATTCCGAGCGTGTTTATAACTTCCAGAGGGTCTTCAATATCCGCCGCGGCTACGGTCGCCGGGTCGATGACGACCAGCCATACCGTGCCTGCGGACCTGTAACTGTTGAGGAGTATGAATCGAGGGCAGAACGTTACGACAAGCAGCTGAAAGAGAAAATAGGTGTTGATCCTGCCGGCAAATCCACGGAGGAGAAGATGAAGCTGACAAGGGCACACAGGGAGGACCAGTACAACAAGCTCCGTGATGCGGTTTACAAACGCCGTGGATGGAATAACAACGGCATACCCACAATCGAGCACCTGAAAAAGATCGGAATGGATTTTCCGGAGGTCATAGAGGTTGTGAAACCGCTACAGTAATTCAGAGATTATAGCTGGCATTTCCATTCAGAAGTCAGGGTCTGTCCGTTTACTTACGGGAGAGGTCGTGCTGCATATAGAGCACCTGGGTGGTCTGCTATCTTTTTGCAAATTTTGATTTTCTGAACTCCTCCTCTATCTGATCATAAGCATCTGCGGGATTTGTCAGTGGCATATCATGCTCGTAGATCTCATATCCCAGCAGTTTGCTCTTCTTCGCTTTCTCAAAAACAGGAAGCCTGGTTCGGTTTGTGGTCTCCATATGGTTTCCTTTTTTGTCAACGATAATTATTCTCGGAACAAAGACACCCTTTCTGCCAATAAAAGCATCCATAATTCTTACTGCCCTGTTGAATTCATCTCTGGTTGCTCTTCCCAGGGCTTCGTACCTGATTAATTTCTTGTGATCCCAGGTAAAGACACTGGCAAAACTCTCGGAGATCTTGTCGTCGATTGTGGTATCTTCATTCAGTGTGTCGTGGCCTGATGGCATGAGAAGCACCTTGCCTCCTCCGCCTTCTATGTTGGCTGCATAGCGTGGAACTGTAATGCCGCTTATCCATCCCTGAAGATGTTTCATAAAGATCTTACCTACCTGGATGGGAGTTATGAAATGTACAATCCCTCTCTCCTTATGGCATTGCAGCAGGTAATACGGATGAACCCCCACCCAGAACATCCTCCGGAAGGTCTCTGCCAGTATCCGGTAAGAATCGTTGACGTGATTCAGCAGAACTGTCTGGTTGCGGACTGTAAAGCCGTGAGACGTGATCCTCTTCACAGCCGCTGCCAGGTCAGGAGTAATCTCCTGAAAATGGTTGATATGTGTCATAAAGTAGACATACTTCGCGATACCCTTATTGTACCGGTTGGCCGAGACAGCTATCAGATCGAGCAGATTGTCAGTGATTGCCATTGGCAGTACCACAGGCACCCTCGATGCTATCCTGATTGCCCTGAGGTGGGGGATACGGCTCAGCTCCTCCAGAATGTGCCTGAGCATCTTCTCACTTATCATCAGTGCGTCACCGCCAGTGACAAGAACCTCGTTGATATTCCTGTTTCTACCTATATAAAACAGTCCCCTGTCTATTTCGGTGCTGTTCACATCGGCAGTAGTGTCAAGCGATTTGGAACGCTGGCAGTGGACACAGTAAGATGCACAGCTGGTATTCTCCGCTACGAACAGCGCCACCCTGTTCGGGTAGCGCTGGTATGCTGCACCGTAGCTTCGCGAGCCTTCGCTCATGGCTCCCTCGACTCCGGCGTCCGGAAACATAAGGTTGGCCGGAGTGGGTACACTCTGCCAGAAGACTGGGTCAATTCGCTTCTTCGACACCTCTCCGAAAGAAACCGGGTTGAACGGATCTTCCTGCATCAGCGAAGCATAATAGGGCGATATTCGCAACGGCTCCTTGCCTTCGGCCCGTAGAGTCCCGACAGTCCTCCTTATCTCTGCCTCCTGGTAACTTCCAAGCGTTATTACCCGCGTCAGCTGGTCAACAGTACGGATTGAATTTTTCTTTTGCCATATCGGATCATTCCACTCCTCATCCGTTACATCCTTCCATAACTCGATATCCTTATGGCTTCTGGGTTTGTACAAAAAGTCTTCCGATAAAGTCATCCTTCGCCTCCTTTTTTGATCCTGGTTAATGTTGTTTCCCCCCGGGATAAAACAAATATAACCTTTTCTCCAAAACATGAAAGATAACCCTCACCTGTCAGAAGCCTGGCTTGGTGATCACTTACTGACCCTCAGACTTTCGACTGTCAGACTTTCGACTTTCGACAATCAGTTCTACCTTCTGCGGGTTAGTCCGCCAAGAAGTGAACCCAGAATACCCTTACTTCCTGTTTTTGTCCCGCCGCCTCCCTTGAGAAGGAAACCGGCAACGTCATCCAGGATGCTGCCGTCACCGTCTGCGTCCAGAAGTGATCCAATGCCTGAAATGCCTGCACCACTGGTATCACGCTTCTTTGACAGAGCTCCCAGAATCAGCGGAGCCAGTGCCGGAATCATCTTCATGATTGTGGATGGGTCAATGTTCAGGCTTTTTGCAAGTGTCTGTGCTGCCTGCACACCGCCACGGTCGCCAAGCAATCCACCCAGGTTGGCATCAGCTGCCGGTGCAGCTGCCTTTGATGAAATGAGATCCTTGATGTTGTTCAGAACAGATGCATCCCCGTATTTGTTCAGAATGTGATCTACCCTCTCGTCGCCTCCCATTGTGTCTTTTTGTTTTTTCAAACCTGAGATTATAAGCGGGGCCAACGCCGGGAGCAGTTTCTGTACTGTATTCTGGTCAACATTGAAGTTCGAAGACATCTGCCTGGTAACTTCAGGACCGTAACTTTTCATAAATTCATCGATAAAACCTGCCATAGTTATGAGTATTAAGTGATTGATTCAATGGTTCCCGGAAACTTCTTGCCGGAAAATAATTCCTAAAGTAAATCAAAATACCGGACTTTTCCCATCGAATCTAAATCATTATGACCGGAGTTTATCCCACCATTTTTCCCTGTAACTCGCGGAGTTCATCCCATCTCCCTTCATTGGCCAGCAAAGCCTGGTGAGGCCAGGATTCAGGCTTATGAATGCGATACCTTTCGCCTCCGTCATTCAGGAGATATTCCGAAATTACCGCGGGGTTCATCTCTGAAAGTGCCTTCCACGTTGCAATGCCACGGTTGATAAGAAGCTTTGAAATCTTGGGACCAATTCCAAGGACTATCTTCAGGTCATCCTGAACGATTTTCCCGGAGGCAGGGATCCTGGCCGCTTTGACAGGTTTCTTTCCGGCAGCATTCTTCGCCTCGGCTTCAAGTTTCTCAGCCTTAACCTTCAGCGCTGAGATCTCAGCATCCAGCCTTTCGATACGGCCTTTCATCGAGCCGTTTTCTTCACCGAGGTTTTTCAGTTTCAGATTCAGGGAGGCGTTATTCTCCTCCAGCTCAGTGCATTTTTTACATTTCATTGATTTCCTGACATAGTACCCGATAAGAAATCCCAACAGGGCTGCAACAAGCAGTACCAGGATTATAAATGCCAGGTCGGAAGTAAATCGTTCTGCCATAATCTTTTACATTTTTATATTAATTTCTGTTCTTCTGTTCTGTGCCCTTCCTTCAGGAGTCATGTTGTCGCCTGCGGGTTCACTTATTCCTTTCCCTGATACCTCAATCTGCTCCGGCCTTATGCCAGCCATTGCAAAACATGTTCTGACATACTTTGCCCGGAGGTTACTTAGCATCAGGTTGAAATCAGCGGGTCCCTGGCTGTCAGAATGACCGGTTACAGTGACCCTCGCTTCAGGATGATTGTCGAGGTAGAGTTTAAGGGCGGACAGGTACCCGGCAGGAGTAATTTCCGCCATCGGCAGATGCACGTGATGTCTCGAAATATACTTTCTGAGTCCCGGCAGCACCAAGGAATGTCTTTGCCTCTTCCAGAGAAGCATTAAGCGCAGCCAGGGCAGCTTCCCGGGGACTGAAAATCTCACCCTGAACGGGCGAGTTGCGGCAGTCGCACCTTGTCCTGCAGACAAACCAGTAAGCTGAACCGGCAATCCACAGAATCAGGAGAATGATTAGCAGGAAAACAAGTTTCTTCATGGGCTAATGATCTTTATTTACCTTATTCAGCTAAAGTTATGCAGAAAATGAATGCCAGTCAAGAGTATTTCGGATAATAAAGGCTACTTTTGCGCGGCCTTTTAAAAGAAGTAATCGTTGCCGCACAGTTACGGCAAACGAGGCATAATAAATTATCATCTATGTTATTTGAAAAAATGGGGCTTTCGCCCGAAATCCTCAAGGGGATAAAAGAACTTGGTTTTGAAACCGCAACTCCCATACAGGAGAAAGTCATTCCTTACCTACTCGAAAAAAAGCGTGACCTCATAGGCCTGGCGCAGACCGGCACCGGCAAGACGGCAGCATTCGGTCTCCCGGCACTTCAGACCCTCAGACCCGGGGCTATGATACCCCAGCTGCTTATACTCAGCCCTACACGCGAGCTTTGCATGCAGATTACCCGTGATCTTGAGAACTACGGTAAATATATAGACGGACTCAGAATCGTAGCCGTCTACGGCGGTGCTGACATCTCGAAGCAGATATCAGCCCTGAAGCATGGTGCCCACGTTGTTGTTGCCACCCCGGGCCGCATCTTCGACCTTGTACGGCGCAAACGCATAGATCTCTCAGGTGTCTCCACACTTGTCCTCGACGAGGCCGATGAAATGCTGAAAATGGGCTTCCGTGATGATGTCGACGCCATCCTTGCAGAGACTCCCAAAGAAAAGAACACCCTTCTTTTCTCTGCAACCATGTCACCTGGAATTGTGGCTATTGCAAGAAAATATATGCGTGACCCGTGGGAGATCACTATAGGCCAGAAGAATGCTGGCGCCGATAATGTCACTCACATATTCCATATGGTCCATTCGAGGGACCGCTATGACGCACTCAAACGAGTGGTCGACTTTTACCCCGACATTTACGGTATCGTCTTCTGCCGCACGCGACAGGAGACCAAGGAGGTTGCAGCATCGCTGATGCGCGACGGATATAATGCCGAAGCCCTTCACGGTGATCTGTCACAGCCGCAGCGCGACTATGTAATGCAGAAGTTCCGTGACAGGAATCTCTCCGTACTTGTGGCCACAGACGTTGCTGCCCGCGGCCTCGATGTTGAGAGCCTTACGCATGTTATCAACTACAACCTTCCCGATGACCACGAGGTCTATACCCACCGTTCAGGCCGCACAGGCCGCGCCGGGAAGGATGGAATGGCAGTCTCAATAATCAACATGAAGGAACGCGGGTATATTACCCAGATAGAGAAGGTGGTACGTAAGACAATAGTCCAGAAACCGGTACCCGGCGGACAGGAGATATGTGAGCGCCGTCTCTTCAGCCTCATAGAGACAATGCAGAAGGCTGATGTTGACCAGGGCCAGATCAATCTCTATATCGAAAAAGCGTATGAGATGCTCAGCGACCTTTCGAGGGAAGAGATAATAAAGAGATTTGTGTCGCTCGAATTCAGCCGCTTTCTGGCGTATTACAAGAACGCTCCTGACCTCAACAGGTCCGGACAAAAACAGTCGCATGAGGCTGCCGCTCCTGCGGAAGAATCAGGCAAACGTACCAAAGGCAGGTCCATGGCCCGCATTGTCCTTAACGTAGGCAAGGGAAAAAAGATCACCAAACGTGAGATAATCAACATGGTTGCCAGTGTTCCCAGCGCACAGAATGTAGAGATCGGACTTATCGAGATATATAAAAAGGCGTCATCGGTTGAGGTTGAAGGGAAGATGGCGAAAATGATAGTTGCAGAGCTTAACGGTAAGTCCTACAAGGGATTACGTATCGCCGCTGAGGAGAACTATGAGTTTACAGGCGCCGCTACCGATACAGACCGTACCTGGGAGCCCCGGCACCGGACAAAATCACGCAGGTATTAAGTAGAACCGGCAGCCTAACATGCATGATTTTTATGTTTTTTATTATCTTTAATACTAAAATTTATCACTAACTAAAGCGTTATCTTTACATTTAACAGCATATCCTAAAATATCAGAATAATGTCAGAACATAGGTGTAACTGGTTATTTATCACCCTGTTTTTAGCTGTAGTTTCACTGTTTTCTTCATCCTGCGTTCACGAGGCAGTATTGGACCAGAATTTTCCTGAGATATGTTTTGAAAGCGAAGTCCTGCCGATTTTCCTCAACAGTTGCAGCATGACCGGTTGCCATGACGGTACAGGTGAGAGCGACTATGTTCTCAACAATTACCTTGATATAAGTCATGCTTTGGTAGCAGGGAAGCCTGAAGAGAGCAAGGTATACAAGGCTATCATCACTTCCTTCGGGGAAGAGAGGATGCCTCCGGATCAGCCGCTTTCACTTGAAAACAGGACTATCATCCGTTTATGGATTTTGCAGGGGGCTAAACCCACATCGTGCCAGGATCCGTCTGAACAGCCTCCCGGGTATGTCAATCCACGTGCCTGCTTCCAGCGTGACATCCTTCCTTCACTCGTATCAGGCTGTGCCACTACCGGATGCCATGATGCCGCAACACACGAGGAGGGATATACTTTTGTAAGTTACTCAACCACTATGCACGCAGTTACGCCGGGGAACCCGGGAGAAAGTAAGCTCTACAAGGTTATTACTGCACCTGACAATGAGGATGACAGGATGCCACCGCCTCCGCTGCCGCGTCTCCCCGCAGCAGTGATCGATTCTATTGCTGCCTGGATCGGCTACGGAGCGCCTGACGAGTTCTGCGGTGAAGTATGTGATACGATAAATCCTGTCACATTTTCCGGTAATCTATGGCCCATCATCCAGACCTCATGCCTGGGCTGCCATGGTGTAACGAATCCAGGCGGATCAGTCAGACTGACTAATTATTCTGATGTTGCCGCAGTAGCTTCCAGTGGACTGCTGATGGATGCCCTCAAAGGCAATGGCGTCGCTAAAATGCCCCCTGCAGGTTCTTTTTCGGTATGCAGGATACGGCAATTCGCTTTATGGATAAATAACGGTTACCCAAACAATTAGATACAGCCTTATGAAGCCTGCCCTTCTACTTCTGGTATCAGTAATAGCGGTGATAATTGTTTCCTGCTATTATGACAGCGAAGAGGCTCTGTATCCGTCACTCAGCTCCTCTTGCGATACACTGAATGTCACTTTCAGCGGCACTGTGGTCCCTGTTATTGCCAACAACTGTCTGACCTGCCATTCCAATTCAACTGCCGCCTCCTTTGGTAATAATATAAGGCTTGAGAATTATGCCGACCTTAAAGCAAACGCCGTTGCTGTGCAGGGGTCGATAAATTATACAGGCACATATTCACAAATGCCGAAAAACGGGGGTAAGCTTAAGGACTGTTCCCTGAGACAGTTTGATATCTGGGTCTCGCAGGGCATGCTCAACAATTAATAAAGCGGTGATCATGAAAAAAACTTTTATCTCTTTTTTGTTTGCACTGCTGACTGTCAGTCTTGTCGCACAGGATGATCTGATGGATCTTCTCAATGAGAATGCCGTTCCCGAAATAAATTTTACGACGGCCACCTTCAAGTCAACCCGGATTATGAACGGCCACTCCGTTGAAAGGATGCCGCCGGGTCAGCTTGACTTCAGGATTTCACACCGTTTCGGGACGGTGAATTCAGGACCATATGAATTCTTCGGGCTTGACCAGGCAAATATTCACTTCAGCCTTGAATACGGAATTTTTGACTGGATGATGATAGGTGTCGGTCGCGGGACTTATGAGAAGACCTATGATGCTTTTACAAAGCTTACACTGCTGCGTCAGTCCTCAGGTGCCAGAGTGATGCCGGTGACTGTTTCCTTCTTCACCTCCGCTGCTCTAAGTACCTATAAATGGCCGGACCCTGACCGTACAAACTATTTTTCTTCGCGACTGTCTTATACCTCACAGTTGCTGATTGCCAGGAAAATGAGCCAGGGAGTGTCACTGCAGCTGACTCCAACCTACGTGCACCGCAATCTTGTTGCAACAGAACTTGATCCCAATGACCTTTGGGCAGTGGGTGCCGGTGGCAGGCTGAAACTGTCAAAACGCATCAGCCTGAATGCTGAATACTTCTACCTGGTCAATGCTGACAACACATACATGAGCAATCCGGTTTACAATCCCCTCTCAGTCGGAGTCGATATTGAAACCGGCGGACATGTGTTCCAGCTTATCCTTACCAATTCCCTGGCAATGATAGAAAAGGGTTTCATCGGTGAGACAACAGGCAGATGGCTGAACGGAGACATACATGTCGGATTCAATATTTCCAGGGTATTTACGTTAAAGAAATAAAAGATAAAATCATGAAACGAACATTCATCCTCATCATCTTCACAGTGCTGGCGCTTCTCGGTAAGTGCCCAGAAGTACATGACCAAAAATGGCTTCATCAGCTTTTTTTCGCATACCCCTATGGAAGACATAAAGGCTGACAATAACCAGGTCGCCGGCATTGTCGACATTTCAACAGGCGAGCTTGTGTTCCAGGTGCTCATTAAGTCATTTCACTTCGAGCGTGCCCTGATGGAGGAGCATTTCAATGAGAACTACATGGAATCTGAGAAATTTCCGAAGTCGAGCTTTAAGGGGAAGATAACAAATCTGGCATCTCTGGACCTTAAGAAAGCCGGTACATATGATGTTGTGGCTGAGGGCCAGCTGACGATACGCGATGTTACAAAACCGGTGACCGTTAAGGGAACGCTTGAGGTTACTGCTACCGGCCTGAATACCAATGCGAAATTTAAAATCGTGCCTGAAGATTATAACATCACTATCCCGGGTGTGGTGAGGGAGAAGATCGCAAAGGACCTCGAGGTTACTGTTATAATGAAATATTCACCGATGTAGACTTAATACTGACATTATGAAACCGCGTACAAAAACAGTGCTCTTCATTGTCGGATTTCTCTTCCTGGCAGGCGCTGCTGCAGGCTTTTACATGTTTAACCTCAAGGCAAAGGACCTGAGCAGGGTTAAACCTGATTATGTCATCACTGCAACTGATTTGCTTAAAGCGTTTGAGGAGGATGAGGTTTCGGCGGCAGCCATGTATGTTGGCAAGACCGTGGAGGTCACAGGGGAAATTGGCTCAGTGACCCCGGGAGAAGACAATGCCCTGAATGTTGCCCTTAAGACGGGCAGCGACTTTTCAGCAATCATCTGCACAGTCCCTGTGGGTGCGGCTGCAGGGTCTCCTGATGCGGGAACACAGGTCTCAGTGCGCGGTGAGTGCTCAGGTTATCTGATGGATGTTCTGCTTAAAAACTGTGTGATAATAACTCAATAGTCATTTAAGAAGGTCTTCCGGAGCGTAGTCTTTCAGTACCGCCCTTTATATATTTCTACAGCATATTTCAGCCTGTTTCTGTCCGCAATTGATTATCTCTGTATGATAATTTATAATTGCGTACAAAGAAATAATTTCGGCTCCATGAAGACCCTGATCCTTACAATTGTTTTCCAAATCTTATTGCTGACGCCTGCAATCTCTCAGCCGGGAAGAGATATTGATAACCTGCTTCCCCTGAAAAGACAGGTTGAATTATATAATAATAATCTTGCCTGGAAGCTTGACAGCATCCTTCCTCAGATTATGCGGAGGGAGAAAATTGACATGTGGGTTGTCATCTGTTTTGAGAACAACGAAGATCCCGTCTACCGGACACTCACAGCCTGGCCGGGCGACGGAGCCCGCAGGCTTTCGATACTGGTCTTCCACGACAGCCGGGAGGGTTTTAAAAAGCTCTCCGCCACATGGCACGGCTCTTATGCCTCAGGGTATTTTTATGAAAACATTTTTACGGATAGGTCTAAAGGTCCTGACGGACAGTTCCTTGCATTGGCTGACTATATCCGTAAAGCGGACCCTCAGAAGATAGCGATCGACTATGATACGGAGATACTTGACGACTTCGCGCATGTCAACGGACTTTCTCATTTTCACTATGAGAAACTTTATGAATCACTTGATAAGAAATACAGGTCAAGACTGACATCTGCCAGAAAAGTGATAATGGGATGGTATGAAACACGCAGTCCATGGGAGATGAGCGTTTACCGTCACCTCGGGGGCATAACCCATGATCTTATAAGGGAGTTCTTCAGCAACGGCGTGATAATCCCTGACGTGACTACGGCCGCGGAGGTCAGGTACTGGATTGTTGACCGACTGAGGGGACTGGGTCTTGACTACTGGTTCTTTCCTTCGATAGATATTGTCAGATCATCGGCCGGAATCGCAAAGTACGGAAGAAACGACGATGTGATCCGTCGCGGAGACATGATCCACTGTGATGTCGGGATAAGCTACCTGGGACTGTCAACTGACATGCAGCATAATGCCTATGTATGCCGCCCTGGTGAGACTGAGGCACCTTCAGATATTCAGGCCCTGTTCAATAAGGGAAAGAGGCAACAGGATATCATACTCGAAGAGATGAAAGAGGGAAGGACAGGCAATGAGATCCTTAAGATCTGCCTTGAGAGGGGCAGGAGCGAGGGTCTGAACCCGGTGATTTACAGTCATCCTGTCAACTATTATGGTCACGGGTCAGGAATGATGATCGGGTTCACCGAGAGGCAGGAGGCCTTTAAAGGCACTGGCGAGCATCCACTTTATCGGAATACTACATATGCGATGGAGTTCAGTGTCTCGGCCGTAGTGCCCGGATGGAACAATGACACAGTCTCCCTGGGTGTGGAGGATAATATGGTCTATACAAAAGACGGAGCAGTATTCATTGACGGACGTCAGGAGGAATTATATCTTATCAGATAAAGAATTCCGCTCAGGTGCTCAGTAGCTCCGTGGTTAATGCATTGTGATTGTCCGTGTACGCGAAGGAACATCCGGATTTACCTCATAGTACTCGATAAGAAATGAACCTTTGTCAAAGAACAGACTGATATCTGTTGTTTGTCCCGTTTCGATTGCCGTAAAGGTCTGCGAGCCCAGTTCCTGGTTAACGCCTGAGATACTCCAGTTTATATCTGTTCCCCAAATATAATACCACATTGCACGTCTGATCTCCGTGGTTGCAATTGTTGAATCTGAAGCCGGAATAAGAATTGTGTCGGCTGATAAGGCAGTCATTTTTATTTTCAGATTTACATTTGATTGTAATACGGCAGAAAGACTGTATCTGTTATCAACACCTGAGACATATTCAGTTCCGGAGGGGTAAAGAATATTTCTTCCATAACTGCCTGATTGAGGATAATTAATCAATGAATCAGTACCATCAAAATCTGTCTGTCCCAGGAATTCACCTATATAAAATCCGAATCCTCCAAAATTGACAGACGTACCCAGGGCCTGGTATCTGCTTATAAGGTTATCTCTTACTGCAGTAGTATCAAGAAGCAGGGCATGGCTTACAAGTTGAGATCCCAGTCCCGCGTTATCCAGAGTTCCGTCCTCCTTTATATCATTGCTTATGTTGGATAGCAGCTCCGTAAGATCACTCTCCGAACGAAAACCCTGCACAATGGCAGATACAGCAAGCAGGATGGCATTGTCATTCCCGCTTTCAGTAATACTAAGGTATTCAGAGGTTTTAATATCCTCTTTTTCTATACTGAAAATTGCAAGTATTTCTTTCTGAGCCTGTGATTTTGCCTCGGAAAATGTCATCCCGTTTTTCATAAGGTATTCCACCCTGGGCTTTTCAAGATGGGTAAGTATATTAATATTGATATTACTGCTGTCAGAGATGTCTGCAAGAGCATACAGGGTTATCTGTGAGACTGAGGGTGTTCCGGTCACTTCATTAAAGTAGAATCCGTCAGCCCGCAGGTTGATATAATCAGAACTCAGTGCTACCTCTTCGATGGCAAAATTACCCTCGTTATTTGTAATTTGGGTATTGAATGACATACCGGTCGGTGAAAGATTATCTTTCAGGTCATATAAGGTAACTGAACTACCCTGTATAAAAGGACCTTTCTGAACCCTGCCGGTGATATCAAGAATCTGCGGCCCGTCATCGTTTTTCTTACTGCAGCCACAAAGGAATACAGTGAGAGCAGCATAAGATAATTAACCCTTTCATGTTTATAATTTTTTAAGGCATAAAATGAAATGACTATTCATAAGACTCCGCTTAAGTGGCGTATTCCGCAGTTAACCGGTCACAGACATATATCAAAGATAAAAATATTTGAATAAAAACTTAGCTTACCGAGTACATCAGGCTCATTTTATTTCATAGCTTAACGTGTCTGTTTAATAAGAAAGGAGTACCACATGTGTTTTTCAGCTGAAGCAAGTTTTGCAGGCGGGGCAATAATCACAGTCATAGGTATTGCCTCTCTCAGGAAAGCTTCGAAGACCTCGCAGCTTCCCTTCGCATCTATTCCATTAATCTTCGGTGTCCAGCAGATCTCAGAAGGATTCGTATGGCTCTCATCTGCAGTCGCCTCACCCACCGCCGGGACTAACACTTCCATCAATGATTTTCCTGCTCACGGCGCTTGTAATATGGCCGACAATGATACCCTTCTCGGTTCTCCGCATGGAAGAGTCGGAGAAAAAGAGAAGGATGCTCAAATTTTTCCTTGTTGCAGGCTTCATAACCTCACTCTACTATGGTGCAGGACTTGTTATCTTTAATGCCACTCCAATAATAAGCGAGCACCATATCAGGTATGCCAATGATTTCCCTGTGCGTCTTTCGCTTCCGGTATTCGGTTTTTACCTGATAGCCACACTGACGCCATTCTTTATTTCAGGCGTTAAGAGAATGTCACTGATGGGTATTTTAATGTTTGTATCATGTTTCATTACGGGAGTGTTTTATACCGAGTATCTCACATCGGTATGGTGCTTTTTTGCAGCTCTGACGAGCGGGGTGATCTACTGGATACTTAGCGAAGTGCCTGAAACAGTGCAGCCTGAAAATGTAGGGCTAATCAAGGTCCATGGCAATCGGACCATCTGGCAGCGCTGGCGCAATTAATTTCAGGTATTAATCGATATAACTGAATGATATGTTCGTAAAGCTTTATCTCATCGCTTTGCCGGTATTCTTCGCCATAGATATGGTATGGCTGGTGCTGGTTGCAAGAAATTTCTACCAGAAGCACATCGGCTTCCTTATGAAACCTGATGTTGGCTGGGTGGCAGCCGGTATTTTCTACCTGCTTTTCATAGCAGGACTGGTGACCTTCGTAATCACCCCGGCCGTTGAGAAACACTCGTGGGTGCACGCGGTGCTCTTCGGGGCTTTCTTCGGGCTAATAACCTACGCCACCTATGACCTCACAAACCTGGCAACCCTGAAAGACTGGCCGGTACTTGTTACAATTGTTGACCTGATCTGGGGTATGGTACTCTCAGCCTCAGTCTCGGTGGTGACTTACCTTATCGCCGTCAGGGTTTTGTCGTGATGATTCTTTTTACATTGAGCCTTTCTGCCTCCATCCGTACCGGCTACCTTTTTTAAGGATTAAGTCGTAAATTTACCCGTAATTCACCCGGGCAGATCTTAATCTAAGGAATGAAGGCAGTCACAGTAAAGGAACTCAGCCAGGAACTGACTTTTCGTACACCGAAGGAGCTGCGTGACTTATGTCTCAGGCTTTCACGGTTCAAGAAGGAGAATAAGGAACTCCTCACTTACCTTCTGTTTGAGTCGTCTGACGAACAGCTCTACATAGCAAATGTCAAACAGGAGATAGATACCCAGTTTGAACAGATAAACAGGAGCAGCTACTACCTCATTAAGAAGAGCATCCGCAAAATTCTGGCAATGACCAGGAAGTACATAAGGTACTCCCTGAATAAGCAGACCGAAGTCGAGTTGCTGATTTATTTCTGCACGAAGCTGAGGAAATTCTCTCCTCCGATTGACAGAAGTACCGCCCTCATGAATATATACACAAGGCTGACAGATACCGTTATCAGGAAACTGCCCCTGCTTCACGAGGATCTGCAGTATGATTACAGACTTGAAATAAATGAGTTAAATAATATAGACCAAGCCTTGAAAAAGATCATTCATTTATCGGATCTGCATGTCGGACATGAGGACTGCGGAGAAAAATTCAGCGCCCTTGTTGACAACATCACGTTCCTGAAGCAACCGGCAGAACACTATATCATAGTCATCACCGGCGACATTGTTGATAATGCCAACCACGCAGAACAGAGGGAGGAAGCATTTAATACTATCAGCCGGCTTAAGCAAAACGGTTACACGGTGCTTGTCATTCCCGGCAACCACGACTACGGCACAGGCTCCATGGGCTCTGCTCAATATGTCAGCATCTTTAAGGAAAAGTTTTACGGAACGGCTGATGTCACTTATCCCAAACTTGATATAATCGGTGAAATTGCCTTTATGGGTCTCGATACAACGGCGGAGGAGCTTCACTGGAGCGACCGGTTTCTTTCAGAGGGCGAGTTGGGGGAGGACCAGTTGCTGAGACTGGAGCAGATGCTGCTTGATCCGGAGGTTGTCAGCCGGAAGAGGGTTGTGTACCTGCACCATCATCCATTCGATTTTAATCTGGGGATGCAGCTGAGAGACAGCCAAAGGCTGAAAGGCATAATTGAGTACAAAATAGATATGCTGCTCTTCGGCCATCTGCATCGCAATCATGTCACCGCCGGAAAGATTTTTCACGGTGCCTGGGGCATTGTAAGATGCTACAACGCAGGATCTTCAACTCATAAAAACGGACATGCCGGCTTCCAGCGGGTCATCGATCTTTCTGAAGGCGATCCCAGGATGGACTACGACGGTAATTTTATTTAATCCGGTCCGTTTTTGCCAGTTTAATTGTAAAGAGATGCTGACTGTTCAGCCTGCCCCGGCATATGTAGATGCCGGCACGTATATCTGATACATTTATTCTGATGGTCTGGTCCCCTGCGTCTAAGTTACATGATGTCAGAGTTTTGACCAATCTCCCTGAAATGTCATATAACCCGATCTCACATTTGCCTTCACGGTTGAGTGTAAACTGAATGACTCCCTGATCGTTTATGGGATTCGGAAAGCAGAGTACCGCGGTGGAAGCCCCGATATTCCTGATTGCAGTCAGTCCTGTCTCAAAACATCCAAGGTCAGGTGCCGATCCTGCAAAGCCAAGTCCCACATTTACCCCTGCATCAATAAGATCGCTGCCTGGCATAAGATGCATATATTCGATATCGGGCAGACTACCGTCGGTCTTCCTGGGTCCTCTGGCTGCGGCGGCATCAATACTTCGGAAGTCTGCAGCTGTAACCACGAACGGAGAGAGCCAGCTGTTCTTCTCCTGCTGGGCAAAGCTGCCTATCTCGGCTTTGTTCCCAAGATCGGCGCAGTTTTTTAGTGTCAGAGTCTTCCCCTCTGCAAGAGTCTGGGTAATTCTATAGTTAGCTGTCAGGTTGTTGTGCCCTGTGCAGTTGTAAAGAGTCATCGACCCCATGTTGTTGTTCTGGTCAAACCCTTTTGCCTTGTTCCCGAAGGCGAGGCAGTTTTTCAGGGTGAAATTATGCTTCAGTGTTTTGTCATCGCTGCCCCCCATCTTGAAGCCGTTGCCGTTGGCATTTGCCCCGGCATCAGTTCCGTCTTCGAGGTAACCGTTCTCAAATGCCCAGCAATTCTCCGCCGAGGTGCTTATATCATCAGCTCCCCTCAGGTATCCGTCCCATCCGTCATCACTGTTCTTCCATGCCCGGCATCCGTAAAAATAATTGCCGCTGCCTGCAGTAAGCTTCGGAGCAAAGCCATCGGCATCTCCGTAGTCAGGAGGATCGGCATTAAAGTACGAGTCGCAGTTTTTGACAGTGTTATACGAGGCGCCCCCGTCGATCTGCAACCCGCTGTCCCTGTTACGGTAAAAGGAGCAGTTCTCGATTATATTGTGGCTGCCTCCTTCGATCTTCATGCCGTTATCTCCGGCATTGGTGATTTCTATGCCTTTTATATGCCAGTAGCTCCCCGTAAGCCTTATGCCCCTGTTGCTGCCGTCAAGCGGTTGCCCGGAGAAGTTAAGCACAGGACGCTCACCGGGATAGGCAAACATCGAAATAAGGGCGGTCTCGGTTCCGCTTATTAGTAATAGTGATAGGGGTGACAAGGTTATAGGTTCCGCCTTTTATAAATATTGTCTGCCCGGGCTGTACCAGACTCACAGCTTTTTCAATAGTCCGGAAAGGATTCAGTGCCGTACCGCTGCCACTGTCAGAGCCTGTGGCAGACACATACCAGGGCTGGGCGCACACAGTCAGGGCCGCGAGGTGTAGAATTATAAAGACTGTGTTCCTTTTTGACAACATTCCGGTCAGATTGATGTTTTATATTATTACTTCTTTTTTTGAAATATGTTTCAATTTTAAGTATAAAAGACCCTGTCAGTACTGACCCGGTACCGCTGTAAAAAGTTTATTTTATATTTGATAACCCGTAAAACAGACGAAGATGAAAATAAATAACAACGAAGAAATAGTTGCCGGAAAAGTAGAAGTGGAGGGTGCGAAGGATGTAAGGATGAAAATACTAATTGGTCCCGGCGACCGGTCAGATAACATAATCATGAGGCATTTTACTGTTGCCCCTGGCGGCAATACACCATTTCATCAGCATAACTACGAGCATGTAATCAAGGTCGAAAGCAACCGCGGCATCGCCGTGGATGAGTACGGGGTTGAGCACGAGGTGAGAAAGGGTCAGAGCCTCTATGTTGCACCGAATGACAAACACCAGTTCCGGAATCCGTTCAGCGAGGATTTCGAATTCATCTGCATCATTCCCAATCCTGATAAATAGCCCCGGACTCCTCAGACCCTCAGACCGCCAGCTGGCGGACTCAGACCCTGCAGGACCTCAGACCGCAGGACCTCAGACCGCAGACCTAGACCTCAGACTTTTTGTCTCCCCCCATGCATCATTTGCCCCTTCAGGGCAGTCATTAAAATTATAACCTGCCTCAGACAATAATCGGCTTTTTTCGTCGTCTTAAATATAAATCTACACTATGGGACTCTTCAATCTCAAAAAGAAAAAACATCCGGAAAATCTTCCACAATTGACCGATGGGTCTGAAACCCGTCACAGTGACCTCCCGGAGGGTGTCACAGCCCCCGAAAATCTCAGAAGCTTTTTCTCCGGCAACGGCGACGGCGGGATCACCGCCATCTATAACTTCCTTCAGGCAGATTTTGAATCGAGAGGCTACAATGACGCACTCATCAATCCTGATGACAGCAACAGGGCCGACAATATCCAGCTTTTGCAGCACGACCTTTTTCTCCTCATTGAGAAGTCGGCGACATATTATGAGGGCCTGTTGAAGGAGACAGACTTCCATATCGGGTCGCGGAGCAGGGCGGGACTCATAGACCTTGTTGAAGAGCTGAAGACCCGAAAGGAGCTGGTTGCTGACCATATTGAGAAAATAAAAGTCATAAAAAGTGAGGCCGCAGGTGGGACTGGCGCTTCTCAGCGTATCACCCTCTCGTACCAGAGAGGCTTCATGCGGGGATTATCCGCACTTACCCAGTCGAAAGTATTAAACAAAAAGCTTTGAACCGATGAAAGATCTCTGGTTAAAAATCGGTTGCTACCTGACCGGCTACAAGTACAGTATTATCAAGGAATCAAGTGAGACCAGCGCCCGCACGGTGACAAAATACCTTTCGGCGATACTCATAATAAGCATCATCTGGGGTTTTATCGGCTTCAACTTCTCACAGCGCTATCTTCATACCGGCCTTTGGGGTTCGGCCCTGGTCAGCCTGGTTATGGTGATCATAATCATCCAGATAGAACGCCAGATAATCCTTTCGTCAGGGAAAAACAGGATGGTGATAATTTTCAGGGTGCTCATCGGCATCGTGATGGCCCTTATCGGCTCTGTGATAATGGATCAGATAATGTTCAGGGAGGACGTTGAAAAGCAGAAGATCACAAATATCCAGGAGGAGGTCAATGTTGTGCTTCCCAAGAAGACAAGGGAGCTTGATATGCAGATCAGCCAGCTTGACTCCGCCATTGTAATCAAGGAGGCGGAGCGTGCTGCAATAATTGAGGAGATCACAAGGAGACCCTTCGTGAAGAGCACCACCACTGAGACGAAGCATATTCCGCTGCAGGTCAATGGCAGCAACGGCGAAAGGAGGGACACAGTGGTCAGGAGAACAGACTATACCCTTACTGATGTCTCGAATCCAAAGGGTGAACTTCTGCCTGACATCGAAACCCAGATCAGTAAGCTCCGAGAGCAGAAATCGGCCAAGGAGAACAGTAAGATAAATATCAGGCAGGAGTTGGAAGCCGAACTGAGCTCGAAGACCGGTTTCCTAGACGAACTCAGCGTACTCTTCTCCATCCTGCTTTCGTCCAACATAGCCCTGGCGGTGTGGATACTCTTCTTCGCCTTCTTCCTTACAATCGAGCTGTTTGTCCTTGTGAACAAATTCGGCGAGAAGGAAAATGACTATGACAGGATCATAGGGCACCAGATGGATGTACGCATGAAGATGCTTGATAAGCTTACAGATAAGCCGTAGACAGGAGACCGGTGGCGACTTTGAACAGGTCGTTGTCTGACATGTTACCGGAATACTTGAAAACAATCCTGCAGATCAATTTTTTCTTTATCGCAATACAGCCGTGGCTGGCTCAAAATACTATCTTACTATGTTATGAGGTACAGGGCCGCGCCAGGATTAAATTACACTACAAAGACATCTAAACATTACAAATAGTAATTAATACTTGCATAAATGTAAATTATAGATTACATTTGTGGTGTAATTAATCCATAAGACAATGAAAACAAAACTGCTTTTACCAAATTATCTGAAGA
Organism: uncultured Bacteroidales bacterium; assembly: GCA_963736735.1. Taxonomy (GTDB): domain Bacteria; phylum Bacteroidota; class Bacteroidia; order Bacteroidales; family VadinHA17; genus SR-FBR-E99. Next base: position 28,254 of record CAVTPX010000008.1, on the reverse strand, counting down.
GAGTCGGATGGGTGATCCTTATTCCGTCGACTCTGCTTGGACTTTTTATTCTGATCTTCGATTATAAATTCGGGTTCCTGGATGCGAGAGTATTTACGTTTTATTCAGGTGCCTGGATGGAGAAGCCACACTTTCTTACTCTGGTCAAGACTAATCTGACAGATACAATTATTGGTATTCTTTTTTTAATTGGCGCAATCCTGGTAGCATTTTCAAAGGAAAAGAGAGAGGACGAGTTTATTGCCGGTGTCAGGTTGGAATCGTTGCTCTGGGCAACATATATAAATTATGGTGTCCTGATATTCTGTTTTATTTTCTTCTATGAGTTTGAATTTCTTTATGTCATGATCTTCAACATGTTTACAATCCTTATATTTTTCATTTTCCGTTTCTACTATATGCTCTACAGGGCCAATAAATCGCTGAGCCATGAAAAATAATCTGAAGGTTGAAAGAGCCATAAAGAATATAACACAGGAGGAACTGGCAGCAGTTATCGGAGTGTCGCGTCAGGCAGTAAATTCAATTGAGCTTGGCAAATATGTTCCATCGACTGTCCTGGCATTGAAGCTCTCGAAGTTTTTCAACAAGCCGGTCAATGATATTTTCTTCCTCGAGGAGACGGATTAGTTTTGTCTTTTGGTATTCGGCTATCATAATGTCATCCCTTCGGGATTATTATACTTTCAGACCTTCAGGCTATCATAATGTCACCCCTACGGACTATACTTTCAGACCTTCAGACCTTCAGACCTCAGCCCTGACATGCAGACCGCAATGACCGCAAGACAATTTATTTCCATTTCTCTCCCGATAATCGTAATTTCGTTAAATAATTACTACTAAATCCCTACCACGATGATCTCACACGAAATAGACTACAAAATTTTCGGCGACGATATTCAGTTCGTTGAAATAGAACTCGATCCCAATGAAACTGTCATCGCCGAGGCAGGCACCATGGTTTACATGGAGCAGGGCATAACCTATGATGTAAAGATGGGCGATGGCTCGGAGCCGAACCAGAGCCTTTCGGGAAAGCTGTTACAGGCCGGCTCGCGGCTGCTTACAGGAGAATCTCTCTTCCTGACCCACTTTACTAACGGGGGAAACGCCAAAGCCAGGGTGGCCTTCGCCGCACCTTATCCGGGGACTATCATCCCCATAGACCTCAAAGAGGTTCGCAACACGCTTACAGTGCAGAAGGACGGTTTCCTGTGCGCTGCCTACGGAACAAAACTGTACAGTTACACTGAACAAGAAGCTGGGCGCAGGGCTGCTCGGCGGAGAAGGATTCATCCTCCAGAAGGTTGACGGCGACGGCAAGGTATTTATCCATGCCGGAGGTACCGTGATTGAGCGAAAGCTGAACAATGAAACCCTGCGCATTGACACCGGCTGCGTCGTAGCCTTCGAACCGTCGCTTGATTTCGATATCGAGACGGCCGGCAGCCTGAAGTCGATGGTCTTCGGCGGCGAAGGACTGTTCCTTGCTACGATGCGGGGCACCGGAAGGGTATGGCTGCAGTCGATGCCCATCCGCAAGCTCATAAGGGCACTGGCACCCTTCGGCGCCAACAGGGGCAAGGAGGCCAGCGGACTGCTCGGCAAGTTTTTGCAGTAGGTCTCAGGGGTGATACCTGTCTTCCGGTTAGTTTTTCACACAGCGTACTGAAAAGAAGTTCCAGGGATAGACAATCACCATGTGTCGTACAATTTTGCAAGCATTGTTCTCCAGGCAATTCATGTTACGGGTAACTATGCCTTCGGTATTATCCCATGTTGATGTCCACCATGATGTGCTGATACCAAGATTGTTATATCCGCTGTTATTTGCCAATCCTGCAGGCACTGCACTGAAATGGCTTGTATTGTTTACCGAAGGTGGTGTAAAGGTCCAGTGTGCTGATCCTTCCTCCCGTAACTTATCGGTAATAATATCTGAAGCAGTGCTGCTGTTAACTGTAAGTTCAGCATCTGTCATCCCGAGATAACCCAGCAACTGGTTCCACTCCGCATCAGACGGCAGATGCCACCCCACCGGACATACCTCCTGAGCTGCCTTCCAGTTGTAAAGGACTCCGTATGCCTGGTAGTTTTCTGTGTTTTTTGCTGCAGCTACATCTGTCCCGGTGTAATCATACACCTTGAACATCGATAAGTCGGAATTCTGTGAATTATTAACGGCCGGCAGGAGAGCCAGGTTTTCAGCCATCCATTCCTGCTGGCCTATTTTTACAGTCCTGTAGGTTTTATTATCCCTGGGGTCGGTAAAGCTTCCGGTTGTGACAGGCTGAGCCCAGTTTACGGGATTAACCGTAAAATGGAACTCTTCACTTTCTGTCGAACTGTGAGCATCGTCCATTGCACGGATCTTCCAATAGTAAGTTTCACCGTGTCTGAGGGGTGTGGCAGGGGTATAGGATGTAGCATTGATTGAATTGGCAAGGTAGCCCAGGTACTGTCCGGGTTCAGTCGACAGTGAAACCGAATAGGTAACACCGTTCATCTCGGGGTCGGTGACAGGTTGCCAGCTGAAAACGGGAATTACCGGCACCTGTAATGCCCCGTTGGCAGGGTTTGTCAACACTGCTACAGAAGGAGCCGCATTTGGGGTGCCGAAGAAAAATACAGCCGATTCGGCGCTGGTGCCGTCGCCTTTTTTCGCCACTACTTTCCAGTAATAGATCTCACCGTTTTTCAGTACCGGCTGAAAAACGGTAGCTGTCTGGTTCTGACTTACAAGGCGAAACTGATGGTTGCCATTTGCATTATCCTCCCGCTGATTTGCAAGATATACATCAAAAGTCAAACCGGTGGCCGGGGTTGCGGTCCAGGTGAACATTGTGTTCAGGGGTATATTATTCTGAGCCATTGACGGGCTGGACAATAGTATTGTAACAGGAGAGTCAGGCGTGTTCCTGACCTGTATTGCATCCCTGTTGATCTTTTTCTTTACAACCGTATTTTTTGCAGGTGTGATTATTTTTTTTGTCTGGTCAACCTGTGCAGTAACCTGCCCCTGAAATAGAAGGCAGGCACTAATTAACAATACGAAAGTTTTGATCTGCCCTGAACGGCGAAGACTGTCAATGGTGATTTGTTTCATGGTAAAAATATTTTAGTAAGGAAAGTTCTGCAGTTCAAGGTACAAAAAATAATAATCATCACCATGCTTCGTACTCAGTTCTTAATTCTTTGATCCTTCATACACGGTACAATTTGCTGTGCAATAGCTCCCAATTGATAAACTGATCGATTGTGCAGTTTGGTGTCGTACTAATTATTTAAATTTATTGTTGGAAATTTAAATCTAAAGACAATGATTCGCTATATAAACATTCTCTTTTTTGCCGTCATGATAGTCATGAACTATCTCGCCAATGCTCTGCCTCTTAACGGCAGGACTACCGGAGCATTGTCCGACTCGCTTCCTAACCTCTTCGTCCCGGCAGGTGTGACCTTCTCAATCTGGGGTGTGATCTATATTCTGCTGCTGGGATTCTGTGTTATCCAGTTCAACTCAGCAAACCAGGTGGTCATCAGCCGGATCAGCTGGCTGTTTGCAGCATCATGCATCCTGAATGCACTGTGGATTGTGGCCTGGCATTACGGCAGGCTTCCTCTCTCGGTTATCATTATGCTGGGGTTACTTGTGTCACTGATCTGGATAAACATTATTGTCAGAGACCTGCCTTTTGGTCTGATCAAGGCGGCTTTCGGAGTTTATCTGGGTTGGATTTGCATTGCCACAATAGCCAATGTGACGGGTCTGCTTGTTGCTAACAACTGGAACGGCTTTGGAATATCCGAAGAGACGTGGACAATTATAATGATCTTTACCGGAGCCCTTATAACAGTGTTGGCACTCTGGAGGTTTGATAATCCATTCATCGGGTTATCAGTGGTATGGGCTTTTGCAGGAATAATGATCAAGCGACAGGTTGATTACAATTCTATATTTATTGTTGCAGCCATTGCCCTGGTATTAGTGGCTGTAATGATTTTACTGGCCTTCTTTAAGAAACAACTGCAGGGTCTGTAATCCTTCGCGGTCTCAGGGTTCGCTTCCTGAGTCTCAATAATGAAGTCAGCTGATCAGGTTTAACGCCCTGCATACTCCATCATAACAATCTGTCTCAGGTGTGCCTCTCTTCTGAATTGAATTTGCAGGGATATTGTTCCATGATGCCGGTTCCTTTGTTGTGTAAATGTGGAAAAGGTCATTTGCTAATTAAAGCATTGATATTGTAAAAGTCCGAATGGTGGGGCCTCCTGTATTCTACCGGAGTGACCTCCCTGCCCGTCAGTAATGCAGCGCGCGTAAGCGCTGTCTCTGCAAGGCTGACGGACGAAGGAACAGGATTGTCAAACCATGAGGCATATACTTTCTGAAAGTCTTCAGCTTCTGACTCAATCCATTTACCATCAACCTTAAATGATATTACATAATCTGAAATGACGTTCATCAACCCGGCCCATGATTCATCGGTCTCATACAACATTGTTACAGCCAGGAGCAGGGCACCTGCATCGGCCAGGAAGCTCTGGCGCTGAAGGGTCCCTTCATAAAGGGAATGGCCGAGTGATGTGCCATCCCAAAAAGTTACAAGTAGCTTTTTTACAACGGTAGCTGCCTTATCATCCAGATCGGGGCGCTGCAGGGAACGCCCTGCCTGGATCAGGGAGATGGCAGTAAGTGCATTGATCCCGCACAGTATCTTGTCGTCATGTGTGGGTTGTTTCCTCTTTTTCCGTATTGCAAGCAGTTTCTCCTCCATGCTTGCAAGCTGACTGCTGTTCTTCCTTACCAGGTGATTAAGACCCTCGAAGTTGCCTTCAGCGCTGATGTCATATACCTGGCAGAACTTTTTGAAGTCTTCCGGTCCAAGCTCACTTTCGAGCTCCTTCGCATCCCACAGGTATGTAACCCCCTCTTCATGGTCAGTATCGGCATTGAAGGCTGAGATATAAAGCCCATCCGTCTCAAAAGACTCATCCAGGCACCTGAGTATCTTTTCTGCCATTCGTCTGTACTCCTCCTTTTGGGTCACCCGGTAACCCAGGGAGTAGCTCCATAGAGCCATAGCCTGGTCATAAAGCATCTTCTCAAAATGGGGTATCGTCCAGTCGCGGTCAACACAGTAGCGGAAAATCCCTCCCTGGAGATGGTCATTCAGTCCTCGCAACATCATGGCATCGAGAGTAACGGTTGCCATCTTTTTTAATTCCTCATCATCATCTACTGCCAGGGAATATAGCATGAACAGCAGGGTTGAGTGTGGCGGAAACTTCTGTGAAGTGCCGAATCCGCCTGAATCATTGTCAAAATAGGAAGTGAGGTCCTCAATGAGGGCGTCGGCCTCAGTTGCCGGAGGTTCCTCTACGGAAGCTGAGAAGGGCCTGATATTTACCCCGTCGGATTGCAGATAGCCGGTCACGGCCGTGGCGACACTGAGGAAGGAGTTCCTGTTGCCAGCCGTCAGGGCAGGAGCGTAGGTAAGTGCATGGACAGGCCTTAGGTCAGGGGTCAGGAATACGTTTAGCGGCCATCCTCCGCTGCCTGTCAGAGCCTGTAAGTACTGCATCATGTACTGGTCTATATCCGGCCTCTGCTCCCTGTCTACCTTGATGCAGATGAAGCTTTCGTTCATGAAATCAGCAGTCTCCTGATCCGAAAAGGCTTCGGCAGCCATCACATGGCACCAGTGGCATGTCGCATAGCCCACTGAAACCAGCATTGGTTTATTCTTCGCGGCAGCATGGTCCAGCACCTCCCTTCGCCATTCCTGCCACCATATCGGGTTACCCGAGTGCTGCAGGAGATATGGAGATGATGACCTGTCAAGGTTATTACGTCTGAAGTTTTCCGGCATTCTGTTGTTTTCTTCAGATTAAACAAAACATCAGGTCAAATGTTTGCCTGGCTTTCCTGCAGCCCTGCCACTCTTGTTGTCATCACTGCTGCGGTGTGTTACCGCTACCTGATTTCATCGAGGCTCCCTTTCAGGACTACTGCTTTTTGTTCTGAATTTCCCGGAGAACCGGATGGCACTCCTGCGGGGTTATCAGGGAAAGTCCCCAGCCAGTCATCTGCCAGATCCTTGTTATGATTCTGGTATTCATTTAACATGTAATTCACAGTATCTGCATTTTCAATCCGGTAAACCCAGGCCTCACTCTTTCCGTTTACAGCCAGTACCCGTCTGAGGTATAACCGCTCGCCGGGAGTGAAGTGACACTCTTTACTGTATGCTGAGATTTTACCATGGATACTATCACGCGATGTGGTGATCCAGATGAGATCAGGATTGCCCTTTGAGTCAGAGGCCGTATGCTTGTAATCGAGGAAATTACCGACAAAGATTCTTGTCACATAGAGATTATCCTCTTCAACCAGTGAGGCAGACCTGTTTCCGGTGATGCAGGAGACAGCCGTGCACAACAGGATCAGAAAGGATGATAACTTTATGTTTCTATGCGCCATAACAGTCAGGAAACGCATTTTAAAATGCCAACCCTTTGAAACATTTACAAAAATCATTCCTAAAGTAAGGTTGCTTATGGATTTACCACAAATTTATTTCTGGACCGGAAGGAGTTAATTACTTCTGGTATATAACATATTTAGTACCTGCAACTGTTTCAAATCTGTATTTATCCTGATTGATCTTTCTTGTCTTAACTTGTTTGCTGTCAGCAAATACCTGAATAGCTTTCTCATTTTTAATTGTGCATGCAAATCCCTTTTTTGAGATAATGGAAGTCTTTGTCCACTTTCCATTCTTCCATTCCATGTCAACATCAAAAGCTCCCCTTGCACATAAACCCTTTACTTCGCCATCAGACCATGCATCAGGAATGGCAGGAAGCAAAGCAAGGTATCCATTATGAGATTGCAGCAACATTTCAGCAATTCCGGCTGTTCCTCCAAAGTTGCCATCGATCTGGAATGGAGGATGAGCATCGAATAAATTGAGATATGTTCCTCCCGGTCCTGCGCCGTAGGATGGAGAATCAACTAATTTTAATTGTTTTTTGAGAAGCTTGTAAGCGCGGGTTCCGTCAAGTAATCTTGCCCAAAGGTTTATTCTCCATCCCATTGCCCAACCGGTTGATTCATCTCCCTTATGCTCAAGTACAACTTTAGATGCTTCAGCTATTCGGGGAGTTTTTATCGGATCTATTGAAATTCCGGGATACAATCCCCAGAGCTGGGAAGTGTGTCTGTGACGATCTTCAGGATTATCAACATCCTCAAGCCATTCCTGTAACTGTCCATACCGTCCCACCTGATATGGAGCCAGGAGACTCTTCTTCTTCGCTACTGATTCCCTCAACTGCTTGTCTTTCTTTAGCAATGTGGAAGCTTCAATGAAATGTGTGAATAGCTCGCCTATAAGTGCATTATCCATTGTTGAACCGGCACAGATACCAATCGGCCTGTTCCTTGTACCGTCAGGGTTTGTGGTCCATAGCGGATCTCCTCCGGGACCATTTTCCGGTGAACCGGAAGGATTTGGCACCAGCCATCCGTATTTCGGGTGTTTCACCAGTGTCTGGTCGAAAAACAATGCGGCATCACGCATCAGATAATAATATTCATTCAGGTATGATGTATCCCCGGTAAAGAGGTAATGATCCCATACATCGTCACAAAACCATGCGGCTGCTCCGGACCAGCTTCCCCAGTATGCACCATATATCGGAGCGCTGGCAAGCCATATATCGGTATTAAGGTTGAATATCCATCCGTCGGCGTTATAGTTAAGCCTGGCAGTTTCGCTTCCTGTCTCATGCATATTCTTTATCATTGTTAGCTGCGGCTCCCTGCATTCAGAGAGGTTTGTAAGATCCGAAGGCCAGTAGTTCATCTCGAAATTAATATTTGTTGTATAACCACCGTTCCAGGCCGGATTCATGTCCTTATTCCAGATACCCTGAAGGCTGGCGGGAATATTACCCTGTCTCGAACAGCTGATCATCAGGTAACGTCCATACTGGAAGAACAGCGCCGCAAAGTTCGGATCCTGATCCTCTGCAAATAATGCAAAACGTTTACCGGTACTTACATCAGCTGTTTCCTTCATTGATAAGTTTAGCGAAACCCGGTTGAAAAGAGTCCCAAAATCTCTTATATGGTCGGACAGAATGTCTTTATATTGCTTGTTTTCAATATTTTTGAAGACCTTGTCATTCTTAGCCACCGGATCTCCTGAAACATCATTATACTTTATAAAGTTAGTGGCAGCCGTAAGGTAAAGAGTGACAGAATTTGCCCCGGTTACTCTTATATAAGGGTTATTATCTTTAAGTATTATTTCGACTTTTCCGCCCTCCGCAACAACTTTTATCCGTCCCTCATAATTCAAACGCTTGTCGGAAGCATCAAAGCTCCTTGTTACTCCGCTCAATAATAGTGTATTATCACCCCCGGAAGAAATCCCCCACTTTTCATCAAGAGTGCCCGTGGGATTTGTAACTCCCTCCAACTGGTAGTAATTGTTTATACTGCCAGGTTTGGAGGCATCAATCCTTATGACCATTACCTGATCAACCGAAGAACAATAGGCTGTTCTGGTAAACAGCACATCGGCAACCTTATATGAAACCCTGACAAGAGCAGAATCGAGCAATAACTCACGCCTGTAATCCGAGACTATTGCATGCCCCGGAGAGAGTATCCTCAGATTTCCAAGTGGCTGGTAAGCAGCCGTTTCCCAGTTCCTTGACATCATTGTCTTCTCAAACAATTGTTCTGCTTCCTTTCCTTTACCTTCAAAAACAAGTTTCCTGATGGAGTCAAGAGAGGAATAGCCACCTTTACCGTTTGAATTATACGGACCGCCGGCCCATACAGTATTCTCATTCAGCTGAATAAGCTCTTCATGTGTACGGCCAAAGACCATTCCGCCGAGACGTCCGTTACCGATTGGAAGGGCATCGGTCCACATTGATGCCGGCTCTTCATACCAGAGCTTTGTTGTGGAGTTCAAAGACTTTCCATCCACTTCATTCTCTAAAGTTTGGCAGCCGACAGTCGGGCTGAATGTTGAAAAAAACAAACAACTTATTAATAGCAAAATCAGGTAATTTTTCATTGTTTCAGTTATTTTCATTGATCTTTTCGGTCAGATAAAACTCCTTTGCCTGCGTTTACGATTCTGACTCTGGCATCGCTGAATACCTGATATTTCGAACCCTGTCTTATTATTGGATAGGTTTGACATCCAGGACAAAACAGCTTCGGCCATGGGTGCCGATAACAAGCTCATGATCACGAGGATGGATCACCATGTCGTGTACCGGGGTCGTCGGCAAATTGTTGCATAGTGAATGCCACGTATTTCCTCTGTCTTGCGTTACATAAACCCCCAGGTCTGTTCCGACATACAGGATATTCTTATTGCGGGGGTCCTCACGAATGACATTAATCCCTTCAGAGGGCAGGTTTCCAGAGATGGATATCCATGTTGTACCGAAATCCTCTGACATGAACAGATAGGTATTGAAGTCATCTTCCCTGAAGCCGGTCAGACTCACAAAAACAGTTCCGGTCTCATGCTGAGAGGCAACTACCCGGCTCACCCATTTAGGGGGAAGTCCTTCATTGACAAGCTTCCAATTCTTTCCGTCATCAGTTGTAACCTGGACATTTCCATCGTCTGTTCCTGCATAGATCAGGCCCTGTTTTAGCTGAGATTCCGATAACATAGTGATGGTTCCGTAAGGAACATTGCCCTGTTTTTCAGGACCAGGATTTGTTGTCAGGTCCGGACTTATGCATGTCCAACTGTCACCCCTGTCGGTTGATTTGAAGACCTTGTGGGCAGCATAATACAGGGTGACTTTATTGTAATCGGAAATGAAATATGGAGTCATCCAGTTGTATCTCAGCTGAGGCTCTCCCTCCCTGGCGGTGGGTCTGATATCTGTTGTCTCTCCTGTCTTCATATTTTTGCGTCTGAGATCCCCGAACTGATGCTCAAAGAAAATGATATCATGGTCGAGGGGATCCCGGTATGTAAAGTAGCTGTCGCCTCCTCCCCATTGGTCGAGATAAACATCTTTCCAGGGATCTTCCACGCCGTATCTTGTTAATCTGTCTTTGACATTGTGATTGCCCGGTCCGTAAAGAGCAGCATTATCCTGAGTACCTGCGTAGATATTGTATGGTTTATCCATATCAACCCATACAGCATAAATTTCTGCTATTGGAAAATTGTTAAGGTGTAACCACGTATTTCCTCTATCATGTGATATGTAAAATCCCCCATCGTTTCCGAGAAGCAGTCTGTTGGGATTTTTCGGATCGATCCACATCTCATGCATATCCAGATGCATTACCCTGATATCATGGGAGAGAAGATGTACGATTGTTTCTCCGGTTTCCTTGTAAGTTTTCCCTGCATCCGTTGAATGGAGAAGCTTTCCTCCCAAAATATATATTTCATCCGGATTATCAGGAGAAACCCTGAGTAGACAAAAATCCCAACCGATTGTTGTGGGCACCATATCCTTGTGCATTTTCCGCCACGTTTCACCTTTGTCATCAGACCGGTAGACCTCGCCTGTCCCCTGACGATCCGTCCCTGCCGGAGGAGGTTCATGATTATCCAGGAGTGCGTAGATAATCTTAGGATCGGAAGGTGCAATTGCTAATCCGAAACGCCCTGTATATTCCCCGGCAGGAAGTCCTTTTGTCAATCGCTTCCATGTTTTGCCTGCATCTGTTGTTTTATACAAGCCGCTTCCCTCTCCAAAGGCAACATTATTCCAGGCTTTCCTTTCCCTTTCCCAGGCTGCTGCATACATGGTTTTGTTATCCGATGGATCCATCTCAAGCTCTACGATTCCCACATGTTCGGATATATACAAAACCTTCTCCCAATTCCTTCCCCCATCTGTTGTTTTAAAAACTCCCCGTTCCTGGTTGGGTCCGTAATTACGCCCCAGCGATGCAGCATACACAACATCCGGGTTCTTTGGATCTATTACGATCTGCGACACATGGTGCGAATCATGTAGCCCCATGTTCTGCCAGGTTTTTCCCGCATCAGTGGATTTAAAAACCCCCGTCCCTGCATATGAGCTTCTTGCCATCAGCACCTCACCGGTACCAATCCATAAAATTTTCGGATCTGATGGGGCTATCGTGACACACCCTATTGCAAAAGTCGATTCATTCTCGAATATTGGTTCCCAGGTTGTGCCGTTGTTTATTGTCTTCCACAGATTCCCTGATCCGGCTCCTACATAGAACGTGTATGGCTCGTCGGGATGACAGGCGATTGCCTCTATCCTTCCACCGCAAAACTCCGGCCCCGTGCTCCGCCAGATTAAATTCCTGAAGGGTGATTCTTCCTTAAGCCTCTGATGATTTTCCCATGATTTTAACCTGATCTCAGGAGGTGTGGCATTATCCTGGGCACACATCCAACCTGAACTCCCGAGACAAAAGAATAGAATAATTAGCTTTTGAACGTTTTTACTCATCTTTATCTTTTTTATCAGGTGATTAATTAATTGTTTTCATAAGTGCAGGGCACCAGCTGCTTACAAAGCGGAATGAGGGATTGATCCCGTGCAACCAGTTGGAATATAACTACTGTATTATTCGAAATTATCATTATCCTAAAATAGGATTATTAGGAAACGGAAACAAGCGATTACTTACCTGAAATATAAACTATATCGTAAATAATTTTACATTAATTTTAGCCGGATACAAGTGAAAAGAAATCAAGAATGAAAAAGCTGCTATCAATATTATTTTTTGTGATATCACTGGTCGCAGGTGCCCAGGAACCGGTTATGCAATGGGATTTCGACTTTGTGGTTTTACTACCCGGGTCATTCGCAAAGGGTCGGATCTGAAAATGGTTGCCGTTTTATCAAAAGATAAGGAACTTGAATTAATGGGGAACCGTTTTTTACTTTAAGCACCGTTGTTCGTGTAAACCAGAAGGGAACACGTCCACATGATGAACCAGTTGATATCGGACAATTGAATGCAGATGAAAAGGAGATTATTAAGCGGCGATACCCGGAGTTATTCTAGTATAATGGATAATAATAGAAACTAAAATCTGAGTATGAATCTAAAGTATTTTATATTATTGAGTTTGCTGATATCAGGTTGCTCAGATCCGCAGATTCAAAAAAATAGCTCTGACAGGAAAGTTGAAAGCTTTCAACAACTGACGGATGAATTCGTCAATACCCCCATGTCATACCGGCCGGGCGCTTTCTGGTGCTGGCTGAATGGGAATATGTCCGCCACATCGATTACCCGGGATCTGGAGGCCATGAAATCAAAGGGAATAAACAGGGCGGAAATCTGGGATGTGGCAGCTGTTCATAATCCAACTTTTATTCCCGCGGGGGGAGCATTTCTGGGAGATGAATCTGTCAGCCTTATAAAACATGCTATATCCGAAGGAAAGAGATTAAAAATGAGCATTGGCATTGTTGCCTCAAGCGGGTGGAATGCAGGAGGATCATGGGTGACACCCGAATGGGCATCTAAAAACCTTTTTTTCTCCCAAGTTGAGGTAGCTGGCCCACGGGCTCTCTCAATTGATCTGCCATTTCCAAAGTTCCCCGAAGGCTGTCCGATGAAAGACCGTGATACACCTGTTTTCTACAAGGATGTTTCAGTGCTTGCCGTTCCGTATAGTGCAGAAATGAAAATCGATGATGTTTCCCGGGTGGTGAGTCTTACTCCATTTTTTAAGGATGGTAAATTAAAATGGGAAGTTCCGGAAGGGAAATGGATCATACTGAGATTTGTATGTTCAAATAACGGCCAGGAACTGATTGTCCCTTCACCCAATTCGAATGGCCTGTTTATTGATTTTTTCGACCCTGAGGCAACTATAAGACATTTGAAATACTTCATGGACAGGCTTGGTGTAACCCCTGAGAATTCAGCGGAAGCGGGACTTGCCTATTTTGAATTCGACAGTATGGAACTGGCTGAAGGAACTCCATGGACCGATTCATTTCCCTCCATTTTCCTGGAGAGAAGGGGTTATGAAATAGAGAAATACCTGCCTGCATTGGCAGGATGGGATATCAGGAACAGCACAGACCGCTTCCTTTACGATTTCCGGCAAACAGTCAGCGATCAGCTTATTTACAGTCATTATCAGACAGGCACTGAATTCCTGAAGAAATATAATGCAGAACTCGTTTCTGAATCCGGCGGTCCGGGCCCTCCGGTTTGGGAAACCTGCCCGGTTGACGCTCTGAAGGCACTGGGCGCTGTGTCAGTTCCACGCGGCGAATTCTGGATCAAGCACAGGAACATGTTTTTAATCAAAGAGGTAGCAAGCGCTTCTCATATTTATGGTAAAAAAATCGTTGATGCAGAGTCGTTCACTACCTGGAGAAGATGGAAGGACTCTCCGTTTGATATGAAAAAAGTGGTAGACCGGGCATTTTGCGAAGGGCTCAACAATATTACCTTCCATACTTTTGCGAGCACAAATCCTGAAGATGGTCTTCCCTGGCAGAACCTATCATGCCGGGTTCGATATGAACCCCGGTACAACCTGGTGGGACAAATCCAATCCCTTTATGGACTATCTCTCCAGGTGCAGCTATCTGCTTCAGCAAGGATTGTTTGTGGGAGATGTCTGCTACTATTATGGTGACCAGGCCCCTAATTTCTTCCCTCTTTTCCATGATGTGCCGGAAAAACCCCGGATCAAGGGTTTAGGGAATGGCTACGATTACGATGTGGTAAACTCCGATGTCATACTCAACAGGATGTCGGTTAAGGATGGCCGGATCGTGTTGCCCGATGGGATGAGCTATGCCATCATGCTGCTGCCCGTGAAAAAGATGTCTTTAGTTATTTTGGTGGTCTTTACCACGGCATTATTCCTGCCCGCTCAGGAAGTTTCACCTCTGACATCTTCATTCCCTGCTTATCAGAAACTTAAAAGAGAAACAGCGTTTAACCTTGAATGGATAACTCTTGGTCCCGTGGTTAATTCGGCACGGGCCGACTGTTTTCAGATCGATCCGGCTAATCCCGGTACAATGTATGTCGGGTTCAGTTCGGGCAATATATGGAAAACAACCAATAATGGTCTCTCATGGCAGCCAATACTCCCGGATATTGCCTCAAGCGGTATTGGAGACTTTGCATTAGCTCCTTCAAATCCCCGGATCATATATCTGGGAACAGGCGACAATCTGAAAAAACCGAGAAACTTTACTATTCCGGGCGATGGAATCTACAGGTCGGACAACGGCGGGGAAACCTGGAGATATCTTGGTCTGCCTGATTCGTGGCACATCGGTGAAATAAAAGTCCATCCCAAAAACCCTGACATTGCTTTTGTTGCAGTATTTGGCCATTTATGGACTCCCAACAAAAACCGCGGTATATACAGAACAATTGATGGTGGAAAAACTTGGGAACATGTACTCTACATAGATGAGAAAACGGGTGGTAATGATATCGTAATATCAGAATCAAACCCGAATATTATTTATGCCTCAATGTGGGAGATGTATCCAGAGGTTTCCGGTCCGAAAAGCTCGGTTCATAAAAGTATCGATGGAGGTAAAACATGGACAAAGTTGAGCGGAGGTCTCCCCCATGGCCCGAAGACAGGTCGTATTGGTATTGCCGTTTCATATACTAATCCCGATAAGGTTTATGTGCTTGTCGACAACCTGAAAAAGGAAGAAAATGGTACCGCGGAAGTATACCTTACAACCGATGGCGGTATATCCTGGAACAGAACTCATAAAGAAGATCTTATGATTTTTTCCGAAATAGGATGGTACTTCACAGATATCTGCGTTAACCCTCAGGATGATGATGAGATTTATGGCATGGGTATCAGGATTGCCCATAGCTCAGACGGAGGAAAATCGTTTGATCTGGTGGGAGGAGATATCTTTCATATCAATCCAAGCACTGCTGATATATTTCACCTCGATCAAACCGAATTCTGGATTAATCCGGCCAACTCAAAGCATATCGCCGCTGCTAATGACGGAGGTTTATACGTAAGTTATGACCGGGGATCTACCTGGATGCACTATAATAACATCCCTGTGGGAGAATTCTATGATGTTACAACAGGCCCGGGTAAAAAATATAATGTATATGGTGGAACTCAGGACGATGCCACTGTGTACGGGCCTGATGATGAGTGGAACCCGGCATTTCCGGATAAATGGAAATACATCTGGATAGATGCATGGGGTGGAGGTGACGGGTGTGTTACACAGGTTGATCAGGAAGATCCGAATACTGTTTATTTCAGCTCTCAAAATGGGGGTATTATGCGAAAGGATGTCGCCGCCGAAGAATCAAAAGGGATCCAGCCACAACTTCCTGAAGGTTATAAAGGAGAGCTCAGGTATAACTACATTACCCCTTATTTTATCTCACCACATAATCGGTTAACATTATACCATGCAGGTAATTATATATTCAAGAGTATGGACCGTGGCGACACCTGGAAGTTAATAAGCGGAGACATGTCGATATCATCAGATCCGGGAAAAAAATCGACAGCTGCCGGAGCAATTGCTGAATCGCCTCTCAGGCAGGGATTAATATATATTGGCATGGATAAGGGAGCTTTCTGGATTACAATGAACGATGGTGTTTCATGGCTGGAATCCTCAACCGGACTGCCAAACAATTATATAAGAAGTATTTTTCCGTCAAAGTTTAAAGAATCGAGGGTTTACATCACCCTGACAGGAATAAATTATGATGATCTTGGCTCATATGTATATGTTTCTGAAGACTACGGGAAGACATGGAAGTCGTTACACAGTAATCTTCCTGATGAGATTGCAAATGTGATCGTCGAAGATCCTCTTTTTGAAGATATTCTGTACCTGGGTACCATCAGGGGTGTTTATCTCTCTTTAAACCGGGGAGCGGAATGGTCATTGCTTGGTCCAAATCTGCCATCAGTGCCTGTTTCTGATATTGAAATTCAGAAGGATGCAATGGATATAGTCATCTCAACCTACGGAAGAGGAATTTACAAAATGAGTCTTAACCCGGTTCATGAATCATTTGCCGGAGGATCATTGAAACAGGAAAACCTTCTCCTCTCTGTCCCGGAAGCTACTTTACCATGGTTCACCGATATGTACAATGCCGTAAATTTCAGAACAGTTGAGAAAGTTCAGTTTTCTTTTATCTTATTAAAAGATTGTATTGCAACTTTTAAGATTATTGATATAAGCGGAAACGTTGTATGGACAAGGTCTGAGAATAGATTAAAGGGGCTTAACCAGTTCAGATGGGACCTGATAGTCAAAAATGTCGAAAGTCGTTTGCCCTATTTTTATGCATATAAACAGTTCATCGATCCGGGAACCTACAAGATAATAATGGAAGTCGACGGACAAACACAGGAGAAAGAGCTTGTTGTCAAGGCAAGAACTGAAAAACCAGATTGATATGCATACCTTTAACACGAATAATATCATTTTATTTGCTCTCTGACTATGGCAACAGTCAATAACTTAAAAACAGGCTTACCTCTTATATAAAGTGATGCAGAACATAAAGCTCCTGACCTCCGCAGATATAAAGGAACTCATCTCCATGGAGGAAGCCATTGACGTGATGAGGCTGGCTTTCAGCGATTTATCTCTGGGGAAGTATCGGATGCCCGTCAGAACCGTTACTGATTTCGGCAGTGATGAACTCTCACTCTTTTATAAGCCCTCTTTTCTTCCTTCCGAAGATTATATCGGGGTCAAGCTTATCAGCCAGAGCAAGGGGAAAGAACTGCACGGTATTCCTGCAATTCAGGGAATAGTGCTATTGATAAATTCCAAAACCAATTCCATTATAGGATTGATGGACGGGACCTACCTTACTGCTCTGCGGACAGGCGCAACATCAGGTATCGCAACCAGGCTGCTGTCGCGCCGAGATTCCTCCGTTCTTGCCCTGTTCGGTGCGGGAGCTCAGGGATATACCCAGTTCGAAGCTGTTTGCTGTGAAAGGGCTGTCAAAAGAGCTTACATCTATGACCTTAATCCGGACTCTGTCAGGAGGTTTATTGACTATTTCAAGTCACGTTCTGATATTGAATTAGTACACGCCACTGACCTGTCCTGCCTGAAGGAAGCTGATATAATATGCACCGCAACCCCCTCCGGAAAACCCCTGTTTCCCCTTGATATGCTAAAAAAAGGAGTACACATTAATGCGGTCGGCTCCTACAACCCGAAAATGCAGGAATTGCCTGATGAGCTCTTTTCGGTAGCCTCCCTGTTCGTCGATCAGAAGGAGTCATGCTTTTCCGAAAGCGGGGATATTACGGTGCCAATTATTAAGGGGACATTTAACCCCGATAATTATAAAGGCGAATTAGGTGATTTGATTATCTCGAAGATTGGAGGCAGGACCTCCCCTGATGAAATAACTGTATTCAAGAGCGTAGGCCTGGCGATACAGGATCTTGCCATGGCAGTGTTTGCATATAAAAAAGCCTGCCTTGACGAAACTGGCCAAAAAATTGTACTATGACCCCTGAAATAGCACCTCCCGTAAGTATATTCAATGATGTCCTGGGGCCAATAATGCGGGGCCCCTCAAGTTCTCACACTGCCGCTTCTGCAAGGATCGGCAGGCTGGCAGCAGAACTGCTTGGTGAGGAGATAAAAAGTGTGCTTGTCGGATTTACCCCCGGTGGCTCCCTGGCAACAACCTATGACGGCCAGGGATCTGATATCGGTATTGCCGCAGGACTGTTGGGACTCGAAGCCTCATCTTCGAAGATGAAGGACTCACTCTCACTTATAAAAGCACAGGGGATTGATCTGAAATTTGAAATACGCGATTATCCTGCCACTCATCCGAATACATACCGGCTGACACTGGAATCCGTTAACGGCAGGAGACTTGAGATAACCGCAATCTCAACCGGCGGAGGAATGGTGAAAATGACTCACCTGAACGGCTTCGGGGTTGACATTCAGGGAGGATATTTTGAGTTTTTCTTTTTGATAAAGGGATTGAGCAGGGATATAGTCGGGACACTCCCGGAACAGATAGAAGGCACCTATAAAAGTATCGGAATCGAAGCGGTTTACACAGCCACCGATAATGATGGCACGCTTGTAAATATAAAAACCTCCGGGCCGGTCAGTAAGGAAAAAAGAGAGGAGATATCTTCCGGCTTTCATTCTGCAGAACTCTATTATGCAACTCCTTTTTTGCCGGTTTTATCGGGGAAGAATTGCAGTGCTCCTTTTACAACTGCCTCTGAGCTGATCAGGTCCATGCCAGCAGGCGATACACAGCTGTGGGAGATGGCGGTGATGTATGAAACCCGGCGTGGAAATATTGATGAAAAGGAGGTATGGAGGCTTACATCAGTCGTTTATGATGTCATGAATGACTCAGTTAGGAAGGGATTGGAAGGTACATCTTATCACGACAGGATACTTGGCAGGCAGTCGCACCTGATCGGAAAGGCGGTCACAGAAGGCAGAATATTTGATTCTCCCCTTATGAATAATGTGATACGGAATACTATGGCTGTGATGGAGTCAAAGAGCTCCTTTCAGGAAATAGTGGCAGCACCTACTGCAGGGTCCTGCGGTGTTGTTCCCGGTGCCATTACAGGGTGTGCCGACAGTCACGATTTTACCGAAGAGGAGTGTGTTAAGGCGGTATTGTCTGCCGGTATGATCGGAGTCCTTATCGCCTCTCAGTCGACCTTCTCCGCCGAGGTGGCAGGCTGCCAGGCTGAATGCGGAGCAGCCTCCGCCATGGCTGCTGCAGCCATGGTGCAGCTTCTGGGAGGTAACGCCACCGAGGCTGTCAGTGCAGCCTCTTTCGCCCTGCAGAATATGCTCGGACTGATATGCGATCCTGTTGCAAACAGGGTAGAGGTACCCTGCCTGGGGAAAAATATCCTTGGCGCAGTGAACGGCCTTACATCTGCAAATATCACTATGTCAGGTGTCGATACTGTAATTCCCCTTGATGAGGTCATAAAAGCAATGGACAGTGTGGGCGCAGCCCTTCCCAGGGAGCTGCGCTGTACAGGCTGCGGAGGCCTCTCAGTAACAGATACTGCCAGGGAAATTGAACGAAAATTATGCAAATCTGGTCAATGCGGTTAGGAAAGAACTGACAGCAAAACAGGAGGCTACGTCCGGCTAGAGAAGACCCGCTCTTTGAAGATGTAAGGAAGGCTATCCTTTTCTTCAGTAACTGATTTTGTCTCTACAGACGCTGGGTATTATCAGTCTGCCTGGCGCACAGGCTGCAAATCAAGCCAGTGAATTATATTGAGCAGCAGCCGGTGGTTGTAAACGGCATACGGGGCATTCATTCCGACCCTCGCCTGCTGCTGGCCTGCAAGTTGCGCCGTGAACATGGCAGCTTCTCCGGCAGCTATAACCCTGCCTTTGCCATACTGCTTATATGCAAGCTGTGACCAGCCTGCAATCTTCTGGTACCTTGTACTGCGATTGAATACCCATGCGGTATCAGAGAGGAGGAGGGTATACCTGTCTGAGAATTTCAGGATGGATGAGGCATCATCAGGTATTGTGAATGCCTGTCCGGTGAAGGAGTAGATGCTGTCGACCCGCTCTCCTGCGTTGGTTCCGTTAGTGATCACATTATCTGTCAGAGTGTTTTCAGCCCTGCAGAACAGCGATGGTCCGGGATTGGCAGTGTCAGCTGCGAAACCGTCGGTGAACCCGAATCCGAATGCTTCCGCCATCCCGGCTGCAGCACCTCCCATAGGCATGTGGTCGGCAATCAGAAAGAGCGAACCACCCTTTTCTACCCATTGCCTGACGGTCTCAACCTCTTCGGGGGTAAATGCCGGAAGTACTGGTTTGTACCATCTCTCCGTGTTTATCTCATTCAGAGCATTCGAGATCACCAGGATGCTCGCCCTGCCGAGCCTCTCAGTGTCAAACCGGCCACTGTATGCCTCAGTCCGGTATCCGTCATTTTCAAGCAGCATTGCAAAGGGGAGATACCTGTCGCCTCTTGTATGGAAGTTAAAATGTCCTTCGTCAATAAAAATCAGTGGGCCGCTGCCTGTTTTGTATGCAGGGTTTGTTATTGCCGGATTATAGGTCGTATCCGGAACCTGTTGCCCTGTGACCGTTATTGTCATCAGAGCCGCGGTAAAGAACAGAAACAGTAATCTTTTCATGGCTTCCTGTTATTAATTCTTCACAACAAGTTAGGCAAAATTCTAAAAACAACACCGATCCCGCCTTTCCGACTGTTGTTTCTGTTTTATGAAGTAGCAGATTTTTCATTGTTTATTATCACGATAGTTCCTGTTTTTTTCGGTATTCCTTTGGCGTGCACTGGTTTATTTCCCTGAACTTCCTGTTAAAATTCGATAAATTTCCAAACCCTACCCGGTAACAAATCTCCGAAATACTATACTCTTCCTGCTGTAATAACTTGCATGAATACCCGATCCGGTAATCAGTCAGAAAATCGAGATACGATTTCCGGGTCCGGGTTTTAAAATAGCGGCAAAAAGAGTTTACTGTCATATTTGCCACCATAGCAACTTCATTCAATGAAATCGGACGGTGAAATTCATTCAGGGTAAACCTGTAAACCGCATCCATTCTTTTCTCATCGGTTTCATTCATATTGTTATAGGCACCTTCAGTAGCAAGAATTTGTTTGTCACCCGAGTTTGCCAGCTGGTTGAGTATCGTCAGCAGCAAAATCAACCGGGAAAGCTCATTCTCATTGCCCAGGTTTATCAAATTTTGTGCAATCTCCTGATTGCTGCTGCCGGCATAAAAAATACCCCGTTCTGATTTTTGCATCAGTTCAGTCAATGTCTTTGTCTCCGGAAGTCCAAGAAATTCTGAACCCAGGTTTTTCCATTCGAAGTATACCGAGAACGACCGTGCTATCAACCTGTTATCCGGGTTGTAATAGACCGGGTCGTTACGGAATGCATGCGGCAATTTGCTGCCAAACACAAAAATATCTCCGGGACTGAATTCATGAATACGGTTACCCGCGATCACATTGCCGGTGCCTTCCTGGATCAGGGTGATCTGAAACTCATCATGTTGATGTAGAATGTCATAAAGGTGCGGCATATGATCGTTCTGAATCCAGAATGACTCATTGACAGGTTTCGCAATTTTAAAAGGAAGAATCTTCATGTTGCACTCTCTTTATATTTCACTTCCACCTTAATGGTATGAAATATTCCGAATGATTATATTTTATCTGTAAACACCGGTAAGATAATATTAGTTCAGGATAAGATCAAGGTATTATCTGGATTCAGTCTAAATAACTTTGCAGAAAAAGATATCCATGTCTTTTATTACTTAATTGAATTTAATAAACAAATAATACCCGAAGAAATGAAGTTCGAATGGAAAGGGGTTTTCCCCGCAGTCACAACCAAATTTACAGCCGGTGATCAGCTGGATTTTGCAGCCTTTGACCTGAACCTGAAAGCACAACTCGATGCCGGTGTCGATGGAATTATCCTGGGAGGTTCACTGGGCGAGGCAAGCACCTTGCTTCAGGAGGAAAAAGATGCATTGCTGGTACATACAATCAAAGCTGTTGCCGGAAAAGTACCGGTATTGATGAATGTTGCAGAACAGTCGACCAGAGCCGCCATTGAGGCAGCCGTCCGTGCCCGCGGCAACGGTGCCGACGGTTTAATGCTTTTACCGCCAATGCGCTATACTTCTGACGATCGCGAAACTGTAACTTTCCTGCGTGCAGTTGCTCAGGCGACTGAATTGCCAATCATTTTATACAACAATCCGGCTGATTATAAAATCTGGATTTCCCCGGATATGTTCCGCCAGCTGGAAGATTTGCCAACAATTCAGGCTGTGAAAGAATCAACCCGCGATATCTCGAATGTGACCCGGATGAAAAGTGCATTTGGTGACCGGTTTGCCGTTCTGACCGGTGTTGATACCCTCGGTATGGAAAGTCTGCTCATGGGTGCCGATGGCTGGGTCGCAGGACTGGTTTGTGCCTTCCCGCGCGAAACAGTCGCTGTTTATCGGCTTGTGAAAGCGGGAAAATATAAGGAAGCGCTTGCAATTTACCGCTGGTTTTTACCAGTGCTCGAACTTGATGTATCAACCAAACTTGTACAGAATATAAAACTGGCAGAGACGCTCACCGGACTTGGCAATGAAATTGTCCGTGCCCCGCGCCTGCCGTTGGTTGGTGAAGAACGCAGCCGTGTCCTGAATATTTTGAACAGTGCTCTGGCAAACCGCCCTCAGTTACCCGATTATCTGAATCTTTAAATCGAACGACATGATACACGGAAAGAACTATATCGGATTTGATTTAGCTGCTGAAGGCTCACTGACTTTTAAAACTTTCAGTCCTGCAACGCTTCAGGAGCTTCCTGAATTATTTGTTCAGGCAACAAAATCTGAAATGGACATTGCAGTTACAAAGGCTGTTTCGGCCTATGCAAACTACAAAAGAAAAACCGGCAAAGAACGTGCGGCTTTTCTCAGGGCTATTGCCGATGAAATTGAGCTCTTGGGGGCTCAGCTGATTGAGCGTTCCTGCGCCGAGTCAGGTTTATCGGAGACGCGTATTCTGGGAGAACGCGGACGAACTGTAAGTCAGCTTCGCCTGTTTGCGTCCGTTGTTGACGATGGCAACTGGGTCGAGGCTTCGATAGACCCGGCAATGCCCGAGCGCAAACCTGCGGCTCGTCCGGATGTAAGGAAAATGTTGCAGGCTGTCGGACCGGTGGTGGTATTCACGGCAAGCAACTTTCCACTGGCCTTTTCCACGGCCGGAGGAGATACAGCTTCAGCCCTGGCTGCCGGTAACCCGGTCATCGTTAAGGCTCATCCCTATCACGCCGGCACAAATGAGCTGGTTGCAGGGGCAATCATCCGGGCAGCCAAAAAAACGGGTATGCCTGATGGTGTTTTCTCCTCACTCAATGCGTTCGATTTCTCAATTGGCCAGGAGCTGGTTCTTCATCCTGCAGTGAAATCGGTAGCCTTCACCGGTTCATTTTCCGGAGGGAAAAGCTTATACGAGCTGGCCCGCAAGCGTGAAGAGCCTATCCCTGTTTTTGCTGAGATGGGCAGTGTGAATCCTGTATTACTTCTTCCCGAAAAAATAAAGGAAGATCCTGCACTGCTTGCTGCAACAATTGCTAAATCGGTCAGCATTGGCGCGGGTCAATTATGCACAAATCCCGGAGTTTTGATTGCTTTGAAATCAGCAGAAACCGAGGTGCTTAAAACTGAATTGGCTAAACAGATCAGTCAGCTTTTGCCTGAAAAAATGCTGCATCAGAATATCAGCAACAATTATGAGCGCAAAACCAAACAGATTTTCGAAAACAGGGAGGTCGTAAAATTGGCTGAATCGGAACTGCTTTCGGCTGAATTGCGCGGAAGACCGGTAGTTGCAAAAGTATCGGGAATGGATTTTATTGCAAATCCGAATCTCGCTGAAGAAATATTCGGGCCATTTTCGCTCCTGATCGAATGCGATGGAACGGATGAACTGGCTGCAGTTTTGAAGACCTTCCGGGGACAGTTAACCGCTTCAGTGATGGCGACTCCGGATGACATCAAAAAGTTCAGGAAACAAATTGAGATTATTCAGGAAGTTGTCGGACGATTGATTTTCAACGGAATGCCCACAGGTGTTGAGGTTGGTTATTCAATGCAGCATGGCGGTCCGTTTCCGGCAACAACAGACAGTCGTTTTACCTCAGTCGGTGTGGATGCGATAAAACGTTTTGTGCGTCCGGTGGCATTTCAGGATGCTCCGGATGAGTATCTGCCTGACGAACTAAAAGATGCCAATCCTCTGAATATCTGGAGAAGGGTTGACGGACAATTATCGAACGAACCGATTAAAAAATAACCACCGTGGCTTCAAAAACATTTTTTTGTGTTGATGCCCACACCTGTGGAAATCCGGTTCGGGTAATCGCAGGTGGTGCTCCTGTTCTCGAAGGAAAAAATATGTTCGAACGACGTCTTCATTTTATGAAAGAGTTCGACTGGATCAGGAAAGGATCTGATGTTCGAGCCCCGCGGACATGATATGATGTCGGGAAGCATAATTTTTCCTCCTTCTGACCCTGCAAACGATATGGGCATTTTGTTTATCGAAACCAGCGGTTGCCTGCCCATGTGCGGTCACGGAACAATCGGTACGGTTACTGTCGCCATTGAACAGGGCCTGGTTACACCGAAAAGACCGGGTGAATTGCTGGTTGAGGCCCCGGCAGGATTGATAAAAGTGGAATACCGGATGAATGGCAGGAAAGTAGCCTCGGTAAAGCTTACAAATGTGGCTTCTTACCTGGCCGGCAAAGACCTTGAAATTGAGTCTCCGCAGTTGGGTAAACTGACGTTTGACGTGGCTTATGGCGGAAACTTTTATGCGATTATCGATCCGCAGGAAAATTTCAAAGGACTCGAAAACTATTCGGCCGATGAGCTGATCGCTTTCAGCCGACCATTGCGAAAGCTTATAAATGAAAAATATACTTTTCACCATCCGGAGAATCCGCAGATTTCAGGAGTCAGCCACATTGAATGGACCGGTGCAACAATATCTGCAGAGGCAGATGGCCGGAACGCAGTATTTTATGGCGATAAAGCCATCGACCGTTCCCCGTGCGGAACCGGTACCTCAGCCCGTATGGCACAACTGACGGCGCGGGGAAAACTGCACAAAGGCGATAAGTTTTTGCATGAGAGCATTATCGGCAGCCAGTTTTTGGGCAGGGTGGAGGAGATTACCAAAATCGGCGGACCAGGATGCCATCATCCCAAGCATCGAAGGCTGGGCCAAAATCACGGGATTCAATAATATATTCATTGATGATGAAGATGATCCGTATGCATTTGGTTTCCAGGTGATTTAATGCGTTGAGCTGAATTGATAAAATGAGCAAAATCATAATAGTAGGGGGAGGAGTTGTAGGTTTGTTTACCGCCTGGTATCTCAGCAAAAAGGGAGCTGAAGTTACTGTGATTGACCGCGGAGACCTGACTGACGGATGCTCCT
This sequence comes from uncultured Bacteroidales bacterium, assembly GCA_963736735.1. Classification (GTDB taxonomy): domain Bacteria; phylum Bacteroidota; class Bacteroidia; order Bacteroidales; family VadinHA17; genus SR-FBR-E99. The sequence continues at coordinate 3,203 of CAVTPX010000008.1, read as the reverse complement.
TCGGGAACGCCGGTCTCATTGTTCCGAGTCATGTGATACCAATGGCATCGCCTGGGATGTTGCGGAAAGGTTTTAAAAACATGTTTAATCCAAGATCCCCGGTTGCAGTCCGGATGTCTCCTGATCCGGACCTTATTCGCTGGTATCTTCGGTTTGCCGGAGCTTCAACTGCCAGGCATGTAAACGAATCAGTTCCGCTTTTGAAGGAGCTGAGTATGTTCAGTAAAAATTTGTATGCTGAACTGAAAGATTCCGGTGAACTTGATTTTCCAATATGGCACAAAGGATTGTTGTTGCTTTACAGGTCTCAGCAGGTTGGTGAAGAATTATCTGAGGAAGCTGAAATAGCACGTCATGCAGGCCTCGAAGTGTCAGCACTGACCGCCAATGATGTCCACAAGCTGGAGTCCGACTCAAAACCGGATGTTTCAGGTGGATTTCATTACCACTCCGACGATCATCTAAATCCTTCAGCACTGATGAAATCGCTGATTGCCGCATTGGAAAAATCGGGTGTGACCCTGGTCCGCAATTGTACGGTCAGCAAAATTCACACATCGGGACAAAAGGCTATTTCAATTGAGACTGAGCAGGGAACTTTTGATTTTGATCAACTGGTGATCACTGCCGGATTTTGGAGTCGAGAAATCATGGAACAGCTGAAAATAAATCTTGCGGTTCAACCGGGCAAAGGATATAGTTTTAAGGTAAATACAGTCCGTCCCCTTCATTACCCGGCATTGCTGGCCGATGCCAACGTGGCAGTCACTCCGATGGGAGGATCCATGGCACAGTTCGGAGGCGGCATGGAACTGGGCTTTGGCGACCTGAAGATAAAACAGGCCAGGATAAAGCAAATTATTAAGGCCGTAGGCCAATTTTATCCATCGGAAAAGGGATTGAATGTTACAACTGAAAAGATATGGCAGGGTCACCGGCCATGTTCATTCGACGGATTGCCTTTCATTGGTCAGGTGCCGGCTTTTCCCAATGTGTTCGTTGGAACGGGTCATTCAATGATGGGATTGACACTTGCCCCGGCTACAGGGCTGTTACTGACCGAGCTTATTTCAGGAATGAAACCGAGTCAGGATTTAAAGCCATTCAGGATTGAGCGTTGATTTTGCTTAATCTCCAGTTCCTTCCGCACCTGCCTGTGTCGGGCCCTTTGCTGCCTTCGGTTTTGTCTCCTGCATGAGTTCTTTTATCGCGGCTTCGTCAAAAGCATAATCATACATGTGCAGTGATGCCATATAACCGGAGTAATTCTCTCTTGTGTCAGAGTTGCCGATAATGATCTTCGCTTTGTCAGTTGCCGATGCCAGAGTCATGTTCTGGGAGTTGTCCAGGACTCCGTCGACATAAATCTTCTCCACAACGCCGTCAAATGTAAGCACTATATGATGCCATTTGTTTTCGGCTGGCAGATTTCTGTAACGCATGTCAAAGTGGCCGTCGAGGTGAGCAGCAGCGCCGTAATTGCCGCTGTTGTAGAAGAGTGCATTGTACGAATTGGCCAGGTTAAACTGTCTCCTGTCGCACCATGATGCCAGGCACTCGCCTTCTTTGGCAACCTGCGGGTTTTTGACCCAGGCAGCCACAGTAAAGGAGCCGTTCCATGAAAGGGTCTTCGGCACAGGCACATCTTTAAGTGTCAGGGCACCACGTACGAAACTGATAGCCTTGATACCGTCTTCCTCATCCCAACCGACAGAAACATCGCCGCTTTTCGAAAAGGCTCCCCCGATTGACCCTTTATTGGGAAGGGCTGTCAGCGGATCACCATACTCTATGTTATCCAGATCGAAGCCAAACAGCAGCTGCTTCGTACTCCGGGCTGCAGGGCCCTCCTCCGAGGCTTTGTTCACAAGTCGCAACGGGATATCAAACAGGGTACTGTAAACCTTGATGTTCCATACAGCGGCATAAAGGCCTGTCTTTTCCGTTGCCAGAACAGTCAGCTTCAGGTAGCGGGCAGACACATCATTGTCATCAATCATCGGGCTTCCAGAAGTGCGGTTTGCTGACCTGTCGGCATACATTTTCCACTTCCTGCCATCCTTTGAATATTCAATCCTGTACTGGTAATAGTAACTTGCAAATTCAAAATTAGTAAGGACCCTTTTCACCTTCCTGACTGAACCCAGGTCAATTACAAGATCTTGTGGAAGAGTATTCCCGGAAGCCTTCCACATCGTCGCATTATTATTGTCAGTTGCAAAAGAAGGCTTATACTGGTAATCATTATCGCGCGTCTTCAGATCGTAAAATGACGAAGCAGTTGTCTTTGCCCCGAAGGCAATATCCTCAGGCACCTCCGGTTTCATTAAAGCCGCCGGTCCCCCGTGAGTTGGAACGACAGTCCTTATTGTAGAGTCATTCTCGAAGATCATGCTGTCAATACATACCTGTCTTGCCATTCCGCCCCTTGTAAAAGGAAAATCGTGCCGGTGGTAAACGATATAGTAATCGTCGTTGTTTTTAAGGACCGAATGATGCCCGGGACCGTGTACCGATTTATCATCATTTGTGCTCAGAATAGGGTTATTGAGGCCAGGGGTAAAAGGTCCATAGGGATTATCAGAAAACGAATAGCGGACATTGTATGTTTCGTCGTGGCAGGAGGCGCCTGAATACATCAGGATATACTTGCCGTTTCTCTTCATCATGTATGCCGCCTCGAATGGTCCCGGGGTCTGTGCCAGCGGAATATTCTCCGAAGCGCTCATTGATGCCATTGTTTTGCTGTCAAGCTGCCCGACAGCGTATCCGCCGTTATAATGCACCCAGGTGCCCCAGTAGCCGTATATTTTGCCGTCGCTGTCCCTGAAGAACTGCGCGTCAAGAGAGGGGAATCCCTTTCTCGGGTAGTTGGTGGGAATGACAGCGATGTCTTTCTCCGACAGTTTTGTCCATGGCCCTGTGGGAGTTTCAGATACATAACCGTATATATTGCAGCCGGCCTGGCAGTTGCCGAAATAGAGGTAGTATTTGCCGTCTTCTCCCTGCAGTATATCAGGTGCCCAGTAGTTCCTGAGATTTATTGATGACAGTGATGGAATCTCCATCGTATAGTTATACCAGTTCTGAAAGTCCCTGCTGAACCATACTGTAGGGGCGCCGGAGCCCAGCATTTCATTGTCTGTGGTTGCATAGATATACCAGATATCACCGAATTTGGCGATTGTGGGATCAGCGAACCA